>BDLO01000001.1 GCA_001950395.1 Coriobacteriaceae bacterium EMTCatB1
GGCCAGCCCACCCGCGTCGGTCGGCGCCGCGAGGATGGCGTCCGGATCCGGGTGTGCAAGAAGTGCGGCAAGGACATCGACAAGTAGTCGATCGAGACGAAAGTCCCGTCGGGTCGGAAATCCGCCGGGCGCAGGATCGGAGGAGACAAGTGGCACCACGTTTGAAGGAGCGGTACCTGAACGAGATTGTGCCCGCGCTCAAAGAGCGGCTCGGGTGCGAGAACGTGCATCAGGTGCCACGGCTGGAGAAGGTCGTCGTCAACATGGGCGTCGGCGCGGCGGTGCAGGATCCCAAGCAGCTCGAGGCCGCGATGCAGGACCTTGCGCTGATCACGGGCCAGAAGCCTGCTGTGACGCGCGCCAAGAAGTCGATCGCCGGCTTCAAAGTGCGGCAAGGCATGGCGATCGGCGCGAAGGTGACGCTGCGCGGCGACCGCATGTGGGAGTTCGTCGACCGGCTACTGTCGACGGCGCTCCCACGGATCCGCGACTTCCGCGGCATCAGCGCGGATGCATTCGACGGTCGCGGCAACTACTCGCTCGGCATCACCGAGCAGCTGATATTCCCCGAGATCGACTACGACAAGGTCGATCGCATCAGGGGCATGGACATCACGTTCGTCACGAGTGCGAAGACTGACGAGGAAGCCCGGGCCCTGCTCGACGAGCTCGGATTCCCGTTCAAGCGATAGACCAAGCGGAGCCGCTTTCGCGGACCGACCGTTCGAGGAGGTCGAACTGTGGCAAAGAAGTCGATGATCGCCAAGGCGAAGCGCAAGCCGAAGTTCGCGGTGCGCGCAGTGAACCGGTGCGTGCGCTGCGGCCGTCCGCGCGGGTACTTCCGCCAGTTCGGGTTGTGCCGCATCTGCTTGCGCGAGCTAGCCAGCCGTGGCGAGCTCCCTGGCGTCAAGAAGGCCAGCTGGTAGCAGGTCGGCTGGCCCTGCGTCGAGGGCCCGAAAGGCGCTGGGGCCATGGGCTGCAGCGAACCGGCGGGCCGTACGAGTCCGATAACAGGAGGACGAACCAATGAGCATGACAGATCCCATCGCAGACATGCTGACCCGGATCCGGAACGCCAATACGGCGTACCAGAGCACGGTAGAGATGCCCTCGTCCAAGAAGCTGGTCGAGATCGCGCGCATCTTGAAGGAAGAGGGCTACATCGCCGACTACGCGGTCAAGCCGAGCGAGCCGCGCGACGTGCTGCAGATCACTCTGAAGTACGGCCCGAAGAAGCAGCGCGTGATCAGCGGCATCCGCCGCATCAGCAAGCCGGGCCTTCGCGTGTACGCGAAGAAGGACGAGCTTCCCCGCGTGCTCGGTGGCCTCGGCATCGCGGTCATCTCGACCTCTCGCGGCGTCATGACCGACAAGCAGGCCCGCGCCGCAGGCGTCGGCGGCGAGGTCATCGCCTACATCTGGTGAGCGGACAGGACTGAAAGGAGCGAGGAGCTGTGTCTCGTATCGGCAAGCAGCCCATCCCGGTCCCGTCCGGGGTCGAGGTGGCCATCAATGGGAACGAGGTCACGGTGAAGGGCCCGAAGGGGACCCTCACGCAGACGTTCGACAAAGACATGATCATCGAGCACGAGGACGGTGCGATCGTCGTCAAGCGGCCGAGCGACGAGCGGCGCCACCGCTCGCTGCACGGTCTGACGCGCACGCTCATCGCCAACATGGTGACGGGCGTGTCCGAGGGCTTCCAGAAGGAGCTCGAGATCGTCGGTGTGGGCTACCGCGCGGCGCTGAAGGGTTCCGACCTCGATCTGAGCCTCGGCTTCAGCCACCCGGTCATCGTCAAGCCCGAAGAAGGCATCACGTTCGAGGTGCCTGCGCCGACGAAGATCGTGGTCAAGGGCATCGACAAGCAGCGCGTGGGTCAGGTCGCTGCAGAGATCCGCAAGATCCGCCCGCCGGAGCCGTACAAGGGCAAAGGCGTCCGGTACGCGGGCGAGCAGGTCAGGCGGAAGCTCGGCAAGGCAGCCAAGTAGCGATAGGCATCGTGCCGGCGGTGGCCGGCGTGACGAATCGAGGAAGCAGGGTTCACAGACATGGACAAGACGAAAGCGAAGAGGACAGCGCTCGCCAGGCGCCAGCGCCGCGTCCGGGGCAAGGTCTCCGGCACCGCTGCGCGTCCGCGCCTGCGCATCACGCGCTCGAACGCGAACATCTATGCACAGATCATCGATGACGAGGCCGGTGTGACGCTCGTCGCGGCTTCGACGCTCGACCCCGAGCTCAAGTCGGTGCTCAAGAGCCGCTCGAGCATCGAGGCGGCGAAGGCGGTCGGCGAGCTCGTCGGTCGTCGAGCACTGGCGAAGGGTATCACGACGGTCGTGTTCGACCGCGGCGGCCGGCTGTACCACGGCCGCGTGAAGGCACTTGCAGATGGCGCCCGTGACGCGGGCCTGTCGTTCTAGGAGGGTGTGCTGATGGCTCGCGATCACGAAGCGGCTCCGGTCTCGGAGCTTCAGGAGAAGGTCGTCTACATCAATCGTGTGGCGAAGGTCGTCAAGGGCGGTCGGCGCTTCTCGCTCACGGCGCTCGTCGTCGTCGGCGACGGCAACGGCCGTGTCGGCGTCGGTATGGGCAAGTCTGCCGAGGTGCCGGTGGCGATCAAGAAGGGCGTCGAGGACGCGAAGAAGAATATGTTCACCTTCCCGCTCTCCGGCACGACTATCCCTCACGAGGTCCTCGGCGAGTTCGGCGCCGGCAAGGTGCTGCTGAAGCCGGCAGCTCCCGGTACGGGCGTCATCGCCGGCGGCCCGGTGCGCGCCCTGCTCGAGCTCGGCGGCGTGAAGGACGTCCTGTCGAAGTCGCTCGGCAGCAACAACGCGCTCAACATGGTCAAGGCTGCGGCAGAGGGGCTCAAGCAGCTCAAGAGCCCTGAGGAAGTCGCCCGCAAGCGCGGGAAGACGGTCGCGGAAGTGTACGGTCTGGAGGTCAAGTGATGGCGAAGGCGACGAAGCCCGGCACGCTGAAAATCACGCTCGTCAAGAGCGTGATAGGCGCGCCGCAGGACCAGAAGGCCACCGTGCGTGCGCTCGGGCTCAAGCGGATGCACCACACCGTCGAGCAGCCCGACACTCCCGTCATCCGCGGCATGGTCTTCAAGGTCAAGCACCTCGTGAAGGTCGAGGAGCAGTAGAGCAAGGTGACGGAGTCAGCCGGCGGCGAGCGGCCGGCAACGGGCGATGCCCGTGAAGCGAAACGAAGGAGTGCACACATGCAGATCCACGATCTCTTCCCGGCCCCAGGGTCGCGCAAGGAGCGCAAGCGCGTCGGTCGCGGCCACGGGAGCGGCCACGGCGGCCGTTCGGGGCGCGGCAACAAGGGCCAGCTCTCGCGGTCCGGTGGCGGCAAGGGCCCCGGTTTCGAGGGCGGGCAGAACCCGCTGCACATGCGGCTGCCGAAGCTGCCGGGGTTCAAGAACCGCAACCGCGTCGAGTACGCGGTGGTCAACGTGTCCCGTCTTGATGCGTTGTACGAGGCCGGCGAGGTCGTCGATGTCGACTCGCTGTTCGCCAAGGGAGTCATCAAGTCGAAGACCGTGCCGGTGAAGGTTCTGGGCGACGGCGAGATCACGAAGGCTCTCACCGTCCGCGTCGACAAGGTCTCGGTGCCTGCGAAGGCGAAGATCGAGGCCGCAGGAGGGACGGTCGAGGAACGGTGATCGAGGCGCTCGCGAACGCATTCAGGATCCCGGATCTCCGCAAGAAGATCCTGTTCACGCTGGGCATCATCGCGGTCTACCGCGTCGGTGCCCACATCCCTGTTCCGGGGGTGGACCCGGCCGCGATCAAGGAGGTCGTGCAGTCGGGCGCCGCACTCGGTCTGCTGAACCTGTTCGCGGGCGGCGCGCTCGAGAACTTCGCGATTTTCGCGCTGGGCATCATGCCCTACATCACGGCCTCCATCATCATGCAGCTGCTGCAGGCGGTCATCCCGACCCTCGAGCAGTGGGCCAAGGAGGGAGAGGCCGGGCAGCGCAAGATCACGCAGGTGACGCGGTACCTGACGCTCGGCATCGGCTTCATGGAGTCCCTGGGCCTGCTCAGCATCTTCCAAGCAGATGTGTCTCAGGGCGGCATCGGTGTGCGGTTCGACTGGCTGACCCGCATCGTCATTGTGATCTCGCTGCTCGCAGGCACGGCGTTCATCATGTGGCTGGGAGAGCTCATCACTCAGCGAGGCATCGGCAACGGCATGTCGCTTCTGATCTTCGCCAACATCGTGGCCCGCTTCCCCGTCACCATCGTCAACGCGATGCAATTGAACGAGTGGTACCTGACGCTCTTCCTGCTCGTGGTGTTCGTGTTCGTCGTGGCTGCGGTCGTGTTCATGGAACGCGGTCAGCGGCGCATACCGGTGCAGTACGCGAAGCGCGTCATCGGACGGAAGGTGTACGGGGGCACGGGGACCTACATCCCGCTGAAGGTGAACGGCGCGAACGTCATCCCGATCATCTTCGCCTCCTCCGTGCTCATCTTCCCGGCTACGATCGCGCGGTTCTTCCCCAACGTGAAGTGGCTCGCCGCGTTCGGCGATGCGCTGTCGCAAGGGTGGCTGCACATCGCGCTGTACGTCGTGTTCATCGTGTTCTTCACGTACTTCTACACCGCGCTCGTCTTCAACCCCATCGAGCTTGCGGACAACCTGCGCAAGAACGGCGGCTTCATCCCAGGCGTGCGCCCCGGGAAGCAGACGGCCCAGTACATCGAGAACGTCTTGAACCGCATCACGCTGCCGGGTGCGCTCTTCCTCGCTGCGATCGCGGTCGGGCCACAGCTCGTGTTCCAGTTCCAGTCCACGGCTTCACCGCTGCTGCGCGCGTTCGGCGGGACGTCGATCCTCATCATGGTGGGCGTGGCTCTCGAGACGATGACGCAGCTGGAAAGCCAGCTGAAGATGCGGCACTACGACGGGTTCTTCAAGTAGGGAAGGGGTAGGGATGAACCTCATGCTCCTGGGCGCCCCCGGCGCCGGCAAGGGCACGCAAGCGGCCAAGCTCGTGGAGAAGTATGGCCTCGCCCACATCTCGACGGGCGACATCCTGCGTGCGGCGGTTGCTGCGGGTACGCCGCTCGGCATGACCGCCAAGTCGTACATGGACAAGGGCGAGCTCGTGCCGGACCTCGTCGTCATCGGACTGGTGAAGGCGCGTCTTCAGGAGCCGGACACCGCCGCGGGATTCATCCTTGACGGATTCCCGCGCACGGTTGCGCAGGCGGACGCGCTTGGCACGGAGCTTGAAGCGCTCGGAAAGCAGCTCGACGCGGTCATCAGCATCGAGGTCGACCGCGCTGCGCTCATCGACCGGCTGACCGCGCGTCGCACGTGCAAGCAGTGCGGAGCCATCTACAACGTGCTGGCGCAGCCCGAGACCGCAAGCGGCGTGTGCCCAGCGTGCGGCGGCGAGCTCTACCAGCGCGACGACGACACGGTCGAGACGGTGAGCAATCGTCTCGCGGTGTACGAGCGTTCCACTGCGCCGTTGATCGAGTACTACGGCAAGAAGGGTTTGCTCAGGCGCGTGGATGGCAACAAGGCGGTCGACGAGGTCTTCTCCCAGATCTGCGATATCGTGGAGGGCGCAGCGCGTTGATGCTGCTCAAGTCGCCGGCGGAGATCGCGGTTATGCGCGAGGCAGGGCGCATCACCGCGAGCACGCTTCGCGTGGTGGGCGAGGCTGTGGTCCCGGGGATCACCACCCAGGAGCTCGACGAGATCGCTTCGGAGCACATACGGCAGGCCGGCGGCAAGCCTGCATTCCTTGGCTACCACGGTTTTCCCGCGACGCTGTGCGTGTCGGTCAATGACGAGGTCGTGCACGGCATACCGGGGAAGCGTCGGCTGAAGGAAGGCGACATCGTATCAGTCGACTGCGGCGTCATCGTCGATGGGTACTACGGCGACGCCGCGATGACGTTCCCAGTCGGGGCAGTGTCGGAAGAGGCTCGGAACCTTATGGACGTGACGCGGGCGTCTCTCGAGGCCGCCATCGCTCGGTGCAGGCCCGGAATGCGGCTCGGCGACGTGGGCAATGCGGTGCAGGGCGTCGTCGAGCGAGCGGGTTACTCGGTCGTTCGAGAGTACGTCGGGCATGGCATCGGCCGCTCTATGCACGAAGAGCCGCAGGTGCCGAACTTCGGGCGGGCCGGCACTGGGCTGCAGCTCAGGCCTGGCATGGTGATCGCGGTCGAGCCCATGGTGAACGCCGGCGGCTACGCGGTGCGCTCGCTCGACGACGGGTGGACCGTCGTCACGGCTGATGGCAGCCTGTCGGCTCACTTCGAGCACACGGTGGCGATCACCGCTGACGGGCCCATGGTGCTGACGTTGGAGTAGAGAGTCGCGAATCACGGGTGGACTGGCCGGTAGTGCGTGGGTTATACTTCACGTTTGCGACTTCTCGGCGATGAGGAGAGGATGAGTTGGCGAAGCGCGAAGACGCCATAGAGATGGAGGGCACGGTCATCGAGCCGCTCCCGAACGCGATGTTCAGGGTCGAGCTCGATAACGGCCACAAGGTTCTCGCTCACATCTCTGGCAAGATGCGCATGCATTACATCCGAATCCTCCCGGGAGATAGGGTCGTCGTCGAGCTTTCCCCGTACGACCTGACGCGTGGCAGGATCACGTATCGATACAAGTGATCGTGCCTGCTCGGCGGGCGCGAGACGCCCGGAACCGTGTTGAAGAAAACACTCACCAGCGGCTGGGTGTGGAGATAGAGACGAGCACGTCCCGAAAGGACCATCGATGAAGGTACGGCCCTCAGTGAAGCGCATATGCGAGAAGTGCAAGGTCATCAAGCGGCACGGCCGCGTGTTGGTGATCTGCGAGAATCCTCGCCACAAGCAGCGCCAAGGTTAGGTAGGAGGACCACGTGGCACGTATAGCAGGTGTCGACCTCCCGCGTGAGAAGCGCGTCGAGATCGCGTTGACCTACATCTATGGGATCGGTCTCACGACGAGCCAGAAGATTCTGCGGGAGACCGGCGTCAATCCGGACACGCGCGTCCGGAACCTCACCGAAGGGGAGATCGTCCGGCTTCGCGAATACATCGACCGCAACCTCAAGGTCGAGGGCGATCTGCGTCGTGAGGTCGGACAGAACATCAAGCGCCTGATGGAGATCGGGTGCTACCGGGGGCTGCGGCACCGCAAGGGCCTGCCGGTGCGCGGGCAGCGGACGCACACGAACGCGCGCACCCGCAAGGGTCCCCGGCGTCAGATCGGTGCGAAGAAGAAGGGCAAGTAGTCCATGGTGGCCAAGAAGAAGAACGTCAAGGCCCGGCTGAAGCGCAGCGAGCGCAAGAACATCGCGGTCGGCCAGGCCCACATCAAGAGCACGTTCAACAACACGATCGTGAGCATCACGGACCCGCAAGGCAACGTCATCGCCTGGCAGTCCGCCGGCACGGTCGGGTTCAAGGGCTCCCGCAAGTCGACTCCGTTCGCCGCGCAGCTTGCCGCCGAGGCGTGCGCGAAGATCGCGCAGGAGCACGGCATGCGCAAGGTGTCGGTCTTCGTAAAGGGGCCGGGCTCCGGCCGCGAGACCGCGATCCGCTCGCTGCAGGCCGCTGGGCTCGAGATCGCCAGCATCCAGGACTGCACGCCTGTCCCGCACAACGGCTGCCGGCCGCGGAAGCGTCGGCGCGTCTGATAATCGGAAGGACCACGAGCTATGGCACGTTACTCAGGGGCGGACTGCAGGCTGTGCCGCCGCGAAGGCATCAAGCTCTTCTTGAAGGGCGACCGCTGCTACAGCGACAAGTGCGCCATGGAGCGCCGGCCGTATGCGCCGGGCATGGCGGGCAAGAAGCGCCCGCGTGACAGCGAATACCGTCTGCAGCTCCGCGAGAAGCAGAAGGCGAAGCGCATCTACGGGCTTCTCGAGAAGCAGTTCCGGAACTACTACAAGCTCGCCACCCGTATGCCGGGCATCACGGGCGAGAACCTGCTGCGCCTCCTGGAGACGCGGCTGGACAACGTCGTCTACCGGCTTGGGTTCGCCGCGTCGCGCGACGAGGCTCGTCAGATGGTTCGGCACGGCCATTTCCTGGTTGACGGCCGCCGAGTGGACATCCCGTCGTATCGGGTGAAACCAGGCCAGACGATCGCCGTCTCGCCGAAGGCGAAGGATCTGAGCGTCATCAAGGCGGCGCTCATCTCGTCTTCGAAGATGGAGATCCCGGGCTGGCTCGAGGTGGACATGGAGAAGCTGCAGGGCAAGATCCTGTCGCTTCCGTCGCGCGAGCAGATCGATGCACCCGTCCGCGAGCAGCTCATCGTTGAGCTGTACTCGAAGTAACGCCTTGATCGAAGCCAAGGAGGCTTAGTCAATGACAGACTTCATGAGGCCCCAGGTGTCGGTCGACGTCATCGACGAGCGCACCGCTCGTTACGTCGTCGAGCCGCTGGAGCGCGGGTACGGGTACACGCTCGGCAACTCGCTGCGCCGGGTGCTGTTGTCGTCGCTCCAGGGCGCCGCGGCGACGTCGATCCGCATCGAGGGCGTCCAGCACGAGTTCGCGACCATCGAGGGCGTGCGCGAGGACGTCACCGACATCGTCTTGAACATCAAGGGGCTCGTCTTCCGCTTGACCGGCATCGGCGAGGGCGAGGGTGTCGCCACGCTGGACGTCACAGGCCCGGCGACGGTCACCGGCGCCGACCTGAAGGTGCCCGCGGAGTTCGAGCTGGTGAACCCCGAGCATCCCATCGCGACCCTTGAGAAGGGCGCTCGCCTCGAAATGAGCATCCGTGTCGGAACCGGCAGGGGCTACGTGAGCGCTGACCGGAACAAGCGCGCCGACGACCCCATCGGCGTGATCACGGTCGACTCCCTGTTCAGTCCCGTCACGCGATGTGCGTACGTCGTGGAGAACACCCGCGTCGGGCAGAGGACCGACTACGACAAGCTCATCCTCGAGGTGGAGACGAACGGCGCCGTAAGTCCTGCGGATGCAGTCGCGAGCGCAGCGCGCATCGTGACCGAGCACATGCTGCTGTTCGTCGAGCAGGCCAGCGGCGATCTGCCTGAGGAGGGCATCTTCTCGGCAGCGCGAGGCGAGTCTGACAGCAAGCTCGACCTGCCTATCGAATCGCTGGACCTCTCGATGCGCTCGTACAACTGCCTGAAGCGCCAGGGCGTGAACACCGTCGGCCAGCTCGTCGCATGCACGGAGGCCGACCTTCTGAACATCAGGAACTTCGGTGCGAAGTCCATCGAGGAAGTCAAAGACAAGCTCCAGGCCATGGGCCTGAGCCTTGCCGGCTAGGAGTGACCAGGACATGAGACACGCGAAGAAGGGTCGGAAGCTCGGCACTGACGCCAGCCACACCGAAGCGATGCTGCGGAGCTTGGCCGCGGCCGTGCTGACGCACGAGCGGATCAAGACTACCGAGGCGCGCGCGAAGGAGGTCCGCGAGCTCGTCGACCGCATCATCGGTTGGGGGAAGCGCGGGGATCTTCACGCACGCCGTTTGGCTTTGGCAGAGTTGAAGGATCGAGCGTTGGTGCACAAGGTGTTCGCGGAGATCGCTCCGCGGTATGCGGACCGTCCTGGCGGCTACACGCGCATCTATCGCATCGGTCCGCGCAAGGGCGACGCCGCTCCGATGGTGATCCTCGAGCTCGTCGACTGAGAGAGGTCAGCCCGGACCCACCGGGCACGCATGCGTCCCGAGGGTCTCGGCTCGATTCGAGACCCTCGGCTGCGTATAGGGCAAGGAGCGTCGTGATCGTCTTCGAAGAAGTGTCCTTCGCGTACCGGGAGGGCGACCCGCCGGCCATCTCGCACGTGAGTCTGCGCATAGCCGACGGCGAGCGAGTGGCTCTCGTGGGTCCGAACGGCTCTGGCAAGTCGACAATCGCGATGCTCACGAACGGCGTTCTCGTCCCGACCCGAGGTCGGGTCCTCGTCGACGGGCTGGACACTGCCGACAGGGGCTCCATCGACGAGGTGCGCTCGCGGGTCGGCCTGGTGCTCCAGAATCCCGACGACCAGATCGTGGGAGCCACTGTCGCGGAGGACGTGGCGTTCGGCCCTGAGAACCTCGCACTGCCGGCAGACGAGATCCAGCGCAGGGTCGTGTCCGCGATCAACGCCGTCGGGCTCTCAGGGTTGGAGCGGCGTGAGCCCCATACGCTCTCGGAGGGCCAGAAGCAGCGACTGGCGATCGCGGGCGCTCTCGCGATGGAGCCGCGCTGCCTGGTGATGGACGAGCCTACCGCCATGCTCGACCCAGCGGGCCGCGCAAGCGTGCTGACCGCGATAGCCGCTCTGCACGGCGGCGGCAGGTCGGTTGTGCACATCACGCACGACGCCTCCGAGATTCTGCTGTGCGATCGCGCTATCGGTCTTCGACAGGGTCGGGTCGTGTACGACGGCGACGTCCGTGCGCTTCTCCAGGACGAGGACGCCATGCGTGCGCTCGACGTGCAGCCTTCTCCGGTGCTCGAGGTTGCGCGTCTCCTCGCGCAAGCGGGCGTCCGAGTTCCCGTCGACGCTGACGCTTCGAGGCTGGTCGATGCCGTGTGGGCCTGACGGCTTCGGAGATATCCGTCACCTACAACCGCGGCACCGTTGCGCAGCAACGAGCGCTTGACGGGGTGAGCTTCTGCATTGAAGCGGGCGAGGTCGTGGTGGTCGTCGGGGTCACCGGCTCCGGGAAGTCGACGCTGCTCAAGTCTCTCGCTGGGCTCGTGAAACCTGACTCTGGGTCGGTCGCGGTCGACGGCGCGCCGCTGCCGGACCCCCCGGCCAGGGCGGTCGGCATCGTCTTCCAGAACCCCGAACGGCAGCTGTTCGGCGAGACCGTGCTCGACGACGTCGCATTCGGTCCGCGAATGCTTGGCGACCCCGACCCGATATCGGCAGCAGAGCAGGCGCTCGCACGCGTCGGGCTCGATCCAGCGACGTTCGGTCAGCGTTCGCCGTTCTCGTTATCGGGCGGCGAGGCGAGGCGTGCAGCGATCGCAGGCATCCTCGCGCTAGGAGCCCGGTACGTGCTCCTCGACGAGCCCACCGTCGGTTTGGACGGTTCCGGCCGCCGCGCTGTGGTCGAGATCGTGCGCCGCGAGCGCGAGCGTTGCGGGATCGCGGTCGTCACGCATCACCCCGACCCCTTCTTGCCTGTGGCGAGCCGCATCGTTGCGCTGCGTGACGGTCGCGTCGTCTTCTCCGGGACCACCGAAGACGCGGTGCGCCATCCCGAACAGTACGTGTCGGCAGGGCTGCAGCTGCCAGAGCTGCTCGAGATACAGGTCGAGGCGCTACGGCGCGGCGCGCCGCTTGCCCGAGTCGGCTCGACTGCCGAGGATGTGGCAAGCGTGCTGCTGGACGCGAGGCGGCGATCGTCGTGAGGGTGCTCAGCATCGGTCAGTACATCCCGACCGACTCTCCCGTGCACGGGCTCGACCCACGCACAAAGCTCGGTGTGGTCGCGCTCGTGACGGTGGCTCTATTCAGCGTGACTCGGTTCGAGGCGTTTGCGGTCCTCGCAGGACTCCTCGTGCTGGCTGTACGTCTCTCCAGGTTGCCCGTACGGTCAGTGCTGCGTGGCATTAAGGCGGTCGGCGTCATCCTCGCCATCACCCTGGCGGCTCATTCGCTGAGGTGGGGGAGCCCCCCGGCGGGCGTGCCGAGCGCGGGTTCTCTGTGGCTTGATCCGGCTGGAGCGATGACGGGAGTCTTCTTCGCGGTCCGAATAGTGCTGCTCGTTGTCACGACCTCGATGCTCACGTTGACGACGAGCCCGGTAGCTCTCGCAGACGGGTTGGAGCGGCTCATGAGACCGCTTGCAGTGTTCGGAGTGCCGGTCGGAGACGTCGCGATGATGCTCACGGTCGCGCTTCGCTTCATCCCGACGACTGCGTATGAAGCAGAGCAAATCATGATGGCGCAGGCCGCCAGAGGGGCGCGCTTCGATCAAGGCGGGCCGATCAGGCGCGCGAAGGCGTTGGTGCCGGTGCTTGTGCCGCTGTTCGTGAACCTCTTTCGGCGCGCTGACGTGCTCGCCATCGCGATGGAGTCGCGCTGCTACGCGAGCGGCAGGCGGCGGACGCGGATGAAGGAGCTGGTCATGCGAGCGTCAGACTGGTTCGTACTCATCGGGTCCGCGGTGCTGTGCGTGGGTCTTGCGCTGGTCATGTGAGGTGAGAGCGGTGACGGATCGGACGGTCGTGCTGCACGTCTCGTACGACGGGGCGGGCTTCAGCGGCTTTGCGCGTCAGCCGGGACTGAGAACGGTGCAAGGCGAGCTCGAACACGCCCTTGGCGTAGTCTTGCGGCAGCCGGTGGAGGTCGTCGGAGCCGGGCGCACAGACGCCGGCGTGCACGCGCTGGGGCAGGTCGTGAGCTTCCCGGCCACAGGCGCGGAGCCCCCGCTGGAGTCGCTTTCACGATCGCTCAACGCGTTGACAGGGGAGGACCTCGTCGTGGCGTCGGCGTCCTTTGCAGAGCCGGGTTTCAGCGCGCGCCGCTCCGCGCTTGCCCGCGAGTACCGTTACTTCCTGGTGCCCGGCCCGGTGCCGCCCTTGTTCACGCGCAAGACAGCGTGGTGGGTCAAACGCCCGCTCAATCTCGATGCGATGCGGCGGGCAGCGGAGCACCTGATCGGGGAGCACGACTTCGCCGCGTTCTGTGCGGCTGAGTCGCTGGGCAAGGGGTCGACGTTTCGCCGGCTGGACCTTATCGAGATCGCGTCAGACCGTGAGATGGGCGAGCACGTCGTGGTCGTACGTGTCATCGGAAACGCGTTCCTCCACTCGATGGTGAGGATCATCGTTGGGTCTTTGGTCGAGGTCGGCCTCGGTCGAAAGGACGCTTCCTGGCTCGGCGAGGCCCTGCAGTCTCGCAAGCGTGAAGCGGCCGGGCCGACCGCCCCCGCGCACGGGCTCACCTTGTGGCACGTGGAGTATCCGGAGGAGTGCTGGCTCTAGTGCATGCGGGTGGATACGCCCGGTGGCGTTTGTTGACACTGTCGCTGGCGGCGGATAAAGTGTAAGGGTCCGCTTCATGAGCCCCGTGAATCTTGTGAAGAGGACTGCGCAGTCTAAGATCGTGGAGGACCATGTGAAGACCTACTACGCCAAGCCGGGCGAGGTCGAGCGCGAGTGGCTGGTCGTCGACGCCACTGACATCCCGCTCGGGCGGCTCGCCAGCGAAGTCGCCTCGATCCTGAGGGGCAAGCACAAGCCGCAGTACACGCCGCACGTCGACGTCGGCGACTTCGTCATCGTCGTCAATGCCGATAAGGTGCGGCTCACAGGCAAGAAGATGCAGGACAAGCGAGTGTTCCGGCACTCCGGCTACCCTGGTGGGCTGAAGTCCATCGCTATCGGGGAGATGCTGGCGAAGCGCCCCGAGCGCGTCGTCGAGCGGGCCGTGAAGGGCATGCTTCCGAAGAACACTCTCGGGCGGGCCATGGGCAAGAAGCTCAAGGTGTATGCCGGCCCAGACCACCCGCATCAGGCGCAGAAGCCGCGGCAGATCACCCTGGAGGTCTAACGAATGGCTGAGAACAAGGCAGTCTATTGGGGCACGGGTCGTCGCAAGACGTCCGTGGCTCGCGTGCGGCTGATGCCGGGCACCGGCCGCATCGTCGTGAATGGCAAGGAGTTCGACGACTACTTCGGCCGGAAGACGCTGAAGACGTTCGTGCTCCAGCCGTTCAAGGTCACCGAGACGCTCGGCCGATTCGACGTCGTGGCCAACATCCAGGGCGGCGGAGTGAGCGGCCAGGTCGGTGCGCTCCGCCACGGCATCGCTCGTGCGCTCCTGGAGGCCGGCGACACCTATCGAGCCGAGCTGAAGCGCGCAGGGCTGCTGCGCCGCGACCCGCGCATGGTCGAGCGCAAGAAGTACGGCTTGAAGAAGGCACGCAAGCGCCCGCAGTTCTCGAAGCGTTAGAGCTGCGAGGCAGGATGCGCGAATCGGCAGGCCCGCCCTCGCGGCGGGCCTGTTCTCATCACGGGCATCGAGGAGTCATCCATGGGACGATTGTTCGGGACTGACGGCGTGCGCGGCATCGCGAACGGCGACTTGACGCCAGAGCTGGCGTTCCGCATCGGCGAGGCGGCGAGCCGCTTCCTCGCGAAGAAGGGTTCGGGCAGCATCGTCGTGGGGACGGATACCCGGCGTAGCGCCGACATGCTCGAAGCCGCCGTCGTCGCAGGCATATGCGCGGGCGGAGCTGATGCGCTCCGGCTCGGCGTCATTCCAACACCTGCGGTGGCGTATCTGGCGAAGAACCTTGAGGCCGATGGGGGCGTCGTGATCTCCGCCTCGCACAACCCGGCCGAATACAACGGGATCAAGCTCTTCGACCGCGATGGGTTCAAGCTTCCGGACGAGATCGAGGACGAGATCGAGGAGTTCTTGGTCGCTGAGCCGGCGCTCTCTGCTCGTCCCACCGGTGCGCGGGTGGGTCGCGCCTACGTGGTGCCGGACGCTGCCGAAAGGTACGTCTCCCACGCCATCGACACGATCGAAGGCGACCTCGTCGGTTTGACGATCGCGGTGGACTGCGGCCACGGTGCGGCCTCGTTCACCACAGTCAAGGCCCTTCGTGACCTCGGGGCGACCGTGCACGCCGTGAACTGCGACTCGAACGGGCTCGACATCAACGACGGCTGCGGTTCGACACATCTGGAAGTGATCAGCGAGCTTGTCCGTGCGCACGAGGTTGACTTCGGGATCGCTCACGATGGCGATGCGGACCGGGTGCTGGCGGTCGACGAGAGCGGAGCGGTCGTCGACGGCGACCAGATCATGGCGATCGCCGCCGTGCACATGAAGCGGCAAGGCCGGCTCCACGGAGACATGCTCGTCGCGACCGTGATGAGCAACCTCGGGCTCGAGGTGGCGATGCGCGAGCACGGCATCACGGTGCTCAAGACGAAGGTGGGCGACCGCTACGTCATCGACCAGATGCGCGCTACGGGCGCGACGCTCGGAGGAGAGCAGTCCGGGCACATCATCTTCATGGAGCACGCCACCACCGGTGACGGTCTCGTGACGGCTTTGCAGCTCGCTTCCATCGTCAGGTCGACCGACACGCCGCTGTCGGAGCTGCGTACGGTCATGCGTCGGTATCCGCAGGTGCTGTTGAACGTGCCAGTGGAGGACAAGGCTCTGCTGTCGAGCAGCGCCAAGGTGCACGATGCCATCGCCGAAGCCGAGCGTCGTCTTGGCGAGCACGGCCGAGTCCTGGTGCGCGCTTCCGGCACCGAGCCGCTCGTTCGCGTGATGGTGGAGGCGGCCGAGGAGCAGGCCGCGAACGAGATAGCGGCCGCAATCGCGGCGGTCGTGCGAGCAGAGCTCGGCTGATCTGTTGTCGCCAGGCCGTCACCCGGCCAGGGCGGAGGGCGCTGCTATAATCCTCGCGTATCCCTTGCCACGCGAGCGTGCGCCTCGGCTCGTGTTCACAACTCATCAAGGAAGGACAGCTGATGTGCGGGATCGTGGGCTACACCGGCCCTCGTCGTGCGTGTGACGTGCTGCTGGGCGGTCTGACGCGTCTTGAGTACCGAGGGTATGACTCCGCTGGCGTGGCCGTGGTGAGCGACGGCGAGATGGCGCTCGTCCGTCGCGTCGGCAAGCTCGAGAACCTCAAGGCGGCGATTGCAGGCGACCCGCTTGAGGGCACGGTCGGGATCGGGCATACGCGGTGGGCGACGCACGGCGCTCCGACCGAGGGCAATGCGCACCCGCATCGGGATTGCACCGGCCGCTTGGCGCTCGTGCACAACGGCATCATCGAGAATTTCGCCGAGCTCCGCGCAGAGCTTGCTGCTGCAGGCCACGCGATCCGGTCAGAGACGGACACGGAGGTCGTGGCGCACCTCATCGAGGCGTTGTACGACGGCGACTTGGTCGAAGCGGTTCGCAAGGCCGCGTCGCGGCTGCACGGGAGCTACGCGCTCGCGGTGGTCCACCTCGACCACCCTGACCTTCTCGTCGCCGCGCGCAAGGACTCGCCGCTGATCGTCGGGCTGGGGTCGGACGAGAACATCGTCGCGAGCGACATCCCTGCTGTGCTTGAGCACACGCGGCGCGTCGCCGTCCTCCACGACGGTCAGGTGGCGGCCGTCACGCCGAACGGCGTGACTGTGTACGACGAGTCTGGCCTCGAGGTGGAACCTGAAGTCATGCTCGTCGAGTGGGACCTCGACGCCGCAGAGAAGGGCGGCTACGAGGACTTCATGCTCAAGGAGATATTCGAGCAGCCGAAGGCGCTGCGCGAGACCCTCCGAGGCCGCGTCGGCGAAGACGGGTTGATCCAGATGTCCGAGCTGCAGATGTCCGACGAAGACCTCGGTGCCGTGGAGCGCGTCTTCATCGTCGCGTGCGGCACCTCGTACCACGCAGGGCTGGTGGCGAAGCTCCTCATAGAGCAGTGGGCACGCATCCCCGTCGAGGTGGACGTCTCGAGCGAGTTCCGATACCGCGACCCGATCGTCGACCGGAACACGCTCGTCGTCGCGATCACCCAGTCTGGCGAGACGGCGGACACGCTTGCGGGCGTGCGCGCGGCCCGCGAGCGCGGCGCGCGCGTCTTCGCTGTCACGAACGTGGTCGGCAGCAGGGTCACACGCGAATCCGACGGCGTCATCTACACGCACGCGGGCCCAGAGATAGGCGTGGCCGCCACGAAGACCTTCACGGCTCAGATCGCGGCGCTGTCGGCCCTCGCTCTTCGTCTCGCGCAGGCCAGGGCGACGCTCGAGCCGGAGCAGGTCGCCTCGCTGTGGTCCGAGCTGATGACGATCCCCGACGTCGTCGAAGCCATACTCGCGGACGCTCAGGACATCGAGGCGTGCGCTCGTGAGTACGTGGGTGCGGCGTCGTCGCTCTTCTTGGGTCGCGGCATGGGCGTGCCCGTGGCCATGGAAGGTGCGCTCAAGCTCAAGGAGATCAGCTACATCCACGCAGAGGCCTACCCGGCTGGCGAGATGAAGCACGGGCCGATCGCGCTCATAACTCCTGAGGTGCCTGTCGTGGTCGTCGCCACGCAGGGACACACGTACGAGAAGGTGGTCAGCAACATCCAGGAGGTGCGCGCGCGAGGGGCGCGCGTCATCGCCGTTGCGACGTACGGCGACGAAGCGATCCGCTCGTACGCAGAGCACGTTCTGTGGATTCCGCAGGTGAGCGAGGCGCTGTCTGCGATCCCGGCCGTGGTGCCGCTGCAGCTGCTGGCGTACCACATCGCGAAGATGCGCGGGTGCAACGTGGACCAGCCACGCAACCTTGCGAAGTCCGTCACCGTGGAGTGACCGTGGCCTCTGACGCGCCGGCGATAAGCGGACTCGGAGTCGACATCGTCGAGATCGACCGCATGCGTCGCGCTCTTGAGCGGCACCCACGGATGCGCGAGCGGCTGTTCTCACAGGAGGAGCGCGAGTACTGCGATTCGCGTGCACGGCCGGAGATCCACTACGCCATGCGCTTCGCAGCCAAAGAAGCGGTCCTCAAGGCGCTCGGCATGGGCTTCTCGGGTGGGATCCGCTTCACCGACGTCGAGGTCGCTCGCGACGAGCGCGGCCGGCCTGTGCCGCGCCTGTCAGGTCGGGCGGCGGAGATCGCGCACGCAGCGGGCGTCGTGGAGATGCACCTCTCTCTCAGCTACACGCACCTGAATGCGGTCGCTTCTGCGGTTGCAGTGACCGAGCGCATGCGACCGCAACACGAGGAGCGACCCGCGACGACGGTCGAACGTCTGGAGAACGCCTTCAAGGAGGTCCGCGGCGTGCTTGACGATATCGACGGCTGAGAGGGAGGATGAAGGCGCTCGCC
Organism: Coriobacteriaceae bacterium EMTCatB1; assembly: GCA_001950395.1. GTDB lineage: Bacteria > Actinomycetota > Coriobacteriia > Anaerosomatales > Anaerosomataceae > Parvivirga. The sequence continues at coordinate 17,811 of BDLO01000001.1, forward strand.
TTCGCCTGAGAGGGGGCTTCGTGCGTCCGGTTCTCCTTGCGAAGGACGTCCGTGACCTCGAGCAGCATGCGGTCGCATCGGGCCAGTCGGATCTTGCCACGTTGATGGAGCGCGCGGGGGCAGCCGTGGCCGATGTGGCGACCCGAATGGCTGCGGACGGCGCGATACTGGTCGTGTGCGGCGGGGGCAACAACGGCGGAGACGGGTGGGTGGCCGCGAGGCTGCTTCACGCGCTGGGCCGTGACGTGGCAGTTGCTACGCTCGTCGACCCGGACACGCTTCCTGAACCCGCTCGCTCTGCCGCGATTGCGGCCTGCGATTCGGGGGTGTCGTGGACCGGACCCACCGACGCCGAGTCGACCCGCCGCCTTGCGCGAAAGGCATCGCTTGTCGTCGATGCGGTGCTCGGGATCGGGCTCAAAGGACCGGTGCGGGATGCGACTGCTGAGGTGCTGAGCGAGATCGCGGCGTGCGAACGTCCCGTTCTTGCGGTCGACGTGCCCTCAGGTGTCGATGCCGACACGGGCGCTTTGCTCGGGCCGGTTCCGCGAGCGTCCGCGACCGTCACGTTCACGGCCCTCAAGCCAGGGCTGCTGATGTATCCGGCAGCTGCGTACGCAGGCGAGATCCGCGTTGCGGACGTCGGGTTGCCCCTGCGTGGCAAGCGGTCGCCTCGCATCGAGGTCTGGGATCCATGCGAGTATGCCGAGCTCGTCCCAGTCCCGCCGCCGGACGCGCACAAGGGCGACCGCGGCAGCGTGCTCGTGGTTGCGGGCTCGCGTCTGTATGCCGGAGCCGCCGTCTTGGCTGTGTCTGGAGCCACGCGGATGGGTGCAGGGTACGTGTTCGCAGCGGTGCCTGCATCCGTCGTGCCGGTGGTGCAATCTGCCCTTCCGCACGTGATAGCGATCGGTCTGGAAGAAACCGACGACGGGGTCGTGGCTGAGCAGGCTGCGGAGCACGTGGTGCGCCTCTCGCGAGACGTGGACGCATCGGTTCTCGGGCCAGGGCTTTCAACGCGAGGTCCTGCTGTCGCTGCGGTGCGTTCGATCGTGTCGAGCATCGAAGGTCCCGTCGTGCTCGACGCAGACGCGCTCAACGCCCTGGGTCCTGACGATCTCGCGAGTGTGAAGTCCCGCCGTGCGCCGACAGTCCTCACCCCGCACCCCGGCGAGCTCGCCCGGCTCTTGGGCGTCTCGACTGCCGAGGTCCAAGCCGACAGGATCCGGATTGCTCTCGCCGCGGCCGGTCCGCGCTGTGCGTGCGTCTTGAAGGGGGCCCGGACGATCGTCGCGTGCGGAGATCGCGCCGTGATCACGATGGCCGGCAATCCGGGGATGGCCACCGCTGGCATGGGTGACGTGCTGGCGGGCATGACGGGGACGCTGCTTGCGCAGAGGCTCGGCCCGCTCGAGGCGGCTGCGCTCGCTGCACACGTGCATGCCCGTGCGGGCGACTTGGGTGCAGCTGAGCTTACAGAGGTCTGCTTGACCTCGAAGGACCTTCCCGCCTTCCTTCCCGCGGCGGTTCGTGAGCTTCTGGCCAGCCGTGCCTAGTCACGCGGCTCGGGTAGAATCTACGTGAAGGTACGCCTGACCGAGCGGAGGCCACGATGGGCAAGACAGCTCGCGACATCATGACGCCGGATCCTGTGACTGTGACCGAGGACATGCCAGTGCGCGACGCAGCCAGGCTGATGGCGGAGCGTGGCGTCGGAGCCCTCCCGGTTCTCCGTGATGGCTCGCTGGTCGGGATCGTCACTGAGGGCGACCTCATCATGCAGGACGTAAGGGTCCAGTTCCCGACGTACATCCACCTGCTTGACGGCTTCATCATGTACCCTCCAGCGACAGCTCGATTCGAAACCGAGCTGAAGAAGGCGGTGGGCGCCACAGTCGGGGACGTGATGACGAGGAAGCCCGTGACCGTCTCCGCGGACGCTCCTGTCGAGGACGTCGCGACGCTCATGGTCGACAGGGACGTGAGCCGGCTGCCGGTGATGGACGGGGACAAGCTCGTCGGCATCGTGAGCAAGTCAGACATCGTGCGCTCACTTGCCTCCGAGGAGTAGCCCCGTGATGTCGGAACGGCGCTGGGCCTGGGTCGAGATCGACCCACAGGCAGTCACACACAATGTCAGGACGTTACGGCAGCTTGCGGGCACAGCCGCGCGGCTCATGGCGGTGGTCAAGGCGGACGGGTACGGCCACGGAGCCGCTACCGTCGCCCGAGCAGCGCTGGCAGGAGGAGCCGATCGGCTCGGCGTCGCGACGCTGGACGAGGCCATCGCCCTTCGAGAAGCAGGGTTCGAGGCGCCGATACACCTGCTGAGCGAAGCGCCTCCGGATGCTGCCTCCGAGGTCGTTGCAGCGCGGATCGTGCCGACCGTGTGCACGAAGGGCTTTGCGATCGCCCTCAGCCAGGCCGCTTCAGCGGCGGGAGTCACCGTTCCGTATCACCTGAAGATCGACACGGGGATGAATCGCATCGGTGTCCGCGCTGAGGAAGCTGCGGACTTTGCGCTCTGGCTCAGAGCGCTTCCCGGCGTGGAGATGGAAGGGGTGTTCACGCACTTCGCCACGGCAGACACGCTCGGCGACTGGGAGTTCGAGCGGCAAGTCGAGCGGCTCAGCAACGCGCTCGGGAGGATGCGGACCGAGGGTGTGAAGCCCACGCTTGTCCATGCCGCTAACAGCGCGGCGACGGTGTTGCGGCCTGAGACGCGCCTCGACATGGTGCGGTGCGGCATCGCCATCTACGGCCTGCATGCCGCGCCGTCGACCTATGGCAAGATCGATCTCGTGCCAGCGATGCGCGTGGTTGCTCGGGTCTCGTTCGTCAAGAGGATCGGCCTTGGGGAAGGCGTCTCGTACGGGTTCACCTACCACGCGAGCGGACCGACCACGATTGCCACGTTGCCTCTCGGGTACGCTGACGGAGTGCCGCGGCTGGCATCGAACAAGATGGAAGTCCTGATCGGGGGCACGCGTTGCAGACAGGTCGGCAGGGTCTGCATGGATCAGCTCATGGTCGAAGTCCCCGATCATCTGCGAGTGGATGTCGGCGACGAGGCCGTCATCGTCGGATCCCAAGGTGGTGAGCGTATCGTCATGGACGAACTCGCCGACCACGCATCCACCATCAACTACGAGATCGCGTGCGCCTTCGGGCGGCGCTTGGAGCGCCGCCTGGCAGGCGTCTGAAAGTCCCGCCCTTCTTGCAGGAAACGCGAGAGCGAGCGCCGAAATGCACAGCAGCGGCACACGTCATGCGCCGCGATCGTGCGGGTCGACCCGGACGTCCGGGTCCCGAGCGGTGTGAGGAGCGGCTCCTTGGACGAGAAGGTTCTCGAAGAGATCAGGTTCCAGCAAGAAGTCGTCGACAAGGACACGGACTCGCCCCTGTACCTCATCCGGCAGAAGGAGCTTGAGATCTCTGGCCGGGTGCTCGCGGCGCGGAGCCAGGCGGAGAAGATTGTCGCCGACGCCCGCAAGAAGGCGCAGGCGATTCTTCGTGATGCTGAGGCGGAAGCCGAGCGCCAGGTGAAGAAGCACACCGAGGAGGTCATCGCGGCCGCGGAGCGTGAGGCGGCTGAGATACGGGCGCGCATCCCCGAAGACGCAGCAGCGCTTCGGGCGAGTCTGGAGCCGAATATCGGCGAAGCGGTGGAATTCGTCGTCAGAGCGGTGACGAGCGTCTGACGTCGGATAGTACGGCCACACCCGAGCATCGGGGGAGGGTTCGAGCATGCTGGTTCCAATGGCAAAAGTCGAAGTGATAGGTCCCAAGAACCTGTTCTTCGACGTCCTCAGCCTGCTCCACGAAGAAGGAACCCTGCACATCGAGGACCTGTCGAAGAAGATCCAGACCGGCGAGGTGCCGCTGCGGCCTATGGAGGTGGTCGCGGAGCAGGAACACGAGAAGCAGCGCATGGAGGACCTGCTGCTGCGCCTCCGCTCGATCCTCAAGGCGCTGCACCTGCCCGCAGAGGAGATCGACCCGGCCGAGCGCGACAAGATGTACGTCGAGCTCTGGAGCAAGGACAGCAAAGACCTGGCGCGCGAAGTCGCCGAAGTCATCGAGCAGGTCGAGGAACGGACGGCGAATCTCGCTCAGACGCAGGCCTCTATGGAGGCGGAGCTGGCGCTGCTCGCTCGGTACGAACCGATCCTGCAGAAGATCCAGCCGCTTGCGAAGCAGATCGTCACGACGGGCACCTACGATTCTGTCGCTCTCCTCGTGGAGCGGCGCTACAAGGCCGCCCTCGAAGACCTGAAGCGCGAGCTCGACAAGATCACGGACTCGCAGTGCGAGATCGTGTCCACAGATGTCGACGAAGACACGACGGCGGTCATCGTCGTCTTCCCGAAGCGGGCGTCAGAAGCGGTGCACAAGTTCCTGGCGATGGAGAACGTCAATCAGGTGCGTTTGCCCTCCGAGTTCCAGGACATGCCGTTCGACGTGGCGTACGACCGGTTGCGCGAGCGCCGGGCCCTGCTGCCGAAGCAGCTCGAAGAGGTGCGAGAAGGCCTGAGCGAGATGTCGCGGAAGTGGTACACGCGCCTCATCACCATCCGTGACGTTCTCACTGACAAGATCGACGAGCTCGCCGCGGTGCCGAAGTTCGGTCAGACGGAGTTCGCGTTCGTCATCACCGGATGGATCCCGGTGGACAAGCTCAAGGACCTCGAGCGGTCCATGGCGGAGCACTTCGGTCCCGACGTGATCGTGGAGCAGCTCGAGATCGACGAGCACGAGTACGAAGAGACGCCGGTCGCACTGCGCAACCCGAAGTGGGCCGCGCCGTTCGAGCCGCTCATGGGCTACCTGATGGGAGGCAAGCCCCAGTACGGTACGATCGACCCCACGATCGTGTTCGCTCTCAGCTATCCGTTGATCTTCGGCATGATCGTCGGTGACATCGGCTACGGCGCGATCATGCTCGCAATCATCCTGTGGATGCGCTTCAAGTTCAAGGAGAACGCCGGAGTGCAGTTGGCAACGAGCATCCTTGGACCCGCAGCCACGAGCGCGACGCTGTTCGGCTTCTTCTACGGCGAGTTCTTCGGCGGCACGCTGTGGGAAGCCGGCGTGATCAGGCCCATCGAGCTCTTCGGCTTCACGATTCCGTACAACCGCGAGCACGACATCATGCCGTTGATCGGCATGGCTCTGGGTCTCGGCGTCATACAGATACTCTTCGGACTCATTCTTGGCGTCGTGAACGCGATCAAGACGAAGCACATGAAGCACGCCTACGTGAAGGGCGGTCTCGTGGGGTTCATCGTAGGCGCGATCGTGCTGGTTGCAGCAGGCATGCTGCTATCGCCTGGGCTCAAGCCCGCAGCACAAATGCTCGGTGCGTTGATCATGCTGGCGGGCGTGTTCGCGGCGCTCGCGTTCGGCAGCATCATGGGCTTCGTCGAGGCTCTGGAGACCGTCTCCAACATCGCAAGCTACATCCGTATCATGGCCGTCGGCCTCTCAGATGCGATCTTCGCGAGCGCCATCAACAAGCTCGGCGAGACCATGCCATTGCCCGTGACCATCGTCGTGCTCGTGCTCATGCACGGGTTGCATCTCATCTTGGCGGCGTTCACGCCGACCATCCACGCCTTGCGTCTCAACTTCCTGGAGTTCTTCGGGAAGTTCTACGAGGCGACCAAGAACGAGTACAAACCGTTCCAGAAAACCGGAGGTGAGAAGAGCGCATGATCAAGAACAGGCTCGCAAAGTGGGTGTTTGGCAGCACGTTCTTCGCTGCCCTAGTGGTTCCGGCCATCGCGCTGGCCGCCGAGGGGGAGACAGCGGCTCCTGCGGCCGAGGATCCCAAGGTCGGCATCGCCAAGGCGGCTGCGGCCGCTGTCGCGATGAGCGTTTCAGCGTTCAGCGCGGCGTACGCTCAGGCGCGGATTGGCTCAGCCGGCGCCGGCACGCTCGCGGAGCGTCCCGAAGTCGGCACCAACATCATCGTCCTGCAGGCCCTTCCGGAGATCATCGTCCTGCTTGGCTTCGTCATCGCGTTCATGGTGATGCAGTAGGCATACGCGTTCGGGCACTGACGTGATCAGCATTACGCAACGGAAGGGACCCGCATGGCGATAGAGGACATCTTCCGAGCACTCGAGGAGCAGGCGGACAGCGAGTGCCGGGACATCCTGAACGCCGCTGACATCCAGGCCGCCTCGATCGTGGAGGAGGCTCGCTCCGAGGCGGAGCGCATCCTGCAGCGCAAGCTCGACGCCGTCGAGGAAAGTGTGCGCGCGCGGGCCGGCAAGATCGTGAACGACGCTCGGCTCGAGGCGAAACGTGCACTGGCTCAGGTTCGCGAGCAGCTCGTCAACGAAGTGTTCGACGCTGCGGCATCGAGGCTTCGCGCGCTGCGTGAGACGGCCGAGTACGAACGGGTGTTCCGGGGGCTTGCTGAGGAGGCCCTGGCTGGGGCTGACGGTCCCTGCGTCGTGACGGTAGCTCCCCAAGATGCGGAGTTGGCGAAGAAGGTGCTCGGCGATCTCGGTGTCCAAGCCGAGGTGAAGACTGAGGATGGCATGTCTGGAGGGCTCATCGTCTCTCTGCATGGGGGGCGCGTGGTCCGTAAGAACACGTTCGAGTCCAGGCTTCTAAAGGTACGGACATCAGCGGAATCAGCGGTCGCGGAGATCCTGACGAGATGACGACGACGGTGAGGGCCGCACGGCCCCGTCCAACCGGCAAAGACTACGGGTACACCAACGCACGCATCCGCGGCATGCGGTCGCGGCTGCTCAAGAAGCCGTTCCTTGAAGATCTGATGCGCTCTCCCGACCTGAACGCAGTGATCCAGAAGCTCATGGAGACGGACTACGCGCCGGATCTTGAAGAGCGGCTCCTGCAGGGCAGGACTGCGAACCAGGTCGACTTGGCGCTGCGTGACGGGATGGTGCGCGCGTACCGCAAAGTCTACGACCTCGCTAACGACGAGGGTCGTGAGCTTCTCGCCGTGCTCCTCGGGCGATGGGATCTCTTCAACGTGAAGACCGTCGTCCGCGGCAAGCACCATTCCTTGTCGCCGGAGGAGATACTCGACAGCGTCATGCCCGTGGGCCAGATGACCAGAGTGGATCTCGAGGAGCTGGCTCGCCAGGACTCCGTAAAGGCGGTCGCCGACACGCTTGCGACGTGGCGTTTGCCGTTCGCGGAGCCGCTCAACGCGGTGATGCCCAAGTATGCGGAGACGCACAACCTCGCTCTTCTAGAGTTGGCTCTCGACCGCTACTACACGGAGTGGGCGAGCAAGCGTCTCAAGGGGCGTGGCGTCAACAAGGAGCTGGTCAAGCGCTTCATCGGAGCCCAGGTCGACACGATCGACCTCGTGACCGCGATCCGGCTCCTGTACGCTGATCTGGGCGAACAGGATCCGATGTCCTTCTTCCTTCCAGGCGGCACGGTCGTCGACGAGAACCTCTTCAGGGACCTCGTCTCGAAGTCGGATGTGGACGAGATCTACGAGCGGCTCAAGCACACGCCGTACGGCCGTTCAGTCGAAGCGGTGGCGATCAAGTACGTGGAGACCGGCTCGGTGTCCGTCTTCGAGCGCGCGCTCGAAGACTACCTCACGAAGCAGGCCTTCGCGATGGGCCGCGGCGACCCGCTCGGCGCGGGCGTGATGGTCAGTTACTTGTGGATGAAGGCGAACGAGGTCACGAACCTGCGGATCATCGTCAAGGGCGTCTCGGTCGGCATGCCAGTCGGGCGCATGGAGGAGGAGCTGATCGTTGTATAAGCTCGTCGTCCTTACGGACAGCGACACGGGAGACGGCTTCCGTCTTGCGGGAGTCGACGTGGTCACCGTCGACTCGCCGGAGGAAGCACGCCGCCGCCTGAACGAGCTGATCGACGACGACTCGAGCGGCATCATCGCCGTGAACGAGGAGTACATGTCGCAGATCGACGAGCGGACGCAGCAGAAGATCAACTCGACGTATCGGCCGATCGTGATCTCGCTGCCGATACGCGAGAAGCTGGTATCGGAGGAAGACCACAGGGCGTATCTGTCACGCCTGATCCGACGGGCGATCGGATTCGACATCACACTGAGGCGAGGCTGATGATTGTCGGAACATTGAGCAAGATCACCGGTCCGGTCGTCATCGCGCAGGGCATGACCGGCGTGAAGATGTACGACGTGGTGCGCGTCGGGGCGGCCGGGCTCATGGGCGAGGTCATCCGTCTAGAGGGGGATCTCGCAACCATCCAGGTTTACGAGGACACGTCCGGCCTGCGCGTCGGCGAGCCGGTCGAGTCCACTGAAGGACCGCTCATGCTGGAACTGGGCCCCGGCTTGCTGTCGTCGATCTACGACGGCATCCAGCGGCCGTTGCCGGTCATCGCGTCTCAGACAGGGAGCGACTTCATCGCGCGAGGCACGGTCGTCTCGCCGCTCGACAGGGAGCGGCTGTGGGACTTCACGCCTGCCGTCGAAGTCGGTCAGGAAGTGGTTGCAGGCGACGTCCTTGGAACCACGCCCGAGAGTCCGACGGTGACCCACAAGATCATGGTCCCGCCGGGGCTCAGGGGGCGTGTGACGAAGATCGTGCCGGAAGGGCAGTACACGATCGACGAGGTCGTGGCCGTGCTCGACGACCGGTACGAGATCACGATGACGCAGAAGTGGCCAGTCCGCACGGGTAGGCCATACCAGCGCAAACTGGACCCGACTACCCCGTTCCTGACGGGGATGCGGATCCTGGACACGTTCTTCCCGATAGCTCTCGGAGGCAACGCGATCATTCCGGGCGGTTTCGGCACCGGGAAGACCGTCACGCAGCAGTCGCTCGCGAAGTGGGCCGACGTCGACATCATCGTCTACGTCGGCTGCGGCGAGCGAGGGAACGAGATGACCGAGGTGCTCAAAGAGTTCCCTGAGCTGGAGGACCCACGCACGGGCTCGAAGCTCATGGACCGGACGATCCTGGTCGCGAACACGTCGAACATGCCGGTCGCGGCGCGCGAAGCGTCCATCTACACCGGCGTGACGCTCGCCGAGTACTACCGCGACATGGGCTACAACGTCGCCATGATGGCCGACTCCACGTCGCGTTGGGGCGAGGCGCTGCGCGAGGTCTCTGGCCGGCTCGAGGAGATGCCGGGCGAAGAGGGCTACCCCGCATACCTCGCAACCCGGCTCGCCGCCTTCTACGAGCGCTCCGGACGCGTCCTGGCGCTCGGCAGCGACGAGCGCGTCGGGTCAGTGACGATGGTCGGCGCAGTCTCACCTCCGGGCGGCGACATGTCGGAACCGATGACGCAGAACTCGCTGCGCGTCACGGGCGCGTTCTGGGCGCTCGACACTTCGCTTGCGCACAGGCGGCACTTCCCGGCCATCTCGTGGACGAAGTCCTACACGCTGTTCTTGGGGCAGGTGCGCCCGTGGTTCGAAGAGAACGTCGCGGACGATTGGGCCGAAGTCCGCGAGCGAGCGATGTTCCTGCTCCAGAAGGAGACTGAGCTGCAAGAGATCGTGCAGCTTGTCGGCCCGGACGCCCTGCCGGAGACCGAGAAGATCATCCTCGAGGTCGCCCGGATGCTGCGCGAGGACTTCTTGCAGCAGTTCGCGTTCGACGCGGTGGACGCGTACTGCCCGCCGAAGAAGGCGTACTGGCTGCTCAAAGTGATCCTGGCGTTCTACGACGCGGCGACGCAGGCCATGTCCCGCGGCGTCTCGCTCCGCCAGGTGCTGCAGCTGCCGATACGCGACGAGATCGCCGGCCTCAAGACGACGCCGCACGATGAGGCGATCGCCCGCATGCAGGAGATGGTGACGCAGGTCGCCGACGACATCGCCGGAATCGAGGTGCTGTAGATGGCTCGCGAATCGCTGATCGAGCACTCGCTTCTGACGGTCGAGTACCAGACTGTCAACTACGTCACGGGCCCGCTCATCTTCGTCGAGAACGTTCACGGCGTCTCGTACAACGAGATGGTGGCGATCGTGATGCCCGACGGCAGCGAGCGCTCAGGGCAGGTGCTCGAGGTTTCTGGCGACACCGCCGTCATCCAGGTCTTCGAAGGGACGCAGGGCATCGACGTCGACACGACTCGAGTGCGCTTCTTGGAGGAAGTCGCGAAGGTCGGCGTCTCAGTCGACATGCTCGGGCGCATCCTGAACGGCGCCGGCAAGCCAATCGACGGCGGGGCGCCCATCATCCCCGAGAAGCGCCTCGAGATCACGGGCTCGCCGATCAACCCGTACATGCGCGAGCAGCCGGCAGACTTCATCGAGACGGGCATCTCGGCTATCGACGGGCTGAACACGCTCGTCCGTGGCCAGAAGCTGCCGATCTTCTCCGGGTCTGGCTTGCCGGCGAACGAGCTTGCGGCTCAGATCATCCGCCAGGCGCGTGTCGTGTCCGGTGAGCAGTTCGCGATCGTGTTCGGCGCGATGGGCATCACCCATCGAGAGGCCGCGTACTTCATGCAGCAGTTCGAGACCACCGGAGCGCTCGAGCGCGTGGTGTTCTTCTTGAACCTTGCAGACGACCCGACGGTCGAGCGGCTCCTGACGCCACGTGCGGCGCTGACGGTCGCCGAGTACCTCGCTTTCGAGAAGGACATGCAGGTGCTCGTGGTGCTCTCAGACATGACGAACTACTGCGAAGCGCTGCGCGAGGTCTCGACGGCGCGCGAAGAAGTGCCGGGTCGGCGCGGTTACCCGGGCTACATGTACACCGACCTCTCGACAATCTACGAACGCGCCGGTCGCATCAAGGGCCGCACGGGATCGGTGACGCAGCTCCCGATCCTGTCGATGCCGGACGACGACATCACCCACCCGATCCCAGACCTCACCGGATACATCACCGAGGGCCAGATCGTGCTTTCGCGGCATCTGCACCGGCGCGGCGTGTACCCGCCGATCGACGTGTTGCCGTGCCTGTCGCGCCTCATGAACCTCGGCATCGGCGAAGGCAAGACGCGCGAAGACCATCGAGCGGTCGCGAACCAGCTGTATGCGGCGTACGCGCAAGGCCGCGACCTGCGCCGGCTCGTCGCAATCGTGGGCGAGGAGGCGCTCTCGGACACCGACCGCCGCTACCTGCACTTCGCGGACGAGTTCGAGAAGCACATCATCGGCCAGGGTCAGGTGGGCCGCAGCATCGAAGAGACCCTCGACATCGGCTGGGAGCTCCTGAGCGAGCTGCCGATGAGCGAGCTCAAGCGCGTCCGTGAGTTCATCGACAAGTACCACCCCAAGGCGAAGGAGTCGGGCGCAAGCGAGATGGGCGACATCTGAGCGCGAGCTGCGTGAGGAGGGAGGTGCGCGATGGAAGAGGTACGGCCGACCCGGTCTGAGCTGCTCGAGCGCAAGCAGCAGATCACGCTCGCAGAGCAGGGCATGGATCTGCTCAAGCAGAAGCGGGATGCGTTGTTGATCGAGTTCATGTCGGTGATGGACGAGACGCTTCGGCTGTCGAGCGATCTTCAGCGCACCACCTCGGAGGCCCAGTACAGCCTGGCGATCGCCAAGTCGGTCGACGGTGTGGTGAGCGTTCGCTCCGCTGCGTTGGCGACGAAGGGATCGGTCACCATCGACATGACCGGCACGAAGATCATGGGCGTGTCGGTGCCGGTGGTCACGAAGGGCGAGAGCCCGCTCAGGTCGCCGTTCACGCGCGGGTACGCGATCACAGGCGTCTCATCGCGCATCGACGAGACAGCGGACAAGTTCGAGCGGATCCTCGACGTCATCATCGAGTACGCGGACATCGAGACGCGGCTCAAGCGGCTCGGCGAGGAGATACAGAAGACGAACCGTCGCGTGAACGCGCTGGAGCAAGTGACCATCCCGGCCCTGCGGGAGCAGGTCAACTACATCCGGCAGACGCTTGACGAGCGTTCGCGCGAGGACCTGTTCCGGCTGAAGAAGGTCAAGAAGAAGATCGAGCGCAGAGAGGCGGCCAAGCGGGCGTAGGCCGAGACACGCGCTCGTCATCTCGTGGGGCGTCGCCTCCGTCACCGGGGGGTCCGTGGCGACGCCCCACAAGCGTCTCACGGGTGTGTCGGTGCGGAGCGGGAGGCGCGCTCGGCGCGGACCACGGAATGGGTCGAGTCGGTCGGGCTCAGACGCTGCGGGCCCGGATGATGTCCCCGATGCGCTCGAGCGTCTCGACGGTGTTGTGGGGAGACTGGCGGAGCGTGCGAGCCATCTGCAGGATCGCCTGCACATCTTCTGCATTGAGCGCGCTGAAGTGGAGATCCTCCCAGTCCGCACGCTTCTCGAAAGCCCACAGCTCCCCGAAGACCCACGAGAGGTCGTCGAGGTCCTTGGTGGTGAGCATGGCCCAGTGGTGCTTGAGCCCCTGCCTCAGGCGCTCCATGGCGCGCTCGACGGCCTTGGCCTTGCGGACCTGGAACGCACGCAGTCCGATGTCCTCGTCGTTGAGCTCCGGGCGATTGGAATCCATGTCGCACCTCCTCGTCAGATATTTCTGCAGAGCGCGGCTGCCTCCTGCAAGGGCGGCAGGCGGTTCGGTTGTATGCGTCGCGGCGCGTCTCTAGAATGAACGGGACCGCGCTGTCTTGCTCCTGAAAGGTCTCAGCATGGAATTCTCGGAAGTCGTTTCGCGGCGTCGGAGCGTCCGCCACTTCAATACGAAGCTCAACGTGAGCGACGAGGACGTGCGGGCGCTGCTCGAAGCGGCGGTCTTGGCGCCCAGCGCCGGGAACATCCAGCCGTGGCGCTTCGTCGTGGTGCGCTCCTCGGAAGCGAGGAAGCGGCTGCAGGAGGCGCTGCATCAGCCGTGGGCGGCGGCCGCTCCAGTGGTCATCGTCGTATGCGTCGATCCGCGTCCGTGCGCGGCCCGCTACGGTGAGCGCGGCGAGTACCTGTACTCGATCCAGGACACAGCGGCTGCCACGGAGAACATCCTGCTCGCGGCAGTCGATCGCGGCTTGGCTTCGTGCTGGATCGGCGCGTTCGACGAGAAGGCGGTCGCTGCGGCCATCGGGGTGTCTTCGCCGATCACCCCCGTTGCGGTCCTGCCGATCGGCTACTCGGCGGAGTCGGCGCGGCGGCCATCTCGACGGTCTCTCGAAGAGGTAGCGACGTGGATCTGATGAGCGCGTACGAGCACAGATGAGCGATTCCGGGAACATGGGGTCGATCAAGCACGGCAGCCTCGACGAGCTCCGCGACTTCATCGGCGACTGCCAGCGGTGCCCGCTTGCTCGGACGAGGACGAATCTGGTGTTCGGCGTCGGGGATCCGCATGCTCGGCTCATGTTCATCGGCGAGGCGCCTGGCCGGAACGAGGACCTGCAGGGCGAGCCGTTCGTCGGAGCTGCAGGGAAGCTGCTCGACGAACTGCTCGCGAGCATCGGTCTCGTGCGTTCGGAGGTTTACATCGCGAACGTGCTCAAGTGCAGGCCGCCGGGCAACCGGGACCCGCTGCCTGAGGAGATGGAGCAGTGCACGCCGTTTCTCGAGGAGCAGGTGCGTCTGATCGACCCTGAGGTCATCGCCACCCTTGGGAACTTCGCGACTCGCCACGTGCTGAAGACGCAGGCGGGCATCACGCGGCTCCGCGGGCGTCTGTTCCGCGTGGACGGACGCAAGGTGGTGCCGATCTACCATCCAGCCGCGGCGCTCTACGACCGGACGAAGCAAGACGTGCTGTTCGCGGACTTCCAGCGGCTGAAGGCCGTGCTTGACTCCTTCGACGAGACCGGACGCGCGGTGCGAGGGGCGTCTGAAGGCGGCGGCCAAGGCGGTGGCGCCGACGAAAGCGGCATCGAGCAACCGACCTTGTTCTAGGAGTGCTGGTGGCGGACTTCTTCATCACGCGCTCGCCTGAGGAGACGGTGCGGGCGGGCGAGCTCCTCGCGAGCCTGCTCGAGCCTGGCGACGTGGTCGCACTCACCGGAGATCTCGGCGCAGGCAAGACGCACCTCGTCCAGGGGGTCGCGCGAGGGCTCGGCGTGCAGGAGCCGGTGTCGAGCCCGACCTTCAACTTGCTCGTGGTGCATCCTGGGCGGGTGCCGCTGTGCCACTTCGATCTCTACCGCCTCGAGCACTCAGCGGAGCTGGATGACATCGGCTTTGCGGAGATGCTCGAGTCCGGTGGCGTGTCCATGATCGAGTGGGGCGACAAGTTCCCTGAGGAGCTTCCAAGCGACCACCTTGCCGTGATCATCCGAGTGGGCGAGGGCGATGAGCGCACGTTCGAGGTTCTGGCAGGCGGACCTCGCAGCACACAGATGGCGAGCGGTTGGTTGGCGGCGTGCGAGAAGGCGGGGTTTCGGTGAGGCCGTTCGTTGCGATAGACACCGCGACAGAGCAGGTCGCGGTCGGCATCGGCGACCTGGACGATCCGGGTTCGGTGATTGCCGAGCGTTCGTTCCTGGCGCCGCGAGCGGCGAACGAAGTGCTTGTGCGCACCGTGGAGGATCTGCTCGAAGAGGTCGGTGCACGCGCATCCGGCGTCGAGGCGGTCGCGTGCGGCAGGGGCCCGGGATCGTTCACGGGCGTGCGCATAGCGGTCGCGACTGCGAAAGGCATGGCGCACGGCCTGCGTGCTCCGCTCGTCGGATTCGGGACGTCGGAGGCGATCGCTCACCGGTGGACGCGCCCCGGCCTCGTGGGGGTCGTGACCGACGCGATGCGGGGCGAGGTGTACCCCGCGCTGTTCCGCGTCGAGGGCGACGGCGTCGTGAAGCGGCTCTCCTCCGATTGCGTCGCGACGCCGCAGGAGGTCGCGGCGGAGTGGGCCGGGCTGGGCGAGAGCGTGGTCCTCATCGGCACCGGGCTGCGCAAGCACAGGGCGATCTTCGAGCGAGAGATGGGCGACCGCGCCGTGTACGCCGAAGAGCGCCTCTGGGTGCCGGACGGGGCTTCCATCGTGCGTGCAGCGTGGGTGGCGGAGGGGGCAAGCACGCTTCGGGCGATCGCCGGGCTGAGCAGGGACGAAGCGTACGCTGCCGCTCACCCAGCAGTCCTGCTGCCCGTGTACACGAGGCTCTCCGACGCCGAGGAAGCGGAGCGCAAGCGGGCGGGCCTGTCGCGCGAGCCAGGCGCTACCGGCGTCGCGGGTCCTTCGGAAGGCGGTGACCGCTCGTGAGGATCCGCCCGATGCGGGCCGCTGACCTCAAGGCCGTCATGCGGATCGAGCAGGCGAGCTTCCTCGCCCCGTGGAGCGAGGCGCAGATCGCTGAGGAGATCGGGCGACCGGACCGTGCATGGCTGCTTGCCGAGGAGGACGACGGAAGCGTCGTCGGATTCGGCGGCGTGATGGTCGTGGGCACCGAAGCGCACGTCATGGACTTGGCGGTGGATCCAGCGTATCGGAGGCGCGGAATCGGCAGAGCGCTGCTCTGGGCGCTGGCTGACGAGGCGGACCGGCTCGGCGCGAGCCGGATGACGCTCGAGGTCGCAACCGGCAACGCCGCGGCGATCGACCTGTACTTGAGCTGCGGGTTCGACGTAGCGGGTCGCAGGACGTCGTACTACCCCGAGACGGGCGAGGACGCGCTCGTCCTGTGGTCGAGGCCGATCCGTCCGCACCTCGCGGCGATGCGCGCCGCGCGCGAGGGCTCTGACGTCGTGCTTGCCATCGAGAGCTCGTGCGACGAGACCGCAGCAGCGGTGATGCGAGGCGGTCGCGAGCTGCTCTCAAGCGTGGTCGCCAGCCAGGTCGACTTCCACGCGAGGTTCGGCGGCGTGGTTCCGGAGATCGCGTCGAGGAAGCACACCGAGGCGATCGTGGGCGTCGTGGACGAGGCGCTCGAGCGCGCGAGCATCGGTCTCGGCGACCTGCACGCGGTGGCGGTGACGCAAGGCCCTGGGCTCGTGGGGGCGCTCGTCGTCGGGGTCGCCTACGCGAAGGGGCTCGCGTTTGTGAGAGACCTGCCGCTTGTCGGGGTGAACCACCTCGAAGGGCACCTCTACGCGGCGCGGCTGCACGACCCGCGTCTAGCACCGCCGTTCGTCGCCCTCATCGTCTCCGGTGGACACACGATGCTCGTGCACGTGCCGGAGTGGGGACGGCACGAGGTGCTCGGCAGGACGCTCGACGACGCCGCAGGCGAGGCGTTCGACAAGGTGGCGAAGCTGCTGGGTCTCGGGTACCCAGGCGGACCGGTCATCTCTCGGCTCGCAGCGGAGGGGGATCCGGAGGCCATCCCATTCCCTCGCGCGATGCTGAGAAGCGGGGACTTGGACGTGTCGCTCTCGGGGCTGAAGACCGCCGTCCTGCAGTACGTCCAGCGCGAGCGCGCTGCGGGCAGGGAGCTCAACCTGCCGAACATCGCAGCGTCGTTCCAGGCGGCAGTGATCGACGTGCAGGTCGCAAAGACGCTTGCTGCGGTGTCGGAGCGCGGCGTGCGCTCGGTCGTGCTCGCGGGCGGCGTCGCCGCCAACGCGGCTCTGAGAGAGGCGCTTGCGCATGCGCTCGGTGAGCGAGGAGTGCGGCTCGTGGTACCGCCGATGCCGCTGTGCACGGACAACGCAGCGATGATCGCCGCGGTGGCGCACGACGAGATCCTCCGTGGCCGGTTCCTCGGTCTGAGCGCTGAGGCATCCGCGGTGATGCACTTGAGGGGCGCTGACGCTAGAATCTGAGCGTAGCACACTCAAGTTTCTTGCTAGATCGCGCAAAAACCCGCTTGAAATCGGAGCAAGGTGGGTACTATCATGCGTCGTGCTAGCACTCGCGCCTCGTGAGTGCTAGCAGTCTGGTAGAACAGCTGCTTGTGCTGCTTGCTGGCTCAAGCGGCAGAGTGCAGGGTCCGTCTTGGAAGGAGACAGGAGGGCAGAGCATGAAACTGAAGCCGCTGTTCGACAACATCGTCGTCAAGCCGGCGAAGGCCGAGGAGCAGACCAAGTCCGGCCTGATCATCCCCGACACCGCCCAGGAGAAGCCGAAGCAGGGCGAGGTCATCGCCGTGGGCGACGGCCGCTGGGACGACGAGGGCGAGAAGCGCGTCCCGATGGACGTCAAGGTCGGCGACAAGGTCATCTACAAGGAGTGGGGCAAGACCTCGGTCAAGATCGACGGCGAGGAGTACTTCATCATGTCGCAGGGCGACGTCCTCGCCATCATCGAGCAGTGATCGCAGTCTGTCAGGAGAACGTGAAGGAGGGAGTCCGTCTACATGGCCAAGGACATCAGGTTCGACGAAGAAGCACGCCGCGGCCTCGAGGCCGGCGTCAACAAGCTGGCTGATGCCGTCAAGGTGACGCTCGGTCCGAAGGGCCGGTACGTCGTGCTCGAGAAGAAGTTCGGCGCGCCGACGATCACGAACGACGGCGTGACCATCGCCAAGGAGATCGAGCTGGAGGACCCCATCGAGAACATGGGCGCTCAGCTCGTCAAGGAAGTTGCGACCAAGACCAACGACGTGGCCGGTGACGGCACCACCACCGCGACGCTGCTCGCGCAGGTGATCGTGCGCGAGGGGCTGCGCAACGTGGCGGCGGGCGCCAACCCGCTCGCGATCAAGCGCGGCATAGAGAAGGCCGTCGAGGCGGTCGTGGACGAGATCCGCGCCAATGCCAAGGAGGTCGAGGACAAGGACGAGATCGCGCACGTCGGTTCGATCTCTGCTGCTGACGAGACCATCGGCAACAAGATCGCCGAAGCGATGGAGGTCGTCGGCAAGGACGGCGTCATCACCGTCGAGGAGTCGCAGACCTTCGGCATCGACATCGAGACCGTCGAGGGCATGCAGTTCGACAAGGGCTACATCTCGCCCTACATGATCACCGACCCGGACCGCATGGAGGCGGTGCTCGAGGATCCGTTCATCCTGGTCGCGAACCAGAAGATCGGCAACATCCAGGACCTGCTGCCGGTGCTCGAGAAGGTCATGCAGGCCGGCCGCCCGCTGCTCATCATCGCTGAGGATGTCGAGGGCGAGGCGCTGGCGACGCTCATCGTGAACAAGCTCCGCGGCACGTTCACCTCTGTCGCCGTCAAGGCGCCTGGCTTCGGCGACCGCCGCAAGCGGATGCTGGAGGACATCGCAATCGTCACCGGCGGCCAGGTGGTGAGCGAGGAGCTCGGCTACAAGCTCGAGAACGTGACGCTCGACATGCTGGGCCGCGCCGAGAAGGTGAAGGTCACCAAGGAGGACACCACCATCATCGGCGGCAAGGGCTCCGAGGAGCAGATCAAGGCCCGCATCAACCAGATCAAGACCGAGATCGAGAACACCGACTCGGACTTCGACCGCGAGAAGCTCCAGGAGCGGCTGGCCAAGCTCTCCGGCGGCGTGGCGGTCATCAAGGTCGGCGCCGCGACCGAGGTCGAGCTCAAGGAGAAGAAGCACCGCATCGAGGACGCGCTGCAGGCGACTCGTGCGGCGGTCGAGGAAGGCATCGTGCCCGGCGGTGGCGTCGCGCTCGTGAACGCCGCTAAGGCGCTCGACGCGCTCAAGCTCGACGAGGAAGAGATGATCGGCGTCAAGATCATCCGCAAGGCGCTCACCGCGCCGCTGAAGACCATCGCGGACAACGCCGGCTTCGAGGGCTCGGTCGTCGTCGAGAAGGTCGCGGCGATGGAGAAGGGCCACGGCCTGAACGCCGCTACCGGCGAGTACGGCGACATGGTGAAGATGGGCGTCATCGACCCGGTGAAGGTCACGCGCTCTGCGCTCCAGAACGCCGCGTCGATCGCGTCGCTCATCCTCATCACCGAGACCACCGTCTCGGACATCCCAGAGAAGGAGAAGGACGCTGGCATGGCCGGCGGCATGGGCGGCGGCATGTACTAAGCCGCTCGTCGCATCGAGCGAACGAGGCCCCGGAGGCGTGCGCCTTCGGGGCCTCTTGTGTCGCAGGGTGCGCTATCATGTGACGCGCGAGAGGAGCAGGGAGATGAAGCGACAGTTCCTTGCCGAATGGCAGCGGCTCAAGATCGAGCACACGCACGACCGCGACCAGCACAATAACTACGGCTGCTTCAACGTCGAGGCGTGCCGCAACTGCAACTACGTGTACAACTCACGTGCGGCGATCAGCTGCCACAACTGCGACAGCCTCATCGAGTGCGTCCAGTGCGTGGACTGCCGGGACTGCGCATACTGCGTCGGGCTGAACGGGGCGCGGTTCCACATCCTGAACCGCGAGTACTCGGAGCAGGAGTACTACGAGAAGCTGCGCGAGCTGGGCATCGACTGGAACGTGCAGGCATTCGATCCGCTCGATCCGTACGCCTCGCTCTAGGCCGTTCGCCGGGTCAGGAGGATCGAGTGTCGCTCTCTATCGGTATCGTCGGGCTTCCCAACGTGGGGAAGTCGACGCTGTTCACCGCGCTCACGCGCAAGCAGGTCGACGCTGCGAACTACCCCTTCGCGACCATCGATCCCAACGTGGGCATCGTGCCGGTTCCGGACCGGCGGCTCGACCGGCTCGCTGAGATCGTCAAGCCCGAGCGTGTCGTGCCGGCCACCGTCGAGTTCTGGGACATCGCCGGACTTGTGCGAGGCGCAAGCGAGGGCGAGGGGCTCGGCAACCAGTTCCTCGCGAACATCCGCGAGACCGACGCGATCGTCGAGGTCGTGCGCTTCTTCTCGGACCCCAACGTCGTGCACGTCGCGGGCAAGGTGGACCCGCTCTCTGACGTCGAGACCATCCGTACGGAGCTCGTCCTCGCGGATCTCGGCACCGTCGAGCGCGCGCTGCCGCGCATCGAGAAGGACGCGAAGCGCGACGCGGCGTCCGCTGCCAAGCTGGCGACGGTGCGGCGCGTGTACGACCACCTGTCGCAGGGCCATCGCGCGCGCACGATGGCGATGACGGACGAGGAGCGCGAGCACCTGCGCGACCTGCACCTGCTCACCATGAAGCCGATGCTGTACGTCGCGAACGTCGACGAGGAGCAGATCCACGAGCCGCTGCCCGAGATCGACGGGCTTACGCCGATCCCGATCTGCGCGAAGATCGAGGCCGAGATGGCCGAGCTGGATCCGGGAGAGCTGGAGGAGTTCCTGGCCGTCGAGGGGCTTGAGGAGCCGGGGCTGAATGCGCTCATCCGCGAGGCGTACCGGCTGCTCGGGCTCATCAGCTTCTTCACCGCGGGCCCCAAGGAGGTGCGGGCGTGGACGGTGCGCGCCGGCGCCAAGGCGCCTGAGGCAGCGGGGGTCATCCACTCGGACTTCGAGCGCGGGTTCATCAAGGCGGAGGTCATCTCGTTCGCGGACTACGACGCGCTGGGCTCCGAGGCCGCCGTCAGGGCCGCTGGCAAGCTACGGATGGAGGGGAAGGAGTACGTCGTCCAAGACGGCGACGTGATGCACTTCCGCTTCAACGTGTGAGGAAGTCTCGAGCCGCCGAGCGAAAGGTGTTCCTTCGGCTCGCGGAAACCCCTAGAATACACAGAACCGAGGACCCCGGATCGTCTCCGGGCATCGTGGACCAGATCGCAGCCGCTTCTCGGGCGTACCGGTCTGGTCCTTGTCGCACATAGGGGTCGTTATCAGGGATCTGTTGAGATAGAGGAGGCGCCGCCAGCATGGAGCTCGAGATCGGACGGGGCAAGACCGCGCGTCAGGCGTACGGGTTCGACGACATCGCCATCGTGCCCTCGCGCAGGACGCGTGACCCACGAGACGTGGACATCCACTGGGAATTCTCGTTCCGGGGCAAGACCTACAGCTTCGAGCTGCCGGTGCTCGCCTCCGCGATGGACGGCGTCGTCGACCCGGCGTTCGCGGTCGAGATGGGCAGGCTCGGCGGGCTCGCGGTCCTCAACCTGGAGGGCATCCAGACGCGCTACGAAGACCCCGCGCCGCAGCTGGACGCCATCGCCTCGTTCCCGAAGGAAGAGGCCACGGCTCGCATGCAGGAGATCTACAAGGAGCCGGTCAAGCCCGAGCTCATCACTGAGCGCATCAAGCAGATCAAGGCCGGCGGCGTGCTCGCGGCTGCCTCGCTCACCCCGCAGAACGTGGAGCGCTACATCGAGCACGCGCTCGCGGGCGGGCTGGACATCCTCGTCATCCAGGGCACGGTCGTGAGCGCCGAGCACGTCTCGTCGTACGACAAGCCCCTCGACCTCAACGCGTTCGTGCGCGACCTCGACATCCCGTGCATCATCGGCGGCTGCTGCTCCTACCAGGGCGCGCTGCACCTAATGCGGACGGGCGCGGTGGGCGTGCTGGTGGGTGTCGGACCCGGCCACGCGTGCACCTCGCGTCGCGTGCTCGGCATCGGCGTGCCGCAGGCCACCGCGATCGCGGACGCTGCGGCGGCTCGCCTGCGCCACATCGACGAGACCGGGCAGTACTGCCACGTCATCGCGGACGGCGGCATGCGCACGGGCGGTGACGTCGCGAAGGCGATCGCGTGCGGCGCGGATGCGGTGATGATCGGCTCGCCGCTCGCCGCCGCCGAGGAAGCGCCTGGCCGCGGGTACCACTGGGGCATGGCGACCTTCCACCCCGACCTGCCGCGCGGCACGCGCGTCTACGCAGGACGGAAGGGCACGCTCAAGCAGATCCTCGTCGGTCCGGCCCACGAGAACGACGGAACGCTCAACCTCTTCGGCGCGCTTCGGACCTCGATGGCCACCTGCGGCTACGAGAACCTCAAGTCGTTCCAGAAGGCGGAGGTCATGATCGCCCCGGCGCTGCAGACCGAGGGCAAGGTCCTGCAGCAGACGCAGGGCGTCGGCATGGGCAAGTAGGCGGCCGCCGGGATGACGGAGCACCTGTCGCAGCCAACGGTCCTCGTCCTCGACTTCGGCGCGCAGTACGCGCAGCTGATCGCGCGGCGCGTGCGCGAGGCGCGCGTGTTCAGCGAGATCGTGCCGTTCGACATCAGCGCCGAGGAGGTCGAGCGCCGCAAGCCGGCTGCGATCATCCTCTCCGGCGGCCCTGCGAGCGTGTACGCAGAGGGCGCGCCGCACATGGACAAGCGCGTGCTCGAGCTCGGCATCCCCGTGCTCGGCTTCTGCTATGGCATCCAGGAGATGGCGACGCAGCTCGGCGGGACGGTGCCGCGCACGGACGTCGGCGAGTACGGGTTCGCGGAGCTGCGCGTGACCGAACCCGCGAGCGCCCTGTTCGAGGGCGTGCCGGAGGTCTCGCAGTGCTGGATGAGCCACCGCGACAGCGTGGGGGAGGTGCCGCCTGGGTTCCGCGTGACCGCTTCCACGCCCACGACGCGAGTGGCCGCGATGGAGGACCCTGAGCGGCGGCTGTACGCGACGCAGTTCCACCCCGAGGTGGCGCACACCCAGTTCGGGCAGCGCATCATCCGCAACTTCCTGTACGAGGTCGCGGGCATCCCGCCGACCTGGACGATGGTGAACATCATCGACGAGTCGGTGGCCCGCATCCGCGAGCAGGTCGGCTCCGACCGGGTGATCTGCGGGCTTTCCGGCGGCGTCGATTCGAGCGTGGTGGCGGCGCTGCTGCACCGTGCGATCGGCGACCAGCTGACCTGCGTGTTCGTCGACCACGGGCTGCTTCGGCTCGACGAGGCCGAGCAGGTGGTGCGGACGTTCCGTGACGCCTTCCACGTCAACCTCGTGCACGTAGACGCATCCGAGCGCTTCTTGTCGCTTCTCGCCGGCGTGACGGACCCCGAGCAGAAGCGGCGCATCATCGGCGAGGAGTTCTGGAAGGTCTTCTTCGAGGAGGCCCAGAAGCTCGAAGGCGTGAAGTGGCTCGCGCAGGGCACGCTCTACCCCGACGTCATCGAGAGCGGCAGCAAGACCGCCGCGAAGATCAAGAGCCACCACAACCTCATCCCGTTCCCCGAGGGCGTGCACTTCGATCTGATCGAGCCGCTGAAGTGGCTGTTCAAAGACGAGGTGCGCGCGGTGGGCACCGAACTCGGGCTACCTGAGGAGATCGTGCACCGGCAGCCGTTCCCGGGACCGGGGCTCGCGGTGCGCATCATCGGTGAGGTGACGCGCGAGAAGCTGGAGATCCTGCGGCGCGCCGACGCCATCGTGCGCGAGGAGATCGGCGCGTGGGACACCGGGCGCCAGGTGTGGCAGTACTTCGCGGTGCTGCCCGACATCCGCTCGGTGGGCGTGATGGGCGACGAGCGCACCTACGGGCACCCGATCATCGTGCGCGCGGTGGCCTCCGCCGACGCGATGACCGCCGACTGGGCGCGGCTTCCGCACGACCTGCTCGCCCGCATCTCGAACCGCATCGTGAACGAGGTGGAGGGCATCAACCGCGTCGCCTACGACATCACGAGCAAGCCGCCTGGCACGATCGAGTGGGAGTAGGGGGAGGGCGCATCAGTTCAGGCCGGGAGCGTCACCCATGAGCGTGCGAGTGAGGTGGAACCGATGGCAGTGTGGTTGATTCGAGCGGGCTCACACGGTGAATACGAGCAGAAGTTCTTGATCGAAAGCCGTGTGTACGTCACATGGGAGCGCCTCGACGTAGACCTCTCGAAGCTGCCGAACCAGAAGGCGCTCCGGGACGCGATGGCGGTGCGTTACCCGGACGCGAAGGCCAAGACCATCATGAACTGGGCGAGCCAGGTCTGGCCGTTCGCGCATGAGATCAAAGAAGGCGACCTCGTGGTTCTCCCACTGAAGAGCCAGCGAGCCATCCAAGTCGGAGAAATCGTTGGACCGTATCACTTTGAGCCGAAGGGTCCAGAACCGTTCTATCACTGGCTTCCGGTGAAGTGGGTCTTCGACCCCGTGCCGCGTGCGCACTTTGGCAAGGACCTTCTGTACAGCTTCGGTGCGTTCATGACGATTTGTCGGATCACGCGCAACAACGCCGAGGCGCGGCTGGAAGCCATGCGCAAGAACGGGTGGAAACCCGAGGAGCTTGCTGGTGGTGCCGCTGCAAGAGACCTCGTGGACGAGGTGACTGCGAGCACGGATCTCGAGGAGCTTGCTCGCGACCAGATTGCGCAGCTCATCTCTGCGCGCTTCAAGGGACACGAGTTGACCCGGCTCGTGGATGCGATTCTCCGAGCGCAAGGGTACACGACGTATCTCAGCCCTGCGGGTCCTGATGGCGGCGTCGACATCCTGGCGGGGGCAGGGCCGCTCGGCTTCGGGGAGCCGAGACTGTGTGTTGAAGTGAAGTCGGTAGAGTCGCCCACAGGCCGCGAAGCGGTAGACAAGCTCCTGGGTGCGGTAACGAAGTTCGGGGCAACCGAGGGGCTGTTCGTTGCCTGGGGTGGTTTCAAGGGACCTGTGCCGAAGGACATGGCTGCGAGCTTCTTCCGTGTGCGGCTGTGGACACAGAACGAGCTGCTCGAAGAGCTTTTTGAGCATTATGACCAGCTCGACGACGACATCAAGGCCGAGTTGCCCCTGAAGCGTATCTGGACGGTCGCGGCTCCAGAGGAGTGAGCCTTGAGGAGGGCCGGTGAGCCGCGCGATGTTCATCAAGACGGGCGGGCGGCTGGTGCGCATCAGTGAGGAGCCGTACGAAATCGAGCACGACGTGCAGTCGTGGGTTGCCGAGCACCCCGATCTGTTGGCCGTCGGGCGGATTCCTCGGTGAGGGCAGCACGCGCCTTTCGGGTGTCCCGGCCTCGATGGACACGTCGTCCGTGTCAGGCCGATGCGCTAGGGTTCTTCCGGCGTCGGTGAAGAAACAGGGAAGGCGCAGGTGAGCATGGCACCTACCACGAAGGAAGCTCAAAGAGCAGAACTGCACAAGACGATCTGGCGTATCGCCAACGATCTGCGCGGATCGGTGGACGGGTGGGATTTCAAGAGCTACGTGCTCGGGATGCTCTTCTACCGGTTCATCTCCGAGAACCTGTGCGCCTATCTCAACGAGCTGGAGCGCAAGGCTGGCAACCCTGACTTCGACTACGCAGCGCTGACGGATGAGCAGGCCGAGTTCGGCCGCGCGGAGACTGTGGCGGAGAAGGGCTTCTACATCCTGCCGAGCGAGCTCTTCCAGAACGTGCGCAAGCGCGCGCGCCACGATGAGAACCTCAACGAGACGCTCGAGCAGGTCTTCCGGAACATCGAAGGCTCGGCGGTCGGCACACCGAGCGAGGACGACCTCAAAGGACTCTTCGATGACTTCGATGTCAACAGTCCCAAGCTCGGGCCGACGGTGGCGAAGCGTAATGAGAAGCTCGTGAAGCTCATGGACGCGATCGGCGACCTCGACCTGGGGCGGTTCGAGGACCATACCATCGACGCCTTCGGAGATGCGTACGAGTACCTGATGACGATGTACGCATCGAGCGCGGGCAAGTCGGGCGGGGAGTTCTTCACGCCGCAGGAGGTCTCGAACCTGCTCGCGAGGATCACGGTGCTTGGCAAGACCGAGGTGAGCAAGGTCTACGACCCCGCATGCGGGTCAGGCTCCCTGTTGCTGCAGTTCGCCAAGGTGCTTGGCAAGGACAACGTGCGCCAGGGATTCTTCGGCCAGGAGATCAACCTGACCACCTACAACCTTGCGCGCATCAACATGTTCCTGCACGACATCAACTACGAGAAGTTCGACATCGCGCACGGCGACACGCTGCTGGAACCCGCCCACTGGGACGACCAGCCGTTCGAGGCGATCGTCTCCAATCCGCCGTACTCCATCAAGTGGGACGGCGACGCGAATCCGCTCCTCATCAACGACCCGCGCTTCGCGCCCGCTGGCGTGCTCGCACCCAAGTCCAAGGCCGACCTCGCCTTCACGATGCACATCCTGAGTTGGCTTAGCGTCGACGGCACGGCGGCCATCGTCGAGTTCCCCGGTGTGCTCTACCGCGGCGGCGCTGAGCGCAAGATCCGCAAGTACCTCATCGACAACAACTACGTCGACGCGGTCATCCAGCTGCCGCCGGACCTGTTCTTCGGCACCACCATCGCCACGTGCGTGATCGTGCTGAAGAAGTCGAAGGCCGACAACGCCACGCTCTTCATCGACGCCTCAGCCGAGTTCGTGCGCGTGGGCAACAAGAACAAGCTCACCGAGGAGAACCGTCAGAGGATCCTGGACGCCTATGCGGAGCGTAAGGATGTGGAGCACTTTGCGCGTCTGGTGCCGAATGCCGAGATCGCTGAGAACGACTACAACATCGCCGTGAGCTCGTACGTGGAGCAGCCCGACACGCGCGAGGAGATCGACATCACGGCGCTGAACGCCGAGATCGCGCGCATCGTGGCGCGGCAGGCCGAGCTGCGCGCGCAGATCGATGCGATCGTGGCGGAGCTGGAGGGCGGGAAGTGAGCCGGATCGACAAGCTGATCGCCGAGCTGTGCCCGGACGGGGTGCCATATCGGCCGCTGGGCGAGGTATTCGAGACGAAGAATGGCTACACGCCTCCCAAGTCCGACCCGTCGAATTGGACCAATGGCACCGTGCCATGGTTCCGGATGGAAGATATCCGAGAGAACGGCGGGATTCTCGAGGACGCGATTCAGCACATCCCCGAATCGGCCGTCAAAGGCGGGCGCCTATTCCCGCCTGACTCAATCATCGTCGCTACTTCGGCGACCGTGGGCGAACATGCGTTGATCCGAGTCCCGTTTCTGTCTAACCAGAGATTCACTGCCATGTGGCCGCGTCCGAAGTTCCGAGAGCGCCTCGACATGAAGTTCGTCTACTACTACTGCTTCATCCTCGACGACTGGTGCAAGAAGAACACCACCACTTCGAGTTTTGCTTCCGTGGACATGTGCGGATTCAAGAAGTTCAGAATCCCCGTCCCGCCGCTCGAAGTGCAGCGAGAGATCGTGCGTATACTGGACTTGTTCACGACGCTGGAAGCGGAGCTGGAAGCGGAGCTGGAAGCGGAGCTGGAAGCCCGGCGGCGTCAGTATGCCCATTACCGCGACTCGCTTCTGACCTTCCCCGAGGGCAGCGTCCGGTGGGCGACGCTGGGTGAGGTCGGCACTATCTTCGGTGGTCTCACTGGGAAGTCCAAGACCGACTTCGCTAATGGCAATGCGCGCTACGTTTCATACACGAACGTGTTCAACCACATCGCTATTGACACGGTCCCGGACGACTTCGTGCGTGTGGCCTCAGGAGAACGCCAGCGCGCGTTGCGCCGTGGCGATGTGCTGTTCACGGGTTCCTCAGAGTCTGCGGATGAAGTCGCGGTCTCCTCGGTCGTGACTGCGGCAATCGATGAGCCGTTGTACCTGAACAGCTTCTGCATTGGGTTTCGTCCGCATGATCCAGATCTTCTGTATCCCGACTTCGCAAAGCATTTGTTCCGATCCGCAGGCATGCGTAGGCAGCTTGTGAAGACGGCGAGCGGAGTCACACGATTCAACGTCTCGAAGCGCCGGTTGGCCCAGGTGCGATTCCCTGTCCCTTCGCTTGAAGAGCAGCGGCGCATCGCCGCCATCCTCGACAAGTTCGACGCGCTCGTGAACGACCTCAGCTCTGGTCTGCCGGCCGAGATCGCTGCTCGCCGCCAGCAGTACGAGTACTACCGCGATAGGCTGCTCGTCTTCAAAGAAACCGCGTCATGATCGGGTGTTGCCTAGACCAGGTAGCGGCGCCCACCTGACCTTCCTCAGACAACAACCGCCGGCGCAAGCGGCATCTCGTCCCATGTCCGGTCTTGGAGCCGTCGTCCGGCGGCCTTCTTCCGTACACCGCCCCACTGCTTGAAGAAGAACGGGATGCCGGCGTCAACGCAGCGATCCCGTATGTCGATGACCCACTCCGCGCGCATGGGGCGCGCACCGGGTCCGGATTCCCCGCCGACGATTACCCAGTGGATCCCTGACAGTTGCAGGTCTGGGAGCGGTCCCAGGAGCGGTTCTACGGAGAGGAACCTCACGCGTGCCGGGACGGTGAGCAGGTGGGACACGCGGCTCAGGCGCTCGTTGTCCTCCACGGTGACACCCATCCAGACGTTGTCAGGCCAGGTAAGGTGCTGCGCCAATGCAGACAGCCGCTCGGCGCGCTTGGTGAGCACTTGGTAGGTGTGTCGAGGGGTGTTGCGCATCACGTCAAAGACCCGCTCGATGAACTCGGTGGGCACATCCTCGTGGAAGAGGTCACCCATGGAGTTGACGAATACACGGCGCGGGCTTGACCACGTGTATGGGGTCGCGAGCATATGCTCGTGGGTCCGCACGGCGAACCCGTCGCGGTAATTCGGGTGGCCCATGGCCCGGAGGCGCCGCGCCATTCGCTCGGCATAGCAGTGCGCGCATCCAGGAGAGACCTTGGAGCATCCGGTCACAGGGTTCCACGTGGCTTCCGTCCACTCGATCTTGGTTGAGCTCATAGCCGGTTCAGGCCTTTCACCAAGTGGTTCGCGATTCGAAGTGCGGCAGCCTGTGCTTTCGGGCTGGGGTTCGACACGCCCAGGACCAGAGCGAACAGGGGCGCCCCTTTGCTGTTCCGGAGAACCGCGGCACTTGACACGGCTGCGAAGACATCGCCCAACCTGCGCCGGATGTAGGCGACCACGTGCTCGGTGGTCGCATCCTTGGTGAGTATCTCATCACCTGGCCCGAACAGCGATTGTTGTGGGCTGGGCTTGTAGAACTCGTCGTACCAATCATGGGAGCCGAACAGCTTGTCGAGGCGCGACGACCAGGCATCAGGGAGATCGCCGTCGTTCTTCATCATCCGGATGACGCCGCCGAGTGGGAAGAGATACCAGACATCACATGCCTTGGTGTCAGCGAGCTTGCAGATCAGGTCCCACTCGACTTCAAGTCCGTACGGGTCGAGGAACACGAGCGAGCGAGTGGTGTTCCAGTCCGCAGCGCCAACGTACCGCTTCAGAGCAGCGTTCGCGTCATCGCAGACGATGTTGACGGCGGGCATGAGTGTTGGGTATTCGGAAGCGACGCGGGACCGGAGTTCATCGCATGAATCGCGGTCCGCATCGATGAACGTGAAGCGGTCGAACGGTCGTCTTGCCTGCGACGAAGCTCTCAGGACGCGAAGTGCCGAGCCGATCAGAAACTCCTCGGTGTCCGTGCGCTCGGACTCATCACCGAAGAACGAGCACATGTCCGTCGATACGCCCCGTGTTCTGACGGTCTGCGTCCCGCGACCAGCGAAGGCATCCACGTACTCGAGCGTGTACCGTGGCTGCTTCTGCATCACCTTCAGGTATGCACGGGCGTACTCCTCGACGCAGTCGAGCTTCAATTTACTCCATGTGCCTCCAAAAGCATGCACGTCACCCTCCCTGCTGCTATGTCGGTCCCAATCTTAATAGCGATACGGCCTGACGCAAGTTCGCCGGGCTTCGGGCAACGAGCGGTGATTGGGCTCGTCAGTCACATGTAGAGGGTGCTTGCCGGGAAAGCAGGGGCACTGGGTGCTCTGGTCACGAGGTGCCACGTGGTACGGGCTTCCGGAGCCTAACACTTGGATTGCATACTAACATTGCCTATGTTAGTATGCATTGCGGTGTTATCAATGAGCGAGGAACGCGACAGTCACCACGATATCGTCTTGGCGACGAAGACATACATCGCCAAGACGCTTCACGCCCAGGTCGACATGCGTCCGTGGCCGGGGACTGGTGCCTTGCCGCGGTACCTGTCGAATGCGTACCTGATGCTGCACGGTGAGCTGGGCGGGGAACCCACGCTGTGGTTGTTCGCGCGCGAGCAATCGACGCCTGCCGTGGTCGAAAGGCATCTGGTCGTTCTCGGTGAGCACTGGCCTGGCGCGATGATCGTCGTGTTCGATCAGCTGCCATCGTATGCGCGGCAACGCCTAATCGAGAAAGGGATCTCTTTCGTGGTGCCGGGCGCGCAGCTCTATGCGCCAGGACACGGCATCGACTTCAGGTCGAGGGCTCGTCGGCCGACGCCGATGCGCGAGGTGCTGCGCCCGTCATCACAGGCGACCCTGCTCTATCTGCTCCTCCATTCCGATGCTGTGGGATGCGCTCGGTCCGCGACCGAACTCGCGCCCATCTTGGGACAGAGCCTGATGACCGCGAGCAGGTCTCTGGCGGAACTCGAAGCGCACGGGCTGGCGAAAAGGCAGAAGACGGGGCGCACCAAAGAGGTCTGTCTCGCTCACGACCCCCGCGAAGTCTGGCGCCTCGCGCAGGACCGGCTGCGGACCCCGGTGCTTAGAAGGGTGACGCTTCTCAGCGGGATGCCCATCGATGCTCAGTGCTGGTACGTGGCAGGGCTGAGCGCGCTGTCACGCCGCACGATGCTCGCGGAGCCGATCGCTCAAACGTACGCCGTGAGTCGCGAGGCGGTCCGTGAGCTGGAAGCTGCGGGCGGCACGGTCGTACCGGACGCGTCTGTGCTCGCCGGAGAAGCGGACGCCGTGACGATGGAGGTCTGGTCGTACGACCCTGCACCGCTGTCCCAAGACGGCGTCGTCGATCCGCTCTCGCTGTTCCTCTCGCTGCGTGACGATCCCGATGAGCGAGTGCAAGGAGCCTTGCGGCGGATGCTGGAGGGGCTGCCGTGGTGAGAGGCATCGAGCGCTTCCGCGACCACTTCAGCGCGTTCAGCGACCGCTACGTACTGATCGGCGGCGCCGCGGTGGATCTGCTGTTGTCGCGAGCAGGGATCGACTACCGGGTGACCAAGGACCTGGACGTGGTGCTGCTCGTCGAATCTCTCGATGCCGCGTTCGGAGCGGCTTTCTGGAAGTTCATCGATGCGGGCGGATACGAGCATCGGCACAGGAGCAGCGGGAAGCCCTCCTTCTACCGGTTCCATTCGCCCACCGATGACAGCTTCCCGTACATGATCGAGTTGTTCGCTCGGCGAGCCGGGTTGATCGGCCAGCCTGCGGATGCTGTGATCGGCCGTCTTCCCATCGCGGAGGAGGTTTCGAGCCTTTCGGCGATCATGCTCGATGACGACTACTACGATTTCGTGCGCTCGGGAGTGACTCTGGTGGACGGTGTGCCGCTGCTGGGTGCATTGCACCTGATCCCGCTCAAGGCGCGCGCCTGGGTGGACCTTGCTGACCGTCGCGCGCGGGGCGAGGAGGTGAGCAGCGACGACATCCGCAAGCATCGGGCAGATGTCGTGCGT
Source organism: Coriobacteriaceae bacterium EMTCatB1 (assembly GCA_001950395.1). Lineage (GTDB taxonomy): Bacteria > Actinomycetota > Coriobacteriia > Anaerosomatales > Anaerosomataceae > Parvivirga. Next base: position 48,725 of record BDLO01000001.1, read on the forward strand.
CTCTTCCAGCTGCTCTCAGCAGATGAACGCCTGGTGCTCCCGAAGCGCATCGCTGCAGACTTCGGGGAGTTCCTTGAACGCGCATTCAGTGGCGGGTACGACCCGGCGACCGTCGGGATTCCTCGCACCTCAATCGAAGAGATCATCGCCGCGCTGCGCATGACGTACGCCCTCGGAGAGGACACCGCATGATTGACGCGCGAACGACACGCTACGACCCCATCGCAGTGAGCGCGGAGAACACTGTCGTCGCCGAGTACTTCCCGGAGGCGGCCGAGGAGACCGCGTACCAGTCCGAGGCGGCGCTTGAGCGCGAGTTCATCCGGATCCTGCAGGCCCAGGCGTACGAATACCTGGAGATCCGCACCGAAGCCGACCTCATCGCGAACCTGCGCCGCCAGCTCGAGGCGCTGAACGGGATGACCTTCAGCGACGCCGAGTGGGGGCGGTTCTTCAGGCAGAACATCGCGGGTGCGGACGAAGGCCCGGTCGAGAAGACCGTGCGCATCCAGGAAGACTACGTCCAGGTGCTCAAGCGGGACGACGGGTCGAGCCGCAACGTCAAGCTCATCGACAAGACGGACATCCACAACAACCGGTTGCAGGTCATCAACCAGTACGAAGTGACGGCGGGCGAGGGAGGCGCCGCCCGGACCAATCGCTACGACGTCACCATCCTCGTCAACGGCCTGCCGCTTGTGCACGTGGAGCTCAAACGGCGGGGCGTGGATCTGCGCGAGGCGTTCAACCAGATCGAACGCTACGAACGGGAGAGCTTCTGGGCTGGCTCGGGCTTGTTCGACTACGTCCAGGTCTTCGTGATCAGCAACGGCACGCTCACGAAGTACTACTCGAACACGACGCGCCGGCAGCACATCGAGGAGCGGGCCGGTACGGCGCGCACGCGCAAGACCTCCAACACCTACGAGTTCACCTCGTGGTGGGCTGATGCCCGAAACGAGCCGATCCTCGACTTGATGTCGTTCGCGAGGACCTTCTTCGCGAAGCACACGCTCCTCAACATCCTGACGAAGTACTGCGTCCTGACTGTCGACCGGACGCTGCTTGTGATGCGGCCGTACCAGATCGCTGCGACCGAGCGCATCCTGCAGAAGATCGAGATCTCCACGAATCACCGCTTCCTCGGCACGCGCGCTGCCGGCGGGTACGTGTGGCACACTACCGGCTCGGGCAAGACGCTCACGAGCTTCAAGACCGCTCAGCTCGCAAGCCGCCTACCGAGCGTGGACAAGGTGCTGTTCGTTGTGGACCGCAAGGACCTCGACTACCAGACGATGCGCGAGTACGACCGGTTCGAGAAGGGGGCGGCCAACTCCAACACCTCAACCGCGGTGCTCAAGCGCCAGCTTGAAGACCCCCAAGCGCGCATCATCATCACCACTATCCAGAAACTCTCGCGGTTCGTGGCGGCGAACAAAGGCCACCGCATCTACGACGGCCACGTGGTGATCATCTTCGACGAATGTCACCGCTCGCAGTTCGGCGAGATGCACAAGGCCATCACCAAGGCGTTCAAGCGATACAACCTCTTCGGCTTCACCGGAACGCCGATCTTCGCCGCGAATGTCTCGGGTGGCGCCGATCCGACACTGCTCACGACCGACCAGGTCTTCGGCGAGCGGCTGCACACCTACACGATCGTCGACGCAATCAGAGACAAGAACGTGCTGCCGTTCCGCATCGACTACGTGAACACGGTCAGGATGGCGGACGACATCCAAGACGCGCGCGTGTCGGCCATAGACACCAAGCGCGTGCTGCTTGCCCCGGAGCGCATCTCCGAAATCGTCGGCTACGTGCTCGAGCACTTCGACCAGAAGACCAAACGAGCGGAATGGTACTCGATCAAGGGCAAGCGCCTGCGCGGGTTCAATGCTCTGTTCGCCACCGCGTCGATCGAGGCTGCGAAGCGCTACTACACGGAGTTCAAGCGTCAGCAGCAGGACCTTCCACCGGACAAGCGTCTTAAGGTCGGCATCATCTACTCCTACGGCGCGAACGAGGAGGTTGGCGACTACATCGACGAGGAGGGCTTCGAGACCGATCTGCTCGACCAATCCTCCCGCGACTTCCTGGAAGCTGCGATCGCGGACTACAACGCGATGTTCGGGACGAGCTACGACACTTCGTCTGACAAGTTTGAGAACTACTACAAAGACTTGTCACGCCGCATCAAGGATCGCGAGATCGACCTTGTCATCGTCGTCAACATGTTCCTGACCGGCTTCGACGCGACCACGCTCAATACGCTGTTCGTCGACAAGAACCTGCGAGCCCACGGGCTGCTCCAGGCGTACTCCCGCACCAACCGCATCCTGAACTCGGTCAAGACATTCGGCAACATCGTCTGCTTCCGCGACCTCGAGCAGGCCACCAACGACGCGATCGCCCTGTTCGGCGACAAGGATGCGCGCGGCATCGTGCTGCTCAAGCCCTACGCAGACTACTACGCAGAGTACACGCGGCACGTACAGGATCTCCTGGAGCGATTCCCGCTCGGGCAGCCGATTGTGGGGGAGGCTGCCCAGAAGGAGTTCATCGCACGGTTCGGTTCTATATTGAGGCTCGAGAACATCCTGACCGCGTTCGACGAGTTCGCTGGGGACGAGCTGCTGTCCGAGCGACAGAAGCAGGACTACCGCAGCGTCTACCTGGACCTGTACGCCGAGTACCGTGGTAGGGCTGACGCGGACAAGGAGCAGGTCAACGACGACATCATCTTTGAGATCGAGCTTGTCAAACAGGTCGAGATCAACGTCGACTACATCCTCATGCTCGTGGAGCGCTGGCGACGGTCGCGGGGCGACGGGGAGGACGTGGAGATCCGCGCCTCGATCGACCGAGCCGTGGGCGCGAGCCCCACGCTGCGCAGCAAGAAGGACCTCATCGAGGCCTTCATCGAGCACATCAACGTGACGAATCCGGACGACGTAGGACAGGCATGGGAGGAGTTCGTTCGCCGCAAGCGTGACGAGGAGCTCGAGCGAATAATCGAGGCGGAGGGGCTCAACGCCGAGGCGACCCGCAGGTTCATTGAGGCAGCCTTCCGGGATGGGGCGGTGCAGACCACCGGCACTGCAATCACTCAGGTGCTGCCGCCTGTCTCCCGGTTCGACCCTGCGGGAGGGCACGCCGAGAAGAAGCGGCGCGTGCTTGCGCTGCTTATCGAGTTCTTCGAGCGGTTCTTCGGACTGGGAGCGCAGTGAAGGGCACCGCGCCGTGTGCTCGCCGCGGTGCGCTGGCGAGAGGGCTTGCTCGTCGGCTTCCCGTTCTGTCGCCTTCTTTGGTGCCCAGGTGACGAATGCGCCGCGCAAGGGAATCACATAGCCATGCGCGAGCGGCTCACACGGCTCTATGCGGCGGCACTGACGGTTGCGGTGTGCCTGGCGGTGCTCACTTCCTGTTCTCCGCGCGGCACCGCGTCGGGTAACCGCACGTCCGCTCGGCCCTCGGCGAGCATGGACTCCACCGCCACCACCTCCACCGCGGGCCCCGGTGCGCCCGCCGACGCCATCCCCTTCGCCGCCCTCGACCTGGACATCGTCTTTACGCAGGTGCAGTCGATGGACGCAGGCGGCATCCCCATCGAGAACACCCTCGAAGCGCGCGGATCCGTGCGCCTCGCCGTCGACACCTCGGTCTCCCCGGCCACGGTGCGCGGCGAAGGCACGCTCCCGATCTCCGGGGGCGGCCGCGTGGGCGGGGTCGCCTTCACGAACTCCGGAACGCTCTCGTACCGCTTCTCGGGCACCCTTGTCCGAGGCGCAGGCGGCCGGCTCGAACTCCGCCTGGGCGGGCAGCGCTCGATGACCGTGACCTCCCGGCCGGTCGGGCCGAGCGCGTCGACGCCCTTCGAGCCGTTCGAGCGGCAGGTCTTCCCGGCCGAGGACGGCTACGTGCACCGGTGGAGCTGGCAGCAGTCCGGCGCGGGCGTGAGCGGTAGTGAGAGTTGGACCCTGCGGGTGCCCGCGGGGAAGTGAGCGCGTCCGGCCACCGCGTTCTCGCTACCGCTCGGCCGTTCGCCGCGCGTCACGCGGTCCCATGAGCCCGGGGCACGGCGTACAATACTCGCACGCCGTGCCGGGCGGCCGCCGGCACCGACGCGAAGGAGCCCAGCATGACAGACGACCTCTCCGCTGAAGCGCAAGCGAGGATCGCCGACTTGCGGCAGCGCATCGACGCGATCGACTGCCAGATCGTACGGCTCCTGAACGAGCGCGCGCGTCTGGCGCTGGAGATCCGCCACCTCAAGCCGCAGGTGCACTGGGGGCTGTACGACCCGAAGCGCGAGGAGGAGATCTTCGCGAACCTCGCCCTGTGCAACGAAGGTCCTCTGTACGCGGAGAACCTGAGGGAGATCTACGAGGCGATCCTCCACGTCATGAAGGAGCTGAGGGACTGATGGCGCCCGACGCAGCCCGAGCGGCAGAAGCCGTCGTGCGCGACGGCCCGGTCACGCTCATCGCCGGGCCGTGCTCGGTGGAGAGCCGCGAGCAGATGATGGAGGTCGCCGCCGTGCTGTCCGAGCTCGGCGTGCGCGTCATGCGCGGTGGCGCGTACAAGCCGCGGACCTCTCCGTTCTCGTTCCAGGGGCTCGAGGAGAAGGGGCTGGAACTGCTGCGCGAAGCGGCCGACGCCTACGGGCTCATGATCGTCACCGAGGTCGTCGACTCCGCGCACGTGGAGCTCGTCGACGCGTACTCGGACATCTTGCAGGTCGGCACGCGCAACATGGCCAACTACAGCCTGCTCAAGCGCATCGGCGCGGTGACCGCCGAGTCGCGCAAGCCGGTGGTGTTCAAGCGCGGCATGGCCGCCACCATCGAGGAGTGGCTCCAGGCGAGCAACTACATCACCATGCAGGGCAACGAGAACGTCATCTTGTGCGAGCGCGGCATCCGCACGTTCGAGACGGCGACGCGCTTCACGCTGGACATCAGCGCGGTGCCGGTCGTCAAGAAGCTGTCGCTCCTGCCGATCATCGTCGACGTCTCGCATCCCACAGGTCAGGCCGACCTCGTGCCAGCGTGCGCCCGTGCCGCCGTGGCCGTTGGCGCCGATGGCGTGATGGTGGAGGTGCATCCGAATCCGCGCGAGGCGCTCTGCGATGGCCCGCAATCGCTCGACCTTGCAGGATTACGGAACCTTTATGCCGAACTGGAACCTGTGGCACGCGCTATCGGTCGGACACTCGCGTAACGCACCCGCAAACGCCCCCTCGCGACACGACCGGAGACGTCACGGGTGACGGAGCAGCCCATAAGCAGGATATGCTCGCACTGCGGCTCGGTAGGCGAAGAGCGCCTCGGGCACTGCGACGAGTGCGGTTTGCCGGTGTGCGTGAAGTGCGGGAACGTCCACTACGTGCGCGGCGAGCGCAAGGTGCTCCACGACGACTGCCTGAAAGACAACCCGGGTGCTCACTTCAGCATGATCAAGTTCGTGAAGTGAAGCCGTGGCGGCGCACGTGCGCTTGGGGTACACTGAGCGCCCTATGAGCGACCTCCTCGACGGACTCAATCCTGCCCAGCGCGACGCGGTCACCACCACCGAAGGCCCGCTTCTCGTGCTCGCCGGCGCCGGCTCAGGCAAGACGCGCGTGCTCACGCATCGCATCGCGTACCTCGTGAGCGAGCGGGGCGTCTCGCCTACGGAGATTCTCGCTATCACCTTCACGAACAAGGCTGCAAACGAGATGCGGGAGCGTCTCGAGCGGCTCGTCGGTCCAGCCGCGCGCGTCATGTGGGTGATGACGTTCCACGCCTTCTGCGTGCGGCTGCTGCGAGCGGAGGCGTACCGGCTGGGCATGTCGCGGCAGTTCACGATCTACGACGAGGACGACTCTCGGCGGATGCTCACGACGATCGCGACGGACTCGGAGCTCGATCCCAAGCGGTATCCAGCCAAGATGCTCGCCGCGAGGATCTCGACGCTCAAGAACGAGCTGGTGTTGCCAGACGAAGCCGCAGAGAGGGCCACGCTTCCGTTCGAGAAGGTCGTAGCGAAGGTGTACGCTGCCTACCAGGCGCGCCTTGCGCACGCGAACGCGATGGACTTCGACGACCTGCTCGTCAACGCATGGCTCGTTCTCTCACGGCACGAGGACGCGCGAGCGTTCTACCAGCGCAGGTTCCGCTACATCCTCGTCGACGAGTACCAGGACACGAACCACGCCCAGTACGAGATCGTGAACCTGCTCGCTGCGCAGCACCGCAACCTGATGGTGGTCGGCGACGACGACCAGTCCATCTATTCGTGGCGCGGCGCCGACATCCGCAACATCCTCGACTTCGAGAAGGACTATCCCGAGGCGACGGTGGTGCGCCTCGAGCAGAACTACCGCTCGACGCAGACGATCCTCGCCGCTGCCAACGCCGTGGTGGCGAACAACCTGGGGCGCAAGCCCAAGACCCTGTGGACCGCCAATGTCGGCGGCGAAGCGATCGTCCGCTACGTCGCGCAGGACGAGCGTGACGAGGCGCGATTCGTGGCCCAGGAGATCGAACGGCTGCGCGCGAGCGAGTCGAGGGCGTACGCGGACTTTGCGGTCTTCTACCGCACGAACGCCCAATCCCGCGTGGTCGAGGACATGTTCTTGCGCGCCGGCGTCCCGTATCGGCTCGTCGGCGGGACCCGGTTCTTCGACCGGGCGGAGGTCCGCGACGTCATGGCGTGGCTCAAGGCAGTCGTCAATCCGTCCGACGTGCAGTCTCACAAGCGGCTGATGGGGGCGTGGCCTGGCGTCGGGCGCACGACGATCGACGCGGTCGAGGCGCGCGCAGTGGCGACCGGCGTCCCCATCGGCGAGGCGGTGCGCAGCGCGGTCGACGAGGGCTGGGTGAGCGGCGCTGCGCGCAACCGCCTCGCGGCTCTGCGCGAGGCGCTCGAAGCTGCTGAGGCAGCTGCTCGGGCGGAAGGCCCGCTTCGGGAGCGCGTCGAGGCCATCGTGGCGGCCGCGGGCATCGTCTCGCGCTTGCAGGCGGAAGGCACCGAGGAGGCGCGAGGGCGCGCCGAGAACGTCGCCGAGCTGCTCGGCGTCGTCGAGGAGTACGACGCCGTCCACGAGGAGCCGGAGATGCGCACGCTCGAGGCGTTCCTCGAGTGGGCGGCTCTGCGCACCGACCTCGACCAGATCGACGAGGGCGACGACGCCGTCACGCTCATGACGCTCCACACCGCGAAGGGGCTCGAGTTCCCGGTGGTGTTCGTGGTGGGGCTCGAAGACGGCATCTTCCCGCATGTCAACTCGATGTACGACCCGCAGCGCCTCGAGGAGGAGCGGCGGCTCATGTACGTGGGTGTGACGCGCGCGCGGGAGCGGTTGTACATCACGCACGCTCACACCCGAGCGCTGTATGGGAGCAGCCACCAGAACCCGCCAAGCCGCTTCATCGAGGAGATTCCCGACGAGTGCGTGCGCGTGGAAGGCGTCGGCTCCTCCGGCTTCGGCGCTGCGGCGCGTGGCCGGGGACGGGGAGACCGCGGCGGTTCCGTCCGCTGGGCGTCCGAGCCCGCTGGGTCGCGAGACGCGGGCGGGCGGGTGTTCGGGTCTGGCCAGCAGCGGCGCGAGCGCGAGCACGAGCCGCTCGTGCTCTCGGCTGGCGATCGCATCGAGCACAAGACCTTCGGCAAAGGCACGGTGCGTGAGGTGCAGGGAGACGCCGTAGTGGTCGAGTTCCCTGGGCTCGGGACAAAGAAGCTGCTTCTCGGGTACGCTCCCATCAGGAAGATCGACGGCTGACGCGCGGCGACAGGAGGCGTCCAGTGGGTCCCATCCTCGTATTCGGCCACCGCAACCCGGACAACGACTCGATCTGCTCTGCGGTCGCGTACGCGCACCTGAAGAACAGGACCGATGCCGACAACGTCTACCTCCCTGTCCGGCTCGGGCCGGTGCCGCCGGAGACGGCGTGGGTCTTCGAGCGGTTCGGGATCGATCTTCCCGAGGAGGTGGCGCACGTCAAGACGCGCGTCCGCGACGTGATGACGGCAGACCCGGTCGCAGTCTCGCGTGACGCTTCGGTGCTCGAGGCAGGCCGTCTGATGCGGGAGCACGGGGTGCGCGCCCTGCCCGTGGTTCGGGACGGCGCGGTCGAGGGCATCGTGAGCGCCGCCACGCTCGCAGAGCGCTACGTGCAGGAGACGAACGTCCGCGGGTTCGCCGAAAGCCCGGTGCGGCTGCGGAGCCTGGCGGCCGTGGTTGACGGCGACCTCGTCGAGGGCGATCCCGACGCGACTGTCTCCGGCGACGTGCTCGTCGGGGCGATGGAGCTGGAGACGATGATCGGCTACCTCAAGCCGGGGGACGTGCTGATCGTCGGAGACCGACGTCGGACGCAGCCGATGGCTCTCGAGGCGGGCGTGGCGTGCCTCGTGGTGACGGGTGGGAAGACGCCCGCTCGCGACGTGCTCGCTTTGGCACGGGAGCGCGGGGCGGCCGTGATCGTCACGCCGCACGACACGTTCGCGGCAGCGCGTCTCGCCGACCTCGCGCGCCCGGTGCACACGGTCCTCGACGTGACGGTGCCGCTCGTCGGCCCAGAAGATCTCGTCGAGGAGATCGCCGAGGACATGGTGGCGTCTCCGCACCGCGAGGCCGTCGTCGTCGATCACGACGGCGCGCTTCTCGGCGTCGTCACGAGGACCGACCTCGTTCGCGGCCGCCGTCGCCGGGTGGTGCTCGTCGACCACAACGAGACGGCGCAATCGGCGCTCGGCATCGAGCAGGCGCAGGTGCTCGAGGTCATCGACCACCACCGCATCGGCGACGTGCAGACGAGCCAGCCGGCGCTCTTTCTCAACCTCCCCGTCGGCGCCACCGCGACCATCGTCGCCGGCCGCTATCGAGAGCTCGGCGTCGAGGTCCCGGAGCCGATGGCGGGGATCCTGCTTTCGGCGATCCTTACGGACACCGTGCTCTTGAAGTCCCCGACGACCACCGCGCGAGACGTGGCGACGGCCCAAGAGCTCGCGGCTCGCATCGGCGTTGCGCCCGTGGAGTTCGGCCTGGAGATGTTCGACGCGCGAGCGCGTGCCGAAGACGACGACGTCGAGCGGGCGGCGCTGCGCGATTTGAAGGAGTACCGCGTCGGAGACGCGGTCGTGGCGATCGGCCAGATCGAGACGGTCGACGCCGGCAAGACCATCGAGCGCTTCGGTGACGTGCGCAGTGCTCTCGAAGCGCTGCGTGCTGCGCGCGGGTACGACCTGCTCGTCCTGATGGTGACCGACGTGCTCAGAGAGGGCAGCGTGCTGTGCGCCGCCGGCAAGACGCGGATGCTCGAGCGCGCGCTGGGGACCCAGCTTGCAGACGGGCAGACGTGGGTCGACGGCATGCTGTCGCGCAAGAAGCAGCTTGCGCCGCTGCTCATCGAGGCCTCCACGCGGTGACGGCGCGTGGGTGAGCTCGGCTTCCGGAGCGGTGGCGCCGTACGGCGCATGTCGCTGGCGGCGGCTGTGTTCGCGGCCCTGTTCGCGATGATGGCGGTCGGCGCCGTGCTCGCGCCGGGGGCGTGGCCGATCGACGCCTGGGCGGATGACGCCGTCTCGGGGCTGCGGTCGCTGGCTCTGGACCGCGCCTCTCTCGCGCTTGCTGCGATCGGGGACACCGCAGGTATGAGCGGCGTGACGCTGGCGAGCGTGCTGCTGCTCCTGGCGGCTCGCCGCCGCCGCGAGGGCGTCTTCGTGGCCGTCAACGTCGCTTCCGGCGTTGCGGCGAGCACGCTCGTCAAGTCGCTGGTCGCGCGACCCCGCCCGGTCGCGCCGCACCTCGGTGCGCCTCTCGCGAGCGCGAGCTTCCCGTCTGGTCACGTCGTCGCCGCGGTGTGCTTCGCGGGCGGCATCGCCGTCCTCATCGCACTCGCCCCACGCGCGTCGAGGGCAGCGAAAGTCGCCGCCGCAGTCGCCGCGAGCGCGTGGGGCGGCTCGATGGCGGCGTCGCGAGTCTACCTCGGCGTCCACTACCTGAGCGACGTCGTCGGCGGCGTGTTGCTGGGGGCGTCGGTCGTGGCGGCGTCAAGCGCGGCGTTCGCCGTCCGCGCTGGCGACGCGCCCGCACGGCACCGGCGTCCTACGCTTCCGGCAGCGTGAGCGTCACCGTGGTCCCGCGTCCGACCTCTGAGGCGATCGACGCCGTTCCGCCGCAGCGCTCGACGGCGTGCTTCACGAGCGCAAGCCCGAGCCCGGTGCCGCCGCTGTTCCGAGACCGGGCTGCGTCCACGCGGTAGAAGCGCTCGAACACCCGGGGCAGGTGCTCTGGCGGGATCCCGACCCCGGTGTCTGAGACCTCGACGACGACGGTTCCGTCGCGGCGGGAGAGCCGGGCGGTGATAGAGCCGGCGTCGGTGTACGCGATCGCGTTCGCGAGCACGTTGTCGAGCGCGATCGCCAAGTCGGTGGGGTCGCAGGCGGCGTACACGTCCTGGCCGTGCACCGAGGAGGTATCGAGTTCGAGCGCAAGCCCCTTGGCCTCGGCGCTCCTGCGATGCGCCGCTAGAGCGAGCTGGAGCGCGTTGCGGACGTCGACCGGTCCCGCGGCGGTCGCATGCCCTTCGAGGCGCGACAGATCGAGAAGGTCGCCGACGAGTGCTCGCAGCCGCTCGGCTTCCGCGTGGATGCTCTGGAGGAAGGAGAGCGTCTGCTCGGTGTCTCCGTCGCGCGCGGCGGCCGACGCTGACTCGGCAAGCAAGAGGATGCCGGTAGCGGGCGTCTTCAGCTCGTGAGACGCATTGGCGACGAAGTCCCGACGCATCGCGTCGAGGCGCGCGCTCTGCGTCACGTCGGAGACGATCACGAGGTGGGCTGGCTGAGCGTGGTGAGCAAGCAAGGGGATCGAGCGGACGCGGTAGGTGCGCTGCAGCGGGGTGGGGCCGACGGACACCTCTGTTGGCGTGTCCACGACCGTCAGGGAGACGACAGATGCGCGCAGTGTCTCCGGCCCATCGAGCGAGTCGAGCTTCCGTCCGGCGAGCGATCGTGCTGGCGAGCGGCCGAAGATCTCGTTCGCGGCGGTGTTGCACGCAAGGACCCGACCGGACTCGACGAGCAGGACGGCGTCGTCCAGCCCATCGATGACCTCCTGGAGCCGCGCCCGCTCGCCTTCGAGCTGTGCGATCCGCGACCTCAGCTGATCGCGCAGGAAAGAAAGCGAGTCGGCCAGAGGGGCGAGGGGGCCGCTCACCCCTTCGAGCGGCGCGGCCAGGTTCCCTGCAGCCATGGTCTGCGCGGCTTCTGCGAGCCGCTCGACGGGTTCTGCGAATGTCCGCGTGAGCCGCCACGCAGCGAGAAGGGCGCCGAGCAGCGCTGCGGCAAGCAGCAGCACGCCTGCCGTGTGCGCGCTGCGAGCGGAATCGTGAGCGCGAGCAAGGGGCTCAGCAGCCCGGACGACGAACGGCTCGCCGCCAAGCGTGGACGGGACGGCGACGTACAGGTAGTCCGTCCCGAGGGTCTGCGAGCGTCTGGTGGCGACGCCGACGCGTCCGGTCAAGGCCGTGATGAACTCGGGGCGATCCGCGTGGTTCTCCATCTGGCGAGGGTCGGCCTGCGAGTCCGCCAGGACGGTCCCGTCCTTCGCGATGACGGTGAGGCGCACGAAGGACTCTTCTCCAAGGCGTCGCACCTCGGCTTGGAGCGCGGCGGGATCCGCTTCGGTTCTCGTCGCGGCTGCGGCGATCCGTGCGACGGTCTTCAGGCCTGTCTGCTGCTGATCGCTCAAGGCGGCGGTGAGCGGACCGTAGAGGAGGTAGAGCCACGCGGCTGCGAGGATCGCGACGCCGGTTGCGACTCCGGCGAGCAGCTGCACGCGGTACGAAGAGAACGCGGCTCGCATGTCAGTCCTGACCGGGCATCTCGGACTTGAGTCGAGGCTCGAAGCGGTACCCGACGCCGTGGACGGTGTGGATGTAGCGGTAGCGAGACGGCTCCTCGATAGCCTGCCTCAGCCGGCGGATGTGGACGTCGATCGTGCGAGAGGACGAGACGAACTCATAGCCCCAGACTTCCCGCGAGAGGCGTTCGCGAGACATGAGCGCGCCAGGGTTCGACGCGAGCGCGACGAGCAGCTGGAACTCCTTCAGCCGAAGCTTGGCAGGCTGGCCGTCGACCGTGGCGACGAGGTCGTTCGGTCGTATGACCAGATCTCCGACCTCTATCGTCTTCGCATTCTCCAGCACCTTCCGTTCACGGACTCTCCTCAGGTTGGCTCGGATGCGCGCGAGGAGCTCGTCCATGGAGAACGGCTTCGTGACGTAGTCATCGGCTCCAGCGTCCAGTCCTCGGATCTTGTCACGCGGCTGATCGAGCGCCGTCACCATGATGATCGCCACGTCCCGGTCGGCTTGACGGATCTGCTCGGCGAAGCGGTAGCCGTCGAGGCCGGGCAGCATCAAGTCGAGCAACACGAGGTCAGGATGCATCTCTCGCGCGAGATCCAGCCCGTGTTGGCCGTCCTCGGCAGTCAGCGTGTCGAAACCGGCGCGCTTGAGCGCGTACTCGACGGTGGTCCTGATGATGGGATCGTCCTCGACGACGAGGATCAGCGACACGGCGAAACCTCCTTGCAGGTCCTTGCGCTGATTCTCGCAGCCCGCAGCACCTTTGCGGTACCCATGAAACAAACATTTCACAATCGTGCCTCGTTTCTAACACTCGTGTAACCACTCGACGCCGCGGCAGGGCTAGCCTCGTCCTAGACCGGCGCAGAGCCGGAGAAGCCCCGTCGCATGAAGGAGTGGATAACAAGCGATGAAGAAGATTGCAGTTCTTGCGCTCGCGCTCGCGCTCGCTGCGTCCGTCGGTCTGGCCGGCTGCGGGCAGAAGCAGGAGCCGGCCGCCGAGCCGGCCGCACCGGAGACGCCGGCGCTGTCAGGGACCATCAACATCCAGGGATCGGATACGATGGTCAACCTGGCCACTGCGTGGGCAGAGAAGTTCATGGACGAGAACCCCGACGTGGAGGTCTCGGTGCAGGGCGGCGGCTCTGGCACCGGCATCGCGGCGCTCATCAACGGCACGGTGGACTTCGCGGACGCGTCGCGCGAGATGAAGGAAGAGGAAATTGCGGAGGCCAAGAGCAAGGGCATCCAGCCGGTGGAGCACAAAGTCGCGATCGACGGGATCGCCGTCATCGTGAACAAAGCCAACCCGGTCGAGGGGCTCACGCACGAGCAGCTCGGCAAGATCTTCCGCGGCGAGATCACGAACTGGAAGGACGTCGGCGGTCCGGACAAGCCGATCGTGCTGCTGTCGCGGGACAGCTCGTCGGGCACGTACGAGTACTTCAAAGAGGCCGTGGTCGGCAAGGACAAGGAGTACGCGAAGACTGCCAAGCTCCTGCCGTCCAACCAGGCGATCGTCGACGAGGTCAAGGCGAACGACGCTGGCATCGGCTACGTGGGTCTCGGCTACGTGAGCGACGACGTCAAGGTGGTCGCGGTCGACGGCGTGAAAGCGTCGGTCGAGACTGCCAAGGACGGCAGCTACCCGATCGCCCGGTACCTGTACATGTACAGCAATGGCGAGGTGAGCGGTCTCCTCAAGGCATACCTCGACTGGGTCACGGGCTCGGAGGGTCAGGCGCTCGTCGCCGACGAGGGATTCGTCCCGCTGCAGTGATCCGATGACAGACACGCTCCGTCCATCTGATTCGCGGTCGCGCGGCCGCACGGCGCTCAGCCGTGCGGCCGAGACCTTCGCCAAGGGGTTCATCACGGCCACGGGCTGGCTGGCGATCGTCGTTCTGGCCGCGATAGCCGCGTTCCTCGTATGGAACTCGCTGCGCGCGCTTGGCGAGGCGGGTCTTGGCCGCATCGTCACCGGAACGGACTGGTATCCGACGTCGAGCCCAGGGAAGTTCGGAGCCGCACCCTTGATCGTCGGCTCTTTGATCGTCACACTCGTCGCTCTCGTCGTGGCCGTCCCGGTCGGACTGGCTGCGGCCGTGTACCTGAGCGAGTTCGCCGGTCGCCGCCTCAAGGAGGTCTCGAAGGCCGTCATCGAGTTCATGGCAGCCATCCCGTCGGTCGTGTACGGCCTCGTCGGCGTGGCGCTCGTCGTTCCTGCGGTGAAGCGAGCATTCGCCCTGGACAGCGGGCTGACCGCGCTGTCAGGCGGGATCGTGCTCGGCGTGATGGCGTTGCCGACGATCGTCTCGATCTCCGAAGATGCGCTGCACGCCGTGCCCTCGTCGTTGCGGCACGCGTCGCTCGCTCTGGGCAACACGCGGTGGCAGACGACGTACAAGGTGACCGTACCTGCAGCGAGCTCAGGCATATTCGCTGCGGTGATGCTTGGCGTCGGCCGAGCTATCGGCGAGACGATGGCCGTCTTGATGCTCACTGGTAACGCAGCAGTCATGCCGCGCTCGCTTCTTGAGTCCGTGAGGACCATGACCGGGACGATCGCCGCGGAGATGGGCGAGGTCGTGCAGGGCGGCACGCACTACTCCGTGTTGTTCGTGGTGGGCCTTGTTCTGTTCGCGGCCACCTTCTCGATCAATCTGGCGGCCGATCTGGTGCTGGAGAAGCAGCGGAAGCGGTGGGGTGTATGAGGCTCACGAGAGTGAAGCGCGCTCGCGCCGCAGAGGCGGTCGCCCGAGCGATCCTCGGGGCGTCGGCGCTGCTCGTCGTCGCTGCCGCAGCATTCCTCGTGCTCTACATCGCGAAGAAAGGGCTTCCCGGTCTGAGCTGGGAGTTCCTGACCGAAGTCCCGAAAAACCGGGGGCGTGAAGGCGGCATCTACCCGGCGCTCGTCGGGACGTTGTACGTCGTGGCTTGCACGGGATTGTTCGCTGTCCCGCTGGGCGTCCTTGGCGGGGTGTACCTGTCCGAGTACGCGCCGAAGAAGAGATCCACGCGGATCATACGGCTTGCGGTGGCCAACATGGCGGGAGTCCCCTCGATCGTCTACGGCCTGTTCGGCCTGGCTGCTTTCGTGCTGGCTGCGGGCTTTGGGCGGTCGATCATCGCAGCCTCGCTCACGCTCACCTGCATGACGCTCCCGGTGATCGTCACGGCGACCGAGGAGGCGCTGCGGCAGGTGCCGGCGGACCTTCGGCACGCCGCGCTCGCGCTTGGAGCGAGCAAGATACGCACCGTCCTCTCGGTGGTCTTGCCGGCCGCAGCGCCCGGCATCGTGACGGGGGTCGTGCTCGGGCTCGCGCGCGCCGCCGGAGAGACCGCCCCGATCCTGTTCACGGGGGCGGTATTCCAGATGCGCCGTCTTCCTGACGGCCTCGGGTCGCAGTTCATGGCGCTGCCGTATCACATCTACACGCAAGTGACGTCGGTCCCCAATTGGAACAGGGACTTGGTCTGGGGGACGGCACTCGTGCTCGTCGCGAGCGTGAGCGCAGCGAGCGCTGCGGCAGCGATCTGGCGTTCAGCAAGAAGGAGGAGGATCTCATGGTGACGAGCGTGCGCTCGGCGTTGACGACGGCTGTCCCGACTCTGCGCGAAACCGCTGAAGCTGCAGAGAACGTTCTCGAGGAGACCATCGTGCGAGGCCGTGGCGCGTTCGACCTGCAGTCCGTCTCTGTGGCGTACGGCTCGGAGACCGTGATCGCGGACGTCACCATGGGCATTCCCTCGCAAGCCGTCACAGCGCTGATCGGGCCATCGGGCTGCGGGAAGTCGACGCTGCTCCGGTGCCTGAATCGGATGAACGACGAGATCGGGAACGTCCGCGTCAGCGGCACAATCGCGCTCGACGGCGTCGACATCATGGCGCGCGGCGTCGATCCGGTGGAGCTCAGGATGCGCGTCGGCCAGGTGTTCCAGCGGCCGAATCCGTTCCCGATGAGCATCTACGACAACGTGGCGTACGGCCCGCGCACGCAAGGCATACGTCATCGTGACGAGCTCGATGCGATCGTCGAGGACGCGCTTAAGCGCGCCGCACTGTGGGACGAGGTGAAGGGCTCGCTCAAGAAACACGCATTCGACCTCTCAGGCGGCCAGCAGCAACGGCTGTGCATCGCCCGCGCGCTCGCGACGAAGCCCGAGGTGCTCCTCATGGACGAGCCCGCGTCGGCGCTCGACCCGATCTCCACGCAGCAGATCGAGGACACCATCGCCGAGCTCAAGCGCTCGGTGACGATCGTCATCGTCACCCATAACATGCAGCAGGCGGCTCGCGTCTCGGACCAGACGGCATTCATGCTTCGCGAGCGTCTCGACGAGCCGGCGCATCTCATCGAAGTCGGCGAGACGCGCAAGATGTTCACCAACCCCGACGATCCTCGCACCGAGGCGTACATCACGGGCCGTTTTGGCTAAGCTCGAAGCGGGTGATCCGCTCCCAGAAAAGAGGACGAGGCCCGTTGGGGGGGACGGGCCTCGTTCAGTTGAGCGGCGGTCCCCGCGTCCGAGGGGGGAGGGAAGATGCGGGTCGCACTGCTCGTCACGTACTATAGCAATATCCGTGCCACTATGCAAGCGGCGGGGAATAAGATTCACAAAGACGGACGCCGGTGAGCGATCGCGAGGTGCTTCGATGGAGAAGACGACACTGCCATGGAGCGGTCAGCACGTCTGTCGGGTGGCGCTCGGAACGTGGTCGATGGGCGGCTGGATGTGGGGTGGTGCTGACGAGCGAGCTGCGCGTGCCACGATTCAGCGTGCACTCGAGATCGGCGTCGACTTCGTGGACACGGCGCCCGTGTACGGCTTCGGGCTCTCAGAGCGGCTGCTCGGTGAGGAGCTTGAGGCGCTTGGGGTCCGAGACCGCGTGGTGATCGCGACGAAGTGCGGGTTGGTCTGGGACGAGCGGCAGGAGCCGTGGCGCGACTCGTCTCCCGCGAGCATCCGCCGCGAGGTCGAGGCGTCGCTCGAGCGGCTCAAGACCTCGTGGATCGACCTGTACCTAGTGCACTGGCCGGACGAGGGCACGCCGTTCGAGGAGACGGCTGCGGCGCTTCAGGCGCTCGTGGACGAGGGGATCGTGCGGGCGGTCGGCGTCTGCAACTACTCGGTCGAGCAGATGGAGCGGTTCCGTCTCGGCGGCCGCTTGGACGCCGCACAGTTCCGCTACAACCTCTTCGAGCCGGCGAACGAGCCGCTGCTGCGGTACGCCCGCGAGCGTGGTCTGGTCTCCATGGCGTACAGCCCGCTCGCCCGAGGGCTTCTCACGGGAGCGATGCGGCGAGACCAGGAGCCGACGGATGCGGCGAGGCGGGCTCCGATGTACCACGGCGAGTCCTACCAGCGGCACCTCGATGCCGTTGAGCGGCTCGACAGCTTGGCTCAAGCGCGCTACGGGCGCCGCGTCATCCATCTTGCGGTGCGCTGGCTGCTCGACCAGCCGGGGATGTCGGTGGTGCTGTGGGGCGCACGGCGGCCGGAGCAGCTCGACGCCGTTGACGGCGTCTGGGGATTCTCTCTGGACGACGACGCCTTCCGCGAGATCGGCAAGATCGTGTCAGGGCTCGAAGACCCGCGTTAGCAGGGCGTGTCGCCCTCGCAGATGAGCGCGGGGCGTGCCAGCAGCACGAGCCCGTACGCGATCACGACGGCGCCGCCGATGGCGATCGCGACCTGCACGCCCGTGCGCTCGGCGAGCCACCCGAACAACGCAGAACCCACCGGCATCATGCCCATGAACGCCATCACGAACAGCGCCATCACCCGGCCGCGCACCGTGGGGTCTGCAGCGAGCTGGAGCGACGTGTTGATGCTCGACACGATCGCGAGGAACGCCGCTCCGATCGCGAAGAGCACGAACCCGGACAGGTGCGGCTGCCGCGAGAGCGCGAGCACGAGGATGCCGAGGCCCATCACGACGTAGCCCACGCGGATGATGCGCTCGCGGCGGATCCTTCGTGACAGCGTCGCCACGACGAGCGCGCTCGTGAGCGCGCCGGCTCCGTTGGCAGCCATCAGAGCCGAGTATCCGGTCTCTTTCAGCCCCAGCACGCTCTTGGCGATGGCTGGGAGCAGCGCTGCGAACGGCATCCCGAAGGTCGTCAGAACCGCGGCGCTCAGCAGGAGCCACGCCACGCGGGAGTGCTCCCGGGCGTAGCGGACGCCACCCAAGAGGGTGTCTCGCGCGGAGCCTGGCGAGCGGTGCGGTCGCTGCTGGGCCAGGCGGATCATCGCGAGAGCAGCGATGACGAACAGGAAGCTCGCAGCGTTGACGTAGAACACGGCGGTGACGCCCAGCAGCGCGAAGACGGCTCCGCCAGCGACCGGGCCGAGGAACCGCGCCGCGTTGAACTGCGCGGAGTTGAGCGCGATCGCGTTCATCAGCGACTGAGGCGGCACCAGCTCGGGCGTCATGGCCTGCCATGCAGGAGAGGTGAGCGCTTGGAAGACGCCGCCGAGGAGAACGAGGGAGTAGATCCACGCCATGGAGATCTTCCCCGTCTGATAGAGGGCCCCGAACGCGATCGCCTGGAGCATGAGCGCGGCCTGGGCGAAGATGAGCAGCTTGCGCCGGTCCCACCGGTCTGCGAGCGCCCCGGCGACCACGGCCAGGAAGGTGACGGGAAGCCCAGAAAGCGCGTTCACGAAGCCGAGCGCTTGAGAGGACGAGGTGAGGTCGTACACGATCCAGCCGAGCGCGACGATCTGCATCCACGAGCCGACGTTCGACAGGAGCGCTCCGAAGAACGCGAGAGAGAAATCGCGATACGCGAACGATTCGAAGGTCCGGAAGCGCGAGAGAAGACCCGCGGGAGGGCTGCACGCGTCTGCTTCCGCGGTCAGCGCGTCCAGTGATCGCTCCGATGCTGATGGCTCGCCGGGGCCCGGCCCCATCGCCTCGTCGTGTTCACATCCGTGCCGCACGTCCATCCTCCTCGCCAAGCGACGCCGCCCCTGCGTGGTGCAGGGGCGGCAGCCTGGACGTATTGTACGGCGGGACGCCGCTTCGCGCGAGCCGTCAGGCGTCGATGATGTCGAACGCCTCCTGGCGATACGCGTCCATGACGTACGGGATGCCGGAGATCTCGGCCGCCTCGCGCGTGAGCGCCATGAGATCGGCTTGCGAGATGGTCGAGAGCCGCATGTTGCGCGAGCCGCTCATGAGCTGCTGGAGCCCGACCTTGATCTTGTCGGCGAAGGTGTAGATGCCGATCGCGCCGAGCGGGAACTTCTCGACCTCGTCGCCGTACTTGGCTCTGAGGGTCTCGTACGAGACGAAGATCTCCTCTTTCGTCGAGCCGAACTCCGAGACGGTGCGCGGCAGGTCCTGCTCCTCGAGCCACTTGCCGATGTTCTTGCCGACGAAGCCCGGGATCATCAGCGCGCGGCCCATGCACACGGCCTTGGTGTGCGGAGCGCCCAGCGCGAGGACTTTGAAGACGTGGTCCTCGGTGGAGAAGCCGCCAGCGATCGCGATGTCGGGGACGTAGGCGCCCTTCGCGCGGAGCCGCTCGACGAGCTGGTTGGTCATGCACTGCAGGTAGAAGGTCGGGACGCCCCACTCCTCCATCATGCGCCACGGGCTCATGCCGGTGCCGCCGGGAGCGCCGTCGATGGTGAGCAGGTCGATCTTCGCGTTGCTGGCCCACTTGATGGCCATCGCGAGCTCGCGCATCGGGTACGCGCCGGTCTTCAGCGTGACGCGCTTGGCGCCGAGCGAGCGCAGCCGTTCGACCTCTGCGTAGAACGCTTCCTCGTCGATGAAGCCGAGGCGGCTGTGACGCTCGAAGTGCTTGATGGCCGTCGCGCGGAAGGCGGCCTGCACCGCAGGATCGCTCGGGTCAGGGGTCACGAGGTAGCCGCGGCGCTGCAGCTCGAGCGCGCGCTCAAGCGAATCGACCTTGATCTCGCCGCCGATGCACTTGGCGCCCTGGCCCCACTTGAGCTCGATGGTCTCCACGCCGAGCTTCTCGATGACGTATTCGGCCACACCAAGCCGAGTGTCTTCGACGTTCATCTGGACGAGGATGTCGCCGTAGCCCTCGTGGTAGCGGCGATACAGCTCGACGCGACGCTCCATGTCCGGCGCTTTGACGACCTTGCCTTTGTCGTTGAGCTCCAGAGCAGGATCGATCCCGCACACGTTCTCGCCGCAGACGATCGAGATGCCCGAGATGGCGGCGCCGATCGCGAAGTGCTCCCAGTTCTTGCGGGCGATCTCGGTCGAGCCGAGCGCGCCGGTGAAGATGGGGAGCTTCATGCGGACCTTGTTCTCGTAGCCGAACTCGGTCTGGGTGTCGACCATCGTGAAGAGCGTGTTGTCCGGGTTGCCCTCGACGCCGTCAGGCAGACCCTTGGCGCCCATGGCGTAGCCCTGGATGTTGAGGTGGGAGTAGTCGACGGGGTAGTCCTTGTCGCCACCCGCTGTGATCTCGCCGAACGGCCCCGGATAGATGACTTCGCGACCGCGGAACGTCGCTTTGAAGATCTCGCAGTTGCCGCGGCATCCGTCGACGCACCGCGTGCAGATGCCAGAAGACGGCGACACGTCGCGTGACCGGTTGCTGGTCTGGGTCGCCTCGTTCGCATTGGGACGCCTGAGATTCATCGTGACCCCTGTTCCTCCCGTGTCTCTACTGCCGGCCGGTTTTGCGCTATGGTAACGCAGTGGAAACCAGCTCGAGACTGCAAATCGGATAAAGGTACGCGATTCTTGCGAGAAAGGGCGTGAAGATGCCGCACGAGCTTCGCCACGAGGTTGTGAAGGCCGTAAAGGATCAGAAGATCGAGTTCGTGCACCTGTGGTTCACCGACGTCCTCGGCTTTCTCAAGAGCTTCACCATCGACATCGAGGAGCTCGAGACGGCGATGACCGAGGGGATGGGCTTCGACGGATCGTCCATCCAGGGTTTCGCTCGCATCCAAGAGTCCGACATGATCGCCCTGCCGGATCCCACGACGCTGCAGATCCTGCCGTGGAGGCAGAAGGGGGCGCTCGTCGCCACGATGTTCTGCGACATCGTGAAGCCGGACGGGTCGCCGTACGAAGCGGATCCGCGCTACGTGTTGAAGCGCAACCTCGCGCGCGCGGCTGAGATGGGCTACACGTTCTACATCGGCCCCGAGCTCGAGTACTACTACCTCAAGAGCGAGGAGGACCCCGTCCCTCTCGACCGCGCGACGTATTTCGACCAGACGACGCGCGACCTCGCGGTCGACCTGCGCAAGGACACCGTCCGCGCGCTGAAGCGCTTCGGCATCCAGGTCGAGTACAGCCACCACGAGGTGGGTCCGAGCCAGCACGAGATCGACTTGCGGTACCGCGAGGCGCTCGCGATGGCGGACGCCGTCATGACCTACCGCGTCCTGGTGAAAGAGATCGCGCAGATGAACGGCGTGTACGCCACCTTCATGCCGAAGCCCCTGTTCGGGGAGGCCGGAAGCGGCATGCACGTCCATCAGTCGCTGTTCAAGGACGGCAAGAACGCGTTCTACGACCCCGAAGACGAGTACCATCTGTCGGCGGTCGCCAAGTCGTACATCGCAGGCATCCTCGCGCACGCGCGGGAGATCTGCGCAGTCACGAATCAGTGGGTGAACAGCTACAAGCGTCTCGTGTCGGGATACGAGGCACCCGTGTACATCTGCTGGGCGCATCGGAATCGGTCGGCGCTCGTGCGCGTGCCGATGTACAAGCCGGGCAAGGAGGCCGCCACGCGCATCGAGCTCCGTTCGCCGGATCCCGCGTGCAACCCCTACCTTGCGTTCTCGGTCATGCTCGCGGCCGGCCTCGACGGCATCGAGCGCGGCCTGGAGCTTCCCCCCGACGTCACGGACGACGTCTACGAGATGTCCGATGAAGAGCGTGCGGCCAGAGGAATCGAGCAGCTGCCGGAGGACCTCTACGAGGCGCTCAAGGAGATGGAGCAGAGCGACCTCGTGCGGCGGACCTTGGGCGACCAGGTATTCGAGTGGTTCCTGCGCAACAAGACGGCAGAGTGGCACGAGTACCGCACGCGCGTGACCCCGTGGGAGACGGAGAAGTACCTGCCGCTCCTCTAGCGGCCGTGTGACGCACGAACAGCCAGGCCGTTCGTCAGAGACGCCTTCAGACTGAAGGGCGCCATACCGAGATAATCGGTAGAAAGCGGCGACGGACGGTCAAGGAGGCGTCTCATGGCGTCGACGACGTGCGAGTTCAGCTCCCGGTGTGCGGTGTTCGCCGGGCGTTCCGTCCGGGCCGATGCGGCTATGCGGTATCGTGAGCACTACTGCATGGGCGACTGCTCGGCATGCGCACGGTGGGCGCTGGCGATCGCGATCGGAATCGACGAGGTTCCTGACGAGCTCCTGCCGCACCAGCACGATCGCGCGGATGCGTACCTGATCCAGGCCGTGTGAGCAGGACGTGGCGCTACGCGCCCGAAAGCCAGTCCTGCACCGCGCGCTCGACGCCCTCGCGACCCGCGTCGACCACCGTGCTGAAGCGCTCTGGTAGCGCGTCGAGCTCGGCGAGCGCGGCCGGGACGTGCGCGTTGGATCCAGCAAGCTTAGCGACGGCTTCCAGCAGAGCGCTCGGCGTGAGGCGCGCGTGCTCGGGCGGCAGCGGGTCACGGTGGCCAAGACCCATAAGGGCGCGAATCACGTCGGCTCCGAACTTCGCCCAGTGCGCGGTGGAGACGACGAGCACCGGGTTCTCGCCGCGCAGCCGCTCCGCGACCTCCCACGCGACTGCGGTGTGCGGATCCATGAGGTAGCCCGTCTCCTCGTGTACTCGCCGAATGGCCTCGAGAGACTCGTCGTTGCCCACCCAATCACCGACGAGGAACTCGCGCATCCGGCGGTACGTGTCTCGATCGACCCGGAAGCGCTTCTGCTCGGCGAGGTCTCGCATCCACCCGCGGACGGCTTCAGGTCCTGCGAGGTGGTACAGCAAGCGTTCGAGATTGCTGGAGACGAGGATGTCCATGCTCGGGCTCGGAGTGGTCACGAAAGCACGCTCCGAGACGTCGTACGTTCCCGTGGCGATGAAGTCCGACAGCACGTTGTTCTCGTTGCTCGCGCACAGCAAGCGCTCGATCGGCACCCCCATGCTTCGAGCGTAGTACGCGCCGAGGATGTTCCCGAAGTTCCCCGTCGGCACGCACACGTCGATCGGCCTGCCGGCCACCACGCCGCCTTGCCTGACCATCTCCGCGTACGCGCTTACGTAGTACACGATCTGGGGCAGCAGCCGGCCCCAGTTGATCGAGTTCGCCGAGGAAAGGGCGAGTCGGTGGCTGTCGTGAAGCCGGCGATTGAAGTCCGGGTCGTTGAAGGCGGCCTTGACGGCGGCCTGGCAGTCGTCGAAGTTGCCGCGCACGCCGAAGACGGCGACGTTCGTGCCGCGCTGCGTCACCATCTGCTTGCGCTGCATCTCGGAGACGCCGCCGTGCGGGTAGAAGACCGCGATGCGGGTGTGCTCGCGGTCGGCGAAACCCTCGAGCGCGGCTTTGCCTGTGTCGCCCGAGGTGGCCACGAGGATGAGGAAGTCGTCCTCGAGCGTCCCTGCTCGCTGCTGCATCTCGATCGCCTCGGAGAAGTACAGCGGCATGCACTGGAGCGCCATGTCCTTGAACGCCGACGTGGGGCCATGCCAGAGCTCGAGCACGTGCATTCCGGGGACGACCTCTTCGACGGGCGCGATGCGCTCGTCGTCCCACTGGTCCCCGTACGCCGCGCGAGCGAGCGAGAGCGAGCGCGCCTCCTCGACGTCGACCTCGAACCACGCGAACACGCGCGCGACGCGCTCCGCGTACGGGATCTCAGCGAGGGCGAGCACGTCTTCCAGCGAGACGGAAGGGACGCGCTCCGGGACGTACAAGCCGCCCCCGTGCGCGATGCCCTTCACGACCGCTTCGGTGAAGGTAGGACGTGAGCCGTCGAGGTCGCGGGTATCCAGGTATCGCATCACCATGCGCGCATGGTACCAGAAAGCACGCGGGTCCCTGCTGCAACAGCCGGTGCCCCGTGGTACCGTGTCGCAAACGGCGGGAGGAGGATGCGTGAAGCACGTCGTCGTGATCATGGATGGCGCGGCGGGCTGGCCGCTCGAGGAGCTCGGTGGAGTCACGACGCTCGAAGCCGCTCGCACGCCGAACCTCGACGCTCTCGCACGCGAAGGCGTCGTCGGTCTCGCCCAGACCGTGCCGTCGGGAGCCGAGCCGTCGTCGTCTGCAGCGTGCACCTCGATCCTGGGCTACGACCCGGTGCGCGACTACGTCGGACGCGGCGCGATCGAGGCTGCGAGCGTGGGCATCTCGCTCGCTGAGGACGAGGTCGCCTTGCGCATGAACCTCGTGCACGTGGCAGACGGCGTCATGCGGTCGTACTCGTGCGGCCACGTCTCAACGGAGGAGTCGCGGTCGATCGTCGAGGACTTAGCGCGCGAGCTCGCGGATGAGACCTTCGCGTTCTACCCGGGCGTCTCGTACCGGCACATCCTCGTGGTGAAGGGGCACCCGGAGCTGCTGGAAGCCGAGTACACGCCACCGCACGACATCTCGGACAAGCCGATCGCCGGGCACGAGCCGCAGGGGGCGGGCGCCGAGGTGCTGCTCGACCTGATGGAGCGGGCGCGGCCGGTGCTCGCGGCGTCGCCGGCCAATCGCGCGCGCGCCGAGCGCGAGGACCTGCCCGCCACCGACATCTGGCCGTTCTGGCCGGGTGTCGCACCGCGAGGCCTGCGGCCGTTCAGCGAGGCGCGGGGGATCCGGGCCGCGCTGACCTCCGGCGTGGATCTGCTGAATGGCCTCGCGGCGCTGTTCGGCATCGACCGCTTGCAGATCGAGGGCGTGACTGACGGCGCTGACACGGACTACGCGGCGCAGGCGGAAGGCGCGCTGGCGGCCCTCGCAAGCCACGACCTCGTCGTCGTCCACGTGGAGTCCCCTGACGAGGAGGGGCATGCGGGCGACGTCGAGGGGAAGATCGAGGCCATCGAGGCGATCGACCGCGAGGTCGTCGGCAGGATGCGCCGGTACGGCGAGCCCCTTCGCATCCTGTGCATGCCTGACCATCCGACGCCGATCGCGCTCAAGACGCACGTGGGAGAGCCAGTGCCGTTCGTGCTTCACGGTCCAGGTCTCAGCGGGGCAGGCGCCCGATCGTTCTCCGAGAGAGCAGCGACGGAGACCGGCCTTCTCGTCGATCCCGGCCGGCTCGTGATGGACATGCTGCTCGGGAGGGAGGCGGATGCGTGATGGGACTCTCCGAATACCAGTCCAAGCGCGACTTCGCACGGACCACGGAGCCCTCAGGCGAACCGAACGGGACGCGTGCCGACGGCGACGCCCTCGCCTTCGTCGTCCACAAGCACGCGTCCTCGCACCTTCACTACGACTTCCGGCTGGAGTGGGACGGCGTGCTCAAGTCGTGGGCGATCCCTAAAGGCCCGTCGCTCGATCCGGCTCAGAAGCGGCTCGCGGTGCAGGTGGAGGACCACCCTCTGGAGTACGCCGCGTTCGAGGGGACGATCCCCGAAGGGGAGTACGGAGCAGGCACCGTCATGATCTGGGACCGCGGAACTTGGGAGCCCCTCGGCGATCCAGGTGAGGGGTTCGAACGGGGCTCTCTGAAGTTCGTCCTGCGCGGATCGCGGCTCAAGGGCGGCTTCGCCTTGGTGCGCTTGCGGAGACGGCCGGGCGAGACCCGCGACAACTGGCTTCTCATCAAAGAGAGAGACGAGCACGCGTCGAGCGTGAGCGACCAAGAGCTGCTCGCGCCCGACGCGCGTTCTGTGGCGAGCGGTCGGACGATGGAGGAGATCGCCCAAGATGCGCGATGACCCGGACAAGCCGGGTCATCGCTCGAGGGAGGGTGCGAGCGGGACCTGAGGGGGTGGCAGGTCCCGTCGAAGGAGGGGGCTAGGCGGTCAGCGCTCGCACGATCGTCTGGTACTGCTCGACGTCGATCTCTCCGCGAGCGAGCCGTTCGCGCGCGATGCGCAGGGCATCGTCAGACGCCGAGCCGGCAGGCGCGCCGCTCATGGCGACTGGAGCCGAGGTGGATCCTGCGCCGCGCCGGGACGCTCTGACGATCAGCCACACGACGAGCGCCACGACCGCCGCCGTCACGAGCAGCCCGAAGAGCCAGCCTGCGAGCGGGAAGAAGAGCCCGTCGTGCATCGGCACGTACCCGAAGCCACGGCCGAGCGGGGCTCCCCGGAATGGGAATGCGTGCATCATCGTTCCTCCTTTGCCGTGTCGGAAAGCCCGACGTAGGCGATGATGCCCGGCAGCTGTGCAGCGCGCGTGACGCGGATGTGAAGATGTCGTGGAGTCAGTCCGCGGTCGCCGGTGGACGGCGGGGCGGCCGCGTCGGAGCGCTCGTGGCCAGCGCGACGCCAGCGATGATCACGCCGGCGCCGAGAAGCGTCCACGCGTCGACCGGCTCGGGCGGGACGAGCCCGGCATGCCCTGCGAGGTGTCCGAGCGCCACGGCGATGGCCGGGTTCACGTACGCGTACGTCATGACCTTCGAGGCCGGAGCGTTCCGCAGGAGCCAGACGAACGCGGTGAAGGCGATGCACGACCCCACCACGGTGAGGTATGCGAGCGCGCCGATGCTGCGAGGCGTGAGCGAGAGGCGGCCCCACTCGCCTGCGACGGTCCCGATGCCGAGCAGCACCGTTCCTGCGACGAGCATCTCGTAGCCGGTGACGACGAGAGCATCCGCTTTCACGGGCCGACGCTTCGAGTACACCGAGCCAGCGGTCCACAGCCAGGTGCCGGCGATCTGGATCGCGATGCCGCCAAGCTCTTCAGGCGTGCCGTGAACGCCCGTGATGCGCGGCGCGACCAGCACGGCAAGACCCGCGAGCCCGAGCAGCAGGCCTGCGACGCCCTGGGCGGATGGCCGTTCCATGTCCGGAAGCGCCCACTCCGCGAGGGCGATCCACAGCGGCAGCAAGGCGACGATGAGCGCAGCGAGACCGGACGGTATCACGCGCTCGGACAAGAAGGTGGAGTACATGCCGCCCACGAGCAGGAAGATGCCGACGATGGCAGTGGTTCTCAGATCTGACGGCCGCATGCGCACGGATCGGCCGCGGGCGGCCGCGAACGCGAGCAGCGCGAGTCCGGCGGGAACGAGTCGAAGTCCCGCGAAGAGCGCGGGCGGCATCTGGTCGCTGAGCCCGATGCGGATCGCGAGGTACGTGGAGCCCCACACCACGTATAGCGTGGCGAACGCGGCGATGAGCTTGACGCGGTGGCTGTTCATCAAACGGATGCTGCCTCTCCAGCTGTTCGAGGACGCATTAGGGCATCATACTCCGTGCCAGAGACTTCCACACGACGGTGGGGAGGAGATGCCGTATGGGCGAGTTCCCGCGACCGGCTCTGACCGCCGATGCGGCGCTCGTGCGCCACGGCGACACTGGTTGGGAGATCTTGCTCGTCAAACGCGGTCGTCCGCCGTTCGCGGGACGCTGGGCCCTCCCGGGCGGGTTCGTCGACGAATACGAGCCTCCCGAAGACGCGGCACGTCGTGAGCTCGAAGAGGAGACGGGGATCCGCTTCGACGGCCCGCTCGCTTTGGTGGGTGTCTACGGCGGTCCTGGCCGCGACCCGCGAGGCTGGACGGTGTCTGTGGTGTTCGCGGGGATCGCGGACGCGGACGACCTCGGTGCGGCCACTGCAGGAGATGACGCCGACGACGCCGCGTGGCACCCGTTGGAATCCGTCCCAGATCTTGCATTCGACCACGCGGACATCGTCTCCGACGTCAGGCGGTGGCTCGGCCGGGAACAGCGGGTATGATAGGTGGCAAGCCACGGGCTCGCTTGAGGGAGGGTGCCATGAGTGCTGCGGCGATTCGGATTCGGACGCTTGCGGCGGCTGTCGTCGTCGCGCTTCTCGCGGGCGTCTGCACGCCCGTGACGACGGCGCACGGAGGCGTGCTGAGACCTGCGTTGCGGCCTCTGGCGGCGGACGACGACGTACCTGGTGTTCCGCTCGACGAGTACCCGCTCGTCTCCCGCACCGTCACGGGAACGCTCGACGCGGTGCCGATCTCGCTGCCGCCCGAGGACGCCATCGACCTGTTCTCCGTCTACCTGGCTCCCGGCGAGCAGATCCAGGCGCGGCTGAGCGCCACTCCTGGCACTGATTTCGACCTGTACCTGTTCAGCCCGGACTCGGTCAGCTTCATCGCGGCGATCGAGGTGGCGAGCTCCATCACGGCAGGCACGTCGAGCGAGAGCATCTGCTACACGGCGAGCGAGCGGTACGGGGCCGGCCGGTACTACCTCGCCGTGGTGACGTGGAACTCTGAGGGCTCCTATCAATTGGACTGGCACGTCTCGGGTCGCTCCGACGGCAACGTGCCGGGGCGGGCGCTGATGAGCAGCTCCGTGACGGGCGTCGTGGATCCCGCCACTGACCGGGACGACGTGTACGCGCTGCCGCTCGCTCCAGGGCAGAGCGTGACGTGCACGCTGACCGCGGACAGCCCCGCCGACACGGTGAAGCTGGCGGTCTACCCGCCGATGTGGGACAACGGCGGGGTGCTTGAGCCCGTGCTGGACGTGTATCACGCCGGCGACGCCGTGGTCGACCAAGGGTCTGCGGTCACGCTCAACGTGAACGTTCCCGGCGATCGCGGTGGCACCTGGTACTTCGACGTGCGGGCCGTCTCACCAGACACCGCGTATACGCTCGAGTGGGAAGTCGCGAACCCGGACGTGCCGGGCGCGCCGCTCGATAGCGGCGTCGCTACCGGGGCGCTGACGGCGAGCACGGTGTGGATGTTCCCCGTGCGGTGGGGGCAGCAGGTGACGGGCTCTCTGTGGACGAGCCCCACGCCGGCGGCGGCCTCCGCGTGGCTGTTCGCTCCCGGCACGACGAGCGTCGCGGACACGACGGGGGCGGCGTGGTCGTCGAGTTGGAGTGCGTCTGACCAGCCGAAGCGATTCTCGTGGTCGGTTCCTTCCGAAGCGGCAGAAGGGATCGCGTTCCTTCGCGTCGACGCTCCGGCAGCCCCGCTCTTCGAGCAGCGCATCTGGAAGTCCGTGACGTCCCGGCGGCTGTACGGCGCCGACCGCTACGCCACCGCAGTGCGCATCTCTCGGTCCGGCTTCCGTTCGGGGTCCGACGTCGTCGTCATCGCGAGCGGCGAGAACTTCCCCGACGCTCTTTCCGCCTCGGGGCTGGCGGGGGCGTACGATGCGCCGCTCCTGTTGGTCCGCAAGGCTGAGCTTTCCGACGTCGTGCAGCAGGAGATCGACCGTCTGGCGCCGTCACGGGTGTTCGTGGTGGGCGGTCCGGGCGCCGTTTCCGACACGGTCGTGGCGTCGATCGCGGCGAGACCGAGCGTGCGTGTGGTGACGCGCGTGAGCGGCGCTGACAGGTACGAGACCTCTGCGGAGGTGGCTCGTCGCGTCGTGTCCCGGCTCGGACCGGACTTCGACGGCGTCGTGTACGTCGCGCGAGGAGACCTGTTCCCTGACGCATTGGCGGTCTCGCCTCTCGCGTGGCGAGCCCGTCGTCCAGTGCTGCTCACGGCTCCAGGCGCGCTCTCGGACAGCGTAAGAGCGGTTCTGCACGACCTATCGCCGTCTGAAGCGATCGTCATCGGTGGCACGGGAGCAGTATCCAGTGCTGTGTTCGACGAGGTCGACGGGCTGGCCGATACGGCACGCCGTGTGTGGGGTCTTGACCGCTACGCGACCGCGGCTGCCGTAGCCGAAGACGGCGTCGAAACGGGCGTCGCTGCGCCCTCGTTCGTCGCGATCGCCACGGGAGCGAACTTCCCGGACGCGCTTGCGGGGGGCGCTCTGGCTGGCGCAGAGGGCGGCGTGCTGCTCCTCTCCGCGCCGTCTGCCCTGTCGTCTCCAACCCAAGCGTTCCTCGCTGGCTCTCGGGAAGGGATAGAGGCGTGCCGGCTGCTCGGCGGGACAGGCGCGCTGGCAGAGACGGTCCGCACGGGCGCCGACACCGCGCTCGCCGTGACGTGGCCGGACCACCCTCCGGCGTGGTGGTAAGACCGTCGTTGACACGGCGCTGCGCTGAGCGTAAACTGCCGCATCAACCTCATACGCGCCGTTGATGGGGATGAGTACGCGGGACCGGTAGGTCCGCCAGAGAGCCGGGGCAGCTGGAAACCGGCGTCCGAAAGCCCGCGGAACATGGCCCCAGAGGCATCCGGAGGAAACGCTCGCGGTGAGCGGAGTAATGCCGGACGGAAGCCCCCGTTATCGCAGGCTTCGTGAGCATCGGACCCCCTCGGCTGACTCCCGCCGGCCGAGCGGAGAGACCACCGGTCCCGTGCTCGAGATGAGGCCGCGTGTTGCGCGGCGAAGTCGGGTGGTACCGCGAAGGCCCAGGCGCCTCTCGCCCTGACAAGGACTGTCGGGCGGGAGGCGTTTTGCATAGCAGGAGGTGCGGGATGGGAAAGACCTGGGACGAGATCAACGAGCGGATCTCCTCCGGCTCGGCGGTGGTGCTGACCGCCGAGGAGTTCGCGGAGCTGGCAGCGGACGTCGGCGTGAAGGAAGCAGCCAGGCGCGTCGACGTCGTGACCACGGGGACCTTCGGGCCGATGTGCTCCTCTGGCGTCGTGCTCAACTTCGGGCACAGCGACCCGCCCATCCGTATGAGCCGCATCACGCTCAACGACGTGGAGGCCTACGGCGGTCTTGCAGCCGTCGACACGTTCCTCGGGGTGACGCAGCAGAGCGCGTCGCGAGGACTCGAATACGGCGGTGCCCACGTGATCGAGGACTTGATCGCCGGAAAGGCGGTGCGGCTGAGAGCGTGGAGCTCGGGGACGGACTGCTATCCGCGAACGGAGATCGACACCTGGGTGCGGCTGGAGGACCTGAACCAAGCGTACTTCTTCAACCCGCGCAACGCGTACCAGAACTACGCGGTGGCGGTGAACTCTTCCGATCGCGTCCTTCACACCTACATGGGCACGCTGCTCCCGCGGCTCGGGAACGCCACGTACTGCTCGGCCGGCGCGCTCTCGCCGCTGCTGAACGACCCGGCCTACCGGACCATCGGCGTCGGAAGCCGCATCTTCGTCGCTGGCGCTCCGGGATTCGTCGCGTGGGAGGGCACGCAGCACAACCCGAACCAGCAGCGAGATGAGCACGGTGTGCCAGTCGCTCCAGCGGGCACGCTCGCGGTCATCGCGGACCTCAAACGTGCTTCGACGCGCTTCTTCGCTGCCGCCTCGATGACGGGGTATGGCGTGAGCGCCTTTGTGGGCATCGGCGTCCCGATACCGGTGCTCGACGAGGACGTCGCGCAGACGCTCGCGCTCACCGACGCCGACATCTCGGCCACGGTGTTCGACTACGGGGTCCAACGGCGAAGCCGACCCGCGCTCGGTCGCGTCACCTACGCAGAGCTGCGGTCAGGGGCCATCGAAGTGCAGGGCAAGAAGGTGCCAGCAGGCCCGATCAGCTCGCTCAAGAAGGCCAGGGAGATCGCTGCGGAGCTCAAGCGCTGGATCTCCGAGGAGAGGTTCACGCTCGCCGAGCCCCTCAAGCCGCTGCCGCAGCCGGGCGAGCAGGGCGTCAAGCCGCTCGAGATCCGTTCTGAGGAGGCGATATAGATGCCGCGCAAACGTCTCGACCTCACCTTCCCGCCTAGGCAGGCGACGAAGCCGATCACCTACCACCTCGTGAAGGACTTCGACCTGGTGCCGAACATCCTGCGCGCGCAGATTCACCCAGGTCAGGAAGGCCGCATGGTGCTGGAGGTGACCGGTCGCAAGGAGGACTTCGACGCCGGCATCGCGTTCCTGGAATCCGAAGGCATCGTGGTGCGGCCTGCCGCGACCGACATCTGTCTAGACGAAGACAAGTGCGTGCTCTGCGGCCTGTGCACCGCCGTCTGCCGCCCAGGGGCGCTGACGCTCAACGGCGCGGGCGACGAGCTCGTCTTCGACAAGGACAAGTGCGTGTACTGCGAGGCGTGCGTGGTAGCCTGTCCGCGACGGGCTATAACGCTGACGTTCTAAGCCAGGGGTGATGACCGTGCCGCAGCTCAGATTCTTGCAGGTCTTCGTGCTGCTCGTGCTCGTCTCGCTCGTGCTTGCCGTTCTTGCCCTGGTTGCAGGAGCGCGAGCCGGCTCGCGTGCCGGCAAGAGGGTGTTGCGCGCCAGCGTCCTGATCCTGCTGGCGTCGCTCGTGGGTTGCGCGGCGTGGGGCGCCGCATCGGGAGAGATTCGCGTCTTTTGGAGCGAGCTCGGCCTGGACGCGGTCGTGCAGATCGGTGCGTTCGTGGCGATCGTCTACTTCACGGCTCACAACTTCACGTCGCGCTACCTCGATGACAGGGCCGTCCAGGAGAGGAAGGAGAGCGCGGAGGATGCCTGACATCGCAGCACGGCTCGGCCGCGAAGTGCTCGTCGTCGACGGCGCGATGGGCACGATGCTGCAGCGCGCCGGCATACCGCCGGAGCAGCCGGGCATCCAGCTCAACCTGATCGCCCCGGAGGTCGTCGCCGACATCCACCGGAGCTACGTGCTCGTGGGCGCGGACTGCGTGACGACGAACACCTTCGGCGGGACGCGCCCGAAGCTCGCTCAACACGGCCTCGAGGGCTTGCTCGAGCAGGCCAACCGGGCCGGCGTGCGACTGGCTCGCGAGTCCGGTGCTCAGCACGTGCTTGCCGACGTCGGGCCGACCGGCTTGGTGATGGAGCCCTTGGGGAGCGCGACCTTCGACGAGGTGTACGCGCACTTCTTCGAGCAGGTCCGGGCGCTCGCTGCCGAATCGCCTGACGCCATCCTCATCGAGACGATGACCGATATCGCCGAGGCGCGCTGTGCGGTGCTCGCAGCGCGCGACGCCTGCGACCTTCCCGTGTTCGTGACGGTGACGTTCGGGCGCGGCGGCGTTATGGACCTCTCGGGAACGCCACCCGAAGCGGCCGCCGTGATCCTGGAAGCTGCCGGCGCATCGGCGGTCGGCGTCAACTGCGGGCTCGGGCCAGCAGAGATGCTACCGCTGGTGGAGCGCATGGCGCGCGCCACGGCGCTTCCCATCATCGTGCAGCCCAACGCAGGGATCCCTCGCGTCGAGGGTGGCGTCACCGTGTTCCCGGGCACGGCTGAGGAGATGGGGGCCTACGCCGCGAAGTTCGTCGAGGCAGGCGCGTCCGTGGTGGGGTCCTGCTGCGGCTCGACGCCCGCGTTCACCGGTGCGATCGTCGACGCCGTCAAGGAGCTGCCCGTGTCGAGGAGGCCAGGACGCGGCCGCGGAGTGACGCTCGCGAGTCCGCGCCGGGTGCTCAGCATCGGGGGCGGCCGCCCGATGGCGGTCATCGGCGAGCGGATCAACCCGACAGGCAAGAAGGCGCTCGCTCAATCGTTGCGCGAAGGGTCGATGGCGATCGTGCGGCAGTTCGCTGCGGAACAGGCGGCTGCGGGGGCTCATGCGCTCGACGTGAACGTGGGGGCCGCTGGCGTCGACGCGCGCACGGCCTTGCCTGCGGCGGTGCTTGCGCTGTCGGGCTCCTGCGACTTGCCGCTCGTGCTCGACACGACGGATCCGGCGGCGCTGGAAGCGGCTCTCAAGCTGTACCCAGGCCGCGCGCTCATCAACAGCGTGAACGGCGGCGAGGAGTCGATGGGTGCGGTGCTCCCGCTCGCCAGGAGATACGGTGCCGCCGTGTTGGTGCTCGCGCTTGACGGCGACGGCATCCCAGGCACGTCCGAAGGTCGGGTGCGAGTCGTGGAGCGCGTGCGTGAGCACGCTCTTGCCGCCGGTCTGTCGGACGACGACCTGCTCGTCGACTGCCTCGTGCTCACTGCCGCCTCCGACCCGGGATCGGCGCGGGTGACGCTCGATGCGCTCCGCGAGGTGAAGGCGAGATGGGGTCTTGCCGCCGTGCTCGGCGTGAGCAACGTCAGCCACGGCCTCCCTGGGCGCTCGACTCTGAACGCCACGTTCCTCGCGATGGCCGCAGGTGCGGGGCTCGACGCCGCCATCGTCAATCCCGGCGACGCCGAGGTGATGCGAGCGGTCGCGGCGGCCGACGCGCTGCTCGGCCGCGACGAGCGCGCGGAGCACTGGGTCGCTCTCGCGTCCGAGCGCTCGGGGCAGGACGAGCCCGCGGCCTCCAGCGAAGAGGAGCGGCTCGCGCTCGCCGTCGAACGCGGCGACGCAGACGGCGCCCCGCAGCTCGTCGAGCAGCTGATCGCTCGCGGCTGGCCGGCTGCGCAGCTGATCGCCGACGTGCTGACGCCGGCGATCCAGCGTCTCGGAGACGCCTACGGTCGCGGCGACGTGTTCCTGCCGCAGCTGATCGCGGCCGCTGATGCGATGAAGGCAGCGGTCGAGACCGCGAAGCGCCACTTGCCGCCTGGAGCGGGGGCGTCGCTCGGTCGCGTGGCGTTCGGCACGGTGAAGGGCGACATCCACAGCATCGGGAAGGACATCTGCATCTCGATGCTCGAGAGCCACGGTTTCGCGGTCGACGACCTCGGTGTCGACGTGAGCGCGGATCGTTTCGCGCAAGCAGCGCGTGACGCGGACGTGGTGTGCGCGTCTGCGCTCATGACCACGACGTTGCCTGCGATGGAGGAGGCCGTCCGCGCCGTTGTGGCGACAGGCACGCCGGTCCTCGTCGGCGGAGCGGTCGTCACCGAGGAGTACGCGCGTTCGATCGGAGCAGGGTACGCAGACGACGCTCCCGGCTGCGTGGAGGCCGTCCGGAAGGCCGTGGCGAGCCGCAACGCCGCAAAGGAGAGCTGACGTGATCATCACCAAACGGAGAGAGTGGCAGCGAGTGCTCGACGACCTGGGTTCCGTCGAGGCCAGGCGCGTGTTCGTCGTCGGGTGCGGCGAGTGCGCGACGGCCGCCCACACGGGCGGCGAGCCGGAGGTCGCCGAGGCGTGCGAGCGGCTGGCTGCGAGCGGCTTCGAGGTGACCGGCTCGTGCGTGCCTGAAGTCACGTGCCACGCCGGCGGCGTACGGCTCGAGACTCGCAAGAACGCAGCAGCCATACAGGACGCCGACGCCCTCGTCGTTCTCGCGTGCGGAGCTGGCACGCAGACGGTGGCGGATGCTGTGGCGAAGCCCGTCTTTCCCGGGCTCGAGTCGGCGTTCCTCGGGACGACCGTGCGCCACGGCGTGTTCGAGGAGCGCTGCCAGATGTGCGGGGAGTGCGTCCTTGACGCCACAGGTGGCATCTGCCCGGTCACGGCGTGTCCGAAAGGCATGCTCAACGGGCCGTGCGGCGGCATGTGGGACGGCATGTGCGACGTCCTGGACGACCGCGAGTGCGTGCACGTGCGGATCCGAGCCCGGCTGGCGGAGCAGGGCCGGGACGTCGCTCGTACGCTGCCCCCGAAAGACCACTCGAAGAAGCTCAAGCCCGCTCGGCTGAGCGTGAAGGAGCACAGACCCGACGGGAGCGTGCGATGAGCCGGCTCCGAGAAGCCCTCGAGCGAGGCGAGTTCGTCATCACGGGCGAGATCGCCCCGCCGCGCGGAAGCGACGTCTCTGCGATGCGCGAGACGATGGCGCTCGTCGGTCCGCTGTGCCACGCGCTCAACATCACGGACAATCAGGGCGCTTCGCTCCACATGTCGAGCCTGGGCGCGTGCCTGGTGGCGCTCGAGATGGGGTTCGAGCCGATCTTCCAGCAAACGTGCCGCGACCGGAACCGGCTCGCCCTGCAATCAGACCTCATGGCCGCGTGGGCGCTCGGCATCGAGAACGTCCTTATGGTGACGGGCGACGACCCGCGGAGCGGCGACCACCCGCAAGCGAAGGGCGTCTTCGACGTCGACTCGACGCAGCTTCTTCGCATCGCCAAAGACATGAACGAGGGCAGGGACATGCAGGGCCGTCCGCTTGCTGGCGGCACGGGGTTCTACCTGGGCGCCGCCATGTTCCCTGAAGCCGAGCCGTGGGACGCGCAACTGGCTCGCACCGTCGGCAAGATCGAGGCGGGCGCCCGGTTCTTCCAGACACAGGCCGTCTTCGACCTTGAGAAGCTGGCGCGTGCGGTGGATGCTCTGCACGCGCACGGCGCGAAGGTCATCGCTGGCGTGCTCTTCTTGCGCAGCCCGCGCGTCATCGACTTCGTGAACGAGCACCTCGCCGGGCTGAGGGTCCCCGATCACGTCGCGAGACGAATCAAGAGCGCTCCTGACCCGCTCGAGGCGGCGATCGACCTTGCCGTCGAACAGGTGGCTGCTATCCGCGAGATCGCCGACGGAGTCCACGTCATGCCGCTCGGTCTCGATGGCCGCGTGCCCGAGGTCTTGGAGCGGGCCGGCGTGCTTTGAGCGCGCTGACCGCACGTCGCACGGGGCTTTGCGAGCGGTTCTCACGGCTGGCTCGCGGTCGTCACATTCCCTTCAGCCCGTCACCCAGGGCGGCTCGCGCTCGTTACTTCGGTGAAGAGAGATAAACCAAGCTCCGGGAATCGGGGGCCGCATGGTAGGATTGCGGTACTACGCACGTCAAGCGACGAGCAAGCGCGGTGCAGCGATGGCATTACCCGGAGGACAGCTCTGCCGGTGCGACCTCGAGGCCCGGATCGGGACCTACGGCGCGCTCGCCGACGTGCTCGGCGGCGCTGCTGACGAGGTTCAAGGAGCAGTGGTCTCGTTGCGGCGCGCGGGGTCGTGGTGCTCGCTTGCGTACTTCGACGACGACGCTATCCAGGCCGCGTGCGCTGAAGCTGAGCGTGCAGCACGTGACCCGCACGAGGTCGTGCGATTCCTCGAGGAGCGCCGAGCCGTGATCGGCCACGAGCGCTTCGATCCGTTCATGCACCGCGTATCGCCATGCGGCGCAACGTACGTGACCGACAAACCAGAGGATCTCCTCGCGGACCTGGCGGCGCTGTACGGGGAAGCCGGGTACGTGGTCCACTATCGGGTGCCCTGTGAGTCGCACATCGCCGTGGAGCTCGACTACATGCGGTTTCTGTTGGAGCGCGTACGGGCCGGCGACGAAGAGGCCTCGAAGGGCGCCGCGGACTTCTTCGTGAAACACATCTCGGGATGGTCGCTGCTGTTCGCGGTCGCGTTCGGCGATGCCGTCCAGCATCCCATCTCGCGCTGCGTGGCTCTGAGGCTGGATCGCTTCCTCTCCTGCGAGGAGAATGTGGTCAGGCACAGCGTGCCTTCCAACTGCATCCAGTGCCGTCTGGCGGGTGCGGACTGAGCGACGCTATACTGAGGCGGTCCGTCCGACCGTTCTGAGGAGCTGCGAATGGCACACGCGGGTCGTCCCTCAGTCGACGAGTGGCTGCAAGAAGCCAAGCGAACGTGCGACCTGTCAGCAACCGGGATGTTCCTCGTGCACAACGGCGTCGTGAGGGGCACCTCGAGGTCGGGCGATCTGGTCGGGGGCATGGACCTGTCGGTGGACTACGAACGGCTTGACGAGATCGTCGAGAGCGCGCGGCTGATGGAGGGCATCACCTACGTTCGCGCCTGGGTGAACGAGGGGTCGCTTGCCGTCGGGGACGACATCATGTACGTCGTCGTCGCGGGGGACATCCGGGAGCACGTCTTCGAAGCGCTCCAGGCGCTCGTGAAGATGATCAAGACCCAGGTCGTCAAGGAGATCGAGCGGCCTGTGTGACGGGTCGTCAGCGCGCGGTCTCCTTCGCCGGCGCGACGAGGCTCGGGTCGGCGAACGCGAACGGCACCGCGTCGTTCTTCGAGGCGTACATCGCCATGTCCGCCGCGTGCATCAGCTCGCTGAAGCTGCGGCCGTCTGTCGGATAGAAGGCGATACCGATCGACACGTCGATCGGGACGGCGCCTTCTTCGATGATCAGGGGCTCCTCGAGCGCCTTGACGATCTTCCGTGCGATCAACCCGGCCGCCTTGCGCGAGGTGACCTGCGGCAAGAGCAGCGTGAACTCGTCGCCACCGAGACGGGCGACGGTATCGCTCCTGCGCACGACCTTGCTCAATCTCCGTCCGATCTCGGCGAGCAGCGCATCGCCGATGGCGTGGCCGAGCGAGTCGTTGACGAGCTTGAAGTCATTGATGTCCATGAACATGACTGCGAAGCAGGAATCCTCCCGCTCGGCGCGGCTGATGGCGACGGCCAGTCGGTCGTCGAAAAGCGCGCGGTTCGGCAATCCGGTGAGCAGGTCGTAGTACGCCATCTTCCGGATGGTCTCTTCGGCGCGTTTGCGCTCGGTGATGTCGTGCGCGACGGCCTGCACCGCCGGCCGACCGTGGTACATGAGCGGCGTCGAGGTGATTTGGACGTCGATCGCAGTGCCGTCCTTGCGCACGAAGCGGAACTCCGTGGGCGGCAGAGACCGGCGCTCGATGACTGTCGTCCTGAGGGCCTCCGCCGCGCGATCTTTGAACGCGGGGTCGACGAACTCGAGGACGTGCGTGCCCAGGAGGTCGCGCGGGTCTTCGTACCCGAGCATCCGGGCGCCGTTCGGGTTGATGAACGAGACCACACCTTCGATGTGCACGAGAATGAGGTCTGGCGCCATCTCCACCAAGCTGCGGAAGCGCTCCTCGCTCTCCCGAAGCGCCTTCTCCGCACGACGCCTTACCGCTATCTCCTCAGTGAGCAGCTCGTTTGCGTGCTCGAGCTCGGCAGTGCGCTCGTGGACTTCTCTCTCAAGTCGCTCGCTGTACTCTTGGAGAGCGACTTCCGCCCTGCGGACGTTCGTGATGTCCCGCGCCGTCTCGACGACCGACTCGATCGACCCATCCGGGGCGAGCACGGGATAGAAGGTGGACTCGATCCAGAGCTCGCCGCGCGAGGAGTCGGCGCTGTGCTTCACGCCCGTCTGCGGAGCGTGTGTGCGCACCACCTCTTCGAGCATGCATCCTTCGCACGGCCCGTCCAGGCCGAGCACGGCCTCGTAGCAGCGACGTCCTACAAGGGCTTCCGGGTCGACCTTGGTGAGATCCTTCGTAGCGGGATTCGCGTACCGCACCGTGTAATCGGGATCGAGCACTATCACGGCGTCAGGGCTGTGGTCGTACACCATCTGGAGCTTCGAGCGCTCGTGCTCGAGCGTCCGCACCGTCGCTGCGTACCGGTCGAACATCGTCTGCGTGTACCATGCCCCAGACGCGATGAGGGCCGCGACGGCGACCCGCAGCACGAGCGTCGGTGGCTCAGGGTTCAGCAGGTCTTGCCAGAAGCCCGCGCCTTCAGGTGAGATGACCCCGTGCACGTAGCTGACGCCCAGCCAGAACGCGACGATGATCGCGAGCGCGGCTGCGAACAGCCGTGGCTCGTTGCGCGGGGCCGAGCCGTTCTTCCTCATCACGACGATCCCCTCGAAAGACGCCAGTGCCGTCGTGTCGTCTTCCCCTCGTATCGGCACAGGCCCATACAATTGTTAACCCACGAGCGATGACTGGCAACCTTTGGAGAGTGTCTCCCGACGAACGGTCTGACGAACGGCGCGAACGGCCGCTTGGGGCAGGGTGCTAGAATCGTGCGACACACGACGATGGGAGGCAGGCATGCGCATCGCGGTCATCGGAGGGGGCCCGGGAGGGTACGCCGCAGCGTTCGAGGCGGCGCGTCTGGGCGCGGAGGTGGTGCTCGTCGAGCGCGATCGGCTTGGCGGCACCTGCCTCAACTGGGGTTGCGTTCCGACCAAGGCGATACTGCGCTCGGCGCACGCAGCGCTCGACGCTCGCAATGCGAAAGCGCTTGGTCTTTCCGGGGCGCCGCTTGCGGTCGATCTGCCCGCTTTGGAGGCCCGGACCCGCGGCGTCGTGGACGAGCTCCGCGGCCAACTCGAGGCGACCGCGCGGCGGCTGAAGGTCGCGGTCCTGCGGGGCGAGGGTCGTCTGGAGGGGGCGCACCGGGTGGCGGTGCAGCTCGCCGAAGGCGGCACCGAGGCCATCGAGGCGGACGCCGTGATCGTCGCCACTGGCTCGGAGCCGTTCCGGCTTCCGAACATAGACCACAGCATCCCGACCGTCTGGACGAGCGACGACGCGGTCTCGCTCAGGGGGATTCCCGAGAGCATCGTCGTGATCGGAGGCGGGGTCATCGGGCTCGAGTTCGCGTGCGCGTACGCTGCATTCGGCAGCAGCGTGACGGTCGTCGAGCTCACCGAGCAGGTGCTGCCTGGCATGGATAAACGGGTGGCGCGCACCATCCAGCTCGCCCTCGAAGCGCTCGGGGTGTCCTTCCACCTCGGCGACGCCGTGGAGCGGGTCGAGGACCGCGGTGCTCACGCCTCTTCAACGCTGCGGAGCGGCTCGGTGCTGGAATCGGACGTCGTGCTGTCGGCGGTCGGGCGGGTGCCCGTGGCGAGCGGCATCGGCCTGGAGGAGGCCGGCGTCGAGTTCGACAGGAGGGCGGTCAAGGTCGACGAGCGCCTCATGACGAGCGTGCCCGGCATCTTTGCCGTCGGCGACGCGATAGCGGGCATGATGCTCGCGCACGTGGCCGAGGCGGAGGGTCGAGCTGCTGCTCGAAATGCCGTGGCATGGGCCGAGTCCCGTGCGGCGGGCGTCGAACCTGCGTATGAGAGCGTGCGCTACGACTGCATCCCGGCGTGCGTCTACACCTTCCCGAACGTCGCGTCTGTCGGTGCGACGCGGGACGCAGCTGCCGCTCAGGGAGTCGATGCCGTGCAGGCGGTCGCGAAATTCACCGGCAACGCTCGCGCTCTCGCAGAAGGCGAGCCCGAGGGGTTCGTGCAGGTCGTCGCCGAGCGTGGAAGCGGCAGGATGCTCGGGTGCCAAATCGTCGGGCCGTTCGCGGTGGAGATCGTCCACGAGGCGGCCATCGCGATTCGAGAGGGCTTGAGCGTCGTCGAGATCGGCGAGGCGGTGCACGCGCACCCCACGGTCTCCGAGACTCTCATGCTGGCGTGTGAGGACGCTGCGTCAAAGTCGGGAGCCCGTCGCTGATGCCGTACCAGCACGGAGAGAGCGCGCCGAGGATGCCAGAGTGGATGCGGCGCCCGATCGCCCGGGAGGGCGCGTACGCGAGCGTGAAAGAGCTCCTCGCTCGTCATCGGCTCCACACGGTGTGCCAGTCTGCGAAGTGCCCCAACCAGGGGGAGTGCTTCGCGTCAGGCACTGCGACGTTCCTGGTCGGGGGCGGGGTGTGCACGCGCGGGTGCCGCTTCTGCGCTGTTGAGCCGGGCGCTCCTGAGCCATTGGATTCCACCGAACCCGAGAGGGTCGCGCAGGCCGCGGCCGAGCTCGGCTTGGAGCACGTGGTGGTGACCATGGTGACACGCGACGACGTGCCAGACGGAGGGGCCGCGCACGTGGCTGCGGTGATCCGTGCCGTGCAGGCGGCTGTCCCCG
The DNA here is from genome assembly GCA_001950395.1 of Coriobacteriaceae bacterium EMTCatB1. Lineage (GTDB taxonomy): Bacteria > Actinomycetota > Coriobacteriia > Anaerosomatales > Anaerosomataceae > Parvivirga. The sequence continues at coordinate 89,883 of BDLO01000001.1, forward strand.
GTGCCGCCATCGAGGTCCTGACGAGCGACTTCGGCGGCTCGATCGAGGCGCTCGACGTCGTGCTGGCGGAGCGTCCCGACGTCTACAACCACAACGTGGAGACGGTCCCGCGGCTATATCCCGCTGTGCGTCCGCAGGCGGACTACGAGCGGAGCTTGCGGATCCTGCGACACGCGGCAGAGCGCGGTGGCTTTCCAGTGAAATCTGGCCTCATGGTGGGTCTTGGCGAGGCGTACGAAGAAGTGGTCGAGACGCTGGCCGACTTGCGTGACGCGGGGTGCTCGATCGTCACCATCGGGCAGTACCTTCGACCCAGCCGCGAGCACCTCCCGGTCGTCGAGTTCGTGCGGCCCGAGGTCTTCGCGGCGCTTGAGGAGGAGGCGCGCGCCCTCGGCTTCGAAGCAGTCGCGTCGGGTCCCTTCGTGCGGTCGAGCTACCACGCGCGCGAGGCGGCTAACGCGGTTCGAGCGTGACGGGCGTGCCTGCTCGGTCTCGACTGGCGCTCTTCGCTTCGTACAAGGAGACGTCGGCTGCGGCGACGAGCTCGTCGACTGACCGCGGCTCGGAACCTGCCGGGTCGAGCGCAACAGCGCCGCCGACTGTCACTCGCACGGGCAGCTCGATGCCGCCGACGAGGAGCACGGGCTGCGAGCGGACGGCCTCAAGCAGCCGGCTCGCGAGCGCCTCGTACTCCTGAGCGCTCGCCTCGGGCGCTACGATCGCGAACTCGTCGCCGCCGTAGCGAAGCGCGAGATCAGCTGCCCGCATCGACGACTGAATACGCTCCGCGACTGCCCTGAGCGCCGCATCGCCGGCTCGATGCCCGTGCGCGTCGTTGATCGCCTTGAGCCCGTCGAGGTCGACCAACGCCATAGTGAGCGGGCGACCGTAGCGCGCCGCCCAGGCGAGCCACTGCGGAAGGTGCGTGTCGAGCGCCCGTCGGTTGCGCAGCCCCGTGAGCGGGTCCTTCGTCGCGAATCGCGTGAGCTTACGGTTGTCGGACCACGTGCGCTTCAGCACCTTGGCGAGCATCGCGACGAGGGGCGCTTCTGCATGCCGTGCGATCGCAGCCACGAGGCGTTCGACGTGATTGCTGTACGCGTCGTGGCGGTACGACGCACGCGCCGGCTCCATGAGGTCGATGAGCTCGCCGAACACCGGATCGAGCATGAAGAACTCTACCTCTGCCGCGAGCGTCAGAGCCGTGCAGGTGTCGGCGACCTCAGGAGCCGACGCCTCTATCGACGCGACGTCGGCGCTGATCCTCTCGAGGCGCTCGATCAAGGAAGCGGGGTCGTCGAGGATGTCGGGAAGCAACCCGCGGTTCCATGCGTCCAGGAGCTCGGTCCACCACCCGACGTGGGATCGCTCCTCGTCGGCGAGGGAGCGGAACAACGCGCGAAGCTCTTCGTTCGTCGTGCGCTCGGCGAGGACTCGGTACAGCCGCTCTGCTCGGCTGTCGAGCTCTACGCATAGCGTGAGGATCTCGCGCATCGCCGCCCCTCTCTGGACCCCTCCAGTATGACACGGTGGGGTAGGATTAGCACATGCCGTACGAGCCGCGCACATACCGCGAGCACGTCGACCCGGCGGGACTCGTCCGATTCGAGGTCGTGCACGCCGAGACCGACCTGCTCGTCGCTGCCGAACGCGACCTCGCCGAAGAGGCTCGGCGAGCAGCGAAGGAGGTCAGACGCGAGCTCGACGCGTACGTAGCCGCGCACCCTCGATTCGCCGAGAGCCTCGCGCCGGTCGAGGTGGAGCCGAACGCGCCTGCCGTCGTGCGCGAGATGGCGCAGGCGGCGCGCCGAACCGGAGTGGGGCCGATGGCGGCCGTGGCGGGAGCGGTCGCTGAGGCCGTGGCACGCGCGTTGGCGCCGCTCTCGCGCAGCGTGATCGTCGAGAACGGCGGCGATGCGTACCTGATCACGCGGGACGACCGCACCGTGCGCGTCGACGCCGGCGACTCGCCGTTCTCGGGCCGGCTGGCGCTGCGGCTCAAGCCGGCACCAGATGGGGCGGCGGTGTGCACGTCGTCCGCCAAGGTCGGACCGAGCCTGAGCCTCGGCTCGGCGCACGCGGCGACGGTGGTGGCGGGAAGCGGTGCGCTTGCGGACGCCGCTGCGAGCATGCTCGGCAATCTGGTTCACGACGCCTCAGATGCGGCGGGAGCCGTCGAGCGGGTCGTCGCGGTGCCGGGCGTGATAGGCGCGCTCGTGATAATAGGGGAGACTCTCGCTGCAGCCGGCGAGATCGAGCTTGTCCCCGTGTCGTGAGTCCAGACCGGAGCGGAGATTCCGAGGAGGATGAGCATGGACAGCATCGACGAACTGGATCTCAAAGAAGCGGAATACCGCATCAAACTCTACGACGAGTACCGCGATGCGGCGCGTGTGTTCAACTACTACGTCGAGACCGAGCTCCGTGCCTACCTCGCGAACGAGGTCGAGGTGGAGCCTGTGCACGCGCCTGGCGGGGTGTACTTCAAAGTCCGCATGACCGACGTGTGGATCTACGAGGCCGAGCGCATCAACCGGTTCGTACCGGAGGCCACCATCTACTCCGTGAACGACGTGCACGTGCAGCGGCTCAAGTCCGACGAGGAGTGAACGTGGCTGCAGAGGACGTTGCAAAGCGCGCCGAGAAGCTTAGAGAGCTCATCGCGTACCACTCCTGGCGCTACTACGTGCTCGACGACCCCGAGATCTCGGACGATGCCTACGACGCGCTCGTCCGCGAGCTCGAAGCGATCGAGCGCGAGCATCCGGAGCTCGTGACGCCTGACTCGCCGACCCAGCGCGTGGGCGCGCCGCCCTCCGAGCAGTTCGCGCCGGTGCGGCACGCGCAGCGCATGTACTCGCTCGACAACGCCATGGACGAATCGGAGCTGCTCGCGTGGCTCGACAGGGTGGGCCGGGAGATCGGCGCCGATGCGCGCTACGTGTGCGAGCTGAAGATCGACGGCTCGTCGATCGCGCTTACGTACGAGGGCGGCGTGCTCGTGCGGGCTGCGACGCGTGGCGATGGCAGCGTCGGCGAAGACGTCACCGCCAACGTGCGCACCATCAAGACCGTGCCGCTCCGTCTGATCGGCCCCGGCGCCGGCGCGACCGTGGAGGTGCGCGGCGAGGTGTTCATGCCGAAGGACTCGTTCGCACGTCTCAACGAGGCGCAGGAGGCCGCCGGCTTGCCGGTCTTCGCCAACCCGCGCAACGCAGCCGCCGGTTCGGTGCGCCAGAAGGATCCTGCGGTGACGGCTTCCCGAGACCTGGACACCTTCATGTACCAGGTGGTCGAGCCGGAGCGGCACGGGCTTTCGGGCCAGCACGAGGCGCTCGAATGGTTGCGCGCCTCCGGCTTCAAGGTGAACCCGGACGTGCGGGTGTGCTCGTCAGCGGACGAGGTGCTCGCGTTCTGCCGCGAGGCCCTCGAGCGCAGGCACGACTTGCCGTACGAGATCGACGGCGTGGTCGTGAAAGTCGACGACTTCGCCGTGCAGGCCGAGCTTGGGTTCACCGCGAAGGCGCCGCGCTGGGCGATCGCGTACAAGTTCCCGCCCGAGGAGCGTACCACCAAGTTGCTCGACATCCGGGTGAGCGTCGGGCGCACGGGCGCGCTCACGCCGTACGCGGTGTTCGAGCCCGTGCGCGTCGCTGGCTCGACGATCGCGCGGGCGACGCTGCACAACGCGGAGGAGATCGCTCGCAAAGGGGTGCTCATCGGCGACACGATCATCGTGCGCAAGGCGGGCGACGTCATCCCCGAGGTCGTCGGGCCGATCGTCGCTCTTCGGGACGGCTCAGAGCGGCCGTTCGTGATGCCGGATCGGTGCCCCTCGTGCGGATCGCCCGTATGGAAGCCCGAGGGAGAGGTCGTCGTGCGCTGCGTGAACGCGGCCTGCCCGGCGCAGCGGCTGGAGCGGCTCATCCACTGGGCGAGCAGGGGTGCCATGGACATCGACGGCATGGGCGAGGAGATCATCCGCCGGCTCGTCGAGGAAGGGCTCGTCTCCGACGTCTCCGACTTCTATCGGCTGACAGAGGAACAGCTTGCGGCGCTCAGCACGGGCAGGACCAAGAAAGACGGTTCGCCAGTCGTGCTCGGGCCCGTGGTAGCGAAGAAGCTCGTCGCCTCGATCGAAGCGTCGAAGCGGCGGCCGCTCGCTCGTCTGCTCTTCGGGCTCGGCATCAGGCACGTGGGCGCGACCGTGGCTGAAGCGCTTGCGCATGCGTTCGGCTCGCTGGACGCGATCGAGCAGGCGAGCACAGAAGACCTCGCCGCCGTGGAGGGTGTCGGCTCGGTGATCGCGGCGAGCGTCCGGGCGTTCTTCGACAATCCCGACAACCGAGCGCTCGTCGAGCGGCTGAAAGCAGCAGGCGTGTCCACCCACGATGAGCGAGCGGAGATCTCAGGCGAGCAGCCGCTCGCCGGCTTGACCTTCGTGCTGACAGGCGCTCTGTCGTCCATGACGCGCGAAGAGGCGAGCGAAGCGCTCAAGGCGCTCGGCGCGAAGGTCACCGACAGCGTGAGCAAGAAGACCTCGTTCGTGGTCGTCGGCGAGAATCCGGGAAGCAAGCGCGACAAGGCCGTTGCGCTCGGTGTGCCCATCATCGGGGAGACGGAGCTGCTGCGCGTGCTGTCTGACAAGGAGCCTCCCGCGTCGTGACGACGTCACGGCCACGCGTTCGCATAGACGCGCGTCGCTGCGATCGGTGCGGCCGCTGCCTTGCTGCGTGCCCGCGAAACGCGATACGGATCGGCAGGACGTTCATCGCCGTCGATCCGCTCGCGTGCGACGGATGCATGGCATGCGTGAAGGTCTGCCAGTCCGGCGCGCTGTCGGCCGTGGGACCGGCCGGCACGGGCGCGGCGAGCCCGACCCGGCGTCCGAGCGCTCAAGCCCCTCGCTCGGTTGCGCACCATCCATCGTCGACGCCACGGGCGCGGTCGAGCGCCGGGCGAGCACGAGCATCGCACGAGGGTTGGACGGCGCTCGAGGCGCTTGCGATGCTCGGCGTGACGCTCGCGGCGTTCGTGGGCAAGGAGGCGCTGCTCGCGCTGCAGCCCGTGCGGTCGCTGCCGACCGGCTCGCTCGTGCTCGTCCGGGCCGTGGTGCTCGGCGCCTACTACGCCGTGCAGTTGGGGGCGGTGCGGTGGTTGGCTGCCCGGCGAGGCAGGACGCTTGCGGATCTTCTGCGTAGCGGCGACCGGTCCTTGAAGGACCGTGCGGCCACCGCGGGGCTCGCCGCTCTCGTGCTGATCGGGTCGCGCGCGGCGGCCATGGCGTACGGCCTCGTCATGCGAAGCGCCGGCCTCGTCCCGGACTCCTCAGCGCTCCTGACGACGTTCGGCTCGCAAGCGGCAGGTCTCGTGCTCGCCGCAGTCCTCGTGGTGTTCGTCGGCCCGCTCGTCGAGGAGCTGGTGTTCAGAGGCGTGCTGCTGCAAGGCATGGCCTCGCAGTTCAACGCGAGCATCGCCATCGTGGTGCAGGCGCTCATCTTCGCCGCCCTTCATCGGTCGGTGTGGCTGTTCCTGCCGATGGCGGTGCTCGGAGGCGCGCTCGGGTGGCTGGCGCACAAGCGAGGAGGGTTGCGTGCGCCGGTAGCGGTGCACGCAGCGTACAATGCTATCACCGTCGCAGCGGCGTTCGCGCTGAGCGGGTGACGAGGCGTCGGCGACAGATGCGGAAGGCGGTGTTCGATGGCGGAGACGGCACGACGGTGGGGCGCCGACATAGCTCGAGACGTCGAGGAGACGGCTGAAACGGCGATCTCCCTCCTCTATCGGCGAAGCGCTGACGCCTACGCCGCGAGCGCGTCTGCGGCGGTGGGAGTCGCGAGCTCCCTCGTTGCGTGAGGCGCGGTCGCGTAGAATACGCGCGTACGCCCGTTCCCGGAAAGGTCAGCGAATATGGCCATCTCAGAAAGCGACGTCCGGCACGTAGCATTGCTTGCGCGCCTGGCGCTGACAGACGAGCAGGTTCGACACCTCACCGTGGAGCTCAGCTCGATTCTCGATCACGTGAGCGAGATCCAGTCGCTCGACCTGGCGGGCGTCGAGCCGACCGCGCACCCGTTTCCGATGCGAAACGTGACACGGCCTGACGTGGTGCGGCCGGGCCTCTCGCGCGAGCGCGCGCTGCTCAACGCGCCCGAGGCCGAGGACGGCGCATTCGTCATCCCGCGCATCGTGGGGGCGGAGGAGGAGGCGTAATGGCAGAGCCGCGCCGCATCGTCGACATGACGGGTGCCCAGATCGCAGACGCCATCGCGCGCAAGGAGCTCTCCGCGCGGGAAGCGGCGGAGGCGGCCCTGGCCGAGATCGAGGCGCTGGAGCCGCGCGTCCACGCGTTCAACCAAGTCACGCCGGAGCTCGCGCTTCAGGCGGCCGAGCGCATCGATGCGATGGTGGCGTCAGGAGAGTCGCTTCCCCCGCTCGCGGGCGTCCCTGTCGCCATCAAGGACAACATGAACCTTATCGGGACGCGCACGACGTGCAGCTCTCGCATCCTCGAGAACTACGAGTCCGTCTACACGTGCACCGCGGTGGAGAGGCTGCTCGCTGCCGGAGCAGTCCCCGTCGGCAAGTGCAACATGGACGAGTTCGCGTTCGGCTCTTCGACTGAGAACTCGGCGTTCGGCCCGACCCGCAACCCATGGGACCTCGAGCGGGTCCCTGGCGGGAGCAGCGGTGGAAGCGCCGCAGCGGTGGCAGCGCGCATGGCGGCCGTCTCGCTCGGCAGCGACACCGGCGGGAGCATACGGCAACCGGGAGCGCTGACCGGGACAGTTGCCGTGAAGCCGACGTACGGTCGAGTGAGCCGCTACGGGCTCGTCGCGTTCGCATCCTCGCTTGACCAGATCGGACCCTTCGCTCGGACGGTCGAGGACGCCGCGGCCGTCTTGCAGGCGATCGCAGGAAAAGACCCGATGGATGCGACGAGCGTCGATGAACCGGTGCCGGACTACCGAGCCGGTCTGGAGGCGGGCGTCGAGGGGCTGCGTGTCGGGCTCGTGACAGACATGTTGGAGATGGAGGGGTGCGCTGGCGAGGTGCGCGCAGCGGTCGAGAACGCGGCGCGCGTGCTTGCCGACCTCGGCGCCGAGGTCGGCGAGGTGGAGCTGCCGATGAGCCGGCACGGCCTGAGCGCGTACTACGTCATCGGGCCAGCGGAGGCATCCTCGAACCTCGCTCGATTCGATGGCATCCGCTACGGCCATCGCGTCAAGGACGCAGAAGACGTCCTCGACCTCTACATGCGCTCGCGGGCCGAGGGCTTCGGCCCCGAGACGATCCGGCGCGTCATGCTCGGGACGTACGCCCTGTCGGCGGGCTACTACGAGGCGTACTACGGCCAGGCGCAGAAGACGCGCACGCTCATCATCCGGGAGTTCGCCGATGCGTTCGAGCGGTTCGACGTGCTGCTCACGCCCACCTCTCCGACGGTCGCGTTCGGCATCGGCGAGAAGGCGTCCGACCCGCTCGCGATGTACCTCTCGGACGTGTACACGATCCCGCTCAACCTCGCCGGGCTGCCCGGGATCAGCGTCCCCGTGGCGCTCTGCTCGGAAAGCGGGCTTCCGATCGGAGCACAGATCGCGGCGCGCCACTTCGACGAAGCGACGATGTTCCGGGCGGCAGCCGCGCTCGAGCGAGCGCTCGGGCTGGACATGACGCCGCCGTTGGTGGCTGAGCGGCAGCGGTAGAGGGTCTGCGCGACAAGACGAAGGAGCTTGCCAAGGTGGCGAAGGACCGTTTGAACGAGGTGCTCGAGCGCTACGAGGCCGTCATCGGCCTCGAGATACACACCGAGCTCACGAGCCTGAACTCGAAGATGTTCTGCGGGTGCCCTGTGGAGTTCGGCGGCGAGCCGAACACGCGTGTGTGCCCCGTGTGCCTCGGCATGCCTGGGGCGTTGCCGGTGCCGAACCAGGCGGCGGTCGAGGCGACGGTGCTTGCGGGGCTGGCACTCGAGTGCGAGATCGCTCGCTTCAGCCAGTTCCACCGCAAGAACTACTTCTATCCCGACATGCCGAAGAACTACCAGATCTCCCAGTATGACCTGCCGTTCTGCGCTCACGGCCACCTCGACGTCGAGGTCGGGGAGGGGGACGCTGCGTACGTGACCCGCATCGGCATCACGCGGATCCACCTCGAGGAAGACACCGGCAAGATGATCCACGTCGGCGGCTCAGAAGGGCGGATCGCCGGGGCGGACCACTCGCTCGTCGATTTCAACCGCGCAGGAACGCCGCTGATCGAGCTGGTGACCGAACCGGACATCCGGACGCCTGAAGAGGCCCGCCGCTTCGCTCAGACGCTCAGGACGATCTTCCTCGCGCTCGGCATCTCGGACTGCAGCATGGAGGAGGGCTCCATGCGCGTCGACGCCAACGTGAGCATCCGGCCTCGCGGCGCTGTGGAGCTCGGCACAAAAGCCGAGGTGAAGAACATGAACTCGTTCAAAGCGCTCCACGACGCGCTCGCCTACGAGATCGTCCGGCAAGCGGACCTCGTGGACGCTGGTGGACGAGTCGTCCAGGAGACCCGGCACTGGGACGCAGCGGCGAAGCGCACGAGCGCGCTCCGTTCCAAGGAGGAAGCGCACGATTACCGGTACTTCCCAGAGCCGGACATGGTGCCGTTCGAGTTCACCGAGGAGTGGATCGCCGCGATACGCGAGCGATTGCCAGAGCTCCCGGCGGCACGGCGGGACAGGTACGTGCAGACGTTCGGCCTGCCGAAGCACGACGCGCGCCTGATCGCCGAGGATGTGCCGCTCGCGCAGTTCTTCGAGCAAGCCGTTGACGCCGCTGGTGCGAAGCTCGCGAAGCCGGTGGCGAACTGGGTGCTCGGCGAGCTCTCGGCGCACCTCAACGCAACGGGCGCGGCTGTGGGGAGCTGCGGCATCACGCCGGAGATGCTGGCAGAGCTGGTGGTGCTGGTCGACGAAGGGACGATCTCAGGCAAGCAGGCGAAAGAGGTCTTCGCGGAGATGGCTGAGTCGGGCGACATGCCGGCCGCCATCGTCGAGCGCAGGGGGATGCGGCAGGTCTCCGACACCGGCGCGATCGAAGCCGTGGTGGTCAAGGTCCTCGCTGAGCATCCCGCCGAAGTCGAGAGCTACCGCTCGGGCAAGTCCGGTCTCATCGGGTGGTTCGTGGGCCAGGTGATGCGCGAGATGCGCGGACAAGCGAATCCCGCGGTCGTCAACGAGGTCCTCAAGCAGCACTTGGACCAGTAGAGCCGTTCGGAAGCAATTTGATTCCTTTCGGCGGCCAAGAGCGACCGCGCGTCAGGAAATCAAAGAATCTAGCGAAAACCGCTTGCACGGTCGCACAGAGCTGGGTATAGTCCGTGTTGTCCCGAGAGGTCGATCCGGGCGAACCGCGAAAGGCAGCGTACCAGCAGCTGCCGGCGGGGCAGGAGTCGAAGGGTCAGCGAAAGCAGGCCGGACGCTCAGGTCCCAAAGGTAAGAAACGGGAAGCCGCCGAGTACCGGAGCCGCCGGAGAGGTTTCTCGGGACACCTCTTTTCTCCGGCTTTTCACGCGCCCTGCTCTCGTCGAAGCAATGCGTCGGCCGCCGATCGCACCACCGGGTCAGGATGGTGATCGCGGACGCCGCGAAGGGCGCGAAGGGGTGCGTCGGCGAGCCGGCGCAGCGCAGCGCACGCCGCCAACGCGTGTTCACGGTCGCCCCATTCGGCGGTCCGAGCGAGCTCGGACACGGCGCGCTCCACTGTCTCGGCCGCGCTCGACTGCGCATGGTTCCGTCGATCGTCTGCCGTCGATGGTCTGGTGGTCCTCACCAGCAGCACCGCCGCCCAGGACGCGGTCTCGACGCCGTATCGGGCGCACATCCGCTCGGCGAGCGCCTCTCCCACGAGCTCCTGGGGCGGGAGCCCGAAGTGATCGGCAAGCGCGAGGATGGCAGAAGGAGATGCGGTGCGCTCGCCCCGCTCGATGCGGGAGAGCATCGCCACGCTCAGGCCTGTTGCACGGGACACGTCGTGCAGCGTCTCGTTCCTCGAGACGCGGAGCGCGCGGAGGGTCTGTCCGATGCCAGTGGCCACAAACGCATTCTACATTGCTGGCAATGGATTTGACAACTATGGCAAATCTGCTGTACGTTTGGGAGGCGAAGAAGGGACGGAAGATGGCATTCGGTCACGAGAATGCATCGCACGAGTTCGGCAAGCGGGCGCTCGCCATACGCCACTCGTGTGGTCACGAGCACGTGCACGCTGTGCCGCAAGCGTTCGTTCAGGAGGGTGTGCCGGCTCTCGCGCTTGCGGACACGCTTGCCGCCCACGACTGCCCAGCGTGTGCTGCTGGCCTTCCGCGGTGGATGGCCGATCCCTCTGGAGCACGCGCGACGGACGCCCAGGCGCCCGGGTGCTGAAGCCTCCTGCGCCAGTATGCATAATGGACGTTCATTGTTGCTCATACTATGCAGCAAGTGACTGAATTCACACAGAGAGTGGTACACTGTTCATGACATCGTGAACTGCTCACGACCGATCCCTTGAAGTCGATGTCGCCAGGGGTGGCGCCCCTGTGCCCTGACAGCGTGGTCTGGGGGTCTCCATGCTGGGCTCGGACGAAGGCGGGCAAGTACGTAGCCGACGGTGGCGGCTTGGTCCGTTGATCTCGGTTGCGGCGACGTGGGTGTTCGTGGCCGTTCTGCTGTCGTTCCCGGGCTCGAGCACGAACTCGTTGTGGCCGCTGTTCGTCATCCCAACGGCTCTCGCTGGGGCGTTCTTCGGACTACCTGGAGGAGTCGTGTGTGGCGCGGTGAGCGCCCTCGCGGTTTTCCTGCTGATATCGGAGCCGCCGTCATCGGTGTGGGTCGGGCTCGGGACTTTCACGGTGGCAGCAGTCTTGGTAGGGGTGAAGACCACGCGTGATGAGCAGCGCGTGTCGGAGCTGCGCAAGTCCAGCGCGTTCGACCCGGACATCCCCGTGTTCGCGCAGGACCATTTCAGGCTCCGCCTGCACGAGGAAGCGCGTCGTTCTGTACGGTACAGGCAACCCTTCGGAGTCCTGTCCGTGTCCATCGCGGGATACGGCGAATTCGTGCGCAAGTTCGGCACGCACAAAGGCAAAGCCATGATGGCCCGCCTCGCAGAAGCCGTTCGCGTCGCGGTCCGTGACAGCGACCTCATAGGCTGTCTCGGAGACGAAGAGCTGGGTGTCTTGCTTCCGCAGGCCGCGCCGCCAGAGTGCGAGGCTGTGGCGTCTCGGCTTGCAGACGTCGTGGCGCGGACACGCTTCGAGGGGGACGCGGTCGAGCCATACGTCAGCGCTGAGGCGCTGATAGCGTGGGCGGTCTTCCCAGAGGACGCCGACAGCGTGGAGGCTCTTCTCCGCGTGCTGCGCGAACGTTCGGCGATGAGCACGTCTGGCTCTCGTGAGGTAGGTGCGACGAGATGAAGGCGGGCCAGTGCGCAGCGCTTCTCGCACTGTTCTGGTTGGTCCTGACCGGCCGGCTCGACCTTCTGCCGCTCGTGGCGGGAGTCCTGGCGGCGGTTCTCATCGCAGTGTGGGCCACTTCGAGTCTTTGGCAGAGGGACGATCCTCCGGTGCTCAGCCCGGCGCAGTGGCTCCGCTTCATCGGCTACACCGTCCGTCTCGTGCGCGACATCGTTGCCGCGGCGATCGTGGTGGCCGAGAAGGTGCTCGATCCGCGCATGCCGATCAGCCCTGTGCTCATAGTCCATCGGGCGAAGTTCGACCGGGAAGTCAGCAGGATCGCCCTTGCGAACTCCATCACACTGACGCCGGGCACGCTGACGGTGGATATCGAGGGCGACGAATTCTTGGTGCACTGCCTGAACGAGGACTTCGCGGCCGACATCGTCGACGGGACGTTCGACCGTCGTATCCGCCGCGTCTTCGAGGAGCCCTGAGATGGTCGTGTTCTTGTGGGGGGTCGCGGTGTTTCTGTTGGCCGTCGCCTCGATCTGCCTGTACCGGGCGTATATGGGCCCCACGGCGCTTGACCGAGTGCTGGCCGTCAACGTCATCGGAACCAAGACGATGGTGCTCCTCGTGATGCTCGCCTTCGTGTTCGGCAGGCCGCTGTACATCGACGTCGCGCTCGTGTACGCGCTGCTGAACTTCGTCACGACGGTGGTGGCGACCCGTTGCTTTGAGACGGGAGTCCTGGAGGGCGACTGGCAGTGAGCGTCTGGGACAGCATTCGATATGCCGTAGCGGCGGTGCTCATGTCCATCGGGGCGTTCTTCTTCCTGGTCGGGACGCTGGGGCTGCTTCGCTTCCCCGACTTCTACTCGCGGACGCACGGCGCGACGAAGTGCGACACGGTCGGCGCCGGTTCGATCCTCGGCGGCCTCGCTCTCTTGCGCGGCTTTGAGCCGGACGTGTTGAAGATCGTGGCGATTGCAAGTCTGGTGCTTCTCACCAGCCCGACGGCAGGGCACGCGCTTGCTCGAGCGGCATACCGGACAGGACTCAGGCCGTGGACCAGGCGCATCGAAGGAGGCGGGCAGACGTGACGATCGAGGCGAGCCGGCTCTTCGACGTCGGGCTGATGACGCTGCTCGTGTTGTGCGCGCTGGCCGTCGTCCGGACCAAAGACCTGCTTGCGGCAGCAATCATCTTCTCCGCATACAGCCTCGTGATGTGCCTCGTCTGGGACCACCGCGGTGCGCCCGATGTGGCGATGACCGAAGCCGCCGTGGGGGCCGGTGTCACCACCGTCTTGTTCCTCTTGGCGATCGGCAAGACCGTGCGGAGAGAGAAGTGAAGAAGGCGCTGATCATAGCGCTCCTCGCGGTGGCCGCCATTCCTCTGCTGGCCGCGATGGCCTCGATGCCGAGATTCGGCAGCCCGGAGCAGCCCGCATACACGCACGTGGCGAGCAGGTATCTGCAGAAGGGCGCCGAGGAGGCTGGCGCGGACAACGTCGTCACGGGAGTGATCCTCAACTACCGGGGTTTCGACACGAACGGCGAGGTGACGGTGATCTTCACCGCGTGCGCGGCGACAGCAGCGGTGCTCGTGACGTCGGGATCGCGGAAGAAGGAGAAGCCGGGCGAAGCCACAGTCCCTTTGAGCCCGGTCGTGGGGTACGTGGTGCGCCTCCTGGCCCCGTTCATAGCGCTGTTCGCCTTCTACGTGGTGCTGTTCGGCGAGGTCTCGCCCGGCGGTGGCTTCCAAGGCGGAACCATCTTCGCTGCGCTCATCATCATCTTGTCTGTGGTGGCAGGCAGAAACGTCGCCGAGCGCGTGCTTCCCGCTCGCGTTCGCCCGTGGCTTCAGATCGCGGGGCCGCTGTCGTTCATCGCAGTCGGGACGCTGGGGGCTGTGTTGACCGGCTCATACCTCGGCTTCCCACACGCCCGAGGTCTTCTTGCGACCGCGATGCTCATGGGGATCGAGCTCGGCATCGGGATCGGGGGAGCCACGGTGTTTGCGAGCATCTTCTGGCGTTTGGGTGATGAGCCATGATAGGCGCGCTCTGGTCGAACTTCGACTACGCGGTCTCTGTCGTCCTGTTCTTGATCGGGCTGTACTGCGTCATCGCCAAGAACAACCTGATCAAGAAGTTCATGGGCCTCAACATCATGGAGACCTCGGTGTTCGCGTTCATCGTGGCCATCGGTGTGGTTGACCGCGGCAGCGCCCCCATCATGGGGCCTGGGGCGCGTGGTCCGTTCGTCAACCCCATCCCGCAAGCCCTGATACTCACCGGCATCGTGGTGGCTGTGAGCACGACTGCGCTGGCTTTGAGCTTGATCGTTCGGGTCTGGCATCAGTGCGGCACGATCGAGGCGGACGAGCTGAGGGAGCTGGAGTAGATGTGGTGGCAGTGGGCACATTGGCTCCCGCTTGCTGTGCTTGTCCCGCTCGGCTTCGGGGTGACGACGCCTGCTGTGGCTGGGGGTGACGGCGGCCGGGCATGGCGATGGGCCGTCCTCGGTTCTGCCCTGGCTGCGGCAACGACGCTCGCCCTCGTCGTCCGCGTCGCACGCGAGGGCCCGTTTTCGTACGCGTTCGGCGGATGGAATCCGCCGTACGGCATCGAGTTCCGATTCGACGAGGTGGGCGCCTTCGCCTTCGTCGTGGCGTCTCTCGGGATGCTCGCGATCGTCTTCTCAGGACGATACGCCGAGCACGCGCTGGATCCGGCCCGGATCCCGTACTTCTACACGCTGCTTCTGCTCGACATCGCAGGATTGATCGGCTTCTCGGTCACTGGCGACCTATTCAACATGTACGTGTTCATGGAGATCATCTCGCTCTCGTCCTACGCGCTGGTGGCCGTGAGCGGCGAGCGGACAGCGGAGATGGCAGCGTTCAAGTACCTGGTCCTCGGTGCGGTCTCGTCGTTGCTCGTCTTGTTCGGCATCGGGATGGTGTACGGAACGACGGGCACGCTGAACCTCGCCGACGCGGCTCGGCGCCTTGGCGGCGTCGGGTCGGCGGTTCCCGTAGCGGTGGCGATCGCGCTCATGGCTGCGGGTTTCATGGTGAAGTCCGCCCTGTTCCCGCTGCACGTTTGGTTGCCTGACGCCCACGCGATCGCTCCGAGCCCCGTGAGCGCGGTGCTGTCTGGTCTCGTGGTGAAGGTGGGGCTGCTCGGAACCTTCCGTCTGTATCAGGTCGTCTACCGAACGGGCATCGTGGATCTTGCCGCTCTCGATCAGCTGTTTCTGTGGCTCGGCGCGATCTCGATCGTCATGGGCGCGTTCTTCGCCATCTTCCAGGACGACATCAAGATGATGCTGGCGTACTCCACGATCTCGAACATCGGCTACATCGTGATGGGCTTCGGGCTCGCCTCCAAGTTCGCTCTCATCGGGGCAGCCGTGCACATCTTCAACCACGCCATCATCAAGTCAGCGCTCTTCTTAGCTGCCGGAGCCATCATCCACCAGACCGGCTACCGCCGGCTGAGCGAGCTGCGGGGAGCGGGGCGGGGCATGCCGCTCACTGCTGCCGCGCTGTCGGTCGGCGCCGTGTCCATCGTCGGCATCCCGCCCACCGCTGGCTTCCTGTGCAAGTGGTACATCGCGCTGGGCGCGTTCGAGGCGGGCAGAGCAGCGTTCGGTTTCGCGCTCGTGTTCGGGGCGCTGTTCATCTTCGTCTACTACATCCGCATGGTGAACGCGTTCTACTTCCAGGAGCCGGTGCATGCTGACGTGGTGCACGCTGGCGACCCGCCGCTGTCCATGCTCGTGCCCGTCTGGGTCCTGGCCGGGCTGTGCCTCGCGATGGGTCTTGCCGGCAAGATCCCTCTGACGTTCATCACGCCTGCCATCAGCAGGCTTCTGGCGCCGATCGGAGGGTGAGATGGAGACCGTCGACGTGAGAGTCCTGCTGGCTCCGGCTATCTCGTTCGCGTGCTCCGGCCTGGTCTTCCTCATGGGGCGAAACGTGTTCTGGCGCCGGTTCTGGAGCCTTGGGGCGGCGACGCTCAAGCTCGTGGTGGTCATGTCGATGCTGCCGGGAGCCTTGAGAGGCACGACGTACGTGTGGCGCTTCATCGAGTTCACGCCAGGCATCAGCATCGCATTCAGGGCAGACGCGCTGGGCATGTTCTTCGCGACCGTCTCGTCGACGTTGTGGCTTGTGACGACCGTGTTCGCCATCGGCTACATGGAACCTGAGCACGCCAAAGTGCGGTTCTTCGGCTTCTTCGCGCTGTGCGTGTCGACCACGGTCGGGGTGGCGTTCGCCGAGAACCTGCTCACGCTGTTCGTGTTCTACGAGACCCTGACCATCTGCACCTATCCGCTGGTGATCCACGAGGAGACTCCCGAAGCGTTGCGTGCGGGCAGGAAGTACCTCGCGTACACGCTGAGCGGTGGCGCGTGCATCCTGCTCGGCTCGGCGCTGACCTACCAGGTCGCAGGCACGCTGACGCTCTCGAAGCCGGGGATCCTCCCCGCCTCAGCCGACCCAAGAACGCTCGCCATCCTGTTCACGACGCTCGTCGCCGGGTTCGGGGTCAAGGCCGCGATCATTCCGTTGCACGGATGGTTGCCGTCCGCGATGGTGGCCCCTACGCCGGTGAGCGCGCTCTTGCACGCCGTGGCGGTGGTGAAGGTCGGGGCGTTCGGCATCCTGCGTGTGGTGTACAACGTGTTCGGCGTCGAGCTTCTGCGCAGGCTCGGCTTCACCGTGCCGCTCGCGTACCTCGCGGCGTTCACCATCATCGCGGCATCCGTCGCAGCGCTCTTCCAGGACAACCTGAAGCGACGGCTTGCGTACTCGACTGTGAGCCAGCTGTCCTACATCGTTCTAGGCGCTGCGCTGCTTACTCCGGCGGCTGCCTGCGCGGCCGTCGCGCACATCGCCAACCAGGCTTTCGCGAAGATCACGATGTTCTTCGTGGCAGGATCGATCCAGCGAACCACCGGCAAGACGCAGATCCACGAGCTCGCGGGCATCGGGCACGAGATGCCGCTGACCATGGCAGCGTTCACAGTCGCGTCACTGTCGTTCGTCGGAGTCCCTTTGTTCGCCGGGTTCATCACGAAGTGGTACCTGTCTCTCGGAGCGCTTGAGTCGGGCATGTGGTGGTTCGCCATCGTGATGCTCGCAAGCTCGCTGCTGAACGCGGCGTACTGGCTGCCGATCGTCTACCTGGCCTTCTTCAAGGGACCCCACGGACGCGGAACAGGCTCCGGTGAGGCGAGGCTGTTGTTGCTCGTCCCGACGCTCCTCTGTGCGGCGTGGGTGTTGGTGCTCGGCACGACGAGCGACGTGCCAGGCATGCCGTTCGCGCTCGCGCGGGCAGCCGTTGAGTTCGTGTTCAAGATGTGATGGGAGGACGGGATGGTTGCGGGAGCTCAGACGAGTTGGGTGGTGCCCGCGGCGGTGTTCGTTCCGTTGCTTGGCGGTTGCGCGGCCGGTCTCTCGAGCGCGTGGTCTGAGAAGGCACGCCGGCTCGTCCTCTCCGCTGCGGCGGTCGTCACGGTCCTCCTTACCGGGCGCGTACTCGTGCAGGTGTCGTCAGGGGAGGTTCTCGAGGCCCGTCTGGTCCGCATGACCCCCCAGATATGGGTGCACCTGAGAGTGGACGCCCTCGGCGCGTTGTACGGCATCGTCGCGTCCGTGCTGTGGCTGCTCGCGCTCGCGTATTCGTTCGGCTACATGGCAGACGAGCACCGTCTGCCGCGGTACTACGCCTTCTTCCTCCTGAGTCTCGGCTGGACAGTGGGCGTGGCGTACTCAGGGAACCTGCTCACGTTCCTCATCTTCTACGAGCTGTTCAGCATCCTTACGTACCCGCTTGTGGTGCACGAGGAGACTCCCGAGGCGCTGGCCGCTGGCACGAAGTACATCGCCTACATCCTCGTTGGCGGGAGCCTTGTGCTTCTCGCGATCGTCTACACCTACTTCCTGGCAGGCGGGCAAGATATCGGCGCTCCGCTTCTTAACGCTGGGGTGGCGAAAGGGCAGCTCCTCGCGGTGTTCTGGTGCTTCTTGGCAGGGTTCGGGGTGAAGGCCGCGATCGTGCCCCTCCACGGGTGGGTTCCTGACGCCCACCCTGCGGCGCCTGCTCCGTTCTCTGCGGTGCTCTCAGGCATCATGGTCGCCACCGGGACGTTCGGCATCATGCGGGTTGTCTTCAATGTGTTCGGCGTCGAGCTCGTGCGAGACCTCGGGGTGGGGCGTTGGGTCGCATACCTGGCCGCATTCACCGTCGTCTTCGCTGCTGTGCTCGCGATGAGCCAAGACGACGTCAAGCGTCGGCTCGCGTACTCGACCATCTCGCAGATGGGGTACGTGACCCTCGGCATCGCCCTTCTTGACCCCGATGCGGCGACGGGCGCGATCGTGCACGTCGCGAACCACGCGTTCATGAAAGGCGCGCTGTTCTTCTGCGCAGGCCTGTTCATCAAGCGGCTCGGCGTACGGTCTGTGCGCGACCTCGACGGCGCGTCGAAGCGCATGCCTCTGACCGCCGCAGCGCTGACGATCGCATCACTCGCGATGATCGGCACGCCGCCGCTCGCAGGGTTCGTCAGCAAGTGGTACCTCGGCATCGGTATCCTCGACTCCGGGCAGGTCTGGTACCTTGCCGTGCTCATCGGGGGAGCGCTTCTGGCTGGCGTGTACCTGCTGCCGATCTCGTACCGGATGTACTTCAAAGAGCCGAGCGCGGCCGTCGTGGGAGCGCTCAGCGAAGAAGGCGGCTCTCGCGAGGCGCCGTTCACGATGCTTGCCCCACTGGTCGGTGCGGTGGCGCTCGTGATCCTCCTTGGGATATGCGCTGCGGCGCCGTTCTTGCCGCTTGAAGTCGCCAAGAGCGCTGTCGAGGGATTCTTCAGGTGAAGGCGGGTTGCCGTGCACGCAGAGGCTGAGGCATACGTCAGCGCGCTGCCCGTGGCCGCGGTCGCGCTGCCGCTTCTGTCTGCGATTCTCGTGCCGCAGATCGGGCGAAGGTCGACTGGGTTCCGCAACCTGTTTGTCGCAATCGTGGTCGCCATCGACCTCGCGATCGTTGCGGCGTTGGTGCCCCAGGTGGCCGAGCACCATCGGGTCACGGCCTCCGTGCTTCCGACCTTCATGGGTGGGTTGCGCTTTGCGGTGGACTCGTTCTCGCTCTTGTTCGCGCTGTTCACGGCGCTCGTGTGGTTCGCGTCTACCCTGTATGCGCTCGACTATCTCGCGCACGAGAAGCACCACGACCGCTACCACGTGACGAACCTCGTGGTCCTGGCATCCATGCTCGGCGTCGTGATGGCAGGCGATCTCGTCACCCTCTACCTGTTCTTCGAGTCGCTTGGGCTCGTGGCGTTCCTCTTCGTCATCCACGCAGAGACCGATGAGGCGAAGCGCGCGTCAGTGAAGTACTTCTGGACGACGGTGCTTGGCGGATTCGCGCTGTTCGGCGGGATCCTGTTGACCTTCGCTCTCGGGGGTGAGGGTGCGCTTCAGCCGCTTCCGCAGGAAGGGCCGGTGGCACTGAAGTGGACGGCCGCGGCTCTGCTCCTGCTCGGCTTCGGCGTCAAGGCCGGCATGCAGCCGGTGCACGTGTGGCTTCCGGACGCCCATCCCGTGGCGCCGTCGCCTGCCAGCGCTCTGCTCTCCGGCGTGATGATCAAGGCGGGTGCGTACGGCATCTTCCGGACCGTCACCGCCCTGTTCAGGCCACAAATCGCGGAGCACCTCGAGGAACACGCATGGGCCTTCAGCTCGCAGCTCGGGATAGTCGTGCTGTGGATCGGGATCTTCACGATGTTCACCGGCGTGTGCATGGCGTTGCTGCAGAGCAACGCCAAGCGCATGCTCGCGTACCACTCCGTGTCCCAGATGGGGTTCATCCTCGCGGGCATCGGCGCCGCCGGCTACCTGGGAGCTCACGGGGCGATGGGGATCGCCGGCGGGCTGTTCCATGTGCTGAACCACGCGCTGTTCAAGGCGTGTCTGTTCCTCGGGGTCGGCGCAGTCTACTTCCGCACCAAGTCGCTCGACATGTATCACCTCGGCGGGCTCGCGAAGCGCATGCCGCTCACGTTCGCGTTCATGGCCGTCGCAGCTGCCGGGATCACAGGCGTCCCGCTCTTCAACGGGTTCGTGAGCAAGTGCATGATCCATCATGCGCTCGTCGAGGCGTACGAGCTTCACGAGGTCGCGTCGCTCGCGTTCGCCGAGAAGGTCTACATCGTGACGTGCGGGGGCACTGCGTGCTCGTTCATCAAGCTCATCGGCCTCACATTCCTCGGGAAGCCCAAGGTCGAGTACGGGCCTGAGGTTCGAGAGGCGCCGCCGCGGATGCTGGTGGCGATGGGGATACTCGGCGCTGCGATCGTCACGCTCGGCGTGCGACCCCAGCTCGTGATCCGCGGTGTCTTCGAGCCCGGCCTGCACCTGTGGGGACTGCACTTCGACGTGCTCGAAGAGTACCTGGCGGAGTACTTCTTGCGGTGGGGCGACATCTCCTCGGTGGTCGTCGCGTTCGCCATAGGGGCGACCGTGTTCACCGTAGGGATGAAGACGGGGCTGTTCCACGCGCACCTCCCGTGCTGGCTTTCGATCGACTGGTGGTATCTGCAGGGCGTCCGAGCGCTGGGCCGTGGAGCGACGCTCGTGTGGAAGGCGTACGAATCGTGGCTCCACGCCGTGGCTGCTGCGCTCCGTGACGTGCGCGACGGGTACGGGCGCGCACGCGCGCGGATCGAGCGTTGGTATCGGCGCGCCACCGTGGTCCTCAGCACGGGCGTGACGGAGACGCTCGGCCAGCGGGCGATCGCGCGAGCCGAGCTCGCGTTGGAGGTCGAGCGACATGAAGAGGTGCGAGAGGCCGTCGAGCGGGCCGTCAGGGTGCTTGGCTCAGCCGGCATCGCGGAGGAAAGCGATTGGCGTGACGCCATCGACGCCGTGCGAGAATCGGCCAGCTACATCGCACAGCGGCTGTTCGCCGTGCGTCTAGCGGCCATCCAGGATGCCGTTCGCCAGGGTCATGCCCGGGAGCTGCTTGACCGCCTCGAAGGTCTGATAGCGGACACCGCACCGTGCCGGGATCGCGTGGCGATGGCTGCGCTCGCTGCTGCCGCGGACAGGCGTGCCGGACGCGACGTCGTGAGGCGCCTCGCCGCTGCTGCGAACGCCGCGGCGAGCGAGGAGCGGTTCGATTTGAAGGTGCGCGCTGCTGTCCGCGCCCGTCCTGCTGCAGTCGACCGCCTCGCATCGAGAGCGGAGGTGGCACCGACGGAGGTGGCGCGCGGGGCCCGGGAGGTCTTCGAGGCCAGCAGCGCATGGTCGCGCAGCGCCACGGTCTCGTGGAGCAGGTGGGCGCTCGACATGGTGAGACTGGCCGTCGATGCCATGACGCGCGAGCGCGCAGGCAGGGTCTTCGACACCTCGAGCAGCGAAGAGAGCGTGCTTGTCACGCGTCGTGCGATCACGCGGTACGCCCGGGACATGAGCTTCAACGTCGCGGTGATCGTTGCCGTGCTGCTTGCGTTCGTCGCGGCTGTCTTGCAAGGCCGCTGAGCGCTCACCGGATCGGCGAGATCGGCTCGTCCGAGGCCAGCAGCGGCTGGATCTCGGCTGGCGCAGGAGCCGCAGCGCGGTCGATCGCGCGCGCTTCGAGCATGCCGAGCGTCGCAGCCGTCGCCGTGAACAGGCCGCCTGCGATAAGGGTCTGCTGCACGCCGATCGCCGCTGCGAGCGCGGGAGCGAACGAAAGCGGCACGAGCTCGCCTGCCTGCCGGTGCACTTGTGCGGTCCCTGTCACGCGGCCCACGAGCTCGTGCGGTGTGTCGCGGTGCAAGAGCGTCCGTAGCAGCGGCTCGAGCGCGCCGACGATCGTACCCCACGCGAGTGCGCCGAGGGCGATGACGCGCAGATCGGCGGTGCCGATGTACAAGACGCTCCCAGCGCCGGTGAGCGCAACGGCCGCTGCAAGGCCGCGCGCCGACACGACGGAGCGCGGCAGGCGCCGGAGCATCGTCGCGCCTAGGAGGATTCCCGCGCCGAACACGGCATTCACGTACCCGATCGTCTCAACGCCCGTTCGGACCACGTCGCGGTAGAACAGCGGCTCGAGCGCGCCGAACGCTCCGAAGCCAAGCCAGGTCACGGTGCCTGCGAGCACGTAGAACCTGATCGATCGCATGCCGTAGACGACGCGCGCGCCTTCTGCTGCCTCCTTGAGCGGGTTGCCGCGCGTCTCAGAGCGCCGAGGGCCGTCGATCCGGGTGCGTGCGAACAACGCGACTGCGGCGATCGATGTGAGCGCGTCGAAGACGAAAACGCTGTCGACTCCAGCGGCGTGCGAGACGAAGGCGCCGAGCACCGGCCCGGTGATGAATGCTGCGGATCCAGCGGTCTCGAGGAGCGAGTTCATCCGTGCGAGTTCGGACGAGTCCCGGACGAGGTACGGCGCGAGCGATGCGGCGGCCGTCTGGATCGGGGAGCCTGCCAGGCCCCACAGCGCCACCAGCGGGACGAGCGTTGCGATGGAGTCGGCGGCCGCGACTGCCAACGCGACGGGGACGAACAGCGCTTCTGCGCCCATGATGACGCGCTTCGGGCCGTAACGGTCCACGAGCACGCCGCCGATGACGCTGCCGCCGATGGAAGCAGCGCTCAAGCAGAACATGACGAGCGCCAGCTGGCGAGGCGTGGCGTGCAGCGAGAAGGCCGCCTTGCCCCACACGCCGATGAAGAAGGCGGCTTCGCTGCCGGCTCGGGATATGAAACGCGCGGCGAGCGCGCGTCTGATGTCGGGCTTGCTTGTCACAGCGGTTCCGTCCTCGTTATGCAGACAAGCGCCAATGGTATACGAAACTCCGGTGCGTGTCTGGCGAGCCGGCCGTGACGGCGTTGCGTCTGGCGTCTGGAAGTCGCTGGGTGTACGCTCGTACCGTGACGAGGGAGGCGATTGCATGGCAGGCGTCATCGAGTGTGCCGGGCTCACCAAGTACTACGGCAAGACGCGAGGCGTCGAGGGGCTGACGCTTGAAGTCCCGCAGGGCTCCGTGTACGGGTTCCTGGGGCCGAACGGGGCGGGCAAGACGACCACCATCCGCTGCTTGCTCGGCATCTTGCGCCCGACCGCAGGCGAGGCGCGGCTGCTCGGCCAGCGCGTCGTGCTGGACGGAGCGCGGCTGCGAGCGCGCGTCGGCTACGTCCCAGGCGAGATCCACCTGTTCGAGAAGGAGACCGGCCGCTGGCACATCGACTACGTGTCGAGGCTGCGGAAAGCGCCGCCGTCTGCGGCGCAGGAGCTCGTGGAGCGGCTCGACTTCGACCCGTCGAGGAAGGTGAAGGAGCTCTCGAAAGGCAACAAGCAGAAGCTCGCGCTGATCTTGGGGCTGATGCACGCGCCCGAGGTGCTCATCCTCGACGAGCCCACCTCGGGGCTTGACCCGCTCAATCAGGAGACCGTGTTCCACATCATCGAGGAGCGGGTGAAGGAAGGCGCCACGGTGTTCCTCTCCAGCCACGTGCTATCTGAGGTGGAGCGGGTGTGCGACCGTGTCGGCATCATACGCGAAGGGCGGCTGGCTGCCGAGGAATCCGTCCGCGACCTGCTCGGCAAGCGCTTGCGCGAGCTCACCGTGACGTTCGCCGAGCCGGTCGAGCCAGGGTTCTTCGAAGGCGTCGCGGGCCTCACGCGGCTCGAGCAGCGCGGGCCCGAGACGTTCAGCGCGCGCGTGAAAGGCGACCACCTCGACGAGGTGGTCAAGCGGCTCGCGACGAAGCGGGTGGCCGACTTGAGCATCCAGCACGCGAGTCTGGAGGAAGTCTTCATGGAGTTCTACCGCAGCGAGGACGGCGGTACGGCTTTGCCTGCGGACGCGGGAGCCGAAGGGGGTGCGGAAGCATGAGCTGGACGGTGATCCGCGCCTCGTTGTGGCAGCGCCGCACGTCGCTCGCGTGGTACTTGGGCGGGCTGGCCTTCTACTCGTGGCTGATGGTGTGGTACTGGCCGAGCATCGGCGGCAGCCAGTACAAGGAGCTCGTCGAGAGCCTGCCGCCGGAGATGCTGAAGATGTTCGGCGGCACCGTGGTGTCCTTCGGGACCATCGGAGGCTTCTTCCAAATCGAGTACCTTGGGCTCATGTGGATGCTCATCGTGCTTTCGGCGGCGTTCATCTACGCGTCGCGCGCGTTCGCGGGCGAAATCGCCGACGGCACGATGGAGCTGACGTTGGCGCAGCCCATCTCGCGAGCGACGCTCGCTGTGAGCAGGGTGGCGGGGCTCGTCATCATCTCCGCTGCGCTGTCGCTGACGACGTTCGGAACGCTCCAGCTCTTCGGAGCCGCCTACGACGTCAAGATCGCTGCGGAATCGCTGTGCCAGCTCATCGGGTTGGGGGCCCTCTTCATCCTTGCAGGCGGCGGCGTGTGCATGCTCGTGAGCGCGTGCGTCCGCGGCGGCGGGAAGGCCGGTGGGATCGCCGCCGGGCTTTTCGCGCTGATGTGGGCGAGCGACATCGTGGCGAACGTCTCCGACGTGGCTGACTTCTTCGGTCCGGTGAACCTCGTGAGCAAGTGGCAGCCAGGCGTGATCATGGACGGTGGCAGCGTCGAGCCGGCCACCTGGTGGCTGTACGGGATCGTCGCGCTCGTGTCCCTCGTTGCGAGCGTCGCGATCTTCACGCGCAGAGACGCCGCGTAGCAGGACCGGCGCTCGGGGTGGCGCGCACGGCGCTGGTTCGGGTACCGTTCTGCATACCCTCGAGGAGGTGGCGATGGAGGCGGCTCGTCCGGTCAGCCCGCTGCTCACGGACCTGTACCAGGTCACGATGGCGTACGCCTACTGGCGAAGCGGCGCTGCTCGCCTCGACGCGTGCTTCCACATGGTCTTCCGGTCGCATCCGTTCGGCGGCGGATACGCCGTGGCGTGCGGGCTCGCGCAGGCCGTGGAGTACCTGGAGGGTCTCCGTTTCCAAGAGGACGACCTCGCGTACCTGAAGACCCTGACTGGCGCAGACGGAGCGCCGCTTTTCGACGACGAGTTCTTGGGTTGGCTCGGCTCGATGCGGTTCGAATGCGACGTGGATGCCGTCCCCGAGGGCACGGTCGTGTTCCCCAACGAGCCGATCCTGCGCGTCACCGGCCCGATCGCGCAGGCGCAGCTCGTCGAGACGACGCTGCTCAACATCGTCGGCTTCCAGACGCTCGTCGCCACGAAAGCGGCGCGTGTCTGCCACGCCGCGAAGGGCGCTCCGGTGATCGAGTTCGGCTTGCGCCGCGCGCAGGGACCCGACGGCGGTCTCTCTGCGAGCAGGGCGGCGTACGTCGGTGGGTGTGTGGCCACCTCGAACGTGCTTGCCGGCAAACGGTTCGGCGTCCCCGTGGGCGGCACGCACGCGCACAGCTGGGTGATGGCGTTCGACGATGAACAGTCCGCGTTCGACGCGTACGCGGATGCGATGCCGAACAACTGCGTGCTCCTCGTCGACACCTACGACACGCTGGAGGGCGTGCGGCACGCGATCGAGACGGGCAAGCGGCTCGCACAGCGCGGCCACGCGCTCATCGGCATCCGCATCGACTCGGGCGACCTGGCGTGGTTCGCCGCTCGAGCCCGGGAGATGCTCGACGCTGCGGGGATGCAGCACGTGAAGATATACGCCTCGAACGAGCTCGACGAGCAGACCATCGAAGCGCTCAAGGACCAGGGCGCGCCGATCGACGTGTGGGGCGTGGGCACCAAGCTCGCCACCGCCGACGGGCAGTCGGCTCTGGGTGCGGTGTACAAGCTCTCGGCGGTGCGAGAACCTGGCGGCCAATGGGAGCCGCGCATCAAGGTCTCGGAGCAGAGCATCAAGACCACGATCCCTGGCGTGCTGCAGGTGCGACGCTTCGTGAAAGACGGCATGTTCGACGGCGACATGGTCTTCGACGAGACGCGCCCGCTCGAGGAGCGCTGCGAGATGGTCGATCCCGGCGATCCCATCCGGCGCAAGCGCTTCTGCGCTCAAACCCACGAGGATCTGCTCGTTCCGGTCTTCAGGCGCGGCGAGCGCGTGTACGACGTGCCGGACGCCGCGTCAGCGCGAGCGCGAGCCGCTGCCCAGATGGCGCGCCTCGACGCGAGCGTGAAGCGGCTGGTGGCGCCGTACATCTACCCTGTCGGCATCGAGAAGGGGCTGCACGACATCAGGGCCGCGCTCATCGCGCGGGCGCGGCGGATCGGGTGAGGGAGGGGATCGCGTGAGAGCGCTCATCCTCGTCGACTTGCAGAACGATTTCATGCCAGGCGGCGCGCTGCCCGTTCCGGAGGGCGATGCGGTCGTGCCGGTCGCGAACCGGCTCTCGCCGCTGTTCTCGCTCGTGGTCGCCACGCAGGACTGGCACCCGCCGGGGCACGCCTCGTTCGCTTCCTCGCACCCAGGGGCGTCTCCTGGCGACGTCGTGATGCTGGGGGAGACGCAGCAGGTGCTGTGGCCGGATCACTGCGTGCAGCAGACGCCAGGAGCGTCGTTCCACTCAGGGCTCGACGTCGTACCCATCGGCCACGTGGTGCGGAAGGGCGCCGACCCGCTGGTGGACAGCTACAGCGCGTTCTTCGACAACGACCACGTGAGCAGCACCGGTCTGGACGCGTACTTGCGTTCGCACGGCGTAAGCGAGCTCGTGGTGCTTGGCCTCGCCACCGACTACTGCGTGAAGGCGACCGTGCTCGACGCGCTCGGTCTCGGGTTCGGCGTGAGCGTCGTGCGCGACGGCTGCCGTGCGGTGGACGTCCAGCCCGGGGACGGGGATCGCGCGTTCGAGGCTATGGCGAACGCCGGCGCACGGATCATAGACAGCGCCGACGCTGCCGATCTCTAAGGAGGCATCGCACGCATGAGAGTGGTCGCGTTCAACTGCAGCGCACGCAAGTACGGGAACACTGCGCGCCTGATCGAGCGTGTCCTCGTCGAGCTTCGCGCAGAGGGCATCGAGACCGAGACCTTAGCGCTCGCGGGCAAGCGCGTGCACGGTTGCACGGCGTGCATGAAGTGCCGCGAGACGCTCGACAAGCGCTGCTCAGGCATCAACGACTACATAAGCGAGTGCATCGAGGCCATCGACGGGGCGGACGGCATCGTC
Organism: Coriobacteriaceae bacterium EMTCatB1; assembly: GCA_001950395.1. Classification (GTDB taxonomy): domain Bacteria; phylum Actinomycetota; class Coriobacteriia; order Anaerosomatales; family Anaerosomataceae; genus Parvivirga. The sequence goes on from BDLO01000001.1 coordinate 116,415, forward strand.
ATCGGCTCGCCCGTGTACTTCGCCGACATCACGCCGGAGGCAAAGGCGCTCATCGACCGCGTCGGGTATGTGGCCCGAGCCAACCCGGAGCTCCTCAGGCGCAAGGTGGGCGCGGCGGTGATCGCCGTGAGGCGCGGTGGAGCGATCCACGCGTTCGACAGCATCAACCACCTCTTCCTCATCAGCGAGATGATCGTGCCGGGTTCGTCGTACTGGAACATCGGGATCGGCGGGCCGCCCGGCGCCGTCGAGCAGGACGACGAGGGCACGCAGACGATGGCCCGGCTGGGTCAGAACATGGCGTGGCTGCTCAAGCGCGTGCGCAGCGAGGTCTAGAAGAACAGCGCCTGGAAGTCCTCGAGCGCCTCGTGCGCGTGGTCGTAGCCCCAGTCCTCGAGCGACAGGTAGAACCTCGGGTTGAATACGAGCCCCATGTCTTGCACGAGCCCGATCACGTCCTCGAGGATCTGCGGCCGCCGCACGACCAGCTTCAGCACGTCGGGATTCACGATGTCCGAGGAGTTCGAGGGCGGCATCCACATGAGCGTCTTGCCGCGGTAGACGACGAACAGGTCGAAGCAGAAGTTGCCGGCAGTCGTGACCGCGGTCCACGCGCCCTTCACGTCAGGCACGCGGCGCTTCAAGAGCGAAGCGTCCTTCGTGAGGCCAGCGACTTTGGCGAGCGTCTGGTCTTCCACTGCCATGCTGCACGGGAAGGTCGGGAGCGCCTGCAAGATCTCGCGCAGGTTGATCGCCTTGACGAGCGTGCGCTCGGGGACTTTCTCGCGCAGCACGTCGAGCGCCAGGCCGGCCTCCGCGTGCGAACGGGAGTTGACGAGCACCGAGAACACCTCGGGCGTGGCCGACATGACCGGCTCGAGGTCGGAGACGCGAGTGAGCACGTCGAGCATGGGCGGTTCCTTGGGCGAGCAGCGACACTACGCGACGGGTATCGGCGCGCGCAGGCGGATGTCTTAGTGGCGCGCGTCACCGACCGCTCGACTTCCCGACGAACGGACGCGGCGGCTACGCGCTAGCTCTCGGCGCGCGTCTTCGGGTGCCAGCGCCCCACCGCGTAGGTCACCACGGGCCCCAGTATCGCGGCCGCGCCCAGCGCGGTGGTCTGGAGCAGGTCGACGTCGTACTTGAAGCCCCAGAACAAGTCGGGGAGCCGCCAGACGCACGGCGCGCCCCACCGCCACAGGAACCACGCCACTTGCAGCCCGAGCACTGCCTGGATGGCGAGCACGGTCGCCACGCCGAGCGCGAGCCACCCGGCCGCATAGCCCTGTCGAGGATCCTTCGGTTGCTTTCGGAGCGCGGCATAGACCAGTGCCGCCACCACGCACGCGACGAGCGCCGCTAGCACCGCCTCGGCCATGCGCGCGTTGAAGAACTCCTGGACCTGCGATTCCTCGTTGAAGGTCGAAAGCGACCACCGGTACCGGTGCACGAGGAAGTACAGCGAGGTGAAGACGGCGTTGTACGCGACGACGCCAGAGGCGGCCGCGACCAGCGCTCGCCACGATGCCAGCCCGATGACGGCAAGGACGCCTAGAGCGGCGAATGCGAGCGCGAGTGCCTGCGGGATGCGCTCGCGGCGGTCGGAGGCAAGACGCTGCTGCTCGGCGCGAGCGATGACCCGCTCGACGTCCGCGCGCGAGCCGAGCGTGTCGATGCCGGCGATCGACTCAGGCCCGCCGACTTGCCGGGCGTACGCGAGCGCGAAGCCCGAGGCGCGCACGAAGTCGGCGTCCCTCGCACGGCCGTTCCCGTCGGCGAGCACGTCCTCGATGGCCATGCCACGGGCCAGCCGCGGAGACTGCAAGCCCGCGAGCACCGAGACGGTGGGCGCGACGTCTTCGAGGCGGGCGCTCGCCTCGGTGTGGCGCACTCCCGGCCCGGCGAACACCGCGAACGTGTGGACGACGGGGTCCTCCCACCCGCCGTGGCCTCCTTCAGGGGTGTGGCCGTGGTCGGGGAAGACGGCGAACACGGTCTTCCCGTCGTCGAAGGCGTCGATGAGCCGGGCGAGGTCTGCGTCCACTTTCGCGACCGTGCTTGCGTACCGTGCTGAGGCGCTTCCTGCCGCGTGTCCGGCGTCGTCGACGTCTGGAAGCAGCACCACCGCGAAGTCGGATGCGTTCTTGCGCTCGAGCGAGATCGCGGCGTCCACGATGCGGGCGGAGCGGTACTCGCCCTCGCCCCAGGGTATGAGGGCCGTTGCCGACGTGAGCTCGCTCACCCCGTACAGCGCGTCGAGGTCGTCTGGGCCTGCGACTGCGAGCCTGCGCCCCGAGCCGTGTGCGACGTCGAAGAGCGTCTCGACCTTCACGCGCCCTTCGTACCAGTTGGTGGTGACGCCGCTGATCTGCGGCGTGGCGCCGGAGAAGGCGGTCGTCCAGCACGGGTAGGAAAGACTCGGCTGGGGCGCCGTGAGGTGGATGTCTGCGCCGCGCTTCCGCAGCTCTTCGAGCGAGCGCATCGAGCGTGAGGCCTCGTCGGTGAGCCCGTCGATGAGGACGACGACCGTCCGCCGCTGCTCCGCGTCCGGCACGGGCGAGGAGAGCGGGGGCCGGGCCCCGGTGAACCGCTCGGTGTCGAGATCCACGAACGGGCTCTTGTACTCGACGACCTGGTTCCACGAGTACATTGCGAGCTGCATGGCTCCGTACGCGGTCGCGAGCGAGCACGCCACGCCGAGGACGAGAAGCGCCCAACGCTTCACGGCTGCCTCCTTCCAGCAGATGAGGCGAGTGTGGCGGAGGAGGCCAAAGCGCGCAACCCGCCCCGCACTGGACGGATGGGCGCGCAAGGCGCATCATTGCGCGGGTCCATCGCACGGAAGGAGAGGCTGATGGCAGTCCGCGTCGTGACCGACACCACGTCGTACCTTCCTGACAGCGAGGTCGAGCGCTACGGGATCCGGCTCGTCCCGCTATCGGTCACGCTCGACGGCGTGACGTACGTGGAGCGCGTGGCAGACGATGCGTTCTACCAGGCGTTGCTGAAAAGCAAGGGCTTCCCCACGACCTCGCAGCCGTCCGCCGCGACGATCGCCGAGGTCTTCAAAGCGATCGTGGAGCGGGGCGACGAAGTGGTGGCCGTCTTCTTGTCCTCTGAGATGAGCGGGACGTACTCGACTGCCCTGCTTGCGCGCGACATGGTGCGCGAGGAGATTCCCGAGGCGCGCATCGAGGTCGTCGACTCGCGCTCGAACTGCATGGAGCTCGGGTTCGCCGTGCTCGCGGCGGCGCGGGCTGCCGAGCAGGGTGCGAGCGCACAGGAGGCGGCGGCTGCTGCTGCCGAGATGACGTTCCACACGCGTTTCGTGTTCGTGCCCGACACCCTCGAGTACCTGCGGCGAGGCGGTCGCATCGGAAGCGCCTCTGCGCTGATCGGTACCCTGCTGCAGATACGGCCGATCCTGACCGTCGTTGACGGCAAGACCGACGTGTTCGCCAAGGTGCGCACGAAGCACAAGGCCATGACCGAGATCGTTGCTGCGCTGAAGCGGGACGCGGAGGCCAAAGGGCTCGTCGACGTGGTCGCTCACCACATCGCCGACGAAGAGGAGGGGCGCCAGCTCGCCGCAATGGCCGCAGAAGCTGTGGGGCGAGAGGTGCCCGTGATCTCGGTGGGGCCCACCATCGGGACGCACGTCGGGCCCGGTTCGGTGGGGCTCGTGTACGTGACGGAGAAACCGATGGAGAAGAGCGCTCGGTAGCCGCTCGTGCGACACGGAGCCTGACAGGAGACACGATGATGACTCACGACGAACGACCCATGCTCGCGATCGACTCGTGCTCGGATCTGACCCCCGAGATCGTCGCGAGATTCGACGTCGAGGAGCTGCACTTCCCGTTCACGCTGAACGGAGCGGAGCACCTCGACGACTTCGGACGGAGCTTCCCTCACCGCGACTTCTACGCCGCCATGCGCGCGGGTGCCGCGCCGACGACTGCGCAGATCCCGCGCGCCGCGTTCGAGTCGCTCTTCCGGAAGGCCGCCGAGTCGGGCCGGACGCTCGTCTACCTCGGGTTCTCGTCGGGGCTGTCGGGAACGCTCGACACCGCCCACCTCGTGCGGCAAGCGGTGCTCGCCGATCATCCCAATGCGGACATCCGCATCGTCGACACGCTGAACGCATCGGCAGCCGAGGGATTCCTCGTCTACCACGCGATGCGGATGCACGCAGACGGCGCGAGCGCGGACGAGATCGTCCAGTTCGTCGAGAGCAGGAAGCTTCTCGTCAATGGCTTCTTCACGCTCGAGAACCTCGAAGCGCTGCGTCGAGGAGGGCGCATCTCGGACGCTGCGGCTGCCGCGGGCGCCGTGCTCGACATCAAGCCCATCCTGACGATCGATCGCGAAGGCAAGCTCGTGCTCAAGAGGAGCGTGCGCGGCCGCAAGAAGTCGGTGAGCACGCTGCTCGACATCATGCAGGAGCGACGCGACCCGTCTCTCGGCGACGTGGTCGCGGTGGTCCACGCCGACGCGCCGGAGGAGGCCGCTGCGCTCAAGGCGGCAGTGCAGGAGCGGTTCGCGCCGAGCGAGATCCTCGAGCTGCCGGTCGGCCCCGTCATCGGCTCGCACGTCGGTCCCGGCATGCTCGCGCTGGTGTTCTGGGGCAAGGAGCGCGAGCGCTAGGGCCCTCAGCCGCCGGTGATGCGCGTGCCGGCGCCCCCGGCGAGCGCCTCGTGCAGCTGCTCGACTGCGCAGACGATGGCGTCGCGGCCGGTGGTTCGCGCGAAGTGCGCGCATGCGGCGACCTTCGGACCGACGCTGCCGGCGTCGAGCTCTGATGCGAGCCGTTCGGCCTCTTCGGCGGTGAGGGTCTCGAGGGGGCGCGCATCGGGCGTCCCGAACCCGAGGTAGACGCGGTCGGCCTCCATCAGGATGACGAGGTGGTCCGCTCCGATGGCCTCCGCGAGGATAGCCGAGGCCCAATCCTTGTCGATGACGGCGTCGACGCCCTGCAGCGTGCCGTCGGCTTGGCGCACAACCGGCACGCCGCCGCCGCCCGCCGCGATGACGACGTCGCCGGAGTCGGCGAGCTGGGCGATCGTCGGCGCCTCCACGATCTCGACTGGCTTGGGCGACGGCACCACGCGGCGCATCAGCCCGCTGGGCACCTCTGCGAACGCCCACCCCTCCTCGGCAGCCAGTCGAGCGGCCTCCTCGGCGGTGTAGTAGGGGCCGATCGGCTTCGTCGGACGCTGGAACGCGGGGTCGAGGGGGTCGACGACGCACCGCGTGACGACGGTGACGACGCGGCGATGGCTGCCCGCGCGCGCGAGCGCGTTCGTCAGACTCGTCTCCAGCATGAAGCCGATGCCACCCTCGCTGTCGGCGTCTGCGATGTACAGCGGCATCGGCGGTATCTGGTCTCGCGCAGCCTCGTTGCGGACGACGATGTTGCCGACGACGGGCCCGTTGCCGTGCGTGAGCACGACCTTCGCGCCTGCCTGCACGAGCGGCACGATCTGCTGCATCGACTCGTCGGCGCGCCGGAACTGCGTCTCGATGGTGCCGTCGTCGCCGCGACGCAGGATCGCGTTGCCGCCGAGCGCGATGACGAGGAGCGGGCTGTCTGGCGCAGCGCTCACGCGTCTGTGCTCCCGATGCGCTGCTGCTGCACGAACGCCCCGATGACGTCGTCGAGCGTCGGTGACGACGCGTCGACCACCTCGTAGGTGGCGCGCACGGCCGGATGTGGGATGTCGATGAGCCGCGCCAGGTCGATCGGGGTCGCGACGACGACGACGTCGCACTCCGTCGAGCGGATCGTCGCCTCAAGCTCCGCGAGCTGCTGCTTCGAGTAGCCCATGGCAGGCAGCACCTCGGTGAGGTGGGGGTACTGCGCGAAGGTCGCGGCGATCGACCCGACGGCGTACGGCCGCGGGTCGACGAGCGCGGCCGCTCCTGCCGCGCGTGCCGCGAGCGCTCCCGCGCCGTACGGCATCCCGCCGTGCGTGACGGTCGGGCCGTCCTCGATCACCAGGACGCGCCTGCCGTTCACGGCGTGCGGGTCGGCGAGCGTGATCTCAGACGCGGTCTCGATCACGATGGCGCTGTGGTTGAGCTTCGCCGCAGTCGCCCTGAGCTCGTCGATCACGGCCCTGTCGGCGGTGTTGACCTTGTTGACGACGAGCACGTCGGCGCGAAGCAGGTTCGCCTCGCCGGGGTGGTAGAGCCGCTCGTGGCCGGGGCGGTGCGGGTCCAGCGCGACGATCTCGAGGTCTGGCGCGAAGAACGGCATGTCGTTGTTGCCACCGTCCCAGATGACGACGTCTGCCTCGCTCTCGGCCTGCCTCAAGATCGCCTCGTAGTCCACGCCCGCGTACACGACGATCCCGTCGCGGACCAGGTGCTCGTACTCCTCGCGCTCCTCGATCGTCACGCCGAATCGGTCGAGGTCCTCGACGGATGCGTAGCGCTCCACGCGCATCGCGAGCAGGTCGCGGTAGGGCATGGGGTGCCGTACGTCGACGGCGCGGATGTCCCGCGAGCGCAGCGCACGGATGACGTACTTCGAGATCCCGCTCTTGCCGACGCCGGTGCGCACGGCGCATATCGAGATGACCGGCTTGCTGGACTTGAGCATCGTGGGCGCGGAGCCCATCAACACGAAGTCGGCGCCCTCGGCGATCACGAGCGACGCCTTGTGCATGAGGTCGACGTGCGAGATGTCGCTGTAGGCGAACACGACGCGCTCGACTCGCTCTTCGCGGATGAGCCGAGCAAGGTCTGACTCAGGGACGATCGGGATGCCGTCTGGGTAGAGCGGGCCTGCGAGGTCGGGCGGGAAGACCCTCCCGTCGATGCCTGGGATCTGCGTCGCGGTGAACGCCACGACCTCCGTGCTCTCGTCGTCGCGGAACCTCGTCAGGAAGTCGTGGAAGTCGCGGCCTGCGGCGCCCATGATGGCCGTGCGCGTGCGCTTCATACAACGCACCTCCGTTTGTATGCAGTCGCGTGCGGCGACTGTGCTAGGGCCTACGCCCAGAGCATACCCCGATATGCGGTCTTGGTGCATCCGATTCAATGTCAGCCGTTCGGCTTCTGGGCGACGACGACGTCGTGGTAACGCAGCGCTGGCACTGCGCGCACGTCGACGAAGCCCGCGCGTACGAGGTCGGCGGCGATCTTCTCGGCGCCGGCCCTGTGCTCCACCGGCGGGCCCTTCGGCGTCGGCTCGCGCTTCCAGTCGACGATGCCGATCGTCCCGCCTGGCCTCAAGACCCTCATCGCCTCAGACAGCGCCGCATCGACGTCGTCGATCTCGTGGTGCAGGTTGATCATGTAGACGAGGTCGGCGAGGCCGTCCTCGAACGGGAGATCCTCTGCCCGCGCGTCCACGACCTCGATGCGGGCGCCTCCTGTCTCGCGCAGGTGCTCGCGCATCCAGCCAGTCATCGCGGGTTCGGCGTCGACCGCGTACACGACGCCCTCGGGACCCACGAGCGCCGCGAACTCGCGCGCGAACATGCCCGTCCCGGCGCCGACCTCGACGAGCGTTCGGGCGTCCTGAGCGCCGAACGCGTCCCACATGGCGCCGGGGTCGAGGTCCTGCAGGCGCGCGACGTCGTTCAACGACGGAAGCTTCTTGGGGTCGAACCGGTGGGCAGCCATCGTCCTTCGTCTCCTTGCTTCACGGCACGGGCGTTTCCCGTTCATGCCGTCTTCATACGCGGTGGACAGAATCAGGTTTGCAAGGCCGCACGGGCCTTGGAAGACAGACACAGGAGGTGTCAGCAATGAAGCATAGCAAGTCTCTCGCTCTGATCGCCGCTGGATTGGTGGCCGGCATCGTGCTCGGGAGCGTCGGTCTGGCGGCGGCAGCGCCGGCAAGCACGACGACTCCGGCGCCACAGACGACAGGGGTGCTTAGCGCGTGCATCGGCATGGGTCAGGCCATCCGAGGCGCAGGCGCCCGCCTGATCGACGTGCTCGCGGACCTCACCGGCCTGAGCACGACCGACATCCAGGCCAAGCGCGCCGCCGGCGAGTCGATCGCGGACATCGCGAAGTCGGAAGGCGTCGACCCCGACGACGTCGTGGCGAAGGCGCTCGAGGCGCGCAAGGCGCTTCTGGACCAGAAGGTCGCCGACGGTACGATCACGCAAGAGCAGGCCGATGCCGCGTACGCGCAGATGCAGGAGCGTCTGACCGAGCGCGTCACCACCACGGCGACCGGTCGTCCCTCGTGGGCCGGTCAGGGCCAGGGCCTCGGCGGTGGTCGCGGTGCCGGTCGCGGCGGCAACGGCGCTGGGTTCTGTGGCGGGTGCCAGGGCGTGAGCGCCGCTCAGTAGCCGATCCCCTCTCTCCTCCCTCGCATCACGGGCGGTCGCTCACGCGGCCGCCCGTGGTGTGTCCGGAGCGATTGCGTGCCACGCTCCCCGTGCATGTGGCATGATGTGCGGGGGGCGTCGGAAGGAAGGCAGCCATGTCAGACGAAGCGCACTCGCTTGCAGTGCTCATCGACTTCGAGAACCTCGCGCTCGGCTTCGAGCGCAGCGGGCAGGGCGGGCGCGGCAAGGGCTCCGCGCCGGCCCCGTTCGACATCAAAGCCGTGCTCGAGCGGCTGGTCGAGAAGGGCAAGCTGATCGTCAAGCGCGCGTACGCCGACTGGGGGCGGTTCTCGCAGTATCGGGAGGTCATGCACGACGCGGGGATCCAGATGATGGAGATCCCGGAGCGCGGCATGACCGGCAAGAACTACGCGGACATCCAGCTCGCCGTCGACGCGCTCGACTTGTGCTACTCGAAGATGCACATCGACACCTTCGTCATCGTCTCAGGCGACAGCGACTTCACGCCGCTCGTTTCCAAGCTCAAGGAGAACGGCAAGGCCGTCATCGGCTTGGGCATGAAGGACTCCACGAGCGACCTGCTCGCTGCGAACTGCGACGAGTTCATCTACTACGAGGACATCGTGCGGGCGCCGAGCGGCCCGGCCGTCCCGCTCACGTCCATCCCGAAGGCCAAACGGCCGGCCATCAAGCTCCTCATAGAGGCAGTCGAGGCGCTGCAGCGCGAGAACAAGGACGTGATGTACTCCTCGATGGTGAAAGACACGATGAAGCGCAAGCAGCCGCAGTTCTCCGAGTCGTCGTACGGGTACCGCTCGTTCTCGGAGCTCCTGCAAGACGCAGAGACGATGGGCGTGATCACGCTTCGGAAGGATCAGCGCTCCGGCACGTGGGTCGTCGAGGGCTTCGCAAACGGGAAGTAGCGTCGTGCGCATCGCAGTCGTCACAGACACCTACGTCCCGGAAGTCAACGGCGTCGTCACCGCCATAGCTACGCACACGCGGTTGCTCGCCGAGCTTGGTCACGAGATCCTCATCATCGCGCCTCGGTACGGCGACTACGTCGACGAGCCGCAGCCGGGTATCGCCGTCGAGCGCTATCCGGCGTTCAGCTTCGTGACGAACAAGGCGACGCGGGTGGCGCTGCCTGCGATGACGTCGGTGATGCGCACCATCAAGGCGTTCGGCCCGGATCTCGTGCACGTGCACACGCCGCTCTCCCTCGGAGTCGTGGGGCTTCTGTCCGCCAAGGCGCTCAAGCTGCCCATCGTGCAGACCTACCACACGTACATCCCGGACTTCATGCAGTACCTCGAGATCTCCCGCCTTCTCGGGATCGACACCCTGCAGGAGCGGATCGTGAACTCGCTCGTGTTCGAGCGCGTCTTGGAATCCGGGCTGTGGCAGCGCATCGTCAGGTCACGCGCCTTGATAGAGACGGGTTTGGACGACTTCGCGGACGCGTGGCTCGGCATCACCACGGACGTGAGCCAGGGCACGCCGGAGCTCACGGCTCGGCTCGCGTGGCGCTACACGCGGCTGCTCTACAACAGGTCCGACCTCGTGCTCACGCCGTCGGTCACGCTCAAGCGCGAGCTCATGCGGCACGGCGTGACGGCGCCGGTCGACCACCTCAGCAACGGCATCGACCTCTCGCTGGTCCGCGTGAAAGAGTCGTATGCTCGCACTGGGCGGATCGTCCACGCGGGACGGCTCGGTTACGAGAAGAACGTCGACGTCGTCATCAGGGCGTTCGCGCGCTGTCTCGCGCACGGGATGGACGCGACCCTCGACGTCGTGGGGGACGGGCCTGCGCGCGAGTCTCTTGAGCGGCTCGTCGCTCGGCTCGGGATCGAAGAGCGCGTCCGCTTCCCGGGGTTCGTGGCGAGAGACGAGCTCGTGGGGCGCTACCGCGAGTACGACGCGTTCGTCACCGCTAGCACGATCGAGACACAGGGCATCGTGCTGCTCGAGGCGATGGCAGCCGGGCTCCCCGTCGTCGGCGTGCGCGCCCTTGCGATTCCCGAGATCGTGCGCTCCGGCAGGAGCGGCATCGTCGTGGCGCCGGGTGACATCCAGTCGTTGGCGCGCGCCATCGACCGGATCGAGCGTGATGACGCCCTGCGTGAGCGCATGGGGCAGAACGCACGCCACGACGTGCAGCATCACGAGATCGGGCGTGTCGTGAGCGAATTGGAGGAGCTCTACCAGCAGACAGCGGCGGCCGCGGAAGCAGGCGTCCTGGTCGACGCCTGAGCGAGCTAGAGCGGCTCGATGCTGATGGCGCTCGTGGGGCAGATCTCCGCTGCCGCTTTGACGTCTCCGTACAGTTCGTGAGGCGGCTCGCTCCTCAGCACGTATGCGAGCCCTTCCTCGTCGATGCGGAACACGTCCGGGCAGGTGTCTTCGCACAGCCTGCATCCGATGCACAGCGCGCGATCGACTGTCGGTTTCATGGCAGTCCTCCTGTCCGTGAGCGGCTACAAGTGAGCGTACCCAAACGCGCACGACGCGTGTCACGCGTGACAGCAGTCACTGTCCGCCGCCGCTCTCGTGCGAGGCGAGAACCGCTCGTCAGTTCAGCGTGGAGCGGCAGTGTGACCGTGCCGATGAGAGGGTATCGAAGCGGCATGTCGTCGAGGAGGTGCGCGGTGAAACGGGTCTTTGCAGTCGTCCTCGTCGCGGTGCTGGTCGTGGCGCTCGCCATCCCGAGCGTCGCGTTCGCACGGAAGGGCGGCGTGCCAGCGTCAGCGCGTGGTCGCGGGCACGGCGTCGTAGCTGCGCCGGACGACGCTGAGCAGGGCGCGGTGAAGCCTGGAAAGGGCAAGGGCGCCAAGGCGGGCACGGCGCGCGGCGCTGCGGCATCTGAGGAGCCGGAGGACGCCACCGAGCCGCCGGAGGATGCCGACGACGGCGACGAGGCGCCCGCTGCAGGGGTGCAGAAGCGCACAGGCATCGCGAACGCCCTCGAGCGCCTGCAGCGCAACCTGGCCAGGATGCAAGCGCAGCTCGACGCAGGGCAGCGCACATCGCTCCCCGCTGGTCTGCAGCGCGTGATCGCCAAGTTCATGGCCTGGCTCGGTCTGGACGGGGGTTCTGAGACGCCGCCTCCGGACGACGGCGCGAGCGAGGAGCCTACGGGCACCGTCGAACCCACGAGCACGGTCGAACCCACCGGAACGATCGAGCCCGCGCCGGTCGAACCGGTTGTGGCGGACTAGCGCGGCTATCGTCGGCTGGCAGCCGTGGTGGACGGCCGCGGCAGCGGCATCGCGCTCTAGCTCGCCGCCGGCGTCTCGTCAGGAGACGATCATCTCGTACACCGCGACGTCCAGCCAGCGGTCGAACTTCCGGCCGACTTCTCGCTGCACGCCGCACAGCTCGAAGCCCAATCGCTCGACGAGCGCGATGCTCGTGGCGTTCTCCGTGCAGATCCGCGCGAGCACCGCGTGGACGCCGAGCGATGGAGCGAGCGTGAGCAGGTGCTCTGCGAGCGCTCGCCCGATGCCTCGGCGCAGGTGGTCAGGCGCCACGTACACCGACAGCTCGACGCTCGAGCGGTACGCGCAGCGGTCCGACCAGGGCGAGAGCGCTGCCCAGCCCACGACGCTGCCGCCCTCCTCGGCAACCACGACTGGATGCTCTGGGCCTCTCTTCGAGAGCCACGTACGACGGCTCTTGGCGTCCACCGGCTCAGTGTCGAACGTCGCGGTGGTGTTCAGCACGGCGTGGTTGTAGATGTCGGCGATGGCCTGCGCGTCCGCAGGCGTCGCGGGTCTGATGCGCATGCGCCCTCCTCGTCGGCCGCGCGCGGCTCGTTGTCCGCTCCGGCGCCCTAGCGTACACTATCATCTCCGCGTCACGGCCGTCGGGCTGGGGCGCGCCTTCGAAACGAGGAGGGTGGTAGCGATTCCTGGGAAGACGATCGCCGAGAAGATCCTCTCGGCACACTCCGGCACCGACGCGCACGCGGGCGACATCGTGGTCGCCGACGTCGACTTCGTGATGGGGCAGGACGGCACCTCGCCGCTCGCGATCCGCGCGCTCGAGCGCATGGGCGTGGACCGCGTGTTCGACCCGGCGAAGGTCGCGCTCGTCATCGACCACTCGGCGCCGAGCCCGCTCGAGGGCGTGAGCGCGCTGCACACCGTGATGCGCGAGTTCGGCAAGCGCACGGGTGCGACGGTCTACGACATCGGCTGCGGCGTGTGCCATCAGCTCATCCCCGAGAACGGGCACGTCGTGCCGGGCGACCTCATGGTGGGATGCGACAGCCACACCTGCACCTACGGCGCGCTCAACGTCTTCTCCACCGGCGTCGGCTCCACCGACGGCGCTGCTGCGATGGCGTCTGGCAAGCTGTGGTTCAAGGTCCCTGAGACGATGCGTGTCACCTACACGGGCGAGCTCAAGCCGGGCGTCTTCAGCAAGGACCTGATCCTGTACCTAGCCGGCCAGATAGGAGCCGACGGCGCGACGTACATGGCGCTGGAATTCGACGGCCCGGTCATCGAGGCGCTTTCCGTCGACGCGCGCATGACGATCTCGAACATGGCCATCGAGGTCGGTGCGAAAGCGGGGCTCATGCGCGCCGATGCGAAGACGCTCGCGTGGTACGAAGGGCGCGGCGAGCGGAAGCCGAACCCGGTCGACCCCGACCCCGACGCGCGCTACGCCCGCGAGATCGAGATCGACGCGAGCAGCGTCGGCCCGCAGGTCGCCAAGCCGCACTCGGTCGACAACGTCTCTCCGGTCGAGGAGGTCGAGGGCACGCCGATCCAGCAGGGCTACCTGGGCACCTGCACCAACGGGCGGCTCGAGGACCTCGCGATCGCCGCGAGCATCCTGAAGGGCCGTCGCGTGCACCCGGACGTGCGGTTCATCGTCGCGCCGGCCTCGCGCCGCATCCTGCTCGACGCGATCGAGGCGGGCTACGTCCAGACGCTCGTCGAGGCGGGCGCCGCGCTCGTCACCCCGGGCTGCGGGCCGTGCGTCGGCACGCACAACGGCGTGCCGTCCGACGGCGAGAACGTCATCTCCACGGCCAACCGCAACTTCAAAGGCCGCATGGGCAACAGCAACGCGTTCATCTATCTGGGCAGCCCGGCCACGGTCGCTGCCTCGGTCATCGAGGGGAAGATCACCGACCCCCGCAGGTACCTGGGCTAGGAGGCGACATGGCGACGATTCGCGCGAAAGCGTTCAAGTACGGGGACGACATCAACACCGACTACATCATCTCCGGCAAGTACAAGTTCAAGTCCACCGACATGGAGGCCATGGCCGTGCACGCCATGGAGGACCTCGACCCGCACTACTACGAGAAGGTGAAGCCCGAAGGCGGCATCCTCGTCGCGGGCAAGAACTTCGGCATGGGTTCGAGCCGGGAGCAGGCGCCGCTCGTCCTCATCCACAGCAACACCAAGGCGGTGCTCGCCAAGAGCTTCGCGCGCATCTTCTTCCGAAACGCGATCAACACCGGGCTGCCAGTCGTCGAGTGCGACACCGATCGGATCGATGACGGCGACGAGTTGGAGATCGACCTGGAAGGCGGCGTGGTGCGCGACCTCACGAAAGGCATCGAGATCCCGTTTGCGCCGCTGCCGCCGGTGATGGCGCAGCTTCTGGCCGACGGCGGGCTCGTCGAGCACTTCAAGAAGCACGGCGGGTTCGCGCTGTAGAGACGTTTCGACCGCGGCGCGCCGCTGTGAGCGCGCCCGAGGACGAAGGAGGCACTGGTGGCGAAGCACACCGTCACGCTCATCCCTGGCGATGGGATCGGCCCTGAGATCACGCATGCGATGCGTCGTGTCGTGGACGCGACCGGCGTCGACATCGAGTGGGAGGTCGTCGAAGCGGGGGCCGACGTCATGGACAAGCACGGCACCCCGCTTCCGGATGCCGTGCTCGAATCAATCCGTCGCAACAAGGTCGCCATCAAAGGCCCAATCACCACACCTGTGGGGACCGGCTTCCGGAGCGTGAACGTGGCGCTTCGCAAGGAGCTCGACCTGTACGCGTGCCTGCGGCCATCGTTCTCGATTCCGGGCACCGGCGCGCGCTACGACGGCGTCGATCTCGTCATCGTGCGCGAGAACACCGAGGACCTCTACGCGGGCATCGAGTTCGAAGAGGGGAGCGAGGCCGCGAAGCGGCTCATCAAGTTCGTGGCGAGCGAAGGAGCAGGCTCGATCCGTCCGGACTCGGGCATCTCGCTCAAGCCGATCTCGATCTCGGGCACGCGCCGCATCGTGCGCTTCGCGTTCGACTACGCGATCGCCAACGGCCGCACGAAGGTCACGGCCGTCCACAAGGCGAACATCCTCAAGCACTCGGACGGGCTGTTCTTGCGCGTGGCGCGGGAGGTCGCCGAGGAGTACGCAGGCTCCGGCATCGAGTTCGAGGACTACATCGTGGACGCCACCTGCATGCAGCTCGTGCTGAGACCCGAGCAGTTCGACGTGCTCGTGCTCCCGAACCTGTACGGCGACATCGTGAGCGACTTGGCTGCCGGGCTCATCGGCGGGCTGGGCATCGCGCCGGGCGCGAACATCGGCGACGAGTGCGCGGTCTTCGAGCCGGTGCACGGCAGCGCGCCGAAGTACGCGGGCAAGGACGTGGCGAACCCCACCGCGGAGATCCTCTCCGCAGTGCTCATGCTCAACCACATCGGCGAGCGCGAGGCGGCCGAGAAGATCCTTTCGGGCGTGAAGCGCGTGCTCGCAGAAGGCGCAAGCGTCACCTACGACGTCAAGCGCACCCTCACGGGCTCGACGGAAGGCAGCGTGGGCACGCAGGCGTACGCGGACGCCATCATCGCGACGTTCTCGTAGCGCGTGCTCAGTGCTCAGCGAGGAGCTCCGGAGGGACCTCTCGCTCAAGCAGCGTGTAGGCGAGCACGGTCCACGCGCGAGGGACGACGCTCTCCCACGCGTAGCCGCCGCCGCCGAACGCGACCATCCGCCCGCCGCAGACCTCGCACGAGAGCGCGGCGAGCCGGCTCACGAGCGCGTGGTAGCCGTGCAGCGTGAGCGCGAGGTGCGTCAGCGGATCGGGCGCGAGCGCGTCTGCGCCGTTCTGGGTGACGAGCAAGTCGGGCGCGAAAGCACGGACGGCGGGGATCAAGCGCTCTTCGAGGCCGTGCAAGAAATCGCTGTCGCTCGCGTAGGGCTCGAGCGGCACGTTGACGGCGGTGTCTGGCGCGTGGGGACCTCCGGTCTCGCGCTCTGAACCGGTGCCGGGGAAGAGGAATCGCCCGGACTCGTGTATGGACGCGGTGAGCACGCGCGGGTCGTCCCAGAACGCCTCCTGGACGCCGTCGCCGTGGTGCGCGTCGATGTCGACGTACGCGATGCGAAGGTCGGGATCGCGCTTGAGCGCCCATGCGATGCCGACGGCGATGTCGTTGTAGACGCAGAAGCCGGCGGCTCGGTCGCGGTGCGCGTGGTGCAGGCCGCCCGCGATCGAGAGCGCGCGATCGGCACGGCCTGACAAAACCTGGTCGAAGCCAGTGATGGCGGCACCAGCGACGAGCGACGCCGCTTCGTGCATGTCGGGGAACGCCGGGTTGTCGCCGGGGCCGATGCCCCGTCGCGGCATGAAGCGCTCGGGGTCGCGACCCGCGGCCTTCACGACCGAGACGTAGTCAGGATCGTGCACCCGCAGCAAGTCCTGCTCGGATGCAGGCGCCGGTTCGACTACGCGGATGCCGCCGTCGTCGAGCAGGCGGAGCGTCCGCATGAGCCGCACCGATTCCACGAAACGCTCAGGCCGCAGAGGGTGCGAGAAGCCGAAATCGTAGGACGTAAGCCAATCCGAGTAGACGAGCGTCGTGCGCATGTGGCCCCCAGGTGTCGCAGCGCGTACGCACATGTGATTCCCGATTCCAGGCATGAACCTGCACACACAAGCTCCGATCTTCCGCAGCGGCGACCCGATCGGGTCTTGCTCGCGCGGGCGGCCGTCCTCCGGTACAGTGCGGCTGACGACGCGAGCGGAGGTGCGCCATGTCCGAAAGCCCTGGCATTTCGCCCGACGAAGCGGTCGCATTCGTGGAGTCGCTGCGGCTGATGTCACGGGGGCGTGCCGGCTTCCAGTGGCTCGACGCGAAGCTTGAGGAGCTCGAGCACGTGATTGCGGGGCTTGCTGAAGAGAACCGAGCGCTCAGATCGTTCGTGGAGTCGCGGGGGCTTTCAAGCGAGCTCGCCCGTTGGCTGGCACGCGGCGTCGACGACGTGTAAGGAATCTGCGTATCGCATTGTGCGAGCACGCTGCCCGCGGTATACTCGCGCCCAATCCCATACGGGAATGGCGACGACGGGGACGAGTAGAGGCCAATCCTCGCTCCAGAGAGCCGGGGACGCTGGGATCCCGGCGCAGGACGCTTCGAACCTGGCCCCTGAGCCGCCCGGAAGAACGTTCGGGCGCGCGGCGGACGACCTCCGCGGAGCGCTCGGCAAGTAGGCCGGGTCGGTGGCATCCGTTATCTGCCGTGTGAGAGGCGCACGGTTCCGTGCGTCGATCGGGGTGGTGCTGAGAGGCGCGCTCTCGTACCTGGCTTATATGACGCAGGCGAGCGCAGCGCTTCGTTCTTGCCATCCGACCACGTGCCCCTCATGCGGCTGGTGCGGCCACGACCCACGAGAAAGGTGGGGACATGCAGCTGCGCAGCGACCGCATGAAGCGGGGCGTCACCAGGGCTCCACACAGGAGCCTTCTCAAAGCGGACGGTCTCACCGACGAGGAGATCTCCAGGCCGCTCGTGGCGGTCGTGAACTCCGCGAACGAGGTCATCCCCGGCCATCTTCAGCTCGACGCGATCGCCGATGCCGTCAAGGCCGGCATCCGCATGGCAGGCGGCACGCCGCTCGAGTTCTCCACCATCGGCATCTGCGACGGCATCGCCATGGGGCATCCAGGGATGCGGTACTCGCTCGCCTCGCGCGAGGTCATCGCGGATTCTGTGGAGCTGGTGGTGCAGGCGCACGCGTTCGACGCGATGGTGCTCATCCCGAACTGCGACAAGATCATCCCCGGGATGCTCATGGCGGCCGCACGGCTGGACATCCCGACGATCGTCGTGTCCGGTGGCCCGATGCTCGCCGGACGGTTCCGTGGCAAGCCGGTCGACCTCGACACGGTGTTCACCTCCGTTGGCGCGGTGGCTTCCGGCGAGATGAGCGAAGACGACCTGTGCGCGCTCGAAGACGCGGCCTGCCCGACCTGCGGGTCGTGCGCCGGGCTGTTCACCGCCAACTCGATGAACTGCCTGACTGAGGCCATCGGCATGGGGCTTCCCGGCAACGGCACGGTGCCTGCGGTCTTCTCCGAGCGCTTGCGGCTCGCGAAACAGGCGGGCATGCAGATCATGGATCTGCTGCGCCACGGCATCACCGCCCGCGACGTGATGACGCGGGAGGCGGTGCGCAACGCCATGACGCTCGACATGGCGTTCGGGGGCTCGTCGAACACGGTGCTGCACCTCACAGCCATCGCGCACGAGGCGGGCGTCCCTGTGACGCTGGAGGATTGGGCGGAGGTGTCAGCGCGCACTCCCAACCTCGTGCGTATCTCGCCCGCGAGCGAGTACCGCATCGAGGACCTCTACTACGCCGGCGGAGTCACGGCGATCCTTGCCGAGCTCGACAAGGCGGGTCTCATCGAGCGGAAGGCTCTCACCGTCACCGGCGAGAAGATGGGCGAGGTCGTCAAGCGCTCGCGCGGAGCCGATGGCCGGGTCATCCGGCCGATCGACGACCCGTACTACCCCGAGGGCGGGCTGCGCGTGCTCAAAGGAAACCTCGCGCCTCGGGGAGCGGTGGTGAAGCAGTCCGCGGTGGCTCCCGAGATGCGCAAGCACGCTGGTCCGGCTCGCGTGTTCGACTCGGAGGAAGCCGCCGTCGAGGCGATCCTCGGAGGTCGCATCCGTCCGGGTGATGTCGTCGTCATCCGCTACGAGGGACCGAAGGGCGGTCCGGGCATGCGCGAGATGCTGCAGCCCACGTCGGCCATCTCGGGCATGGGGCTCGCGACGTCGGTGGCGCTCATCACGGACGGCCGCTTCTCGGGCGCGACGAAGGGCCCGTGCATCGGCCACGTGTCGCCTGAGGCGGCCGAGGGCGGGCCGATCGCGTTCGTCGAGGAAGGCGACTTCATCGAGATCGACATCGACGCGGGGACCATCACGCTCATGGTCACAGAAGAGCGGCTCGCCATGCGCAGGCGTGCGTGGACGTCCCCGGAGCCGAAGGTGGCGACGGGCTACCTCGCGCGGTACGCGAGGTTCGTGGGCAGCGCCGACACCGGCGCGGTGCTTCAGTGACGGCGCGGTCGCGCCAGGAGGAGGTGGTCGCGTGAAGATGACAGGTGCACAGGCGCTCGTGAAGACGCTGCGAGCGGTCGGCATCGACACCGTGTTCGGCTACCCGGGCGGCGTGGTGCTCCCGATCTTCGACGCGCTGTACGACGCGCACGACCTTCGGACGATCCTCGTCAGGCACGAGCAGGGTGCGGCGCACGCCGCGGACGGGTACGCACGCGCCACGGGACGCGCCGCGGCGGTCATCGTGACGAGCGGGCCTGGCGCGACGAACACCGTCACGGGCATCGCCAACGCGTACATGGACTCGATCCCGATGGTGGTCATCACCGGCCAGGTGGCCACCCACGTCATCGGCACGGACGCCTTCCAGGAATCCGACATCACGGGCATCACGCTGCCAATCACGAAGCACAACTACCTCGTGACCGACGCGAAGGACCTGCCAGAGATCGTCAAGGAGGCCCACCACATCGCCACGACGGGACGGCCCGGCCCGGTTCTCATCGACGTCCCGGTGGACGTGAGCAAGGCCGAGATCGCCTACCACCTGCTGGAGACCGTCAACCTGCCGGGCTACAAGCCCACCTACCGCGGGCACGCCAAGCAGGTCAAGCAGGCGGCGAGCATGATCGCGAAGGCGCGCAAGCCGCTCCTGTACGTGGGCGGCGGCGTGATCGCCTCGGGCGCCTGGAAGGAGCTCAAAGAGCTCGCCGAACTCATGCAGCTGCCGGTGGTCACGACGCTCATGGGCAAAGGCGCGTTCCCCGAGGATCACTACCTGTTCGTAGGGATGCCCGGGATGCACGGCGGCAAGTACACCAACTACGCGATCACCGAGACCGACCTGCTCATCGGCGTGGGCGTGCGCTTCGACGACCGGGTGACCGGCAAGCTCGCGGCGTTCGCCACCAAAGCCAAGGTCATCCACGTCGACATCGATCCTGCCGAGATCGGCAAGAACCGTGCGGTGGACGTGCCGATCGTGGGCGACGCCAAGCAGGTCCTTTCCGCGATCACCGCCGAGCTCAGGAAGATGGCTGCCGAGCCGCGGACCACTGCGTGGATGCGGCTCATCGACGACTGGCGCAGCCGGTACCCGTTCCACTACCACCCGAGCGACGAGTCGGTGATGCCGGAGCTCGTGGTGGAGCGTATCCGGGAGCTCACGAAGGACAGGCCCACCGTGTACTGCACAGAGGTCGGGCAGAACCAGATGTGGGCCGCGCAGTACCTCAAGATCCGCGAGCCGCGGACGTGGGTGTCCTCGGGCGGCCTCGGCACGATGGGCTTCGGGCTTCCCGCCGCCATCGGCGCGCAGGTGGGGCGGCCGGACTACCTGGTCGTGGACATCGCAGGCGACGGCAGCATCCAGATGAACAGCCAGGAGCTCGCCACAGCGGCCATCAACAAGCTGCCGGTCAAGGTCGTGATCCTCAACAACGGCTACCTCGGCATGGTTCGGCAGTGGCAGGAGCTCTTCTACGAGAAGCGCTACGCGTCGAGCACGCTTCCGCAGGACTGCCCGGACTTCGTGAAGCTTGCCGAGGCGTACGGATGCCTCGGTGTGCGGGTCACCCGCCCTGACGAGCTCGACGCCGCGCTCGTGCGGGCGTTCGACCACGACGGACCGGCCATCGTCGACGTCCGGGTCGAGCGCGAGGAGAACGTGTTCCCGATGGTGGCTCCCGGCGGCTCGATCGACGAGATGCTGGGCGGCATCCCCGGAGGGCCGGTCTCCGAGATGCTCGACGAGGAGCTGCTCGAGGAGGTGTGGGAGTGATGCAGCACACGATCTCAGTGCTGGTGGAGAACAAGCCAGGCGTGCTCACGCGCGTGGCGGGGCTGTTCGCGCGCCGCGGCTTCAACATCGAGTCGCTCGCGGTGGGCACCACGGAGGACCCCACGCTCTCGCGCATGACCATCGTCGTCAACGCAGAGGACACACCGCTCGAGCAGGTGACCAAGCAGCTCCACAAGCTCATCAACGTCATCAAGATCCAGGACCTGGACCCGGCGGACATGGTGGACCGCGAGCTCGTGCTCTTCAAGGTGAACGCTCCGCCGGAGCGTCGGCACGAGATCATCGAGATCGCCAATGTCTTCCGCGCCAAGGTCGTGGATGTGGGTCGCAACACGCTCACCATCGAGGCGACCGGAGCGGGCGACAAGCTGCAGGCGATGGAGGACCTGCTGAGGGCGTACGGCATCAAGGAGCTCGCGCGCACCGGGCGGATCGCGCTCTCGCGCGGAGCGAGGGACCAGGGTTGATGAAGGCCGCGCCCGGGCCTCCGGGCGCCGACTGAGGAAGGGACGACGCAGATGGCGACCGTCTACTACGAGAGGGACTGCGACCTGTCGATCATCCGAGGCCGCAAGGTCGCGGTGATCGGCTACGGCAGCCAGGGACATGCGCACGCGCTCAACCTGCACGACTCGGGCGTGGACGTGCGCGTGGGCCTGCGACCGGAGTCGAAGAGCTGGGACAAGGCCAAGGAGGCGGGGCTCAAGGTGATGACGCCGCGCGAGGCCGCGCAGGAGGCGGACTTCGTGATGATGCTCACGCCGGACGAGACCCAGGCGCACATCTACTACTCAGAGATCCACGAGCACATGGACGAGGGCGATGTGCTCGCGTTCGCCCACGGCTTCAACATCCACTTCGGGCAGATCGTGCCGCCGGCAGGCGTCGACGTCGTGATGATCGCGCCGAAGGGGCCGGGACACATGGTGCGCCGCGTCTTCACCGAGGGCTCCGGTGTGCCGTGCCTGATCGCAGTGGCGCAAGACGCCAGCGGGCGGGCGAAGGACATCGCGCTGTCGTACGCCGCAGGCATCGGAGGGGCGCGTGCCGCCGTCATCGAGACGACGTTCGCGGAGGAGACCGAGACCGACCTGTTCGGTGAGCAGTGCGTGCTGTGCGGCGGGCTCACGCACCTGATCCAGGCGGGGTTCGAGACGCTCGTCGAGGCGGGCTACCAGCCGGAGATCGCGTACTTCGAGTGCTTGCACGAAGTCAAGCTCATCGTCGACCTCATGTACGAGGGCGGCATGGCCAAGATGCGCGACTCGATCTCCAACACCGCCGAGTACGGCGACTACAAGACCGGCCCGCGCATCATCACCGACGAGACCCGCGCGACGATGGCGCAGGTGCTCTGGGAGATCCAGTCGGGGCAGTTCGCGCGCGACTGGATCTTGGAGAACCGCGCCGGTCAACCGCACTTCCGCGCGATGCGGCGCATACACTCCGAGCACCTCATCGAAGAGGTCGGCAGAGAGCTGCGCGGCATGTTCTCGTGGATCGGCACGGACAAGCAGTAGGGTGATGGGGCCGCCCGGCGCGGGCGGCGTGACGACAGGGGAGAGGACGCCATGCAGAAGAAGTACCTGATGACGCCGGGACCGACGCCGGTGCCCGCGGAGGTCCTGCTCACGCAGGCCGCTCCGATGATCCACCACCGGACGCCGGACTTCTCAGCGGCGTTCATGGAAGCCATCGACGGGCTGAAGTACGTGTTCCAGACCGAAGCGAGCGACGTGCTCGTCTTCGCTTCCTCGGGCACGGGTGCGATGGAGTCCTCGATCGCGAACTGCTTCTGCCCCGGCGATTCGGTGATCGTGTGCCGCAACGGCAAGTTCGGCGATCGCATGAAGCAGATCGCGGAGGTGTACGGGCTCAACGTCATCGACCTCGCGTACCCGTGGACGCAGGTCGTCGACCCGGCTGACGTCGCCACCGCGCTCGAGGAGAACCCCGGGGTGCGGGGCGTCATCGTCACCCAGTCGGAGACCTCGTCGGGTGTGCTGAACGACGTGGAGAAGATCGGCGCGATCGTGCGCGAGCATCCCGACGTCGTGCTCATCGTCGACAGCATCACGGGCATCGGCGCCGTGGAGTGCAAGACCGACGAGTGGGGGCTCGACGTCGTGATGACGGGCTCGCAGAAAGGGCTCATGCTCCCGCCCGGGCTCGCCGCGGTCACGGTCTCGGAGAAGGCGTGGCGCGCGTACGAGCGCTCGACGCTGCCGAAGTTCTACTTCGACTGGAAGAAGTACAAGAAGAACCTCGAGAAGCAGACTACCCCGTTCACGCCTGCCGTCTCGCTCATCCTGGGATTGAACGAGGCGCTCAAGATGATCCGCGAGGAGGGCATCGAGAACGTCATCGCACGGCACGCCCGCCTCGCGGAGGCCACACGCAAGGGCTGCGAGGCCCTGGGGCTCAAGCTCTTCGCGCCGCCCGAGGGCCGCGGCAACGCGGTGACGCCGGTGTGGGTGCCGGAAGGCGTCGACGGCAAGGCGATCGTGAAGATCATGAAGGACAAGTACGGCGTGACGATCGCCGGCGGGCAAGACGAGTACGCGGGCAAGATCTTCCGCGTCGGGCACCTCGGGTACTTCGGCGAGTTCGATATCATCACGACGCTCGCGGCGCTGGAGATGACGCTCGCGGAGCTTGGGTACGAGTTCGAGCGCGGCGCGGGCATCCGGGCCGCCGAGGCCGTCTTCATGGGAGCGTGAGACGATGAAGGTGCTGGTAGCCGACAAGATCTCGGATTCCGGTATCGCGAAGATGCGCGAGGCCGGGCTCGAGGTCGACGTCAAGACTGGCCTGTCCGAAGACGAGCTCGTCGCGATCATCGGCGCGTACGACGCCCTCGTCGTGCGGTCGGCGACGAAGGCGACGCGCCGCATCATCGAGGCGGCCGACAACCTCAAGATCATCGGGCGCGCGGGCGTCGGCGTCGACAACGTCGACGTGGAAGCGGCGACCGAGCGCGGCGTGGTTGTCTGCAACGCGCCCACGTCGAACATCGTCTCGGCGGCGGAGCACACCATCGCCTTGCTGCTCGCGCAGGCGCGCAACATCCCGCAGGCGAACGCGTCGATGCACGCGCACAAGTGGGAGCGCTCCAAGTTCACCGGCACCGAGGTGCTCGACAAGACGCTCGCGGTCGTCGGCCTGGGGCGGATCGGGACGCTCGTGGCGGAGCGCGCTCGCGGACTGGGCATGAAGGTCCTCGGGTTCGACCCCTACGTCTCGGAGGAGCGGGCCGCGCAGCTCGGCATCGAGATCGTGCGCTCGCTGGACGAGCTTCTGCCGCGCGCCGACTTCATCACGGTCCACCTGCCGAAGACGAAAGAGACGATCGGCATGTTCGGGCCGGCGGAGTTCGCGAAGATGAAAGACGGCGTGCGCATCGTCAACACGGCGCGTGGCGGCATCTACCAGCAAGACGCGCTCGTCGAGGCGCTCAAGAGCGGCAAGGTCGCGTCTGCGGCCATCGACGTGTTCGAGGTCGAGCCGTGCACGGAATCGCCGCTCCACGGGCTCGAGAACGTGATCCTCACGCCGCACCTCGGCGCGTCGACCGACGAAGCGCAGGACCGCGCCGGCGACCAGATCGCCGAGTACGTCATCGCGGGGCTCTCTGGCCAGATGGTGCCGACCGCGGTGAACATCGCGCCCGTGCCGCCGGAGGTCATGGAGGCGGTCGGACCGTACATCCCGCTCGCGGAGAAGATGGGCGCGGCGGTGGCGCAGATCGCGTCCGGCGGCGTGGAGTCGCTCGATGTGCTCACCGTCGGGCAGCTCGCCGACGTCGACACGCGGATCCTTAAGACCGCGGTGCTCAAGGGGATGCTCGGCCACATCTCCGCCGAGCCGGTCAACTTCGTGAACGCGGACTACTACGCGCAGCAACGCGGCCTGCACGTCACTGAGACGAAGCGGCCGGAGACGCACGACTACACGAACCTGCTCGTCGTTCGGGCTGCGACGGCAAAGGAGCCGGTCGAGATCGCCGCGGCGCTCATCGGCAAGAACGACGAGCCGCGCCTGGTGTCTCTGTTCGGATACGACCTGGACATGGCGCCCGGTCGCTACATGGCGTTCTTCCGGTACCCGGACCGTCCTGGCATGATCGGGAAGGTCGGCACCATCCTCGGCGACCGCGGCATCAACATCGCGTCGATGCAGGTCGGCCGCACCGCCGAGGGAGGCACCGCGCTCATGGGGCTCGTGGTGGACTCCCCGATAACGCCGGAGCTGCTCGCGGAGATCAAGACCGCGGCCGGCATGGACGACGCATGGAGCATCGAGCTGTGATCGCTGCCGTCGCATACGCGAGCGCGCTTCTCCGTCGACTTACCTAGCCGGCGGGCCGCATCCGTGCGGTCTCGCCGGCTCTACGGGGCGACGCACGGGAACGTGAACGAGGAGCGTGGAAGCGATGGCTGACAGGGTCTACATATTCGACACGACGCTGCGCGACGGCGAGCAGTCGCCGGGCGCGAGCATGAACACGGAAGAGAAGCTGGAGATCGCCCGGCAGCTCGTGCGTCTCGGCGTCGACGTGATCGAGGCGGGGTTCCCCATCTCGAGCCCAGGCGACTTCGAGAGCGTCAAGCGCGTGGGCGAGGAGGTCGGCGACGCGGTCGTCGTCTGCGGGCTTTCGCGTGCGGTGCCAAAAGACATCGAGGTCGCGGCCGAGGCGCTCAAGTCCGCGAAGCGGCCGCGCATCCACACGGGCATCGGCGTGTCGGAGAGCCACCTGCGCGACAAGCTCCGCATCACGCGCGAGGAGGCGCTCGAGCGGGCGGTGGCTGCCGTGAAGCTCGCGCGCAGGTTCGTCGACGACGTGGAGTTCTACGCGGAAGACGCCGGGCGCGCGGAGCCGGAGTTCCTGTACCGGATGGTCGAGGCGGCGATCGCCGCAGGCGCGACGGTCGTGAACATCCCCGACACGACCGGCTACGCCTATCCCGAGGTCTTCGGCGACCTCATCCGCGGGCTCATGGAGCACGTGGACGGCATCGAAGACGTGATCGTGTCGGTCCACTGCCACAACGACCTGGGCATGGCCACCGCCAATGCGCTCGCGGGCGTGCGTGCGGGAGCGCGCCAGGTCGAGTGCACCGTCAACGGCATCGGCGAGCGGGCGGGCAACACTGCGCTCGAAGAGGTCGTGATGGCGCTCAAGCAGCGGCGCGACATCTTCGGCGTCGAGACAGGCATCAACACCCGTGAGATCATGCGTACCTCGCGCTTGGTCTCCTCGATCACGGGCATCCGCGTCCAGCCGAACAAGGCCATCGTTGGCGCCAACGCGTTCGCGCACTCGTCTGGCATCCACCAAGACGGTGTGCTCAAGGAGCGCACCACGTACGAGATCATCGACCCAGCCGAGGTCGGCGCGGGCACCTCTCGGATCGTGCTCACGGCGCGCTCAGGGCGTCACGCGCTCAGGCACCGGTTGGAGGAGCTCGGCTTCGAGCTTCGCGACGACGAGTTCGAGCGCGTCTACGAGGCGTTCCTGGAGGTCGCCGACAAGAAGAAGGAGGTCTACGACGAAGACCTCGAGGCGATCGTCGGCGAGAGCGAGCGGACGCTCGACGAGACCTACCACCTCCAGCAGGTGCACGTGAGCTGCGGCGAGCCGGGAATCCCGACGGCGACCGTCGAGCTCGTCACCCGCGACGGCCGGCACCTCGTCGATTCGAGCCACGGCAACGGTCCCGTGGATGCGGTCTACAACGCCATCAACCGCATCGTGCAGGTGCCGAACGACCTCACCGAGTTCTCGGTGCAGTCGGTCACGCGCGGCATCGACGCCATGGGCGAGGTCACCATCCGCGTGCGCGCCGAAGACGGCCAGGTGTTCACCGGCCGCGGCGCCCATCCGGACATCATCGTGGCGTCGGCCAAGGCGTACACCAACGCGCTCAACCGCTTGCTTGCCGCGCAATCGCAGAAGAAGACCGTCGAACAGGAGCTGTGACATGCCTCGACCGATGACCATCACCGAGAAGATCTTGGCGGCCCACGCGGGTCTCGACGAGGTCGTCCCCGGGCAGCTGGTGAATTGCCGGCTCGACCTCGTGCTCGCGAACGACGTCACCGCACCCATCGCCATCAAGGAGTTCCGCAAGATCGGCGTCGAGCGCGTGTGGGACCCGGAGCGCATCGCGCTCGTCCCCGACCACTACACGCCGAACAAGGACATCAAGAGCGCCGAGCAGGCCAAGATGGTGCGGGAGTTCGCTCGGGAGCAGGACATCACGCACTACTACGAGATCGGCTGCATGGGCGTCGAGCACGCGCTGCTGCCAGAGCAGGGCGTCGTCGTCCCGGGCGACGTGATCATCGGGGCGGACAGCCACACCTGCACCTACGGCGCCCTTGGAGCCTTCGCTACCGGCGTCGGGTCGACGGACGCGGCGGTCGGCATGGCCACCGGCGAGGCGTGGTTCAAGGTGCCAGCGTCGCTCAAGTTCGTGGTCGAGGGCGAGCTTGCGCCGTGGGTGAGCGCCAAGGACGTCATCTTGCACGTCATCGGCATGATCGGCGTCGACGGGGCGCTCTACCAGGCGATGGAGTTCACGGGCAGCACGATCTCTGCGCTCGACATGGACGGGCGCATGACCATCTGCAACATGGCGATCGAGGCCGGCGGCAAGAGCGGGATCATCGCGGTCGACGACACGACGCGCGAGTACGTGCGCGGGCGCGCCGAGCGGGAGTGGGTCGAGTACGCGAGCGACCCGGACGCCGAGTACGCGCGCGTCTTCGAGATCGACGCCGCGGCTATCGAGCCGACGGTGGCGTTCCCGCACCTGCCCAGCAACACGCGACCGGTCCGCGAGGCGCGCGACGTGCGCGTCGATCAGGTGGTGATCGGTTCGTGCACGAATGGCCGGCTCGCCGACCTTCGCGTCGCTGCGGAGATCTTGCGCGGCAGGAAGGTCCACCGCGACGTGCGGCTCATCGTCATTCCCGCCACGCAGCAGATCTACCGCGACGCCATGCACGAGGGCCTGATCGACGTGTTCCTGGACGCAGGCGCAGCCGTGTCGACGCCCACCTGCGGTCCGTGCCTGGGCGGCCACATGGGTATCCTTGCGGCGGGCGAGCGTGCGCTCGCCACCACCAACCGCAACTTCGTCGGGCGCATGGGCGACCCGACGAGCGAGGTGTACCTCGCGAGCCCCGCTGTGGCGGCTGCGACGGCGGTGGCGGGCCATATCGCGCTGCCGGAGGACCTGGGGTAGGAGGTCACGAGGAGTGCAGAGGGGGCGAGCGGCCGGCTCCGCAGCGCGACGGCGTCAGCTTCGCCCGAGCGCGTCTGCCGTCGCGCTGGTCGCTTCGTGCTTGAGCGGCCTGGCGCTCTCGGTGCTCGCCTCCTCCCAGGTCCTTGCAGTCGACCTTGCCGCGTTGGCGCTCGGGCTCGCCGGAGTCATAGGGGCGACAACGGCGCTGCTGAGGCCCAAAGCGCTCACGCGATCGATGAGCGGGCCAATCCTTGCGTGGCTTGCGTTCATGGGCTGGGCTCTCGTGAGCGCGCTCGCGTCTGGCCGTGGGTGGTCGGCGTTTGTGGGCGAGCCCACGAACCTGTGGGGCTTGCTCTCCCTTGCAGCAGCAACCGCAGTGGCGGCGACGGCCGCATCATGGTCCGAGGAGGTCGGCGCCGTGCTCTCCGCGGTGGCGCCGGCCGTCATCGTCGTGGAACTGGCGATCGTGTTCTCACAGGCAGCGACGGGACAGCCGATCCGAGGGTCGCTTCCGAACTCGACGTACCTTGGTGAGCTTGTGGTGCTTCTCGTCCCGTTCGTCGGCCTGCGGAGCGACCGTACGCGGTCGAAAGCTGCGGACGCGCTTGCGGTGGGCGCGATCGCCGCGGTAGCGGCCTCAAGCGCTCGCGTTGCGACGCTGTCCCTCCTGGCGTGGTTCGTGGCTGAGCGAGTCTGGCGGCGCGCGAGGACTGCTCGCGAACGGTACGCCGCCGCTGCCGTCGCCGCGGCCGTCGCCGTCGGCGGCGCTATGGTTTTTGCACGAGACGAGATCGCCGCGACGTTCGCCGCATCAACGTGGACAGAGCGCCTTCTTATGTGGAGCGATGCCTGGCGGGCTATGCTCGCGCGTCCCGTAGTCGGCTACGGCCCGGACGGGTTCATCGGTGCCGGCGCCTCTGTCTCCACCGTGGAACGGATGCAGCAGGGGCCGGTGCTTCTCTATCACCTGTACGGCACTGCGGACCCACATAACGTGGTCGTGTGGGTCGGCGTGTCTGCTGGCGTCGTCGGCCTTTCTCTCGTGGTGTTGACACTCGTGCACGTGGTCCGCCGATGGCGCGAAAACGCGGAGCATTCCGAGCAGAGTAAAGCGGCGGTGTGGGCGCTGTGCATGACGGCCGCCACGCTGCTCACGGCGCCGGCGGCTATGCAGATCGCGCCGATCCTCGGGCTCGTGCTTGGTCTGTCGCTGAGCGGTGCTCGGGGCGCTGGCGAGCACGGGCATCCCAATGTCGTGAAGTGGGCTCCTGCGGTCCTCGGTGTCATGTCTGCTGCTCTCGTGGCTTCCATGCTCTTGCGTATCCCGTTCGAGGAGCCGAGCCAGAGTCGGTCGCCACGCCTAGCTCACGCAGCCCTAAGGGCAGCGGAGGCGGCGAGGCTCGACCCGTACTTGTGGTATCTTGCCTCCCAGCACCTGGGTTGGGCGGTTCGGGCAGGCACAGCGTCGTTCGACGAAAGGCCCGACTTGCGCGCCGCCGAGAATGCGGCCGCCCTCGATCGCCGGAACCCGTTCTTCGCGCTGGAGGTGGCGCGGACGCTTGCGTTCTACGGCGCAGCCGGAAGTGAGGTGGATGCGGCGTACGCCGAGGTGTTCAGGCGGTGGCCAGCGTTCCCGCTCGCTCACGCGGAGCGCGCGTACTGGCTTGCGAAGTCCGGCCGTGTTCGTGAGGCGGCGCGAGAGCTCGCGATGGCGCGGCTGTGCTCAGGTGAGTGCGCCGACGTCGAGGCCGCGATCCGGGCGGCTGAACGAGCATTACAAGAATGAGCACCCGGGCTGGATTGCGGTACGACCTTTGCTAGACTAGCCCTCGCTCGCCAGAGAGGAGACCGGATGCCCCGTTCCCGTTCCGCCGTGAGCCGAAGCGATCTTGAGCGCATGAAGCGCACGAACAGACGGCTGCTCATCGTCATGCTCGTTACCGTGATCGGCACGCTCGCCGTCGTGGCGTGGGTGCTTGCCACGAACTTTCCCGGACGGCAGACCCCGCGGACCTTCCAGGAGCGGCAACTCGTCATGCTTGAGACCGTGGTCAAGCAGAAGCCGCAGTCCGAAGAGGCGTGGGCCGACTACATCCTCGCTCTCGTGGCGGCCAAGCAGTACTCGAAGGCTGAGCAAGTCATCAACCAAGCGGAAAAGACGCTCGGACCCAACGTGATCGACATCTTGTACGTGAAAGCGCGGCTCTCGGCAGCGCGCGGCGATTCGGACGAGGCGCTTGCCCTCGTCGACAAGGCGATCAAGGCGGGTCTCGAGTTTCGCAAGAGGGAGCTGGAGCGGCTCGCAGAGATGGGCACGTTCCCGGACCCGAAGGTCATCAAAGGGCCAGT
The DNA here is from genome assembly GCA_001950395.1 of Coriobacteriaceae bacterium EMTCatB1. Classification (GTDB taxonomy): domain Bacteria; phylum Actinomycetota; class Coriobacteriia; order Anaerosomatales; family Anaerosomataceae; genus Parvivirga. Next base: position 146,451 of record BDLO01000001.1, read on the forward strand.
GCTCGCTTCTGCGTACTACTTCCAAGCCCAGCTGTACGCAGACAAGAGGATGTGGGAAGAAGCCGTCGAGTCGCTCACGAAGTCCCTCGAAGAAGAACCCGCCTCGGCCGACGCGCTCGTGATGCGCGGGAATGCCTATCTCGAGATGGGCAAAGCCGAGTCCGCCACCGCCGATTTCGAGAAGGCGCTGAAGTTCATTCCTGGGTACGCACCTGCCGTCGAGGGGTTGAAGAAAGCGGAGGATCTCAAGTGACGATGCCTGAGACCGAACAGGTGGATCGAGACGCACGAGACGCCGAGCGAGAGATCGACGAGCGCGAGTACGAGCGCGCCCGCCGCACGCGCCTCCTCCTCTCGGCGGGGCTCGTCGTGCTGTTCCTGCTGCTGCTCGTGGTGCTCGGATTCGTCGCTCGGATCGTGACGCCCGTAGGCCGTCCCGCAGCTGGCGAGCTCCCTGAGGGTCTCACGTGGGTGCGGTCGATCTACGGGTGGGGCGCCACCGAGGACACGCAGCTGAATGGGCCTTCAGACGTCGGCGTCGGACCAGACGGCACGATCTGGGTCGCTGACTCTAGGCGGTTCCAGATCGTCGGCTTCACCCCCACGGGGGCGCTGAAGGCCATCCTGTCGCAGGGTCCGGGAGCGGTATTCCCACAATCGTTCGACGTCGCCGAGGACGGCGATCTCTACGTCTGCGACTTCGCCCACGACCGGATCGTGGTCCTCACGCCCGACAACAGAGTGGTGCGAGAGTGGAAAGTCCAGCTGCCTATGGAGATCTCAGTGCGCGGCGACAGGGTCGTCGTCGGCTCGCGTGGCGGCGTCGCGGTGTACGACCGCGAGGGCAATGCGATCTCGTGGTGGGGAGAGCGTGGCAGCGATCCCGATCAGTTCGACGTCGTGCGCGGCGTGGCCATCGGTCCGGATGGGCTCATCTACGTCTCAGACACGCAGAACCACCGCCTGAAGGCGTACACGGAGAAGGGCGAGCTCAAGTGGGTGTACCCGAGCCCAGAGGAGATGAAGCGCTTCAAGGAAAAGCCGAGCGCCGAAGAGACGGAAGCAGCCAAAGCGCCCTTCCAGATACCCGCTGGCATGACCTTCGACGCGGCAGGGCGGCTGCTCGTCGTCGATCCGTTCGAGTTCGCCATCATGCACGTCGACACGTCCAACGGCCACGTGCTCGAGCGCTGGGGCGAGTTCGGGGAGCGCGATGGGTTCTTCGGGTACCCGACCTCGATCGACTACGATCCTGCGCGAGACTGGTACGTGGTGGCTGACACGGCCAACAATCGCGTGCAGATCGTACGCCTGCCCGGCAGCGGCGGAGGTGTTGCTGCTGCCGTGCGCAGGGCGTGGGGCGGACCCATGTGGGCGTGCTACGGGCCGCTCATCCTCTTGTTGCTCGCTGTGATCGTCGCCGTGGTCGGCAGACGGCGTTCTCGAAGCGCTGAGCCAGACGAGGAAAGCGAGGGCTCCGAGACGTGAGTGAGATTCTCACGAGAAACTCTTGTGCTGCGGCGAACAAGCACCGATAATGTGAGCGTGGATGCGTCGCTTCTTTAATGAGCGTGCAGGATTCTTAAGCGAAAGGAGGTGTATCGCTGATATGAGACTCAATGCTACGGAGAGGGGAAAGACTATGGTCCGTAAGTCACTGTTCATCGCGGCAGTCGTTGCCGCTCTGGTGCTCGGCTTCGCCGTGTCTGCGTACGCCATCGGCCCTGTGTACATAACGTGGAACGCTGGTGGCAATAATGCTGGCACGGGTGGCCCGCACCAGAACTACCAGCTCACGACCGAGAAGTGCGCGGTGTGCCACTCCGTCCACGCTGCGGCTCCCTCGAATGCTGGTGCTGGCGAGTTCGGTCCGCAAGCGACCGGTGCCGCTGAGACGCAGCTGTTGCTGCGTTCTTCGGTCGCCGACGCGTGCACGTACTGCCACATCAGCACGAACGTCGCTGGCCTTCAGGTCTACAACGGCGTGGCGTCGAACTACACGGTCGATGACGTGTATGGTCACAATGGATCGACGTCGGCCGAGTGCGCTGACTGCCACGCAGTCCACGGAGCCAACACCTTCAAGGGCTACATCGGCGGCAAGATCCTGAAGAAGGGCAACGAGCAGAACGAGGCCACCGCCACGCTGAACGCTCTCGTCACCGCCGGTGGCGACGTGTGGGGTGCGACGGCCGTTTCATCTGGCGACGTCGGCGACGTCCAGGTCACCGCGTTCTGCACGCGCTGCCACAAGACGTTCTCGACTGCGTCGGAGACGACCATCACGGCAGCCGGCTACTTCGTGGAGTGGGATGGCACCGTGACCTTCAACTCGCGCTCGTACAAGAACCACCCGCTGAAGACCGCCGAGGCGACGTTCGTCGCGAATGGCGCGAACTACAGCGGCCGGGTGGCGTGGGCCGATGCGGAGACCTGCCGCAGCTGCCACGCCGCAGGTGACACCCGTGTGTCCACCTCATACGGCGGAACGGGCGGCCTCGTCGCGTGGTCGTTCCCGCACTGGACGAACGGCAATGCGAGCTTCTTGGTGGCTGGCTGGGGTGTCAACGATGCCAATATCGGCATCGCCGACGACCACGACAGCTCGACTGGCAAGCCCGCTGGTTCGCACAGTGTTGCCGATGGTGCTGAGGACGGCGTGTGCCTGCGCTGCCACACCAACGGCTCGACAGGTGCGCCGAACGACGCGACCGCTGGCGTGAACGTGAGCTTCTAGTCACGCAAAGCCGGTCCGTCCACGGGCGGATCGAAACGGACGGGCGGGACCTGGGGTATCCTGGGTCTCGCCCGCCGCTCGTGTAGCCATCGAACTTCCGCGAGGTGCTGACAGAGTGCCTTCTCGCAGGTCCGACATACCCGTCGACGCTCCCGTCTTGCGTGCATGCGGGCGCAGGCGACTGCGCGTGATCGCTGCATCTCTTGCGGCGGTGGCGATCCTCGTGCTCGGTGCGGGCTCGACGAGCGCCGCGTGCACGGCGTGCCACGGCCAAGCGAGCGCGAGCACGGTTCCGTCGGCGCATAACCGAGCGTCGTGCTACGCGTGCCACCTGGCCGATGGCGCGTGGAGCTGGCCCGGCTTCAAGGCTCGTGAGGTCTTCGTCATGTACCCTAAGGCGATTGCGGGCAAGAAACCCTCGCTTGCAAGCGAGCCGGTCTCCCGCCGTGCGTGCCTGCGGTGCCACGAGGAGGTGCTCAGACGGCTGTCGGAGTCCGGCGGAATCCGGATCTCGCACGTGGACTGCGCCCAGGAGCAGAGCTGCGGAACGTGTCACGCGTCCGCTGCGCACGGATCCAGCCTGCGGTGGGCGCAGCAACCGGTGATGGAGGACTGTGTGGCCTGCCATCGGCAAGCCGGCGCTCCTGTGGCGTGCGATGCCTGTCATTCGGAGAAGGGGGAGCGAGAGCGCCTTGCGAAAGGCCCGTGGCAGGTCACGCACGGCCCGGGCTGGGAACGCACCCACGGCATGGGCACGCTCGAGTGGTGCGCCACCTGTCATCCGACCGGTTACTGCGTCCAGTGTCACGGCGTCGACCTGCCGCACCCAGCGGACTTCGGACGGACGCACGGGGCGCTTGCGAAGCAGCGTGATGCGAAGTGCTCGTCGTGTCACGACCAAGGCGGCCTGTGCGATTCGTGCCACGGCGTCCAGATGCCGCATCCGAAGGGGTTCTTGGCGGCGCATCCCGCACAGGCATCCTCCTCGAGCGACCCGAAGTGCCTCTCGTGCCACGTCAAGGCAGACTGCGACGCATGCCACACGAAGCACACACACCCGGGCTCGACTGACGGCACAGCTCGGCTCCCACGTCCTGATGAGATCGGGCTGACGGGAGGCACGCCGTGAGCGGCATCGGGGATACGCTCTCACGGGTCGTGCAGGCGGTCCAGGAGGTCATCGCTGCACCGATGGCGAACCTCGGAGCGGCCATGCTCCTGCTCGCCGCATTGGCTCTGCTGCTCCTGATCGTGGTCGTCGTGCTGGCGCTTCTGATCCTGCCCTCGCCCAAGACGCCACCTCGCGCACGGGAGCCGATCAAGCGCGCACAGCGTCGGAACCGCGGGCGCATCCGGGGCGGGACGTGGGTCGTCGTCGCGGCGATCGTCGTCGTGGCTGTCGTAGGCGGCTACGTCGGGACTTCCCGCGACGAGTACTGCCTGTCGTGCCACGACGCCACGACCTTCTCCGCAACGCAGCGGCAGGCATCATCGGTGTCTTCCACGGGGACGGTCTCGCAGATCCACTCTGGGGTCCGCTGCGTATCCTGCCACGACGAGCGCTTGCCCGTGGGGCTGGCATCGAACCTCTCGTCACGGCTCCGTTGGGCGATCAAGGGATTCACGGGCGGCGATCCCGATGCCGGCGAAGCGAGCGTGCCTGCCCGACGATGCTTGGCGTGCCATCGCGCGATGCTCTCCCGTTCGACCGAGTCGACTGAAAGCGGCGTCGTGATGTCTCACAAGGAGCCAGTCCTTTCAGGCGCGCCGTGCACGGACTGTCACAAGAATGCCGGCCACAAGCAGGGTCCCCAGGGCGTCTCGATGAACACGTGCCTGCGCTGCCACGACGGCACGGCTGCAGCGGCGGACTGCGGCGAATGCCACAAAAAGGACACGGCGTTCGCGGCACGGGCGCGGCGCACCTTCTCCTTCGTGCATCTGCCACCGATCACGGAGTGCGGAGGATGCCACGATCAAAAGGTGTGCGACGCGTGCCATGGGCTGAGGATGCCGCATCCACAGGACTTTCTCGCGGGCGAGCACGCGCGCTACGCCGGGTTCGAGAAGAAGAACCTGTGCTGGCGGTGCCACACGCTTGCGGACTGCGGCCGGTGCCACTCCGTGAAGGCGCCGGGGCTCGGCGCGTGGGGGCATGGCACCGGGAACTGGTGGCGTTACGAGCACGGCAGGGTGACGCCGAAAGGGGCGCAAGCCGGGTGCGGGTGTCACGGCAGGAGCCCGTACGCGCGCGCAGGCAACTACTGCAAGGCGTGCCACTGAGGCGTGGGTGCACGAGCGGCGCATCGGCTGTGGTAGAATCCCTGCACCGCTCACGCGCCCGTGCAGCGCAGCGCACTCAGGAGGCCCCCATGCGATTCGAAGGCACCGCTCACCGTTACGGTCGCGACATCGACACCGACGTCATCATCCCCGCTCGCTACCTCAACACGAGCGATCCAGACGAGCTCGCGGCGCACTGCCTCGAAGACCTCGACTCAGAGTTCGTGTCGAAGGTGCAGCCAGGCGACATCCTCGTGGCCGAGGAGAACTTCGGGTGCGGTTCGTCCCGCGAGCACGCCCCCATCGCCATCAAGCACGCGGGTGTCGCGGCCGTGGTGGCGAAGAGCTTCGCGCGCATCTTCTACCGCAACGCTATCAACACCGGGCTGCCGATCTTCGAGTCGCCCGAGGCCGTCGACGGCATCCGTTCCGGCGACAGGGTGGCGATCGACGCGGACGCCGGCGTCATCACGAACCTGACGACGGGCGAGTCCTGGAACGCGCAGCCGTTCCCGCCGTTCATCCGCGAGATCATCGAGCGCGGCGGGCTGGTGGCGTACGCGCGGGAGAAGGTGAGCCGCCGGTGACCACCCACCGCATCTGCTTGCTTCCCGGCGACGGCATCGGACCGGAGATCACGGCCGAGGCCGTCAAGGTGCTCGAGGCCATCGGTCGGCGTTTCGGCGTCCGCTTCGAGTTCGAGGAGGCGCTGCTCGGCGGCGCCGCCATCGACGCGACGGGAACGGCGCTTCCTGACGAGACGCTTGCCGCGGCGCAGTCGGCGGACGCCGTGCTGCTCGCAGCGATCGGCGGGCCGAAGTGGGACTCCACCGACCCCGACGCTCCACGTCCGGAGCAAGGGCTGCTCGGCATCCGCAAGGCGCTCGGGCTGTACGCCAACCTGCGCCCGGTGCGCATCTTCGAGCCGCTCATCGGCGCGAGCACCCTCAAGCCTGAGGCGCTTGAGGGAGTGGACATGCTCATCGTCCGCGAACTCACCGGCGGGCTGTACTTCGGTCCACGCGCGCGCGAGCGGGAGGTCGAGGGTGCCGGCGCGGGAGGGTCGCGCGGCATGCGGGCGTACGACACCTGCGTGTACACCGAGATGGAGATCGAGCGCATCGCGCGGGTCGCCTTCGAGGCGGCGCGCGGGCGGCGCGGGCGCGTGCACTCGGTCGACAAGGCGAACGTGCTCGAATCGAGCCGTCTGTGGCGCGAGGTGGTGCACCGCGTGCACGACGCCGAGTACGCCGACGTGGAGCTTGCCGACCAGCTCGTCGATAACACCGCGATGCAGCTCATACGCTACCCAGCGCAGTTCGACGTGATCCTCACCGAGAACATGTTCGGCGACATCCTCTCGGACGAGGCGAGCATGCTCACCGGCTCGCTCGGCATGCTCGCGAGCGCGTCGCTCGGCGACGGCACCGCGCTGTACGAGCCGAGCCACGGCAGCGCGCCCGACATCGCTGGCCAGGGCGTCGCGAACCCGCTCGCGATGCTGCTTTCGGTGGAGCTGATGCTGCGGCACTCCTTCGCGATGCACGAGGCCGCAGATGCGCTCGCGCGAGCGATCGAAGGCGTGCTCGCCGATGGGTGGCGCACGCGCGACATCGCCGGACCCGAGACGCTGCCGCAGCGCACGGTCGGGACGAGCGCGATGGGCGACCTGGTGGCAGAGCGCATCTGAGGGCAGTCCACCGCGTGTCCGGTGTTCGCCCCGCGCTCTATTCGCGGTACTATTACGATTCACACTGCAGTGCCGCACGGACAGGGAAGGGGAGCGCCATGGCCGGTCTGCCGAAGGTCGACTACATCTGGATGGACGGCGAGCTCGTCGAGTGGGACAAGGCCACGGTCCACGTGCTCACGCACGCGCTGCACTACGGCTCCGGCGTCTTCGAGGGCATCCGCTGCTACAAGACCGCCGATGGGCCGGCCGTCTTCCGTCTCCGCGACCACATGGAGCGGTTCGAGCGGTCTGCGCGCATGATCATGATGGACCTCGGCATGAGCGTCGATGAGCTCTGCGAGGCCGTGAAGGAGACCGTCCGCGCCAACAACCTGCCGGAGTGCTACATCCGCCCGATCGCCTTCCGCGGGTACGGCGTCATGGGTCTCGATCCGATCCCCGCTCCTGTGCAGATCGTCATCGCCGCGTGGCCGTGGGAGACCTACATGGGCGAGGAGGCGCTGACGCGCGGGGTCGACGTGGGTATCTCGTCGTGGCGCCAGCGCGGGATCAACTCGCTTCCGCCGGCCATCAAGGCGACGGGCAACTACCTGAACTCCTCGCTCGCGCGTATCGAGGCGAACCGCCACGGCTACAACGAGGCCATCCTCCTCAACGAAGAGGGCAAGGTCTGCGAGGGCACCGGCGAGAACATCTTCGTGGTGCGCGACGGCGTGATATCGACCCCGCCCGTGTCCGACGGGATCCTCGAGGGCATCACGCGCGACTCGATCATGGTCATCGCCGACGACCTGGGGTATCCGGTCATCGAGGAGTCGCTCGTGCGCACCGACCTGTACGCCGCCGACGAGGTGTTCATGACCGGCACCGCCGCCGAGGTCGTGCCGGTGCGGTCGGTCGACGGCCGCGTCATCGGCGATGCCGGGCCGATCACGCTGGAGCTGCAGAAGACGTTCTTCCGCGTCGTGCACGGCGAGGAGCCGGCGTACGAGGAGTGGCTGGAGCGCGTCTAGTGGTCGTGCTGTACGACACCACGCTTCGCGACGGCACGCAGCGAGAAGGCATGTCCCTCTCGGTGGAGGACAAGCTGCGCATCGCCCAGCGCCTGGACGACCTCGGCATCCGCTACATCGAGGGCGGCTTCCCGGGCAGCAATCCGAAGGACATGGAATTCTTCGAGCGGGCGCGAGGGCTCGACCTCGCCAACGCGACGATCGTGGCGTTCGGCGCGACGTGCCGCAAGGACCTCGCGCCGGAACGCGACGCGGGGCTGCAGGCGCTCCTCGACACCGGATGCGAGGCGCTGTGCATCTTCGGCAAGGCGTGGGACGTGCACGTCACCGAGACGCTCCAGGCGTCGCTCGAGGAGAACCTGCGCATGGTGCGCGAGAGCGTCGCGTACCTGAAGTCGCACGGCAAGTCAGTGTTCTTCGACGCCGAGCACTTCTTCGACGGCTACCTCCACAACGCCGGCTACGCGATCGAGGTGTGCCGGGCGGCGGCCGAGGCGGGCGCTGACGCGGTGGTCCTGTGCGACACCAACGGCGGGACGCTCCCGCAGGCCGTACACCGGATCGTGCTGACGATGGCGGGCGAGCTCGACGTGCCGCTCGGCATCCACGCGCACAACGACGGCGGCTGCGCGGTGGCGAACTCGCTTCTGGCGGTCGACGCGGGCTGCACGCACGTGCAAGGCACGATCAACGGTTACGGCGAGCGAGCCGGCAACGCCGACCTCACCGCGATAATCCCGGCGCTGAAGCTCAAGATGGGCGTCGACTGCGTGACCGACGACCAGCTGCGGCTGCTCACCGAGGTCTCGCACTTCGTGGCGGAGACCGCGAACATCTCTCCGAACCCTCACCAACCATACGTAGGGGCGAGCGCGTTCGCGCACAAAGGCGGCGTCCACGCCTCTGCGGCCGCTCGGTTGCCAGAAGCGTACGAGCACGTCGACCCGACGCTCGTCGGCAACATGGCGCGCGTGGTCGTGAGCGAGCTCGCGGGCCGTGCCTCGCTGGTCCTCAAAGCGCACGAGATGGGCATCTCGCTTCAGGTTGACGATCCGACCACGAGCGCGTTGCTCGACGAGGTCAAGCGTCTCGAGCACAAAGGGTACACCTTCGAGGCGGCTGACGCCTCGCTCGAGATCATGCTGAGGAAGGCGCTCGGCACCTACGAGCCGTTCTTCCGATTGGAGTCGTTCCGCGTGATCATGGAGAAGCGCGAGGACGGCAAGGTGATGACCGAAGCGACAATCAAGGTGCACGTCGCAGGCCATCGCTTCATCGCCACGGCGGAGGGCAACGGTCCCGTCAACGCGCTCGACAAGGCCCTGCGCATCGCGATCGGGCGGTTCTATCCAGCGCTCGACGCCATCGAGCTCACCGACTTCAAGGTGCGCGTGCTCGACGAGAAGAAGGGCACCGCCGCGGTCACGCGCGTGCTCATCGAGTCCAGCGACGGCGAGAAGAGCTGGGGCACGGTCGGGGTCTCTGAGAACATCATCGAGGCGTCGTGGGAGGCGTTGGTCGATTCGGTGGAGTTCGGGCTCTCGCATCCCAGGCAGGAGAACGCGGCTCCTGAGCGAAAGTGAAACACACGGGGGCTGCACGTTGACCTGCGAACGGGGTCGCTCATGAGGGTCGTGCGCGTGTTCCACGACGAGGACGTCAGGTACGGCTTGGCGGATGAGGGGAGCGTGACGCTCATCTCCGACGAGCCGTTCGCGGCGTGGGAGCCGGAGGCCGTCGTCCCGCTCGGTCACGCGCAGCTCTTGCCGCCGACCATCCCGACGAAGGTCGTCTGCGTCGGGATCAACTACCGCGAGCACGCTCGCGAGATGGGGCACTCTCTCCCCGACGAGCCGGTGATCTTCCTGAAGCCCCCGACCTCGGTGGTCGGCCCTCACGGGCAGATCCGGATACCCGACCGGCTCGAGGCGGTGGACTACGAGGCCGAGCTCGCCGCCGTCATCGGGCGGCGGACGCACCGGGTCTCGCCGATCGACGCCCAGAAGAGCATTCTGGGATTCACCTGCGCGAACGACGTCACCTCGCGCGAGCTGCAACGCAAGGACGGGCAGTGGACGCGCGCGAAGGGGTTCGACACGTTCTGTCCGCTCGGGCCGTGGATCGAGACTGACGTCGACCCACGCGACTTGCTCGTCGAGTCGTACGTGAACGGCGAGCTCAGGCAGCGCGCCCGCACCAGCGACATGATCTTCGACGTCTTCACGCTCGTGAGCTTCATAAGCCACGTGATGACGCTGCTTCCCGGAGACGTGGTGCTCACGGGCACGCCGTCGGGAGTCGGGCCCATGCGCCGCGGCGACGTCGTCGAGGTGCGCATCGAGGGCGTCGGGAGCCTCGTGAACCACGTCGCGTGAGATTGTGTCAGTGGCGTGTGGTATGCTCCACCCAGTCGCGCTCCGGTTCCGGAGGTGGTCCTTGCTGAGACGACCCAGCATCTGGGCATCCATCATTCTCGCGCTGGCAGTCGCGGCTCCGAGCGTCGCCGTCGCGCTCCCGCGCGACTTCTTCGACTTCCGAGCGTCAGGCCAGGCGGTCTACGAGGACTTCGTGATTAGACCTGAGCTGCACTACGACGCGGCGAACGGCACGCTGGTGGCTGTCTACCAGGGTTACGGTTTCGATCCATACGCAGCGGTTTACAACCTCGGAAAGAAGGAATGGGTCGGCTCCTGGCGGATAGCGGACAATCCGCTGGCCCTCGACGAGCACGGCGGCCCTGCGCTGGTCGAGGACTCGAGCGGCTGCTACCACGTGTTCTACGGCTCGCACAACTCGGCGATCCTGCACGCGCGCAGCGTACGGCCTCACGACGCCAGCCGCTGGGTCACGCTCGGGCCGGTGATGGTCCCCGCCTCGGAAGCGTCGACCGCGCTCGTGGAGGCGCGAGGAACCTATCCGCAGCCTTCTGTCGACCAGAGCGGGACCGTCAACCTGCTCTACCGGAGCAACGGCGGTCTGTTCAGCGACTGGGTGATGATCACGAGCGCAGACGGATGCGCGACCTGGTCGGCGCCGGAGCAGGTCCTCGACGGCGTGTCGAACGAGCAGGGCTGGTACGCCAGCTCCTGGTCCGGACCGGACGGCGATCTGCACGTGGTTGCGGCGCGTCTCGACTACGACGCGTGGCGGTCCGACCCCTTCGCACGGCAGGGCTTGTACTACCTCAGGCGCGACGCCGGGACGGGGGTTTGGGAGAACGCAGCGGGCGACGAGGTGCCCGCTCCCCACGACCGGTCCACGCTCGACCGCGTGTGTCTGGCGCACGCCCCGGCAGGTCGGTACGTGAACCAACCCGTGGTGCGCGTCCTGGAGGACGGTTCGCCCATCATCGTGTTCGTGTCGGGAGATGCGAGCGACCTCGCGTCCTGCCGATGGGAGTCGATCAGATGGGTGCCTGAGTCAGGGGCGTTCAGCGTTCCAGCTCGGATCGCGGCCACCGACCACCTCTTCGACGCCGGAACGTTCGTCGTGGGAAGAGGTGGCGGTCTTGAGGCGTACTTGACCGTCGGTGGGCAGCCCGACGAGATGTCCCCGCTGTGGAGCAGCGGGTTTGCGACGCGCGGCGGGAACGTCGCGAAGTTCGCATCGGAAGACGGCATCGAGTGGCGTCAAGCCGGGGCCGTACGGGTGGCCAGAGGGCCGTGGGAGCGGTTCAACAACCCGCAAGCGGCTCTGCTGCCTGATGGCCGGATAGCGGTCTTGTATTGCGAAACGAACGATGACTACACGGCCAGCGAATCGAAGGTGTTCCTCTGGTTGGATGGGGAGCCCGCAGTTCGCGACTTCGTCGCACGCGGCTCTCGTATCGCTGGTGACGACCGCTACGAGACCGCTGTCGAGGTATCGCGTGAAGCGTTCCCGTCCAAGGCGACGACGGTGGTGGTCGCCACCGGCGAAGACTTCGCGGACGCGGTGACGGCCGCGCCGCTTGCCGCCTCGCTCAGGGCGCCCCTGCTTCTCGTGCGGCGGAACCGCCTGGACGACGTCGTCGCTGCTGAGATCAGGCGGCTTGGCGCGCGGTATGCGGTGGTGGTCGGAGGTCCGGGCGCGGTCTCGGAGGGGGTGGCGAACGCCGTGCGCGCGCAGCTCGTACGCGAGCGGCGCGTGGACCGCGTCGCCGGGCCCGACAGGTACGGGACTTCGGCGGCAGTCGCCTCGCGGATGGCAGAGGTGCGCGGCGACCCGCACGGGGTCGTGCTTGCCACGGGCGACAACTTCCCCGACGCCATCGCAGGCGGCGTGCTGTCTGCGCGCAAGAACATGCCCGTGCTGCTGACGCGTTCCGGGCAGATCCCCGAGGCGGCCGCGGATTTCATCTCTCGCGTCGGGCCAGCCGAGATCGTCGTCATAGGAGATGCTACGGTGGTAAGCGACGAGGCGGTGTCGCAAGCTCTCGAGCTTTCGCCCGGGGCTTCGGCGATCCGTCTTGGCGGACCGACGCGGTACGACACGGCGGCAGCTGTGGTCGAGCACGCTCTTGAGCGGGGTATCACCATGGAGCAGTTCGTGGTGTGCACTGGCGAGGCGTTCCCCGACGCGCTCACGGCAAGCGTGCTCGCGGCACGGCGCAACAGCGCTGTCCTGCTCACGCGACGCTACGAGCTCCCGGAGCCGAGCGCGCGGATCGTCCGCGACCATCGAGACGAGGTGCTCCGCTGGACCGTGGTCGGGGGCACGGGCGTGGTGAGCGCCGGTCCCATCAGGGGCATCTCAGCTTCGGTGCTCTCTCCGTGATGCCGCCCGTCCGTCTGTCAGGACGCGCCGTCCGTTTGCCGCACGGCTCCACATGATGTCGGTGGAGGGTGGTAGCATACACCCGTCATCTTGTGGTCGCGAGTGCTCACGGGGAGCGCAGCCATGTCTTCTGAACAGCTTCGGACGCCCGAGGTAGAGTCGTTGCTCGAGGCCTTCGCGTCGTTAGACGACGCAGACGACATCTACGCGTTCCTCCTCGACGTCTGCACCATCCGCGAGATCCAAGAGATGGCTCAGCGGCTGGCGGTGGCTCGGATGCTCGCCGGGGGCGTGCACTATCCCGAGATCACGCGCATCACCGGCGCCTCTCCGACCACGATCAGCCGCGTGAGCCGGTGCGTGAACTACGGAGCCGGCGGCTACCAGAAGGTCATCCAGCGCCTAGGCGCAATCAGCGGAGCGGGTGAGCGGTCGTGACCCAGCAGTTCGTCCACCTCCATACGCACTCGGAATACTCGGTCCTCGACGGCCACGCCAAAGTATCTCGGCTGCTCGACAGGGCCGCCGAGCTCGGGCAGGAGGCGCTCGCGCTCACTGATCACGGCGTGATGTTCGGCGCCGTGGAGTTCTACAAGCAGGCGGTGCGCGGAGACGAGAAGACGGGTCGTCCGCCCATCAAGCCGATCATCGGGTGCGAGGTGTACTTCACCCCGCATTCGCGCACGAAGCGCGACGGCAAGCCGGAGCTCTACCACCTGCTGCTGCTCGCTGAGAACAACACTGGCTACAAGAACTTGATGGCGCTCGTCTCGCAGTCGTGGACGACGGGCTTCTACTACAAGCCGCAAGTCGACCTAGAGCTTCTCGAGGAGTTCAGCGAGGGGCTGATCGCTACCTCGGCGTGCATGAGCGGCATCGTCCCGAAGAGCATCGAGCGCGGCGACGACGAGGCCGCGCGGACGTGGGCGGAGCGCTACGCGCGCATCTTCGGCGACGGGCGCTTCTTCTTGGAGATCCAGCAGCAGGGCATCACCGCGGACAACGGCGTGACGCAATCCGACATCAACCGCGCGCTCGCCGACCTCGGACGCGAACTCGGGCTGCCGCTCGTGGCGACGAACGACATCCACTACGTGCAGGCCGACGAGGCCAAGGTCCAAGACATCTTGGTGTGCATCCAGACCGGGCGAACGCTGGACGAGACGGACCGTCTGCGCTTCTCCTCCGACCAGTTCTACATGAAATCCGCCGAACAGATGGCCGAGGCGCTGCCGGAGCACCCGGAGGCGCTCGCCATGACCGCCGAGATCGCCGAGCGCTGCAACGTTGAGGTGGAGTTCGGGAAGATCATCCTGCCGGTGTTCGACGTGCCCGGAGGAAGGACCGAAGACGAGCACCTGCGCGAGGAGTGCATGAAGGGCCTCGCTCGTCGGTACGGCGAGCCCGTGCCGCGCGAAGCGCTCGATCGCCTTGAGAGCGAGCTTGCCGTCATCACCTCTAAGGGTCTGTCCGCGTACTTCCTCATCGTCGCTGACTTCGTGCAGTGGGCGAAGCGCAACGGCATCGGGGTGGGTCCCGGGCGCGGGAGCGCGGCCGGCTCGATCATCTCGTACGCGCTCGGCATCACCAATCTCGACCCGCTCGCGCACGGGCTCATCTTCGAGCGCTTCTTGAACCCCGAGCGCACCGAGATGCCGGACATCGACATCGACTTCGACGACGAGCGGCGAGGCGAGGTCATCGACTACGTGCGAAAGAAGTACGGCGAACACCGCGTGGCGCAGGTGGTGACTTACAGCACCATGAAGGCGCGCCAAGCCATCCGAGATGCGGCGCGCGTGCTCGGGTACCCGTACGCGATCGGCGACCGCATAGCCAAGCTGATCCCAGAAGGTCCAGACGCCACCATCGCCGACGCTCTCGAGACGAACCCGGACCTGCGCGAGGAGTACGACGCAGGCGGCGACGTGAAGGCCATCATCGACGCTGCGCGCGCGCTCGAAGGCAACGTGCGCGGCGAGGGCGTGCACGCCGCGGCCGTCGTGATCTGCCGCGACCCGCTGCACGAGCACGCGCCGGTGAAGCTCGACACGAAGGGCGGCGCGGTCATCACGCAGTACGAAGGCACCGTGATCGCCGAGCTCGGGCTGCTCAAGATGGACTTCCTCGGCCTGAGGACGCTCACGGTCATCGCCAAGTGCATCCAGTCGATCGAAGAGAACCACGGGGTCAAGATCGACATCGACAGCATCCCGCTCGACGACGATGCGACTTTCGAGATGCTGAAGCGCGGCGACGTGGACGGCGTCTTCCAGCTCGGTGAGTCTTCGGGCATGCGCCAGCTCGTGAAGGACCTGCAGCCGGAGTCGTTCGCGGAGATCGTCGCGTGTCTCGCGCTGTACCGCCCAGGGCCCCTGCAGTCCGGCATGGTGCGCGACTTCGTGAACCGGAAGCACGGTCGTGCGCCGGTCGAGTACTACGACGAGCGCATCAAGCACATCCTGGAGGAGACCTACGGCACGATGGTCTACCAGGAGCAGGTCATGCGCATCTCGATGGAGATGGCGGGCTTCAGCGCCGCGAAGGCCGACAAGCTCCGCAAGGCGATGGGCAAGAAGATCCCCGAGGAGATGGCGAAGTGGCGGTCAGACTTCGTCGAGGGATCGGTCGCGAACGGCTACGACCGCGCGCTCGCGGAGCGAGTCTACGACGACATCGAGAAGTTCGCCGGCTACGGCTTCAACAAGAGCCACTCGGCTGCGTACGGCTTGCTTGCGTACCAGACCGCGTACCTCAAGGCACACTACCCGCTCGAGTTCATGGCCGCCCAGCTCACGAGCTACAACGGCAAGACCGAGCAGATCGTGCGCTACATCGCTGCGTGCAACGCCGCAGGGATAAAGGTGCTGCCGCCGGACGTGAACTCGTCTGGCAAGGACTTCACGGCCACGGGTGGGGCGATCAGGTTCGGGCTGGAGGGCATCCGGGGGGTCGGGGGGCCCGTGGCGGAGGCGATCGTGGCGGCTCGCAAGGAGGGAGGGCCGTTCACCTCGTTGCACGACTTCCTGGCGCGGGTGGATGCGCGCAGCCTCAACAAGAAGACGGTCGAGGCGCTCATCAAGGCCGGCGCTTTCGACTCCACGGGCTACACGCGCAAGCAGCTGATGGAGCTCATGGATCACGCGATGGAGCTCGCAGCAAAGCGCCAGCGCGACAAGGAAAGCGGGCAGGTCTCGATGTTCGACCTGTTCGAGCCGCAGGAGCACGGCCTTGGCGAGGAGGCTCCGCCGCCCGACGGCGTCGAGTGGGACAAAGCCACCAAGCTCGCGTTCGAGAAGGAGATGCTCGGCATCTACGTCTCCGATCACCCGCTGTCCGACAAGCGGGAAATCATCGAAGCAGCGCGCACGCACTCGCTCGGTCAAGCAGACGAGCTTCGCGACGGCGTGGTGGGATGGTTCGCCGGTCAAGTGCGCGACGTGGAGCGCATCGCGACGAAAGCCGGCAAGCTCATGTGCGCGTTCGTGCTCGAGGACCTCGAGGGGGCTGTCGACGCTCTGATGTTCCCCCAGACCTACGAGAAGTACCGCGACGTGGTCGCCGAGGACGCGATCGTGCGCGTCCGCGCGAAAGTGGAGGACTCGGATCGCGGGAGGCGGCTGCTCGTCCAAGAGATCCACACGCTTGCCGAGGATGGGACCTTCGTGCGCCCGCCGAAGACGCTGCATGTCCGGGCCCCCGTGAGCGTGCTCGGAAACGGAGGCTACGACCGGTTCCGCGAGATCCTCGCGCACTATCCAGGGCGTGACGCCGTGGTCGTGGAGCTCCAGTACTCGGACCGCATCAAGCGCATGCGCCTTGGCGACGAATCGCGAGTGGATGCGTCGTCGCCGGGTCTTCACGCGGAGCTCAAGGCGCTGCTGGGCGCAGACGCAGTCTGGGAGGAGTAGGGTGTTGCTATAGCACTATAGTGTGCTATAGTGACCAAGCGCCTGCCTCTGGAGAGGCGCAGCGAGAGGAAGGATCGGCCGTGCGACCGGCGACTGCCCGTGGGTTCCGTGACGTGCTGCTGGACGAGGCTGCCGAGCGGGAGGCCGTCGCAGCTTCGCTCGTCGCCGTCTTCGATTCGTGGGGCTACTCTCCCGTCGAGACGCCCGTCGTCGAGTCTCACGAGGTGATGGCGGCGGCTGGACCGGAGGGCGGAGAGGCGGCGCCGTTCAGGCTCCTCGACTCCGATGGAGAGCTTCTCGCGCTGCGCCCTGACATGACGCTGCCGATCGCCCGGGTGGCGGCGACGCGGCTCGCGGACGACGCCGGCCCGCTCCGGGTGCGCTACCTCGCGCCCGTGTTCCGCGAGCACGCTTCGTTCCGCGGCCAGGCGCGGCAGTTCACGCAGGCCGGCGTCGAGCTCATCGGCGCGAACGGGCCGGCAGCGGATGCCGAGATCGTGGCGCTTGCTGCAGAGGCCCTGCGGGCGGTCGGCCTGACGGAGTTCACCATCGCGATCGGCAGCGTCGAGGTGCTGCACGCCTTCGTCGACGCTGCGGGGATGCCAGAGCGCTGGGGGACGGCGGTGCTCCGCGCGGCGCACGCGCGCAACCTGCCCGAGGTCCGTCGGCTCGCAGCCGAGCCAGGCGTGCCGGCGGAGGTCGCAGATGCGCTCGCGCGCGTGCTCCGCACGCGGGGCGGCGCGGACGCGATCGACGCGTGCAGGGCCGCACTGTCTGCGTGCGGGCGTCCTGGCGCCGCTGATGGTCTCGCCGAGACATTCTCGATCCTGGAAGGCATCGGCTGCTCTGACGTGGTCGTGGTGGACTTCGGGACCGTGCGCTCGTTCGGCTACTACACCGGCATGGTCATGCAGGTGTACGCCCCGGGCCTGGGGCTCCCGGTCGGCGGGGGCGGCCGATACGATCGGCTGCTCGCGGCCTACGACCGTCCAGCGCCCGCTGCCGGGTTCGCCATCGGGCTGGAACGGCTGATGATCGCGCTCGCGGAAGCCGGCGCGACGCCGAAGGCGAAGCGCGTCGACGCCGTGGTCGGCGGGCTCGATCGAGCGGCGTGCTTCGCCGGAGCTGCTGCGTTGCGGCAGGCCGGCTGGCGCGTCGTGCTGGCGTGCGGGGCGACCTCGCTGGAGCTCGTGCGGGCCGCAGAGCGGGTGGACGCCTTCGAGGCGATCGAGGCGGCGGACGGAGCGTTGTATCGCTTGGATCGCGCGGGCGGCCGCGCTGACCGGGTGGGCGAGCCGCCTGATCAGCCGCCGTCGCGGCGCTTCTCGGGAAGGAGGCGGCCGTGATGGTGAGGACCGCTGGTTCCGGGGACGTGCTCAGAGTCGCGGTCCCGAAAGGCGCGCTCTTCGACGACAGCGTGTCAGCGCTCGCGCGAGCCGGCTACGACGTGGAGGGGCTGCGAGATCCCGGACGGTCCCTCATCGTCCGCGGCGCCGAAGCGGAGTTCGTGATCGCGAAGCCGACTGACGTGCCGGTATACGTGGCGTACGGCGCGGTCGACGTCGCGATCGCCGGTCGCGACGTGCTCGAGGAAGCCGCGCTCGAAGTGGTCGAGCTCGTCGACCTTCGGTTCGGCGCCTGCCGCTTCGTGGTGGCAGAGCCGGTCTCGGCGACGCGCAGCGCCGAGGAGCTCTACCGCCACCTCGGACAGATCCGCGTCGCCACGAAGTACCCGCGCATCACCGAGCGGCACTTCGCCGAGCGCGGCTTGCAGGTGGAGATCATCAAGCTCGCGGGCAACATCGAGATCGCCCCGCTCATCGGGATCGCCGATTGGATCGTGGACATCACGGCCACCGGCACCACGTTGCGCGAAAACGACCTGCGTGTGGTAGAAGAGGTCATGGAGTCGACCGCACGGTTCGTCGCGAATCCTGCCAGTCTCGCGACCAAGTCTGACCGGGTCACCGACATGGCCGAGCGGCTCTCGCGAGCCGTGGCTGCCGAGAAAGGAGCGTGAGCGGTGCTTCGCCGCATCGAGATCGAACGGGGACATCGCCCGTCTGCCGATGAGCTTCGGCCTGCGGGAACCGGCATCGACGCCGAGGTCATCGGCGTCGCGCAACGGATCATCGACGAGGTGAAGGCACGCGGCGATGAGGCGGTGCGCGAGCTCACTGAGCAGCTCGACCACGTCGTGCTGGGCGACCTGCGCGTGAGCGACGAGGAGATCGAGGCGGCGCTCTCGGCGGTCGACGAGCGCTTCCGTCGGGCAATCTCCGATGCCGCCTGGGCGATCGAGGACTTCCACCGGCGGCAGGTGCAGCAATCGTGGTTCACGACAGGTGAGGACGGGGTGGTGCTCGGCCAGCTCGTGAGCCCCATCCGGAGGGTCGGCATCTACGTCCCGGGCGGCCGTGCGCGCTACCCGTCCAGCGTCCTGATGAACGCGATCCCGGCGATCGTGGCTGGCGTCGAGGAGATCGCGATGGTGGTGCCGCCGGCGCCTGACGGCAGCGTCGATCCTCACACGCTTGCCGCCGCCGCAGAGGTCGGCGTGACGGAGATCTACAAGATCGGCGGCGCACAAGCCATCGCCGCGCTCGCCTACGGAACCGAGAGCATCCCACGCGTGGACAAGATAACGGGGCCAGGCAATGCGTACGTCACCGCTGCGAAGAAGCTCGTGATGGGCGAAGTGGGGATCGACATGCTTGCCGGTCCGAGCGAGGTTCTCATCGTGGCCGACGAGACCGCCGAGCCCCTGCTCGTCGCCATCGACCTCATGGCGCAGGCCGAGCACGATCCGCGCGCCGCGACGTTCCTCGTCACCACGGACCCTGAGCTGCCCGAGGCCGTCGAGGAGGCGATTCGGGAGCTGCTCGAGGACTCGCCGCGGTCCGAGGTCATCGTCCGCGCGCTCCAAGACAACGGCGTCGCCGTGGTGTGCCCCGACATCGACGTCGCGCTCGATGTCGCCAACGAGATCGCGCCGGAGCACCTCGAGCTGCACGTCGAGGTCCCCTTCGAGCTGCTCGGCCGCGTGCGCAACGCGGGTGCGGTCTTCCTGGGGCCGTGGACGCCTGAGAGCGTCGGGGACTACGTGGCTGGCCCCAATCACGTGCTTCCGACCGGCGGCACGGCCCGGTTCTCGAGCCCTCTGTCGGTCGACGACTTCGTCAAGAAGAGCTCAGTCATCTCCTACACGCTCGACGGGCTCTATGCCGACGGGGCGGCCGTCATGGAGATCGCCTCGGCCGAGGGGCTTGCGGCTCACGCGGCCGCGGTCGGGCTTCGGCTCGCTCTCGCCGAGCACGTGTTCGAGCAGGACGAAGACGAGGAGGAGAGCTCGTGATGGATCGCGTCCGTCCTCCTCGCGAGGCGCTGCGTGACCTTGCGCCGTACGACGCCAAGCACGTCGACGCGGAGGTCATGCTCGCGAGCAACGAGAACCCGCTCAACCTGCCCGGCGAGCTCCTCGATCGGCTCGAAGAGCTCGTCGTACGCATCCCGTACAACCGATATCCGGATCCGATGGCGACTCGCTTGCGCGAGGAGATCGCCGAGGCGAACGGCCTGGAGCCGGGCAACGTGCTCGTCGGCAACGGCGGCGATGAGCTCATCATGGACCTCGTGCTCGCATGGGGCGGGCCAGGGCGGGTGGTGCTCGACTTCCCGCCCACCTTCGTCATGTACTCGATCGATGCCAAGGCCACCGATAGCACGCTCGTGCAGATCCCGCGAAAGCCGGACTTCTCTATCGACGAGGACGCGCTCATGGCGCGCCTCGCGCGCGGCGACGTCGATCTGGTGTTCATCGCGAACCCGAACAACCCCACGGGCACGCTGGCTCCCGAGACGTTGCTCATCGACGTGCTGAACGCCACGGACGCGCTCGTCGTGGTGGACGAGGCGTACTTCGAGTTCTCCCGGCACACGATGCGCCCGCACATGTCGCGGCACGCGAACCTCGCGATACTGCGCACCTTCTCGAAGGCGTTCTCGCTCGCTGCGCTCCGCGCGGGGTACCTGCTCGCGCACGAGGACGTCATCGCGGAGCTCACCAAGGTGCGGCAGCCGTACTCGGTGAACCGGTTCACGCAGGCGGCAGCGCGGCTCGTATTCCGAGAGCGCCCGGTGTTCGAGGCCGCTATCAGCCAGTTGCTGCGCAATCGCGACATGCTCGTCCACGGCCTGAGCGAGATCGAAGGCGTGGAGGTGTTCTCGTCGGAGGCGAACTTCGTCCTGTTCCGCGTGGAGCACGCCTCGGCGGTGTGGCGCGACCTGCTCAAGGAGCACTCGGTGCTGGTGCGCGACTTCTCGCGCACGCCAGGGCTCGAGGACTGCCTGCGGGTAAGCGTCGGCACTGAGGAGGAAGTGCGACGCTTCCTCGCAGCCATGGACGAGATCATGGCCAGGCGCCGCGCGTCTGCGCACTTCGGCGTCGCCGCGCAGGCCGCACGTCACGACGAAGGGTGATCGCGATGGGACGACAGGGCGAAGCCGTCCGCACCACCAAGGAGACGACGGTCGAGGTGTGGCTCGACCTGGACGGGAGCGGTCGCACGGAAGTGGCGACCGGCGTGCCGTTCTTCGACCACATGCTTGACGCCTTCGGTCGCCACGCGCTCATCGACCTGCGGGTGCGGGCGCAGGGCGACCTTGCCGTGGACGCGCACCACACCGTGGAGGACACGGGCATCGTGCTCGGCCAGGCGCTCGACCGCGCATTGGGCGGCCGTGAGCGCATCAGGAGGTTCGGGTCCGCCGCAGTGCCCATGGACGAGGCGCTCGTGCTGGCGGCGGTGGACATCTCAGGCCGCGGCCAGCTCCACTATGCGGTCGACCTGCCGATCGAGCTCATCGGCACGTTCGACACCACGCTCGCAAAGGAGTTCCTCGTGGCTCTCGCCACGAACGCCGGCCTCACTCTCCACGTGCGGTCGCTTTCTGGCGAGAACGCACACCACATCGTGGAGGCGGCGTTCAAGGCGCTCGCGCGGGCGCTCAAAGAGGCCTGCGAGCACGACCCGCGAGCCGTGGGCGTCCCGAGCACGAAGGGCAGGCTCGGCGAGACCCAAGAGGCGTGAGGCCGCTGTGATCGCGATCATCGACTACGGCATGGGAAACCTGCGAAGCGTGCAGAAGGGCTTCGAGCACGCCGGGGTGAGCGACGTCGTGGTGACGTCCGACCCGCGCACCGTCGAGTCCGCTGAAGCGCTCGTCCTCCCGGGTGTCGGGGCTTTCCGCGACGCAGCCGCCAACCTGCGCGCGGCCTGCATGTGGGACATCGTGCGGGAGCGCGCCTCCTCGGGAGCGCCTCTGCTCGGCATCTGTCTCGGCATGCAGCTTCTCGTCGACGTGAGCTACGAGGACGGCGAGTGGGAGGGGCTCGGGCTGGTGCGCGGGACGTGCGAGCGGCTCCCGGTCGGCGTGAAGGTCCCGCACATCGGATGGAACACGGTCGAGCAGCCGAAGCCGAGCCGGCTCTTCGTCGGCATACCCGACGGAGCCGCGTTCTACTTCGTGCACTCGTACCGCGTGGTGCCCGCGGACGAGTCGTGTATCATCGGCCGTACGGAGCACGGCGTTCCGTTCGCCGCGGCGGTCGAGAGCGGCTCCGTGTACGGCGTGCAGTTCCATCCCGAGAAGTCCTCTGAGATGGGGCTCAGGCTTTTGGCGAACTTCGCGGCGCTGGCGAGGGGCTGAGGTCCGATGATCGTCTTCCCGGCCATAGACATCCTGGACGGCAAGGTCGTGCGTTTGCGACAGGGTCGGCTGGACGCCGTCACCGTCTACAACGACGACCCTGTGGACCAGGCGAAGCGCTGGATCGATCAGGGCGCCGAGTGGTTGCACGTCGTCGACTTGGACGGCGCCGTGTTGGGCGAGCCGGCCAACCTCGGCGTGGTGGAGCGGATCGCCTCTCTTGGCGTCCTGGTGCAGTTCGGCGGGGGCCTGCGCTCGATGGAGGTGCTGGACCGGGTGGCTAGCGTGGGCGTAAAGCGCATGGTCCTCGGGACCACGCTCGTGACCAAGCCGGCGTTCGTCGCCGAGGCGTGCGATACCTACGGTTCGGCCATCGTCGCGGGGATCGACGCTCGCGACGGCAAAGTCGCGATCCAGGGCTGGCGCGAGGGCACGGAGTACGGCGTGCTCGACCTCATCCGCGACCTTGAGCTGCTCGGCGTCAAGCGGCTCGCGTACACCGACATCTCCAAAGACGGCATGCAGACGGGCGTGAACTACGGCGCGTACCGCGCGCTCGTCGGGCAGACGCTCCTGCCGATCACCGCCTCAGGCGGCGTGTCCTCGCTGGACGACATCCGCGACCTGCACGAGCTCGGTCCTCAGATCGAAGGCGTCATCATCGGGCGAGCGCTCTACGAGGGCTCTCTGTCGCTTTCCGACGCGGTGCGGGTCGGCTACGGGGAGGCGTGAGCCCGTGCTCATGCGCCGCGTCATCCCGTGCCTCGACGTGCACGCCGGGCGCGTCGTGAAGGGCGTGCAGTTCGTCGACCTGCGTGATGCGGGCGATCCCGTGGAGCTCGCGGCAGCGTACGACCGCGAGGGCGCAGACGAGATCGTCTTCCTTGACATCACCGCGACGCACGAGGAGCGCCCGCTCATGCTCGAGGTCGCTCGTCGTGCGGCGGAGGAGGTCTTCATCCCGTACACCGTCGGCGGCGGCATGCGCTCGGCCCAAGACATACGAGACATGCTCGCAGCCGGGAGCGACAAGATCTCGATCAACAGCGCCGCCGTCGCCGAACCCGGCTTGATCACGCGCACCGCGCAGATCTTCGGGTCGCAGTGCATCGTCGTGGCGATCGATGCTCGCAAGGTGCCCGGCTCGTCTCCTTCGCGCTGGGAGGTCTTCGTCGCCGGCGGCAGGAAGAACACCGGGCTCGACGCCGTTGCGTGGGCCGAGGAAGCGGTGCGCCGTGGCGCCGGCGAGATCCTGCTGACCAGCATGGACCGCGACGGCACCAAAGACGGCTACGACATCGACCTCACGCGAGCCGTCACGCGAGCCGTGGACGTCCCCGTCATCGCCTCAGGCGGAGCAGGCGAGCTCGACCACTTCGCGGAGGTCGTGCTGGAGGCTGACGCCGACGCCGTCTTGGCGGCGAGCGTCTTCCACTTCGGCGAGTTCACCATCCGCCAGGTCAAGGAAGCGATGGCGGCCCACGGCATCCCGGTCAGGATCTAGGGGGCAGGATGCGAGCGATGCGACGTGAGGACCACCGCATGCTTCGCGAGGAGGCTGAGGCGCTTCTTCGGCGCGCCCAGGTGTTGCGTCTCGGTCTCGTGGACGAGGGCGGCCCGTACGTGGTGCCGCTGAACTTCGGATACGAAGACGGCCGCATCTACCTTCACGGCGCTCCCGAGGGTCGACGCATGGACGCTATCGCGCGCGACCCACGGGTGTGTTTCGAAGTCGACGAGGGCGAGATCGTGCGGGGAGAGCGTCCGTGCGGATACACGTCGCGGTTCTCAAGCGTCGTCGGCTACGGCCGGGCCCGGGTGCTGGAGACGAAGGAGGAGAAGCTTCGCGGGCTCCAAGCGCTCATGCGGCACTACGGAGGCCCGGTCGACGGCATCGACCCGGCCGTGCTGGAGAAGACTGCAGTGGTGGAGATTGCCATCGAGCAGATGGACGGCAAGCGTCACGACGTCGTGCGAGGGCTGGGAGGGCAGTGAGGTGGAGTTCCCAGATCTGAAGTTCGACGAGCGGGGACTCATACCCGCTGTCGTGCAGCAACACGACAGCGGGGAGGTGCTGATGGTGGCCTGGATGGACGCGGAAGCGCTCAAGCGCACGCTCGAGAGCGGGACCACCTGGTTCTGGAGCCGGTCGCGGCAGGAGCACTGGCACAAGGGCGAGACGTCCGGCCACGTGCAGCACGTCAAGGAGGTGCGCTACGACTGCGACGGCGACACGTTGCTCGTGATCGTCGATCAGGAGGGCGTGGCATGTCACACCGGGGCGCGGTCGTGCTTCTTCCGGACGCTCGCCACCGTCTCGTCCACAGAGAGGTCCGAAGACGCTGACCAAGGGTTGCCGCTCTCGTGACGAAGGGACGTGCGATGACAGACAGAGATCCCGGCGCTTCGCCCGGGGCAGACGCCGTGCACCTCGGGGACGTCCTCAAGGAGCTGTTCGCGGTCCTCGAGGAGCGCAGGCGAACGATGCCTGAGGGCAGCTACACTGCGGCGCTGCTTGCAGGCCCGCAAGAGAAGCTGCTCAAGAAGATCGGCGAGGAGTCGAGCGAGGTGATCATCGCGGCGCGCGACCACGATCTGCCGCAGCTCCGCTACGAGATCGGCGACCTCGTCTACCACCTGCTCGTCGTGATGGTCCGCGAGGGGCTCACGCTCCAGGACCTCGCGAGCGAGCTCGCCTCGCGAAGGAAGTAGCCGTACGATGGTCGGTCCGCGCTCCGGCATGACCGAGGTCGAGCTTCCGCCCGGAGTCTGCGGCGACCGCATCGAGACGCTGCAGGCGCGCGTCGCAGGGAACCGGTGGAAGTTCGTCGCATTCACGGTCGCCTACGTCGTCGCTGTGGCAGGGTCGATCTCAGCGGCAGTGCTTCTCCTCGTCGTCTTGTTGCCCCTCGCCACGCGAAGCCCCGCGATCGCGCTCGTCGTGCTCGCGGGGCTGCCAGCGATCGCGAAGGTCACCGTTGCGGTGAGCGCGCTTCTCGTGGGCGCCTGGGTCGCCCGCGCGCTCGCGACCTCTGAGAAGGCGTTGCTTGCTCGGCTGGGAGCGCAGATCCCTCGTGCTGGCACGCTCGAGGTCACGCGCAGCGCGCTCAAGGACATGAGCCTCGCTGCAGGCTTCGAGCACTCCCCGCCTCTGTACGTCATCGACACCGACCGCGTGAACGCGTTCGTGCTGGGCCGCACTCCCGCCAAGGCAGTCGTGGGCGTGACGCGCGGGTTCGCCGAGAGACTGTCGCGATCGGATCAGCGCGCTGTGTTCGCGAACCTGATGGCGCGAGTCCTCTCCGCGGACACGCTGTGGGCGACGGCTGTCTCAGCGCTCGCAGGGCCGGTTTGGGCGCTGCGAGACGCCGACTTGAGCAAGCCCATCAGCGCGCCGTCTGCTGCAGACGAAGACCCGACGGTTCGCGCGGCCAAGGCCTCTGCGATGGCGCGCGGGCTCGGCCCTCCGCTCGTTGGCTGGTGGATCATGCAGACCTTCGTCGTCGTCGTGACCGAGGCGCTGGCGTATTGGCACCAGGAGCTCGCGTGGCGTGCGGCCGAGAAAGCGGACGCCGAGGGCATGCTCTTGTTGCGCGACCCGCAAGAGATGCTGGCTGCGTTGGAGCACGTGCTGGCGTGCAACAACCACGTTCCCAGCGCAGGCGACGCGTACTCGCAGCTCTTCTACTGCTGGTCGGGGTTCGGATTTGCTCCAGAGCGCGACCCGGAGGCTCGTCGCATAGCGCGGCTGCGCGAGGTCTTGGGAGCCGAGGGCCTCGCCGCCGCACCGCGGCCGAACGTGCCCGGCTGGCCGCAGGCTCCGCGGCTCGAAGACGCCCTCACTGAAACGGCGGCGCTGGTCGTCCCAGTGGAGGTCCGGGTCGAGGGAGGCCCCGATGGGACGAAGGCGCTCGCGGGAGTGGCGCTGGCGGCAGCGGCCGTGTTCGACGTCGCGCTCCTTGCCTGGCGTTCAGGGGAGGTCGCGGCGATGGCGCTCGCGGCTGCGGCGTCCGCGGTGGTCGCAGGGGCCGGCTCGTTCTGGGGCAGCCGGCTCGTGACCGCGCAAGGGTCGGGCGGGAGGCAGGGGCGGGCGGCTTCTGTCGTGGCCTTCGCGCTCTTCCTTGGACTCACGATCGGCGCGGGGATCCTGGTCGGCCCCGTGTGGCTCGCAGGGACGCTTGCAGGCGCAGCGAGCGGCGAGGAGCTGTCGCGAGAAGAGTGGCGTCGCAGGTTCGTGCGCCGCTACGAGGAGACCGTCGCAGAGCGGCCGCACGCCCAGGCGCACGAGGAGGGCCCCGAGCCGCCTGCGCCGCAGGCCCGCATCTCGGTCGTCTGCAAGCGGTGCGGCGCAAGCAATGCGCCCATCAACAGGCACTGCACGGTATGCGGAAAGAAGCTCAAGCCGTGAGCCGCCAGAGCACGACGCGTCCTCGCATTCTCGCCGGGCTTGCTCTGTCTGCCCTCGCGATCGGCGTTGCCGCGGGATTGTGGCAAGCCCAGGTGCTCGCGCCGCCTCCCCTCGTTCGCCCGAAGACCCCCGTGCCGTCGGTGTTGCCCACGATCACCGTTGAGCTCCCTGTGCCGCCCCAGGCCGACCCGGACGCAGACGGGATCAAGATCGCGACCTTCCTCGGCAACGAGACGCGGTCCTTCTACGGCGTGGGACCGGTGCCCGAGCGGCTCGAGGTGCTGTGGAAAGCGCGCATCGGCGGAGGCACCACTGGCGGCACCGGCAAGCGCTCCGCCGAGGCAAGCGCGACGGGCGGCATGGTGACCTGGTACGGGACCGGCTGGACCGGGCAGCCCGCGCTCGTGCGCGAAGGCGGTCGACTCTTCCTGCTCGTCGGAGGCTTCGACCACGGGCTTCGCAAGATCGACGCTGAGACCGGCAAGACCGTGTGGCGCTACGAATACGACGACGTCATCAAGGGATCGCCCGCCGTCATCGCAGATCCATCGGCTCCCGACGACCCGTCCCGGTACCTCGTCATGACGGGCTCGAGGCGCGGCTTCCCGCGGAGCATCACCGCGCCTGACATCGCGCCGTTCCGCGGGGTGTGGTACGCGACCGGCGAAGAGGCGTGGCGTCTGCCGGTCCCTCACACCCGCAGCTACAGCCGCGATGCCGACGGCAGCGCGCTCGTGCTCGGCCCGCACGCGATCGTCGGGGTGGAGTCGGGGCACCTGTACCGCATCGACCCCTTCGCGACGCAGCCGTGGCAAGGGCATCGATCGCCGCATATCCTCAAGCAGGCGCTGCTGCTCGGCGACAAGCGCTCAGCGAGCCACGGCGGCAACCTCGTGCTCGAGAGCTCGCCGGTGCTCCTCGGCGACCGGGTCTACGTGGCCTCAGGGGCTGGGCACGTCTACGGGCTGGATGCCGACACGCTCGAAGTCGAGTGGGACTTCTACATCGGATCCGACCTCGACGGCACGGTCGTGGCTACCGACGACGGGAAGCTCTTGGTGCCCGTCGAGAAGCAGTACATCCGAGGCCACGGCGGCGTGCTTCTGCTCGACCCGAGCAAGCCGCCGTCAGAGGCCGTCGTCTGGTTCTTCCCCACCGGCGATCGGGCGTTCGCCGACTGGCAGGGCGGAGTGATCGGGTCGTGCTCGGTGAACGACGCGTACGATCCGGACCGCTCGCGGCCGCGGTTGGCGGCTTTCTCGGCCATCGACGGCCACCTGTACGTGGTGGCTCGCGACGAGACGGCTTCGCTCACCGTCGACGGCCCTGACGGCGAGCACGGGCTTGCGACGCCTGTCCTCGTCTACAAGGACGACATCGGCGGGTCCATCTCGACGCCGATCATCGTGGACGACCACATCGTCGCGGCGGGGTACGGCAACACCGTGAACGTGTACCGCATCTCGTACGGGCCTCCAGACGGCGGCGGCGTCACGCTCTCGACCCGTTCGGGCGCGCGCGTAAGCGTGCGCGTCGAGCGGGTCGCGCGCTTCACGGGCGGCGGAACGTACGAGTCAACCCCGATCGTCTGGCAGGGTCGCATATACATCGGCTCGCGGGACGGGTACTTCTACTGCCTAGGCGGCCGCTGACGTCTCGCCTCATCGTCGGCGCGAATGGAGGCGCCGCATTGCCGCTTGGCCACACGAGGGGTAGACTTGCATCTCCCGTGCATGGATCGAGGAGGATCCCGTATGCAGCCTGAATCGCTGGAGTTCCTGAAAGAGCTCGTCGAGGCGCCGTCGCCGTCTGGGTACGAGCAGCCGGCTGCCGCCGTCTTCCGTGAGCGCGTCGGCGCGTACGCGGACGAGGTGTCGACCGACGTCATGGGCTCGGTGCACGCCGTGCTGCGCGGCACTGACGACGGCCCGTCCGTGATGCTCGCCG
Organism: Coriobacteriaceae bacterium EMTCatB1; assembly: GCA_001950395.1. GTDB lineage: Bacteria > Actinomycetota > Coriobacteriia > Anaerosomatales > Anaerosomataceae > Parvivirga. Next base: position 174,907 of record BDLO01000001.1, read on the forward strand.
GCCACATCGACGAGATCGGTTTCATGGTCACGTACATAACCGACGACGGGTACTGCGCCTTCGCGCCGATCGGCGGTCACGACCCGCAGATCCTTCCCGGCGCGCGCGTGACGGTGCACACGGCTGAAGGCCCGCTGCTCGGCGTCCTCGGACGGCTCCCCATCCACCTCCTGGAGGAAGAGGAGCGCAAGCAGGTCGTCAAGATGCACAAGATGTTCATCGACCTCGGCTTGCCGGGCGACGAAGTCAAGAAGCGCGTTCGCATCGGCGATCCGGTGACGTACGCGGTCGGCATGGAACTGTTCGGGGACGGCATGGCGGTCTCGCGAGCGTTCGACGACAAGATGGGCGCGTGGGTCGCTGCTGAGACGCTCCGCCTCGTGAAGGAAGCGGGCGGCGCCAAGGGAGACCTGATCGCGGCCGCGACCGTGCAAGAGGAGATCGGCCTGCGCGGCGGCACCACCTCGGCGTACAGCGTCGATCCGGTCGTCGGCATCGCCATAGAGGTCACGCACGCCACCGACTACCTCGACGTCGACAAGCGCAAGCACGGCGAGGTGAAGTGCGGCGGCGGCCCGGTCATCTCGCGTGGCCCGAACATCAACCCGCGCGTGTTCGAGCTGCTGTGCAACGCGGCCGAGGCCGAGGGCATCCCGTACCAGATCGAGGGCGCTCCGCGCGGCACCGGCACTGATGCGAACGTCATCCAGCTCACGAAGGGCGGGAAGGCGGCAGCGCTTGTGAGCGTGCCACTTCGGTACATGCACACGCCCACCGAAGTCCTCGCGCTGTCCGACGTCGAGAACACCGCCAAGCTGATGGCGGCCTTCGTGCTCCGGCTGGAGCCGGGCACGGACTTCACGCCGTAGGAGAGAGGCGGCATGTCCCGGGACGAGCGCACCATAGCCACCAACAAGAAGGCCTTCCACGACTACGCTATCGAGGAGACCTTCGAGGCGGGCATCGCGCTCACCGGGACTGAAGTGAAGTCGCTGCGTGAGAACCGGGCGAGCCTGCGCGACGCGTTCGCCACGATCCGCAACGGCGAGGTCTGGCTGCACAACGTCCACATCGCGCCGTACAGCCACGGAAACCGCAGCAACACCGATCCGGACCGCACGCGCAAGCTGCTGTTGCACCGCAACGAGATCCGCTATCTGATCGGCAAGACGAAGGAGAAGGGGCTCACCCTCGTGCCGCTCCGGCTCTACTTCTCGCCCTCTGGGCTGGTGAAGGTGGAGCTCGCGCTTGCCCGCGGGAAGAAGCTGTTCGACAAGCGCGAGGCGATTGCCGAGCGGGAGCACAAGCGCGAGGTGGAGCGGGCGCTCAAGGACCGGACGCTTGGGCGCTGAGCCCGGGCGGGGTATACTTATTGTGCAACGCACGTTGAGAAGCGTCGGATCCGGGGGCGACTGGATTCGACACGATAGGTCTGAGGGAAGAAGCAGGCCGAGGTCTCCTCACCTCGTTAAACAGGGGTGCAGACGCTCAAGCGTCAACTCTGATCTTGCTCTCGCTGCCTAACTAGCGCAGCGACGCCGAACCGGTGAGCGTCCCCGTCACCGGCGAGGCGCCGACTCAGGGGACTGCCGCAGCAGCAACGGGCGGGAGCGCTGCTGCGAAAGACCTGACCGCCAGGGCGTTTGGACGCGGGTCACCGGTGTCCCAGACGCTGACGACAACGGGTGACTGAGCCTGGAGATGCTTCCCAGGGGTCTATCGTGGACCGGAGTTCGATTCTCCGCGCCTCCACCAAGAAACCGAGCACGCCCGCCGCATCGCGCGGCGGGCGTTCGAGTGTGTGAGATACTTGGCGATGATGAAGGCAACCACCCGATACGGCTTCACGAACGAGGCGTGGGAGGCAGCGCTCGCGCAAGCGCGCGAGCACCTCGTCGAACTCGCTCGCCGTCGCGAGACCACCACGTACTCCGGCCTATGTCAGGCGGTGAGCGCGATCGACCTCAAACCGTACTCGTTCGCGATGATGGCATTCCTGAACGAGGTGTGCTCTCGTGCGGACGCGGAGCGCGGAGTGATGCTCGCGTCGCTCGTCACGCGCAAGGACACCGGTCTGCCGGGTGAGGGGTACTTCGCGTTCGCGGAGACGCTCGGGCGCGACGCGCACGACAGGCGCGCGTTTTGGGAAGCCGAGGTCGAGCGCGTGTACGCCGCGTTCGCGTGTGAGGAGTAGCCGTGCCGTCGTTCGTTTCTTCGCTGCCTGCCTGGCTGAAGTACGCCGTGGTCACGGTGATCCCGTGGATCGAGCTGCGTGGCGCGGTGCCGATGGCGATCGCCGCGCAAGAGCGGGTGTACCTGCCGCTCGTGCTCGTGGCGAACCTCGCCATCTTCTGGCCGGGCTACTACTTCCTCGAGTTCGTCTACGAGCGCTTGCCCGAAGGCGGATGGGTGCACCGGCGGCTTGAGCGGATCCGGGCAAAAGCGCATCCGTTTGTGGAGAAGTACGGCATGATCGGGCTTGCGCTGTTCGTGGCGGTGCCTCTGCCTGGCACGGGCGCCTATTCGGGCACCGCCGCTGCGTGGTTGCTCGACTTGGAGCCGAAGCGCGCCTTCCTTGCCGTGTCGATCGGCGTCGCGATCGCCTTCGCCCTCGTGTGGGGCTCGAGCGAGCTCGTGGCGGCAGGCGTCAAGCTGCTGTAGGGGCACTCGTGGACCGGGCGGCGCTCCCCAAGAGGCCGAGCATCACCGTCGGCCTCACCTTCGTGGGATCAGACGCGCTTGGCGCGCTCGCGGCGGGCCTGGAGCGCGTCGAGCACGCGATTGTCGCGGCCTGCGCGGCGGTCGATGCCGCCTTCGCGTTCGTGCCCTGGAGCGAGCCGTCGGCAGCTGCAGCCACCGAGGCGCTCATGGAGGCCGGGGTCGCTCCGTTCGCAGTGGTGGACGGTGTGCTCGCAGAGGTCTTGCAGCGCGAAGGCTACGAGGCAGGATTGAAGGCGACGCTGCTGGAGCCCGAGCGCATCAGGAGCTCGATGGAGTCGGTTCTCGAGCGACGCCTCGATCGCGTCCGCGCGGCTCTCGATGCCGGTGCGCGCGCAATCGTGGTGGCTGAAGACCTCGCCGGCAGCTCAGGTCCGCTCGTCGCCCCTGACTTCGCGATCGAGACGCTGATGCCGCTCCTGGCCACGATCGCCGACGCCGCCACGACGGGGGCGGTCCCAGCCGTCTGGCACTCGGACGGGGAAGTGCGAAGCCTGCTTGGAGCTGCGCGCAAGGCGGGTTTCTCGGCGGTGCACGCGGGCGGCGGGCTCGACTTCGACGGGTTCGAGCGCGTCTTCTGGGCGGCGCGCGCGGCAGACCTCATGACGATCGGCGGCATCCCCACGAGAGACCTCGCTCAAGGGCTGACGCATGCCGAGGTCGTCGGGAGCCGGGCAGGCTTGCTGGCGAGGGCGGGCAAGCTTCTGGTCGCGGACGACGGCGGCATGACGACGGCTGCGGAGGCGCAGGCGTTCCTTCGCGCGGTCGCGGCCGCACGGGAAGCGGCTGGGGCACCAAGGCGGAGGTGACGTAAGAAGCGCCAGGGCGCCCGACCGGCGGGCGCCCTGGGTGTGACGCGTTCGAGCGCGTGCCTACGCTCTGGGTGCGGTGTTGCCCGGCAGCGGCATCGCCTCCACGACGAGGTCGATGACCTGCCGCACTTGCAATCCGAGCCCGTGCAGCTGGTTCAAGTCCTCGATCTGCAGCCTGCAGTTCTCGCACGGGCAGGCAAGCACCGATGCCCCGCTCGCACGCAGCTGCTCGACCTTCTTCGAGCCGCTCTTGAGCCGCACGTCGCGCATCTCCTCGATCGCGACGATGCCGCCGCCACCGCCGCAGCACCACTGCTCGGCGCGGTTCGGCACCAGGTCCACGAAGTCATCGGTGAGGGCTTTGACGACGTCGCGCGGCTGCTCGAAGATGCCGCCGTTGCGCGCGATCTGACAAGGGTCGTGGTAGGTGACTCGCCCCTGGATGCGGCCCTTCTCCACCGTGATCCGCCCCTCTTTGATGAAGCGGTCGACCACCTCGAGGATGTGGCTCACCTTGAAGGGGAGCTCCTCTTGCGTCCACGCCTCGTAGAAGATATCCGCGACGCGGTACGCGTGGCCGCATTCGGGCACGACGACCTCTTTGACGCCAAGCCGCTTCGCTTCTTCCATGAAGCGCTTGGCGATGAGCTTCGCTTTCTCGGCGTCGCCGAAGAAGTATCCGTAGTTCGCTGCCTCGAACAGAGAGATCGTCCAATCGACTTTCGCCTCGTGGAAGATCACCGCGGCCGGACGGATCGAGTGCGCGCCTGCGAGCGCCACGTACAGGATGTCGGCCCCGTGCTTGTCGACCGGGATGGTCGCCTCAGGGTCACCGGTGATCTCGCGGACCTCGGCTTCGATGTCCTTGAAGCCGGAGACGAGCACGTCGCGGAACATCTCGACGTTCTCGCCCTTGAAGATCGCAGCGTCCGCCAGCTGCCCGAGCATCTCCTGGCCGCGTCCCGCGGCGATGAGAATCGCCTTGCCGACCGCCACGATCCACTGGGTGTCGATCGAGAAGGGGCAGTAGTACATGCAGCGACGGCACCCGGTGCAGGCGTAGCAGGACTCGTACAGCTCGTCGAGCAGGTTGTCGTCCGGGTCGCGCGCCTCGTAGAGCGCGGGCACGAACCGGCCTGCGGAGTCGAAGTACTTCTTGTAGACGTGACGGATGAGCTCTGCGCGCCGTGCAGGCAGGTACTTGAAGTCGCCGGTGCCGACGTACTGGTGGCAGGCGTCCTTGCAGATCGCGCAGCGAGCGCAGACGTCGAGGTACTGCTTGAGCTGTCGCGTCATCTTCTTGTCGATGACGCCGGCGATGGTCTCGATCGTGTGCGCGTCCACGCTACTCACTCCTCGTCAGGTTCGTCGAGAACGCCCCGATGGCGTGAACGAGCTTGCTGAACGGGAAGTACATCAGGAACAGGTCGGTGAACAGCATGTGCGTGCCGAGCGACCAGCCGACGTTGCTCGCGAGGATCTTCTCGGGGATCTGCGGCCGGAGTCTCAGCAGGCTCAAGAACCACTCGCGGTACGTGTCAGCGTGGATGGTCCCGCCGTAGATGAAGCGCATGTGGTCGCCCATGACCACGACGCCCAGCAGCAGCGCCAGCAAGAGGTAGTCCTCGGGCACCGAGAGGTTCTTGTACGGGCCGAACGTGCGGCGGGCGATCCAGTAGATGACGCCGACCAGCATGAGCGACCCGGCGATCGAGCCGGACCACGCCGCGAACGCGTTCATGCCCTCCTCGCCCAGAAGCTCAGGAAGCACCGGGAACTCCGCAAGCAGGCGGCCGTGCCCGACAAACGCGCCCAAAGCAGCCACGTGGAAGGCCATCGCGAAGATCCACATCGCTGGCTCGATGCGTGCCGAGTGCGGCGCGAGGAAGGTGTCCTTGAGCATCTTCGCGACGCGTGCGCCTTTGGTCTCCGGCTTCGGGAACATCCCGAGCGGGACGGGGGAGCGCGGCGTGGTCGCCCACTGGTACACACGCACCCCCATCCCGACGAAGAACACGACCGCGGTCAGGTACACGCCCCAGATCGCGGTGATGGCCAGGTAGGTCTCCATCTGGCTACTTCACCCGCTTGACGAGGAACACGAACTCGTTGCCCTGCTTCTCGGCAGACAGCACCTCGTTGCCGGTCGACTTCGCCCACGCGGGGATGTCTGCCATCGAGCCGGGGTCGGTGGCGACTGCGCGAATCACGCCGCCGACGGGCACGTTGCCGATGTTTTGGCTGACCTTCACCATCGGCAGGGGGCAGAGCAGCCCCTTCAGGTCGAGCTCGAGGTCCACCTTGATCTCCTCTGACATGGCTATCCCTTCCTCTCTGGCCGCGCCCGGCATCGCGCGGCGCTCCGTGCGGCATGCTGCCGCGTCTTCCCATCAGATGAACAGCGTGATGTCAGCGTCCTGTGCTTTCATCAAGAAGAAGCCGACGCCGACGGGCTCCTTCACGCCATCGATGAACGCCTCCTGCGGGATCTCCATGACGTCCATCGACATCTGGCAGCCGTACATGTTCACGCCGAGCTGCACGGCCATGTCGCGGAGCTCTGAGAGCTTGGCGACGTTGTGGTTGCCCATCATCTTGTTGAACATCCAGCGGCCGAGTCCGCCGAAGCTGAACTTCGAGGGATTCGCCTTCGAGATGTCCCCGCCGTACATCATCCCGAGCATCTTGCCGAACAGCGTCTTGCCCGTGCTCACGTTCTTCTTGATGGCGCGCAGACCCCAGAAGGTGAAGAACATCGTCACTTCCATACCCATGGCGGCCGCGCCGTTCGCGATGATGAACGCGCCGAAGAGCTTGTCCATGTCGCCGCTCATGACCACCATCGCGAGGCTCTTTTGCTTCTCGTTCTCCTCTGGCATCGTGCTCCTCCTTCGTCTCAGCGGTCGTCCTCGTCTTCAGAGCCGGCAAACGGCTCGACGGTCCTGGCCTGCGTCTCCAACGTCTCGCGCATGACCTCGGTGATGAGGTCGAACGCCTGGATGATCTTGGGGTTCGAGACGCGGTACAGCACGTGCGCCCCCTCGCGGCGGGCGATGACGACGCCTTTGGCGCGCATCGTCGCGAGGTGCTGTGACACAGTGGGCTGTGGGATGCTTGTCCGATTGACGATCTGTGAGACGGACGCTTCGCCGTCGCGCAGAGCGTTCAGGATCGCCTGGCGCTTCGCGTTCGCGAGCGTCTTGCACAGGTCCGAGTGGAGGCAGAAGAACTCCGAGTCGTTCACGGAACCGTCCTTTGAATCACCATATGCGAATACGCGAATGTTCCGACAGCAGCATCTTAAACCACGCTAATCTCCATGTCAACACTCTTCACAAGCGGCAGACCCAGCGTGCCGTCACTTCTTCAGCCGCCGGTTGCGTGTTACGATTCTTGCGGCGTGCCTCACGTGCTTCATCGTGTGCAGCACTCGCCGACAGAGCGTGATTCCGATCCGGGAGGGAACCGTGGCCCTGGAGGGCAACCTCAAGGACTTCTCGCTTGCCGACATGTTCCGCTTGCTGGGCGCAGGCAGGAAGACGGGCACCCTGTATCTGGAGAGGCCCGATGCTCAGGGCAAGGTGTGCTTCAAGAAGGGGCGCGTGTTCTTCGCTTCGTCGAACTGGCATCGGGAGTCGCTCGGGCGTCGTCTCGTGAAGGCAGGGGTCATCTCGGAGAAGCAGCTGCGCCAAGCGCTCGGCCTCCAGAAGATCCAGAAGAAGGAGAAGGCGGATCGGAGGCTCGGCCAGATCCTCGTAGACGAAGGGTACCTGGACGCGAAGGTTCTCGAGACCTTCATCCAGGACCAGATAAACGACACGCTCTTCGACTTGTTCCGCTGGGAAGAGGGGCAGCTTCGGTTCGAGCCTGACGAGACCTGCGACGAAGAGGACATCGGCATCTCGGTCTCCGTCGAGAACATCATCATGGAGGCGTCACGCCGCCTTGAGCTGTGGAGCAAGATCCGCGAGAAGATCCCCAGCATGGACACCGAGTTCGTCATGGCGGCCGCCCCGGGTGACAAGTCCATGGAGATCCACCTGAAGCCGAAAGAGTGGATGCTCCTGTGCTACATGCACGGCGGGCGGTCCGTCAAAGAGCTCGTCGAGCTCACCGGATACGACGACTTCGAGGTGGCGAAGATCCTGTACGGGATGCACGCGGCCGGGCTCATCGAGCGCGCAGACGCCCAGCCCGACGGCTCCGGCGCATAGGAGCATGGCTCCATGAACGAGTGGTCTGGCTCGAAAGACCTCACGTACGAGGAGTTCGTGCGATTCCGTGACTTCATCCACGCTGCCTCCGGCATCTACATGGAGGACACCAAGCAGGACTCGCTCCGCATATCGCTGGTGACGCGCGCGACTCGTCTCGGCCTCTCGAGCTTCAGCGAGTACTTCGCGGTGCTCGAACGAGACGAGCACGAGCTCAACGAGCTGCTCAACCTCGTCACGATCAACGAGACGAGCTTCTTCCGGTTCCCGCAGCAGTTCGAGGCGCTGCGTACGCGGGTCTTGCCGGAGATCATGGCCAACAAGCCGGACTCGAACCGCACGATCCGCATCTGGTCGGCGGGCTGCTCTACCGGCGAGGAGCCGTACTCGATCGCCATGACCGTCATCGACGCCGGTATCCTCTCGCTCGGCTGGCGGGTGCAGATCCTGGGCACCGACGTGTCCACGAGAGCGCTGAACGTGGCGAAGAAGGGCGAGTATCCGAAGCGCTCGCTCCTGAACGTCCCGAGCGAGGTGCTGGCTCGGCACTTCGAGCCGGTTCCGGGCGGCTACGCGGTCGCGCCGCACGTACGCTCGCTGGTGGACTTCGGGTACCACAACCTCATCAAGGAACCGTATCCGCTCGCGCTCATGGGCAACTGGGACATCATCTTCTGCCGCAACGTCACCATCTACTTCAAGCTGGAGTCAACCAAGCGCGTGGTGTCGAACTTCTTCAACAGTCTGAACGAGGGCGGCTACCTGTTCATCGGGCACTCCGAGACGCTTTCACAGATCAACGACCAGTTCGAGGCGGTCGAGGTGGGTGGCGTCTTCCTTTATCGGAAGCCCAAAACGCGTCGAGGGATCGGGATCGCCGCGAGGAAGCCCGCCGGCGCGCCGATGCCGCCGGCCGAGCCGCCCGCGCTCGGACAGCGGGAAGCGGCTGTCGGGCGCTCGAGCAGGACAACCGGCCGGAAGCCGGAGCGCGACGCGGAGCAGCACAGCGCGGCGCGCAGGCCGCGGCCAGCTCCACGGGCGTCCTCGAGCGAGGCGCAGGCTCCAGACCCGGTGCAGGCTGCGCGGGCCGCGCTCGAAGAGGGCAGGGTGGCCGAGGCCCTCGAGCTCGCTCAACGCATCATCGCTTCCGACCCGAACAACGCCGACGGTCACCTCATCGTGGCGTACGTCCACGCAGACGCTGGCGACTATGCGGCAGCGCTCGAGTCTTGCCACCGAGCGCTCGCCATCAACCCGCTGCTGCCCTCCGCGCGCTACATCCTCGGCATCATCTATCAGCGGCAGGGCGACGTCGTGCGCGCGGTGAGCGAGTTCAAGAAGACGGTCTACATCGACGACTCGTTCGCGCTCGCGCACTTCAACCTCGCCAACATCTACAAGAGCCAGCGGAAGTGGGACGCCGCTGCGAGAGAATACGAGAACGCCTTGCGGGCGCTTTACAAGAGCCCAGAGGGTGCGTGGACCGAGTTCCTGGGAGGGTTCAAGATCGACTTGCTCGCCAAGACGTGCGAGCGCAGTCTGCTAGAGTGTCGGAAGGCCATGGGCGTCTCGTGACGCCCACGCTGTAGAGCTGCCGCGTGCTGGCCGATACAAGGCGCAGGCGGAAGGCACGGAGGGAGATGCTGATGGCGGCACGGATACTGGCGGTGGACGACAGCCCGACCATCCTCGAGATGATCAAGGCGATCCTCGAGTCAGGTGGCTACGAGGTCATCACCGCGTCCGACGGCAACGAGGCGCTCGAGAAGGCTCGCGGAGAGCACCCTGATCTCATCCTGCTCGACGTGATGCTGCCGAAGCTCGATGGCTACCGGGTGTGCCGACTGCTGAAGTTCGATCAGAACTACAAGAGCATCCCGATCATAATGCTCACGGCGAAGACGGAGGAGCAGGCCATGGCAACGGGCATCCGCACCGGCGCTGACCAGTACCTCACCAAGCCGGTGGAACCCGACACTCTGCTCGCTGCTGTCGCCGAGGAGCTGAGCAAGGCGAAGGGTCAGTGACGCACATGATCGATCCGGCGAGCATCTCCGGCCGCGTGCTCGACAGCCTGGCGTCGGCCGGGCTTCTGACCGTAGAGCAGATCGCCGCGTTGGACCAGACGGCCCAGTCCCGGGGCGAGACCATCGCTGCGGTGCTCCGTGAGAGCGGCTTCGTGCGCTCGTCTGACATCGCATCCGTGCTCGAGCACGAGATGGGCGTGCCACGCGTCGACCTGTCCAGCTACGTGCCGGAGGAGTCGGCGTTGCGCATGGTTCCTGCCTCCACAGCGGTCGCGCGCCGCATTCTCCCGCTATTCGAGATCGAGGGGATGCTCACCGTCGCCATCGGTGAGCCGTTCGACGTCTTCGTGCTCGACGAGATCGCGCGAGAGCTCGGCGTCGAGGTCGAGCCCGTGCTGGCAGAACCGGATGCCATCCTTGCCGCGCTCGAGCAACACTACGGGAGCACCGCCGCCACGCCTCTGGAGGCGGCCGGTTCGGCCGAGACGCCGCCGCCAGCGCCCATCACCGAGGAGCCGGAGGTCGCGGCGTCGGACTTCTTCGAGGAAGAGGAAGGTCCTGCCGCCCCAGTCGTGGCCACAGCGCCGGAGGCCGAGGCGGCTGCGACGGTCGAGCCAGGTGGCGAATCGATCGAGCGCATGGCCGAGGCGCCGGTCAAGGAGCCGCAAGTCGACCTCGACGTCCTCGCAGTGGCGGATGCGCGCAAGGTCGCCGTGCTCGTCACCCAGATCTTCGAGCTCGCCGTCGCCCGGAAGGCGTCGCAGATCCACCTCCTGCCGTACAAGGACGATTTCTTCTTGGTCTTCCGCGTCGCTGGAGCTCTTGAGAAAGTCGCAAGCGCGCCGCTGTCCCTCCAGGGAGCCCTTGCTGACGGCTTCAGGGCGTTCGTCAAGGTGCCGCCGAGTCCAGTCGCGGGACCGTCCCTCGCACGATCGGCCGTGCGCATCGGCGAGCACGACCTCGCCGTGACGCTCTCGTCGGTCCCGACCGTCGCCGGGCAGCGGCTCGTCGTCACGCTCGAACCCCGTCGGCGTGAACCGAAGGGGTTGGACGCGCTCGGCATGTCTGAAGCCGAAGTGCGTGCGCTGCACGCGATGGTGGAGCGCGGGCGCGGCCTGCTGCTCGTGTGCGCACCGGTCGCGTCGGGGGCGAGCTCGACGTACTACGCTCTGCTGGCGCACGCGGCCTCAGCGGGCAAGACGGTGTATTCGGTCGAGCACACGGTGGTGTACGAGATCCCTGCCGTCGCCCAGGTCATGGTGGACGCATCCTCGCCCGTGCCGGCTGCGAACTACTTCGCCGCTGGGCTGCGGCAGGACACCGACGTCGTCGCGATCGACGGCATCCGCTCCGTCGAGGACGTGCACCTTGCCGTCGAGGCCGCCGGCATGGGAAAGCTCGTCGTCGCGACGTTCCCGGCCGCCGGCATCGTCTCGGGAGTCCGGCGGCTGCTCGACCTCGGCGCCGAGCCGCACAGTCTCGCGCAGGCGCTCACGCTCGGAGTCGGTCAGCGGCTGGTGCGATTGAACTGCCCGAACTGCACGCAGGAGGTGCCGAGCGAAGCGCTCGCCGGGCTGCCTGGAGTCACTCCGGATATCGTGAACAAAGCCGGGCTGGGGTGCCCGAACTGCGGGAAGACGGGCTTCCGGGGCGCCATCGGCATCTTCGAGGTCCTGCCGTTCACTGAGCCGATCCGTGCGCGCGTGGCCGCGGCTGCATCGGCCGAAGACCTTGCGGCGGCCGCGTCGGCGGCGGGCATGCGTGCCCTGGCCGAGTCGGGTCTTGCCCGCGTCCGGGCGGGGCAAGTGAGCGCAGATGAGCTCGCCCGAGTGTTGCGCATCTAGCGGAGGTCGTGTCAGGTGCCACGGAAGAAGAAGACCGTAGAAGAGGAAAAGCCAGCGCAGGTCGTCACCGAGCCGGTCTTTGACGAGCCCGAGGCAGCCGTGCACGGCGACGTCTGTCACGTGCCGTGGGCGCACGGCGCCCGCGATGTGGATCGCGTGGTCGTGTTCTCGCTCGACGGGCAGCGGTATGCCCTGCCGATCGAGAGCGTCCAGGAGATCCAGCAAGTCGTGGAGTTCGTTCCCGTTCCCGATGCGCATCCAGCGCTGCTCGGCATGGTGGACGTGCGAGGCATCGTGACGCCGGCGGTCGACCTCGGTGTCCTTCTCGGCCTTTCTCGTCGCGCCATCCGTCTCGAGACACCGATGCTGCTGTTCTTGTGCGAAGGCCACCTCGTCGCCGCGGTCGTGGACGAGGTCGACGACGTGTTCGAAGTCCCGCCCGCCTCTCTGCAGGCGCCATCCGAGCTGTACTCGCTCAAAGACAAGATGATCGGCGTGTGCAAGATCGGCGACGAGCTGGTGATAGTGCTGGATCCGGACCGGCTCGTGCCGAGCAGCATATCTGGCAGCCAAGGAGACGAGATCGGAAGGCCGAATCCGTGATGCGCGCTCAGCAATACGACGACGCAGACGAGCAGATCCAGAAGATCTTGCGGGAACGCGCAGCGTCCCTCGCGCAGGCCGAGTCGGAGGAGCAGGCCGTCGAGACCCGCGGGCTGCTTCTGTTCCTGGTGGGCGACGAGACGTACGCCGTCGACGTCGAGCACGTCCGCGAGATCGTCAACGGGTTCACGGTGACGCGCATCCCGTGCGTCCCTTCTCACGTGCTGGGAGTGATCAACGTCAGAGGCGAGATCGTCTCGGTCGTCGACTTGGCAGCAGTGCTGGGCTCGGCTTCGTCGCGCACTCTCGAGCAAGAAGAATCGAGCGGCATCATCGTTAGGTTCGACGAGGTCACGGCGATGCTCGTCGTCGACGAGATCGGCGACATCATCGACGTGCCCACCGCCTCGATCGAGCCGCCGCTCTCGTCGCTCGACCGAGCGCACGCGGAGATGGTGTCTGGCAGCGTGTATCAGGACGGACGGTTGATAGCAATCGTGAACCTCGGACGTATTCTGCAACCGGTCGGAGAGTCGGCGTGACGCCAGGGCGAAACGGGAGGACCGCATGATCAAGAACCTGATCGAGAAGGTGCGCACGACCTTCCTGCTGAAGTACTCGCTCGTCAATTTCGCCCTAATCGCCGTGGTGAACACCATCCAGCTCGTGGTCGCGTGGATCGTGTTCAAGGACGTGCTCGTGACGAGCAAGAACCTCGTCACGCAGGCGGCCATCGTGGTCGGCACGTTCCTCGCGATGCTCGCGGTGTTCATCTACCTCTACATCCAGATCGGCAAACGGTTCATGGCGCCGCTCGGGCTTGTGGCATCGAGCGTCAAGGCCGCGTGCGAGGGCGAGATAGGACACAAGGTCGACGTGGATTCGCCTGACGAGTTCGGCGTGCTCGCGCGCTCGTACAACCAGATGCTCGACCTCATCATGTACCTGGTCACACAGACGCAGGAGTCCTCGAACCGTCTCGCCGGCGCGGCGTCAGAGATCATGTCTGCCACCGAACAGCAGGCATCGGGTGCCGCCGAGCAAGCCGCGTCGATAGCGGAGACGACGGCCACGATGGAGGAGCTCGCGGCCACCTACCGCCAGATCGCCGAGAACGCCGATCAGGTCGTGCACCTCGCCGAGGCGTCGCTGGGCAGCGCCGAGTCGGGCCAGCAGGCGGTCGCGAACACCCTCGACGCGATGGAGCAGATCAAGGCGCGGGCGCAGGCCTCCGCCAACAAGATCATGCAACTGGGAGAGCGCAGCCAGCACATCGGCCAGGTGCTCACCATCATCAACAACATCGCGGACCAGACGAAGATCCTGGCCCTGAACGCGGCCATCGAGGCGGCGCGGGCCGGTGAGGCAGGCAAGGGCTTCTCGGTGGTCGCCGTCGAGATCCGGAAGCTCGCCATGTCCGTCGTCGACTCCACGCGCGAGATCGAGACGATCATGACGGAGATCCAAAGCGCAGCGAACGACCTGGTCATGTCCACGGAGCAGGAGCTCAAGCAGGTGAGCCAAGGCGTGGATCTTGCGCAGGTCACGGGCGAGAGCTTCGAGCAGATACTGCAGGCCATCGAGCAGACTGCCGTCGCAGCGAAGGAGATCTCAGCCGCGACCCAGCAGCAGCGCAGCGCGACGGACCAGGTGGTCAAGGCGATGCGAGAGGTCGCCGCCGTCGCCCAGCAGACGGCAGCCGGCAGCAAGCAAGTCGCTGCAGCCGCCGAGCAGCTCTCGCAGATCGCACGAGAATCGAGCCAGGTGGGCGCGGCATTCCGGCTGGTGCGGTAGCGCAGGACGCTGCATAGGAAAGGGCTGCGAAGATGGTCGAGTTCGACCGCTCGGCGTTCATACAGAAGTTCCAAGAGGAGGCGACCGAGTACCTTCAGCGCCTCAACGAAGGCGTCATCACGCTGGAGGGCGACCCGAAGAACCGCGAGCTCATCGACCAGATGCTCCGGGACGCGCACACCCTCAAGGGGTCGTCGCGGATGGTGGGGCTTCTCGACATCTCGGACATCGCGCATCGTCTCGAAGACATCATGGTGAAGATCCGAGACGGGGAGATGCAGTTCGATCCGAGCATGTCTGACTCGTTCTTCGAGGCTCTCGACGCCATCGTCTTCCTCAAAGACAACGCGGGGAAGGACGTTTCCGAGCAGATCGACGTCCCGTCGCTGCTCGACCGTCTTGCTGCGGTGGCGAGCGGCTCGCCGTCAGAGGTGAGCCAGGTGCCGCCGTCTGCCGAACCGCAGCCCGCACCGTCCGCTGCGGCCGCCCCCGCTCCGCACGAGAGCCAGGCGCGGCAAACGAGCGAGCCGGAGCCGGCCGCTGCCGCGCCGGGCCCGCAGCAGGCTCCCGCGCAGCCCGCAGTCGAAGAGAAGCTCCAGACGCGGACCCAGCAGACGGTCCGTATCCGGACCGAGCAGGTCGACCGGCTCCTGAACCTCGTGAGCGAGGTCGTCATCTCGCAGATAAAGGCGGAGCAGCACGCGCGCGACTTGCGCGTCGCTCAAGCGCTCGCCAACGACTTGTACCAGGCGTGGCGGCGTGTCAATGCATCGCTCGCCTTCGACGTGCAGCACGTGGGCGCGGCATCAGACGACCTCGGCGTCATCGACGAGATGGTGACCGAGCTCAAGAACCGCATGACTCACATGCTCAAGGAGTACTCGGACGAGGTCTCCCGGGCATCCACGGTCGTCGCGGACCTCCAAGAGCACAGCATGGCGATCCGCATGCTGCCCGTCTCCACGGTGTTCAACGCGTTCCCCCGGGCGGTACGGGACCTCGCGCGCCAGTTCAAGAAGGAGGTCGACCTCGTCATCGAGGGCGGGGACACCGAACTCGACAAGAAGGTGCTCGAGGAGATCAACGACCCGCTCATCCACATCATGCGCAACGCAGTGGACCACGGGATCGAGCCCGTCGAGAAGCGTCGTGAGCTCGGAAAGCCGGAGAAGGGCACCATCCGGCTCGCGGCGAGGCAGGAAGGCGACCACATCGTCATCGAGATCTCGGACGACGGCGCGGGGATCGATCCTGCCGCCGTCAAGGCCGCCGCGGTCCGCAAGGGCTACATCACCGAGAGCGAAGCCAAGTCGATGTCCGACCGCGAGGCCACCTACCTCATCTTCGAGGCAGGGTTCTCCACGAGCCCCATCATCACGGAGATCTCTGGCAGAGGCGTCGGTATGGACGTCGTGCGCGAGTTCATCGTCGACAAGCTCAAGGGCTCTCTTGACGTCGAGAGCCGACCCGGAGAAGGCACGACGTTCCGGCTCACCATCCCGCTCACGCTCGCGATCATCCGTGCGCTGCTCGTGCGAGTGTCCGGACAGGTGTTCGCGATCCCGACGGCGTCGATTGAGGAGACGCTGCGCATCGACCCAGCAGAAGTCATCAAAGCCGAGGGCCGCGAGGTGATTCGCAGGCAACGCCGGACGATCCCGCTCGTGCACTTGCGAGACGTGCTGGGGCTGCCCGCTGACGAGGAGGCCGAGACGAGGAAGCTGCCGGTGGTCACCATCGGCTTCTCCGGGCACCGCATGGGCTTCCTCGTGGACGCGTTCGTCGGCGAGCAGCAGATCGTCATCAAGACGCTCGGCTCTCACCTCAAGCACGTCGACAACGTCGCTGGTGTGACGATCCTGGGCGCTGGTGAGGTGGTGCCGATCCTCAACGTGCCCGACCTCATGGCGAACGCGAGGCGCATGACCGGAAAGACCGCAGGGACTCGCGTGAAGCCGGCGGAAGAGCGCGGGCCGCGCCGCGTGCTCATCTGCGAGGACTCGTTCACCACGCGCGAGCTCGAGCGATCGATCTTCGAAGCGGCTGGATACGTGGTCGAGACCGCGACGGACGGCGCTGCCGGCCTTACGAAGCTGCGCGGAGGGCTCCAGGTAGACGCCGTCGTCACCGACGTGCAGATGCCGAACATGACGGGATTCGAGCTCACCCGTGCCATCAAGAGCGACGACGCGCTCAAAGACATCCCGGTCATCATCGTGACTTCGCTGGAGCGCGAGGAAGAGAAGGCCGAGGGCATCGACGCAGGCGCGGACGCGTACATCACCAAATCGGTTTTCAACCAGGACACGCTGCTCGACACCGTCGAGCGCCTGATCAGGTAGACCGAACGAGGGGGGAGCATGACCAAGACGCCCGTCAGGGTGCTGGTAGTCGACGACTCGCTCGTAGCGCGGGAGATGCTGACGCAGATCCTGCAAAGCGATCCCGAGATCGAGGTCGTCGGGGTTGCCTCGAACGGCGTCGAGGCGGTTGAAGCCGTGGCGCGGCTGAAGCCGGACCTCGTGACCATGGACATCCACATGCCGAAGATGGACGGCATCTCGGCCGTGGAGCAGATCATGGCGTACACTCCGACGCCTATACTCGTGGTCTCGTCGTCGGTGCACGGCGAGGGCGTCGGCCGTGCGTTCGATGCCTTGTCCGCTGGCGCGCTCGAGGTGATGAAGAAGCCCGAGCCGCGCGATTGGGCCGAGCTCGACCGGATCGCTTCCGAGCTCATACGAAAGGTGAAGCTCCTGTCGCGCGTCCGGGTCATCACGCACATCCGTGGACGGCGCGCGACGGGAAGGCCGAGCGCTCCCGCGCCAGCCCCGGTGCGTGAGTCTGGGACGGTCTCGCTCGTGGCCATCGGCTCGTCGACCGGTGGGCCGTCAGCGCTGATGAGCGTGCTCGCTCCGCTGCCGGCCGACTTCCCGGTCCCCATCGTCATCGCTCAGCACATCGCGGACGGATTCGTCCCCGGGCTCGTGAGCTGGCTTGACGCTGCGTGCAGAATCGCCGTTCGAGCGGCCGAGGACGGCGAGACGGTGCGGCCAGGAACCGCATACCTGGCGCCCACGGGTCTGAATCTCACAGTGGAGACGCTCACGATGCGCTTCAAGAAGCCGGGGGAGCGCCAGCTGTACATACCGTCGGCAGACACGCTCTTCGAGTCGGTCGCCAAGACGCACGGCGCGAGCGCGATCGGCGTGCTCCTCACGGGGATGGGAGATGACGGTGCGCGTGGACTCAAGTCGCTGCACGACGCCGGCGCTCTCACCATCGCGCAAGACGAGGCCACATCCACGGTGTTCGGCATGCCGAAGGCGGCGATAGAGATGGGCGCTGCTCGCAAGGTGCTGCCCGTGCAGCAGATCGCGGACGCGCTCAAAGCAGCCGTCAAGGCGTGAGCCGCCGTCGGCGGCCTCGGGTATACTGGCGCTCATGCGCGATGTCCGGGATCGTCCGATCGGGGTGTTCGACTCAGGGCTCGGCGGCCTGACGGTCGTCCGCGAGCTCGTTTCAGCGCTCCCGCACGAGTCCATCCTCTACCTCGGAGACACGGCACGATGCCCGTACGGTCCCCGTGAGCCGGAGGAAGTACGGCGCTTCGTCTTGCAGATAGGCACGTGGCTATCGTCGCACGGGATCAAGCTCGTGGTGATCGCGTGCAACACGGCCACTGCGTCTGGTCTCGCGCTCGCGCAGAGGGTCTTCGACGTGCCCGTGATCGGCGTGGTCGAGCCGGGAGCGAGGGCGGCCGTGCAGGCAACTCGGAACCGTCGCGTGGGTGTCATCGGCACGGTCGGCACCATCAGGTCGGGCGCGTACAGCCAGGCAGTGCGAGCGCTCGACGCGGGAGTGACCGTCTTCTCGGCGCCCGCTCCGAAGTTCGTCGACATCGTGGAGGCGGGCCTGCGCATGGACGACAGCGCGCTGGAGTCTCTGATGTCGCAGACCTCGGAGGTCTTCGTGAGGCCCAGCTTCTACGAGTTGGCGCGCGACTACCTCGACCCGCTGAAGCGTGCCGGTATCGACGTGCTGGTTCTCGGGTGCACGCACTTCCCGCTGCTGTCAGCGGCCATCCAGCAGGTGGTCGGTCCGAACGTGCGGCTCATATCCTCGGCCGCCGAGACTGCTCGCGAAGTTCGCGAGACCCTCGAGGCCCGAGGCCATGCGGCGCCTGAGAGCGCCAGGCCGAGGCACAGGTTCGTGACGACGGGCGACCCCGGCGAGTTCGAGAGGCTCGGCTCCAGGATCCTCGGGTGGCCTACAGGCCCCGTGGAGGCCGTCGGGGTGGAGGAATTGGAACGGCTGATCACACCAGAGCTCGCGGCGCTGGCATCGACGCGCTCAGAGGGGCCCTGATGCACCTCACCGTTCTTGGCTCAGGGGCGTCGTATCCTGGCGCTGGACGCGCGTGCGCTGGCTACCTCGTGACCACCGGCGCGGCCCGATTGCTTCTCGACTGCGGCAATGGCAGCGTCTCGAATCTGGCGCGCGTCGTCGCTCCCGAGGATCTGTCTGCGGTGTTCGTCACCCACGGGCACCTCGATCATTTCGCGGATCTCTACGTGCTCCAAGCGGCGTTGCGTTACGCGCCGCAAGCTCCCGCGCCGGCGCTTGACCTTTTCGCCCCACCAGGAGTTATGGAAGCCGTGCTTGCTCCGCTCTCCGAGCGTGGGCGACAAGAGATGCGGGATGCTTTCAGGGAGCACGAGCTGTCAGACGGAGTGAGCCGCAGCGTCTCAGACGCCGTCGTGACCCCCGTCTCCGTGAAACACGCAGGGCAGACGTATGCGCTTGTGGTCGAGAGCGGAGGGAGACGGCTCGTCTACACGTCAGACTCCGTCTTGGACGATCGGCTCGTGGAGGCCGCTCGAGGGGCTCACGTGCTTCTGGCAGACGCGACGCTCCCAGACGAGTATGCCGGCCGAGCCCCGCACATGACGCCGAGCGAGGCAGGCCGGCTGGCTGCTCTCGCTGGGGTCGGCACGCTCGTGCTGACGCACCTGTGGCCGAGCGTGGACCGTGTCGCAGCCGCTCGTGACGCTGCCCGCGCGTTCGGCGGGCGTATCATGGTGGCCAGCGAGATGCTCGCGGTGGACGTCTAGAGGAGGACGTATGGATCGCTCGCACGGGCGCGGACCGAAAGACTTGCGACCGCTGCACGTGGTGCGGCGCTACCTCAAGCACGCGCACGGGTCGTGCCTGATCGAGCTTGGCGACACGCGCGTTCTGTGCGCCGCTTCGATGGCGGACTCGGTCGCGCAGTGGCGCCGAGGGTCCGGGCTCGGCTGGGTGACGGCCGAGTATTCGCTGCTGCCTGCTTCGACGCACACCCGGTCCAAGCGCGAGGTCGGGCCGGGAAGCCCCAGTGGTAGGACGCACGAGATCCAACGGCTCATCGGCCGAGCGCTCCGCTCGGTGATCGACTTGGGCGGACTCGGTGGCGAGGTCACGATGACGGTCGACTGCGACGTCATCCAGGCCGACGGCGGCACGCGCACGGCGGCGGTGACGGGCGCGTTCTTGGCCGCGTACGATGCGCTCACCACGTGGAAGGAGGCAGGACGCATAGCCTCGATCCCTATCCACGAGGCGCTCGCCGCGATTTCGGTCGGCATCGTAGACGGGGTTGCGATGCTCGACCTGGACTACTCCGAGGACAGCGTGGCAGAGGTCGACATGAACGTTGTTGTCGACGAGCGAGGGAGGCTCGTGGAGGTCCAAGGAACGGCCGAGCAGGCGCCTTTGGATCGACGCCGTTTCGACGAGCTGCTCGACTTAGCGGTGGACGGCGCGCTCAGGTTGACGAAGGTGCAGCGCCGCATGATCGATGAAGGTCTCTACGAGCTCACGGAGTCGTGGGCGTGATGCGGGTCGTCGTTGCGTCCAACAACGAAGGCAAACTGCGCGAGATACGGCACGTGCTCGAGCCGCTCGGCTGGGAGGTGCTGCGCGCATCCGACGTCGGCGGCGCGGCTCCCGACGTCGAGGAGACCGGCGCCACCTTCCTCGAGAACGCCTTGCTCAAAGCACGTGCGTATGCGGAGACGTTCGATTGCGTGGCCCTTGCAGACGACAGCGGACTCGAGGTGGACGCGCTTGGCGGCGCGCCTGGCGTGAGGTCGGCGCGGTACGCAGGGGAGCCGAGCGACGATGCGGCCAACAATGCGAAGCTGCTCGCGGAGCTCGCAGACGTCCCCGCGGGCGAGCGCACCGCGCGTTTCCGGTGCGTGATTGCGCTCGTGTGGCCGGACGGGCGGGTGCTCGCGGCGGACGGCGTGTGCGAGGGATCGATCGGCTTCGAGCCGCGGGGGTCGGGCGGGTTCGGTTACGACCCGCTCTTCCTGCCCGACGCCACGCCTGGACGGACGATGGGGGAGCTCTCTCCCGACGAGAAGAGCGCGATCAGCCACCGTGGTTCGGCGCTCCGGGCGTTGCGCGAAGCTCTCGAGCAGACAGGGCTCACGGACTGCTAGCGCGCTTGGCCCCAGCCGAATATACTGTGACATGCCCTCGGGGCAGGTGGCCCGCAGGCGCCTCCCCGGCGCGAGGTCGGGCCGTAGCGCAGCTTGGTAGCGCACCTGCTTTGGGAGCAGGGGGCCGCCGGTTCGAATCCGGCCGGCCCGACCAGATAGGCGGCCGTAGTTCAATTGGTAGAGCCCCAGCCTTCCAAGCTGGTTGTTGCGGGTTCGAGTCCCGTCGGCCGCTCCATTGACAACGCACGGCCGGCACGGGTACCGTATGCCCTCGGCGCCCGGGCCGGTTCGATACGCGCCCGTAGCTCAGCTGGATAGAGCGGGAGACTTCTAATCTCTAGGTCGGGGGTTCGAGTCCCTCCGGGCGTGCCAATGCGAACACGGTGGGCGTAGCTCAGTTGGTCAGAGCGTCGGACTGTGGCTCCGAAGGTCGCGGGTTCGAGTCCCGTTGCCCACCCCAGACATCGTCGAGGCCCCGGTGACGGGGCCTCTGCATTTCGGCGGTCGTTTCGCGGTCGTGTACCATTGGCTCGACGACTCGTCGGAGGCGAACGCATGGCGGACATCCGGACTCGCGGCGTCAGGCCGCGCACGATCTTGATCGCAGGAGCGGCGATTGTGACGCTCGGTCTTGTCGTCACGGCCTTGAGCGTGCTCGTCACGCGGTGCAGCGAGCCGGCGGTCCTGAAGGAGCCGGACCGCACGGCGAAGGCGCCCGTGCTGGCAGGCGTCTTGCCGAGCGGCTCAGGAAAGCTCGTGAACCCCGCCGGGCTGGCGTGGGACGGCACGCGGCTCTACGTGTGCGAATCAGATGCCGGCCAACTCGCCGTGTTCGACGCCCGAGGCCGCCGTCGGGGATCGATGCACATACCGGCTGCGGCCGGAGCGGCGACTGCGTATCCGGCTTCAGTGTGCGCACTTGGTGGCGGCGAGCTTGCGATCGTGGATACGGCAGCATCGCGCGTCGTCGTCGTACGTGCGAGCGACGATGGCACGGCGCGCGTCGTGCGGGCGATCGCTTCACCCCAGGTCTCGCAGCCTACCGCCGTGGCGTGCGAAGGCACACGCCTGTTCGTGGCCGATGCTGCGGACGGAACGATCAAGGTCTTCGACGCCGCGTCTTCTCAGGTCGCGACGCTGGGGGCAGACTTGAACCCGCGGCTCACGTTCGTCACTGGCATGGCGATCGACGAGTCCGAGCTCGTCGTTGCCGACTCCAACGCTGGGCGCGTCGTCGTGCTCGACGGCAAGACTGGAGCGATGCTCGGGACGCTGCAAGCGAGGTTCGGGCTCCCGCGCGACGTGGTCGCGCTTGGCAGCGGGCGAATCGCCGTGGCTGACGCGTTCGAGCGGCGCATCGCGGTCTTCGTCGACGGCAAGGAGACGGGCGTGATCGACCAGACGAGCGTGCCAGGAGCAGGCATGGCTGCCGTGCGTGCGCTCGCGTGGGATGCCGGGCGGGGTCGTCTGTTCGCTGCGGACTCTCGCACCGGGACCGTGCTCGCCATCGACGTACCTGCGGACTGGGGGATGCGATGAGCGGACGTCCGGTGCGGATCGCGCGTGGCCGTTTCGCCGCTATGGCGCTCCTGTGCGCCCTCGCCGCTTTCGCTGCAGGGTGCGGTATCGTCGAGAGAAACCCGAAGCACCCTGCCGTGCAGGCTATCGAGTCCTTGCTTGAGCTGCGCCGTGACGACGTACGAGATGCCAAGGCGTACACGCGCTTCTTCGAGGATTCGGCGATTGCAACCGCGCTCGTCGAGCCCGGCTTCGTTCCGACTGGCACCCCGAGGGTTCCTCGGTGGCGCGACCTGTACGTCTCGAAGGAGTCCTCGTCCACGGCGGAAGTGGCGGTCTTGTGGGAACCCGACGACGCGTTCAAGGAGTGGCCGAAGGCCACGGTGTTCTCGCTTGCGCTGGTGGACGGGCGGTGGGTCGTCGTGGACGCGCGCGAGGAGACGCAAGCGCCGGAACCGGCGCCGTCACGCTAAGGACCCTGATTGCCACTCGGCGCGGCAGGTGCTATCCTGTGCCGGCTGTCCGTGCGCCTGCTTGGAAACCAGGCGCTTCGTGGAGGTGAACCGAGGTGCGGAAGGGTATCCATCCCGACTACGTCGAGTGCCGCGTCGTGTGCTCGTGCGGCAACACGTTCGTCACGCGTTCTACGAAGCCTGAGCTTCACGTCGAGCTGTGCAACCAGTGCCACCCGTTCTACACGGGCCAGCAGAAGTTCGTCGACAGCGGCGGTCGCGTGCAGCGGTTCGCCGACAAGTTCGGCAACGCTGCGGCTGCGGTGATGGAGCGCGAGGCCGCTGAGCGCGAGGCTCGTCGCAAGGCCGCCGAGGAAGCCGCCGCGAAGCTCAAGGCGGAGCGGGAGGCCAAGGCCGCTGAGAAGGCGAGCCGTGCGGCCCGCTTCGAGGTCAAGCAAGCCGTCGAGAGCGGCGAAGCCGCCGCGGACGGTTCCGCTGAGGCTGCTGAGTCCGCCGAGTAGCACGCTCGGCTGGTATCATCGGGAGGCGAGCGTGATGCTCGCCTCTTTGCTTTGAGGGAAGGATCCGTCGTGGACGTCAGGCTGCTGTATCACACCCCCGACCCTGAGCGGGCGATCGCTGCGGCCGCGCGGCTGTGCTACTCGCCGGTGGGCGCTGCCGAGCTCGTGGAGGACCTGAGCGACGAGGCCGTTCGGCGCGTGCTCAAGACGATCATCTCCTCCGGCCACCTGTCGGCTCTCGAGCACGCGTCGTATACCTTCGCCGTCGAAGGGGTGTCGCGCGCGCTCACGCACCAGCTCGTGCGGCACAGGCTCGCCTCGTACAACCAGCAGTCCCAGCGGTACGTCCGCTACGACCTGCCCCCCGAGTTCATCGAGCCGCCTGCGATAGAGTCGGACGGGCAGGCGCACGAGCTGTTCGTGCTCGCGACGGAAGCGGCGTTCGAGGCGTACCGGAAGCTGCTCGATCTGGGGATTCCTGCCGAAGACGCGCGATACGTGCTTCCGAACGCGATGGAGACGAAGATCGTCGTGACGATGAACGTTCGCGAACTGCTGCACTTCTTCGAGCTCAGGTGCTGCAAGCGTGCGCAGTGGGAGATCCGCGGTCTGGCGCTCGCCATGCTCGACCTCGTGACGCCGACTGCGCCGTACATCTTCTTCGACGCCGGGGCGTCGTGCAGACGCGGTCCGTGCAAGGAGGGGCCGATGACGTGCGGCGATCCGTATCCGAGGGCTGAGCGCCGTGACTGAGCCGAAACGAGTCGAGCACACGCACATCGGTGGTCAGGCCGTCATAGAGGGCGTCATGATGCGCGGCGCCCGGAACTGGGCCGTCGCCGTGCGCGAGCCGTCCGGCAACATCTACCTCGAGTCGCATGATCTTCCGGACCCGGCGACGCGGCCGAAGTGGTCGAAGCGCCCCATCGTCCGCGGCGTGTACGCCTTCGTCGAGACGATGAAGCTCGCGATGAAGGCCTTCTCCATCGCTGCGTCGCACGCAGGCGAGACCGAGGAGGACCGTCTTTCAAGCAAGGAAGTCGGATTCACGATGGTGGCGGGCGTGGCGTTGGCGGTCGGGCTGTTCGTCGTCGTGCCGGCCGTGGTGACCGACTGGATCGTGGGTCCTCAGACTGCCCGGCCGTTCGTGTGGAACGCCGTCGACGGGGTGTTGCGTCTGCTCGTCTTCTTCGCGTACATCGTCGCCATCAGCCGCATGGGAGAGATACGGCGCGTGTTCGCGTACCACGGGGCGGAGCACAAGACCATCCACGCCTACGAGCACGGAGTGCCGCTCGAGCCGGAGGCGGTGCAGCGCTTCGGCACCCTGCACGTCCGCTGCGGCACGGCGTTCCTCCTCATGGTGATGATCATCGCGATCCTCGTGTTCTCGCTCGTGCCAGGCAAGGCCATCCTCGCGGCTGCAGGCGTCTCCGGACGCGGGTGGACGCTCCTGTTCAACATCGGCGTTCGGATCGTCCTCATACCGCTCATCGCCGGGTTGGCGTACGAGGTCTCGGTGAAGTGGGCGGGCACGCACGCGGGAAGCCCGCTGGTGGCCGTCGTGACGTGGCCTGGCATGCAGCTGCAGCGGCTGACGACGGCGGAACCGGACGACGGCATGGTCGAAGTCGCCATCGCAGCCATGAACGCGGTGCTCGAGCGGGAGCGGGACGAGGCGCTCGTCGCGGACGCGCAACAGGGCTCGCCTGCGGACCAGCCGCCTGCCATCGACTGAGGACGCGAGCCAGCGCGTGGTATAGTGCTACGCTGGACTTCGCCCAGGAGGATCGTCTCGCATGAGAGAGAAGCTCGAACAGATCGTCGCTGCCTTCGACGAGCTCACCGCCCGCCTCGGGGACCCCGAGGTGCTCGCGGACCAGAAGACCTACGCGCGGCTCGCGAAGGAGCATCGCTCCCAGGAGCCGCTTGCCGCCAAGGCGCGGGAGTACCTCGCCGCGCTCGACGAGCTCGACGGCGCGAAGGAGATCCTCAAGACAGAGAGCGACCCCGAGTTGAAGGAGCTTGCCGCCGAGGAGGTCCGCCGGATCGAGGCGCGCCTCCCGGAGCTTGAGGACGAGCTCAAAGTCATGCTGCTGCCCGGCGACCCGAACGACGAGAAGGACATCATCGTCGAGATCCGAGCGGGCGCCGGCGGTGACGAGGCGGCCATCTTCGCCGGCGACCTCTACCGCATGTACACGCGCTACGCCGAGTCGCAGGGCTGGAAGGTGGAGGAGATCGACGCAAGCCCGAGCGAGGCCGGCGGCTTCAAGGAGGTCTCGTTCCGCGTCCGGGGCGACCGCGTGTACTCGAAGATGAAGTTCGAGTCCGGGGTGCACCGTGTCCAGCGCGTGCCCGTCACGGAGTCGCAGGGCCGCATCCACACGTCGACCGCCACCGTGGCGGTGCTGCCGGAGGCCGACGAGATCGAGGTCGAGATCGACCCGAACGACCTCAGGATCGACGTCTTCCGTTCGAGCGGCCCCGGCGGCCAGTCGGTGAACACGACCGACTCCGCCGTGCGGATCACCCACCTGCCGACCGGCCTCGTGGTGCAGTCGCAGAACCAGAAGTCGCAGCTCCAGAACAAAGAAGAGGCGCTGCGGGTGCTGCGGGCGCGCCTGTACGAGATGGAGCTCGAGAAGCAGCAAGCCGAGCTGGGGCAGCAACGCCGAAGCCAGATCGGATCAGGCGACCGCTCCGAGAAGATCCGCACGTACAACTTCCCCCAGGACCGCGTGACGGACCACCGGATAGGGCTCACTGTCCACAACTTGCCGGCGATCATGATGGGGGAGATCGACGAGATCATCGAGGCGTTGGCCGCGGCGGACCGCGCCGAGAAGCTGGCAGCGGCGGTGGACTGAGATGGCCGAGCGCGTCTGGACTGTGCGCGACGCGCTCGACTGGATCGTCGGCTACCTCGCGTCCAAAGGAGACGAGCACCCTCGTCGTTCCGCTGAGTGGCTGTTGAGCGCGGCCACGGGGCTCTCCCGCGTCGAGGTGTACGCGTACCACGACCGGCCTCTGTCCGCTGAGGAGCGCGGGTACCTGCGCTCGGCGGTCGCGCGGCGGGCAGCCGGAGAGCCGCTGCAGCTGGTCACCGGCGAGATGCCCTTCCGCCACCTCGTGATCCGCGTGCGACCCGGGGTGTTCATCCCTCGCCCCGAGACAGAGGTGCTCGTGGACGCGGCGATTCGGGCACTGCGCGGAGTCGAGGAGCCGGTTGTCGCCGAACCGTGCACCGGCTCCGGATGCGTGGCGGTTTCGATCGCGCACGAGATCCCCGGTGCGCGGGTGTGGGCCACGGACGTGAGCGAGATCGCCGTAGAGACCGCTCGTCAGAACGCTCTGTACGCGAAGGTCTCCGACAGGGTACAAGTGTTGCATGGAGACCTACTCGAGCCGCTACTCGATCAGCCGACCCAGCGCGGCGTCTTCGATGCGGTCGTCTCGAATCCCCCGTACGTCCCGCGCGGCCAACTCGCTGGGCTGCCGCCCGAAGTCATCGACCACGAGCCTCGAGCGGCTCTGGATGGAGGCGAAGACGGCTGCGACGTCGCACGCCGCATCGTCGAGCAGGCGCTGGAACTGCTCAAGCCGGGAGGCACGATCGCCCTCGAGCTGGCTGAGGACAGGGCATCGGCATTCGCCGAGGAGGTCTCGGCGGTGCTTCGCGAAGTCGCGGTCGTGAAGGACCTGAGCGGGCGCGATAGGATCGTCGTCGGGAAGAAACAGGAGGCGAGCGAACGATGAGCAAGGTGATCAGGATCGACCCCGACAATCCGTCAGCGGAAGCGGTGAATCTCGCTGCGACGGTCTTGCGGGACGGCGGCATCGTCGTCTTCCCGACTGAGACCGTCTACGGGATCGGCGCTTCCGCTTCGTCGTGCATCGGGCCGCAAGAGATCATCGACATCAAGATGCGGCCCAAGAACAAGCCGCTGCCGTGGCTCGTGGAGGACGCGGACGCGCTCGACACGTACGGCGTCGACGTGCCGGACTACGCCCGCAGGCTCGCCCGGGCATTCTGGCCAGGGGCGCTGACCATCGTCGTGAAGGCTGCTCCCGTCGTTGCGCCTGAGTTCCGTGACGAGCGCGGCACTGTAGCGCTCAGGTGCCCCGATCACGAGCTCGTCCAGGAGCTCATCCGCGCCACCGGAAGCGCGCTCATCGCCACGTCGGCGAACACCTCAGGCCACGCGCCTGCGGCGTCGTTCGAGGAGCTCGAGGAGCGCATCATCGCTGCTGCCGACCTCACGCTGGACGGAGGCGAGACGCGTCACGGCGTCGCCTCGACGGTGGTCGACTGCACGGGTCCAGAGCCGGTCATCCTGCGGGAAGGCGCCATCCCTGCCGAGCAGGTTCTGGCGGCTGCATCAGCGCAGGACGCCTGAGGCGCGAACCTTACGCGCGCGCCCATCACTGGTACAATGCGGGAGGCGCGTCATGCGCCTCCCGCAATCGCGTCCAGAAGGGGTCCGTCCATGCGCATCTTCGTCGGGAGCGACCACGCCGGCTTCTCCCTCAAGGAGCACGTGAAGTCGTACCTCGAGCGAGCCGGTCACGATGTGGTCGACGTCGGCACGCACTCCGAGGACTCGGTGGATTACCCGGACTATGCGCTGAAGGTCGCGCGGGCCGTCGCGTCCGGTGAGGCCGACACGGGCGTCCTCGTGTGCGGGACCGGGCTCGGCATGCAGATAGCCGCCAACAAGGTGCGCGGCGTCCGCGCCGTGCAGATCATGGATCCCGAGCTTGCGGTCATGGCTCGCAAGCACAACAACGCCAACCTTCTCACGCTCGCGGGCAGGTACACGGATCCGCAGACTGCCGAACGCATCGTCGACGCCTTCCTGAGCACGGCGTTCGAGGGAGGCCGTCACGAGAGACGCGTCGAGAAGATCGCCGCTATCGAGCAGGAATACCGTCCCGGCATCACCCAGGGAAAGGAATCGTGACATGGCTTTGGAGCACCTGAGGCAGACCGATCCGGAGATCGCCGCGGCGATAGACGCCGAGCTCGAGCGCCAGAGGAGCACGATCGAGCTCATCGCGAGCGAGAACTTCGTGTCGATGGCGGTGCTCGAGGCTGCTGGGACGGTCTTGACGAACAAGTACGCCGAGGGGCTCCCCGGCAAGCGCTACTACGGCGGTTGCGAGAAGGTCGACATCGTCGAGGATCTCGCTCGGGAGCGCGCGAAGCAGCTGTTCGGCGCCGATCACGCGAACGTGCAGCCGCACGCGGGAGCGCAGGCGAACATGGCGGTCTTCTTCGCGACGCTCACGCCAGGTGACACTGTGCTCGGCATGAGCCTCGCGATGGGCGGCCACCTGACGCACGGTTCGCCGGTGAACTTCTCTGGCAAGTGGTTCAAGGTCGTGCCGTACGGGCTCGACCCCGAGACGGAGACCATCGACTACGACGAGGTCGAGCGTCTCGCCAAGGAGCATCGGCCGAAGCTCATCATCGCGGGCGCGAGCGCGTATCCGCGTGTCATCGACTTCGAGCGCTTCGCTTCCATCGCGCGCGAGGTGGGCGCGTATCTCATGGTCGATATGGCGCACATCGCGGGGCTCGTCGCCACGGGAGCGCACCCGTCTCCCGTGCCGCACGCGGACTTCGTGACCTCGACGAGCCACAAGACGCTTCGTGGGCCGCGCTCCGGGTTCGTGCTGTGCAAGGCAGAGCACGCCGCCGCGCTCGACAAGGCGGTCTTCCCCGGGCTTCAAGGCGGTCCTCTGGAGCACGTCATCGCTGCCAAGGCCGTTGCCTTCAAAGAGGCCATGCAGCCGGAGTTCAAGGACTACATCGACCGCGTGGTGGCGAATGCGCGCGCGATGGGCGAGGCGATGGTCGAGGCCGGCCTGCGGCTGGTCTCGGGCGGGACGGACAACCACCTCATGCTCGTCGACTTGCGGCCGGCGGGCATCACCGGCAAGGACGCGCAGAACCTTCTGGAGACGGTGGGGATCACCGTGAACAAGAACGCGATCCCGAACGACCCAGAAAGCCCGTTCGTCACGAGCGGCATCCGCGTCGGATCGCCGGCGATCACGACGCGCGGCTTCTCGGTCGACGAGGCGCGGCTGGTCGGCCGGCTCATCGCTGAGACGCTGTACCATCGCGACGAGCCGCACGCGCTGGAGCGCATCGCCGCGCAGGTGCGCGAGCTTCTCGCCGCGCACCCGCTCTACCCCGAACTGTGAAGGTCGGCCCGAAGGAGGAGGTCGCGATGGGAGAGCGCCGCTGGGACAACGTGGTCGTCATGGACCACCCGCTGATCCAGCACAAGCTGTCGATCCTCAGAGACGTGGGGACGGGAGCCAAGGAGTTCCGCGAACTGGTCAAAGAGCTCGCGATGCTCATGGCGTACGAGGCGACGCGCTCGTTCCAGCTCTCAGAGACGATCGTGAGGACACCGATCGCCGAGACGACGACGTACGTCTTGGCGGGCAAGAAGGTGGCGGTGATCCCGATCCTGCGGGCCGGGCTCGGCATGGTGGACGGCATCCTCGAGCTCATCCCTGCGGCGAAGGTCGGGCACATCGGGCTGTATCGCGACCCGGAGACGCTGCAGCCGGTCGAGTACTACTGCAAGCTTCCCGAGGACATCGGAGAGCGCGACATACTGATCGTCGACCCGATGCTGGCGACAGGCGGGTCGGCAGCGGCTGCGGTGCAGTTCCTGCGCCAGCGCGGAGCGAAGGCCATCAACCTGCTGTGCATCATCGCGGCGCCCGAGGGTATCGAGGCGGTGCTGTCCGCGTGCCAGGACGTCACCATCTACACGTGCGCCGTGGACAGCCACCTCAATGACCACGGCTACATCGTGCCTGGCCTCGGGGACGCGGGCGACCGGCTTTTCGGGACGAAGTGACGGAGCTGCGGTGTCGCGCCCGTCGTGGGACGAGTACTTCATGTCGATCGCACGGCACGTAGCCGAGCGATCGACGTGTCTGCGACGGCGCACCGGCGCGGTCTTGGTGAAGGGCAAGCAGATACTGTCGACCGGGTACAACGGCGTGCCCTCAGGTCTCGCGCATTGCGAGGACGTCGGATGCGTCAGAGAGCGCTTGTCTGTGCCGTCGGGCGCCAACCACGAACTGTGCCGCGGCATCCACGCCGAGCAGAACGCAGTCGTGCAGGCGGCGCGGCACGGCATCGCGATCGACGGGTCGACGATATACAGCACACATCAGCCGTGCGTGCTGTGCGCGAAGATCCTCATCAACGCGGGCGTAGCGGAGATCGTGTACGCGGAGCCGTACCCGGATGCGCTTGCCGCTGAGATGCTGGCCGAAAGCGGCGTCGTCGTGCGAGCTCTCGAGGAGCCGAGCAGGTGAGAGGGGTCGTCATCTCACTCGTGATCGACGCCCTTGCCGCGGCGGTCGTCACGCTCGCGCTCACGCCGGTGGTGCGAACGGTGGGGATCCGTCTTGGGATCGTCGCCCACCCCGGGGGGAGGCACGTTCATTCCGGCGTCATCCCTCGGATCGGCGGAGTGTCCATGTTCTTCGGCATCGTGGCGGGCGTGCTTCTGCAGCTTGCAGGTGAGCGTCTGCTCGGATGGCGGCCTGTGCTGGCGGCTTCGCCCCGACAGGTGCTCGCGATGGCCGCGGGAGCTGTCGTCATATTCGGGGTCGGGGTCATCGACGACGTGATCGAGATGAATCCGGGCGCAAAGTTCCTCGGCCAGATCGTCGCTGCCCTGGTCGTGGCGCTTGGAGGGCTGCGCATCGGGTACGTCGGCAATCCGTTCGGCGGCGGAGTCATCGTTCTGGGAGCGCTGTCCGTGCCTCTCACCGTCGTTTGGATCGTGAGCTTCGCGAACGTCATCAACCTCATCGACGGTCTTGACGGTCTGGCGGCGGGGGTCTCTGCGATCGCCGGTCTGTCGCTGTTCGCGCTCGCGGTCCAGGGAAACACGCTGGTGGCTGCCTTGGTTGCTGGTGTTCTCGTCGGCGCGTGCGTCGGCTTCCTTCGGTACAACTTCCATCCCGCGAGCATCTTCATGGGAGATTCAGGGGCGCTCACGCTCGGTTATCTCCTCGCGTGCATCTCGCTCCTGGGCGTCATGAAGTCGCTCGCGACTATCGCCCTCGTCGTCCCCATCGTCATCGTCGGCGTGCCGGTGTTCGACACCTTCTCAGCGATCATCCGCCGGAAGATCAGCGGCAAGCCGATTCAGGCGGCGGACAAGGGCCACATCCATCACAGGCTCCTCCATCGCGGGTTCAGCCACACCCAGACCGTTCTGATCATCTATGTGTGGTCCGCGGCGCTTGCGATCGGGGGATACGCCGTGCGCTGGGCGCCGCCGGCGTATCGGCTCGTGACGCTTCTGGTTCTCGGTGCCGTCTCGGCCTACATGGCTCAGTGGCTCGGGCTTTTCGAGGTCGTGCAGCACGACGAGGACGCTGAGAAGTAATCCTTGTTGCGCTTGTGAACGTTGGTGTATAGTGAGCACGCTTTCGGGTCCCCCCGGCCGGAAGCGTTCAGCCATGCGTCATGCGCGGTGCCGCCAGCGGCTTCGCGTCGTGGCGCGTCCGGGGCGCATCCACGCAAGCCGTCGGGTGAGAGGGGCTGCAAGCTGGGATCGGCCGTGCTCGATAGCGCGCTTGCCGCAGGACGCGCAGTCGGCGCGTGCGCTTGCGGCTTGACGCTCGGCGTCGGTTTCGCTGTGCTCTCTCGCATCGGAGTGGCCTTCGTCCGGCCTGGCACGCCCTATCTGGGTCTTGCCGTCGTCTCGTCGCTCACGTTCGTGCGCCTCTTGGTGTACGCCGCCATGCTGGCAGTCTGCTCGGCGGTGGCTCCGGGCGCCCTCGCACCATTCGGCATCAGCCTCGTCGTGGCCTTCCTCGCATCGACGGTGGTGGAAGGTCTTCGCGAGATCCGGTCCGTATCGTCAGGCATCATCGCGTAGGAGGGAGAGCTGCAGGTGTCAGCGCCAACCGCATCGGCAGACCCGTTGAACGCCGGCATAGAGAAGCTTGTCCACGAGCTGTCGGTCTTGCCGCTCAAGGGGGAGCATCTCGGCATCGCAGAGAGTTACAACCCAGCTCACTTCACCTTGACGAACTACACGTTCTGGATGTTGATCGCTCTTGTCTTGACGACGCTGTTCTTCGTGGTCGCGTCGCGCAAGCCCAAGCTTGTGCCGAGCGGCATCTACAACCTCGCAGAGGCGGGCGTCGCGTTCGTCCGCGACAGCCTGTGCGCAGAGGTCATGGGGCCCGAGGGCCGGAAGTACTTCCCATTCATCGGCACCGTGTTCTTCTTCGTGCTATTCAACAACCTTCTTGGCAACATCCCGCCTGCGCTGCCTGGCACGGGCACGCTCGGCACCACGTTCATGTGGGGCCTCATCGTGTTCACTGTGTACAACGGCATCGGCATCAAGAAGAACGGGCTCGGACGGTACATCAAGAGCTTCATTCCGTCCGGGACGCCCGTGTGGCTCGCGCCGTTCATCTTCGTGCTCGAGATCATCTCGCACTTCCTGAGGCCGATCACGCTGGGCATCCGTCTGTACGCCAACATGTACGCGGGGCACATCATGCTCGGCGTATTCGCGATCTTCATGGCTATAGCGATCGAGCACGTCGCGGCGACCAGCTTCGTGGTGCTTCCGCTGTCGTTCATCATGCAGGTCGTCCTGCGCGGCTTCGAGCTCTTCGTGGCCGTGTTGCAGGCGTACATCTTCGCGATTCTGACTGCCGTGTACATCAACGGAGCGCTCCACGCTTCGGAGCACTAGGGAAGGTATCACCGTCGCTTTGGTGCGACGTGAGGACGATGGGAGCAGACACCGCCGGAAGGACCGGTCGGTGCACGATCAGGAGGAGGAAGTCGTGATCGGTTCGCTGTCAGTCTTGGGTGCAGGCCTCGCCTTCGGTCTGGGCGGCATCGGCGCCGCGCTCGGCATCGGCATGATCGGCTCGAAGACGATCGAGTCCATGGCGCGTCAGCCGGAGATGGCCGGTCGCCTGCAGACCACCATGTTCATCGCTCTGGGCATGACCGAGGCCATCGGCCTGCTCGGCTTCGTTCTCGCTTTCGTCCTGCAGGGCGTCAAGTAGCCGACGCGCCGACTTCGGGAGGTAGAACGCGTGGAGAAGATCATCCCGCTTGGCGTAGAGCTCTACGTCAACCTCGCCGCGTTCGTCGTGCTGTTCGTGCTGCTGGCGAAGTTCGCGTTCCCGCCGATCACGAAGATGCTCGACGAGCGAGCCGAGAAGATCCGCGAATCGCTCGAGAAGGCCGAGGACACGCGCATCGAGGCCGAGCGTCTGCTGGAGGAGTACCGGCAGCAGATGGCCGAGGCGCGCACGGAGGCTGCGAAGATCATCGAGCAGGGGCGCACCGTCGCCGAGAACATGAAGGCCGAGATTGTCGCCAAGGCGAAGGAGGAGGCCGAGGCCGAGAAGGCGAAGGCGCTCGAGGCCATCAAGGCGGAGCGCGCAGCAGCGCTCGCAGAGCTCCAAGCGAAGGTCGCGGAGCTGTCCGTGGCCGTCGCCGGCAAGATCTTGGGCGAGCAGCTCTCGCCGGCAGAGCACGAAGCGCTCATCGAGCGGTACATCGCAGAGGTGGGCAGCCTGGATGAGCGCTAGCGAGACGGTCAGCACCTACGCGCGGGCCCTGTACGACCTGGCCACGGTGTCTGACGCGTTCGACGCCGTAGACGAGGGGCTCAAGGCCGTCGTGAGGGCCGTCCGCGGCAACGTGGACCTGCGCGAGGCGTTTCTGGACACGAGCGTTCCTGGCGAGAAGAAGCGCGAGATCATGCGCGCGATCTTCGGGGACGCCGTCGTGCCGGAGGTCGTCGCCGTGGCCGGGCTCATGGTGGAGCGCGGGCACACCGACCTGCTGGGCCAGGTCGCGAGCGAGTACGGGCGTCTCCTGGAGGAGAAGCGGGGCGTGGTGGTCGCCGAGGTGACCACCGCAGTGCCGCTGTCCGACGCGCTGCGTGCTCGGCTCGTAGAGAAGCTTGCTGCCGCCACAGGGCGCACGGTCTCGCTGCAAGAGCGGGTCGACCCCTCGATACTCGGCGGCATCGTCATCAAGGTGGCCGGCCGCGTGCTCGATGGCAGCGTGAACACGCAGCTGCGCGAGCTCCGGCAGGCCCTTTCAACAGCACGCCAGGGAGGTGACGCATAGCGTGGTCGAGATCACCGCATCACGCATCGACGAGGTCTTGAAGGCGCAGCTCGCCTCCTTCAAGCCGTCGGTCGACGTACGCGAGGTCGGCACGGTCATCCAGGTCGGCGACGGCATCGCTCGCGTCGAGGGACTGAAAGGCGCCATGGCAGGCGAGCTGCTCGAGTTCGTGTCGAGCAGCACCGGTCGCGTCGTCATGGGCATGGCGCTCAACCTCGACCGTGACGAGATCGGCGCCGTGCTCATGGGCGAGACCTCGCTCATCAAGGAGAACGACACGGTCCGCACCACGGGCCGCATCATCGAGGTCCCCTCCGGCCGCGGCTTCCTGGGTCGCATCGTGAACCCGCTCGGCGAGCCACTGGATGGCAAGGGGCCCATCGAGGCCGAGGGTTACCGCCCGGTCGAGTTCAAAGCCCCGGGCGTGGTCGAGCGCAAGGGCGTGCACGAGCCGCTGCAGACGGGCATCATGGCCATCGACGCCATGATCCCGATCGGTCGCGGCCAGCGTGAGCTCATCATCGGCGACCGGCAGACCGGCAAGACCGCGGTCGCGATCGACACCATCATCAACCAGAAGGGCAAGGGCGTCATCTGCGTGTACGTCGCCATCGGTCAGAAGGCTTCGACCGTCGCTGGCGTCGTGGAGACGCTTGAGCAGTACGGCGCGATGGACTACACGATCGTAGTGGCTGCCAACGCATCCGACCCTGCGCCGCTACAGTACATCGCGCCGCTCGCTGGCTGCGCGATGGGCGAGTACTTCATGTACACCGGAGAGGACGGCAAGCCGGCGAGCGCAGACAACCCCGGACGCCACGTCTTGTGCGTGTACGACGACCTCTCGAAGCAGGCCGTCGCATACCGGCAGATGTCGCTCACGCTCCGTCGTCCCCCGGGACGCGAGGCGTACCCTGGCGACATCTTCTACCTGCACAGCCGTCTTCTCGAGCGTGCCGTGAAGCTGAACGACGCCAACGGCGCCGGCTCGCTCACGGCCTTGCCGATCATCGAGACCCAGGCTGGCGACGTCTCGGCGTACATCCCGACGAACGTCATCTCGATCACCGACGGCCAGATCTTCCTGCAGACGGACCTCTTCTATCAGGGCGTCCGTCCGGCCATCAACGTCGGCATCTCGGTGTCGCGCGTCGGCGGCAACGCTCAGATCAAGGCGATGAAACAAGTCGCGGGTTCGTTGCGCCTCGACCTCGCGCAGTACCGCGAGCTGCAGGCGTTCGCGCAGTTCGGCTCTGACCTTGACAAGGCCACGCAGGCGACGCTCGCTCGCGGCTCGCGGCTGGTGGAGCTGCTCAAGCAGGGCCGCTACGTACCGATGGCAGTCGAGGACCAGGTCATGGCGATCTTCGCAGGCACCAAGGGCTTCCTCGATCGCGTGGACGTGAGCGAGGTCCAGCGGTTCCGCGCAGAGTTCCTGCAGTTCGTCCACAGCGCGTATCCCGAGATCCCTCAGGCGATCGCGAGCGAGAAGGTCATCTCCGACGAGGTCGCGGAGAAGCTCTCCGCAGCCCTGGAGGAGTTCACGGCGCAGTTCACCGGCGCACAGGAGAGCTAGATGCCGAACCTTCGCGACATCAAGCGGCGCATCTCCTCGGTGCAGAGCACGAGGCAGATCACGCGCACCATGGAGATGGTCGCGACCGCCAAGATCAAGAAGGCACAGGAGCGCATCGAGTCGGCTCGCCCGTACGCGCTGTCGATGATGGAGGTCCTGGGAAACGTCGCACGGTACGTGCAGGGAGCGACGCACCCGCTGCTCGAGGAACATCCCGAGCGCAAGCGGGTCGCTATCATCGCCCTCACGTCGGATCGAGGCCTGTGCGGGGCGTTCAACGCCAACATACTGCGGCTCACCGAAGGACTCATCAGGGACGCGGAGGCGGAAGGCGCTGAGGCCGAGATCATCGCCGTCGGCAAGAAGGCGTTGAGCTACCTCAAGTATCGAGGCGTGGAGCCGGTCGCGGAATACCGCGACATCTCGGACAAGCCGACCTTCGCACATGCCCGCTCGATCGCTGCGCAGGTGATCTCAGCGTACTCCGAGGGCCGTATCGATGCGGCGTACGTGGTGTTCAACCGCTTCAAGAACGTGGCCGAGCAGAAGGCGGAGGTGCACCAGCTGCTGCCGATCGAGCGCACGGTGGTCGATGTCGACGAGGAGCCGCTCGGGCCGAGGCCCGAGTACCTCTTCGAGCCGTCGCCGGCGGCAGTGCTGGAGAAGCTCCTGCCGATGTACGTCGAGACGCTCGTCTATCGGGCCTTGCTGGAGAGCGCCGCTTCGGAGCAGGGCGCGCGCCGCGTGGCGATGAAGTCGGCAACGGACAACGCGGGCGAGATCATCACGACGCTCACGCGCAGCTACAACCGTGCGCGCCAGGCGTCGATCACCAACGAGATCGCCGAGATCGTCGGCGGCGCAGCCGCCTTGGAGGAATCGTGATGGCAACTTCGAAGGAGAAAGAAGCGCCTATGAACGTCGGACGAGTCGTTCGCGTCATCGGCCCGGTCATCGACGTCGAGTTCGCGCCGGAGTCGATCCCTGCGATCTACAACGCGCTCACGGTGGATGCCGAGAGCCCGATCGGGCGCATCCGCTTGGTCGCCGAGGTGCAGCAGCACCTGCCCGGGAACATCGTGAGGGCCGTTGCGATGTCGTCGACAGACGGGCTCACGCGTGGCACCGAGGTCATCGACACCGGCAGGCCGATGATGATGCCTGTTGGCCCCTCGACTCTCGGCCGCATCTGGAACGTCGTGGGCGAGCCGGTCGACGGCATGCCGATGCCTGAGGTGGAGGACTACTACCCCATCCACCGCGAGGCGCCTGAGTACGAAGAACTCGAGCCGAAGACGGAGATCTTCGAGACCGGCATCAAGGTCATCGACCTGCTCGAGCCGTACATCAAGGGCGGCAAGACCGGTCTGTTCGGCGGCGCCGGCGTCGGCAAGACGGTCATCATCATGGAGCTCATCAACAACCTGGCCCAGGAGCACGGCGGCACGTCCGTCTTCACGGGCGTGGGCGAGCGCACCCGCGAAGGCACCGACCTGTACAACGAGATGTCGGAGTCGGGCGTCATCAACAAGGCGTGCCTCGTGTACGGCCAGATGAACGAGCCGCCGGGCGCCCGTCTGCGCGTCGGTCTCGCTGGCTTGACTGCCGCCGAGTACTTCCGCGACCAGGGTCAAGACGTGCTCCTGTTCATCGACAACATCTTCCGGTTCACGCAGGCCGGATCCGAGGTATCGGCGCTCCTCGGCCGCATGCCGAGCGCTGTCGGATACCAGCCGACGCTCGCAACGGAGATGGGCGAGCTGCAGGAGCGCATCACCTCGACGAAGAAGGGCTCCATCACCTCGGTGCAGGCGATCTACGTTCCGGCCGACGACCTCACCGACCCGGCGCCCGCTACGGCGTTCACGCACCTGGACGCGACGACCGTTCTGTCGCGTTCCATCGCTGAGCTCGGCATCTATCCGGCCGTCGATCCGCTCGCGTCGACGTCGCGCGCCCTTGACCCCGAGATCGTCGGCGAGGAGCACTATCGCGTGGCGCGCGCGGTGCAGCAGGTGCTGCAGCGCTACAAGGACCTCCAGGACATCATCGCCATCCTGGGCATGGACGAGCTCTCGGAAGAGGACAAGCTCATCGTGGCTCGTGCCCGCAAGATCCAGCAGTTCCTCTCGCAGCCGTTCCACGTGGCCGAGCAGTTCACCGGCATGAAGGGCAAGTACGTCAAGCTCGAAGACACGATCCGCGGGTTCGACATGATCGTGAAGGGCGAGTGCGACGAACTGCCTGAGCAGGCATTCCGGTACAAGGGCGGCATCGAAGAGGTATTCGAGGCAGCCGAGCAGATGAAAGCGGCGGTGTAGTCCGGGATGGCCAAGACCCTCCTGTGCGAGATCGTCACGCCGGAGCGCATCTTGTACACCAACGAGGTGGAGATGGTGATCGCTCCGACTCCGGACGGCGAGAGCGGCATCCTTCCGCTGCACGCGCCGCTGGTCACTCTGCTTGCCCCGGGCGAGCTGCGCGTGCGGTACAACGACGGCAAGGACGTCGAGTGGTTCGCGGTGTCCGGCGGCTACCTGCAGGTGCACGAGGACAAGGTCATCGTGCTCGCCGACGCCGCCGCCGCCTCGTCGCAGATCGACGTGGAGCGCGCTCGCCGCGCCAAAGCGTTGATCGAGGAGCGGATGAAAGAGCTCAAAGAACGGCCCGCGGACGTCGCAGAGGAGATCGCGTCGTGCGTCGCCGACCTCAAGTGGTGCGAGGTCCAGATCAAGGTGGCTGAGCGACGAGCGTGACGCTGCACGGTCCAAGACGGGGCGTCTTCGGACGCCCCGTTCGCGTTACGGGGGCGGAGGCCGGTTCGTTGCGGGAACGCAACCAGAACCTGTACGCTTCTTTAGGTTCGTCTACGGGTATGTCGTCCTGTACGCCCGTCGATTCCGAGGAGTCTTGGCGAATGTCTCGCGCAATCCGCATAGAAGGCGGCAAGGCCCTTCGCGGAACGGTCACTGTGAGCGGCGCGAAGAACGCCGTCTTGAAGCACATGGCAGCCGCCATCCTTGCCGAGGGCGTGTCGACGTTCCATCGCGTCCCGCGCATCGCGGACGTCGAGGTGATGGCCGAAGTGCTTCGCAGGCTCGGGGCGGACGTGCGCTTCGAGGGCGACACGGCCTTCATCGACACTACCTCGATGGACTCGTTCGAGGCGCCGTACGACCTCGTGGCGACCATGCGCGCCTCGATCCTCGTCCTCGGGCCGCTCGTCGCGCGCTTCGGCACGGCGCGAGTCGCGATGCCTGGCGGCTGCAACATCGGCTCCCGGAAGATCGACTTGCACCTCAAAGGCCTCCAACAGCTCGGCGCTTCCATCTCGAGCGAGCACGGCTACATCGAGGCGAGCGCACCAGCAGGGCTTTCCGGAGCGCACATCTTCTTGGACTTCCCGAGCGTCGGCGCGACCGAGAATCTTCTGATGGCGGCAGTCAAGGCGCGCGGCACGACCACGATAGAGAACGCAGCTCGCGAGCCGGAGATCCAGGACCTCGTCGCGCTTCTCGGGGCCATGGGCGCTCGCATCGAAGGCGCAGGCACCTCGACGCTCGTCGTCGAGGGCGTGTCCGAGCTTCGGCCAGCGGAGCACACCGTGGTCGGGGACCGCATCGAGGCGGGAACGATGCTGGTGGCAGGCGCGCTCGCCGCTGAGTCCTTGACGGTCGAGGGCGCAGATCCGGCGCACCTCGAGCTCGTGCTCAGCAAGCTCGCGGACGCTGGTGTTGCGGTGTCCGTGGACGGGACGCGGATGACGGTGGCAGGCCCGGGCCGTTTCGCGCCCGTCGACGTCGCCACGCTGCCGTATCCCGGTTTTCCGACCGACATGCAGCCGCAGTTCATGACGCTGCTGTCGCTTGCCGACGGCGACAGCGTCATCACCGAGAACGTGTTCGAGAGCAGGTTCATGTTCGCTGACGAGCTGCGCAGGATGGGCGCCGACATCACGATCGACGGGCACCGGGCGATCGTTCGGGGCGTGAAGCGGCTCTCGGGGGCCCCGGTCAAGGCGCCGGACTTGCGCGGGGGTGCTGCGCTGGTGCTCGCGGGGCTTGTGGCCGAGGGGGAGACCGTGGTGGGCGACACCTACCACATCGAGCGTGGATACGAGGACCTGGTCGGGAAGCTGGCCGCAGTGGGCGCTGCCATCGAGTGGGTCGAGACCGAGGGAGGAGACGCTGGTGCTCACGCGTGAAGAGGTCGCGTGCATCCTACCGCACAGGGACCCGTTCTTGCTCGTCGACCGTGCCGAGGACGTCGTGCCGGGCGAGAGCGCGACCGGGTACCTCGACGTGCGCGAGGACGCCTTCTGGGTGCCGGGGCACTTCCCCGGGTACGCGGTGATGCCCGGTGTGCTCATCGTCGAGGCGATGGCGCAGGTCGGTGCTCTGGCGCTCCTCTCGCTGCCGGAGAACCGCGGCCGGATCGCGCTGTTCGCAGGCATCGACGGCGTGCGCTTCAAGCGCCAGGTGCGCCCCGGCGACACGCTCCGCATGGAGGTCCGCATCACGAGGTCGCGCGGAGCGCTCGGGTTCGGTGAGGGGCGCGCCTACGTCGGCGAGGAGCTCGCCTGCAGCGGCAAGCTCATGTTTGCGATAAAATCCTAAGGTTCGCGTCGTCTGCAGCTCCACTCGACGGAAGGGAACACGATGGGGCTTCTTGAGCGTCTACAGGACGGTTCGGCCGTGCTCGGCGTGGTCGGCCTGGGGTACGTCGGCCTGCCGCTTGCCGTGGAGATGGCGAGCGCCGGCCACACGGTCATCGGGTTCGACGTCTCCGCGGAGA
Organism: Coriobacteriaceae bacterium EMTCatB1; assembly: GCA_001950395.1. Classification (GTDB taxonomy): domain Bacteria; phylum Actinomycetota; class Coriobacteriia; order Anaerosomatales; family Anaerosomataceae; genus Parvivirga. The sequence continues at coordinate 215,429 of BDLO01000001.1, forward strand.
AGGCGGGCTCGGTGAATGCGGGCGTGAGCTACATCCCCGACGTCTTGAGCGAGCGGCTCGCTCCGCTCGTGAACGACGGCCTCGTCCGTGCGACGACCGACTTCTCAGACGTCTCGCAGTGCGACGCCATCGCGATCTGCGTGCCCACGCCGCTCGACGAGATGAAGGAGCCCGACACGTCGTTCATGGAGGCGGCCGCGCGGTCGGTGGCTCCGCACCTGAAGCCGGGCACGCTCGTGACGCTCGAGTCGACGACGTACCCTGGAACGACCGAAGAGGTCATCCAGCCGATCTTGGAATCGGGCGGCCTGAAGGTGGGAGAGACGCTGTTCTTGGCGTTCTCGCCTGAGCGCGTCGATCCGGGCAATCCCGTGTACCAGACCAAGAACACGCCGAAGGTCGTGGGCGGCGTCACGCCGGCGTGCACTGAGCGGGCCGTGGCGATGTACTCACGGTTCATCGACACCGTCGTGCCCGTCTCGACGACACGCGCAGCGGAGATGACGAAGCTTCTCGAGAACATCTTCCGCAGCGTGAACATCGCGCTCGTCAACGAGCTCCTGCAGCTGTGCGAGCGGATGGGCATCGATCTGTGGGAGGTCATCGACGCGGCCAAGACCAAGCCGTTCGGCTTCATGCCGTTCTACCCCGGTCCGGGTCTCGGCGGGCACTGCATCCCCATCGACCCCTTCTACCTCTCGTGGAAGGCGCGGCAGTACGACTTCCATACGGAGTTCATCGAGCTTTCCGGCAAGGTGAACGAGTCGATGCCGTACTACGTCGTGCGCCGGCTCATGGACGCCATGAACGAGCACCTTCGGATGCCGCTCAACGGCAGCCGCGTGCTCGTCGTCGGAGTCGCGTACAAGGCGGACATCGACGACATGCGCGAATCCCCGGCTATCAAGGTCATCGAGCTTCTGCGCGCGAAGGGAGCGGACGTGGTGTACCACGACCCGTACGTGCCCGAGCTCGTCGTAGACGGCCTCGCCGTTCCGCACGTGGCTCTCGACGCAGGGACGGTGAGCTCGGCAGATGCGCTCGTCGTCGTCACCAACCACTCCAACGTGGACTACGGGCTTATAGCCGAGCATGCGCGCCTGGTGCTCGACACCCGCAACGCCATGCGCGATCACCGCACCGAGCGGGTGGTGCTGCTGTGAGCGCCGCGCCGCTCCGCATCGGCATGGTCGGCTACGGGTACTGGGGGCCGAACATCGTCCGCAACCTCGCGCGGCTCGCCTCGGCGGAGCTCGTCGCGCTGTGCGATGCCTCCGAGAAGAACCGCGCGCGGTTCGAGGCCGCATACCCCGGCGTCCCCACGGTGGCGTCCATCGAGCAGCTGCTGGCCGGGCACGAGGTGGACGCCGTCGTGATCGCGACCTCGGCGCCGACCCATCACGCGATCGCACGCGCGGCGATCGATGCAGGCAAGCACTGCTTCGTCGAGAAGCCGCTCACGCTGACGTCCTCGGACGCGGAGGACCTCGTCCGGGCGGCGGACGCTGCAGGCGTGGTGCTGATGGTGGGGCACCTGATGGAGTACCACTCCGCCATCGGCTGGATCAAAGACTACATCGCCTCCGGCAACCTCGGCGACGTGCTGTACCTGTACATGCAGCGGCTCAACCTCGGCAAGGTGCGCACGCAGGAGAACGCGTTTTGGTCTCTCGCGCCGCACGATGTCTCGATTGCGCTGTACCTGCTCGGTGAGATGCCGGAATCGGTGAGCGCGAGCGGTGCGGCGTTCGTGACACCCGGCGTGCACGACACGGTGTTCGCCAACCTGCGGTTCAGAAGCGGCCGGATGGCCAACATCCACGTGTCGTGGCTGGACCCGCACAAAGTGCGGCGGCTGACGGTCGTCGGAAGCAAGCAGATGCTCGTGTTCGATGACATGCAGGCGACGGAGAAGATCTGGGTGTACGACCGCGGCGTCGAGCCGCCCGAAGCGTTGCCGTACGGAGCCGACGTGCAGCTCAGGTTCGGCGACATCCACGTGCCCTGGGTCCCGCTCAAAGAGCCGCTGCAGGAGGAGATGGAGCACTTCATCTCGTGCTGCCAGAGCGGCGCCACACCCAGGAGCGACGGGCGTGACGGCCTTCGGGTGGTGCGCGTGCTTGAGGCAGTCGACGAGTCGATCGCCGCAGGCGGCGCTCCGGTGCCGACGCGCGTGGAGGTGTGAACCGTGGAGGCGTCCGTTCATCCGGAAGCGACTCTTGGCGCCGGGGCGGTTCTCGGACCGGGCGTCGTCATCGATCAAGGCGCGAGGGTCGGCGAGGGGGCCGTCATCGGCAGCTTCGTCCACCTGTGCGAAGGCGTCGTCATCGGGGCAGGGTGCGTCATCGGGGACCACGTCACCGTCCATCCAGGCACGGTGCTCGAAGAGCGGTGCACCGTCGCGGACTTCGCCGTCTTGGGCAAGCGTCCCAAGCTCGGACCGCGCTCGACCGCGAAGGGCGGCGAACTTGCGCCGCTCGTGCTCGGCGCGGGCTGCTCGGTCGGCAGCCACACGGTGCTCATGGCAGGGACGACCTTCGGCCCAGGGTGCATCGTCGGCGATAACGCGGGCGTGAGAGAGCGCTGCCGCATCGGCGAGAACGTCGTGATCGGCCGCTCTGTCACGGTCGAGAACGACACGACGATCGGCTCGCGCACCAAGATCCAAAGCGGCGCGTACGTCACCGCCTACGTGACCATCGAAGACGACGTCTTCATCGCGCCCATGGTCGTGACCACCAACGACAACTTCATGGGGCGGACGGAGAAGCGCTTCGCATCGCTCAAGGGGTGCACTATCCGACGCGGCGCGCGCGTCGGCGGAGGTGCGCACATCCTTCCCGGCATCGAGATCGGGGAAGAGGCGTTCGTCGCGACCGGCGCGGTGGTGACGCGAGACGTTGCTCCGAAGACCGTCGTGATGGGCGTGCCGGCACGCGCTGTGCGCTCGGTGCCGGACGAAGAGCTGTTGGAGAACCAGTAACGCGACCGTGACGCCTTGTCGCCCGCGGGCGGCGGCGTGCGACAATGACGTGTCCCGAACGGTGCGTAAGGAGCGTGAAGACGTGGGTGTCCCCCTGCTCGACTTGAAGGGCCAGTACCGCGAGCTCAAGACGGAGCTCGACGCAGCCATCGCTGAGGTGATGGAGAACGCCGCGTTCATCGGCGGCCCGAAGGTGAAGGCGCTGGAAGACGCCATCGCGGCGTACGTCGGCACCGCGCACGCAGTGGCGTGCGGCAACGGCACCGATGCGCTGTTCTTGATCATGGCTGCGCTCGGCATCGGCAAAGGCGACGAGGTCATCACCACGCCGTTCACGTTCTTCGCGACCGTGGAAGCGATCGTGCACACCGGCGCGACGCCGGTGTTCGTCGACATCGAGCCCGGCACCTACAACATGGACGTGGCGCAGGTCGAAGCGGCCATCACGCCGCGGACGAAGGCGATCCTGCCGGTGCACATCTTCGGTCAGTGCGTCGACATGGACCCGCTGCTCGAGATCGCCGATCGCCACGGCCTCATCGTCGTCGAAGACGCGTGCCAGGCCATCGGAGCGACTTACAAGGGCAAGAAGGCGGGCTCGCTCGCTCGTGCCGCTGCCTTCTCGTTCTTCCCGAGCAAGAACCTCGGTTGCGCGGGAGACGGCGGCATCATCACCACCGACGACGAGGCGCTTGCCGCCGCATGCCGCAAGATGGCGCAGCACGGGACCACGAAGAAGTACTTCCACGACTCGTTCGGCGTGAACTCGCGCCTCGACGCGCTGCAGGCCGCGATCCTGCTCGTCAAGCTCCCGCACCTGGACGCGTGGAACGCCGAGCGTCGTGCGGCAGCTGCTTTCTACAACGAGCTGCTGGCGGACGTCTCTGGCCTTGAGCTTCCGGTCGTGCGCGAATACGGCGATGCGGTGTTCCACCTGTACATCGTCAAGGCGGCCGATACCGAAACGGCGGAGCGCGTGATGCACGCGCTCAACGAGGCCGGCATCGGGACGGCGCTGTACTATCCGCTCGCGCTGCACGAGCAGGAGGCGCTGGCCAAGCTTCCCGGCTTCCAGCGGCCGTCCCTCACGGTGGCCGAGTCGTGCGACGGGAGGACGTTCGCGCTGCCGTGCTTCCCGGGCATCACCGCAGAGCAGCAGCGCGAGGTCGTGCGCGTGGTGAAAGAGGCGCTCGGAGCGTGAGAGAGACGGCGGCACACGGAGCAGCGAGGAGTCAGGGGCATCGTGCCAGCTGAAGGATACAGGCGGTCGGATCGGCACAAGAAGAAGCGAGACGCGGCGCTCCGCAGCGGCCGCGCTGCCGTTCCGGCTCGACCCATCGTCGAGCCAGCGCCGCGGATGCGCGTGCACGAGGTGCAGCGCAAGCGCGCTCTCAAGCGACGGCTTGCGATAGCGGCTGGCGTGCTCGCGCTCATCGTGCTCGGCGTTGCGGCCTACGGGCTGATTTGGTTCCGGAGCCTCGACCGGCGTATCAGCAAGGCAGCGCTCGCTGACACCAAGCTGCAGCAGGCGCTCGACAAGCCGAAGCAGGATCACCTCGAGCCGTTCACGGTGCTGATCACGGGCAGCGACGCGAGGCCCCGCGATACTGCGTCGCGTGCGGACACGATCATCGTCGCGCGCATCGACCCGAAGGCCAAGAAGGTCTGGCTGTTGTCCATCCCGCGAGACATGCGCGCTGAGATCCCTGGCCACGGTGTCGGGAAGATCAACGCCGCCAAGTTCTACGGCGGAGACGCGCTGCTCGTGGAGACGATCAAGAACGAGACCGGTCTGGAGGTCAACCACTACGTCGACATCGGGTTCAAAGGGTTCGTGAAGGCCGTCGACGCCATCGGCGGAGTGTGGGTGGACGTCGATAGGCCCATCGACGACTGGAAAGCGGACATCTCGCCGTTCAAGACGGCCAAGAAGATCGAGCCAGGTTACCAGCTCCTGGACGGATACCACGCGCTCGTGTACGTGCGAAGCCGCGCCTTCCCGGACGCGGACTTCACCCGCATGCGCCACCAGCAGACGTTCTTCAAGGCGCTCGCCAAGCAGCTCGCCAACCCGAGCGGCATCGTGAAGCTGCCGGCTGCGATCACGGCGATATCCGAGTACATGACCTCGACCTTGCCCGCTGGCGAGATCGTGCGCATCGCCCGATCGCTGCAAGGCATCTCGCCTGACGACATCGACGCGGCGACCATCCCTGGTACGTGGAAGAGCCCGTACGTCTACCCTGACAAAGAGAAGATGCGGCAGCTCGTCGAGGCGATGAATGCGGGCAGGCCGTTCGAGAGCACGCCCACGGCAGAGCCGGTCGTCCCGAGCCAGGTGAGCGTGACGGTGCGAAACGGCGCCGGCATGTCAGGCGTGGCAGCCTCTGCCGCCGACGTCCTCAAACGCGCGGGCTTCAACGTCGTCGAAGTCGGGAACGCGAACCAGTTCGTGTACGACCGGACGCTCGTGGTCTACGCGACGGAGGCCGCGAAAGCCAAGGCGGAGGCGGTTGCAGCAGCGCTGCCCGTGGCGGACTTGGTGCCGTCTCGCGGGATGTACTCCTACAAGACCGACGTGCTCGTCGTGGTCGGTAAGGACTGGGCGTCCGCTGCCGCGACGTCGACCGCCCGCTAGCGGCTTCCAGCGGCGTCTTCCAAGACGGCCAGCACCTGGTCGGCCAGGTCGTCGCGCGAGAATCGCTCCTCGGCAAGCCGCCGTGCGTTGCGGCCCATCTCTTCGAGGCGATCGCGGTCTGACGCAAGCTTCTCGAGGGCGTCGGCCAGAGCGACGCCGTCACCCGCAGGCACGTACACGCCGCAGTCGTGCTCCTCGACCAGAGCGCGTGTCCAGCCGTTCGAGTTGACGATCATCGGGCGTCCGGAGGCAAGCCCATCGAAGAACTTGTTGGGCGAGTTCGTCGCAAGGATCGGCACGTCGGCGAACAGCGTCATCAGCACGTCGGCGGACCGCGTGAGAACCGGGACGTCTTTCTTAGGCAGCGAGCCGACGAGGCGCACGTTCGGAAGCCCGTCGGTCAGCTCCTTGAGCTTCGGCAAGCACTTGCCGTCGCCCGCGATGACGAACACGATGTCGTCGCGGCCCCGCTCGTGCAAGGCGCGCGCCGCTTCCGGCACCTGCGCCTCGACGGCGTTGGACGGTCCGATGGCGCCTGCGTACCCGACCACGAAGGCGTCCTCGGGAACGCCGAGCGAGGCCAAGAACCCGTGGTCTTTCGGGGCAGGGTAGAACAGGTCCAGGTCCGAGGAGTTGGGGACCATGTGGACGCGCTCCGGCGGCACGCCTTCAGCGAGGACGCCGTCTGCCATGCCGGGAGACAAGGCGATGACGTGCTTTGCGTGACGGTACAAAAAGCGCTCGAGATGCTTGGCTGCGCGTGCAAGGAGGCCGTTGCGCTTGAGCGCTCCCATCTGGATGGCCGCTTCAGGCCACAGGTCTCTCACCTCGAAGACGAACGGCGTTCGGGTGAGCGCGGACGCGACCCAGCCCGGGATGCCGACGGTGAGCGGCGTGGAGGTCGCGAACACGACGTCGTGCTTGCCGGACGTCACGGCGAGGAACGTCGCGCCGATCGTGAACAGCGCGAACGACCACATGCGGCGCGCGTACCCCATGTAGTTCGAGTAGCGCACGCGCACGGACCGGACGCGGATGCCGTCGATGACGCCCTCGCACAGGAGGCGCTTGTCGAACTCGTCAGGCAGGCGAGAGGAGCTCGTGATGACGGTGAGCTCGTGTCCTTCGGCGGTCCATCTCCGGGCGAACTCGTACGAGCGGATGAGTCCGAGCGAGGACTCGCGGGTGGCGAAGAACTGGTGGATGTACAGTATCCGCATCGCCCTACGCTCCGCGATGCGCTCCAGGACGGCCCACGGCCATGTACGTGAGTCCCGCTTCGGTGACGCGCGCCGAGTCGAGGCAGTTGCGTCCATCGAAGACGATGGCCGGGTCGCGCATGAGCTCGCGTACGCGCGTCCAGTCGAGGTCCACGAACTCCTGCCACTCGGTGACGACCACGGCGGCGGACGCCCCGTCGAGCGCATCCCACACGGTCTCGGTGCGTCGAGCGCCCGCCGGCAGCAGCACGGACGCCGCGATCGGGTCGTACACGCGCACGTCAGCTCCCTCCTCGACGAGAAGCGGCACGATGTCGAGAGCCGGAGACTCGCGTACGTCGTCGGTGTTCGGCTTGAAGGAGAGACCGAGCACCGCGACCGAGCGATCGTGCATGTCGCGCATCGCACGCGTCAGGTGGACCACCGGCAGCAGCCGCTGTCTGTTGTTCACCTCGATGACGGACTTGAGCAAGGTGAACTGGTAGCCGTTCAGCGTCGAGATGAAGTCGAGCGCCCGCGTGTCTTTCGGGAAGCACGACCCGCCGTAGCCGATGCCGGCCTTCAGGAACTGCGCACCGATGCGCGCGTCGAGACCCAGGCCGTGGGCCACGGCGTCGACGTCTGCGCCGATGCAGTCGCAGAGGTTGGCAATCTCGTTGATGAACGAGATCTTCGTGGACAAAAACGCGTTGCTCGCGTACTTGATCGTCTCGGCGCTGGTGACATCGGTGGCCAGCACCGGCGCGTCGATGTCGGCGTACAGCGCTCGCATGGTCTCGAGCGCAGCCGCGTCGTCGCTGCCGAGCACGATGCGGTCGGTGTGGAACCAGTCGTGGATCGCGTGGCCCTCCCGGAGGAACTCCGGGTTCGAGACGTAGGCGATCGGCGTGGCGGCGTGTTGTACGTAGCGCTCCGTGAGCGCCGCACCGGTGCCGGGAGGCACCGTCGACTTCATGACGAGCACGAATGGCCGGTCGGCCTCGCGAGCGAGCGACGAGACCACCGCACGCACCGCAGAAAGGTCGGCCGAGCCGTTGGGCGCCATCGGGGTGCCCACCGCAACGAAGGTGACGTCGCTCACGAGATCGCGCCAGCCGTCGGCGGGCGTCTCGAAACGAAGCGTTCCTGCGGCGACGCCCTCCGCGAGCAGCTCCTCTATGCCGGGCTCGAATATCGGGCTCACGCCTAAGCGCAGCGAGTCGATCTTCTTCGGGTCGATGTCGACGCACGTGACGGTGTGACCGGACTTCGAGAGGCAGACGCCGGTCACGAGGCCGACGTATCCGGTGCCGATGACAGTGACATTGCTCATGGGGGTCCTTTGCAGTCGAGCCGGGTGGCTTTAGAACCCGCGCTAGGTTAGCACAGGGTCTAGGCGGGCGTCAGCATCGCAGCAGCGTATCGTAGGTGTTCGCGAATGCCGCCGCGGTCGCTGCCCACGTGTAGGCCGACGCCGCTTTACGCGCCGCGGCCTCTGCCGCGCCTCTCGCGTCGGGGTCTCTGAGCATCGCCGTGATGGCCTCCTCGAGGGCAGCGATGTCACGGGGCGCGACAAGCACGCCGGCGGCTGCGGGGACTACTTCGGGCAGTCCGCCGACCGCACACGCAACGACCGCGCGGCCGCACGCCATCGCCTCGAGCGCAACAAGTCCGAAGCCCTCGTAGCGGCTCGGAACCGCCACGACATCGGCAGCGGCATACCACCAGGAGAGCGTGTCCGGGTCGACTGCGCCGGGCGCGATAGCGCCGTGGACGCCGCTGATGTCGGCATCGCCCGCCGGGCCGACGAACGCCACTCGCGCGCGCGGGAGCGCGCGGCGGACGCCCGCCCACGCGATCGCGAGGTCGCCCGCGCCTTTGTGCACCGTGACGCGTCCTGCGAACACCACGAGCGGGACGTCGGGATCCAGCCCGAGCCGCTCGCGCGCCAGTGCGCGCTCACGCGGGTAGAAGCGCACGTGATCCACCCCGTTCGGAATCACCTTGATGCGCCCCGGCTCGATGCCGAGTGCGGCGACTTCGCGCGCAAGCGCGCGGGAGGGGGTGGTGATCAACGCTGCCGCCTCGAGGTTCGCGGGGACGGCATCGGCCAGTCCTGGATACTCACGCGTTTCGAGCGCGCCGAGGCCGTGAACAGCGATCACCCGCGGCATGTCGAGGCCGGCGGCATCAGCGAACAGCGGGCGGAAGTCGGCCTGCTGCACGTGGAGTACCTGCGGGTTGAACGCCCGGCACGCGCTCGCGAGCAGCAAGCTCCGGGCGCGCGCTGTGGCGCGCGGCACGCCGAGCGCATCGAGCGTCTCGAACGCCGTGACGCGCCCGGTGGTGCGTGTGCGGGCGGCGAGTGCGAGGCGAAGCCGCACGGCCGCGGACGCGCCACGGACACCATCAGCGCCAGCCGGTGTCGCGCCGCGGGCGTGGGCGTCGTCCAGGACGCGGACCGCGACTCCGCTATCGCGGAGCGCCGAGGCGAGCGAGGCTGTGTGGGTGGCGACACCGCCGACGGCGCCGGGGGAGGGCAGCGGGCCGAAGATAGCGACGCGCACGCTCATCGGCGGCCCTTCAGGCGGGTCCCCACCCGGGCAGCGACCTCGGTCAAGAACGCTCTCTCATCGGCACGCACGGCGCCGACGACCACGAGCAGGGCGATGTAGAGCACGGCGCCCGCCAGCGCCTCAACGAGCAGTGTCACGAACGACGTGCCGATGAAGCGAGAAATGCCCCAGACCGAAGCCCCCATGAGGATTGCGGCAAGAGCGGTGCGGGCGATGTCGGCCCATGGGATCCTCCACGCCATGAACGGGCGGCTCCGTATCCACGTGAGAGAGAGCAAGACGATGTAGGAGCCAAGCGTCGTCCACGCTGCGACTGGGTATCCGAAGCGAGGCACGAGCACAAGGTTGGCCGCGACCTGCGCGATTGCAGCAATCATAGTGTTGGTCATGATGATGGTCGTCTTCTTGTGGAGTGCGGCACCGTTGCCAGCGATCTGCACGAGTCCGTTGCACAGCACGCCCGCTGAGACGATCGGCAAGATCCCGTACGCCGCGCGATACTGCTCCCCTGTGAAGACGGCCAAGAAATCCTGCGACACCGCGATCATCCCCGCGAGCAGTGGCAACGTCGCCATCATGAAGTAGCGCGTGAACTGCGTCTGCACCTGCTGCGCCAGTTCCTGGCCATGCTTCTCGAAGGTCTGCACCATCACTGGGCCCATGGTCATCAGCAGCGGTAGCACGATCAGGTTCATGATCTTGTCGCCGAGCCCGTACGCGACCGAGTAGACGCCGACTTCGCCGGCGTTCCGGGTGAGACCGATGATGTACCGGTCCGAGAGGATGAGCATCCAGCTCGAGATTGCTGACGGCACCATCGGGAAGCCGAACCGGGCGAACTCGTACAGTGCATCTCGCGAGTAATGGACAGGAGACAGCGACCCCTCGCTGCGCGCGTTCCTCAGGCCGAATGGCACTAGCAGCGCGTTGCCGATGACCACGCCGAGCAGGATGCCGAACGCGCCCATCTTGGCTCCGGCCACGAAGTACACGCCGAACACGGTCGCCAGGATGTTCGAGGCGACGGCGAGGGTCGCGTATGCTGAGGAGCGATTCGCCGCCCTCATGATCTGCTGGAGCACCTGCACGAGGTAGTTGACGCCGAGTCCCGCGAATGCGATAGGCAACAGTCGCTGCACACCGTCGGAGAAGGCCCCCGGGAAGGCGAACACCGCGATGGCCGCCAGCGCGGATACCGCTGCGATGGATCCAATCGTCGACCATAGGATGGTCGAGATGTATGTGTCGCGCTCGCCTTTGCGCTCGTAGACCCAGTAGAAGCGCACCACCGATGAAGTGATCCAGGCGGTCGCCAGGGTGGCGGCAAGCGACGTCATCGAGTTGACTAGGTAGAAGTTGCCATAATCGGCCTTATCCACCATGCGCGTGAACACCGGCACGGTCACAAGCGAGGTCAGCGCCGGAACCAGCCGCACCGGGAAATACTTGAGTGCGTCACCGCCCGCGCCGCGGAGTATCTTCTTGAGCACCCGCACCTCCGCCGGGTCGTGAACATGGCATCGGGCGATTCTAGTCCAACCCGTTGCCTCACGTAAGAATGTCGTCGAACGTCATCTTCGTTGACTCATCATAGATGTCGTCGAAATCGGGTGCCTGCACCTCTTGCCCGTGTCTCACCCTTCGCCTACAGTGTACGTCAACGTCTTGTCGACTTCTCCGGTGCGGTGGCATGAGGAACAGGCTCTGGTTCACATTCGTTGGTGCGCTGGCCGTCGGGGCCCTACTTACCGCTCCCGCCGGGGCATGGGTCGCGGACTTCTTCGAGAAGTCAGCGTCTGGGAACGCCATCTACGAGTCGATGGTCATCCATCCCGAGGCGGTCTATGACGCAGTGTCTGACAGTACCTACCTCGCCTACCAGGGGTACGGGCTGGATCCGTATGTGACCGGCTACAACCACGGGGAGAGCTCCTGGGGGTCCGCAAGCGTCGTCGGCACGAACACGCTCGGGGATGACGCGCACGGCGGTCCTGCGCTCATCATCGACGGCGACGGGTACCTGAACGTCTTCTATGGCTCACATGGCACCGCTCTGCGGCATGCGCGGTCGCGCTATCCGCACTCCGATGACGAGTGGGTCGACCTGGGACCCATCATCGCAGGCGGCAGGACGCTTGTGAGCACGTACTGTCAGCCTCATGTGGAGACCTCGGGGACCATCCGCCTGTTCGTACGGAGCGACTGGGGCGCCACCAAGGGCGATTGGGTTTCTGTCGCGTCGTCGCGGACGGCGGACGGCGGGGTGGAGTGGAGCGCACCGGAAATCCTCCTTGACGGCTCCACGTATGACTCGACGCAACCTACGTCCACCGGGGACTACTGGTATATCAACACGGCCGTCGACTCGTCCGGCGGCTACCATGTTGCGGCTGTGTGGCGGAACATGCGCATCTCCACCAACCAGTTTCTGCGTCAGGACGTCTACTACTTCAACTGGCAACCGGGCGTCGGGGCCTTCGCCGCCAACGGAGAGTCGGTGACCGCGACGCTCACGATGGCTTCGCGCAGGTCGCTTGAGACGACTGGCATCGTCGTGGACACGGGCGATGAGTACAGCGACCAGGTGGTCGTGCGCGAGAACGCCTCGGGCGACCCGATGCTGTTGTACCTCGTTGGCACGAACGATCCCCCGGCCTACACGTGGCGCTGTGCGCGGTGGGACGGATCCGCCTGGGTTGAGAGTGTCATCACCGGCACAGACAACCTTTTCGACGCCGGTACGTTCGAGATCACCCCCCAGGGCATCGATGCCTTCCTCGTGACTGGCGGCATGCCGGACGACCAGGCGCTCCCTGCAGAACAGCCCCTTGCCACCCGAGGCGGCGACATCACGCTGTGGCACTCTGATGACGGTACCGACTGGAGTCTGAAGGCCACGGTCATCGCCTCGCGCGACGCCTCGACCCGCTACAACGATCCGCAGATAGTGTCCGGACATGCCGACGGCGCGCGACTCCTGTTCTGCGAGTGGGACAACGACGAGTCCAACTACATCCGCAAGGTCTTCTTGTGGAACGATGACGGCTTCGTCGGTCGCGAGTTCACGCCCGAAATCCATCGGCTCGCCGGTTCCAACCGGATCGAGACGTCAGTCGAGGTATCCAAGCAGGGGTTTCCAGCCGGCGCCTCTACCGTCGTCGTCGCGTCGGCGTGGGACTATCCCGACGTGCTCTGCGGTGTGCCGCTCGCCCAGTCGTACCGTGCCCCAGTGCTGCAGACCGACTCCCAGACCGCCGCGGGTGCTGTCTGCGACGAGATCCGCCGCCTTCGTGCCACGAATGCAATCGTCCTCGGCGGACTCGCCAGCGTCTCGTCCACGGCGTACGCAGAGATTGGAGCGGCTATCTCGAAAAACGCGTTCGAGATATCGAAGGAGAAGGGCAAGACAGTACTCGCCAGCATCGACCGTATCGGCGGCTCAAACCGCTACGAGACCTCCGCACTCATCGCCGAAGCGCTCGCCAAGCGTCGCGGCCTGCCCAGGAGGGCGATTCTCGCATCGGGTGCGTCCTTCGCGGACGCGCTGAGCGTCTCGCCCTACGCCGCCAGGCACGGGTATCCCATACTTCTGACGTCGCCGTCGGTGCCTGTCACGGCCACCATCGGTGCGATCAAGTCTCTCGAGCCGTCCAGTATCGTGGTTGTCGGTGGGAAGGACGCAGTGAGCGCCGAGGTCGTGAACGCTTATGGTGGGTATACGGGAGCTACGGAGCGATGGGCCGGCCAAGACCGCTATCAGACAGCGCGCACGGTTGCCGAACACTCATTGGCCGAGGGGCAGAAGATGGAGCGATTCGTGCTCGCCTCGGGCCAGGCGTTCCCTGATGCCGTGAGCGGTGGACTCCTGGCAGCGCGCTACAACGGTGTGATGCTGCTCACGCCGTCAGGCTGGCTGCACCCAGCGACGCAGTCGCTCATCGTAGCCCAGGGCGGTCGTGTCCTTGACGTGTACGTGCTCGGTGGCGGCAACGCGGTGTCGCCGGACGTGGAGAACGTGCTCGCGCACTCGCTCTACGAGCACTAGCCTAGCGAGTCGTACAGTCTCACCAGCGCCGGCGCCTCCGCCTCGAGGTTCCATCGGTCGAGCACGGCTTTCCGCCCCGAGGCCGCCATCTCTGCCGCCGTGCGCGGATCGGCAAGTTCGATCACCTTCTCTGCGAGATTGCGCTCGTCGCCTGAGCGGAACACCATCCCGGCCCCGGTAGCGCCGACGATGCGCGCGAGCGGCGCACAGTCACTCACGAGCACTGGGCGGCCGAGAGCCATGTACTGGAAGAGCTTGTGAGGAATGGTGGCATCGGTGTGCGGTGAGCGGTGGTGCGGCACGAGCGCGATGTTCGCCTCGGCTATGTAGGCCATCGCCTCGTCCTTTCCGAGCCAGCCGGTGAAGCGAACGCTCTCACCCAGATTCAGCTCGGTCGCGAGCGCTCGCAATTCCGGCATCGCGGCGCCGTCACCCACGATGGTGAGCACCGCGCGCGGTTCGCGTTCCAGCAGGTGCGGCATGGCCTTCAAAGCGGTATCCAGCCCGCGGTGCGCGGCTACGCCACCAACGTAGACGAGGCGCGGCCCGGCCGAGAAATCCAGGGGAAGAGGTTCGGCCGGGACAAGGTTCACTGACTCGGTATTGCCGAAGATGGTGACCTTGGCGGGGTCCGTCCCGAGTCCCACCACACGGTCGCGGGCCTCGTCGACCACGACCACCACTCGATCGACACGCCTGAGCGCCCACTTCTCCAGTCGCGCCGCGCGCGCAGGTGAGAAAAAGAGCGTTCGCATGCTGCGGCCCCAGAGCGCGAGAGCTGCAGAGTAGTTCTCGTGGAGGTCCAAGATCACCGGCACGCCGTGCGCACGCGCGGCCTTGAGCGCGGAGGGGATGTAGGGCAAGTCATGCAGGTGGAGCGCCTCACAACCGTGCTCGGTGATAAGGGACTCCATCCCGGCGCGCCACGACGGGGAGTCCATTGTCAGCAGGTATCTGAGCGAGTCGGCCTTGCGCATCACCGTGCTCTCAGGATGCACGCTATGGCGGATGGCGCGGACGGGGCCGACCTGCTCTTCTGCAGGCTGGTCCGCATCGCGCCTGCACAGTACGAACACCTCGTGACCTGCGCCCGCGAGCACCTGCGCCTCTTTCTCCACGCGGATGTCCGGAGGGAAGCGGTGGTTTGGGAGCAGCATGCCGATGCGCACGGTATCTCCCTCCTGTCTTGGTCTGTCCCAGTGACGCACAGGTGACGGCTGGCCGCTGCGCGGTTGTGGCTGACTTGAGCGTGCCCGTATAGTATTGGGCTGATGAATCCGACCCGTATCAAGAACCTGCTCATTATAGCGTACGAGTTCCCGCCCTCTGCCGGCGGCGGCGTGCAACGAGTCGCCAAACTCGCACGCTATCTGCCCGAATCGGGCTGGCAGCCGTACGTGCTTACGGCGACACCCATCTGGGGCAGGCCCACTGATGAGAGCCTTCTCGACCAGCTCATCGGGGTGCAGGTCCGTCGTCTCCCGAACCGCAACCCGTCCGCGGCGCTCGCCCGGCTGTTCGCACCCGTGAAGGCACTGCGCCCTTCGGGCGAGCATGCTGGGAGTGCGGGTTCCGCGCCTGGTGCCACTGGGATGCCTCTCAGCACACGTGTCGTCCGACGCTTCTGGCTCGATTCGGCGGCGCTTTGGGCGAGACGGGTACCCACCGCCGCGTGCGAGATGCACAGGGGGGTGGGATTCAGCGCGGTACTCGCATCGGGGCCGCCGCATTCTACGCTCATCGCCGGCGCTCGCGCGGCGAAGGTCCTCGGCGTGCCGTTCATCGCGGATATGCGCGATCCGTGGGCGGGGAACCCGGGCTACCGGTGGCCCGGTTCGCCTGTGCGTGACCGCCGTTCGCTGTCGCTCGAACGAGACGTGATGTCTTCGGCCGCGGTCGCAGTAACAGTGTCCGATCCGATTACTGCCGAAGCGCTCGAGTATGGCGCACCTCGTGCGATCACGATACCCAATGGCTTCGATCGGGCCGATCTGCCGTCGTGGCGGCCTCGTCCGGGACCCCTGAGAATCGCATTCATGGGGCGCTTCTACGGCAGTACGGACCCGACGCCGTTCTTAGACGGTGTCGCACTGGCCGTCCGACGCGGGGGCGCTGCGGCGAACCTGGTGATCGACATGCTGGGCCAGATGTCTGAGTTCGTGACAGGGGCTGTCGAGTCGCGCGGTCTCAAGGAACATGTGATCTACCACGGGTTCCTGCCGCATCGTGCGGCGCTCGAGATCGTGTCAGGCGCGGATGCGGGGCTGGTGGCGCTCACGGATCGTCCGGGCGCCGAGGCCAACTACACAGGGAAACTCTTTGAGTACCTCGGCATGGGCTTGCCCGTGCTGCTGGTTGGGCCGGCGAACGGCGTCGCCGCCAAACTGGTGCGGGAAGCGAAGGCCGGGCTCGCGGTCCCATACTCTGACGTCGAGGGAGTTGCAAAGGCGCTCCAGGACATGGCCGCCGCGAAGGCGGCGGGCGAGCATCGACACGCACCGGTCGAGTCTGTTATCGCCCGCTTCGATCGGAGAGAGCAGGCCCGACTCGTCGCCGGGCTGCTCGACGAGGTCGTGTCGTAGAGTGGTTGCGACTGCGACACGCTCGTACCTTCCCTGGGCGCTGGCCGCGACCGCTGTGGGCGTGGCCAGCGCGCTTGTCCCGTCAAGTTACGCCATGAGCATTGTGCTCGGCGCTTTCTCCCTGGTGGTGCTGACGGTCGCAGTATACGCGGTGTTCGACCGCCCCGGCCGGGGAGTGCTGCTCATGCTGGCTGTGCTGCCGCTCGATATCGCTGGCCGGCTCATCGCGGAGCCGGTGGCGGTAACCGCGTTCCACGTCTCGCTCTTGCTGACGCTTGCCGCCTGGGCCTGGACGTGGCTTCGCGATCCCGAGGACGGTCGGCCACGGTTCTCCGCACTGGATGTGGGCATCGCAGCGCTCATCGGCGCCGCGATCTGGTCACTCCCCGGGTCGCTCGACCGAGCGACCACCGCTGTCGCCATCGTTCGACTCGTGTTCCTGTGGCTCTTCTCGCTGTCGGTGGTGACGTTCGTTCGGGACGAACGCATGGCGGACAGCGTGGTTGCGGTGATCGTCGGCACGGCGGCGCTGTCATCGCTGCTCGCACTCGCGCAATACGCGATTCCCGGGTTTCCCATCGGAAGCACGCACGTGGATTTGGACACAGGAGGTGTGGTGCAGCTTCGCCCGAGCGCCTTCTTCGAGGACCCCAACCTGCTCGCAACCTTCCTGTCTGTCGCAGTCATCGCGGCGCTTGCCAAGGCGATCCATGCCCGTCGCTGGACGCACGCTGCGAAGTGGCTCGTTCTGGCCGGCACCTGCGCTACGGGGCTGCTCGTGACGCTTTCCAGGACGGGCATGGTCGGGGTCATGCTCGGCGCGATCGTGCTTCTGCTCACGGCTCCCAGGCGCCGCCGACCGTGGCTGGCGGGTGCGGCGCTCGCGCTAGGGCTTGCGGTGGCCGTGGTTGCACCGGGACAGATCGTGTCTCGGCTGGCGTCGGTCGTGGACATCGAAGCTGATAGCTCCATCCGAACCCGCTACCTCATGCTCGGCTCCACCGTTGAGATGATTCGGGACGATTGGGTTTTCGGGACGGGGCTCGGTGCCTACGATCGCGCTTACCCCGCGTACCGCAAGCCGGGCGCGCTCATCTCGATCACCAAGCCGCATCAGCTGCCGCTTGCCATTTGGGCTGAGACGGGCATTGCGGGACTGCTCGCCGAGTTCATCATCGCTGGTGGGCTCACGTGGCTGATACGCGGACGCCGTCATCGGGGATGGAACGTGTACGAAGCGCTTGGTGTCGCAGGGCTTGTCTCCGTGCTACTCCAATCACTCTTCCAGTACTATCTTTACTTCGAGTACCTGTGGCTGTTCCTTGCTTTCACTGTCGCCGCCACAAGGTTCACTCGGGATGTCGAGGAGGTGCCCTTATGACACTCAGGAGCGTCGCCACAGCCGCAGTGAGCGCAGTGCAGCGCCAGTGGTGGATTGTCGCGGTCGTTGTGCTTGCGGCGGCGATTGCCGGCTACGTGCTTGCGATGGACGAGGAGACCACGTACTCGGCCCGGGCGACGCTACAGGTCGACTCCTCGATTCTCGCGCGGGTGAGTGGCCTGCCGGGTCCCGAGCGTCTGCTCAAGGCCGTCGGAGCCAGGGACTTCCGCTCCGAAATCGCCTCGCGGACCGGCGTCGATGAAGCCACGCTCGAGACAGCGATGCGAGCGTATATCGTGGGCTCGCCTGCAGAGTCATTCGTAGTGGAGTTCTCCGGCACGGATGAGACTGTAGCGCGTCAGGTGGCTGACGCGGCGGCAATTGCAACGGTAGAAGAGGTCAAGAGGCTCGGTGCGACCGAGCTAGAGCGCCAGGCGCTGAACATCTCCGAGACCAAGGCGCTTCTGCAGAGCCTGGAATCGCTCAGGGTCACGACCGATTGGGAGCGCGCGGACATCGAGTTCCGCAGATGGCAGGCACGGCGTGATCTCGCGGATCTCGAGGCGTTGAACTCGATGTACTCACGCGCCTACGTGTACGAGGGCAACGTCGTGGTTTCGAAGAAGTCTGCATCCAGCAAGCAGCTCGAAGCGGTGACTGGTGCGGCTCTCATCGGCATGGTCTCCGGTCTCGCGCTGGCCGCGCTCCGGGAACACCAGTATCTCCGGGGTGTTCATGGATAACGCTGGCGGCATGCCGTCAACCGGGCGGCTTCGCGGGCTGATGTTCGCGAAGCAGTTCCCCAACGATGCCGAGCCGTTCCGCGGCCTGTTCACGCTGCAGCAACTGCGAGCCACAAGCGACGATGTTGAGTGGCAAGTGATCGCGCCGCTACCGTGGATGCCGCGCTGGCTTGCGGCGGTCCTGCGTCGCCAGTACGTCACCGGCGCTCCGGTGGTCGATGGCGTCACGGTCGAGCGGCCCCGATACCCCGTGCTTCCGAAGCGCACACTCTACACCACCGTTGCTCCGTTGATGGCAGCAGCCTCGCGCGGCGCGTTCGACAGGATCCGCTTGTCGCACAGGCCTCAGTTCGTGCATGCCCACGCGATCTACCCGGCCGCGTCGGCCGCTCGAAAGTTGATAGGATCGGATCCCGTTCCACTCATCGTCTCGGTGCACGGCTCCGATCTGCATACCAATCTCGTTCGGCCGGCGTGGGCGCGCGAGGTGCGAAGAACCCTGGCGTCGGCCGCGGCGGTCATCTGCGTGAGCAATGCTCTTGCAGATGAGGTGCGAGAGCTCGACTGCGTGGACTCCGGCCGCGTGGTGGTCATACCGAATGCCGTCGACGTGTCGCGGTTCGCATACATTCCTCGGGATCCCCATGACGGTCCCGTTCGGCTGGTGAGCGTGGGCAACCTCGTTCCCGTCAAAGGACATGACATTCTCTTGCGTGGACTTGCCGTGGCCGTGAGAGAAGGGCTCGACGCGACCCTGGACCTCGTCGGAGGTGGACCGCAACTCGACTGGCTTCGGTCGATCGCGGCGTCCGAAGGCATTGCAGACCGCGTTACATTCCTGGGTCCGCTCTGCGGTGATGATCTCGTGGCGGCCCTCGCTCGGGCGGACGCATTCGTGCTTGCGTCACGACGGGAGGGCTTCGGGGTGGCGATCGTCGAGGCGCTTGCCACCGGACTGCCGGTTCTTGCGACGCGTTCGGGCGGTCCGGAGGACATCGTGGGTGACGCCGATGGCATACTTGTCGCTCCGAACGACCCCAGGGAAATCGCAAGAGGCCTGATGCAGTTGGTTCGCAATCTGGCGGGCTTCGACGTTCGGGCGATTGCGGAGCGGGCAGCCGAACGATACTCCCCCGATCGGGTCGGAGCCATGCTCGTCTCGGTCTACTGTTCGGTCGTCAACGCAGCTTCAGAAACAGGTAGGCACCATGGGTGATCGTGTCGTCATGATCCTGTCAAACGACTGCATCTCCGACCCTCGGGTCGAGAAAGAGGCGCGGGTCCTCGTGGAGACCGGTCGCGACGTGACCATCATTGCGTGGGACCGCTCCAGTACCGCGCCGGTTCGGGAGGAGCGGCAGGGCTTCGTGATAGAACGCCTCGGTCCTCGTGCGGCGTACGGGGCCGGGCTTAAGAGCCTGCCCCTGTTCAGGCAGTTCTGGAAAAACGCTGCGAAGCGGGCACTCGAGATGGCTCCGGATGTCGTCCACTGTCACGACCTCGATACCGCTCCTGCTGGCATGCGCGTGGTTCGCGAAAGGCCGAGCACGCACCTCGTGCTCGACTTGCATGAAGTGTACCGGGACTCCAGCGCCGTCCCGCAGAAGGGCCTCATCGGTGCCATAGCGCGCGCGTACGTGGACATCCTCGAGCGCCGGGCCATGAAGGTCGCGACGCTCGTCTTCGTCGCGCCACGCGGCGCGTTCGAGCGCTACAAGCGGCTGGTGGGAGAGCGCGCGGTGCTCATCGAGAATGCACCTGATGCGAACATGTTCCGGCCCCGCACGACGCCGCGTCCTGATCGGCCGTTCACGGTCGGCTACATCGGCTCCAAACGTTACTTGCCAGGACTGCTGATGCTCATCGACATCGTCAAGCGGAACGACGACCTCTGCGCGCTGCTCGTTGGTGGCGGCATTGCAGCGGACGCAGTGGAGAAGGCCGCGGCGGGCTGCGAGCGTATCACCACGGTCGGCCGCGTGCTGTATGAGGATATCGCCTCGTACTACGACGACATCGACGTGAGCTGGGTGCTGTACGACCCGCACCTCGGCAACGCGCAAATCGCGTTTCCGGTGAAGGTCATGGAGTCCATGGCCTGCGGGATTCCGATGATCGTATATGGCAAGACCTGGATTGGCGAGTTCGTGGAGTCCAACGGCATCGGCATCGCAATCGACCCGGAGAACGCCGAATCTGAGGGGGAGGCGGCTCTCAAGCGTCTTGCCGCAGACCATGATTTGGCGGTCGCCATGGGCGCGCGCGGGCGGGCAATCGTGGAGGAAGGTCTGTCATGGCAGGCGGTCACTGAACGCATCATCAACGCCTACGCAACGCTCGGCCGAAAGGTCTGACCGGACGGCCGTATGGCGTGGGTATGCTAGGATGTGTTGCTGGACGACATCGCAGCACACGGAGGACCCCCGCCCGTGAACCACACCAAACTCATCCAATTCATCGCGTCCGTGTGCACAATCGCGCTCACCGCATCGATTGGATCCTACGCGGCGTTCGCCATAGAGCCGCTTGCAATCCCTGATTTCACCATCCACGGCGGTGGCTGGGGGCACGGCATCGGGCTCTCGCAGTACGGGAGCCAGGGATTCGCGCTCCACGGCTACTCGTACGACGCCATCATCAAGCATTACTTCCGAGGTGTGAGCATCGAAAAGGCCTCGACGGCGGTGCAGGCGCGCGTCAACCTCGACAAGAGCAGCGCGTCCCGCACGTCGTGGACAGTGAGGTCGGTCGACGCCACGATGACCGTGTACGACGGCTCTGCGTCCGTGAAGCTGCCGAGGAACACGTACTACACGTTCGCGAACAGCGCCTCTGGCGTCGTCATCAAGAAGTACGACACGGGGTCGGTCGTCGCCACCTTCACGGGCTCGTCGGTCAAGGCGGACCCTGACGGCGAGGCGCTCTTCGAGGTGAAGGACCCTTCAGGCCCGCCTTTGAACTCCAGCTATCCGTCCGGGTACCCATACGTCCGGTGGCGCGGGCGGTTCGAGGTCACGCGGGACGGGACGTCGAAGCTCTTCGCGTGGAACCTCGTTGCGCTCGAGCAGTATCTGTACGGCGTCGTGCCGCGGGAGAGCCCGGCCAGTTGGAAACAGGAGGCGCTCAAAGCGCAGGCGGTCGCCGCCCGCTCGTACGCGAAGGCGAAAATCGACCCCGACGATGACGGCGTGCGCCAGAGCAACCTCGCGTGCACGACCGCCGATCAGGTCTACGCCGGGCACTCGCGGCTCTCGAACGGCTCGGTGGTGATGCACGAGGCGTCGAGCACGAACGCTGCTGTTGACGCGACGCGCGACCTCGTCGTGAAGTACGACTCGACGATCGTCACGACGTTCTTCCACTCCTCCTCGGGCGGGAGCACGGCGAACATCGAGGACGTGTGGCCGTCTGCGTCTGCGAAGCCGTACTACACCGGCGTCGACTCTCCGTACGAGGCCGATGCTGGAAACCCCAACCAGAGCTGGACGGTGACGATGGACGGCCTGGCGATGGCAGGCAAGCTCGGCGCGCCGTCCGGACTCTACGTCCGGCGCGTCTCCATCGAACGGGGCGTGAGCGGCTACCCGAAGTGGACGACGTTCTACTTCAGCAACGGCACGAGCACGACGCTCGGCGCCGATTCGGTGCGCATCAAGCTCGGTCTGAAGTCCCCGAACTTCTCGTTCTTCGGTTTCCCGATGCAGCGCATCGCAGGCGCGGACAGGTATGCGACGGCGGTCGAGGTCTCGAAGAAGGCGTTCCCGACCACGAGCACGGCCGTGGTGCTGGCCTCGGGCGAGCAGTACCCGGATGCGCTGTCCGGCTCTGCGCTCGCTGGGACGGCGAAGGGCCCGCTCTTGCTCACGCGGCCGAACGAGCTGCCGGACGCCGTGCGGATCGAGGTGACGCGCCTGAAGCCCGCGAAGGTGTACGTGCTGGGCGGCGCCGGCGCGGTGAGCGATGACGTGCTCAAGGCTCTCAAGAGCGCGCTGCCCTCTGCCGAGGTGACGCGCGTCGGCGGTGTCGACCGCTACGATACCGCCGCCAGGGTCGCGGAGCTGACCCGATCCATGAAGCCCACCGGGAAGGCGTTCGTGGTGAGCGGCGAGTCGTGGGCAGATGCCGCCGCCGTGTCGCCTGTCGCGTACCGCAAGGGCTACCCGGTGCTCCTCGTACGCCGTTCCAGCGTGCCGAGCGCGACCGCCGCGTTCCTTGCCGCTGCGAAGCCCGCGGAAGCACAGGTGGCGGGCGGACCGAGCGTCGTCGACGAATCGGTTGCAGCGTCTGTCACCGTGCTCACTGGTGGGACGGTCGAACGGCTCGCGGGCGACGACCGCTACGAAACGGCCGCCGCGGTCGCGCGCTGGGCGCTCGGCGAGGGGTTCACCGCGACGGAGCCGTACCTCGCCACAGGCCTCGCATATCCCGACGCGCTTTCGGCGAGCGCGCTCGCGGGCACGCGCGGCTTCCCGCTGCTGCTCACGAAGCGCGACTCGGTGCCCGACGGCACTGCGGGGTTCCTCCGTGAACACACGCTTGCGATCAGCACGCTGTGGCTTCTCGGCGGTACCGGCGCGATCAGCGACGCCGGCACTGCGGCGCTCTCGACCGTGATGGCGCAATAGGCGCACGGGAAGGAGACGTGAGCATGGTGGGGGCTGTCACCTTGGATGTGCCCGAGCAGGACGCGCGTCGCACGCGTGAGGCCCTCGGCGCGCCTGCGCGGATCGCGGTGGTGCTCGGCTCCGGGCTGTCAGGCCTTGCCGACGACGCTGCCGACGCGATCGCGATCCCGTACTCCGAGCTCGACGGCTTCCCGAAGGTCGGTGCTGTCGCTGGCCACGCTGGCAGGCTGGTCGCGGGCACGATCGCCGGCGAGCGGGTGCTCCTCTTCCAAGGCCGCGCGCACCAGTACCAAGGCGTGACGGCGCTCGACGCAGCGTACCCTGTGCGGCTCGCGGCCGCGGTGGGATGCGAGACGCTTGTCGTGACGAACGCAGCAGGCGGTGTGCGCGAGGACCTGAGGCCTGGCGACCTGGTGCTGATCTCCGACCACATCAACCTCATGGGCACCAACCCGCTCATCGGCTGGCCTGGATCCCAGGGCGGCTTCCCCTTCGTGCCCATGCGCGACGCGTACGACCCGGAGCTGCGGGCGCTCATGCGCGCGACAGCGGAGCGGATCGGCGTGACGCTGCACGACGGCGTGTACGCCGGGTTGCTCGGACCGTCGTACGAGACGCCTGCGGAGGTACGGATGCTGCGCACGCTCGGCGCGGACGTGGTCGGCATGTCCACGGTCCCCGAGGTGATCGCGGGCCGAGCGCTCGGGCTGCGCGTGGTCGGGCTGTCGCTCGTGACGAACGCGGCCGCAGGCGTGGGTCTGTCGCACGAGGAGGTCCTCGAGGCAGGGAAGCGGGCGGCCGAGCGCATGAAGCTGCTCGCCACCGCCTTCATCGAGGGTTTCGCGCGCATCGCCTGAGCATCGCTTGGTATACTGCATGGGTTCAGGAAACGGCGCGCCTTAAAGCGCGGCCCGCACAAGGAGGTTCCCGTGCAGCACCACGTGAAAGACCTGTCCCTCGCTCCGGCCGGCGTCGCTCGCATCGAGTGGGCCGACCGCGACATGCCTGTGCTCGCGAGCATCCGAGAGCGTTTCGAGCGCGAGAAGCCGCTCGCTGGCGTGCGCGTGAGCGCATGCCTGCACGTGACGACCGAGACTGCGAACCTGGTGCGCACGCTCGCGGCGGGCGGCGCGGACGTCGTGCTGTGCGCGAGCAACCCGCTTTCGACGCAAGACGACGTGGCGGCAGCGCTCGTCGCGGAGTACGGCATCCGCACCTACGCGATCAAGGGCGAGGACACGGAGACCTACTACGCGCACATCGACGCCGCGATCGACCACAAGCCGCACATCACGATGGACGACGGTGCTGACGTCGTCGGCCGCATCCACGCTGAGCGCACAGAAGCGCTCGAAGGCATCATCGGCGGCACCGAGGAGACCACGACCGGCGTCATCCGTCTCAAGGCGATGGCCGACGAGGGCGCGCTCAAGTACCCGATCATCGCGGTGAACGAGGCGGACACCAAGCACCTGTTCGACAACCGCTACGGCACCGGCCAGTCGACGATCGACGGCATCATCCGGGCCACCAACCGGCTGATCGCTGGCCGGACGGTCGTGGTGAGCGGCTACGGCTGGTGCGGCCGCGGCGTGGCGATGCGCGCCGAGGGGCTCGGTGCGAACGTCATCGTGTGCGAGGTCGACCCGCTGCGCGCGCTCGAAGCGGTGATGGACGGCTACCGCGTGATGCCTGCTGTGGACGCAGCGCGCGAGGCCGATATCTGGGTGACCGTCACAGGCGACATCAACGTCATCGATTCGCCCGCGTTCGACGCCATGAAAGACGGCGCGATCATCGCGAATGCGGGCCACTTCAACGTCGAGATCAACATCCCGCACCTTCGCGAGCGCGCTGTCGCGGTGCGCGAGGTCAAGCCGCTCGTGGAGGAGTTCGAGATGGCCGACGGACGGCGCATCTACCTGCTCGCCGACGGGCGTCTCGTGAACCTGGCGTGCGCGGAGGGGCACCCCGCGTCGGTCATGGACATGAGCTTCGCGAACCAGGCGCTGTGCGCCGAGCACATGGTCAAGCACGCCAGCGAGCTGGAGCCCGGCGTGTACGACGTGCCGCGCGAGATCGACGAGCGCATCGCTTCGCTCAAGCTGGCCTCGATGGGAGTGCGGATCGACACGCTCACCGATGAGCAGGAGCGCTACCTGCGGTCCTGGCAAGAAGGAACGGTGTAAGGCGCGATGCCTTCGCTCGACGACATCCCTCGCACTATCTGGTGGCAAGACGGGCGCGTGATGCTCGTCGATCAGTCGCGGCTGCCGCTGCAAGGCGACTTGCTCGCGTGCAACACCTACGAAGGCGTCTGCCAAGCGATCAAGGGCATGGCGGTGCGAGGCGCGCCAGCTCTCGGAGTGGCGGCTGCTCTCGGCGTGGCGCTGTGGGCGACCACCGAAGGCGCCGAGATCGACGACGTCGATGGGTTCCTCGCGCGGCTGGACGAAGTCGCCGCAGAGATCGCGGCCACACGTCCGACCGCGGTGAACCTCGCATGGGGCGCCGAGCGCATGCGTCGCTTCGCGCACGACAACGCGGATGCCGGGTTGCCGGAGCTGCGCGACCTGCTCGTGCAGGAAGCGCTCCGGATCCGTGCCGAGGACGAGGAGCGCAATCGCGCCATCGGCGCGCACGGGGCGGAGCTCATCCAGCCGGGCAGCCGGATCCTCACGCACTGCAATGCCGGCTCGCTCGCGACGGCCTACTACGGCACGGCGCTCGGCGTGATCTTCGCCGCGCACGCGCAAGGCAAGGTCGAGGGTGTGTGGGTCGACGAGACGCGGCCGGTGCTGCAGGGCGCTCGGCTCACGGCGTGGGAGCTCAAGCTCGCGGGCGTGCCCTTCAAGCTGATCACCGACAACATGGCGGCGAGCATCATGAGAGCGGGCCTCGTCGACGCGGTGGTCGTCGGCGCCGACCGCATCGCCGCTAACGGCGACGTCGCCAACAAGATCGGCACCTATGGGCTCGCCGTGCTTGCCAGAGCGCACGGGATCCCGTTCTATGTCGCGGCGCCGACCTCGACCGTCGATCTGACGCTCTCGAGCGGCGACGAGATCGTCATCGAGGAGCGCGACCCCCGTGAGGTCCTGGGGGTGACTGCCTCCGGCGTCATCGAGCCCGACTCGCCGGCAGCGCAGCGCGCGTTCGACCTGCTCACGGAGAACGGCCCGTACGTCGTGCCGATCCAGAAGGGCCACCAGATGGTCATCGAGCGCAAGGGGGCGGCGTATCGCTTCGACGGATGGTTCCGCGTCGCGCCGCCGAACGTGGAGGTCTACAACCCAGCATTCGACGTGACACCGGCGGAGTACGTCACGGCGATCGTCACCGAGCGCGGCGTGGCGCGCGCCCCGTACGAAGAGTCGCTCGCCGGCGTGTGCTGCGGGTCCGGCGCCATCCACGAGCTGTAGGGGAGAGAGGGTGGCTCTCGGCGAGCTCCTCGGCGTGATCGTTGCTATCCTCGGGTACGTCGCGATCGGCGTCGCGCTCAGGGTCGCGCGGGTCCTGCGCCCCGAGGATGCGAAGCCGCTCAATGCGGTGCTGCTGAACGTCGGGCTTCCGGCGCTCGTCTTCACGTCCGTCCACAGCGCGCAGGTCGACGCGTCGCTCGCGCTGGTGCCCGCGCTCGCGTGGGTCGCAGTTCTCGTCGGGCTGGCTGCTGCCGTGCTGCTCGCTCGGGCTCTCAGGTTGCCGCCGGCTGCGAGCGGGGCGTTCGTGCTCGCGGCGGTGTTCGGCAACACCGGGTACATCGGGTACCCGGTGGCGCACGCGCTTCTCGGTGAGCCCGGGCTCGTGCGGGCCATCTTCTCTGACATCTTCGGGAACACCCTCGCGATGATCGCGCTGGGCACGCTCGTCGCTGCGCGCCTCTCGCAGCACCAGGCGGACGTCCATCCGCTCAAAGAGATCGCTGCCTTCCCGCCGTTCATCGCGCTCGCGCTCGCGCTCGCGACGCGCGGCATACACGTTCCGGCTCCGTTCATGGATTGGTTAGGGGCGCTCGGCAAGATCGTGGTGCCGTTGATCATGATCTCGGTGGGTCTGTCGCTCAGGCCGCGGAAGCTGAAGGACCATGCGGGGGTGGTTGCCGCTGCTGCCGTCGTGAAGCTGGTGTTGCTGCCGCTGATCGGGTTGCTTCTGGCCCGACTGGTCTTGCACGACGAGGCGTCTGCGCGGGTAGTGGTGCTCGAAGCGAGCGTGCCGACGATGATGATGGCCGTGATCGTCGGTGATCGCTTCGACCTCGACACCGACCTCGTCGCTTCTACCGTGCTCGTTACGACCATCGCATCGGTTGCCGCGATTCCTCTGTGGCAGCTGCTGGTCTGACCGCCGCGCGGCGCTCGCGGGGGAGTGTGGGGGGATGCTCGATCTCGTCCTGGAGCTCGTGGCTCCACTCAAGTGTGCTGGCTGCGACGAACCCGGCGCCGCGCTGTGCGAGGCGTGCTGGAGCGCGGTCGTGCGGATCGACCCGCTGCGTGCGTGCCCTCGGTGTGGCGAGCCGCGGCGGCCGGGTGGTCGGCACGCGTGCGCGTGCTCGGATGCTGCGTTCGAGGCTGTCCGATGCTTCGGCGAACTTGCGCCTCCGCTCTCGTCGGCGATCTCCTTGCACAAGGATCCCGGCGAGCGACGATACGGTCCCATGCTCGGTGCCCTGGCTGCCACGGCGTGCGCGGACTGGGCGGGCTGGCCGGACGCCGTGGTGCCGGTGCCTCCGACGCGGAGCGCTCGCTTGCGTCGCGGCTACGACCACACCGCGCCGTTGGCGCGTGCTGTCGCCGATCGCCTCGGGTCGCAGGCAGCGGGGCTCCTCGTGGCGCGCGACCGTGCAGACCAGCGTGCGCTCGACCGGCGTGGCCGTCGCGAGAACGTACGAGACGCTTTCGCCGTGCGGGTCGGCGTGAGCGTGCCGGCTCGCGTGCTCCTCGTGGACGACGTGATGACGACGGGCGCGACGCTCGACGCCGCTGCGCGGGCGCTCAAGGACAGCGGCGCGCGTGAGGTTCGAGCTGTCGCCGTAGCGCGAGCGTGCGGGGGTGCTGCCGGCTGAGCGCTCACCTGGTACACTTCGTGGTGCTTCCATCCGGGTCTGTGGTTGCGGGCGCTTCGGCGCCCTAGTCCAGGGTAGGCGCGGCCGAAAGGACCCACGTAAGCCGGAGGCCATGCCTCCGTGTGAGCATGGCGCGCCTTAGGGGTAAGTCGCACCGTCCGCTTCGGCGGGCGAGAGGGCCGGTAGTGAGATAGCATCAAGCGGAAGCCCCAGTGCGCGAGTGTGGGGCCAAAGACCAGGTCAGCCGGATGGAAGCACCGTTGATCCACGATCACCGGAGGTGCCTCGGATGAAGAGACACGGCATGCGGTTGCGAGCGGTCGTGGCGGTGGCGGCTGCCGCGCTGTTGGTCGCGAGCGTCGGTTGCCAGAAGCAACAGGCGGGCCCGGCTCTGAACCCGAAGATCGCACCTCCCGCAATCAAGGAAGCAGGGGTGCTCAAAGCGGCGGTCGACCCGACGCAGCCCCCGTTCGCCGGCACCGTGGACGGCCAGGTGGTCGGCATGGACGTCGACGTGGCGGCTGCGCTCGCGGAGCGTCTCGGCTTGAAGCTCGAGCTCGTCAAGATGTCGTGGAGCGACGTCGCTGCTGCGGTGGCGAAGGGCACTGTCGACGTCGGTTTCGCGGCGATTCCGATCACGGATGCAGTGCTCGCCAACATATCTGTCGCGGGTTCGTATGCGACCGACGGCATCGGGCTGTTCGGCGTTGTGGCCACGGGCACCGTCGAGGCGACCGGCACCGTCGGCCCAGAAGAAGCGGCTGCTCTCATGAGCGGGGAACGCGTCGCGTGCCAGAAAGGGTCGGCCGCGCAGTGGTACCTGGAGTCAGAGTACTGGGAGGGGTTTGCCACGACCTACGAGACGCTTCGCGAGGCGTTCGACGCTCTTGCTGCTGGCGAGGTGGACTACGTGGCGTGCGACGCATTCGTAGGCGCGTACCTCGCGCGTGACTACGGCAACGTGCGCTTCGTGGCACCCGTGGGGGAAGCGATGCCGCTCGGCGTGCTCGTCGCGAAAGACTCTACCGAGCTCGCAGCAAAGGTCCGAGAGACGTTGGACGGGATGGCAACGGACGGCACGCTTGCGACCATCCGGACGAAGTGGGTAGGCGATCTGCCTGAGCTGCGTGTGTACGGAAGCACGGAGCCGACGGAAGCCGCTCAGTAAAGCCGCTGCATACAAGACGCGCATAGTTGCATACTCAGGCAACCTCTTCCACAGCAGGTACACTCTTGCGCTATAGTTATGCGCAGGTTGTGGGCCGGGCGGCTCAGGCACCCGGGTGGATGACAGGAGGAGCTCATGGGCACGTTCCGCAAGGCGCTCGCACTGCTGGTTGTGTGCGCGCTGGCGTTGGGCGCTCTCGCGCTCGGCGGTTGCGCGAAGAAGGAGAGCACTGACACCGGCGGCCAGACGGGCGCGCGCGTCATCAAGAGCGTCGACGACCTCAAGGAAGGCGACAAGGTCGGCGTGCAGTCCGGAACGACGGGTGAGGCTTGGGCGAAGAAGAACCTCGAGCCCAAGGGCGTCCAGGTCGTTCCGTACGACGACATCTTGCTTGCTTTCCAGGCGCTTCAGGCAGGAGATGTCGTGGGTGTTATCAACGACCTGCCGATCTCGCAGGACATCGTGAAGGATGAGGCGCGCGGGCTGGAGATCGTGCAGGAGATCCAGACCGACGAGACCTACGGGTTCGCCTTCAACAAGAACAATCCGACGCTGCGCGATGCGGTGAACTGGGCTCTCGCCGAGGTCATCAAGGACGGCACCTATAACGAGATCTACACGAAGTGGTTCGGCTCCGAGCCGATGTCGATGCCGGAAGCCACGAGCGGTGTGACTGAGAAGCCAGCCGGCGAGATCAAGACCCTCACTCCTGGCAAGATCATCGTCGGTTCCGACACTGCGTTCCCGCCCTTCGAGAACGTCGAGAACGGCGAAGTCGTGGGCTTCGACGTCGACCTCATGAAGGCGATCGGCGAGAAGCTCGGCATGACCGTCGAGTTCAAGAGCTACAAGTTCGACGCGCTCATCACCGGTCTGCAGGCCGGCACCGAGTTCGACATGGTCGCATCAGCCATGACCATCACAGACGAGCGCAAGCAGTCCGTGGACTTCTCCGATCCGTACATCAATTCCAACCAGTCTCTTGCGGTTCGCAAGGCACAGTAGCGCTGCAACGGGAAGATCGACCGTGGTCGCAGGGTCGGCGAGCGTACCTCGCCGGCCCTGCGGTATGATGCGGCGCAAGGCTCTGCGTGAGGAGGACGTCTGTGCGGCGGGAAGTGCGTAATCGCATCGTCCAGGTGGTGTATGCGGCGCTGGGCATAGCACTGCTGGCTGCATTGCTCACGATGACCGGGCCTGATCGGCTGGTCTACGACCACCCGGCTCCTCGGGGCCAGAAGGGCATGGTTCACGACACCTTCCCGATCCCGCCCGTGCTCGACACAGTCACCATCGCGAAGCAGAACGCGAATGTGGTCTTGCCGCAGGCGGAGCTCGCTCCTGGCAGCGTCGTTCGATTGAAGAGGCAACCCGCGGGGGGCGGTATGGCCTCCTCATCGTGGGTAGTCGAGTCAGCTGAGACGTCGCCCTCACCCGTGTTGCTCAACGGGCAGCCTGTGTCGGGAACGCCAACGCTCTCTGACGGGGACGTGCTGACGATCGGCGGCGTGCCCGTCACGTTCGAGTCTGGGCGCCGCGGCATCCTCGGCGCTCTCGACTGGTGGGAGACCGGCAAGGTGTCGCACCTGTTCGCGTCACCGAAAGTCGTCGCTCAGGCCTTCCCTCACGTTCTCAAGGCATTTCCGGTCTCACTCTTGTGCGTCCTGGTGGCGTACTCGCTCGCGATACCCGGGGGCCTGACGCTCGCGTTCATGAAGATGGCGCGCTCAGCGTGGTTCCGCTGGCCGTCGACCGCGTACATCGACTTCATCCGTGGAACGCCGCTGTTTCTGCAGATCCTGATCGTCTTCTTCGGGCTGCCGCTGCTCCCGCCGTGGCAGGCCCTGCTGGCTGCGTTTCCGGGGCTCAATGAGCCCGGTCCCTTCGGCCCGACGTACTCGCTGTACCTGCGCGCCTTCGTGGTGCTGTCGTTCAACTCGGCTGCGTACATGGCGGAGATCTTCCGTGCCGGCATCCAGTCGATCAGCAAGGGGCAGATGGAGGCGGCGCGCTCGCTCGGCATGACGACTGCGCAAGCGATGACCTTCGTCATCATCCCGCAGACGGTTCGACGCATCCTGCCGACGATGATGTCCGAGTTCATCCTGCTGTTCAAAGACACGTCGCTCTTCGCGGCGGTCGGCATGGGCGAGATGGTCATGCGAGCGCGCGAAGTCGCTGCTTCGAGCTACAACGTGTCGCCGTACCTGCTCGCGGCCGTCTTCTACCTCGTGGTGACCATCCCGCTCGGTCGCGTGGTGCACCGGCTCGAGAACCGGCTGGCGCAATCTGAGGGCGGCGCGATCTCGGTCTCGGAGGCGCGGCCGACCATCGATTCTGAGCACGCGATCGCGGTGTGAGAAGGAGAGGACATGGACAGCAACAGCGAGCCGATCGTCCGCATCAAAGGGCTGCGCAAGCGTTTCGGCGACCTCGAGGTCCTGCGCGGCGTGGACATGGACGTGCGCAAGGGCGAGGTCGTGGTGATCCTGGGGCCGTCCGGTTCGGGCAAGTCGACGCTCCTGCGGTGCGTGAACCGGCTTGAGGAGCCCACGGGCGGCGAGGTGTGGTTCGAGGACACGCTCGTCAACAGCCCCAAGACGGACATCAACGCTGTGCGCGAGAAGATCGGGATGGTATTCCAGAGCTTCAACCTCTTCCCGCACCTCACCGCAAGGGGAAACGTGATGCTCGCGCAGCGCAAGGTGCTTAAGCGCTCGAAAGAGGAGGCCGAGCGTATCGCGATCGAGCAGCTGACGCGCGTCGGGCTCGCCGACCGCATCGACTACTACCCCGCTCAGCTTTCGGGCGGCCAGCAGCAGCGCGTCGCGATCGCGCGAGCGCTCGCGATGGATCCGCACGTCATGCTGTTCGACGAAGTCACCTCGGCGCTGGATCCCGAGCTCGTGCGCGGCGTGCTCGACGTCATGAAGCAGCTGGCTCTCGGCGGCATGACGATGCTCGTCGTGACGCACGAGATGGGCTTCGCCCGCGACGTCGCCGACCGCGTCGTGTTCATGGACGGCGGCGTGATCGTCGAAGAGGGGCTGCCGGAAGAGGTGTTCGACAACCCCAAGCACGAGCGGACCAAGGACTTCTTGGGGCACATCAGCTAGGGGCTTCGGTCCGCCCAGGTTCAGCGATCCGTTTCTCCCGCGTCGCGGCAAGACCGCACGAGTGGGTATCTTCAGAGTGTCCGACCACGTGAGGAGGTCAGCGATGAGCACAGTCGTGAAGGGTCGCCACATGGACGTCACGCCGGCTCTCCGCGAGTACGCGGAGGAGAAGATCGGCAAGGTCGCGAAGCTCCTGAACGATCACATGGTGACCAGCGTAGAGATCGAGCTGAGCGCCGAGCGCAACCCGGCTATCGAGAAGAAGCATGTGGCAGAGGTCACGATGCACACGAAGGGTCACGTCATCCGCGCCAAGGAGGCGGCGACGGACATGTACGCCGCCATCGACCTGGTCTCCGAGAAGCTCGAACGGCAGGTGCAGAAGCTGAGGACCAAGCTGCAGAACCGCCACAAGGCCGCTGCGCCGGTTGCGGCGGAGCCCGAACCTGCAGAGGAGCGCGAGCCGAGCATCGTGAAGCGGAAGGTCATCGAGGTCAAGCCGATGGCACCCGAAGAGGCGGCGCTTCAGATGGAGTTGCTCGGGCACGACTTCTTCGTGTTCGCCTCGGCGGAAAGCGAGACCATCAACGTGCTGTACCGCAGGAGCGACGGGGACTACGGCCTGATCATCCCGCGGTAGGGCAACAGGCATCGAAGGCGAAGGGCGGCGCAAGCCGTCCTTCGTTTGTTGCTGTGAGTTACATTCAGTGTTGTGATTGTTGACACAGTAAGGTTGCTGGGATTACATAGTCACCAGCGGGCCGACGCACACATGTTCGCAGATCTGCACGTGCAGCACAGCAGCAGTAGGAGGTCCGGCGTGGAGCGCAGCATCTCTGCAACCACGATCGCCGAGATCGAAGAGGCGCTGTCACAGGTCTCCGAGATAAAGGCGGCTCGCGTCGTGGCCTCGTCTGATGGCCGCATCGAGGAGATTCACGTCCTCGCGCTTCCAACGAAGTCGCCCAAGCAGCTCGTGCGCGACATCGAGTCGACGATCATGGCGACTTTCGGCATCCCAGTCGACCACAAGAAGATCTCGATCGCTCAGCTGGGCCAGGACGCCGTCCCGAGGACGTCTCCGTACGATCATCCGCGCGCACTCATCCGCTCAGTCAGCGCCGAAACCGCTGGCTTGGAGGTCAGGGTCTCCGTGGCGCTGGAGATCGGGGGGGAGCTCTACATCGGCAACGCCTCCGGTCCGGGGAGCCAGACGACCAGGCAACGGCTCGTGGCGCAGGCGGCTCTGAACGCGGTGGAGGAGTACCTTCAGGGCTCCATGGCCTTCGCGCTGGAGGACGTGCAAGTCGTGAGGCTTGGCCAGCAGACGGTCGCGGTGGCGTGCATCGCACTCGTGACCTCTCTCGGAGAACAACCGCTGACTGGCGCAGCACTCGTGCGCCAGAGCGAGAAGGATTCGATCGTCAAGGCGACGCTGGATGCCATCAACAGACGTCTGGGATTCTTGACAACGACATAGACGACAGATTTGGGCCAACGCCGTGCCGATGTGCGTGAACACTGTCAGCATTCGATCGAGCGGAGCGGACAGGGTTCTTCCATTGCTAGCGGGATGGGAGAAGACACCACTGGAAAAGGGGGTCTTCTCAAATGAAGCGGATTGCTTTCCTTCTCGCGTCTCTCGCCGCTCTCGTCCTTGGTGGCGGGGCTTTCACGAAGATGTAATGGTCTCGCGGCGTTGGCCCAGACTGCTTGGGAACGGGCAAGAAGGTGACTAGGCGCTACAAAGTGTATGTGCTGGCCATGCTCTGCTGTGCCGGCGCCTCAATTTCTTGGCTTTGGTCGATGCATCGACCTTGGCTTCCCGCCGGGACTCTGATCTCTCTCATTGCTGTGACGATTCTCTCGGAAAGCCTCGCGGTCCGTCTACCAAAGGGGGGCTCAACTTCGCTGGCATTCGCCTCTGACTTCGCTGCTGTAGTCCTCACCGGTGGCGTTCCGGCTGCATTAGTGGCGGTCGCTGGGGCGGTCACATGGGAGGAGATTCGAGAACATAAGTCCCCGTGGATAATGATGTTCAATGTCTCTCAAGCAGTTGTGTGCTCTGCCGCCGCCGTTGCCGTTCTGCAGATACTCGGAGTCGAGCCGATTGCCATATCATGGCCAAACCTCGTTGTGACTCCTCATATTGCGGCATCTTGGGCGTTGTCGGCCCTTGCCTTTGAAGCGACTAACCTACTAGCGGTCACCGTTGGTATCTCATTGGCTTATGACATGCCAGTTGGCCAGGTTGTACGCGTACAGAGGCTACCCATCGTGCTGTTCAACATCCTGGTATTAGCTCCACTTGGTGTCCTTCTCGCCTTAGTGGCATTGAAGGGCAGATGGTTGACCGGCTTAGTCCTTGCGGTGCCGTTCATGCTGGAGCGAAGGGTTCTGCACGCATATGTCCGCTTGTATGAGTCCTTCACCGAAAC
Source organism: Coriobacteriaceae bacterium EMTCatB1 (assembly GCA_001950395.1). Lineage (GTDB taxonomy): Bacteria > Actinomycetota > Coriobacteriia > Anaerosomatales > Anaerosomataceae > Parvivirga. The sequence goes on from BDLO01000001.1 coordinate 249,985, forward strand.
GTTGCGTCTTCTTGTGTCGGCTCTGGAAAGCAAAGACACATACACGAAAGGTCACTCCGAGAGAGTGGCCAAGCTTGCTCGAGCTGTGTCTGTTCAGATTGGATTGAACTCAGAACAGGTTGAACTTGCCGAGCGTGCTGCACTTCTGCACGACCTCGGGAAGATCACTGTGAGTTCCTCGGTGCTAAAGTCGAGCGCGCGACTTGGGCCTGTCGAACTGGCAGAGATTCGTCAGCATCCGGCAATTGGCGCACGGCTCGTTTCGCAAATTGAGTTCTTACGTGATGCAGCTCCAGTAATCGCTGCGCATCACGAGAAGATGGATGGTTCTGGCTATCCCGAAGGACTAGCAGGAGACAAGATACCTCTCCTCGCACGCATTCTGGCTTGCGTGGATGCATACGACGCGATGACGTCGACGCGTCCTTATCGAGAAGCGCTAAGCCCTCAGGTGGCTTTGGAAGAGATCCAAAGAAGCGCAGGGACGCATCTCGATCCGAGAGTAGTAGAGGCATTTTGCCAAGTCATTCAGTCATTCGGAGATGAAGGCACTGACGGCTGACATGACACGCAGACTCTGGTGGATACAGCTGGCCCGGTACTCCACTATCGTGCTTGGCGTACTTGGTCTGGCTTCGGCCTCGAGCTGGTTCTTTGGTCCGGGCTCCAAGAGGCTTGACGGTGCCACTATCTGCATTTTGGCAGCGATGATGCTCATGCTTCGATTGGCGCGAGTTCGCCTACCGCGTGGAGAATCGATTTCCATCGACGTGTTCGTTGTGGTTGTAGGCGTGCTGCTAACCTCGTGGTTCTCCCTCTTAGCCGCGCACACCCTGGCGACAATCATTGAGCTTGGATGCCGCCACGTCCTAGGCCAAGCAAGAGGGACGCGGAGAGTCTTCTACTCAACGGCTCTTGTACGATGCGGCACGATGTACTTCGCTTACGCCTGCACGCATGCCCTCGGGTTGTCGAGGGGCGTGGGTTCTGCCACTGTGGCAGGTCTCCTATTCGCGGTAGCCGACTTGTTCTTAGCTCCGTTGGTCACGCCCTCCCTTGCAGGTGGCAATCGCGGTAAGGCCACGGTCTACGAGCCGGTTCTAACGGCATACGCAGTGCATGTTGCCCTGGCGGCTGCATTTGTGGACATGTTCGACATACTGGGTTGGTGGGGTGTTGGGGCAGGACTGCTGATGGCCGTGGTGCTGCAGCAAGGGTTCAATCTGCTGATGACAATCAAGCGAGGATACTCAGAGACTATTATGGCGGTTGGGACGGCAGCAGAGATCGCTTTGCGTCTCGAAACGGGTACGACTGTGCGCCTCGCCGATCTGGGAGTCAGAGTTGGCAGACGGCTCAACCTGTCTTCGCGCATGCTCGAGAAGGTCAACCACGCCCTATTGCTCAGTAGGGTTGGCGAGCTGGGAGAGGGGGAGCTCACAGACATTCCACTAACGGAGGCTCTGGAGCGCTCCGCGTTAGCAGTCTCGGCTGTTCCTTTCTTGGACGGAGTTTCCTTCTTGCTGAATCCCCACTGCGAGATAGTGTCTGGCGCCAGCGCCAAGCGAAGACAGCCGTGGCAACTGGCCAGCAGCCTAGTTCGTGTGTGCGCTACATACATGAGAGTTCTTGAGACAAACGGTCCAAGGCAGGCGCTCCGCATCACCGAGAGTGAATGTGAATCGCTCCCGTTCTGTCCAGAGGTGGTAAGCGCACTGACTCTTGAACTTGCTGAACCTTCCTCATCCGGGTGACCAGCGAGGCAACTCATGATGCGAACTACGGTCTTCCCACAGGACTGTATTCGTGGTAATAGACTTCACACCTTCAGGGGTCCGGATTGGGGGAGGGGATGTTTGTCTCACGTACCCGCGCATCCTTCTATAATGCGCCCACTGATGTCCAGCGCACTGTCATCTTGGAAATGGTGCGCCGGCGTAACCCGCTGTTGGCAGTCCTATCCGCGCCGGGAGGATATGGCAAGAGCGTAGCCGCTTCGCAAATCGCCCAGGACTTCCAGAACAGTCTGTGGGTGAATGTTGAGAGTGAGCCGGTGTCGTTGGAGAGCATTGCCGATTGGGTAGTCAGCTCGGTTTCTAACTCCGAGTACACCGGTGGTCGTAATCTCGCGGAACGGAACCAAGAGTGCAGCGTGGTGCATCGCGATGCGATTAGCACAGCGGTTCAAGAGGCCGCATTCTCTGACCTGTGTGTCGTTCTCGATGATGTTGGTCGTGAGGCCAATCTTGAGGAGTTGGTGATTGCGGCGCAGGCCATACGTGAAGCTGCTGGTCCACGCACATCGCTAGTCGTCACAGCGCGAGATATATCTGCGTGGGGCCCGTCTAGAAGGGTCTTCGACATACTTGCCATAGGTTCAGATCGCCTTGCTCTTAGCCTCGAGGAGGCTCGTCTGATTGCTCGCAACATGCCCGATTCCGATTTTGAAGCATCGGTCGTGCAACAGTGCTATGAGGTGTCACAAGGTCAGGCTGCACTCTTTCATCTTCTGATTCGTCATCCGCAAGTGTTGCTCCGGGATGCAAACAGACATGGTTCAGGAGAAGTGCCCGATGCTGTCCGACACTGCCTGCGCAGCGTCGTGTTCACATCTCTTGACCAGCTCGAGCAACAGGTGCTGTGGTGTGCGGCCTTGCTCTTGGCGGGCGAGTCTGAGCAGATTGCTCGATGCTTGCCGGGGGCGAACGCAGTGTTGGTCGAGGATGTACTGCGCGCAATTGCCGTCAAGCTTCCTCTTCTTAGGGTGGTCGCCGATGATCGACTTTCGTTCAGAGTCCATGACCTGGTCCCTGAGGCTCTTGATTTGCGCCGTCTGGCAGGGGACTCGAACTACCGAACTGTTGCCAAACGCGTGATTCATGAGCTCGCCTCTGTGAATAGGGTGGGGCGTGCGCTATTCGTTGCCGAGCAATTGAAAGACATCGATAGGCTCGCAGAGCTTTTGGAGGAGTACGCAAGAGGACCCGCCGTGGAGGTCGGCGTGTCCGAGATTCGTCGGTATCTGTCTCTCGTCCCTGCGGATATCAAGATCGACAGGCCGATTCTCCTGTATCTGGAGGGTTACGTGCTGCTCCAATCTTCTGACAGTGCAGAAGCGCTGACGAAATACGAGCTAGCGGAGAAGATCGGTTCCAGCACCAATAGCGTGGAGTCGGAAGCGAGTGGCTTGCTGGGTCAGGTGATTCTCTACTGGAACTGTGGCTTATTATCGCTGGCCGGGACTTGCGCTATGAGGCTTCGGACCCTCTTGAGTAAGCTGGAAGGCTCGTGGGGCCACAGGATCAGAGCATGGGAGCTGTATCTGAGTGCCGAGGACGCGGACGCCTTGGAGCTGCGAGCGAGAGCGGAGGGCTTGTACGAGACACTGCTGCATGATCAGCGAGACGATGAGCACTACTATGCCGCGTGTTTCACCTTATCGCTTGTTTATGCACTTTATCTCGGTGACTTCAGGCGATGTCTGACCATACTCAGTACTGTACGTGCTGCTGAGGACAGTGGACGAACTTCGCCGCCGTTCGCAGCGGCGAATTCCGCGATGTTGCTCTTGACGGCCGGAAGGCTGGATGTGGCGAAAGAAGTGATTACTAGAGCCATTGAGGATAGTAGGCGTCTAGGTGCGAAGTCGGTGGAAGCTGGAGCGAAGCACACGCTGGGACTCATCGCGGCCACAAGGGGCGACTATGAAGAAGCGATAGCGCTGATCGAGGAATGCTGCTTGTCTGCTGCTAGGATGAACCGTGCTTTCGATTCGTACGCGAACCTGGTCGATTTCAGCCTTGTGTTGCGTGCAGCAGGAGCACCGAATGCGGCGCTCCAAAAGTGCGAAATAGCGTGTGCCATCTTGGAGTCTCTCGAGTGGCGTCAGTTCCGCTTCCATGCTCACACCGAGCGTCTTGCGTCGCGGCTTGCGCTCGGCGATGAGGAGCTGGTGTATGACGAGGGCGTCGAGCTGCGAAAGGAGCTCGAAGGTACCGGCTACTCGTTCTACCTGCTTCGGCTCGACATGGTGCTTGCGGAGATCGAGCGGCGTCGTGGCGAGATCGATCGGGCTGCGTCTCGGATCGCCGAGCACGCCGATCACATCCGCGGCGAGGGCAGCAACTGGCACATGGCCATGTACACTCGCGCGTTCCCAGGGCTCCTTGGCGTGTTTGCACGGGCGCTCGGCCCGGATGGCATCCCTATTCACATGCTGCGGATGCTCCTGGAGCCGTGCGCAACGCGCTCGCTCGAGCTCGCTCGGCCTCTCCTTGACGATGCGGATTGGCGCCGCTTGGTGCTGCGCACGCTTGGCAAAGCGAAAGGCGCTGCGTTCCTGCAAGCACACGAAGGGCCGCCGGTCCTACGGGTCCGTCTGTTCGGTGGACTGCAGGTCGAAGGGCCGAACGGGGTTGTACCTGACAAGGCGTGGGGAAAGCGCAAGGCGCGGTTGCTCTTCGCGATGCTGGCGATGAACCGGGGTCGTGACGTGCCGCGGGACGTGCTCTTCGAGCGACTGTGGCCAGACATGACTGCCGATAAGGCCCAGAGCAACTTCTACGTGACCTGGAGCTACATGAAGAAAGCGCTCGCGCCGGATGGCGGGCCGTGTCCGTACCTGGAGCATCGCGGCGGCGTCTGTCGCATCGTCCCGGAAGCCGTGCACACGGATCTTGCGGAATTCCTCGAGGCGGCGGGGGCTCTGAGAAAGGCGAAGGCGCAAGGCGACGCGGACGCGGTCATCTCTGCGGCTGAGCGCATGGCCGAGCTGCACTCCGGCGAGCTTCTCGCCGGCGACCTCTACGAGGACTGGTGCGAGGACACGAGAGTGCACGCGCGACACGAGCTCAGCGATGCCATGCTGGCGGGAGCGGAAGCCCTGGCGGAGCGCGGTGCTCCAGAGCGGGCGGTTCGGCTCGTGCGGCACGCGCTCGCGTTCGACCCGTGGCGAGAAGACCTGTACCAGGCGGCGCTGCGCTATCAGATCATGGCTGGTCAGCGCAGCGGCGCGATCGAAACGTACATGACGTGCCGGACCAAGCTCGCAGAAGACCTCGGCCTCGATCCGTCGCAGGAGACGCAGCGGCTCTACGAGCAGGTTCTTGCGATGGAAGACGTCGAAGAGTCGGCGGTTCCGGCATGACGCGTCCGGTCGGTTCGAGCGAGGCGCTTCCGTGATACTCCTGCTCATCTCTGTGGTCGTTGGTCTTGCGGCAGGGCTTCTCAGCGGCGGCTCGCTTGCTCGCTTGCAACACGTACGTCTTCGAGGCGAGTCGTGGCTGGTTCTCCTGTTGCTGCTGCAGCTCGTTCTGCCCGCCGCCACTGCCCGGATAGGGATGTCGGCCACGCTTGCGCTGGGTATCTGGCTCCTGGCTATGGCGGGGCTCGTGATCCTCGCGCTCCGAAACGTCAGCGCCCCGGGCATGGTTCTGGTTGCGCTCGGCGTCGCGCTGAACCTCATGGTGATCGGGCTCAACGCGGGAATGCCTGTGTCAGAGCGGGCGGTGAAGATCGTGGCTCGCAGCGACACGGTGGAAGTCCCACACGACCTGGTGCATCGGCCGATGACCGGCGAAACGCTTCTGCCGTGGCTTGCTGACGTCATCCCAGTGCCCGGACCCAAGGGCTTGCGCGCAGTCGTCAGCGTCGGCGATCTGCTGCTCGTGACGGGCGTCGGCCTGCTCTTGTTCGCCGCCACGCGCGAGGGCGGAGATTCCCGAGCTCTGGCTGACGCGGGTTCAGCCTCGTGAAAGCTCTCGTTTAGAGCCGTCCGATAGAGTGACGTCGTCCCGCGAGGGACGGGCGTCGCGGTCGATCGGCTCCCGAACGGACGGGCGGAGCGGAGCACCGTGCCATGTAGGTGAGGAGACGGGAGACTCCTGAGGGGCACTGATGTGGTGCGCGGTGGCCGGGCCGGTGGGCTGAGACGATAGCGGCGGCTCGCAGCGCGAAGGCGAGCGAGCCGCCGCCACCCCTGCCGTCGCGCAGTGAGCCGCCAGGCGCTCAGGCACGACGGCACGCGCCCACGGGCGATGGCATGCCGTGTGCTAGAATCCTCGTGCTACGACGACACCGCTCTCGGCCGCTCGCTCGCCGAGACGAACCACCCTACGAGGTCTGATTCCTATGCCGAACATCCTGACCAAACTGCTCACCATGGGCGAGGGCAGGCAGCTGCGCGAATACGAGCAGATCGTCGCGCAGATCAACGCGCTTGAGCCGCGTATCTCGTCCCTCACCGACGAGGAGCTGCGAGCGAAAACGGACGAGTTCCGCTCGCGGCACGCCGCAGGGGAGTCGCTCGACGATCTTCTGCCGGAGGCGTTCGCTGTCGTACGCGAGGCGGCGAAGCGCACGCTCGGCATGAGGCACTTCGACGTGCAGCTCATCGGCGGCATCGTCCTTCATCGCGGCATGATCGCCGAGATGAAGACGGGCGAGGGCAAGACGCTCGTGGCGACGCTGCCGGTGTATCTGAACGCTCTCGCGGGCAAGGGCGTGCACGTCGTCACTGTCAACGACTACCTTGCCAAGCGCGACAGCGAGTGGATGGGCAAGGTCTACCGTTTCTTGGGCCTGAAAGTGGGGCTCATCCAGGCACAGATGGACCCGGCGCAGCGCAAGCCGGCGTACGAAGCCGACGTCACGTATGGAACCAACTCCGAGTTCGGCTTCGACTACCTGCGCGACAACATGGTGACGCGTGCCGAGGACCGCGTGCAGCGCGGCCATCACTACGCCATCGTGGACGAGGTCGACTCGATCCTCATCGACGAGGCGCGCACCCCGCTCATCATATCCGGTCCGGGCACGAAGTCCGCGGACCTGTACAAAGCGTTCGCAAAAGTGGTGCCTCGACTCAAGCCCGACGTGGACTTCGAGCTCGACGAGGCCAAGCGCACGGTCGCGCCGACGGAGGAGGGCATCCGCAAGGTCGAGCAGATGCTCGGCATCGAGGATCTGTATGCCGACCCGAGCGGCCAGCTCGTCAACCACCTGCAGCAGGCGCTCAAGGCGCAGTTCCTGTTCAAGCGCGACGTCGACTACGTCGTGAAGGACGGCGAGGTCCTCATCGTCGACGAGTTCACGGGCCGCCTGATGTACGGTCGTCGGTACAGCGAGGGCCTGCACCAGGCGATCGAGGCGAAGGAGCGGCAGCACGTCCGCGAGGAGAATCAGACGCTCGCGACGATCACGCTGCAGAACTACTTCCGCATGTACGAGAAGTTGGCCGGCATGACGGGCACGGCGGTCACGGAAGACCAGGAGTTCCGCGAGATCTACAAGCTGCCAGTCGTGGTGATCCCGCCGAACAGGCCGATGATCCGTGAGGACCGAAACGACCTCATCTATCGCACGATGGAGGCGAAGTTCCGAGCGGTCGTCGAGGACATCGCGGAGCGGCATGCCAAGGGGCAGCCGGTGCTCGTCGGCACCATCTCGATCGAGAACTCGGAGCGGTTGAGCCGCATGCTCGCCAAGCGTGGGCTGCCGCACAAAGTCCTGAACGCGAAGTACCACGAGCAAGAGGCGCACATCATCGCGCAGGCAGGCCGCGTCGGCGCCATCACGATCGCGACCAACATGGCCGGCCGAGGCACCGACATCATCTTAGGCGGCAACCCGGAGTTCCTCGCAGAGGACATCTTGCGTGAGCGCGGGATCGACCCCGAGGAGGCGACGGACGAGCAGCGCGCGGATGCGCTCACCGAAGCAAAGCGCATCTGCGACGAAGAGCACCGGAAGGTCGTCGAGCTGGGCGGTTTGGCGGTCATAGGCACCGAGCGTCACGAGTCGCGGCGTATCGACAACCAGCTGCGCGGTCGGTCGGGTCGGCAAGGCGACCCCGGCCTGTCGCAGTTCTACCTCTCGCTCGAAGACGACCTCATGCGCCTGTTCGGCGGGACGCGCATGGACCGCATCAGCCGGCTGATGGAGCGCAGCGAGATCCCCGACGACGTGCCGATCCAGGCGTCGCTCGTGAGCAAGGCCATCGAGAGCGCCCAGCGCCAAGTCGAGGCGCAGAACTTCGCCGCGCGCAAGTACGTCCTCGAGTACGACGACGTCATGAACAAGCAGCGCCAGGTCATCTACGCGGAGCGCAACCGCATCCTGGACGGCAAGGACATCCACGGCCGCGTCGAGGAGATGATCGGCGAGGCCATAAGCGAGCTCGTTTCGGATCACTGTCCCGAGAAGAGCTATCCGGAGGAGTGGGACTGGGACGGGCTGCGCGAGGAAGTCAAGCAGCTGACAGGGCTCGACCTGGTCACCCCTGACATGAAGGCGAAAGTCGAGAGCCCTTACGAGCTTACGGACGTGCTCTCAGATGCCACAATGGCTGCGTACCGGCTCAAGGAGCAGCAACTGGGCGTCGAGGCTCTGCGTGAGCTCGAGCGCCAGGTGATGCTGCGCGTGATCGACACCCGTTGGATCGATCACCTGCTCGAGATGGACTACCTGCGGGAGGGCATCGGGCTGCGCGCGATGGGCCAGCGCGACCCGCTCGTCGAGTACAAGACGGAGGCGTACGAAGCGTTCGCCCAGCTGGTACGCGACATCAACCGGGACTTCCTGCGCACGATCATGCACATCCAAGTGGTGCGCGAACCAGAGCCCGTCGAGATGGTCGGCCGACCGGTCCAGTACACGGCGCCGAGCGAGTCAACGATCTTCTCCGGAGCGCTCAAGCAGGCGTCGGCTGCCGTCGGCGGTCCTGCGGCCGAGAGCATGCAGACCGCAGCCGCGGCGGCCGGCAAGGCAGAGCCGGGGGCCAGCACCGTCGTCAAGGACAAGGCGGACCCGTTTGCGAACGTCGGACGCAACGACCCGTGCCCGTGCGGGAGCGGTCTGAAGTACAAGCACTGCCACGGCAAGAACGCTTGACGACGCTCGCCTTCCGCTCGCGTGCCCACGTAAGCGAGCGCGTGCCGGTGCTACAATCCGGCTGCCAGTCCCGTCCCTGCAGTGCGCCCACGCGGCGCTGGATCCGAAGAAGCCATGATCATCGAAGACCGTTCATCAGACATCGCTGAGCTGCGCCAGCGGCTCGAACGCATCGCCGAGTACCTGCACCTCGACGCCAAGCGCGACGAGATCGCCAAGCTCGAAGCTCAGGCGGCAGAGCCGGGCTTCTGGGACGACGCGAAGGCAGCGCAGACCGTGATGGCCAAGGCCGCTGCGCTTCGGGACGAGGTCGAGGAGCACGCTGAGCTCATGCGCGAGGTCGAGGAGATTGAAGTCGCGAACGAGCTCGCGGTCAGCGAAGAGGACGAAGAGCTCGCGAAAGAGACCGAATCGCGGTTGCGGCGTCTCGTCAAGCGCGTGGACGACCTCGAGCTCTCCTCGTGGTTCACGGGCGAGTTCGACCACGGGGACGCGATCGTGACGATCATCCCGGGTGCCGGTGGCCTCGAGGCCCAGGACTGGGCAGAGATGCTGCTCCGCATGCTCACGAAGTACGCGCAGTCTCGGAAGTGGAAGGTCGACCTCCACGAAGCGCCCGAGGGCGTCGAGATCGGGATCGACCGCGCCGTGTTCACTGTGCACGGCAAGAACGCTTACGGGATGCTGCAGTCGGAGGCGGGCGTGCATCGATTGGTCCGCATCTCGCCGACGGACGAGAAGAAGCGCCGCCAGACGACCTTCGCCAAAGTCGAGGTGCTGCCGGTCCTTCCCGACGAGGTCGAAGTGGAGATCAAAGAAGAGGACCTCCGAATCGACGTGTATCGCTCGAGCGGGCCGGGCGGCCAGTCCGTGAACACCACAGACTCAGCGGTGCGCATCACGCACCTCCCCACCGGCATCGTCGTCACCTGCCAGAACGAGAAGAGCCAGCTCAAGAACAAAGAGACCGCGATGACCATCCTGCGCTCTCGGCTCTACGAGCTCGAGCAGGAGAGGCGCAGGCAAGAGATCGAAGCGCTCAAGGGAGAGAAGAAGGAGATCTCCTTCGGCAGCCAGATCCGCAGCTACGTGCTCTATCCGTACCAGCTCGTGAAGGACCTCCGCACCGGCATCGAGACCAGCCAGGTCGATCGCGTGCTCGACGGCGAGATCGACGACTTCGTCGTCGGCTACCACCGCTGGCGGGTCGCGGAAGGCGCTCCTGTGGCCGTTGGAGGAGGCGAGGAGTGAGGCTGCTCGCCGACCTCCACACGCACACCGTCGCCTCGGGGCATGCGTTCTCCACTGTCGGCGAGATCGCCAGCGCCGCCGCTGCGAAGGGCTTGGAGCTCGTGGCCATCACCGACCACGGGCCGGCGGTGCCTGGCGGGGCGCACCTGTGGCACTTCTGGAACAGCAGGACCATCCCGTCGGTGATGTCCGGCGTCCGCGTCTTGAAGGGCTGCGAGGCGAATCCGGTGGTGGACTCGGACAACGGGCTCGACATACCGGACGAGGTCCTCGCGGCTCTGGAGTTCGTGGCGGTCGGGCTTCACCCGGAGTGCGGCTACGACGGCAAGGACCGTGTTCGCAACACCGAGGCGCTGGTGCGCGCGATCTCGCATCCGCTCGTCGACATGATCACGCATCCGGGCAACGAGGAGGACTTCCCGGTCCACCTGGATGCCGTCATCGCAGCAGCGGTCGAGCACGGCGTCATCGTCGAGCTCAACAACTTCTCATTCGACGAGCGCAGCGGCAGGCATGCGACGCGCGACAGGGAGCGCGAGTTCGCGCAGGCGGCCTGCGACGCAGGTGCGTGGATCGCCATCGACTCGGACGCGCACATCCACACGCTGGTGGGCGAGGTCTCTGCTGCGATGGCGGTCGCAGAGGAGATCGGCGTTCCGCCTGAGCGCATCGTGAATCGTGACGCAGCGAGCGTGCTCGAGTTCCTGAGCGCGCGGCGTGCGCGCAGCTGGCCTGCCAGCGGATCGAGGTGAAGCGATGGTCAAGCGCGTGCTGAGGAGAGTGGCGCCGAGCGAGGTGCTCAAGAGCAGGAGGGTCCGCGACTACGTTCTTATGACGATCGGCATCGTCATCACGGCGTGGGCTCTCGACGCGTTCCTCATCCCGAACAAGCTCGCCGCGGGCGGCGTATCCGGCTTGGCGACCGTGCTCTACTACACCTTCAAGGACTACGGCGTCGTGATACCTGTCGGCGTGCAGATGCTGGCCATGAACGCAGTGCTGCTCGTCATCGCCGTTTTCGCCCGAGGTTGGCGTTACGGAGCGAAGACGATCTACGGCATGATCGCGCTTTCCGTTGCAGTCGATGCGCTTGCGCCGTTCACCCCGCACCTCGCGGCCGACGACCGGCTCCTGGCGGTTCTGTACGGCGGCGCGATCACGGGCATCGGCATGGGTCTGGTCTTCAAGGCGCGCGGCAACACCGGCGGCACGGACATCGTGGCGCAGCTGCTCGCCGATCGCACGAACTTCGGCGTCGGCCAGATGCTGCTTGCCGCCGACGCAGTCGTGACGCTCGCCGCCGCGCTGAAGTTCGGGCCCGACCTTGCGCTCTACGGCGCAGTCGCCGTCGTGGTGGGTGGTCGCGTGATCGACCTCGTGCAGGAGGGCCTGTCGGTGGACAAGGCTGCGTTCATCATCTCGGACAGCTCTGACGAGATCGCGGACGCGGTGCTGAACCAGCTCGGGCGAGGCGCGACGGGTCTCAAAGGGCGCGGCCTGTACTCGGGGACTGAGCGCGAAGTAGTGATGACGGTGGTGTCACGGCGAGAGCTCGACTCTCTCAAAGCGCTCGTGTACGCCGCCGACCCTGACGCATTCCTGGTGATCGCGGACGTGCACGAGACGCTCGGTGAGGGATTCAAAGAGATTGGAGCGTGAGCAGGTGACGAGAACCTGGCAGACGGCCGACGTCGGCGCGGTCGAAGAGCTGGCCCGGGGCATGCGGTGCGACATCGTCGAGATGCTCGCAGAGGCCGGTTCAGGGCACCCAGGAGGGTCGCTTTCTGCGGCGGACATCGTCGCGGTGCTGTACGGGGCGGTGCTCCGGCACGACCCCGCGCGTCCCGACGATCCCGATCGCGATCGGTTCGTGCTCTCGAAGGGCCACGCCGCTCCCGTGCTGTACGCTGCGCTCGCGCGGACCGGCTACTTCGGAAGAGACCACCTCAAGACTCTCCGCAAGCTCGGCTCGATGCTCCAAGGGCATCCGGACAGCACCAAGACGCCGGGGGTCGAGATCTCGACGGGTTCGCTCGGGCAGGGCCTGGCCGTCTCGAACGGCATGGCGCTCGCGCTTCGGCGCGACGGTCGGACGGGCCCCACCGTGTTCTGCCTGCTTGGTGACGGAGAGCTCCAGGAGGGCGAGGTGTGGGAAGCGGCGATGTTCGCGCCCCATCACGGCCTGACGAACGTCGTGGCGATCGTCGACCATAATGGCCTGCAGATCGACGGCGCGTGCAGCGAGGTGATGTGCCTCGGGGACATCGCGCAGAAGTTCCGAGCGTTCGGGTGGGACGCGGTCGAGTGCGACGGGCACGACGTTCCTGGCTTGCTGGAGACCCTCGGCACGGCTCGGGAGCGCGCCGAGGCAGCCGGCCGGCCGGCCGCAGTGGTCTGCCACACCGTCAAGGGCAAGGGAGTGTCGTTCATGGAGGGCAACGCCGACTGGCACGGGAAGGCCCCGAATCGCGAGGAGGCGGCGGCGGCCCTGGCGGAGCTCAGGTGTTCCGAGGAGGTGGCAAAGTGAGCGAGAAGCGCGCCACCCGCGAGGCATACGGCCCGACGCTCGTCGAGCTCGTCCGCGAGGGCTTCGACGTCGTGGTCGTCGAAGCGGACCTGTCGAAGTCCACGACGACGGCGAAGTTCGCGGCGGCGTACCCGGACCGCTTCTTCAACACCGGCGTGGCCGAGCAGAACATGATCGGCACGGCTGCCGGGCTCGCAGCGGCAGGCAAGGTGGCGTTCACCGGCTCGTTCGCGGTCTTCGCCACCGGGCGTGCGTACGACCAGATCCGCAACACGGTGTGCTACTCGAAGCTCGACGTGAAGATCGCGCCGACGCACGCGGGCATCACCGTCGGACCGGACGGCGGCAGCCACCAGATGCTCGAGGACATCGCGCTCATGCGCGTGCTTCCCGGCATGCGAGTGCTCGTGCCTGCAGACGCCAATGCGGCGGCCTCCGCGATACGGCTCGCCGCCTCGACCCCAGGGCCGTTCTACGTGCGTCTCGGCCGCGCCGCCGTCCCGGTGTTGTATCCCGACGGCGTCGAGGTCGCCGTGGGCAAGGCGACCGTCTTGCGTGAGGGCACTGACGTCACGATCGCCGCGTGCGGCGTGATGGTGGCCGAGGCGCTTGCGGCAGCGGACGCTCTCGCGCACGACGGCATCAGTGCTGAGGTCATCGACGTCTTCTCGATAAAGCCGCTCGACGAAGAGACGCTGCTCGCTTCGGCTCTGAAGACAGGCGCCGTCGTGACGGCCGAAGAGCACTCCGTGATCGGCGGGCTTGGGTCGGCGGTCGCCGAGCTGCTTTCCGAACGCGCACCGGCGCGCATGCGCCGGGTCGGCGTGCGCGACTCGTTCGGGACGTCCGGGGAGCCCGCCGAGCTCATGGCGCACTATGGGCTTACCTCCGAGCACATCGCGGATGCCGCGCGCGGACTCGTGCGCGGAGAGTGAATCTGCCGTAGCGCCGTGGTAACAAAGGCGCTCGCCGCCGTGGGTTTGGCAAGGCGTCTGCTAGAATATCGCGGGAATCGTCGCCGATAGATGGAGCACCCACATGATATCGATGCGGAACGTCAGCAAGACGTACGTCGCTGACAAGCCCGCGCTGTCCGATGTGAACGTCGAGATCGGCCAGGGAGAGTTCGTGTTCCTGGTCGGTCACTCGGGATCCGGCAAGTCCACGTTCATCAAGCTGTTGCTTCGCGAGATCCTGCCCACCACCGGGCAGATCATCGTGGCTGGCCAGGACCTCGTCAGGATGAAGAGCTGGAAGGTCCCGTACCTGCGGCGCAACATCGGCTGCGTGTTCCAGGACTTCAAGCTGTTGCCGAACAAGACCGCGTACGAGAACGTGGCGTTCGCGCTCGAGGTCATCGGTCGGAGCAAGCACGTCATCAGGACGCAAGTCCCCGAGGTGCTCCGGCTCGTCGGCCTCGAAGACAAGATGCACTCGTATCCGGACGAGCTCTCCGGAGGCGAGCAGCAGCGCGTGTCCATCGCGAGGGCGTTCGTCAATCGGCCGCCGCTTCTGCTCGCGGACGAGCCGACCGGCAACCTCGACCCCGCGACCTCGCTCGGCATCATGAGCTTGCTCTCGCGCATCAACAAGACCGGCACGACCGTGCTGGTCGCCACGCACGACAGAGAGATGGTGGACTCGCTGCGCCGGCGCGTCATCGCGCTCGAGAACGGCCGCATAATCCGCGACCAGGACCGGGGGGTGTACGGCGATGGCGATTAACGTCGGCTACTTCGTGAAAGAGTCGCTCACGAGCTTCCGCCGCAACTGGGTCATGAGCCTCGGTGCGGTCATCACGATCTACCTCTCGCTTCTGCTCGTCGGCGTGTCTGTCGGCGGCTCGATGATCGCCGGGCAGATTGTGAAGAGCGTCGAGCAGAAGGTCTCCATCAGGATCTTCCTGAAAGACGGCGCCGCACCCGAAGACGTGAGCAAGCTGCAGGCGGACCTGCAGGCGGATCCAAGGGTGAAGACCGTCAAGTACACGAGCAAGGAAGAGGCGTTCGAGGAGTTCAAGAAGTCGTACTCGTCAAGCCCGGAGATGGTCGAGCAGCTGAGCGTCAACCCGTTCCCGGCGTCGCTGGACGTCGAGACGAAGAAGCCCCAAGACGTCCCAGCGCTCGCTGAGAGCATCAAGGGCAACCAGACGTTCCTCAAGGTGTGCGATCGTCCTGACGACCCCGCGCGCTCGATCCGCTACGGCAAGGAGTGGGTGAACCGGCTGTTCTCGTTCACCCGGATCCTGCGGCTCGTCGGCGTGCTGTTCATCATCATGCTTGCCGTGATCAGCCTTATCTTCATCAACAACACGATCCGGCTCGCGATTTACGCGCGCCGCAAGGAGATCGGCATCATGCGGCTGGTGGGAGCGTCCAACTGGTTCATCCGCATGCCGTTCTTGCTTGAGGGTCTGCTCCAGAGTCTCGTCGGCGCGCTGCTGGCGCTCGCGTCCCTCGCGACGTTCCAAATCGTGGCCATGCCGCGCATACAAGAAGCCGTGCCGTTCCTGCCGCTTTCGCTGCCGTCCGGCGCTTCGCTCCAGATCGCGCTCGTTCTCATCATCGGCGGCGCGATCATCGGTCTGACCGGCTCGGCGTTCGCTCTTCGCAGATACCTGAAGGTGTAGGTTCCATGAACAAGGTCTTGAGCCGGGCGACCGTCGTCGTCCTCGCCGTATCGGGGCTCCTTCTGGCGTTCGCGGGTGGTTTGTACGTCGGCAGGAGAGCACCGGCGGTCGACGTGCCCGTGGTCGGAGAAGCGCAGCCCACGCCCGTGAATGCCGCTCGGGAAGTCCGCAACATCATCATGCGCGAAGCGCTGAAGCCATCCAGCGACGAGTCCATGGCTGCTGGCGTCGCGAAAGGGATGGTGGAGTCGCTGGACGACCCGTACGCGATGTACTTCGACAAACAGCACTACAAGTACTTCCAGGAGCAGACAGACGGCGCGTTCTACGGCATCGGCATCACGATCTCCGACCGAGACGG
The DNA here is from genome assembly GCA_001950395.1 of Coriobacteriaceae bacterium EMTCatB1. Classification (GTDB taxonomy): domain Bacteria; phylum Actinomycetota; class Coriobacteriia; order Anaerosomatales; family Anaerosomataceae; genus Parvivirga. The sequence goes on from BDLO01000001.1 coordinate 265,642, forward strand.
GCAGCCCTACGTGGTGAGCGTGCTGCCGGGGACTCCCGCCGAGAAGGCGGGGCTGAAGCCCGACGATGAGATCGTCTCGATCGACGGCGTCAAGCGCGAGAAGTGGGATCTCGACGAGGTCGTGCGGCGTATCCGCGGAGAGGAAGGCACGCAGGTCACCATCGAGATCCGGCGTAAGGGCTCGAAGTCGCTCCTCAAGTTCACCATCACGCGTGCGCGCATCGAGGTGCCGAACACCGAGAAGGAGCTCGTCGACGGGACCGTCGGCTACGTTCGCCTCTACACGTTCAACGAGCGTGCAGCAGAGGACATAGCTGCTGCGATCGACGATCTCACGAACAAAGGCGCCAAGGGTTTCGTCATCGACCTTCGCGACAACCCAGGCGGGCTGCTGAATGAATCGGTGGACGTGCTCTCGCTCTTCGTGAAGGACGGCGTCGCTGTGACCGTCGACGCGCGCAATCCCAAGGACGACGAAGTCTTCCGGGTAAGCGGCCGCACCATAACGGACGCACCGCTCGTGCTGCTCGTCAACGAGAACTCTGCGTCGGCGAGCGAGATCGTGGCCGGCGCGCTCCAGGACTACGGGCGCGCCAAACTGGTGGGGGTAAAGACGTTCGGCAAGGGCAGCGTGCAGCAGATCGAGCCTTTGAGCTTCGGCGGCGCCATCAAGCTCACGATCGCGCACTACCTCACGCCGAAGGGCCGTTCGATCGACAAGGTGGGCGTCACGCCGGACGTGGTCGTCAAGATGGACCCGAAAGACGAAGCCGACAAGGCGACCGACGTCCAGCTCAAGCGGGCGATCGAGGAGCTCAAGAAGCTGCTGTAAGCCCGCGTCACGCAGAGCGCCCCAGTGTCGTCGCCAATCTTATCCTTCGTCGCGGTCGCTCACGTCAGCCAGCTTGTCTTCAGCCGTGCGCTGCCCGCGCGCTGCGCGTTCTACGCGGACGATCCTCCACGGGCGTCCGGGCGCCGTGGTGAGGTGCACCGGGGTGGGCGTGGTCCAGCCGCGCTTCACGGCAAGTATGCGGACGACGAGCGTGGTGGCGGCCGCGACAACGAGGCCGACCGGCTTGATGAAGTGCAGGTATGCGACCAAGAAGACGTAGAGCGACGAGCCGAGGAACGCGGCGGTCGCCGACAGCGTGCCTGGGCGCATGATCTGCGGTGTCTCGCCACAGAGCACGTCACGGATCATGCCTCCGCCGACGCTGGTGATGACGCCTAAGAGGATCGCCGGCAGCACGTTGAGTCCTGCGCTCAGCGCCTTGTCTGCGCCGACCACGGCGAACAGGCCCAAGGAGAGCGCGTCGAGGTAGAGGAACGGCCCTTTGAGCCGCCGATACAGGGGCGAGAAGAAGAAGCCGAACACCGCCGCCAGGAGCGCGGCCGCAAGCAGCCACCAGTGCTGGAACGCAGCGATGCCGTGCTTCTGCAACAGCACGTCGCGCACGATGCCGCCGCCGAGCGCGTTGGCAATGGCGAGCGTGACCATTCCCGAGATGTCCATCCGGCGCTCGTCAGCGTGCACGGCCCCAGAAAGCCCGCCGATGAACGCCGCCGTGACCTCGTAGAAGAGCGGGACCCTGACGACGGTCTCCGAGATCGGCGTCGTCGTCGTGACGCTGGACGGCAGGGCGCTCGCGACGATGCTCGGCACGACCGTGGTGATGATGGCTGCGAGGTCCGTCGGCTCGACCGAGCTCGTTGCAGCGGCGGCGCCAGTGGCCGCCACGGCTCCCGTGGCGGCGGCACTGGCGGCGACTGTCGAGACGAGCGATGCGAGCACGGCAGGATGCTCCAAGTCCGGAGAGGACGATCCCTCGCATCAGTATGCGCCTACAAGCGCAGATGATGCAGATCTTGTGACCGCTCTGTTGAGAGCGCCGGCTGGACGCGCGCTGCGCGCGTGCCGTGCGAACGCGCTAGAAGGGCAGGTCGTCGTCCTCGTCGTCGTCGAACCGCGCTCTGAGCGCGATGTCGAAGGACTCCTCCATGATGCGGCCGGCGGCGCGCTGCTCGCGTTGCTGCGGCTCCTCGGTGACGCGCATCTCGAGCTGGACGCCCTCGTCGCCCACGAGCGTGAAGACGGTCTCGTCTTCGCTGACCTCCTCGAAGGTGAGGTACCGGAAGCTTGCGACGTTCAAGAACAAGCAGCCGTTGACCAGCATGGTCGACGACTCGGGGTCCGCCATGAGCTTCACGAGGGTGGCGCGACCCGTGTTCATGGGCTGGCCGTCGACGACGTAGGCGTAGTCGAACGTCTCGACGGTCTCAAGCGCGCGGATCATGTCACGGAGTTCGGTGACGGTGCCGGTGCCGATGAGGCAGGGAGCGAGCTCCCTTTGCTGTCGCATGTGCTCTCCAAAGTCCACAGGTGTAGAGTTGCACCTGCGTGGATTCTACCACGCCGGGTCTGACATCGAACAGGCGAAGGGGGCAGTGTGAGGCCGGAGAAGGCGGTCCTCAAAGCGCTCAGAGACGCCCATCGATCGCTCACGGCGGAGGAAGCCGCAGAGCTCGTGTCGCGCTACGGGATCGAGTCGGCACGGACGGAGCGAGTGCTGCGTTCGCTCGTCTCGTCGGGCGCAGTGGCGGCGCTTCCAGACGGGCGCTACCTCGCTTTGAAGGAGCGCAACCTGCTCGTCGGGCGACTGTCGATGCACCGTCGCGGCTTCGCGTTCGTCTCGACGCCGCTCGGAGAGGTGTACGTGGCCCGGCGCGACACCGGCGGCGCCCTGCACGGCGACACCGTCGCGGTGCGGCTGCACACCCAGCGCGCGCGGGAGCGCCGTTCAGGCGAGGTCGTGCAGGTGCTCGAACGCGGCGTCACGCACGTGGTGGGGCGGCTCGAGCGGCACGGAGCGCTCGGAATCGTCGTGCCGACCGACCCGCGGATCCGGCACGAGGTCTTCGTGGACATGGCACGAAGCGAGCTTGCGGCGCGTGACAACGACGTCGTCGTGGTGCGCGTCACGCGGTACCCGACGAGGCGCGATGCCATGCAAGGCGTCATCGAGGAGGTTCTCGGTCCGGCGGACGCGCCCGGCGTGGACATCGAGATCGTGATATGCGAGCACGGGTTGCGCACGGCGTTCCCGCCCGAGGTGACTGCTGCGTCAGAGAAGCTCACGATCGACGTCGAGGCCGAGCTTCAGGCCGGTAGGCACGACCTTCGCGACCTGTTCACCGTGACAATCGATCCCGTCGACGCGAAGGACTTCGACGATGCGATTTCCATCGAGCGGCGCGACGGCGGCGGCTTCCGGCTGTGGGTGCACATCGCCGACGTGAGCCACTACGTGCAGTGGGGCGACCCCGTCGACGAGGAGGCGCGCATCCGAGCGACCTCGGTGTACCTTGCGGACAGGGTGCTCCCGATGCTTCCCGAGCGCATCTCGAACGACCTGTGCTCCTTAACACCGGGGGAGGACCGGCTCGCGTTCACCGTCGAGTTCGAGTGCGACGCACGCGGAGCCGTAGGGGCGTACAAGCTCTACCCATCGGTGATCCGAAGCGACCGGCGGCTCGACTACGACAGCGTCGACGGGTGGCTCGAGAGCGGCGGCTTCCCGGATGCGGAGACGGAGCGGCTGCTGCTCGCGCTGCGCGACCTCGCCGCTCGGCTGCACGAGCGGCGCATCGAGCGCGGCGGGCTCGACTTCGAGACGGTCGAGGCGCGCGTGACGCTGGACGCGGACGGCCGCCCCACCGGCGTGACGCTCAGGCGCCGGACCGTGGCGACGAACATGATCGAGGAGGCGATGATCGCCGCCAACGAGGTCGTCGCGAGGCACATGCGCGACGCGGGCGCGCCGATGGTGTATCGCATCCACGAAGATCCGGATCCGGAGGCGCTCGACGAGCTTGCGGTCGTGCTGAAGGAGTTCGACTATCCGATCAAGGACGTCCACGGCGCGAGCCCGCAGACCTTCCAGCGCATCGTGGCGTTCGCGCACGGACGCCCGGAGGAGCTCCTCATCAACTCGCTGCTCATCCGCGCTCTTGAGCGAGCGCGCTACTCCGCGCTCCTCGAGTCGCACTTCGGGCTTGCGAGCGAGGCGTACTGTCACTTCACGAGCCCGATCCGCCGGTACCCCGACCTTCTCGTGCACCGCCTGCTCAAGGCGCAGCTCGCAAAGGCGCTGGACAAGGAGCCGGCTGCCAGCATCGCGCCCGAGCTCGACTGGCTGGCGGAGCACTGCTCGGTGATGGAGCGGGAAGCGGAGTCCGCGGAAGACGACTCCCAGCGGGTGAAGCTCGTGGAGCTCATGTCCGAGCACGTCGGCGAGGTGTTCGACGCGCTGATCACCGGCGTGGTGTCGTTCGGGATGTTCGTGCAGCTGGACAACACCGCCGAGGGGCTCGTGCACGTCAAGGCGATGGCCGACGACTACTACCACCTCGATGCCGAGCGCTTCATGCTCATCGGCGAGCGGAACGGCGCCGTCTACCGCCTCGGGCAGCGCGTGCGCGTGCGGCTGATTGACGCCGACGTCGCGGAGAAACGGCTGGACTTCGAGCTCGCGTAAGCGCGAGAGCAGCGGACAGCGGTGCCGCGTCTCCAGGCGGGCGCGAGTCGGTTTGCCGCTCGCCGCGCTTGCGCTCCTCCGCAGACCCTGCTACAGTTCAGCGCAATCGCATACGCGCCTGTGACGGGGAAGAGTACCCCGGGAGCGAAGCACAGAGAGTCGGGGACGGTGGAAACCCGGCCTGAGCGACCGGAGGGAATGGGCCCCTGAGGCACCGAGGCAACGGCGGCGACGCCTACTAGTCTCGGCGGAAGCCCACCGATACAAGGGACCGGGTATGGACGGCCGCAAGGCCGGAGTACTGCAGGACGAGTGGCCGGCTTCATCGCCGGCAACGAGGGTGGCACCGCGGGAGCTTGAGCTCTCGTCCCTTACGGGACGGGAGCTTTTTGTTTTGCGGTGCGTCGAGGAGGTGGCACGGGTGATCATCCCGGGCAAAGAGGAGTTCGTGCGACTGGCGGCGGATCACGACGTGGTGCCGGTCGCGCGGGAGGTGTACGCGGACCTCGCGACGCCGATCTCGGCGTTCATGGCGCTTTCTGCCGGAGCCGAGAACGCGTTCCTTCTTGAAAGCGTTGAGGGCGGGGAGCGGCTCGGCCGGTACTCTTTCTTGGGCGTCGGCGACCGAGGCGTCGTCACTGCGCGCGGGCACGAGGTCGTCATCGAGGACGGGGGCGTGGCTGGCATGCACGCCGAGGACCCGCTGCGCGTCGTGGAGCAGCGAGTCGGCGCAGGGCGCGTCGCTCGCGTGCCCGGGCTGCCGCTGTTCGTCGGAGGAGCGGTCGGCTACGTCGGGTACGAGGCCGCGTCGTGCTTCGAGAAGGTGCCGCGCCACTCGAACGACGAGCTCGGCCTGCCCGACCTCGCCTTCATGAACGCCGAGATCGTCGTGGCGTTCGACCACGCGCGCCGCGTGATGCAGGTGATAGCCGCGGTCAGGCCGGGTGGAGCGCCGGAGCGGGCGTACGACGCCGCTGTGGCGCGCATCGACGCCACGCTCGCGCGCATCGACCGCGGCCCTCTGGGCGCGGAGCTCGGGGCCGTGGGAGAGGCGGTGTCCGTACCGCTTTCGGAGCACACCTCCCGTGAGGACTTCCTTGCTGCCGTGGAAGCCGCCAAGGAGCACATCGCTGCCGGCGACATCTTCCAGGTGGTGCTCTCGCAGCGCTTCTCGGCTCCCTACCCGGGCGACGGGCTCGACCTGTACCGCGTCCTTCGCGCCGTGAACCCGAGCCCGTACATGTTCTACCTGCGCACCCGGGAGGTGACGCTCGTGGGGTCGAGCCCGGAGCCGCTGGTGCGCGTCGAAGGCGATCGGGTGATGACCCGCCCGCTCGCTGGGACGCGCCCCAGGGGATCGGACGCCGCCGCCGACAGCCGCCTGCGCACCGAGCTGCTCTCCGACGAGAAGGAGCGTGCTGAGCACGTGATGCTCGTCGATCTCGGGAGAAACGACCTCGGGCGGGTGTGCGTGCCTGGCAGCGTGAGGGTCGAGCAGCTCATGGAGGTCGAGCGGTACAGCCACGTGATGCACATCGTGAGCACCGTGGCAGGCACCATGCGTCCGGACGCCACGGCCATCGATGCGCTCGAGGCGACGTTCCCTGCTGGCACGGTCTCGGGCGCGCCGAAGATCCGCGCGATGGAGATCATCGCCGACCTGGAGCCTGCCGCACGGGGGCCGTATGCGGGTGTTGTCGGCTACCTCGGCGTCGACGGTGCGATGGACATGTGCATCGCCATCCGCACCTTCGTCATCGCGCAGGGACGCGCCTACATCCAAAGCGGCGCCGGCATCGTCGCCGACAGCGATCCCGAGCGGGAGCACGAGGAGTGCCTGCACAAAGCCCAGGCGCTTCACAGGGCCCTTGAGCTCGCCGCGGGCATGCACGCGAAGGCGGAGGTGGCGTGATGATCCTCGTCGTCGACAACTACGACTCGTTCACCTACAACCTGGTGCAGCTCTTGGCGGCTTTGGGCGCGGAGGTCGAGGTCCGTCGCAACGACGAGCTGACGGCCGACGAAGCGCTCGCGATGCGTCCCGCGGGCATCGTGATCTCGCCAGGGCCGGGAACGCCCGAAGACGCCGGCGTGTCGACGGAGGTCGTGCGCGCCGCGGAGGCCGCAGGCGTGCCGGTGCTCGGGGTCTGCCTCGGCCACCAGGTCATCGCGGCGGTGCACGGCGCAGCGGTGGTGCGGGCGCTCCGCCCGGTGCACGGCAAGACCGACGAGATCCACCACGACGGCGCCGGGCTGTTCGCAAGCGTGCCGAGCCCGATGACGGCGACCCGCTACCACTCGCTCGTGGTGGACGCCTCGACGATACCCGATGAGCTCGAGGTGACCGCTCGCACTGCCGACGGCATCGTCATGGGGCTCAAGGTGCGTGGGAAGCCCGTGTTCGGGGTGCAGTTCCATCCCGAGAGCGTGCTTACGCCCGAGGGCGCGGGCATCATCGCCAACTTCCTGCGCGTCTGCGAGGAGATCCCGCAGGCGCCAGGTTCCGCGGCGCCGCAGGCCGTATCGGCGGCAGGCGGGGCCGTGCGGTCGAGCGAGCAGACGGCGGCGGTCACGACAGTGCCGGAGGCGATCGCTCGCGTGAGCACAGGCGGCTCGCTCACCGAGAGCGAGGCCCAGGCGGTGATGGGCGCGATCATGGACGGGGACGCCACGCCGGCGCAGATCGCGGCCCTCGTCGTCGGGATGCGGATGAAAGGCGAGACGGTCGATGAGATCGTCGGATTCGCACGCGCCATGCGGGAGCGCGCCACGCCGGTGCGGCCTGCTATCCCGGGTGTGCTCGACACCTGCGGGACCGGAGGCGATGGACTGCACACCTTCAACATCTCGACCGCGACGGCGTTCGTGGTGGCGGGCGCCGGCGTGCCGGTCGCCAAGCACGGGAACCGTGCAGTCTCCTCGTCGGCAGGCAGCGCGGACGTGCTCGAGGCGCTCGGTGTGAACCTCGGCCTCGACTCCAGGTCGATGGCGCGGTGCATCGAGGAGTGCGGCGTCGGGTTCCTGTTCGCGCCGGCGTTGCACGCGAGCATGCGTCACGCAGCGGGGCCGCGGCGCGAGATCGGCATCCGGACGGTGTTCAACATCCTCGGTCCGCTCACGAATCCCGCGGGGGCTGCGCGCCAGCTGCTGGGCGTGTACGACCCGCGGCTCGCGCCCGTGCTCGCAGAGGTCGCGGGGCGGCTGGGGGCAGAGCGCGTGCTCGTCGTGCACGGCCACCCGGGCATGGACGAGGTCTCGGCGAGCGGTCCGACGCTCGTGGCCGAGTTCGACGCGCGCTCAGGCGGCGTCCGCACGTACGAGATCGAGCCGGAGCAGGCGGGGATCGCGCGGTCGACGCTTGCCGACGTGGTAGGCGGCGACGCTCAGGAGAACGCCACGATGCTGCGTCGCGTGCTCGAGGGCGAGCGCGGACCGAGGCGGGACATCGTGGTGATGAACGCCGCCGCCGCGCTGCTTGCTGCGGGCGTGGCGTCCGACCTGGCTGACGGCGTCGAGCGGGCGCGGGCCTCGATCGACTCCGGCCGGGCAGCCGAGGCGCTCGAACGGCTGATATCGGTGAGCAACCGGCTCGCGCAGGAGGCGATCGCGTGAACGTGCTCGCCGACATCGTGGCTGCGCGCAGACGGCGTGTCGCCCGTGATCTCGGCGGCGTGCCGCGCGAGGAGCTCGAGCGTCGAGCTGCGGCGGGGCGTCCGCGCCGGCCGTTCGCTGCGGCGCTTGCGGACTCGCCGAACGTCGCCGTCATCGCCGAAGTCAAGCGCAGCTCGCCGAGCGCCGGCGGGATCGCTCCCGAGTGCGACGCCGCTGCGCAGGCGCACGCGTACGAGCGCGGCGGCGCGGCGGCGATCTCGGTGCTCACGGAGCCCGAGCGGTTCGGCGGCAGTTTCGAGGACCTCGCGGCGGTGGCGGCTGCCGTGAGGCTGCCGGTGCTCTGCAAGGACTTCGTGGTCGACCCGGCGCAGCTCTACCTGGCTCGTGCAGCGGGCGCTGACGCCGTGCTGCTCATGGCGAGCGTGCTCGGTTCGGATCTTGCGCGCTTCGGAGAGATCGCCTCGAGCATCGGGCTCGAAGCGCTCGTGGAAGTCCACGACGAGGCGGAGCTCGAGCGTGCGAAACGCGCGGGCGCTCGCGTCGTGGGCGTGAACGCGCGCGACCTGCGCACGCTTGCGATCGACGCGAAGCGGGCTCGTGAGCTCGTGCGGCGTGCGCGCGAGCTCGCCGAGGTCGTGGTCGCAGAGAGCGGGATCCGCAGCCGTGCGGACGTCGAAGCGGCGGCCGCAGCTGGGGCTGATGCGGTGCTGGTGGGGACGGCGCTCATGGAGGCGTCGTCGCCTGAAGACGCAGTACGGGGACTGACGGGCGTGGGAAAGGAGAACGGTCATGCCTGACAAGACGAGGTACGTGTTGGACGAGAAGGACATGCCGACCGCCTGGTACAACATCCAGGCCGACCTGGCAGAGCCGCTGCCGCCCCCGCTGGATGCCGAGGGCAACCCGATGGGGCCGGAGCAGCTGGCGGTGCTCTTCCCGATGGAGTGCATCAAGCAGGAGGTCTCGCAAGAGCGGTACATCGACATCCCGGGCGCGGTGATCGACGTCTACAAGACCTACCGCCCTTCGCCGCTCATCCGCGCGAAGGCGCTGGAGCGCGTGCTCGGGCTGCCTGAGGGCGTGAAGATCTTCTACAAGTACGAAGGCGTGTCGCCGGCAGGCTCGCACAAGCCGAACACCGCGATCCCGCAGGCGTACTACAACAAGCTCGAAGGCGTGAAGAAGATCTCGACCGAGACGGGCGCCGGCCAGTGGGGAAGCGCGCTTTCCATCGCGGGGGCTTTGTTCGGCATCGAGGTCGAGGTCTTCATGGTGAAGGTCTCCTACGAGCAGAAGCCGTATCGCCGGATCCTCATGGAGACCTACGGCGCGACCGTGCACGCGTCGCCGTCGAACCTCACGGAGGCCGGGCGGCACGTGCTTGCGATGGACCCGGATTCCACCGGCTCGCTCGGCATCGCGATCTCTGAAGCGGTGGAGGTCGCCGTCAAGGACCCGGACACGCACTACTCGCTCGGCAGCGTGCTCAACCACGTGTGCCTGCACCAGACGGTGATCGGGCTCGAGGCCATCCGTCAGATGGAGCTGGCGGAGGCGGAGCCGGACGTGGTCATCGGCTGCGTGGGCGGCGGGTCGAACTTCGCCGGCATCGCGTTCCCGTACTACAAGCGCCGGTTGGAGGGCAAGTCGAAGGCGAGGCTGGTCGCGGTCGAGCCGAAGGCGTGCCCGACGCTCACGGCCGGCGAGTACCGCTACGACTTCGGCGACGAGGCGAAGATGACGCCGCAGATGATGATGTACACGCTCGGGCACGACTTCGTGCCTGCTGGCATCCACGCAGGCGGTCTGCGCTACCACGGCGACTCGCCGCTCGTCTCGGCGCTCGTGCGGTCTGGCGACATCGAAGCGGTCGCGGTGCACCAGACCGCGTGCTTCGAGGCGGCCGTGACCTTCGCACGTGCTGAAGGCATCCTGCCAGCGCCGGAGTCCAGTCATGCCATCCGTCTGGCGATCGACGAGGCCCTTGCGGCCAAGGAGGCCGGCGAGGAGAAGACCGTGCTGTTCAACCTGTCTGGTCACGGCCACTTCGACCTCTCCGCGTACGAGGCGTACCTCGCCGGTCGGCTGAAGGACTACGACTTCGCTGCAGGCACCGTCCTGCACGATTAGGAGCATCAGTGCGCACGCGGGTCAAGATCTGCGGCATCAGGAACGAGGCGGACGCGGCGCTCGCCGTGGCGGCGGGCGCCGACGCCCTCGGGGTGGTGCTCGCGGAAAGCCCGCGTCAGGTGACGCTCGAGCAGGCGCGGCGAGCGCTTCGGGCGGTACCGCCGTTCGTGGCGCGCGTGGGCGTGTTCGTGGACGCCGAGCAGGATCTCGTGGCCGAGGCGGCGCGTGTGTTGGGGCTCTCGGCCGTGCAGTTCCACGGCGACGAGACGCCGGAGGAATGCGCGAGCGCGCCGCTGCCAGTCGTCAAGGCGTTCCGCATCGGCGGCGTCGAGGATCTTGCGGGCATCGACGCATACCGCGGCTCGGTCGCGGCTGTGCTGCTCGACGCACGGGTTCCGGGCGCGCGAGGCGGGACCGGCGTGCCGTTCGACTGGGAGGCCGTCCGCGGAGCGCTCCCGACGTGGGTCCCCGTGGTTGTCGCGGGCGGGCTTTGCGCGGACAATGTCCGGGCCGCCGTTCGCACGCTCCGACCGTACGCGGTTGACGTCTCCTCCGGCGTCGAAGCTGCGCCGGGCGTGAAGGATGCGACGAAAGTGGAGCAGTTCATGGCTGCCGTGCGCGCGGCCGACGAGGAAAGGTGAGAGATGAGCGGATCGTTGCTGCCCTCAGCAGAAGAGGCGTACTCCAGTCCGGACGCCCAAGGTTTCTTCGGGCCGTACGGGGGCACGTTCGTCCCAGAGACGGTCGTTCCAGCGCTGCGGGAGCTCGCCGACGCGTTCGACGCGGCGCTCGCGGATCCGTCCTTCGGTGCTGAGCTCGACGCGCTGCTCACCGACTACGTCGGTCGGCCGTCGCCCTTGTACCGAGCAGACCGGCTCGCTGCGGCAGTCGGCCTGGGAACGGTGTGGCTCAAGCGCGAGGACCTCAACCACACCGGCGCGCACAAGATCAACAACACGCTCGGACAGTGCCTGCTCGCGAAGCGGATGGGCAAGCGGCGCGTCATCGCTGAGACGGGCGCCGGTCAGCACGGCGTGGCGACCGCAACCACCGCGGCGCTCATGGGGCTCGAGTGCGCGATCTTCATGGGCACGGAAGACATCCGCCGGCAGGCGCTCAACGTCTACAAGATGCGGCTGCTCGGCGCCGAGGTCGTGCCCGTCGCTGAAGGGACGGGCACGCTCGCGGATGCCGTGACCGCGGCGCTGCGGCACTGGGTCGAGCGGGTCGAGGACACCTTCTACGTGCTCGGCTCTGCCGTAGGTCCGCATCCGTATCCCACCATCGTGCGCCACTTCCAGAAGGTCATCGGCGAGGAGGCGCTCGAGCAGCTGAAGCAGAAGGGTGCTCGCATGCCCGATGCGGTCGTCGCGTGCGTGGGAGGCGGGTCGAACGCGATCGGCATCTTCTACCCGTTCCTCCGCGACGTCCCTGCCGATGAGCGTCCGTTGCTCATCGGCGCGGAAGCCGCGGGTCTCGGGCTGGAGACCGACAAGCACGGCGCCGCGCTCACGAAAGGCAGCCCTGGCGTGCTGCACGGGTTCTACAGCTACCTGCTGCAAGACGAGGCGGGCAATCCGAAGGAGGCGTACTCGATCTCCGCGGGGCTCGATTACCCCGGCGTGGGTCCTGAGCACAGCTACCTCAAGGACGCGGGTCTCGTGCGATACGAGGCCGTGACTGACCGCGAGGCGCTGGACGCCTTCGCGCTGCTCGCGCGCACGGAGGGCATCATCCCCGCAATCGAGTCCTCGCACGCCCTCGCGATGCTGCCGCGGCTGGCTGCCGAGCTCGGTCCCGAGGCGAGCGTGCTCGTCAACGTGAGCGGGCGCGGCGACAAGGACATGGACATCGTGCGCGAGGCTGGGCTCGGGGCGTGAGAGTTGGCGGGAGCGTCGCGGAGGTCGGCGGTGACGGCTGAGCGGCCGGGATCGCGTCTGGAGGCGGCCTTCCGGAAGGGACAGCCAGCGCTCGTCGTCTACCTGATGGCGGGCTATCCCGACCGGGAGGCGTCGCTCCGCGCGCTTCACACCGTGGCAGACGCCGGCGCTGACGTCATCGAGCTTGGCGTCCCGTACGGCGACCCGCTCGCCGACGGCCCGGTGATCGCCGAAGCGGCGCGCGTGGCCCGAAGCGTGCCCGGCGGTTTCGGGCTTGCGGAGACCATCGAGATGGCGAGCGAGTTCGTCGAGGCGCGCCGCGAGACGGGACCGCCTCTCGTGCTCATGACGTACCTCAATCCGCTCATGCGTCTCGGACTCTCGGAGTCGGCGTCTCGCATGCGCGGCGCCGGCGTTGCCGGCGTGATCGTCCCGGACATGCCCGTGGAGGCGGCGCGGCCGTGGCTTGGTGAGGCGCATGGGCTGGACACGGTCTTCTTGGCGGCGCCGACCTCGACGGACGACCGGATCCGCGCCGTGTGCGAGGCGTCCGCAGGGTTCGTCTACTGCGTGAGCTCGCTCGGGGTGACGGGGGAGCGCGACCGGCTGTCAGACGCAGCGCGCGCGCTCGTCGAGCGCGTCAAGGCGCAGACGTCGCTGCCGGCAGCTGTGGGCTTCGGCATCTCGAGCGCGGAGCAGGCGGCCGAGGCGGCGGCGTTCGCCGACGGCGTGATCGTCGGGAGCGCGGTCGTCAGGCGGCAGCAGGATCCGGACGCGCTCGCGGCGCTCGTTGCCGAGCTCGCTGAGGCCGTGCACGGCGCGGAGCGCTCCGCGTCTTAGCGGCTTCGAAGCGCTCGGATCGCGAGCGCGAGGTCGTATGTGTCGCCAGGGACATCGAGCCCGAGCTCTTCGAGCACGCGCTCGGCCTTGCCGAACAGCGCGGCGAACGCGAGGTAGCGGCCCCACATGACGTGGCTCGCGACCGGGTCGTCGTCGAAGGCGCCGAAGTCCGCGATGTAGCGCCGAAGCGCCTCGACTGCTTCCGCCAGCCGGTCTCCCGCAGGCGTCCGCTTCCTGCCGCCGGGCACGAGGAGCCCGCGTGCGACGGCATCGTCCACCACCGTCGCCCGCCATGTGTCGATGCCGCGCTCGTACTCCACACGCCGGCCGCGCATCGCCGTCTTGAGCTCGGTCAGGCCGAGCACGGCGGAGCGGGCAAGCTGCGTGAACAGCAGGTTGGCGAGGAGCTGCTCTGAGCGGTCAAGCTCGTCCCACCGCGCGACGTTGAGCACGAACTCGAGCGTCGTCTCCTCGATGGGTCCGGCGATCGTCGTGACGCGCCGAGATCCCTTCCTGACCGGAGCGATCCCACGCGCCGCCCAGTCGACCAGCGTGGCGATGACGGCGTCGTCGCTCACGCGTCCGCGGCGCACGACTGCATCCGCCGTGGCCGGTCGGAGCTCGTCGGGTATCTCGCGTAGGTACGTGAGCGCCTGGCTCATTGCTCGCCGCCTCAGAAGTCCAAGGTGAAGAATGCGTCGTCGTGATCGTCGTCTTCGGTGTGCTGTCGCTGCGCGACGGCGAGCATGACGTTGCGCTCGATCACCTTCCAGTCAGGTCTCGCGTGCGTGCGCATCCAGGCGTCGTACGCCTCCGGATAGAACGCGTCGTGCAGGTACGCGAACCAATCGCTGTTCCACACGTTGCCGTGCGCCGCGTAGCCGCCACGCGTCAGGATCCCGGCCTCCTCGAATTCGTACGCCACCGCGTCGCAGAAGTCGATGAACGGGGCCTGTGCGAGCGGCAGTATGCGCATGCACATCGTCATGAAATCGCAGTCCTGCCATCGGGTCGCCTCGAGCAGCTTGCCCGCGAACCCGGGCGCCCCGGAGTACACGGCGCGCACCATGACGAGCTGCGCCTTTCCCAAGCCGACCTTCCGCTCCTCCTGCCAGAGCTGGACGTAGTTGTTGCGCTCCAGCCAGTCCAGCGTGCATCCGAACACGCCTTTCGCAAGCGTGCGGACGTCGACCTGCTTCCCTGCGGGCGAGGGGTAGCCGAACATCATGCCCGCCTGGGGCAGGAGCAGGTCGGAGCACAGGTACACCTTCGCTGCGATCGAGAACTCGTAGCCGTTCGGAGTCTGGATCTCGCTCACGGTTCCTCCCTCCACGTCGACGCGCTATCCGGCGCCGCCGCCGCCACCGCCACCGCCCCCTCCGCCGCCTCCGGAGAACCCGCCGCCTCCGCCGCTCGCGCTGGACATCTGGCTCGAAGCGATCTGGGAGGCGGACGCGAACCCGCTCGATATGACTGAGGCGGGGGAGCCGAACCCTGGCTGCGGCGTGGCCCACCAGACGCTGTGGGCGATGGCCGGGTCCTCGAGGACTTGGGGCGCCTTGACGCGCAGCGCCTCGATGACCTGCTCGGCGATGCCGAAGACGACGGCGAGGACCAAGAAGTGCTCCCACAAGACGACGTGCGTCGGCGGCGCTTCGTCGAGGCGGCTGAAGTCTTTGAGGTACCGGCGCAGCGCGCTGTACTTCGCGTGAAGCTCGGTCGCCTCAGCAGTGCGCCGCGGCATGAAGAACGCGAGCACTCCGACGCCGACGGCGCAGGGGAGGCCGATGAGCAGCAGCCAACCGAGACCCGCCGAGGCGGCGGAGACGATGGACAGCACCACGAGGGCGACGGCCCACGCGATGAACGCTCCGAGCCAGAACGTGCCTTGCTTCTCGAAGAAGCCGTGCTTCTCCGCTTGCCGCTTGACCGCCGTCTTCCACGCGTCGATGCCGGAAGCGTATTCCTGGGGATGCTTCTTGGCGTCGCGCTTGAGCTCCTCGATGGTGACCGACCGGCCCGGCTCCACGCCGCCGAATACAGCCTGCAAGAGCTGCCGTTCGGCCGACGAGAGCGGGCTGCTTGCAGCCACGATGCTCATGCGCCAATCGGTGCTCGTCTTCGGGCCGAAAAGGCCGGCGCTCGTCGTCTGCACGGGCTCGACCCGGATCACCCCGCGGTTCGAGAGGTCCATGAGCGTGGCGGTGAGCTCGTTCTCGCCGACGCTTCCCCAGCGCATGAGCGCGCCGACGACCGCCGGAGGCAGCTCTGCGGGCAGCTCGCGGAAGTACTGGCCCTGGAACGAGGGCCGCCGCTCCTTGCCGTGGCGCCACCAGAGCCAGAGCGCGACGGCGAGCGACTCGAGCGGGACGACCAACCCGAATGCGATCGCGGCGGCGACGGCGAACCGGGCGCGCCGCCGCGCAGCGTTCGCCTCCTCGGCCCAGCGTGCTTCTTCTGCGAGGACTTGCTGCTCCCGCGCGAGAGGTTCGACGGGCGCCTCGCTCAGCGCATCGCGCGGGAACAGCGCGCGCGCTTCGACGAATGTCGCCGGCGGGAGGTCCTGCACCACGAGCGTCATCACGCCGCCTGTCTTCGACACCGTGCCGGTGAGCGGGCCGTGGGCCCACACGCGCAGGTCAGCTTCGGTGACGCTCGGAGGAAAGCGCACCTCGACGGCCACCGAGCCGACGCCGACGTCCCAGCGGTCGCCGATGAACTTCCAGTACAGCTCGGACGTGTCTTGCCACCGTTTCGCAGCGCTCCTGACGGCGTATCGCAACGTGAAGGTGGCCTGGGCGTCGGCGGTGTCGTGGTACGCCTGAACGCGGATCGCGCCGCCTTCGTCCGCTACGACGTACGTGCCCGGCTCGCCGACGCCGGTGTCCAGCGGTGTGAACTCACCGCCAGGCCCGGAGACCCCGAGGACCTCGATCGGGCCGAAGGTGTACACGGGGTCGGACGGCGTGGTGTCGAGCTCCCAGTACACGTAGGAGAACGAGCCCGAGAAGTCGAACGTCCGCTCCTCGGTGACGAGCATGTCTCCGTTCGGCTGCACCTCGGCGAGGATGCGCACCGAGGGCATCGTGTACGACTTCGCGTGAGCCACGGCGGGTGCGGCTACAAGCGCCACGGCAAGCGCCGTAGATGCTGCGATCCGACTGATACGCGCGAGCGCTCGCATACGCACTCCCCCGTGGACGACGATCGGCTGGAGCCATCGTAGCACGCTCCACCGTGGAGGGCGCGGAAGTCGTGGACTTGCGCTACAGTGAGCGTCGAACGCACACGCGTGGCTCGCGGAGGGAGCTGTCATGCGATTCGCGCTCGCGCAAGTCAACCCCACGGTCGGCGACATCGACGGCAACCTCGTGCTCGCCCTCCAGGCGGCTCGTGAGGCCGCAGAGGCAGGGGCGGACCTCGTGGTGCTGCCGGAGCTCGTCATCACCGGTTATCCGCCCGAGGACCTGCTCGCCAAACCGCACTTCGTCGAGCGGGCGATGGAGGCGATCGAAACCTTCGCGAAGGAAGCCGCGTGCCCCGCGCTCGTGGGGACTCCGTGGCAGGAGCAGGCAGCGCTGTACAACGCAGCGGCGTACGTCTCCGGAGGCGTTGTCAGAGACGTGTACCGCAAGCGGCTGCTGCCGAACTACGGGGTGTTCGACGAAAAGCGGTACTTCACGCCAGGCAACGCGAACATGCTGCTCGAGATGGATGGATCGGGCGTCGGCGTCACCATCTGCGAGGACGCGTGGCAGCCTGAGCCGATCGCGCGGCTTGCGAGCATCGGCGCCAAGGCGGTCGTGAACCTCTCGGCGTCGCCGTTCTTCGCAGGCAAGGGCGTGTCTCGCGAGCGGATGCTCGTCAGACGAGCGCTCGAGTTCGGCGTGTGGGTCGTGTACTGCAACCTCGTCGGCGGCCAAGATGAGCTCGTGTTCGACGGCCGGTCGGTGGTGATCGCTCCCGACGGCACGGTGGTGGGCCGAGCGCGCTCTTTCGACGAAGACCTGCTCGTCGTCGACGTTGAGGTCGGCGAGCCGCCTCGCGTGCAGCGCGTGGAGCCGCGCATCGAGCACGAGCCGGAGATGTATGCAGCGCTCACGCTCGGTCTGCGCGACTACATCCGCAAGAACGGCTTCACCGACGTGGTGCTCGGGCTTTCCGGCGGCATCGACTCTGCGCTGGTGGCGACCCTCGCAGCGGATGCCCTCGGGCCGGAGCACGTGCACGGCGTCATGATGCCGTCCCGCTACTCGTCCGAGGGCAGTCTTGCGGATGCGAGAGCGCTCGCCAGCGCGCTCGGCATCGAGACGCTCGAGCTTGGCATCGAGCCGACCTTCTCGGCGGCGCTCGACACGCTCGCGCCAGTCTTCGAGGGGCGCGAGCCCGACGTCACCGAGGAGAACCTGCAGGCGCGCGTGCGCGGGATGCTGCTCATGGCGCTTTCCAACAAGTTCGGGTGGCTGGTGCTCGCCACCGGGAACAAGAGCGAGCTGTCGGTGGGCTACAGCACGCTGTACGGCGACATGGTCGGCGGCTTCGCGCCGATCAAAGACGTCTTCAAGACGAAGGTGTACGAGCTCGCGCGGTGGCGAAACGCGCTTGCGCCGGCGATTCCTGAGTCGACGCTCACAAAGCCGCCGAGCGCCGAGCTGCGGCCGGGCCAGACCGACCAGGACGCCCTTCCGCCGTACGAGGTCTTGGATCCGATCCTCGTGGAGTACGTCGAGCTCGACCGCTCGGTGGACGAGATCGTCGAGTCCGGCTACGACCGGGAGACGGTGGAGCGCGTGGCCGCCATGGTCGACGGCGCTGAGTACAAGCGCCGGCAGGGCCCCGTCGGCATCAAGGTCACGCCGAAGGCGTTCGGCAAGGACCGCCGGATGCCCATCACGAACCGGTACCGGGGGTAGCGTGGTCCGGCTCGAGTGGGTGGCGTCGGACGACGCCAGGATGCGCGACGTCTGCGACCTGCGTCACGAGGTGCTGATGGCGCCGTTCGGCGTTGCGCGTCTCGACGAGTGGGGCGACGACGACCCCGCCTCGTCGCACCTCCTCGCCCTCGACGGCGAGCGCGTCGTCGGCTACACGCGGCTCATCTTCCAGGGCAAAGAAGCGCAGCTGCGACACGTCGCCGTGGCGTTCGACAAGCAACGCGCCGGCATCGGCACCGCGCTTATCCGGGAGGCGTGCAGGACCGCGGCAGAGCGAGGCGCTCGGAGGGTGTGGCTCAATGCCCGGTTGCCGGCAGTGCCGTTCTACGAGCGGCTCGGGTTCGTCGTGACGAGCCCCGAGCCGTTTCCTGCTGGCCGTACCGGTCAGCCGCACGTGCGCATGGAGCGGCTGCTCGGCTGAGCCGATGGTCTGCGCGCGCTCCGTTCGGGTATAAGGTGTGGCGTCGCTGCTTCCGTTCGCCTAACCTATGCAGTGGCAATCGACCGTCCATCGTTCGAGGAGGGAACCATGCCGACGCTGACGCGCGACCAGGTCCACGTGCCCGCAGACGTCCCTGCTGAGGCGCGCGAGACCTACATCGACAACTACCTCAAGGCGACGAGGGGCACCGGGCGGCTCATGCTGTTCGCGTGCGACCAGAAGATCGAGCACCTCAACGACGACTTCTACGGCGACGGGATCGCGCCGGAAGACGCCGACCCGGAGCACCTGTTCCGCATCGGGTCGCAGGGCGTCGTGGGCGTGCTGGCCGGCCAGCGCGGGCTGATCGCCCAGTACGCGGCGGACTACCCGGACATCAACTACCTCGTCAAGATGAACTCGAAGACGCACCTGGTGAAGTCGTCGGCGAAAGATCCGGCGAAGCACCAGGACGATCCCTACTCGCCGCAGCTGTATGACCTGCAGACCGTTCTCGACCTGCGGGACAACGGCGTGAACGTGGTAGGCGTGGGCTACACCATCTACCTCGGCAGCGAGTACGAGTCGCAGATGATGCAGGAGGCGGGTCAGCTCATCGCAGACGCGCACTCCGTGGGCCTCATCGTGGTGCTGTGGATCTATCCGCGCGGCCGCGCGGTCCCCGATGAGAAGGACGCGCACCTGATTGCAGGCGCCGCAGGCGTGGCGGTGTGCCTGGGCGCGGACTTCGTGAAAGTCAACCCGCCGAAGGGCGACGAGCACCAGTCGTCTGCCGAGAAGCTCGTCGAGGCCTCCAAGGCGAGCGGGCGCACCGGCCTCGTGTGCGCCGGCGGCTCGACGGTGGCCGCGGACGTGTTCTTGCGCCAGCTCTGGGAGCAGATCCACGTGGGCGGCGCGCGCGGCAACGCCACCGGCCGCAACATCCACCAGCGGTCGCTCGACGAGGCCGTGCGCCTCACGAAGGCGATCAGCGCCATCACGCTCGGCGACTGGAGCGTGGAAGACGCCCTGGCCGTGTTCAACGGCGAGAAGGACTTCTCGATCTAGGATCGAGCGTCTCAACAACGGAGCGCGGCGTCGCACTCGTGGCGGCGCCGCGCTATCCTTAAGCACCGAACCTGAAGATCACTGGATGCCTGATGCCCATCTCTGATTGGTTCAAAGCCCGCGAGCAGCGGAAGTACACCGTGGTGAGTCCAGGGGCGGCCGCTGAACTGCCCGACGGGGTCTGGCTGAAGTGCGCCGGCTGCAAGCACACGGTGTACCGCGGCGACTTCGAGAAGAACCTGAACGTCTGCCCTCACTGCGGGCACCATGCCGAGATGCCGGCCCCTGCGCGGGTGCGTGCGCTCGCCGACGAGGGCACGTTCGAGGAGATGGATTCGGGGCTCACCTCGACCGATCCTCTCAGATTCACCGCTGCCAAGCCGTACGCTGCGACGCTGGACCTCGCGCGCGAGACGACGGGGCTTGCCGAGGCGGTCGTGACCGGTCGCGCGCTGCTCGATGGGCACCCGGTGGTGCTCGGAGCGATGGACTTCCGGTTCATCGGCGCCTCGATGGGCACGGCGGTCGGCGAGAAGGTCGCTCGCGCATTCGATCGGGCGCGCGAGGAGAGCCGGGCCGTCGTGTTCGTGACCGCTTCTGGTGGTGCGCGGATGCAGGAAGGCATGCTCTCGCTCATGCAGATGGCGAAGACCGCAGCAACAGTGCGGCGCCTGTCCGACACGGGGCTGCCGTACGTCGCAGTGCTCGCGAACCCCACGTACGGCGGCGTCACGGCAAGCTTTCCGGTGCTCGCGGACGTGATCTTCGCCGAGCCCGGTGCGATGATCGGGTTCGCTGGCCCCAAGCTCGTGGAGGAGACGACGCGGCAGTCTCTGCCGAAGGGGTTCCAAACCGCCGAGTCGCTCGTCAAGCATGGGTTCGTGGACGCCGTGGTGCCGCGCACAGAGATGAAGGCGGCTGTCGGGCGCGTGCTCGACTACCTGTGCGCTCCAGAGGTGCATCCCGCGGCGGAAGGTGCGGCGTGCCCGGTGCCTGGCGGGGAGGGGTCGTGACGTGGCTGCGGTCAGGCACGTGATGGAGTTCGAGCGCCCGATCGTCGAGCTGGAGCGCCAGCTCGAGGATCTCAAGCGTCTCGACGTGAGCGGGCAGCCGGGGCTTGCCGAGGAGATCGCGCAGCTCGAGGCCGAGATCGAGATGCTCAAAGAGGCGCTGTACTCGGCTCTCACGCCGTGGGAGCGCGTGCAGATCGCCCGCCACCCGGAGCGACCGAAGACCCAGGACTACGTCGAGGTCCTCTTCACGGACGTCGTGGAGCTCAGGGGCGACCGCGCGTACGGCGACGACGAGGCGATGTTCGCGGGGCTCGCCACGATCGACGGCGTGCGATGCGTGGTGCTCGGCCACCGCAAGGGCAAGAACACGAGCGAGAACATCCGTCGCAACTTCGGCAGCCCGCATCCGGAAGGTTTCCGCAAAGCGCGGCGCGCGATGCTCCTCGCCGAGAAGTTCCACCTGCCGGTGGTGAGCTTCTTGGACACGGCTGGCGCGTACCCCGGGATCGAGGCGGAGGAGCGCGGGCAGGCGTGGGCAATCGCCGAGTGTTTGGAGACGCTCGCAGGGCTTGCCACGCCGGTCGTCGTGGTCGGCATCGGGGAAGGCGGGAGCGGCGGGGCGCTCGCCATCGGCTTCGGCGACCGGCTCATCATGCTCGAGAACGCGTACTACTCGGTCATCTCGCCGGAGATGTGCTCGCTCATCCTCTTCAAAGACCCGCAGCACGCGGCTGAAACGGCCTCTGCGCTTCGGCTGACGGCCGCGGACCTGCTCGATCTCGGCATCGCGGACGAGGTCGTCGAAGAGCCGCTTGGCGGAGCGCACCGCGATCCGGCGCCGGTGTTCGCGCGCGTCGAGGACGCCATCGTGCGCGCGTTGCGCGAGCTCGCGAAAGTGCCAGCAGACGAGCTCGTCGGGAGGCGCCAGGAGCGCCTGGCGGCGATCGGACGGGCAGCGGTTCGGGAATGAAGGGGACGGACGGCGACGCCGTTCGTGGAGGAGGGAGCGCCATGGCTCGGGAGACGTCGATCAAGCGCGTAGGGATGCTCTTCAGCGGCGGCCCGGCGCCGGCGGCGAACGCCGTGATATGCGCCGCCGCCCTCTCGTTCATCAACAACGGCATCGAGGTGATCGGCTTCCTCGACGGGTACGAGCGGCTCGAGGACTTCTCGCCTGATTCGCCGCTTCGCGAGGGCGTCGACTACCTTGCGCTCACGCGCGACGACGTGTCCGGGATCCGCAATCGCAAGGACATCATCTTGCGGACTTCGCGCGCGAATCCCGGCAAGCCCGTGACGGCGCTCAGCGATCTCGCGGATCCCGAGAAGAACGCGCGGCTTTTGGCCGTGTACCGCGCGCTCGACTCGCTTGAGATCGACGCGCTCGTGTCGATCGGCGGGGACGACACGCTCAAGACGGCGAACTACCTCTACCGCATGCAGGAGCTCATGCCGGAGCTGCGACGTCTGCGGATCGTGCACCTGCCGAAGACGATCGACAACGACTACTACGGCATCGACTGGACATTCGGCTTCTACTCGGCGGCCCACTTCGCGGCGGCCGAGATCCGCAACCTCGTGGCAGACGCGAAGTCCACGCAGACGTGGTACGTGCTGGAGATCATGGGCAGGAAAGCCGGCTGGCTCACCTACGCCGCAGGCATCGCGGGCGAGGCCACGCGCATGCTGTCGGTGGAGGACTTCGACGGCGAGTTCGACGCGAACGCGGTGGGCGCCGAGCTTGCGGATCTCATGCTGGCGCGGGAGAAAGACGGTCGCAAGTACGGCATCGTGTGCATCGCCGAGGGGCTCGCAGACAAGCTGCCGGAGGATCAGAAGCCGAAGGCGACCGACGAGCACGGCAACGTGCGGCTCGGCGAGGCGCAGGTCGGCCGCATCCTTGCAGACGCGATGGAGCGCGCGTACAAGGAGCGCACCGGCGTGAAGGTCAAGGTACGTTCGAAGCAGATCGGTTACGAGACACGGTGCTCGGAGCCGAGCGCGTTCGACGTGCTTCTGGGCACGCAGCTCGGGGTCGGCGCCTTCCGGGCGCTCGTCGAGGAGGGGCTCACGGGCGTGATGGTGAGCGTGCGCGACCAGCTCTCGCTCACGTACGTGCCGTTCGCCGAGCTCATCGACGAAGCCACGCTCAAGACGCGGGTGCGTTTCATCGACCGGTCGAGCGACTTCTACCGGCTTGCGCGCGCTCTCGAGTACCAGGGCATCTTGTCGAGGCAGGACTGAGCGGCGTGATCGACGAGGCGCTCGTCCGTTCGTTCGTCCAGACGGGTCGCGACATCTTCGTCGCCGGCCTGATCTCTAGCCACGGAGGCAACCTCTCGGTGCGGGAAGGCGACCTCATCGTCATCACCCGTCGCGGGTCGATGCTCGGGCGGCTGACCCGAGAGGACCTAGTGGTAACGGGCATCGAGCCGTGCTCCGACGACGAGCGGTGCAGCCGAGAGCTCGTCGTGCACCGCGAGGTATACCGCCGCACGGGCGCGAGAGCGGTGGCGCACGCGCACCCCATCCACGCGATCGCGCGCTCGTTCCGGTCAGCGACGATCGTCCCCGAGGACTCGGAGGGGCGCTATGTGCTCGGCGAGGTGCCGGTCGTGCGCGCGGCTGAGACCATCGGCTCGCCGGAAGCGGCCGTCCTGGTGGCGGAGGCGCTGGAATCGCACCCCGCAGTCGTGTTGCGCACGCACGGGGCGTTCGCGCGTGGCGAGACGCTGGAGGAGGCGTTCTACCACGTCAGCGTGCTCGAGGCGAGCGCTCGGATCCTCGACCTGCTCGAGCGGTAGCGCAGCTCACGACCACAGCCGCGTCATCCGCTCTCGGACGCACGCGGTGGAGCTCGCCGCGTCGGCCGCCAACGCGACGCCGTCCTCGCTGCCGGTGCCTGGCGAGATGCAGTCGAACAGCGGCAGCACCTCCCGATCGATGAAGCGCGTGCGCTGGGAGTAGCCGTACGCGTCAGAAGCGCCACGGCCGGCCGCGTAGTACCGAAGCGGCCAGCAGACGTAGAGGTGGTCGCGGGCGCGCGTGCACGCCACGTAGAACAAGCGGCGCTCCTCGTCGATCTCCTCGGCCGAGCCCGTCGCCATGTCGGAGGGGATGTTGCCGTCTGCGGCGTGGATGACGAACACCACGTCGAACTCGAGCCCCTTGGCCGAGTGCATCGTCGAGAGCACGAGCCAGTCGTCGTCTAGGAGCGGCGGGCCGGCGAGGTCTTCCGTCCAGCGTGGCGGGTCGAGCGCCATCTCGGCGATGAAGCGGGAGAGGCTCTCGAAGCGGGCCGCGAGCGCTTCGAGCTGCTCGAGGTCCGCGAGCCGCGGAGCAGGCGCATCGTACGCGCGCTCCACGAGCGGCGCGAGGAAGGTGCGCGCTGCGTGCACCTGGGCGCTCACGTCGAGCCCGCCGTCGGTTCGAAGCGTCGCGAGCAGGTCGGTGAGCGCCGTGAGCGTCTCGGCGCTCTGCGGCGGGACCCTGGCGTCGCGCCACGCGGCGAGATCGCCGGCGCTCGCAGAGGCCGCCTCGACCAGCCGCCGAGCCGTGGCAGGCCCGATGCCCGGGATGAGCGCGAGCACGCGCATCGCCGCGGTCGCGTCTCGCGGGTTCTCGGCCAGACGCAGGATGGCGACGAGGTCCTTGACGTGCGCCATCTCGAGGAACTTGAGACCGCCGTACTTCACGAACGGCACGTTGCGGCGCTTGAGCTCAAGCTCGAAATCCGCCGAGTGGTGCGCGGCGCGGAAGAGCACCGCTTGCTTGCGCAGGGGCACGCCTGCTTCGCGGTGCTCCAGTATGCGATCGACGACGAAGCCAGACTGCTCGCGCTCGTCCGAGCAGCACACGAGCCGCGGCGGCTCGCCGGCCCCGCGATGGCTCACGAGGTCCTTTCTGTGCCCGCGAGAGGCGCGCGAGATGATCGCGTTCGCAGCGTCGAGGATCGGTTGCGTGGAGCGGTAGTTGCGAGTCAGCGTCACGGTCACGGCCTCGGGGAACCGTACCCGGAAGTGCAAGATGTTCTCCACGGTGGCGGCGCGGAAGCCGTAAATCGCCTGGGCGTCGTCGCCGACGACGGTCACGCCGCGGCCGTCGGGGCGAAGCAGCGCGAGAATCTCGGCTTGGATGGCGTTCGTGTCCTGGTACTCGTCGACGAGCACGGCGTCGAAGCGGCTCCGCACCGCCTCGGCTGCCGCCTCGGTCGAGAGCAGCGCGTGCCAGAACCACAGGAGGTCGTCGTAATCGAGCACCTGCTGGCGCTCCTTGCGCTCGGTGTACGCATCGAAGAGGCGCGCGAGCCCTTCTTCGGCGTCGACGCACCACGGGAAGGCGGTCTTGAGCACCTCGGTGAGCGGCTCGTGGGCGTTCACGCAGCGCGAGTAGACGTCGAGGCACGTCGATGGCTGCGGGAACCTGCGCTTCGCGCTGCCGAGATCGAGCTCGGAGCGCACGAGCCGCATCAGGTCCTCAGCGTCCGAGCGGTCCAGCACGGTGAAGGTGGGAGGGAGGCCGAGCGCTTGCCCGTAGATGCGCAGCAGGCGAGCGGCCACGGCGTGGAAGGTGCCTCCCCATACGCGCGAGGCGCCGGCCGCCACGGCCGCGTCGCCTGAGCGTGCGAGCAAGGTCTCCACCCGCCGAAGCATCTCGGCGGCTGCGCGGCGGGTGAAGGTGAGCAGGAGGATGCGCTCGGGCTGCATACCCCGGGCGATCAGCGTGGCGACGCGCGCCGCGAGCACAGCCGTCTTGCCGGTGCCTGCTCCCGCGACGACCAGCAGGGGCGCATCTCCGTGTGTCACCGCGGCACGCTGCTCGGCATTGAGGTGCTTGAGGAGCGTGCTCTCGGCGCGTGCGTCGATGTCTACCTCCACGAGGTCCTCCAAGCGAACAGATGTTCGCTTGGAGTGTACACGACTCAAACGGAGCTGTCGAACGTCTGTTCGTCAGGGCAACGCGGCAGCCGCGCGCACGGCTTCGATGTGCGCCGCCTTTGCTTCGTCGCTCAGGAACGATGCCGTGAAAGAGTTCTCCACCAACGTGACGATCTCGTCACGAGTCAGCCTGAGGGCGAGCGCGGCTTCGACGTAGTTCTCGACCAGGTAGCCGCCGAAGTACGCGGGGTCGTCCGAGTTCACCGTCACGAGCAGACCCGCGTCGAGCATGCGCTTGAGCGGGTGGTCCGCAAGCGACGGCACGACGCGGAGCCGCACGTTGGAGAGCGGGCAGACGGTGAGCGGGACCCGCTCTCGCACCAGGCGATCGACGAGAGCGGGGTCCTCAAGGCAGCGCACGCCGTGGTCGATGCGCTCGGCGCCGAGGACGTCGATCGCCTCCGCGATGTACGCTGGCGGGCCCTCCTCGCCCGCGTGCGCGACGCGGTGCATGCCGTACGCGGCTGCCTGGTCGAACACGTCCTTGAACAGCTGCGGCGGGTAGCCGGCTTCGGCCGAGTCGAGCCCGACCCCAGCGATGCGGTCGCGGTACAAGTGCGCCGTGGCAAGCACCCTGGCGGCGTCCTCGACGGGCTGGTCGCGCAAGAAGCACATGATGAGCCTCGAGGTCACGCCGAGATGCGTCTCCGCGTCTTCGAGTGCGAGCAGGATGCCTGCGATGAAGATGCCGAACGGGATCCCTCGGGACAGGTGGGCCTGCGGGTCGAAGAAGAGCTCGACGTGCCGGATGTTCTGAGTGGCGGCGTTCGTCAGGTACGCCCACGTGAGGTCGTAGAAGTCCTGCTCGGTCCGGAGCACGTCGGTCATCGTGTAGTACACGTCGAGGAACGACTGAAGGTTCTCGAAATGGTACGCGGCCCGTGCAGCATCCACGCTCGGGAACGGAGCCGACAGGGCGTTGCGCTCGGCGATCCGCAGTGCAAGCTCGGGTTCGAGCGTGCCTTCCAGGTGCACGTGGAGCTCCGCCTTCGGCAATCGCCTGACGAGGGACTCAAGCGCTTCGCGGTCCTGCATCGCCACTCCCCCAAGCGTATCGGTTCCGCGCCTCGTGCCTTGCGGAGCGGTGGTGCCCGGGGCGGGAATCGAACCCGCACGACCTTTCGGCCATCGGTTTTTGAGACCGACGCGTCTGCCAGTTCCGCCACCCGGGCACGGCATGCCGCACGGCGATGGATTATAGCAGGAGACCGCGTCCTGCGAGCGAGGCCAGCGCTGACGCTACAGGAGGAAGTCCGTCTTCAGCAGGGTGCCGAGGTCCGCGATGATCGAGACGAGGTTCACCGCGACGTATGCCCCGACGAGCAGCACGACCACTGCGCTGGCACCGAGCCGGTTGCTGATGCGCTGCAGGTCCTGAGCGGCCCGGTCGTCCGGGCCGCACGCGACCTCGGTCTCGGCGAGCGCCGTGACTTCTCTCGTCCCGAGCACCGCCAGCACGACCGCTGCGCCGGCTGCAACGGCGTTGAGGGCGATCCACGCGAGGTTCACGACAGACGCTGGCTGGCCTTTCAGGATGAGAGAGCCGAGCCCGGCTGACACGACTACGTAGGCGATAGCGAGAAGGGCTGTTCCCTGCACCCAGTCCAAGAGCCGGAACGCGCGCGAGATCGCCCGCTCGGGCGGCTGTGGGGTCTCGGTCAAGCTTGGCTGGTGCACGCAGCGAGAGAGCCGGGTGCTGGCCCTGAAGCCAGCAATCGCGCACGCTGCGGCAGACGCGAGGTACACGACGGCGAAAGCGATGTACGCGTAGATGTACGTCGTGGATGACATCGGGCCCATCGAACCCCCTCAGTACGTGCGTTCGTCGTATCACATGATACTCCATGAATACTCGAACCGCATGGGGGTTGTGCCGGCGATTTGCGCCTCGCGTCAGATTGCTCTTAGCAGGCTCGCGTCTTCAGCGGGTCCCTCAGGAGCAACGCCTGCCTGCGCCATGCCGAGCACCTGCCTCAGCGCAGCGACGACCCGCGCGTCGAACCGTGCGCCGGCCTCCGACAGCAGGGCCGACATCGCGTCGGCTGGACGCATCGCTGGTCTGTGCGGGCGAGGCGAGGTGAGCGCCACGTACGTGTCGCATGCCCCGAGGATACGCGCAAGCAGCGGTATCGCTTCGCCTCTGAGCCCGTCAGGGTAGCCTGATCCGTCCAGCCGCTCGTGGTGCGAGCGCACAGCGGCGCAGACCTCGCCGGAGAACCCGGCCTCGCGAACCAGACGTTCGCCGGCGATGGTGTGGGATTGCACGACGTCACGCTCGCTGGGGGTGAGTGCCCGTGGAGCGGCGACGATGTCCGCGGGCACCTCGAGCATGCCGACGTCGAGCAGCTGGGCCGCCGCGCGCAGCGCCGCGACCTCGTCGCGAGGGAGGCCCAGCACGAGGCCAACGTTGACGGCCAAGTCGCTGACGGACTGCGCGTGGGCACGGTACTCCGGGACCCTCTCCGCGACGAGCGTCGCCAGGGTGCTGACGAGACCGCGGAGCCGTTCGTTGGCCTGCTCGAAAAGCGCGCGGTTCTCCAAACCGAGCTCGAGCACGCGGGAGACGAGGGCGAGCGTCCTGGCGTCCTCCTCGGAGAACGGCGCGTCGTCCTTCCACAGCGCGATGACTGATTGCAGCTTGCCTCCGATGCGCAACGGTATCGCAAGGACGTATCCGGAGGCAGCGTCTCCAGAGCTCATCGGCTCGCCGGATCGGACGGCTTCGACGGCGCTGCTCATGATCCGTGCGGTCGCGGCCTGGGGGATGCTGTCATCGTCTGGGACCATGAGCACGTCATCAGCGACGATCGCCGCGGCGTCTGCGCCGAAGCGATCGAGCGCCATCTCGAGCGTCTTTCGGGTCGCGTTCCCGGCAGTGAGGGACGCGATGGCCTGAGCCACGTCGTACGCGAACGCCAGCCGCGCGACCGTCGCTTCGAGATCTGATTTCGCATTCGCGAGCTCTTCATGGGCCGTGTTCAACTGGGTCTGCAGACGGCGATGCTGGTCGATCATGTACAGGACGACTCCGACGAGAAGCCCAGGGAACAACACGCGGAAGTAGTAGTTGTCGATGAGCCAGATGCTGCTGCCGACACCGAGTCCCTTGAGGATGGCCGAAGCGAGCACCCCGGCCATGCCGGTGAGCGCCAGGATGACCACGTACGACAAAGCGTGCAGCTGCCGCTCACGCCGGATGACGGAATCAACACGTGCGTCGTTCACCGTTGGTCCCTCCAAGGTTGCCGGTCGTCAATGTCCTTATCGGGCTGGCGATGGCGAACGGTTATATATTTCTGACAAACGGCAAGCGGCGGTATCGCGTCACACGGTTCCGCCGACCTGCGGCGCGTCCCGCTCTATACTGTGCGCATGAGCCGGACAGCAGATACGCGGACATCCGGGCTTCGGCCGCTTAACGGCCACTTGCAGAACGTCGCAGACAACCTGCAGCTGATCGCCGACCTCGGCTACGGAGACGTGGCGTTGGCGGTGCCCGAGGACGGGGTCTTGCGGGTCGTCGCGGACGCCCGCCCCGCGACTGCCGTCTCTGCGATCGGCGCCACCCGCGTCGGGCGGGAGTTGTCCCCGGAAGAGGAAGCGGAGGCGTACGAGGCGCTCCGCTCGGCGCTGCCGTCCTGCGGCACGCGGCGGCGCACGGCCCGAGGCATCGTGTACGCCACGGCCGCTTACCCGGTCGTCTCCGACGACGTCATCTCTGGCGTCATCGTCCGCAACCTCGCCGACCAGGTCACGGAGAGCCCAGGCGCGATGGAAGTCGCGTTCATGGGGCTTGCCGAGCGGGTGATCCGACTGTTGTGCGAAGGTCCTGTCCTCGACGTGGACACTGGCTCGCCGTTCTCCACCGTCCGTCGCGCGGGCGACGGCGTCATGGAAGTTGATGCGAAGGGCAAAGTAGCGTACGCGAGTCCGAACGCGGTGAACATCATGCGGCTGGCGGGGATGGAAGGCGCCATCGCTGACAGAGCCGCCACCGAGCTTCCTGGGGGCGCGACCGCCGTAGCGCCCGTGGTGCACGCGCGCGGTGGCCGTGCCGTCACCGTCGAGGTCGCCGGGCGCGTCCTGAGCTACCGCGCCATCGGGTTCGACCCCGGCGCGCTCGTGGTCGTGGAAGACGTCACCGACGTCAGGCGACGGGAGCAGGAGATCCGCGTCAAGGAAGCGACGATCCGCGAGGTCCACCACCGGGTGAAGAACAACCTCCAGACCATCGCATCGCTTCTGCGCATCCAGGCGCGCAGGGCGGAAAGCGACGAGGCGAAGCGCGCCCTTGCCGAGGCGGTCGACCGCGTGGCCTCGATGGCCGTCGTGCACGAGATGCTCGCAGCGGCCACTGAAGAAGCTGTCGACTTCGCCGCAGTGGCCCACACGGTGGTGGACATGGTCGTGCGAGGCATGGGTGCGGAGGGCAGGGCCCGTGCGAACGTCGAAGGCAGCACCGGCCTGGTGCCAGCAGCGTCCGCCACGTCCCTTGCGCTGGTGCTCGCCGAGCTCGTCCACAACGCGATAGAGCACGGCCTCAAGGCGGGCTCAGGCGAGGTCGTGGTGACGCTCCGACGAGGCGCTGAGGTGCTGATGCTGAGCGTGCGCGACAGCGGAGCCGGCCTGCCGGATGGCTTCGACGCGCTCACCTCCGGCAACCTGGGTTTGGCGATCGTGCGCACTGTCGTGGAGGAGGATTTGCGCGGGACCCTCGCGTTCTCGAGCGGTCGTGGCACCACCGTGACGGTGCGGGTGCCCATGGGTGCGGAAGACGGGAGGCGCTGAGGTGCGCGTGCTCATCGCAGAGGACGAGGCCATCATCCGCATGGACCTTCGCGAGATGCTGGAGGAAGAAGGCCACCAGGTGGTGGGCGAGGCGCGCGACGGCGAGGAGGCGATCCGGCTTGCTCGGGAGCTCCGCCCCGACGTGGTGTTCATGGACATCAAGATGCCCGGCGTGGATGGGATCGCAGCCGCACGGGCTCTGTGCGACGAGCGGATCGCCCCGGTGGTGATGGTGACCGCGTTCTCGCAAGCGACGTACGTGGAAGAGGCATGCGCTGCGGGCGCGATGGCGTACCTCGTCAAACCCTTCGCGAAGAAGGACATCCTGCCTGCCATGCAAGTTGCGGTCGCGAGATTCGCAGAGGCGCGCGCGCTCGAAGAGGAGGCGGCCGATCTCTCCGAGCGGCTCGAGACGCGCAAGCTGCTCGACCGGGCGAAGGGCGTCCTCATGGCGCAGGGTCTGAGCGAGCCCGAGGCGTTCCGCAGGATCCAGAAGCTCGCGATGGACAAGCGCATGCCGCTCAAGGAGGTGGCGCGCGCCATCGTGCTCGCCGAAGAGGCGAGGGGCTGAGGTCGGAGGCCCGTTGAGGTTGTGCTGTTCAACACCCAGTGATACATTCAGGCGCATACCGCTGCACGGAGCAGGCGGCTCCAGGGCGGGTGCGTCAGCGGCAGAAGGCAGCGTACGGCAACGGAAGGTGGGAGGCACATGAAGCGAGGGACAGCGCTGCTCAGCCTGGCTGTAGTGGCATCTCTGCTCGTCGCCGGGTGCTCTTCGGGCACCAAGACCGGCGGCGGCACGGGAGGTACAGGCGCAGACGACAAGATCATCATCGGTTCAGCGCTCTGCCAGACAGGCATCCAGGCTCCGCTGGATGAGCCGGCACTGCGGGGGGCGCAGCTGGCAGTCGACGAGCTGAACGCGAAGGGCGGAATCCTCGGCAAGAAGGTCGAGCTCATCGCGATGGACGGCAAGAGCGATCCGGTGACCGTGGGCAACGTGGCGAAGCAGCTCATCGAGCAGGGGGCGGACGCCATCATCGCCCCGAGCGACTTCGACTTCGGCGGACCCGCGTCTCGCGAGGCGCAGAAGGCAGGCATCGTCGGCATCTCGCCGTGCGCGTCCTCGCCGCTGTATGGATCTGCAGCTCTGGGCGACAAGCAGTTCACGCTCTCCATGTGGAACACCACTATGGGAGCTGCGACCGCCGAGTACGCATACAACGTCAAGGGATGGCGTTCGGTCTACGTCATCACGGACGACTTCATCGACTACACGAAGAGCCTCTCTCGGTACTTCATCGTCCGCTTCAAGGAGCTCGGCGGCAAGGTCATCTTCGAGGACACGTACACCCAGGGTCAGGCGGACGCCTCAGCTCAGCTTGCGCGAATCAAGGCGCTCAAGGAGAAGCCGGACTTCATCTACATCTCCTCGTATCAGCCGGACCTCGCGCTCATCATCCGCACCCTTCGTGAGAGCGGCGTGACGCAGCCGGTGGTCGGCGGCGACTCGTACGACGACCCGTCGCTGTTCGAGGCCCTCGGCTCCAAGTACGGCAGCGACATCATCTATGACACGCACGGCTTCCTTTCGGACGAGGCGAACCCGAAGTACTCCGAGTTCGCGGCCGCTTACAAGAAGAAGTTCGGATCGGATCCTGATGCCGTCTGGATCATGCCCGGCTACGACGTCGTCATGGTGCTCGCCCAGGCGATGGAGAAGGCGGGAACCACGGACGGGGCAGCAGTGGCGAAGGCGATGGAGGACATGACCTTCGACTGCCTGACCGGCAAGTTGGACTGGGCGCCGGCGGACAAGGGCCACGAGCCGAACAAGGCGGCTGCACTGGTCGAGCTCGTCGCTGGCAAGCCGAAGTTCCTCGGCTGGGTGATTCCGGAGAAGATTCCTGCTCCGTAGAACACCCCGTTAAGATCTACAAGCGGGCAGGGGGCGGACCACGCTTCCTGCCCGCAAGGATTCTGGACGCTTTGCAATCGCAGCAGCGAGGAGATCCATGTCAGCATCCGATGTGTCCTCAATGCCCGACAGCAGCCAGGCGAGCACCTTCGAGGTGCGCAACCTGAAGAAGCACTTCGCGGGGCTCAAGGCGGTAGACGGCGTGAGCTTCTCAGTGCGAACGGGCGAGATCCTCGGCCTCATCGGGCCGAACGGCTCGGGGAAGACCACGCTGGTCAACGTCGTGACTGGATTGCTGCCGGCGACGGAAGGCAGCATCCTGCTGGACGGCGAGGACCTCACGCGGCGCCCTGCGCATGACAGGGCGCGCAAAGGTCTGGCGCGCACGTTCCAAACGGTTCGGCTGTTCGGGCAAATGACCGTCCTCGAGAACGTCGAGGCAGCAGTGGTAAGCACGGGGCACCGCAGACGGCACGCCGCGTCGCAGGCGATGGAGGTCCTTGCCGATCTCGGGCTTGCGGATCAGGCGCACCGGCTGGCTCGCGAGATCCCGTTCGGCCACCAGCGCAAACTGGAGATCGCGCGGGCGCTTGCCATGCGGCCCAAGTTCGTGTTCCTCGATGAGCCCGCGGCAGGGTTGAACGAACAGG
Organism: Coriobacteriaceae bacterium EMTCatB1; assembly: GCA_001950395.1. Classification (GTDB taxonomy): domain Bacteria; phylum Actinomycetota; class Coriobacteriia; order Anaerosomatales; family Anaerosomataceae; genus Parvivirga. The sequence continues at coordinate 298,368 of BDLO01000001.1, forward strand.
AGTCCGACGAGCTCGACGACCTTCTTCGTCGCATACCGGGACAGTACTCAGTCGGTCTCGTGGTCATCGAGCACGACATGCGGCTGATGATGAACCTCTGCCCCCGTCTGCACGTATTGAACTACGGCAAGACCATCGCCGAAGGCACGCCAGACGAGGTGAGGTCGAATCACGAGGTCGTCACCGCATACCTTGGGAGCAGAGCATGACGGACGCGTTGTTGACAGTGGACGGCCTCGAGGCCGCATATGGATCCATCCGCGCGGTTCACGGCGTGGACCTTCGGATGGCCGAAGGCGAGCTGGTGGCATTGCTCGGCTCCAACGGCGCAGGGAAGTCGACCACGCTCAAGTCGATCGTCGGAGTCCTCAAGCCCGTCTCCGGGACCATCCGCTTCAGCGGGGAGGACATCACGGGCAAGGCCCCCGAACAGATCGTCAAGCGAGGGATCTCTTTGGTTCCCGAAGGGCGTGATGTGTTCGGCGCGCTCACGGTGGAAGAGAACCTGCGGCTTGGCGCGTATGCGGTCTACGAGCGGAAGCAGTATCAGGCCGACCTGCAAGAGGTCTTCGATCTCTTTCCTGTGCTCAAGGAGCGCTTCAGCCAGCCTGCAGGCCAGCTCTCAGGCGGTGAGCAGCAGATGCTCGCGATAGCCAGGGCTCTCATGTCGCATCCGAAGCTGCTAATGCTCGACGAGCCCTCGCTCGGACTCTCTCCTGCGATGACAGACGTCATCTTCGACCTGATCGTGCGACTGAACGAGCGCGGCGCGACGATCCTCTTGGTCGAGCAGAACGCTGAGCGCGCTCTTGAGATCGTCGATCGCGCGTACCTGTTCGCGAACGGGCGCATCGAGTTCGAGGGCACGCCGCAGCAGATCCGCGAGCGGGTGGACGTCGCAGCGGTCTACTTCGGAGACGGCACGGACACAGACGCGTGCGAGGTGAAGCAGTGATCCTACTCGAGTTCATAGTCAACACGCTCAGTCTCGGCAGCCTGTACGCTTTGCTCGCCCTCGGTCTCGTGCTGGTGTACGGCATCCTAAAGCTCGTGAACTTCGCGTACGGCGAGTACGTGATGGTCGCGGGCTACGGGCTGTTCCTCGGCGCGACCTACCTGGGCGCTCCGTGGTACGTCACCATCGTCGGCTCGCTCGTGTTGGCTGCCCTCGTGAGCTACCTCACCGAGATTGCAGCATTCCGCCCCGTGCGGACCAAGTCGATGGACGCGATGCTGGTGACGTCGTTCGCCGTGAGCATCTTCTTGCAGAATGCCGTGCTGCTTGCGATCTCACCGCGCGCGAAGGCAGTGACGCTTCCAGCGTTCATGACAGACTCCGTGACGGTGGCCGGCGTCACGCTCCCCGTCCGGAACATCCTGCTCGTCGTCGTGACGGCGTTCCTGCTGGCGGGCCTGTCTCTGCTGATGAAGCGGACCGTGCTCGGCATGGCGATGCGTGCCGCGGCGGACAAGTTCACGACGACCCGTCTGATGGGCGTGCCCGCGAACCTCGTGATTTCCGCTGCGTTCGTCATGAGCGGCTTCCTCGCGGGCGTGGCTTCGCTCTTCTGGGTGAGCCGTTCGTCGTCCGTGGACCCGATGACCGGCTCAGGGCCGCTGCTCATCGCGTTCATCGCCACGGTGATGGGCGGCATGCATTCCACGGTAGGCGCAGTCGTGGGAGGGTTCGCGTACGGCTTGCTGTTCAACCTCTTGAGCATCGTGCTTCCTGCGAGCATGATCAACTACCGTGACGCGTTCATGTTCGTCGCAGTCATCCTGTTCTTGCTGTTCCGTCCGCAGGGCATCGTGAGCCGCGGCTACGTCGAGGAGCGTGTCGGATGAGTTCCAAGAAAAGCATCCGCGAGGCGTTGCTGGACCATTCCACCCTGCTCGTCTTGATGGGCGCCGTTACAATCGTGGGCGTGGTCGTTCAGCTGGTCGGCACACCGCTCCTCAAGAACATCTACACCAGCTTCTGCATCAGCCTGATGATGGTTCTCGGTCTGCAGATGTTCATGGGCAACTCGGGCATCTTGTCTTGGACGCACATCGGCTTTGTCGGCGTCGGCGCGTACGTGTCAGGCATCCTGTCCATGCAGCCGATGATGAAGCAGCTCGGCGTGCCGAACATGTATCCCTTCCTGGTGTCGCTGCACGCGCCGATAGGGGTGGCGATCCTTGCGGGCGGCCTTGTCGCAGCGCTCCTCGCAGCGCTCATCAGCTACCCGCTCATGCGCCTGTCAGACGCCGCTGGCGTCATCACCCTGTTCGCCACGCTCATCGTCTTCCACGTCGTGATGACCCAATGGGACAACGTGACCAACGGCCCGAGGACGTTTTTCGGGCTCCAGGAGTACACGACGCTGTGGGTGGCGCTAATCGCGGCGTTGGCGACCATGGTGCTCGCGTGGTTCTTCCGGGACTCCGCGCTTGGTCTTCGCATACGGGCCTCGCGCGATGACCGATACGCCGCCCGGGCCGTCGGCATCGACGTCGTGCGGGTGAGGTACCTGACCTTCGTGCTGTCGGCGCTCGTCATGGGGTTGGCGGGAGGCATCTGGGCGCACTTCATTACGTCGTTCTCGCCCAAGGCCTTCTACATAGCTGAGATGTTCACGCTCATCTCCATGCTCGTGATCGGGGGCGCTGGCAGTATCACCGGCGCGGTCACCGGGGCCGTGGTGGTGACCATCGTCCGGGAGGCGCTGCGCCAGGTGGAGGCGGCCATCAACAACGCCCACGTGCTGCCATTCGAGGTGTTCGGGCTGACTGAGCTGGTGCTTGCTGTGTTCATGGTGGCTGTGCTTATCTGGCGCCCGGTCGGGGTGATTGGCGCACAGGAAGCACGACTGGTGCGATTGAAGGCGACAAGCGGAGGCGGCAGGCCCGCCGAGGCCGACAAGGAGGTCTGAGATGGCTGAGCTGACTCGGGACAAGGCGTTCTTCGCGTTCAGGGCGGACATCGAGCCGGCCGTGCGGGTGGCGCAGGGCGAGGAGGTGCGCCTGACGACCCACGACTGCTTCAGCGGTCAGCTGAAGACGACGGCAGACACGCTTGCGACTCTCGACTGGTCGATCACGAATCCCGCAACCGGGCCGGTGTACATCGATGGCACGAAGCCGGGCGACATCCTGCGGGTCAATCTTCTCGAGGTGAAGGCGCACGGCCCGTCGGTGATGGTGGCAGTGCCGAACGTCGGCGCTCTCGGTGACTACATCACCAAGGAAGAGACCGTCATCTTGGAGCATCGTGACGGCCAGGTCGTCTTCAAGGACAAGGTCGTCGTAGACCAGAAGCCTATGCTGGGCGTGATCGGCGTGGCGCCCGCTGACGGCTCTGTGCCGAACAGCACTCCAGGGCCTCATGGCGGCAACATGGACTGCACCCTCATCACCACTGGCGCGCGCCTGTACCTGACCGTCGGCGTGGAGGGCGCGTTCTTCGGCTGCGGCGACATGCACGCTGTGATGGGCGATGGCGAAGTCGTGATCTGCGGCGCTGAGACGCCGGGTGAGGTGCGCGTGCGGTTCCAGACCGTCGACGTGCCCGGCTTGCCGACCCCCTTCGTCGAGAACGAAGACATCGTCGCCGTCATCGCGTCAGCGGAGACGAGCGATGAGGCGTACAAGCAGGCGCTCGGCATGATGCACGGCTTCCTCACCGACGTCGCGGGCATGCCCGTGAACGACGCCGCGCTGCTCATGAGCATCGTCGGCAACCTCAAGTTCTGCCAGGTGGTCGACCCGCTCATCACCGTGCGCTTCGAGTTCCCCAAGCGGGTTCTGGCAGACTACGGATTCTCGCTTCCGGAGTAGAGGGACCGACGCGCTGCAGCCTGCCCATTTCCTTCGGGTTGCAGGTGTGTTAGAATCCGCGCACGGCACAACGGCGTGCCGAATCTGATACGACGCGAGCAAAGGCGCTCGCCTCGGCCAAGCGGCCGACGGCGGGCGCTTTGTTTTTCCGACGAAGGACCGGTGAGGCAGCGTGAAGGAGTTCGCAGTCTTCTGGGGGTGCACGATCCCCGCGCGGTTCCCGTTCATCGAGAAGGCCACGCGGCTGGTCTTCGACGACCTCGGCGCGGTCGTGCACGAGCTCGACGGGCACACCTGCTGTCCTGAGGGGGTGCTCGTCAAGTCGAACGACGAGGACGCCTTCTACCTCGTCGCCGCGCGCAACCTCGCGATCGTCGAGCGCGCGGGCCTGGACGTCGTGACGCCGTGCAACGGATGCTACTCGACCTTCAAGGAGGCGGAGAGCCACCTGACGGCGGACTGGCGAGCGCGCGAGGCAATCAACGCACGGCTCGAGGCCGAGGATCTGCGCTTCGACGGCACGACGACCGTCGTGCACCTCGCAGAGTGGCTGGCGGACTCGCTCGGCGCGGGACCGGTGGCGGCGAAGGCGGTAAAGCCGCCGTGGGGGCTTCGGATCGCCGTCCACTACGGCTGTCACCTGCTGCGGCCAAGCCCGGCAGTGCGCTGGGACGACCCGATGTCGCCATCGAAAGTCGAAGCGCTCGTGGTCGCGCTCGGCGCGACTGTCGTCGACTATCCGACGAAGATGCAGTGCTGTGGCGGCGCGCTCGATCGCGTGGGAGAGCGCGACGCCTCGCTCGCGTTCGCGCGCAGGAAGCTCATGGACCTGCAGGCGCACGGCGTGGACGCGCTCGTCGTGGTGTGCCCAAGCTGCTTCCAGCAGTTCGACCTCAACCAGGCCGCGCTCCAGCGGGCGAAGGAAGACGTGCACGTGCCCGTGCTCTACCTCTCGGAGCTCGTCGCGCTCGCGTACGGGCACTCGCCCGACGAGCTCGGGCTGGACATGCACCGCGTGGGCGTGCAGCCGTTCTTGGAGAAGTGGGAGGCGCGGCAGGCGGACAAGGCGCGGCTGGCTGCGCTCTTCGACGTGTCGTTGCTCGCCAAGTGCGTGAACTGCCAGGCGTGCAAGGACGACTGCCCGGTGTGCAAAATCGACCCCGCCTTCCAGCCCACCGAGATCATGGAGCGGCTGCTCGCTGGCGAAATCGACGAGGTGCTCGCAGAGCGGCAGCTGTGGAAGTGTCTCGAGTGCTACACCTGCCAGGAGTTGTGCCCGAGCCGCATCGGCATGGCGGACACGTTCTGCCGTCTGAAGGAGCTGGCGATCGAGGCCGGGCTTGGCCCGGAGCAGGTGGTCTCCGCGTACGAGACCTTCGTCAAGACGGGTCTGCTCGGGTCGGCGCGCGAATCGGCGCGCAAGAAACTCGGGCTCGAGCCGCTGCCGGCACGCGGGGGAGATCTGTCGGACCTGCTTGGCACTGACGAGGGAGAGGAGTCGCGATGAGCGTCACACGTCCCCGGTACGCCGAAGAGGCGCCGTTCAAGATCCACGGCGGGTGCGGGCTCGCCGGCATCTGCGACGAGAGCGGCGCGACGATGAGCGGCGAGGACATCATCCTTGCGATGGCCGTCCAGCGCGACCGCGGCAACGGCCTCGGCGGCGGCTTCGCCGGCTACGGGATCTACCCGGAGTTCCCGGACCACTTCGCGTTCCACATGATGTACCACGACGAACAAGCACGCGAAGAGGCCGAGGTACTGCTGAACGAGCACTGCGTGGTGGACCTCGCCGAGCCGATGCCGACGCGGCCGGTGAAGGGGATCTCCGACGCGCCGCTCCTGTGGCGGTACTTCCTGAAGCCGCTGCCGGGCGAGCTCGAGCGGCTGGAGCTCTCGGAGGAGGACCTCGTCGTCCGGCTCGTGATGACCATCAACGCCGCAGTCGACGGCGCGTTCGTCGCGTCGAGCGGCAAGAACATGGGTGTCTGCAAAGGCGTCGGGTTCCCTGAGGAGATCGGGCACTTCTATCGGCTCGAGGAGTACGAGGGCCACACCTGGACGGGTCACAACCGCTTCCCGACGAACACGCCCGGCTGGTGGGGCGGCGCGCACCCGTTCGCGCTGCTCGACTGGACGATCGTGCACAACGGCGAGATCTCCTCGTACGGCATCAACTCGCGCTACCTCGAGCAGTTCGGCTACAAGTGCACGCTCGGGACAGACACCGAGGTCGCGGCGTACCTGTTCGACCTGATGCTGCGCCGTCACGGGCTGCCGCTCGAGCTCGCGTGCAAGGCGCTCGCCGCTCCGCTGTGGTCTGAGATCGACCGGATGCCAGAGGGCGAGCGCGAGCTCATGCGCTCGCTGCGCGCCGTGTACGGCCCTGCGATGCTGAACGGCCCGTTCGCCATCATCTTGGGCTTCAACGGCGGCATGGTGGCGCTCAATGACCGCATCAAGCTGCGGCCGCTCGTGGCTGCGCGGTCTGGGAGCAAGGTGATCGTCGCGTCTGAGGAAGCGGCTATCCGAGCGGTGGCGCCAGAGCCCGACGTGGTGTGGATGCCGAAGGCGGGCGAGCCGACGGTGGCGCGGGTCGCCGGCATGCCCTGGCCGATCCACGGCGATCTGCATCTGACGCCTGCAGAAATCTCGTGCGCGGTCGTGGGCGTCGAAGACGTGTGCGACGAAGCGGTGGAGGTGACCGCGTAAGATGCCTGCGACGTTCATCCAGCCCGAGTTCCGGGTCAAGATCGACTACGACAAGTGCCACAAGTGCGGGCGCTGCGTGCAGCAGTGCGGGTGGGGCGTGTACGACTTCAACGAGCGCCCGATCCCGCACGACGAGAAGTGCCGGGCGTGCCATCGCTGCGTGACCTTCTGCCCGGCGCACTGCATCACCATCGAACGCAACCCGCTCGCGTACCGCGACAACGACAACTGGTCGGCGTCACTGCGCAAGGCGGTGTGGAAGCAGGCCGAGACGGGGGGCGTGCTGCTCACCTCGATGGGCAACCCGCAGCCGTACCCCCGCATCTTCGACCACCTGCTGCTGGATGCCTGCCAGGTCACGAACCCGTCGATCGACCCGCTGCGCGAGCCGATGGAGCTCCGCACCTACCTCGGCCGCAAGCCGGACGCGGTGAAGGTCGAGCCCGACGGGGCTGGCGGCTTTCGGTTGGCCGAAGGCGGCGGGATGAGCCGCAACGTCGAGCTCGCCACCCCGATCATCTTCTCGCCGATGAGCTACGGGTCGGTCTCGCTCAACGTGCACAAGTCGCTCGCGATGGCCGCTGAGCGATGCGGCATTCTCATGAACACGGGCGAGGGCGGTCTGCACGAGGACCTGTACCCGTACCAGGACCACGTGATCGTGCAGGTGGCCTCCGGGCGCTTCGGCGTCGGACCGGACTACCTGAAGCGCGGCGCGGCGATCGAGATCAAGATCGGCCAGGGCGCGAAGCCGGGCATCGGCGGGCACCTGCCGGGCGAGAAGATCAACAAGGAGGTCTCCTCCACCCGGATGATCCCGCAGGGCACGGACGCCATCTCGCCTGCTCCGCACCACGACATCTACTCGATCGAGGACCTGCGGCAGCTCATCTACGCGCTCAAGGAGGCGAGCGGCTACAAGCCGGTCGGCGTGAAGATCGCGGCCGTCCACAACGTCGCTGCCATCGCGAGCGGCATCGTGCGGGCCGGCGCCGACTACGTCTACCTCGACGGCTTCCGCGGCGGCACGGGCGCGGCCCCGGCGGTGATCCGCGACCACGTGGGCATCCCCGTGGAGATCGCGATCGCCGTCGTCGACCAGCGCCTGCGGGAGGAGGGCATCCGCAACCAGGCGTCGATCGTCGCCGCCGGCTCGATTCGCTCGTCGGCCGACGTCGCGAAGGCGATCGCGCTCGGCGCGGACGTGGTGGCGATCGGGACGGCGGCGCTCATCGCGCTGGGCTGTCACGTGTGCCAGAGCTGCCACACCGGCAACTGCTCGTGGGGCATCACGACGCAGAAGCCCGAGCTCACGCGGCGCATCGACCCGGAGTGGGGAGCGGAGCGCGTCAGCAACCTCATCAACGCCTGGAGCCACGAGCTGCAGGAGATCTTGGGCGCGCTCGGCGTGAACGCCATCGAGAGCCTGCGCGGCAGCCGCGAGCGGCTGCGCTCGATTGGGCTGGATGAGCAGACGAGCCGCATCTTGGGCGTGAAGCCCGCGGGGATGTGAGGAGGAGCGATGCCGATCCAGGTCATCGAGGGTTACCGCCAGGTTGAGCCGGCGCGGCGCACCGAAGGCGACGCGGTCGTCTTTGACGCGAACGGCGTGTACTACCAGCAGCTGAACGACGCCATCCGCGCCGCGGTCGAGGCAGGCGCGAAGCGCATCGTCGTTGAGAATGCCAACGGGCAGCGCTACATCGGGGCGGGGCTTCAGGCGAAGGACCTCACGATCGAGGTGCGCGGGACCGCGGGCAACGACCTCGCGGCGTTCATGGACGGCCCGAAAGTCGAGGTGTTCGGCAACGCCCAGGACGGCGTCGGCAACACCATGGCGTCGGGAACGGTCGTCGTGCACGGCGATGCGGGCGACGTGCTCGGGTACGGCATGCGCGGCGGTCGCGTGTTCGTGCGCGGCGACGTGGGCTACCGCGTCGGAATCCACATGAAGGCGTACGAGGGCCTGGTGCCGATCGTCGTGTGCGGCGGCAAGGCGCGCGACTTCTTCGGCGAGTACATGGCGGGCGGCATGCTCGTGCTGCTCGGGATGAACACGCAGTTCCCGGACGACCCGGTGGCAGGCGGCTTCCTTGGCACCGGAATGCACGGCGGGGTCATCTACGTGCGCGGCGCCGTCGAGCCGTGGCAGTGCGGCAAAGAGGTCGGCGTCAGCGAAGCAGAGGAGGCCGACATGGCAGCGCTCACGCCGGTCCTCGACGAGTACTGCGCGTCGCTGGGGCTGGACCTGGCGGAGGTGTTGAGCGAGCCCTTCACGCGGATCGCGCCGGTGAGCCACCGGCCGTACGGCAAGCTCTACGCCTACCTCTAAGGCGCTGTTCGCGAGGAGTTCTTCTGCTCGAAACACGTTGGAAACACGCGTGCGCGAGCATGGCGGTGGACGCGTAGGAGGCCGGCGAGGAGCCGGCGTAGCGAAGGCGAAGGAGGATCCAGTGATCACGAGGTTCGACAAGGACTACGTGCTCAAGACGGTCGAAGAGCGCGGAATCAGGTTCATCCGCTTCTGGTTCACCGACGTGCTCGGCGTGCTCAAGTCGTTCGCGATCACCGACAGCGAGCTCGAAGGCGCGTTCGAGGAGGGTATGGGCTTCGACGGCTCCTCGATCGACGGCTACACCCGCATCCAGGAGTCCGACATGGTGGCGTTCCCGGACGCCAGCACCTTCCAGTTGCTGCCGTGGCGCTCCGGCGAGGTCGGCGTCGCGCGCATGTTCTGCGACGTGCGCAAGCCGGACGGCTCTCCGTTCGAGGGCGACCCGCGCTACGCGCTCAAGCGCATGCTCGACAAGGCCGCGGCGATGGGCTACACGATGTACGTCGGCCCTGAGCTCGAGTTCTTCTACTTCAAGAACGACAAGGGTACCGAGGTGCTCGACTTGGGCGGCTACTTCGACCTGACGCCGCTCGACGTGGCGAGCGACCTGCGCCGCGAGACGGTGCTCACGCTCGAGAAGCTCGGCATCCCGGTGGAGTACTCGCACCACGAGGTCGCGCCGTCGCAGCACGAGATCGACCTGCGGTACGCCGATGCGCTCACGATGGCGGACAACGTCATGACCTACCGCCTCGTCGTCAAGGAGATCGCGTATCAGAACGGCGTGTACGCCACGTTCATGCCCAAGCCCATCGAGGGCCAGAACGGGTCGGGCATGCACACGCACCAGTCGCTGTTCACGAAGGACGGCAACGCGTTCTACGACCCGAACGACCCGCAGCACCTTTCGAAGATCGCGCGGCACTACATCGCCGGTCTGCTCAAGTACGCGCCGGAGTTCTGCGCCGTCACCAACCCGCTCGTGAACTCCTACAAGCGGCTCGTCCCGGGCTACGAGGCGCCGGTGTACATCTCGTGGGCGCAGCGCAACCGCTCCGCGATGGTGCGCGTGCCGATGTACAAGCCGGGCAAGGAGGCCGCGACGCGCATCGAGCTTCGCTCGCCCGACCCCTCGTGCAACCCGTACCTCGCGTTCGCGGTCATGCTGGGCGCAGGTCTCAAGGGCATCGAGGAGGAGCTCGAACTCATGCCGGAGGCCACCAACGACATCTTCGAGATGACCGAGGACGAGCTCGCGGAGGCGGGCATCGGGACGCTGCCGAAGAACCTCGGCGAGGCGATCGAGCGCTTCGAGCACTCCGAGCTCATGCGCGAGGTGCTGGGCGAGCACATCCACGCGTTCTACGTGGAGAACAAGAAGGCCGAGTGGGCCGACTACATCAAGAACGTCTCCAAGTGGGAGCTCGACCGCTACCTGTCGGTGGTCTAAGCGGTCGTCGGAGTTCGGCAACGGCGCCGGGCGGGTCTCCCGTCCGGCGCCCGCGCTATCGGGAGGGAGGCGAGCAGCGGGTATGATGGCGCACGTGAAGACTATCGCGATAGCGAGCGACGACCAGCACCTCGCTGCCCGGCTTTGCGAGGCGCTTGAGCGGCTCGACGCCTCCGTGACCGTGCTCCCGCGCGAGGCCGCGCTGCGTCCGGAGCGCCTGTCGGACGCGGCGCTGCTCATCGCGGACGCCGGTCACGACAGCCGCGAGATCGTCGCGGCGTCTGAGCGCCGCGCAGCGAGCGACGAGCCGCTGCCGCTGCTCCTCGTGGTCGAGCACGACGCCGTGCCGGGGCTGCGGCTGCCCGTGGGGGTGCCCGCCGACTTCGTGGTGCGGGACGCCGCCGCAAGCGAGGTCGCCGCACGCGCTCGGCTTCTGCTCTGGCCAGGCGAGGAGGCGGCCGGCTCGGAGATCGTGCGGATCGGAGACCTCACGCTCAACCTCGCCACCTACCAAGCGCACATCGCCGGCCAGCCGGTGGAGTTCACCTACCTCGAGTACGCGCTCTTCGCGTTCCTCGTGACGCACCCGAACCGCGTCTACAGCCGCGACGCGCTCCTCAAGCGCGTGTGGGGGCACGACTACTTCGGCGGCGCGCGCACGGTGGACGTCCACGTGCGGCGCGTCCGCTCCAAGCTCGGGCCAGAGCTCGCCGCGCGCCTGGAGACGGTCCGCAACGTCGGCTACCTGTGGCGGAGCTGAGCCGCCGACCTCACGCGGCCGGCTCGCTCTTGGCCACGGCACCGAGAAAGCGATAGCTGCCGCGCGTGAGCGCTTCGCAATCGCCGTAGCGGCGCACGAGCGGTGCCGCCCAATTGAAGAAGCCCACGTCGGTCCTTCCGGGTAGAATCGGTCACGCGGTCCGTTTGCTCGTTCGTACCCGAAAGGCGCACGAGATGCCCCAGCGCACGATCGCCGTCGTCGACGGCAATAGTCTGCTCCATCGCGCGTTTCACGCGCTGCCGCCCACCATGACGGCTCCCGACGGACGGCCGACGAACGCCGTGTTCGGCTTCCTCACGATGCTGCTGAAGATGGCGGCCGACCTCAAGCCGGATGCGGTCGTGGTGGCGTTCGACAAGGGCAAGCCGGCGTTTCGCACCGAGGCGCTCGCCGCGTACAAGATCCAACGCCCGCCGACGGCCCCGGAGCTCAAAGAGCAGTTCCCGATGGTCAAGGAGCTCTTGGCCGCGCTCGGCGTGCCGGTGGTGGAGGTCGACGGCTGGGAGGGCGACGACGTCCTCGGCACGCTCGCGCGCATGGCGCGGGAGCAGGGCGACTCGGCGCTGCTCGTGACCGGCGACAAGGACGCGCTGCAGCTCATCGAGGACGGCGTGCGCGTGGTCCGCACGCGCAAGGGGCTGACGGACATCGAGGTGTACGGGCCCGACGAGGTCGTCGCTCGCTTCGGTGTGCCGCCTGAGCGCGTGCCCGACCTGCTCGGGCTGATGGGCGATGCCTCCGACAACATCCCCGGCGTTCCCGGCATCGGCGAGAAGACGGCGGCGAAGCTGCTGGGCGAGCACGGCGACTTGGAATCGGTGCTCGCAGCGGCAGAATCGATCCCCGGCAAGCTCGGCGAGAACCTGCGCGCGCACGCAGACGCCGCACGGGCGAGCAAGCTCGTGGCGACCATCCGCCGCGACGTGCCGCTCGATTCGACGCCGCTCGCGTCGAGCTGGGGCGACTTCGACCCCGACCGCGCGGTGGCGGCGCTGTCTGCGCTCGCGTTCACCTCGCTCGTCGACCGCGTGCTCGCGATCGCGCGGCGCGAGGGCGGGGAGCGGCCCCCGGCTGCGGCCCCAGCCAGCATCGAGGCCGCGTGGCGGACGCTGGAGGGTGCCGAGGCGCTCAGGGCGGTGGAGGCGCTTGCAGCCGACCCGCCGGAGGAGTGGGCGGGAGTCGCGCTCGGCGGGAGCGCGGGCCAGCTCTTCTCCGACGCTGCTGAGGTGGCGGTAGCGGCGCGCGGCGTCGTGGCGGTGCTGCCGCCGGAGCGCGGAAGCGCGTGGCGCGGGCTGCTCGCGAAGGCGCGCGTCGCGGCGGTCGACCTCAAGGCGCTTCTCGAGGCTGACTGCCCGCCCGGGAGCGTGGCGTCGCGCGACAGAAGCGGCGCGGACGGTGTGGATCCCGCGCGCTGCTTCGACTGCGGGGTCGCCGCGTACGTGCTGGAGTCGAACCGCTCCTCGTACGACGCCGGCTCGCTTGCGGCCGCGTACCTCGGGCGCGCGCTGCCGGATTCCGCGTCGGCCGCAGAGGTGGCGCGCGCGACGGCCGATCTCGCGCCGGTGCTCGCCGCGAAGCTCGCCGAGACGGGCTCCGAGGAGGTCTTCTGGCGGATCGAGATGCCGCTCGTACCGGTGCTGGTGCGCATGGAGGAGGCGGGCGTCGGCGTCGACACGAGCGTGCTCGCGGCGCTCGCGGAGGAGACTGCGGCTGAGGTCGAGCGGCTCAAGCGCGAGATCTACGACCTCGCGGGCGTGGAGTTCACGATCGACTCGCCCAAGCAGCTGGGCGAGGTGCTGTTCGAGAAGCTCCAGCTGCCGGCCGGCAAGCGCACGAAGACTGGCTTTTCCACCGACGCCTCCGTGCTGCAGGCGCTCGCGCCGTCCTATCCCATCGCCGCGAAGATCATGGAGTACCGCGAGGTCACGAAGCTCAAGAGCACCTACATCGACGCGCTGCCGCGGCTCGTGGGGGCAGACGGTCGGCTCCACACGACCTTCAACCAGACGGTGGCTGCCACCGGCCGGCTCTCGAGCAGCAACCCCAACCTGCAGAACATCCCGGTGCGCTCGCCGCTCGGGCAGCGGATCCGCGCGGCGTTCGTGCCGGCTCGCCCCGGCGACCTCATGGTGTCGGCCGACTACTCGCAGATCGAGCTTCGCGTGCTCGCGCACCTGTCTGGCGACGAGGGGCTCATCGAGGCGTTCGCCTCCGGGCGCGACTTCCACGCAGCGACGGCCTCGCGCGTCTTCGGCGTCGAGCCGGACGCCGTGACGCCGGAGATGCGTCGCCGCGCGAAGGCCGTCAACTTCGGGATCGTGTACGGCCAAAGCGCGCACGGGCTCGCCGAGTCGCTCGGCATCTCGCGGACCGAGGCGCAGGAGATGATCGATCGCTACTTCGCGGCGTACCCCGGCGTGCGCGCGTTCCTCGACCGGCTCGTGGCAGACGCGCACGCCACCGGCTACGCCGTCACGATGTTCGGGCGCAGGCGGCCGATCCCCGAGCTGAAGTCGTCGAACTTCAACCTGCGCTCGTTCGGCGAGCGCACCGCGATGAACCACCCGATGCAGGGCACGGCGGCAGACATCATGAAGCTCGCGATGATCGAGGTCGACCGCCGGCTGCGCGAAGACGGATTCGCCGCGAGCATGGTGCTGCAGGTGCACGACGAGCTCGTCTTCGAGGCGCCTGAGGGCGAGGTCGAGCGGCTCGCGGCGATGCTCCGCGAGGCGATGACGGGCGTGGTCGAGCTTGCCGTGCCGCTCGAAGTGAGCGTCGCCTGGGGACCTGACTGGGCGAGCGCGAAGTAGGCTGCAAGTCCGCTCTTCACAAGCTGGCGAAACTGGTCGTCCTGTCAGCCACCCCATCATCCCGTGCTATACTCCTATCGTCGAGCCGAGGGGAGGCGCGATGAAGGCGCGTCCGGCTATCGCAGCTGCTGTGGCGCTCATGGCGACCGCGGCGTGCTCAGTGGCGTTCGGGTGGGCCGAGGGCGACGTCACGTACGACGGCGACCTGATGGATTGCCCGGCGTGCCACGCCGAGGACTTCCCGGTCTTCACCACCCGCTCTGGCCCTCACGGCGGATACACCACCACCACGCAGAAGTGCCAAGTCTGCCACACGGTGCACGTCGCACCTGCCGACGGCATCCTCCTGCTCCCGAAGTCGACCGTGCTCGGCACCTGCCGTCACTGCCACGACGGGACCGGCGGCTACGGCGTCTACGGCGCCATCGCCGCGCGCGGGCTGACGGTGGGGGCGGACCACTCGATCGAGACCACCAACCTCGTCCCCGGCGGCGACGCTGCGACGGGCGGCTCGGCGATCACCACCTTCACCGGCGCGAACGGGTACCTCTCGTGCGACGACTGCCACTCGCCGCATGCCTCGAGCGTGGTCGCGACCTTCAGCGGAGAACGCATCCGCTTCCACGCGTCGGACTTGACCTGGCTGCCGTACTGGAGCACCGACAAGCTACTCAAGCAGCGGCCCACAGGCGCGACGACGCCGACGGCCGTCTACGGGTCGGACTGGTGCCTCGGGTGCCACAAGGGCAGGGGCAGCGGCGGCATGGTGAACAACCACCCGGTCGACTCCACGCTCGTGACCGCCACGCCGTTCTACTACGATCGCGTCGCCATCGTCACCACGGACACGTCGCTGGAGACCACCTACGGCACGCTCGGGCTTCTCAACGCCATACCGGGCTCGCTTCCGAGCGCGATCTGGCACAACCGCGGCTTCGTCATGCCGTATCCGCGGACGCCCGCGCAGTCAGGGCACTACCCGATCTGCCAGCAGTGCCACGAGGACAGCCGCATCGTCGGGGAGCCGGGAGCCGTCGCTCCGGCGGCGGTGTACCGGTACGGCGACGGCAACACGAGCGGCGACCCCGGCACGGACAACCCTCTCTTCCAGTGCTTCCCGCACGAGACGCAGAACTACCGGATGCTCGTCGAGGCCACCGTCACCGCGTCCACAGACGACCTCTGCCTGAACTGCCACCCGCTGTCGCAGCTCCCGTAGGACGGGCGCGGAGCAGGGGCGGTGCCTGCGCCGCGTCATGGGTTCCCTGCAAACCCATCCATGCTAAGATCCTTGATCTGCAGATAGCCCCATGGTGAGTCGTCATGGGTTCCCTGCAAACCCATCCATGCTAAGATCACTAAGGACGGCAAGCGCGTGCCCGGTGTGGTCATGGGTTCCCTGCAAACCCATCCATGCTAAGATCTGCATGATGTGCGACGTTATCCACGTGTCAGTCATGGGTTCCCTGCAAACCCATCCATGCTAAGATCGCGAGGCGGCCACAGGTTGCTCCCCTGACAGTCATGGGTTCCCTGCAAACCCATCCATGCTAAGATCAAAACGAGAGTGGAGACGAAGACAACATCCGTCATGGGTTCCCTGCAAACCCATCCATGCTAAGATCAGCAGCGCCGGCGCACTCTCGTGCTGAGAAGTCATGGGTTCCCTGCAAACCCATCCATGCTAAGATCCACACCAGCACGCACCAGTCCCACGAATCGGTCATGGGTTCCCTGCAAACCCATCCATGCTAAGATCGCTCCGGAAGCGCCAGCCGATGTGCACCTCGTCATGGGTTCCCTGCAAACCCATCCATGCTAAGATCTCGCGATGGTCGCTTTCGCGCAGCGTCACGGTCATGGGTTCCCTGCAAACCCATCCATGCTAAGATCTCGAACACGCAGTCCGTCGCCTCGATGCGGTCATGGGTTCCCTGCAAACCCATCCATGCTAAGATCACAGGTGCGGCACGAACGGCACGAAGCCCAGTCATGGGTTCCCTGCAAACCCATCCATGCTAAGATCGCCTGAGAGCGTGGACATGGTGTTCACGGAGTCATGGGTTCCCTGCAAACCCATCCATGCTAAGATCGTCGGGGCCGATGCCGTCGATGGTGCAGACGTCATGGGTTCCCTGCAAACCCATCCATGCTAAGATCTGTAGGACTGCTCAGGAGAGAGCACGGAACGTCATGGGTTCCCTGCAAACCCATCCATGCTAAGATCTGGAGCAGCTCGCGGTCTTTCTGGGTGTATGTCATGGGTTCCCTGCAAACCCATCCATGCTAAGATCATGCTCGTGATCGTAACCGCGCTTAGAGACGTCATGGGTTCCCTGCAAACCCATCCATGCTAAGATCCTTGTGACTGGTCGGCATCTCCCCACCTCCGTCATGGGTTCCCTGCAAACCCATCCATGCTAAGATCCGCCGAGAAGGTGCCGAGCACGCGGGTGCTGTCATGGGTTCCCTGCAAACCCATCCATGCTAAGATCATGGTCGATCCCTACAGCGGCGCCACGTCCGTCATGGGTTCCCTGCAAACCCATCCATGCTAAGATCCAACTTCAGCATCTCCACTCCTTTCTACCAGTCATGGGTTCCCTGCAAACCCATCCATGCTAAGATCATAGCAAGGCCGGCCACGAACGCAGCACCGGTCATGGGTTCCCTGCAAACCCATCCATGCTAAGATCTGAGCATGGAAAAGCCCCAGGTCAGGATGCTGATCTGGGGCTCTATTCTGTCGGAAATCTGAGTGTTTAGAAGGTCAGCTGCTCGTATTCGCACTGCTTTTCCTCTGGTCTTTGCTGTCCAAGCAATACCTCGATAGAGGCGTACTGCTTCTCGGTGACCACCATGCATCTCACGCTGCCTCTTGGCGGTAGATGGGCTTTGAGGCGAGCGAGGTGCATGTCTGTGCGATCCAATCCTCCGCATGCCCTGCCGTACACGGAGAACTGTATCGGATAGTACCCGTCCCGCAGCAGGAATCGGCGGAACTCGGAGTAGTTCCGCTTGTCCCGTCGCGTCTTGACGGGCAAGTCGAAGAAGACAATCAGCCGCATAAGTCGGCTCATCCTCATCCTACTCATAGCGGCGCACCTGATCGCCGACGAGCTCAGGAAGAGCCAACGCTCGATAGTCGCGAGACAGGATTGCACGGGCGTACGACTCCGCAATCTCCTGAGCTGCCGTCGACACCGTGTAGGTACTCCCATGTATCGAACATTCGAGTCGCAAGATTGAGACCAAATACGAACGATAGTCTGTGCTGAGTGGTGTATCGGCCTCGGGAGGCTGCTCGAAGACCATCAAGTCCACGCAAGGACGGAACACCTCGACGAAGTCGTCAGCAAGGTTGAAGGGGTTGGCAGAACTCCTGTGGCCCACCCCCAGCGCGCACTGCAATCCGGCGGATGCCAGAGAGCGTGCGACTGCGGCACGTACGATCGCGTAACCGTAGTCGAGCGCGGAGCTGAGCGCGGAATCCGATCGTCTGCGGAAACCGGGTTCTAGCAACTTGAAGTACGTTCTAGCCGCGTAAGCCTCTCTGGCAGTAGAGTCGCCGGACCTCACCGACGCTGCGATTTCTCGAAGTTTTTCTGAGCCCTGTTTGCCGAGTACGTCGAGGCAGGCCGCTGCGTTGAGAATCTTCTGCTGGACGATTCTTTGCCAAACGCGCTTCTTGAAGGGTTCTGTGAGTTCGATTTGTGCTTTCAGCAGTGAAGGGATGCGCGGGTTCTGTGCGTAGGGAAGCAGCACGCCGCATGGGGTGTGCTTGCCGTCGACCACCAGGAGGGCGACACCGCGTTGGGCAAGTTCGCTCAGAACCGAAATCGTGATGCTGCCTCTTGGCGATTCGACGATGACCGCGTCGATGTCCTCGATGGGCAGCGTCAGCTGGCGGTCATCGCGCTCGAGATGCAGACTGCCGTTGCGCACCACCAGGCGCGCTTCGGACGTGACGACGAGTGTGCGCCAGCCAGCCATGAATCCTATGCGGGTCGCTTACCGGTCCGTCTAACGGGTGCAATCTCTCCGGTGATGCTGACCTCGACTTTCTCGATTCGATGTGCGAGCTTCGGCGATACTCGAACCGGATCAATCGTTCCGTCTGGCTTCCGGTTCGAGCGATCGTGGAGATTGCCAGAAATCCTCACACTGTTTCGATCAAACGAAGTCATATACAGCAACGGACCTGGCTGGGACTCGTTCTTCCACACGCGGAAGCAATCTCCCGGGTGAAGCGAGAAGAGGAACTCATACGTCTCGTCCATGACGGGCCACTCCGATTCAGGCTTGCCCTGAACGGCGGCACGGTTCGGTATCCATCCTGCGGCCACGTCTGCGGCATACACGGGTACCACGTAGTGCCGTACCTTCCCCGCGCTGTTTGCTTTCCTGTAGATGTCAAGTCGCACGATGGTGTCGTTCTCTGCCATTCCGCCGCGGACAACGATGCCTGAGCGTGCGTCCGTGAACAGCCGGATGCTCCTGACGATCGGTCCTGGGCGTCCGTCGTTCGTCGGCATCCTGAGCGGCTCGGCTTGGGGGCCGAATGCGCGCTCGGCCCAGGTCTTGCCGGTCTCATGCTCCGCTTCACGCAGCCGTTGGCGAATGAGCTCGTACAACCGCCAGTTCGCTTCCTCGTCAACGAGGATTGGCGACGGAGTCTTCAGGATCTCGCGGATTTGCGAGTCGCTGAGCTGTGAGAGTTTCGTGCGCTTGGTTGGCCGCGGGTCTGCGCCCGAGAGCGCCACCCGTCCCCGCTTGGGCAGTTCTCCCAGCGCTTTGCGAACGTGCTTGAGCGAGTAGAGTGTCTCCTTGTGCCCTCGGCCAGATAGCCGGCGGTTCGGCATGCGGGACACCACGATCTGTTCGGCCGCAGCAATCACGCTGTCGCGGAACTCTGGCCACGGCTCAAGCACGGGTGGCTCGACGATTTCGCCGGTGTCTGGATCGATCCAGCGACCATCGGGTGTCTTCTCGCATCGCTCGCGCGCCTTGAAGTACCGAGCCATGCGGTGCACCATCTTGTGATCAGCAATCGCGCACAGTGTCGCGTCGATAGCGTGGTGCTTATCGCTCTCTTGCCGGTTCTTTTCTTCGCCGAGCCCGAGGCGCCAGCGCAAGTCGTTCGTCATTCTGCCATTGACCGCAAGCACTCGTGTCTCCGGCAGGTCGAGGTAGCTCTTGACGATGCGCAGGAAGTACTTTGCAGCGAATTGCGTGGCTGTCAGGTATCGTCCTTGCAGCTCGCGTTTCTGGTCTTCTGAGAGCTCTTCTGTGAGCAGCAGCCGCTTCTTCTTCGGCGGCATCGGTGAGCTTTGGACCCACGCAGCATACCGCTCGAAGTGCGCATCACCGTGAGCGCGCTTGACGTAGACGGCGGCAAGCTCGTCGCCCTTGTTCCTGTTCTCCTCTGTGAGCACCAGAACCTTGTTCGCCATCGAGTCGTCGAAGGACACGCTGCGCGGTATGGCGTGGTCGATTTCGGTGTACGTCTGGTCGGTGAGCACGCGTCGTAGATCCAAGTCCTGAAGCGAGTACGCGCACTTCCCGCCCTGCTGTTCGTATAGCAGGTACTTGCGCCACACGCGCTCGGGCACGGCGGCGGGCGCGAGTTCGCGGATCCGGTCGAAGATGCGCTCCTTCTCCCGGCGATTCTTCAACTGCTCCTGCTCGATCTCGCGGCGCTTCTGCGGGCTGAGCGCCGCCTCGCGTGCAAGTTCGACCACCACCCGAGACGGCAAGCCGTACTCAGCGACGATTGCGTTCACGACCTTGCGTGTTTGCGTGAGGGCACGCTTCACGTTGGGATTCGTGATCGAGTTGAAGTCTTCGAGCGTGTCGAGAGGCGGAATCCTGTCGGACTTGGCGCCTGTCTGTCGGAGCGAGTGGTTGTACCCTGCCAACTCGCACGCTTCGCTATAGACCTTGCCTTGCTCGAGGTACGGAATGAGATTGCGCATCGCTTTCAGGGACAGCCGTGCGTGGCCATCGAAGACGACCGAGTCAGCGAGCTCCCGTGCTGCGCCTTCCTCGATGCCAAGTTCGATCAGCGCGTTATAGGCCGAATCTGGTCGGAGCCAATACGTGAGTCGGCTCGCGATTTCGTCGAAGAGATCGGGGTTCGATCGTATCTGCTCCCAAGCCTGCGGGAAGTCGTCTTCGAGCGCGCTACGCACCTTGTGGTAGGACTCCAGCTTGAGGAGCGTCTCGCTTTGCATGTCCGCTAGCGTCTTGCCGCGCTTGCGCCCTCGCACCTCGAAGAGCCATCCATCGTCTGCGCAGAGCGCCTTGAGCGCCCGCTTGTACTTCAGATCCTTGACTTCGAGCGCCTCCTGGAACAGAAGCGCGATCTCCTCGGGATCCAGTCGGCGCCGCGCGCCTGAGGAGTGTGTGAGCGTCTGATTGACCAGCGTCTGGAGCGCCATGAACTTCTGCGCAGTGAAGGTCGCCCTGGGTGCGCGAGGCTCGTCGGGCTCCAGAAAGCACCGGCCAACCTTCTTCATCAAGTCTGGGCCCTCGGTGAGGTGGGGCGGCTCGTCGACGATCTCGATGTACCGCTGCTCCATCTCGAGAGAGGCGTGCGGATTGCCGAGTCTGCGCTGAGTGTCGAAGAGGGTGCGAGCCTCCGCGAGCAAGTCGTCGCGGCCGATGGTGCAGATGTACTGGCCTCCCTTGTTCCTGCGCTGCTCACCGTGTGGCCAGTCGGGGGACTCCATGTACTCGGCGACTGTGCGATAGCCATGCGCGACCATGCCGTCATGGATGGACTTGATGCCGCTCAACATCTCGCCCAGCTTCTTCTTCTCTTCGGCGTCTACCGTCTCCATCTCGCCTCGCCGGGTGGACTTGAATCCGCGGTGCCGTGCTATGTGGAAGAGGGCGCGCGCCCACTCTCGTGGTTCGAGTCTGCGGTCCAGCCCTTGGACCCTGAGCTGCCATGGCGTCAAGTCGTCGGGTCTCGTGCGGAACACGTCCTCAAGCTCTTCACGGCTGCCGACAAGCCCATGCTCAGCGAACAGGTTCACGATCTCGCGCAGTCTCCGTTTGCGGTTCCTGAGCCGACGCCGCTGGCTCCTGGCGACGCGACGTTCCTCGGCAGGCGTGGTGGCGTTTGCCGCCTCGCTCCGCACCGCATCGAACGCTCGAACGCCGAGCCGGACGAGACGGATCGGATCATCGGATTCATTCAGCTCGACGACGCTCCACCCGACGCTCTCGCTGCCGATGTCGAGACCCAACGAATAGCGCATGACGAACACCCCCGCTTCGACGTGCAGCACGACGCTGACATGCTTGAATTACAGCATATCCCATCGGTCTGACACCAATGGACGAGAGGGGGCTGAGCGGTTCTGATTCGGGCCAAAGAAAACGGATACCCCCAAGAGCGTATGCTCCGGGGGCTTACCGTGCTGCGCTGAAGGCTGAGCCAACAGCGTTATCATGGGAACCCTGCAAGCCATCAGATAGCACAGAGTCCTGTCGTTCGTCAAGAACTGCCTCGCTTCGTGCGCTGTCCGCTGATCGAGGCCAGGCGGCGCGGCGAAGGCGTGATGGACGACCGCCGTCGCGTCAGCCCGTTATGGCCCTGAGCCTCAGCGCGAGCTCCGGCTGTTCGTCCTTGAGCGCCGCGACGGCCTCGCGCACCAGCCGGACGCTTCGGCGACCCTCGCCGAGGAAGGCGTCCCAGGCACGTTCGACGTCGCCTGGACGATCCTCCAGGACAGCGCGCAAGACCTGCGCGGCCTGCTCGAGGTCCTTGCACGCCTTGGCTTGCTGGGTGGCAGGCCGAGACCGCGACACCAGCAGCTTGTGCAGACCGAACCGCGCTGGTTGAGGGACGCGCACCAGGATCCCATCTCCGTCGACGATGGCGCCCTCGACTGGGCTCTCGATCAGATACGACAGGTGTCTGATCGGCTGGGCAGCGACTCCGAGGTGATGGATGTGCACCGGCCGATCGGATTCGCGGCGGGCCGGCGTGATGATGTCCACCCTGAGCCCTTTTCCCCGAACGGTGAATGAAGTCGTAGGGCTGTCGGCCTCGAGGCCGGGGACCGGAAGGAATCCCATGTTGAGACGCTCCAACGCCGTCGCCACGTCGGCTGAAGGGTGGGGGACCGCCACGGTGATCCGCGGATCTGCGGCGATGTCGATGTCGAGCGTCTTCAGCGACGAAGACCAGCGCCATCCGAGGAGGTTGCCGATTGCGACGAAGGCGTGCGTGCCGACGAGCACTCCACCGAGCCGGAAGACGCCGGCGTCGGCGAGTGCTCCGATCACACGCGCGGATGGGGAGTCGGTGACCATCCCGCCGCCAGCCCTGACGAGCGATGCGAGCCGGGCGATCGAACGCTTGTCAGACTCGGCGAGGGCACGCGTCTCGGCGAACCGCGTGACGAGATCGTCGAGGTCTGGGGATTTCGGCCCGATGTAGGTCTGGCGCTTGGTTCCTCCAGGGAGCGACTGTTGGAAGTAGTAGTACTGGCGGCCTTTGACTGTCTTGAGCGTGAAGGTCCCGGGCGAATACCCGAGCGAACGCATCGCCTCGAACGTCCGTAGGCGCTCGACGAGCTCTGCGCACAGAGTCTGCGTCTCGAGCGGCATGCGCTCCATGGTCGGCCTCCCACGCGGTTATACGCAGTATGCACCAAATCGGCGTATAACTCAAGCGGCTGAACCTTCCGTCGTCTCTGCGACTGCCCCCGGGCCGTCTCACGCTGCGCACTACCCAACACACGCCCTCGCGTGGTACCATCATCGGGCTTGTGCAGACCCGCACAGGCAGGAGTACTGTAGGCCCCCGAGATGCATGTACGGAAAGCAGTCGACCGAGACACGAGTACGTGAGGATCGGGGCCCCATACGGAAAGGGGCCACCAGAGTGGTAGAGAACGACAGCATCATCGAGCAGGACAAGGACTACACCGACGAGGAGATGCACGCCCTCATCGACGGCACCATCACCGACTTCGATGACGGCGACCTCGTCACCGGAACCGTCGTGAAGGTCGAGCGGGACGAAGTCCTGCTGGACATCGGGTACAAGTCCGAAGGCGTCATCCCTGCGCGTGAGCTCTCGATCCGCAAGGACGCCGATCCCAGCGACGTCGTCAAGGTCGGCGACACCATCGAGGCGCTCGTCCTGCAGAAGGAAGACAAGGACGGCCGGCTCATCCTCTCGCGCAAGCGCGCCGCGTACGAGCGTGCGTGGGTGCAGATCGAGGAGAAGTTCCAGAAGGGCGAGAACGTCGTCGGCGAGGTCATCGAGGTCGTCAAGGGCGGTCTCATCCTCGACATCGGGCTGCGTGGCTTCCTGCCGGCGTCGCTCGTCGACCTGCGCCGCGTGAAGGACCTGCACGCGTACCTCGGCGAGAAGCTCGAGTGCCGCATCATCGAGATGGACCGCAACCGCAACAACGTCGTCCTCTCGCGCCGCGTGGTGCTGGAGGAGGACCGCAAGCAGGAGCGCCAGGAGATCTTGAGCAAGCTCGTCAAGGGCATGATCCTGCCCGGCACCGTCTCCTCGATCGTCGACTTCGGCGCGTTCGTCGACCTCGGCGGCATCGACGGGCTCGTGCACATCTCCGAGCTCTCGTGGAGCCACGTCAACCACCCGTCCGAGGTCGTGTCGGTGGGCGACAAGGTCGAGGTGCAGGTGCTCGACGTCGACCTCGAGCGCGAGCGCATCTCGCTTGGCCTGAAGCAGACCCAGGAAGACCCGTGGAAGCAGCTCGTCCAGGGCTTCGAGGTCGGTCAGCTCGTGAGCGGGAAGGTCACCAAGCTCGTGCCGTTCGGCGCGTTCGTCGAGATCGGCGAGGGCGTCGAGGGTCTCGTGCACATCTCCGAGATGGCGCGCGGCCACGTCGAGAAGGCTGAGGACGTCGTGACGGTGGGCCAGGAGGTCCAGGTCAAGATCATGGAGATCGACCCCGAGCGGCGCCGCATCTCGCTCTCGATCCGCGCCGCCAACGAGGAGCTCGGCATCGAGGACGCGATTCCCGAGACCGAGGAGGAAGCGGAAGCCGAGGAGGCGCCGGAGGCCGAGGCCGCTGAGACTGCTGCCGAGGAGCCCGCGGCGGAAGCGGAGGCCGCTGAGGAGGCCGCGCCCGAGGAGCCGGCAGCGGAGGCCGAGGAGCCCGAGGCCAGCGACGAGGAGCCGGCCGAAGAGGATCCCGCAGCCGAGTAGCGGCTGACTGACGAATCGCGAGGGCCGGCGCGTCCGCGAGGGCAGCCGGCCCTGCGTGTTCTGGAGGAACGATGTACGTGCTCGCCATCACCGGCGGCATCGGAGCCGGGAAGTCGACGGCGGCGCGCGTCCTGGCCGAACGGGGCGCGGTCGTCATCGACGCCGACGATCTCGCCAAGGGGCTGCTGCAGCCGGGCTCGCCGGTCGTGGAGCCGATCGTGGAGGCGTTCGGCGAGGGGGTGCGCTCCGCGGACGGCGGCATCGAGCCAGCGGCGCTCGCGGAGGCGGCGTTCGCGTCGCCCGAGGCGGCCGCTCGGCTGAACGCCATCGTGCACCCAGCGGTGTACGCCGCGCTCGCGGGCGCGCTCGACGCGCTCGCGGCGCAGGCCAAGCCGCCGCGGGTCGTGGTCGTCGACATCCCGCTTCTGTACGAGGCGCCGCGCTTCCTCGACCTGTTCGACGCCGTGCTCGCCATCTCGGCGTCAGACGACGCGCAGTTGGAGCGGCTGGCCGCGCGCGGGATGTCAGCCGTCGACGCCGAGCGCCGCATGGCATGCCAGGCAAGCGACACGGAGCGCCGTTCAATCGCCGACTACGTCATCGAGAACGACGGCGACGAGGACGCGTTCCGGCGTGCCGTGGAGGAGTTCTTCGAGCGTGAGATCGCGCCGCGCTTCTCGTGATCGCGTGCTTGCACCGCACCGGGCGTGGCTGCTCGCGGTCCTCGCCGTGCTGGCGCTCGTGGCGGCTGCCGCCGCGCGCGGGCCGGTGTGGGCGCAGCGGCTCTACCACCCGCTGCGCTACGAGGCGGAGATCGCGCGAGCTGCCGACGCCAACCGTATCGACCCGTACCTCGTGGCGGCCGTCATCAACGCCGAGTCTGGCTTCGACCCGGATCTGGTGTCACGCGCCGGCGCGGTCGGGCTCATGCAGGTGATGCCGGCCACGGCCAAGGAAGTCGCCGCTTCGCTCGGCATCCCCGCCGACCGGCTCGACCTCAAGGACCCGGCCGTCAACGTCGCCATCGGCACGCGGCACCTCGCGGACCTGCTCGCGCGCTACGAGGACACCGCCACGGCGCTCGCGGCGTACAATGCGGGGGCAGGGACGGTCGGGCGGTGGATGGCCGAGGAGGGGACCGAGACGCTCACGAAGGCACGGTACCCCGAGACGGCCGCCTACGTCGAGCGCGTGCTCGACGAGCGCGACCGCTACGCACGGCTCTACCCCGACGCGTTCGCGGAGGCGCGCTGATGCCGGAGTTCCAGGTCATCTCCGAGTACGAGCCGGCAGGCGACCAGCCCAAGGCGATCGCCGAGCTCGCGCGCGGCGTGCGCGAGGGCATGCGCGACCAGACGCTGCTCGGCGTCACCGGCTCCGGCAAGACGTTCACGATGGCGAAGGTCATCGAAGCCGTGCAGAAGCCCACGCTCGTGCTCGCGCCCAACAAGACGCTCGCGGCGCAGCTCGCATCCGAGATCCGCGACCTGATGCCGCGCAACGCCGTCGTGTACTTCGTGTCGTACTACGACTACTACCAGCCAGAGGCGTACGTCCCCACGACCGACACCTACATCGAGAAGGACGCCTCGATCAACGAGGAGGTCGAGAAGCTCCGGCACGCCGCCACCGCCGCGTTGCTCTCCCGGCGCGACGTGGTGGTCGTCGCGAGCGTGTCGTGCATCTACGGCATCGGCTCGCCCGAGGACTACGCGGGCATGGCGGTCTTCCTCGAGCGCGGCAAGCAGTACGACCGCGACCAGCTCATCCGCGACCTGATCGGCATCCAGTACGACCGCAACGACTACGAGTCGGCCCGCGGGACCTTCCGCGTGCGCGGCGACGTCGTGGACGTCTTCCCGCCGTACGCCGAGAACCTCGTGCGCGTGGAGTTCTTCGGCGACGAGATCGACGCGATCGCCGAGGTCGACCCGCTCACCGGCGAGGTCGTCGAGCAGCTGGAGTCGCTGCCGGTGTGGCCGGCCACGCACTACGTCACGCGGCCCGAGCGCATCCAGGAGGCGCTCGACTCGATCCGCGAGGAGCTGCGCGAGCGGCTGGCCGAGCTCAAAGCGCAGGGCAAGCTCCTCGAGGCGCAGCGTCTGGAGATGCGCACCTCCTACGACCTCGAGATCCTCGAGACGATGGGGTTCTGCAGCGGCATCGAGAACTACTCGCGCCACCTGGACGGCCGCAAGCCGGGGGAGCCGCCGCACACGCTCATCGACTACTTCCCGAAGGACTTCTTGTGCATCATCGACGAGTCGCACGTGACCGTCCCGCAGCTGCACGGCATGCACGAAGGCGACCGGTCGCGCAAGATCACGCTCGTCGAGCACGGATTTCGGCTGCCCAGCGCCCTCGACAACCGGCCGCTCACGTTCCACGAGTTCCGCGAGCGCGTGCCGCAGACGATATTCGTGTCGGCGACGCCCGGCGACTACGAGCTCCGGGTGAGCGAGCAGGTCGTCGAGCAGATCATCCGGCCGACGGGGCTCGTGGACCCGAAGGTCGTGGTGCGGCCTACGAAGGGGCAGATCGACGACCTCATGGAGGAGATCCGCCAGCGCGTGGAGCGCGACGAGCGCGTGCTCGTCACGACGCTCACCAAGAAGATGGCGGAGGACCTCACCGAGTACCTCGCGGAGCACGGCGTGAAGGTGCGGTACCTGCACTCCGACATCGGCACGCTCGAGCGGGTCGAGATCCTGCGCGACCTGCGCTCTGGCGTCGTCGACGTCGTGGTCGGCATCAACCTCCTGCGCGAGGGGCTCGACCTGCCGGAGGTCTCGCTCGTCGCCATCCTCGACGCCGACAAAGAGGGCTTCCTGCGCAACCACCGCTCGCTCATCCAGACGATCGGCCGCGCCGCGCGCAACGTCTCAGGCGAGGTCATCCTGTACGCCGACACGGTCACGGACTCCATGCGCACCGCCATCGACGAGACCGAGCGCCGCCGCGCCATCCAGCTCGCGTACAACGCCGAGCACGGCATCGAGCCGAAGACGATCCGCAAGGCCATCCACGACATCGCGCAGTACGTGCGGGAGACCGAAGCCGGGCTCGAGCCGTCGGTGGAAGTGGCACGCGACCTGGCGACGCTTCCGCGCGACGAGGTGGCGCGCATCATCGCCACGATGGAGGAGGAGATGCACGCCGCCGCCGAGGCGCTCGACTTCGAGACGGCCGCTCGCTTGCGCGACCAGGTGGTGAAGCTGCGAGCGGAGATCGACGCGACGAGCGCAGACGAGGTGCTCGCGCGTCTCAAGCAGGGCGCGCGTCGCGGCTCGACGCACGGCGTCAAGAAGCGGCGGCGCTAGGCGTACGCGGCGCTACGGCGTGTACTGCTGCGCGACCTTCGTGATGACGCCGTCTTCCACCGTCACGAGGAAGTAGCTGCTCGAGTACTGGTCCGCGAGCGGCCCCATCAGCCGTGAGTACCACTCGTCCAGCGTGATGTCGCGGCCCTCGAACGACATCGTCCCGTCGTCGTTGTACAGCACGTGCACCATGATATCGGGCTTGACTGGGAACACGCGCAGCCGCGGGTTGTCGTTCACGATGAGGTAGTCGTTCGGCACCGGCACCTCGAGGCCTCGGCGGGCCGCCTCGCGGTTCGCGTCGTCGCCGAACAGGAATTGCACGTAGTCGAGCGTGAGACGTATCTGGCCTCCTGAGCGGCTCCAGTCCACCACGAGCGTCGGCTGGTCCACCACGTCTGTCGAGCGCGTCGTGCCTGACGAGGTCGTCGCGGCAGAACCGCTCGGCGTCGTCGGCTCCTCGCTCGCTGTCGAGGTCGACGGCAGCGACGGCGTCGTGGTGGGCTCGGGCGTCTGCGTCTGCTCGGCGCTGCTCGATGGCGGCTGCGCTGGCTCGCGCTGCCGTGTCGCGAGGTAGACGGCTGCTCCGCCGAGGACTGCTGCACCCACGGCCACGGCGGCGATCACCGCGACCGCCTTGCCTCCGGCGAGGTTCATCTCCCACACCCCCTTGGATCGCCCTCCACGCTCATCATACTCCCGGGCTGCGGAGCGTGCGAGCGAGCGCGAGGGCAGCGGCGGAAGCCGCCATGAGCGCCGCCGACAGCGCGAACGGCGCCGAGTGGGACACGGCGTCCCAGAGGATGCCGGCGACGGTGCTCGAAAGCAGGGTGGCCAGCCCGAGCAGGAAGGTATAGGTCCCGATGGCGGTCGCTCGCACGCTCTCGGGGACGAGGTCGACGACGAACGCCCGTGCGAGCCCCTCCGTGAGCGCGTACGGGACGCCGTACGCGACGAAGAGCGCCCACGGCGTCCACGCGTGGCGAGCGAGCGCGAAGCCGGCGTACACCAGCGCGTAGGTCGCGAACCCCGCGACGAGCACGCGGAGGCGGCCGACGCGGTCCGAGCGCCGTCCGAACAGCCGCGCGAGCGAAGCGGCGACCACGTTGAAGGCGAAGTACATGAGCGGGACCGTGGCGGCTTGAGCGCCGAGGTCTTGCGCGCGCAGGATGAGCAGCGCGTCCGAGGAGTTGCCGAGCGCGAAGACCATCGAGATCGCTGCGAACACCGCGAAGGGCCGCCCGAGGCCGCGGAACGAGACCGTGGCGGCCTCTTCGCGCTCGACGGCAGGCTTCGTCCGCTCGCGCACCATCGTGAGCGCGACGAGGATGGCGAGCGTGCCAGGTATCGCGGAGACGAGGAACACCGTGCGGTACCCGCTGGGCTTGAGCGTGAGGATCGCCCACGCGACGAGCGGCCCGATGGCGGCTCCGATGGTGTCCATCGCGCGGTGCAAGCCGAACGCCTCGCCTCGCCGAACTTCTGGCGCGTAGTCGGCGATGAGCGCGTCGCGCGGAGCGGTGCGGATGCCTTTGCCGAGCCGGTCCGTGACGCGCAGCGCGAGCGCCCACGGCCACGAGGGCACCAGCGCGAGAGCGGGCTTGACGAGGTTAGACAG
The DNA here is from genome assembly GCA_001950395.1 of Coriobacteriaceae bacterium EMTCatB1. Classification (GTDB taxonomy): domain Bacteria; phylum Actinomycetota; class Coriobacteriia; order Anaerosomatales; family Anaerosomataceae; genus Parvivirga. The sequence continues at coordinate 327,420 of BDLO01000001.1, forward strand.
CGAGTAGCCGAGCAGCACGAGCGGCCGCCGCTTCCCGAGGCGGTCCGACAGCCGTCCGGAGAACACCTTGGAGATCGACGCCGTAGCTTCCGCGAGCGACTCGATGAGGCCTATGGCCGCCACCGGCGCGCCGATGACGTTCGTCAGGAACAGCGGCAGCACCGGATAGACGGCCTCGGACGAGGCGTCGGTGAGCAAGCTGACGAGCCCGAGCGCACGGACGCGCGCGAAGGACTCGCGTTCGTCGGGGCGGCGCACCTCGCTCATGCGTCGCGCCGGCCCTCGTGCGAGACGTACCGCAGCACGTGCACGTCCTCGATCGTCACCAGACCGCCTTCGACCATCTCGTCGAGGCGCGGAAGGATCTTCGCCACCCGCTCGGCGTCGTCGACCCACTCGATGACGACCGGCAGGTCCTGCGACAGCCGCAGGATGCTCGCGGTGTGGAGTCGGCTGGCCTTGCCGAAACCGGCGACTCCTCGGATGACGGTTGCGCCGGCGCATCCTTCGGAGCGCAGCAGCTCGAGGATCGCGTCGTGAAGCGGTCGGCCGTGCCAGCGGTCGCTCTCCCCGACGTAAATCGTGACGCGCTTCGCGTCGCCTTCGATGTGCATCGTGCCCTCCTAGACGATCCGGCCGGTCGCGAGGCCGAGCCACGCGGCGAGAAGCCCCGCGGCGCCGCTTCCGAACATGTTCAATAACCCGAGCGCATACGAGCCCTGCGAGAGCAGGGCGATGCTCTCGTAGGAGAGCGTGGAGAAGGTCGTGTAGCCGCCGAGCACGCCGACGCCCAGGGCGAGGCGCCACTGCGGCGTCACGATGCCGCGTTCGACCGACAGCGCCATCAGCACGCCGAGCGCGAACGCGCCGCTGACGTTGATGACGAAGGTGTGCCAGGGGAAGGCGGTGCCGAAGCGGTCGGTCAGCCAGCCGCCGAGCACGTAGCGGGCGGCGGCCCCGACGGCGCCGCCGGCTGCGACAATCAGCACGTCTGTCGCGCGCATGGAACCTCCATCGCCACGGGGTACCCTGGCAGTGTAGAACTGCGCGCACAGGCAGGGAAGGCGTGTACGCCGTAGAATGCCCGAGTGGCTGTGACGACGACGGCAAAGGAAGGTTCCGCGATGACTGACGACGTGATGCGGTTCTTCGCCGCGTGGCTGCTCACGCACGAGACTGCTGACGAGGGCGTGAAGGCGGCGATCCGTCGCGGGCAAGAGGCCGGGCTGGAGGGCATGGGCGGCGGCCCCGACGCGTTCGTCGACGGGCTCGCTGCGATGATCGCCGAAGAGAAGGAGAAGCTGAAGGCCGAGCTCATCGCGCGTGCGCGTGGCGAGGTTGGTCCTGCGGAGGAGAAGCCCGACCCGGTGATCGAGGAGATCCGCTTCGAGGTGAGCGCGCTTCGAGGCCGTCTCGAGAGCGTGGAGTCGAAGCTCGACGCGGTGCTCGCGCGCCTGGAGGGCGAGGAGCGGTCGTGATGTCGCGGGCGCGCCACATCGCGAGCGTGCTGGCGGCGCGTCAGGCTCGTGCGCTCGTGCGCAGCGCGTTCGGGCTTGCTGGCCGCGCGCGCTGGCGGGCCGAGTCCGCGCGCGCGTGGCGGGAGGCGTTCGAGGAGCTCGGGCCGGCGTTCGTGAAGCTCGGGCAGCTGATCTCGGTGCGCCCCGACGAGTTCTCCGATGAGTTGGTCGCCGAGATGCAGTCGATGCAGGACGCCGTTCCCGCGCTGCCGGCATCTGCGATCCGCGAAGTCGTCCGTGCGGAGTTCGGCCGCGATGCGGACGACCTCTGGGACGATTTCGAGGACGAGCCCGTCGCGTCGGCTTCCATCGCGCAGGTGCACCGTGCGCGCCTCAAGCGGGCGTATCGACCCGTGTGGGGCGAGGAGCTTCCAGCAGGCGCTGCGGTGGCGGTGAAGGTGATCCGGCCGGGCGCAGCCGACTCGATCCGCGCGGACGTCGCGGTGGCTCGACGGCTCGCGCAGGCCGCGGTGCGGCGCGGGCTCGTCAGGCGCTTCGATCCCGTGGCGCTGCTCGACGAATTCGAGCGAAGCGTGGAGCGGGAGCTCGACTTGCGCGTCGAGGGCAGGTTCGCGGACCGGTTCGCGTTCGACTTCCGCGACGACCCGGTCGTGCAGGCGCCGAGGATCGTGTGGCCGCTGTCTTCACAGCGCGTGCTCACCATGGAGTTCATCGAGGGGCTGCGGCTCACCGAGGTCGACCGAGCGCTCGCAGAAGGCATCGACTTCTTCGGGCTTGCGGTGCACGGCGCGGAGGCGTTCATGCGGCAGGTGTTCGTGTACGGGCGCTACCACGCGGACTTGCACCCCGCGAACGTCTTCGTGACGCCGGAGAACCGCATTGCGTACCTCGACTTCGGCATCGTCGGGTACCTCACTCCTGAGGAGCGCTACCACATCACCCAGGTCATGGCCGCGCTCGTGTACCGCGACCCCGACCGCGCGCTCGAGCACTCGGCCGCGCTCGGCGTGCACGTGCCGCCCGAGAAGGTCGAGACGGTGCGCCGCGAGCTCGGCGAGCTTTTGGACTCGCTCGCACGGCCTGGCGAGCAATCCGGCGAGAAGAGCAGCTTCGCGCACTTCGGCTACGGCTTCCTGCGTATGCTCGGCCGCCACGGCATCGAGATACCGAGCGGCTACGGCATGCTCATCAAGTCGCTCGCCACGGTGGAGGGATGCTCGCGCATGCTGTATCCCGGGATTGACATGATCGGCACCACGCAGCCGTTCACCACGCGTGTGCTCGCCACGGCGCTGTCCGACCCGGCGGTGCTGCGCGAGCGCATGCCGGAGGCGGTGCGAGCGGCGCTAAGGGTGCTCGTCTCTTAGGCGTCCGCGGCGATGGGCGCAGCTGCGTCGCCGTCGCAGCCGTCCGGCAGGACCACCGAGCCGCCAGGGCGGTAGCCCTCGAGGTCTTGCGCCACGAAGGCGAATCCCGCCTGCTTGATGACCGCCGCGATCTCCTCGCGCAGCCGCCACGCGCTTTCCATTTCGGGCGGGTCGACCTCGATGCGCGCCACGTCGCCGTGCGAGCGCACGCGGAACTGCCTGAGACCGAGCTCGCGCAGCGACTGCTCGGCTTGCATGACGCGGGTCAGGCCGTCTTCCGTGATGCGCGTTCCGTACGGGAAACGCGTCGCGAGGCACGCCATCGAGGGCTTGTTCCATGTGGGGAGATCGAGCATGCGTGAGAGCTCGCGTACCTCGTCCTTGTGCAGCCCGACTTCCAGGAGGGGGCTGATGACGCCGTACTCCTGCGCCGCTCGGCGTCCGGGACGGTTGTCTGACACGTCGTCGGCGTTCGTGCCGTCCAGCACCCAGGCGATGTCGTGCGCGTCCGCGACGTGGCGCAGAAGCCCGAACATCTCCGACTTGCAGTAGTAGCACCGGTCCGGCGTGTTCTCGATGAACCGTGGGTCGGACATCTCGTAGGTGTCGACCTCGAGTAGGCGGAATCCGAGCGCGTGCGCGGTCTCGCGAGCCGCGGCGATCTCGGAGGCCGTGTGCACGTCTGAGGTGGCGAGCACGGCGAGCGCACGGTCTCCCAAGACAGCGTGCGCGACGAAGGCGACGAGCGTGGAGTCGACGCCGCCGGAGTACGCCACGAGCGCGCTGCCGAGGTTGCGCAGACGATTGCAGAGGTTCTCGTGTTTGAGCGCAAGCACGGTTGTCCGTGACCCTCCCAGCATCGTTCCGGACACGCGCGACCCTCACATCGTGCCACGGGATCGAGCAGGATTGTAGCCCTATCGGGAAAAGACTGTGACAAAACCGACGAACGGAGGGGTCATGGCCGAGCACGACGCCGAGCACACCATCGAGGCGCTGGCCGGAGCCGGTCGCATCTTCGATCCGCCGCCCGAGTTCGCCGAACGCGCGCTCATCGGGAGCCGCGAGCGGTACGAGGAGCTGTACCGCCGCTCGCTCGAGGACCCCGAAGGGTTCTGGGGCGAGGCCGCTCGCGAGCACCTGGAGTGGATCCAGCCGTTCACCCGCGTGCTCGAGGGCGGGTTCGACGCGCTCGACTACCGCTGGTTCGCCGACGGCACGCTCAACGTGAGCGCCAACTGCCTCGACCGTCACCTGACCACGTGGCGGCGGAACAAGGCGGCGCTCATCTGGGAGGGAGACGACGGGTCGTCGCGCACCTTCACCTACCAGCAGCTGCTCTACGAGGTGTCGCGGTTCGCCAACGTGCTCAAGAAGAAGGGCATCGGACGCGGCGACCGCGTCGCGATCTACCTGCCGATGGTGCCGGAGCTCCCGATCGCGATGCTCGCGTGCGCGCGCATCGGCGCGATCCACTCCGTGGTGTTCGGCGGGTTCTCGGCGAGCGCGCTCAGGGAGCGCATCCAGGACTGCTCCGCGAAGCTGCTCATCACCGCCGACGAGGGCGTCCGCGGAGGTCGCAAGGTGGCGCTCAAGGCGGCGGCGGACGAGGCGCTGTTCGAGTGCCCGAGCGTCGAGGCGTGCATCGTCGTCAAGCGCGGCGCGGGCGACGTCGACATGGAGCCTGGGCGCGACACGTGGTGGCATCAGGAGATCAGCGCGCCCGAGGTCCGCAAGCCGTGCCCGGTCGAACCGATGGGAGCCGAAGACCCGCTGTTCATCCTCTACACCTCCGGATCCACCGGCAAGCCCAAAGGCGTCTTGCACACCACCGCCGGGTACCTGCTCTACGCGCTTATGACGTTCAAGACGGTGTTCGACTACCGCGACGAGGACGTCTACTGGTGCACTGCCGACATCGGGTGGGTGACGGGGCACTCCTACATCGTGTACGGGCCGCTCGCGGCCGGTGCGACGACGCTCATGTTCGAGGGGGTGCCGACCTACCCGGACCCCGGGCGTTTCTGGGCGGTCGTCGAGAAGTACCGCGTCAACATCTTCTACACCGCCCCGACGGCGATCCGCGCGCTCATGCGGCACGGATCGGGGTGGCCGCAACGCTACGATCTGTCCAGCCTGCGGCTGCTTGGAACGGTCGGGGAGCCTATCAACCCCGAGGTGTGGGAGTGGTACCACGACACCATCGGCCGAGGCGAGATACCGATCGTCGACACCTACTGGCAGACCGAGACCGGCGGCATCATCATCACGCCGCTGCCTGGCGCCACGCGGCTCAAGCCCGGTTCGGCGTTGTGGCCGTTCTTCGGCGTCGAGCCCGAGGTGGTGCGCGAGGACGGCAGCCGCGCGGATCCGGGCGAGGGCGGCTACCTCGTGGTGAAGCGGCCGTGGCCAGGCATGCTTCGCGGCACCTGGGGCGACGTCGAGAACAAGCGGCTCCGGGAGACGTACTTCGAGCGGTTCCCCGGGCGGTACTTCACCGGCGACGGTGCGCGCGTGGACGAGGACGGCGACTACTGGCTGCTCGGCCGCGTGGACGACGTGATCAACGTGAGCGGCCACCGGCTGGGCACCGCCGAGATCGAGAGCGCGCTCGTGAGCCACGAGGCGGTGAGCGAGGCGGCCGTCGTCGGCTATCCGCACCCGGTGAAAGGCGAGGGCATCCACGCGTACGTGGTGCTCCGCGACGGACACGTGGCGAGCGACGACCTCGCGACGATCCTGAAAGGACACGTCCGCAAGGTCATCGGCCCCATCGCCCAGCCGGATCGGATCCAGTTCGCGAACGACTTGCCCAAGACGCGGAGCGGCAAGATCATGCGGCGGATCTTGCGGAAGATCGCGGCAGGCGAGACCGACCTGGAGGCGCTCGGCGACACCTCGACGCTGCAGGATCCGAAGGTCGTGAAGGACCTGATCGCGGGCGCATAAGGCACGCGCACCGCTACCGAGCAGCCAGCGTCTCGCGGATCCCCACCGACAGGTGTCCTAGAAGCCCTGGGGTGCGTATCGGCGCGCCGTCGCCGTCGACCAACCGCAGTGTATCGATCGCTGCGCCGTTGCGCACGACGGCCCGTGCGGAGAGTATGACCAGCCCTCCGTCGTGCACAGCGCGGGCCAGTGCGTACAGGAGTCCAGGGCTGTCGTCGGTGACTACGTGCAGCACGCTGCACGTGGGTTCGTCCACGTTCCACTCGAGGCGAAAGACGCTGGGCGGCTTGCGTGCAGGCAAGGCGCTTGCGAGCCGCGAGGCAAGGTCGAGCTCGTCTGCGAGCGCTCGACCGAGCAGACGGTCGAGTCTGGCCCACGTGTCCGCCAAGAGCGGGACCCCGGTGAGCGAGCGGACCAAAACCGACGTCAGCGTGAGCTCACCAGCGTCCGCCAAGAGGCGGGCGTCGAGGATGTCGAGCCCGGTGAGCGTGCAGCATCCGGCGATCTCCTCGAGCAGGCGCGGGCGCCACGGCGCCGCGACCCGCACGGAGAACGTGCCCTGGACCGGTCCGGCAGACACGCAGGTCTCCACCGTGGCGGGCCGGGTCGCCCGGGCGAGCCGCGCGATGGCGCGGGCGTCCTCTGCGACGTCGGCGGGGGCGCGGTCGAAGAGCGAGCCGGAGGGGAAGCGCGACAGTGCGACCAGCGCGTCCGGCTCGCTCGACAGCAGGGCCGCCGCCTGCGCGCGTGTCTCCTCCGCGCGAACCGTCTCGGCCCGGATCGGCGAGTCGCCGGAGAACGCCGCGTCAAGACGACGAACGAGCGTCTGCACGAGCGACGCGTGCCACGAGTCCCAGGCGCCGGATCCGACCGCCTTGTGGTCGGCGGCCGTGACGAGGTAGAGCGGCCCCAGCAGGTCGCGGCTCGGGATCCGCGCTGCGCACGCGGCGACGACACGTTCGTCTTCTATGTCCGCTCGTTCCGCGAACGACGAGAGCAACAGGTGTTCGCGTGCGAGCCATGCGGCCTGTGACGCCGCCTCCTCAGAGCCGACCAACGCCCGAGCAGCCGATGCGGCCGGATCAGCGCTTCTGGCCGCATGGCCTGGTCCTGGCACGGCTTTGCCGGCGTCGTGTGCGAGCGCAGCGGCAATGGCTACGGGGACGCACGTTGGGCTGCACAGCGATGCGGCCAGGGGGTCGCCGTGGAGCACCTCCGCGACTGAGAGGGCCGCCAGCACGCAGTGCGCGCCGACGGTGTAGCGGTGGCCGAGCGCGGGGCGTCTGACAGTCATCAGCGCGGACAACCCCGGAACGAAGCCGTCGAGCGCTCCGTGAAGCGCGGCGTACGCGAGCGCTTCGAAGGACTCCGCGCCCGCGTCGCACGCTTCGAGGAACGCTTCGGACGTCAGATGCGCTCCGCTCATGACGGAAGGGTCGACCACGCCGCGGCGCACTGCCAACGTCGCCGCGATCGTGCCGAGCGCGCGGTGCAGCTCGCTGCTCGGCACGTGAGACTGGTCTGGCGACACGGTCGTCGCGCCTCTGCCGACTGCGACGTGGAGCGCCCATCGTGCGGCGCATAGGACCTCACGTTCCCGCGCGAGGTCAGGCAGCGATTCGCCGAGAAGGAGGGCGCGCCAGTCAAGTTCGTCTACGTCGCGCTGTCCTCCCGCTCCGTTCTTCAGGTCCGGCCAGAGGTCGAAGGGGCTGCCCGTGCGCGCACGCGCCGACAGCGCCCTGACGATGGCGCTTCGTCGCGACGCGGCGTCGTCGATCACGGCGCGCCGCACCGCATCACCCAACGAGCGATCGCCTGCGATGACACGTCCTGGCAGTATGGCGGTGAGCGTCTGGAAGTCCCTCTTGCACGCCGCGCGCTGTTCGGCAGGCGTCCGCACCGCGTGACCGACCTCGAGACCGGCGTCCCACAGCGGGTAGAGGAGGCTCTTGGCGGCGGCGTCTGATCGCCGCGTGCGCTTTTGGACGATGATCAGCAGGTCGACGTCCGAGAATGGCAGCAGACGCTGGCAGCCGTACCCGCCGGTCGCCAGCACCGCCCATCGCTCGGTGACGCCGGCGAAGGCCGCCTCCGCAAGCGCGGAGACGGCCTCGTCGGTGATCCTCGTGAGCTCATACGCCGCACCGAGCCCTGGCTGCGCCGTCGAGATCAGCTGCTCTCGTGCTTCGACGAAGCGTGTGACAGGGTCACGATGCGCCGTCATCACAGGGCGTCCGGACCTCGCTCGCCCGTCCGGATGCGGACGGCCGCCTCGCAGTCGTAGGTGAAGACCTTGCCGTCGCCGATGCTGCCGCTGCGCGCGGCCTTCACGATCGCGTCCTCCGCCTTCTCGGCCAGAGCATCGTCCACGACGATCTCGACTTTGATCTTCGGGACGAACTCGACGGTGTACTCGGCTCCGCGGAAGATCTCCGTGTGGCCCTTCTGCCTGCCGAAGCCTTTCACCTCTGAGACCGTCATGCCCGCCACGCCGATCTCGTGCAGCGCCTCTTTCACGGCTTCGAGCTTGTGAGGCTTGATGATCGCCTCGAGCTTCTTCATCTCTGCTCCTCTCGTATCGCCTGCGGCCTACGCTACGGTCTCGGTCTGGACGAAGTCGGGATACGCGCGGTTGCCGTGCTCGCCCACGTCGAGTCCTTCGAGCTCCTCTTCCTGCGATACCCGTACGCCAAGGGTGGCCTTGATCAGCAGCCAGAGGACGAGCGAGACGGTGAACACGGTCGCCCCGACTGCCGCCACGCCGACCGCCTGCTTGGCAAGGAGGGAGAACCCGCCGCCGAAGAACAGCCCGTTGCCGGTCGTGCCGGGCGCGATGGCGTCCTGTGCGAAGAGCCCCACCGCGAGCGTTCCGAAGATGCCGCCTATGCCGTGGACGGCGAGCGCGCCCACGGGGTCGTCGATCCGCATCTTGTCGAAGAACTGCACGCCGAACACCACGAGGGCACCGGCGATGGCGCCGATGACGAGCGAGCTGCCGGGGCTCACGAACGCGCAGCCGGCGGTGATGCCGACGAGCCCTGCGAGCGCGCCGTTGATGGTCATGCCGATGTCCGGCTTGCCGAGCGTCGCCCACGCGACCGCGGTTGCCGCCAGCGCGCCGGTCGCGGCGGCGAGGTTCGTGGTGACGACGATGTGCGAGATCGCGCCCGGGTCGGCCGCCATCGTCGAACCAGGGTTGAAGCCGAACCAGCCCAGCCACAGCACGAGCGCGCCCGTCATCGCCGAGGTCATGTTGTGGCCGGGGATGGGCCGGATCGTCCCGTCCTTGCCGAACTTGCCCAGGCGTGGTCCGAGCACCAGCACGCCGGCGAGCGCGGCCCAGGCACCCACCGAGTGCACCGCCGTGGATCCAGCGAAGTCCCAGAAGCCGAGCTTTGCGAGCCAGCCGCCGCCCCAGATCCAGTGGCCGGTGATCGGGTACACGAACGCCACGAGCAGGAACGAGAAGACGATGAACGACACGTACTTGATGCGCTCAGCGACTGCTCCGGAGACGATGGTGGCGGCTGTCCCAGCGAAGACCAGCTGGAAGAAGAACTTCGCGAGGAGCGGCACGCCCGTCCAGTTGAGCGCGGAGTACACGCCCTGGTACGCGTCGGCGACGGCTGGGCTGTTGTCGGCCCCGCTCACGAAGAAGAGACCTTTCAGTCCCAGCAGACCGTTCCCGTCGCCGAACATCAGACCCCATCCGATCACGAAGAATGCGACGGTGGACACAGCGAACACGATGAAGTTCTTCGAGATGATGTTCACCGTGTTCTTCGCGCGGCAGAACCCGGATTCGACCAAGCCGAACCCGAGGTTCATGAAGAACACCAGCATTCCCGCTACGAGCACCCATACGGTGTCGAGCGCCACTTTCACGTCCATGGCTCTCCCTTCCTTGCGCCTGCCTTCAGCGCGATGGTCGCGCGGCGCTGTTGCGGGGATGTTTCAGCCAGGTGAAAGGTTCGGGGCAGGCGAACGCACGATGCCGCGCACGCGGCTTGCACAGGGGCGTACAATGGAAGTTCGCCCGCAACGCGACACGACGGAAGGACGTCTGCTGTGCCCCTGGACTGCATCTCCATCCGCGGGGCCCGCGAGCACAACCTCAAGGGCTTCGACCTCGACATACCGCGCGACAAGCTCGTGGTGATCACGGGGCTGTCCGGCTCCGGCAAGTCGTCGCTCGCCTTCGACACCATCTACGCCGAAGGGCAGCGGCGCTACGTGGAATCGCTCTCGGCGTACGCGCGGCAGTTCCTCGGCCAGATGGACAAGCCGGACGTCGACCACATCGAAGGGCTGTCGCCGGCCGTCTCGATCGACCAGAAGACCACGAGCCGCAACCCGCGCTCGACCGTGGGGACGGTCACGGAGATCTACGACTACCTGCGGCTGCTGTTCGCGCGCGTGGGCGTGCCGCACTGCCCGGTGTGCGGCAGGCGCATCGAACGGCAGACCTCCGACGAGATCGTCGACGCGATCCTCGCTCTTCCTGAAGGCACCCGGCTGCAGGTGCTCGCACCGGTGGTGAAAGGACGGAAGGGGGAGCACCAGCGGCTGTTGCAGGAGCTGCGCTCCGAGGGCTTCACGCGCGTGCGCGTGGACGGCGAGGTGCGGTCGCTCGACGAGGAGATCGCGCTCGACAAGAACGTGAAGCACACCATCGAGGTCGTCGTCGACCGCATCGTCATCAAGGAAGGCCTGGCTTCGCGCCTGGCTGAGAGTGTGGAGATGGCGCTTCGGCTGTCGGGCGGGACGGTCGTCGCGGCCGTCGTCGACGGCGAGGAGATCTCGTACTCGCAGGCGCTCGCGTGCCCGGAGCACGGCTTTTCGATGGACGAGCTCCAGCCGCGCGACTTCTCGTTCAACGCCCCGTACGGCGCGTGCCCCGTCTGTTCGGGTCTTGGCAGCCGGATGGAGGTCGATCCCGACCTCGTGGTGCCTGACCCGACGCTCACGATCGCCGAAGGGGCCATCAAGCCGTTCTCGGGCAACCTCAACTACTACCCGCAGCTCCTAGAGGCGGTCGCGCGGCACCTCGGCTCGGACGTGGACACGCCGTGGAAGGATCTCCCCGAGGCAGTTCGCGAGAAGATGCTGCACGGCTTGGGCGACGAGCGCATCCGGCTCGACTACGTCACGCGCGACGGCCGGGAGACCTTCTGGTACACGCGTTACGAAGGCGCGCTCAACGCCGTGATGCGCCGCTACCAGGAGTCGGAGTCGGAGCAGGTCAAAGAGAAGCTCGAGGAGTACATGGCGCTCATCCCGTGCCCCGCCTGCGGCGGCGCGCGCCTGAAGCCGGAGATCCTCGCAGTGACCGTCGGCGGCTTGAACATCCACCAGGTGACGCAGCTCTCGGCGAAGGCGTCGCTCGCGTTCTTCGAGGGGTTGGAGCTCACCGAGCGCGAGCGGCAGATCGCGGCGCGCGTCGTCAAGGAGATCGTCGAGCGGCTGCGGTTCTTGGTCGACGTCGGGCTCGACTACCTCACGCTCGATCGCGCGACGGCCACGCTGTCGGGCGGCGAGGCGCAGCGCATCCGGCTGGCCACGCAGATAGGCTCGGGGCTCATGGGCGTGCTCTACATCCTCGACGAGCCGTCCATCGGCTTGCACCAGCGTGACAACGCCCGGCTCATCGCGACGATGGAGCGGCTGCGCGACTTGGGCAACACCGTCATCGTCGTCGAGCACGACGAGGAGACCATACGGGCCGCCGATCACGTCATCGACATGGGGCCTGGCGCAGGCGAGCACGGCGGCGAGATCGTGTGCCAGGGGACGCCCGAGGACATCATGGCGTGTCCTGATTCGCTCACGGGAGCGTACCTGTCGGGCCGCGCGGCGATCCCGGTGCCGAAGCAGCGCCGGAGCGCCGACCGCGGTTTCTTGCGCATCGTGGGCGCGCGCGAACACAACCTGCGCGGCATCGACGTCGACATACCGCTCGGCAACCTCGTGGTGGTGACCGGCGTGAGCGGCTCGGGCAAGAGCTCGCTCGTGGCGGACACCCTGGCGCCGGCGCTCTCGAACGCCGTGCACCGGGCGCGCCGGCGGGCGGGCAAGTACGACCGCATCGAGGGCGTCGAGGCCATCGACAAGGTGATCGTCATCGATCAGTCGCCCATCGGTCGCACGCCGCGCTCGAACCCGGCGACGTACACGGGGCTGTGGGACGACGTCAGGGCCTTGCTTGCGTCGACTCCCGAGGCCCGTGCGCGCGGATACTCTCCGGGGCGCTTCTCGTTCAACGTGCACGGCGGCCGCTGCGAGGCGTGCAAGGGCGACGGGCAGATCAAGATCGAGATGCACTTCTTGCCGGACGTCTACGTGCGGTGCGAGGTGTGCAAGGGCAAGCGGTACAACCGCGAGACCCTGCAGGTGACCTACCGCGGCAAGAGCGTGGCGGACATCCTCGAGATGTCCGTGGAAGAGGCGCTCGCGTTCTTCGAGAACATCCCGCCGCTGCGTCGCAAGCTCGAGACGCTTCACGACGTCGGCCTCGGGTACGTGCGGCTCGGCCAGCCGGCGACGACGCTCTCGGGCGGCGAGGCGCAGCGGGTGAAGCTCGCAAGCGAGCTGCAGCGCAGGAGCACGGGCCGCACGTTCTACATCTTGGACGAGCCGACGACCGGCCTGCACTTCGACGACGTGCGGCAGCTCCTCCAGGTGCTGCACCGGCTGGTGGACGCCGGCAACACGGTGCTCGTCATCGAGCACAACCTCGACGTCATCAAGTCGGCCGACTGGATCATCGACCTCGGCCCCGAGGGCGGCGACCGCGGCGGCGAGATCGTGTGCGTCGGGACGCCTGAGGAGGTGGCGGCGCACCCGGGATCGCACACGGGGAGGTTCCTCGCGCCCGTGCTCGCAGGGAAGGGCGCGACGGTGAGGCCGGAGGCGGTGTAAGGTGGCGCTTCCCGAGGACAAGCGGGCGCTTGCAGACGTCCCCGACGCGCCGGGCGTCTACCTCTGGAAGGCCGCCGACGGCTCGGTCTTGTACGTCGGGAAGGCCAAGTCGCTCAAGAAGCGCATGCGGCAGTACGTGAGCGGCCACGACGAGCGTGAGCGCGTGCCGCTGCTGATGGAGCAGGCGGCCGACTACGCGTTCGTGGTGACTGAGAACGAGGTCGAGGGGCTCATCCTCGAGAACTCGCTCATCAAGCAGTTCGACCCGCCCTTCAACGTGCGCTACCGCGACGACAAATCCTTCCCGTTCATCGCGCTCACCACCGGCGACCCGTTCCCCGCAATCAAGTACACGCGTGAGCGGCACCGCGAGGGCACCCGGTACTTCGGGCCGTACACCGACGCGAGGGCCGCGCGCGAGACCATCGAGGTCGTGCGACGCATCTACCCGATCTGCCGCGCGACGTGCGTGCAGTGGAAGCGGGTGAACGCGCGCGGCGGCGAGCCCGTCGGCACGCCGTGCTTCGACGCGCACGTCGGCAAGGGGCCTGGCGTGTGCGTGGGCGCGATCTCGCGCGAGGAGTACGCGGAGCGCGTGCGAGCTGTCGCGGACTTCCTGGAGGGAAGGCGCGCCGACATTGTGCGCGAGCTCGAAGCCGAGATGCGCGAAGCAGCCGCGAACCTCGAGTACGAGCGGGCGGCCCGCCTGCGGAACTCGCTCGACGCCGTGCGCCGCGTGCTCGAACGTCAGAAGGTCGTCTCCGACAAGCCGCTTCAGCTCGACGTGTTCGGCGTCGAGCGCGCCGAGACGATCTCGGGCGTCCACGTGCTCCTCGTGCGGGAGGGCAGGGTGCTCGCCGGCAACGAGTTCGTGGTGGAAGGCGGTCTCGACGTGCCGTACGGCGAGCTCATCGAAGGCATCTTGGAGCGCTACTACGCCGACGCGCCGTTCGTCCCCCGGGAGGTCCTCGTCCCAGAGCTGCCGGCGAGCGCTGAGACGCTGAGCGAGTGGCTCTCCGGGATACGCGGCAGCCGCGTCCGCGTGAGCGTCCCGCAGCGGGGGCTCAAGCGCGAGCTCCTCGGCCTGGCCTCCGAGAACGCCCGCTTCGCGTTGGCGCGGTACAAGCACCGCACCCGATACGACGAGGAGCGGATCAACCGGGCGCTTCTCGAGCTCGAGAGCGCGCTCGCGCTGCCGGCGCCGCCGTTGCGCATCGAGTGCTACGACATCTCGACGCTGCACGGGAAGGACTCGGTGGGCTCGATGGTGGTGTTCTCGGGCGGCAGGCCCGACAAGGCATCGTACCGGCGGTTCAACGTGCGTCTCTCGACCGGCGACGCGAACGACGTCGCGATGATGCGAGAAGTGCTGCTGAGGCGGTTCAGGCGGGCGGCGACTGGCGACGAGCGCTTCGCCGCACTGCCTGACCTGCTGATCGTCGACGGCGGCAAGCCCCAGCTCAAAGCGGCTCTGGCGGCGCTCGAGGAGGCGGGGGTGCGCGTCCCGGTGGCAGCGCTCGCGAAGCGGGAAGAGGAGCTCTTCGTGCCCGGCTGGGACGAGCCGGTCCGGCTGCCGGACGGCTCGGCTGCGCTTTCGCTGCTCAAGCGCGTGCGGGACGAGGCGCACCGCTTCGCGATCGAGCACCACCGCGCCGTGCGCGGCAAGCGAGCGGTCGCCTCGCAGCTCGACGCGATACCGGGCGTCGGCCCAGCGCGCAAGAAGGCGCTGCTCGCGCGGTTCGGCTCGGTCAAGCGGCTGAAAGCCGCAACGGTGCAGGAGATCGCGGCGGTGCCGGGCATCGGCCGGGCGACCGCTGAACGGATACTGGAAGCACTGAGAGCGGCCGACGATGCGCCGCGCCGCGCCTGAGACGTCAGTCGGGCTGGTATACTCGACGGTGCAGGCCTGTCGGCGAGGGGAGCGAGCGATGAAGTTCGTGGTGCGCATGCTGGTCTCAGCCGGCGCCGTGTTCGGAGTCGCGTACTTGAGCGGCGGAGCGTTGCTTTCCGTGGACAGCTTCTGGCCAGCGGCCGTCTACGCTGCAGTCGCGCTGGCGGTCGTCAATGCGGTCGTCAAGCCGGTCGTGCAGGTGCTGACGTTCCCGGTGACGTTGCTCACGCTCGGGTTGTTCGGGCTGATCGTGAACGCGCTCATGCTGTACATCGTCGACTGGGTCGTTCCCGGAGTGAGCACGACCGGTTTCTGGCAGACGGTCGTCGCCAGCGCGCTGATCTCGCTCGTCTCGTCCGTCGCAGGCAAGCTTCTCGAGGGCGACGATGACTGAACGGTCCGCGAGCGGCACCGAGCTCCGTCACGCTGAGAGCGAGGCCCGCGACCTCGTCATCATCACGGGGATGTCAGGCGCCGGCCGCTCGGAGGCCATGCACACGTTCGAGGACCTCGGCTACTTCTGCATCGATAACCTGCCGCCGGCGCTGATTCAGCAGCTGGTCGAACTGACGGCGCTCCCTGGCAGCCGCGTGCAGCGAGTCGCGGTGGTGTGCGACGCGCGCGGACGCGAGTTCTTCTCTGAGCTCGCCGCAGCGCTCGACCGCCTGGAGGAGTCCGGTCATCCGTATCGGCTCGTGTACCTCACCGCCGACGACCGGACCCTCATCCGCCGTTTCAAGGAGACGCGCCGCCGTCACCCGCTCTCCGACGAGTGCTCGCTCGCTGAGGGCATCCGGGCGGAACGCGAGCTGCTCGCGCCGTTCGCCGCGCGAGCGGACGTCACCATCGACACGAGCGACATGCGGCCGAGCGAGCTCAAGTCGCTCATCCGAGAGCGGTTCGCGCCGGTCGAGAACGAGTCGGCGCTCACCGTCGCCGTGTCGTCATTCGGCTTCAAGTACGGGCTTCCGGCCGACGCTGACATCGTGATGGACGTCCGCTTCCTTCCGAACCCCTACTACGTGCCGAGATTGCGCACCCGAACCGGGCTCGAGCGGCCTGTGCGGGCCTACGTGCTCGAACAGCCCGAGACGGAGGAGTTCTTGAGCCGCTGGTTCGCGCTCCTCGACCTGCTGCTCCCCGGCTACGTGCGCGAGGGCAAGGCGCACCTGCACGTGGCGCTCGGATGCACCGGCGGGCAGCATCGCAGCGTCGTGCTCGCGGAGCAGACTGCCGAGCACCTTCGGAAGTCGGGATACCCTGTGAACGTCTCGCACCGAGACATCGCCAAAGACAGGAGCCGCGAGTGAGCGGCGCGCGAAAGGCAGTGGCGATCGGGGGCGGGACCGGGCTGCCGCTCGTCCTGTCGTGCCTGGCGTCGGCGGGTTTCGAGACCACGGCGGTCGTGACGATGGCGGACGACGGGGGATCATCGGGGCGTCTTCGGCGCGAGCTCGGCATCCTGCCGCCCGGCGACGTCCGGAACTGCCTCGTTGCGCTCGCGCCCTCGAACGACCCGCTCGCGCGCATCTTCCAGTATCGCTTCCCGCAAGGAGAGGGGCTTGCGGGCCACGCGCTCGGCAACCTCATCATCGCGGCGCTTGCGGACCTCACCGGCGACTTCGCGCGGGCCGTGCAGGTCGCGGGCGAGATGCTGCACGTACAGGGGCGGGTGCTGCCGAGCACGCTCGCCGACGTCGCGTTGCACGCCGAGACCGCGGATGGCGAGCGCATCGTCGGGCAGTCGCAGGTCGCTCACGCGCCCGTGCGCGTCGCGCGCGTCACGCTCGAGCCGGAGCGCCCGCCAGCGTACGGCCCCGCGCTCGACGCCATCCGCGAAGCCGACCTCCTCGTCGTCGGGCCGGGCAGCCTGTTCACGAGCGTGATCCCGAACCTGCTCGTCGATGGGATCCCAGCGGCTCTGGGCGAGTGTCCGGGACGCATCGTCTACGTGTGCAACGTCGCGAACCAGCGCGGAGAGACGTGCGGCATGGATGCTTTCGAGCACGTGCAGGCGCTGCTGGATCACGGCATGCCGCGCATCGACGTTACGGTGGTGCACGACACGGACGCGACCGCGCCGGCTGCAGAGATCGAGCCGGTCGAAGCCGGCGCCCTCGTCCGGGAACGCGTCCGCGAGATGGGCATCGACGTGCTCGCCGCAGACGTCGTGGACGCCTCGAACCCGCGCCACCACGACCCCGCCTTGCTGTGCGCAGTCCTGAGGAGGGTCGCGTAGTGTCGTTCACGGCGGAGGTGAAAGAGGAGCTCTCACGGGTCGAGGGGCGGCGCGGTTGTTGCGCGCGCGCGGAGCTCTCGGCGCTGGTGCGGGTCGAGGGCACGCTCCACCTCGGGGGCACGGGGCGGCTTCGGCTCGAGATCGCCACCGAGACCGCGCCGGTCGCGCGCAAGACGATCAAGCTGCTGCACTCGCTGTACGGGTTGACGACCGAGCTCACCGTGCGGCGCTCGGTCCTGCACAAGTCCAACAACTACCTCATCACCGTGCCGGCGCAGCCGAAGC
The DNA here is from genome assembly GCA_001950395.1 of Coriobacteriaceae bacterium EMTCatB1. Lineage (GTDB taxonomy): Bacteria > Actinomycetota > Coriobacteriia > Anaerosomatales > Anaerosomataceae > Parvivirga. The sequence goes on from BDLO01000001.1 coordinate 344,547, forward strand.
TCGAAGAGGCGCTCATCGACTTAGGCATCCTGGACGCCGACTACGCCCTGGTGCCCGGCATACCGGCTGCGCTCGTGAAGCGCGACTGCTGCGCCGTCGCGTACCTTCGGGGCGCGTTCCTCGGCGGCGGGTTCGTGGCCGACCCGCACGGCGACTTCCACTTCGAGCTCACGGCCGAGAGCGAGCAGGTGGCCGACGACCTCACGGCCCTGATGAGCCGCTTCGGGATGCAGGCGAAAGTCACACAGCGTCGCGGTTCGTTCGCCGTGTACCTCAAAGGCGCCGAGCCGATCGTGACCTTCCTCGCGCACGTAGGCGCGCATCGCGCCCTGCTCCGCACCGAGGACGTCCGCATCATGAAAGGCATACGCAACGAGATCAACCGGCTCGTGAACGCCGAGACCGCGAACCTCGAGAAGAGCGCGGATGCCGCGATGTCGCAGATCGAGGCGATCAAGGCGATCGCGGCTGCGCGAGGTCTCGACAGCCTGCCGCCGGCACTTCGCGAGATGGCCGAGCTTCGGCTCGAGAATCCTGACGCGACGCTCAAGGAGCTCGGCGAGCTTGCTGACCCGCCGCTCACCAAGTCCGCGGTGTATCACCGTATCCGGCGGCTCATGGAGCTGGCTGAGGGTCTTGGGCCCGCTGGGGGCCGTCGCCGAGCGCGACGATGAGGCGACGGCGCGGGTGCGCGACGGCTGCGGTTCGGGTACTATCCAACGGGGCCGTGCCGGCCCGCGCAACCACGTCCGAGCACGAGTATCGAGGAGGGTGTCATCGTGACGATCAGAGTCGGCATCAATGGTTTCGGCAGGATCGGACGGCTCGTCTTCCGCGCGGCTCAAAGCGATCCGTCAATCGAGATCGTGGCTGTGAACGACCTGACTGACGCCGCCACGCTCGCTCACTTGCTCAAGTACGACTCGGTGCATCGCGCGTTCCCGCACGAGGTGGAGGCGAAAGACGGCGCGTTTTCCGTCGACGGACGCGAGGTGAAGGTGCTCGCCGAGCGCGATCCGGCCGCTCTGCCGTGGAAGGCGCTCGGGGTGGACGTCGTCGTCGAGTCCACGGGGCGGTTCACTGATGCCACGAAGGCGGCCGCGCACCGCGAGGCCGGGGCGAAGAAGGTCATCATCTCGGCACCGGCGAAGAACGAGGACATCACCATCGTCATCGGCGTCAACGACGACCAGTACGATCCCGAGCGGCACCACATCATCTCGAATGCGTCGTGCACGACCAACTGCCTCGCGCCCTTCGCGAAGGTGCTGCACGACACGTTCGGGATCAAGCGCGGATACATGAACACCATCCACGCGTACACCAACGACCAGAACATCCTCGACCTGCCGCACAAGGACCTCCGGCGCGCCCGCGCGGCCGCGATGTCGATCATCCCGACCTCGACGGGAGCGGCCAAGGCGATCGGGCTCGTGATGCCGGACCTCGTCGGCAAGCTCGACGGCATCGCGATGCGCGTCCCGACGCCTGACGGCTCCGTCGTCGACCTCGTCGCCGAGCTCGATCGGCCTGCCACGAAAGACGCCATCAACGCCGCGATGAAGGCCGCGGCCGAAGGCCCGATGAAGGGCATCCTCCAGTACTGCGAAGACCCGATCGTCTCGAGCGACGTAATCGGCAACCCGGCCTCGTCGATATTCGATTCGCTCCAGACGATGGTCATGGGCGGCGAGGGCACCTTCGTGAAGTGCGTGTCGTGGTACGACAACGAGTGGGGCTACTCCAACCGCGTCGTCGACCTCATCCGGATGATCGCCTGATTTGCCGGGCGGGCCATGCGCCCGCCCGCTTGCTGTTCGGGTGGCTCGTAGACCGGGAGGACGAATGTTCGCCAAGAAGACCGTGAAAGACATCGACGTGCGGGGCAAGCGCTGCCTCGTGCGCGTCGACTTCAACGTGCCGCTCTCGGAGGGATCGGTCACAGACGACACGCGCGTCCGCGCTGCGCTGCCAACCATCCGGTACCTGATCGACCACGGCGCGAGGGTGATTCTCGTCAGCCACCTCGGGCGTCCGAAGGGGGCGCCGGACCCGCAGTTCAGTCTGAGGCCCGTCCGGCGCGTCTTGCAGCGCCTGCTTGGCCGCAACGTCGTGTTCGTCGACGACATCGTCGGCCCGGAAGCGCAAGAGGCCGTCGCTCGCATGGTGGACGGCGAGGTGCTCATGCTCGAGAACGTCCGCTTCCACCCCGGGGAGAAGACGAACGACCCCGAGTTCGCCAAGGCGCTCGCGTCGCTTGCCGACGTATACGTCAACGACGCTTTCGGTGCGGCGCACCGGGCGCATGCGTCGACCGCCGGCGTTGCGCAGTACCTGCCCGCGGTGGCCGGGCTTCTGCTCGCCCGCGAGGTGGACACGCTCACCTCGATGCTCGCTGAGCCGGAGCGGCCGTTCGTAGCGATCCTCGGCGGCTCGAAGGTCTCGGACAAGATCGGGGTCATCGACCGGCTGCTGGAGTGCGTGGATGCGTTGCTCATCGGCGGCGGCATGTGCTTCACGTTCCTCGTGGCCAAGGGCGTCGCCGTCGGGAACTCGATAGTCGAAGCCGACTGGGTGGAGCGCGCTGGCGAGATGCTGAAGAAGGCGAGCGAGCGCGGCGTCGACCTCCTGCTGCCCGTGGACTTCGTGGTCGCCGACCAGATGGTCGAGGACGCCGACACGAAGATCGTGGGCCGCGAGGAGATCCCAGACGGCACGATGGGGCTCGACATCGGCCCGACCACCGTGGAGCTGTACAAGGGCGAGATCTCCAGGGCGCGCACCATCTTCTGGAACGGGCCGATGGGCGTGTTCGAGCTCACGCCGTTCGAGGCCGGCACGCGCGAGGTCGCCACCGCCGTCGCGCGCAACAACCGCGCCGCCTCCATCGTGGGCGGCGGCGATTCAGTGGCCGCGCTCAAGAAGTTCGATCTGGAGGAGCGCGTCACATTCGTGTCGACGGGGGGCGGGGCCGCGATGAAGCTGCTCGAAGGCTCGCCGCTGCCCGGCGTCGAGGCGCTGCTCGACAAGGACGCCTGAGGCGGGGAAGGAGGGCCCACATGGACCGTCGCATGATGGTCGCCGGCAACTGGAAGATGTACACGACGTCTGGCGAGGGCGCCGTGCTCGTGCAAGACATCGCTCGCGAGCTCGAGACCGTCCGTGGCGACGTCGAAGTCGTCGTGTGCCCGCCATTCACCGGCCTCAAAGCCGTGTCGACGGTGATCGAGTACGACCGCGTGCCTATCGCGCTGGGCGCGCAAGACATGTTCTGGGAGCCAGAGGGGGCGTTCACTGGCGAGATCGCGCCAAGGATGCTCGTCGACCTCGGTTGCACCTACGTGATCGTCGGGCACTCGGAGCGCCGGGAGCACTTCGGTGAGACCGACGAGACCGTGAACCGCAAGGTGAAAGCGGCGTTCGCCTCGGGTCTCACGCCGATCATGTGCGTGGGCGAGCCGCTGGCTGTGAGGGAGTCTGGCGAGACCGAGCGGTTCGTCCGTGAGCAGGTGCTCGCAGGCGCGGCCGGTCTGGAGAAGGACGAGGCCGCGCGGCTCGTTGTGGCGTACGAGCCGATCTGGGCGATCGGCACTGGGCGCACCCCGACCCCCGAATCCGCGAACGACGTCGCACGAGGCATCCGCGCGACGATCGGTGCGATGTACGGACCGCCGGCCGCGATGCAGATGCGCGTGCTGTACGGGGGTTCGGTGAAGCCCGAGAACGCGGCGCACTTCTTCCGCGAGCCGGACGTGGACGGGGCCTTGGTCGGCGGCGCGTCGCTCAAGGCCGACTCGTTCGTGGACATCGTGAGGGCAGCCGCCCGATGAGGCGCGCTCCTGTCGCTCTCATCATCATGGACGGCTTCGGGCTGGCACCGCCAGGTCCCGGCAACGCGATATCGCTTGCGCGCACGCCCAACCTCGACGCGCTCTTCGAGCGCTGGCCGTGGACGGCGCTTGAGTGCTCGGGTCTGGCGGTCGGTCTCCCGGAGGGGCAGATGGGCAACTCCGAGGTCGGCCACCTCAACATCGGGGCGGGCAGGGTCGTCTACCAAGAGCTCACCCGGATCTTCAAGGCCATCGAGGACGGCTCGCTGGAGACGAACGAGGTGCTGTGCCGCGCCATCGACGGCGCAGTCGACGACGGCAAGGCGGTCCACTTCATGGGGCTCCTCTCCGACGGGGGCGTGCACAGCCATCAGGATCACCTGTACGCCCTCGTTCGCATGGCGGCCAAGCGCGGAGCTGGGCGCGTCTTCATCCATGCCTTCCTCGACGGTCGGGACGTGCCGCCGACGAGCGGGCTCGGCTACGTTCGAGCTCTCGAACGCGTGCTCGCCGACGTCGGTGCAGGCGCGATCGCGACCGTCATGGGCCGCTACTACGCGATGGACCGCGACCGTCGATGGGAGCGGGTCGATCGCGCATGGCGTGCGATGGTGATGGGAGAAGGAGCCCCCGCCACGAGCGCGGAGGAGGCCGTCGAGCGCTCGTACGCAGCCGGCGTGACCGACGAGTTCTTGGAGCCGGCGGTCGTGATGCGGGAGGGCTCCCCCGTGGCGACTGTGAGCGACGGCGATGCCGTCGTGTTCTTCAACTTCCGGCCAGACAGGGCGCGCGAGATCACGCGCGCGTTCGTCGATCCTGCGTTCGAAGGGTTCGAGCGTCCGGTGACCCCTGAGGTCCGGTTCGTCTGCTTGACCGAATACGATCCGACGATTCCCGCGCCGGTCGCCTTCGAGAAGGACCTGCCGTGCTGCGTGCTCGCCGACGTCATCGCAGACGCGGGGCTGACGCAGCTCCACATCGCCGAGACGGAGAAGTACGCGCACGTGACGTTCTTCTTGAACGGCGGCAAGGAGCCTCCGAAGCCAGGAGAGCAGCGCATCCTCGTGCCGAGCCCCAAGGTGCCGACGTACGACCTGCAGCCGGAGATGAGCGCTCCAGAGGTCACGCGACGGCTGGTGGAGGCCATCGAGTCGGACGCCGCAGATTTCTACGTGGTGAACTACGCGAACTGCGACATGGTCGGGCACACCGGCGTCCTGAAGGCGGCGGTGCGAGCGGTCGAGGCGGTCGACGACGGCGTCGGTCAGGTGGTCGCAGCCGTGAGAGCCAAGGGCGGCTCAGCGATCGTGACTGCCGATCACGGCAACGCCGAGCGCATGCTCGACGACGATGGCGGGCCGTTCACGGCACACACCAACGACCCCGTGCCGCTCATCATCGTCGCTGACGGAGTGCGTTCGGCTCGCTCGGGCGGTATCCTCGCGGACGTGGCGCCGACCGTCATCGACATCATGGGGCTTGATGCCCCCGCCGAGTGGACGGGGCGTTCGCTTGTGGAGAGGTGAGCGCGACTGAGGTTGAGAGGCGCTCCCGGCCTCGCTATACTCAGTCAGCGCTTCACGCCTGAGGGCGTTCGAACCAGAAGGAGCCTGCTGTGCAAGCAATCGCGTACATCGTCATCGCGCTGCACGTCATCAGCGCCATCGGTCTCGTGATCTTCGTGCTGCTGCACTCCGGGAAGGGGACCGGTCTGTCGACGATGCTCGGAGGCGCCATGCCTGCGACCTCGACCGGCACTGGGATCATCGAGAAGAACCTCGACCGCATCACCATCGGCTTCGGTGTGATGTACGCCATCACCGCGATCGCGCTCATGCTCGTATACAGGCCGATGGCCTGATCTGCGGGTCGAGCGCTCATCCACGCAGGGCATCGCTCCCGGCTCATTCATGCCCTCTTGCCATTCTATGCAAAGAGGGCGACTATTAGAGGGTCAGAGCCGGCTTCGGCGGGTTCGGCGGTGCCCCGCGAAGTCCAGCTACAACGGTATGGCAGGTATGGGTGTGTCGTTTCGAAGGGAGGCTGACGTTGTCAGAGCGATTCCGTAAGGTACTCGCCGTGTCGCTCGCGGTCGTCCTCGCGCTCGGCATTTCCGGGTTGGCCGGATGCGCGAAGAAGACCGGTGGCGAGACAGGCGGCGAGACGGGCAACAAGCCCGTCAAGGGGGGCACGTTGAGCTTCTACCTCAACGAGCCGGCGTTCATCGACCCGTACAACGCCCAGGAGAGCGAGGGCGTGCAGGTCGTGAGCGCGGTGTTCGACAGCCTGGTCGATTTCGACCCGATCACCTCGGAGATCCGGCCTGCGGCCGCCGAGAGCTGGGAGTCGAACGAGGACGCCACCGTGTGGACCTTCCATCTCCGCAAGGGAGCGAAGTTCCACAACGGCCGCGAGGTCAAGGCCGAGGACTTCAAGTACGCGTGGGAGCGCATCTGCAACCCGGAGAACAAGTCCGAGATCTCGTACCACCTGAGCGCTGTCAAGGGCTACGACGAGATGCAGGAAGGCAAGGCCACCGAGCTCGAGGGCGTCAAGGTCGTCGACGACTACACGCTCCAGGTGACCCTCAAGGAGCCGTTCGGCGACTTCGAGTACGTGGTCGGCCACCCGGCGCTCGCTCCGGTTCCGAAGGAGGAGCTGGACACTCCGGAGAAGGCGAAGGCCTTCGCGGACAAGCCCATCGGCAATGGCCCGTTCATGATGGCCGAGCCGTGGAAGCACGATCAGGAGATCAAGATCGTCCGCTTCGACGACTACTACGGGGAGCCGGCGTATCTCGATGGCGTCGACTTCAAGATCTTCAAGGACGAGGAGACCGCGTTCCTCGAGTTCAAGGCGGGGAACCTGGACTTCACCTCGATTCCGAGCGGCCAGTTGAAGGCCACCATCCAGCAGTACGGCGAGAGCCCGGACGGCTACACCGTCGAGCCCGGCAAGCAGGTGCTCACCGGATCTGAGCTGGCCGTCTACTACGTCATCCTGAACAACAAAGACAAGCTCTTGGCCAACAAGACCCTCCGTCAGGCGTTCTCGCTGGCCGTCAACCGCCAGGCCATCGTGGACAGCGTCTTCGAGGGCACCCGCGATCCGGCGACGGGCATCGTTCCGAAGGGCATCGTCGGTTACCAGGACGGCGCGTGGCCGTACGCGAAGTACGACAAGGAGCAGGCAGCGAAGCTGCTCGCAGAGGCCGGCTATCCTGAGGGCAAGGGCCTGCCGGAGGTCACTCTGTCGTACAACAGCGGGTCGGGCCACGAGGCCATCATGGAGCTCATCGCCTCCGACCTGAAGGCGCTGGGCGTCAACGTCAAGCTGGACGGCCAGGAGTGGGCTCAGTACCTGGACAAGCTGGATGCCGGCGAGTTCCAGATGGGTCGCCTCGGCTGGATCGCCGACTACCCGATCATGGACAACTTCCTGTATCCGCTGTTCCAGTCCAAGAGCGCCGACAACCACTCCTTCTATGCGAACCCGCAGGTCGACTCGCTCTTGGCTGAGGCCCGCAAGACCCCCGATGCGGATGCTCGTATCGAGAAGTACCGCGAGGCCGAGCGCATGATCGGCGAGGACGCTCCGGTCATCCCGATCGTGTTCTACAAGCACGGCCGCGTCGGCTCTGACCGCATCCGTGACTTCGTCTACGGCCCGATGGGAATCGCGGCCCTCGACAAGGCTTGGATCGCGCAGTAGGGTACGCACCGTACCTGGACGAACGAGCGGGAGGATGCCTGATCCAGGCATCCTCCCGCCAGTTGCGTGGCGGGCCGAGCGGCTCGCTGCTGCCGGACTAGTAAGGCACTCAGATGCTCAAGTACATCGCAAGACGCATACTGCAGATGGTGCCGGTGTTCTTCGGCGTCACCATCCTGCTTTTCATCCTGCGCGCTCCCGGCGTGTTGCCGGGCGACCCGATACGCATGATCACCGGCGAGAAGGCCATCTCGCCCGCGCTCTATCAGGAGCTCGTGAAGGAGAACGGCCTCGACAAGCCGTTGCCCGTTCAGTACGTCACCTACCTTGGGAAGCTCGTCCACGGGGATCTCGGGCGTTCGTATCAGAAGGACCGTCCCGTGGTGGAGATATTCGCCGACAAGTACCCGAACACGATCCGGCTGGCGCTTGCTGCCATCGTGATCGAGATCATCGTCGGCATCGCGGCAGGCATCATCTCTGCCGTGAAGCAGTACTCGTTCCTGGACGTCGTGGTGACGCTCTCGACGTCCGTGCTCGTGTCGGTGCCGGTCTTCTGGCTCGGCATGATGTTCCAGGTCCTGCTCGGCATCAAACTCAAGGAATGGACCGGCGGAGCGTTCTACCTCCCGATGTCTGGCATGGGCTCGCCGCCTGACCTCGCACACCTGGTGCTGCCTGCAGTGACGCTGGCGTCGGTGTCGACTGCGTACGCGGCTCGCATCACGCGCAGCCAACTCCTCGAGGTCATGGGCCAGGACTACATCCGCACCGCGGTCGCGAAGGGGCTGAGCGACAGAGCCGTCATCTTCAAGCACGCGCTCAAGAACGCGATGATCCCCGTCGTCACGTTCATCGGCCTCGACCTCGGCGCGATGATGAGCGGGGCCATCCTTACTGAGACGATCTTCAACTGGCCAGGCGTCGGCTTGGAGATCTACTTCTCGATCCAGCAGCGCGATTGGCCGATTGTGATGGGCGGCGTGATCATCGTCGTGTTCGCCGTCATGCTCATCAATCTCATCGTCGACATCTCGTACGCGTTCCTGGATCCGCGGATCCGGTACGGCGGACCGGCGAAGTGAGGGGGTGGCAGACGTGACTGACAAGCACATCCACGACCCCCTCGCCGAGGAAGGGCATCCCGTGAAGGACTTTCGCACCGGAGTCCCGGCGACGCCGCCGACCGAAGACGTGCCGGCTTCGGCCATCGCGTCTCGCAGCAGCAGGACGCTGTGGGGCGACGCGTGGCGCCGATTGCGCAAGAACAAGCTCGCGATGGCTGGGCTCATTTGGGCGATCATCATGATTCTGGTCGCGCTGAGCGCGGACTTGTGGGTCCCGCAACGCTTCGGCGATCCCAAGTACATCGACACCACGACGGTGAGCCAGCGGATGCTTCTGCCTCCGAGCGCAGCGCACCCGTTCGGCACCGACCGCATGGGCAGAGACATTTTCGCGCGCGTGGTGTACGGATCGAGGATCTCGCTCGCGGTCGGCGTCATCGCCGTGGCGATCGAGGTGGTCATCGGGCTCATACTGGGCGCGATCGCCGCGTACTACGGGAAGCTGTGGGACTCGGTCATCATGCGCATCGCCGACGTGTTCCTCGCGTTCCCGTACATCTTGTTCGCCATCGCTCTGATCGCGGTGATGGGCAAGGGCTTCATGAACGTGTTCATCGCCATCGGCATACTCGGTTGGCCGTCGATCGCCCGCGTGTTCCGCGGCTCGATCCTCTCGGTGAAGGAGAACGAGTACGTCGACGCGGCGCGCGCCCTTGGGGCGTCGGATCTTCGGATCATGACGCGCCACATCATGCCGAACGCGATCGCACCGATCATCGTGTACGCGACGATGAGCATCGGTGGCGCCATCCTCACCGAGGCGGCGCTGTCGTTCCTCGGCATGGGCGTCCAGCCTCCGACGCCGTCCTGGGGGCTGATGCTCTCCGACGCGCGCGCGTTCATGTTCACTGCGCCCTGGGTCATGATCTATCCGGGCTTCGCCATCCTGACGACCGTGCTCGCATTCGTGCTGCTCGGCGACGGTCTGCGCGACGCCCTCGACGTGAAGATGAAGGACTGAGCGATGGAGACGCTTCTTGCAGTCGAGAACCTGAAGACGTACTTCTTCACGCGCGACGGCGTCGTGAAGGCGGTCGACGGCGTGAGCTTTTCGCTGGAGCGAGGCCAGACCCTTGGCGTCGTGGGCGAGTCGGGTTCGGGCAAGTCCGTGACCGCGATGTCGATCATGCGGCTCATCAAAGGCCCGCAGGGTCGCGTCGTTGAGGGCTCGATCCACTTCAAGGGCCAAGACGTCCTTGCGATGGACGACGAGGCGGTCCGGGACTTGCGCGGGAACCGCATCGCGATGATCTTCCAGGACCCGATGACGTCGCTCAATCCCGTGTTCCGCGTCGGCGACCAGATCGCCGAGTCGCTTCGCGTGCACAAGGGGCTGAGCAAGGCCGAAGCGTTCGAGCGAGCCGTCGAGCTTCTGAAACTGGTCGGCATCCCGAAGGCAGAGGCACGTGCCAGGGACTATCCGCATCAGTTCTCCGGCGGCATGCGGCAGCGGGCGATGATCGCCATGGCCCTTGCGTGCGACCCGGACATTCTCATCGCGGACGAGCCCACCACTGCGCTCGACGTGACCATCCAAGCGCAGATCCTCGAGCTCATGATCGAGCTTCAGGAGCGCACGGGCTCGGCCATCATCATGATCACCCACGACCTCGGCGTCGTGGCGGACATGGCCGACAACGTCCTGGTGATGTACGCGGGCAAGCCGGTCGAGTTCGGGACCGCGGACGAGGTCTTCTACTCGCCGCTCCATCCCTACACCTGGGGCCTGCTCGATAGCCTGCCGCGGCACGACGTGTCGGAGAAAGGCGAGCTCGTGCCGATCGTCGGGCAGCCGCCGAGTCTGATCGACGTCCCGCCGGGATGCGCCTTCCACCCGCGCTGCCCGTACGCGCGGGAGATTTGCCGCACGCAGGTGCCTCAGTTCCGCGCCATCGAGGGAGATCACGGCTCAGCGTGCCACTTCTCGACCGACCCGTCGTTCCGACGCGGGACGGCGAGCAGGACGGAGGTGACGGCGTGAGCACGATCCTGTCCGTCAGGAATCTCAAGAAGTACTTCCCAGTCGAGCAGGGCGTCTTGCTCTCGCGGCTTGGCGCGCACGTCAGCGCGGTCGACGACGTTTCTTTCGACGTCGAGCAGGGCGAGACTCTCGGGCTTGTCGGGGAGTCGGGGTGCGGCAAGTCCACGACGGGTCGCTGCATCATCCGCCTGCTCGAGCCCACTGCGGGCGAGATAAAGTTCGAGGGCAAGGACGTGCTCAAGCTTCGGGGCAAGGATCTCAAGGCCTTCCGACGCGACGTCCAGATCATCTTCCAGGACCCGTACGCGTCGCTCAATCCGCGCATGACGGTGGGTGAGATCGTCTCCGAGCCGCTGGTCATCCACGGCATCGGCACGAAGCTTGAGCGGCGTAAGCGCGCTCAGGAGCTGCTCGAGGTCGTCGGGCTGAATCCTGAGCACATCAACCGCTATCCGCACGAGTTCTCGGGCGGCCAGCGGCAGCGCATCGGGGTCGCCCGTGCGCTTGCGCTGAATCCCAAGCTCATCGTGTGCGACGAGCCGGTCTCGGCTCTCGACGTGTCCATCCAGGCGCAGATCATCAACCTGCTCGAGAAGCTCCAAGACGAGTTCGGGCTGACGTACCTCTTCATCGCGCACGACCTCTCGGTGGTGCGGCACATCTCGGACCGGGTCGCCGTCATGTACTTGGGGAAGATGATCGAGATCGGCGACTGGAAGGGGCTGTACGACGAGCCCTACCACCCGTACACGCAGTCGCTGCTTTCAGCCGTGCCGGTGCCGGATCCGGACAAGCAGCGGCAACGGACGCGCATCATCCTCGAAGGCGACGTCCCGAGCCCCATCAACCCGCCGAGCGGCTGCCGGTTCCACACCCGATGCCCGATCGCCCAGTTCCCGCTGTGCAGCGAGCGCGAGCCGGAGCTCCGCGAAGTCGCGCCGGGACACAGGGTCGCGTGCCACTTCGCGGCTCCGAACCCGATCCCGCCGGAGAAGCAGCGGCGGAGCGTGGCGGCTGTTGAGGCCGATGCCTGAAGCGCGAGGAGGGTCACGAGAATCTCTGGAACGCGAGAATCGGTTCTGATACACTTCCCCTCGCTGTCCTTGCGGCAGCTGCCTGTCGGAGTGGCGGAATGGCAGACGCGCTAGGTTGAGGGCCTAGTGTCCACTTAGGACGTGTGGGTTCAACTCCCACCTCCGACACCAGAGACAACAACCGGGCGGTCCTCTAAGGGCCGCCCGGTTGTGCGTCTTCGTCAGGAAGCTTGCTACGCGGCGTCGTCGTCCAGCCGCAGCGCGACGATAGCGATGTCGTCCACGTGCTCTCCGTCTGCGTGGGCCGAAACCGCGGCGAGCAGCGCATCTGCGATGGACTGCGGGTCGGACGTGCCGAGGAGGTCCAACGTCTCCCGCACGCGCCTCTCACCGAACGGGTCGTTGCCGCGGCGCGCGTCGAGGACCCCGTCGCTGAACATGACGAGCACATGTTCAGGCGCGAGCGGGATTCGAAACTCCTCGTACTGCGTGCCAGGGAACATTCCGAGCGGCAGGTTCCTGACCGTGTCGTGCTCGACGCAGCCGTCGATCGAGCACACGATGGGATCCGGATGCCCCGCGCTTGCGGCGGTGAACACGCCGCTAGCGACGTCGACCACCCCGAAGATCGCGGTGGCGAACGCTTCGCCCGGGAGGAGCCGAGACAGCACCTCGTTGGCGGCCGCGAGCACCCGGGCAGGCGACCGCTCTCGCAGGGCGAGCGCGTGGAATGCGGTGCGCGTGACGAAGCTCGACAGCGCTGCGTCGATCCCCTTGCCTGACACGTCGCCCATGAGCACCGCATGGCGGCCGTCAGGGAGCGTGAATGCGTCGTAGAAGTCACCTCCGATCCTGGCGATGCGGTCGGCCGAGCGGTACACGTGCCCCAGCCGCACTCCAGGGAGGGCGTCGGGCATGGTGAGGATGGCGTCTCGCAGCCCTTCGACGACTCGCGATTGGGCTGACTGCAGGCGCTCGTTCGAGATGGCGAGGCCAAGCGCCGTGGCAAGCCGCGCAGCGAATCCGCGGTCGACCTCCTGGAACCCGGTCCGTGCTCCGCGTTTGACGAAGGTGAGAGCCCCCAAGACCTCGTTTCGCGCGACGAGCGGCGCGACGAGGAGCGCCGTGATGCCGAACCGCGCAGCGAAGTCGCCATCGACCCGGGGGTCGCGCAAAGGATCGTTCGAGATGACGGGGGAGCGCTTCTCTGCTGCCAGCGCCAGGTGACGACCTGAGGATCCTTCCCGGCGCAAGCCGATCACGGTGCGGTCGAAGCCGCGCGCGTGAGTCACGACCCAGCCGGAGCCCCGCTTCGCGGTCATCGCGGCGCCGTCTGCCCCGAGCGCCTCGGCGCCGATTTCGAGCACGCGCTGAACGACGGCGTCCAGCGGCTCGGCGCGAGCGATCATGGTGCTCACTGCGCTCATCGCGTCGCTTCGCTGTTTCGCGCTGCGCAGCGCTCGATCCGTCTCTTCGAGCTGGGCGTTGCGAAGACTGATCTCCCTGAAGAGCACTGCTTGCGGCTCTTCGAGAGCGGTAACGACCACCGCCCGGTACATCGCATACGCGCCGAGGATGCGGAGGACATGCCCCAGGAGGTTCGAGATCGCGTACGGGTCCTGATACAGCGTGAAGAGCCCCTCGGACGCGATCATGAAGCCGACGGACCACCGTAGCAGCCGCCCTGCATTCGGGAGCAGATCGTCCGATCGTCGCTGAAAGCCGTAGACAGCCGCAGCAAGGACGACGACCGTCGCTGCTTCGGCGGCGATCTTGAACGGCGTAAGACCTGCAGGCGTCAGGCATCGCGGGAACACACCGGCCGCGATGGACGCAACAATCAAAGCAGCGGCTCCCGAGGTGACGGCGAGCACTTGCCATGCTGCTGGCGTGCGGCGGGTGCTGTGAGATGCTGCAAGCAGCGTGGCCGCCTGCAGAAACCGTGCAGCCACCCAGAGCTGGGTCGGTACGTCGACGGACCCGGTGGAGATGAGATCCACGCCCTTGTACGTGAGCATGTGGAGGACGTCTATCGCTGCGATCGGCGCGGCCGAGGCGCCGATCACGAGAAGCGCGCCGTTCTTCAAGTGCCGCCTGGAGTGCCACACGATGGTGAACAAGCTGAATTGGACGGCGATGGCGAAGAGTTCCGCGAGCGTGTGGAAGAGCGGGTAGCTGTACAGCCGCGTGGATACGAGCCCTGCGATCGCGAGGAGGCCGGGCAGGTAGCTGGCGAGCGAGGCGAGCGTGCGACGAGAGGCGGCCATGACCGGATTCTACCAGCCGAATGCGACATACGGCACGCCTTGGCCGTGATGCGTCCCGTATACTGGTCGAGGTCAGGCTGAGGAGGCGTATGCTGCCGTTCGCTCGGATCGAGGTCGGTTCGCCTTCAGAGAGGCGGTGCAGGCTGTGCCGACCGCGTCAAGCGCAGGTGACGTGGCGTTCTGTGGCCGACGTCGCCTCGGAGCTGCGCGAGGTCGCGTCGGATTGGACGGCGCCACTCGGGCCGAACGTGTTCCTGGGCGGTGCGGAGCCGTTCGAGCACCCTTCGTTGCCGAGCATCGTTGCTGCGGCGGTCGATGCTGGTTTCGAGCGAGTGGGCATCGAGACGGACGCGACGGCTCTTGCCAGAGGAGAGAACGCCCGCGGCTCGCTCCTCGCGGGTGTGCGGCATCTGAGGGCGGTGCTGTTCGGCGTGGGCGATCTCGGCGATGCGATGGCAGGGCCGCCGGGCTTCTCGGCAGCCGCTCTTTCCGGGATCGAGCGCTACGCGGAGGTCGCGAGGCGCGAAGGCATCGCAGTAGCCATATCGGCGGTCGTGCCTGTCTGCAAGCACAACGTCGATCTGTTGCCGGTGATCGTCGCGTCCGCCGCGGCCGCCGGCGCAGGCTGCGTGGTGCTGGATGCGGCTGAGCCAGTCGCTCCCGCGGCTGCCGCAACGGTCGCCGCAGCGTGCGACACCGGCATCGTGAACCGAGCATGGGTGGAGGTCCACGGTCTTCCCCTTCCTGCGTCGCACGAGGCGCATCGCGCGGGGGAGGCGATGTGAGGTTGGCTCCGCTCAAGGTCGTCTTCCTGGCTCTCAACAGCCCTGGCTACCGCTCGCTCGGGTGCGCGTACGTCCGCGCCTACGCGCAGCAAAGCGGGCGTCTCCGCGGGAAGGCAGCGTTCACGACGCTCGACCTCGACGTCGGCACTGACCCGTGGTGGGTCGCGTATCGCGTGCTGCAACTGGAGCCGGACGTCGTGGCCGCCTCCGTGATGTGCTGGTCCGCGCGCGACACGTACGAAGCGCTTCGCATCGTCAAGGCGGCTGCCCCGGACACGTTCGTCGTCGCAGGCGGGCCTGAAGTCTCACCGATCGCTGAGGCAGTGCTCGTGAGGCATCCGGAGATCGACGTCGTCGTCACCGGAGAAGGAGAGGTGACGTTCGCCGAGATGCTGTCCGCGTACGCGGAGGGCCGGCCCTTGGGACGCGTGGACGGCATCGCGTTTCGTGCAGACGACGGCGCGGTGCGCGCCACTGCGCCACGGCAGTTGGTGAGCGCCTTAGACGAGCTCCCGTCGCCGTACCTGACCGGCGTGCTCCAGCCGATCGACGGCGCCACCTACATCGAGACGTATCGTGGGTGCCCTCACCAGTGCGGATACTGCTTCGAGAGCAAGGGCAGCACCCGCGTCCGAAGCTTCTCGAAGCAGCGCGTCGAAGCCGAGATCGCGTTCGTCGCGTCGGCGCCGAACGTGAGGACGTTCTCGTTCATCGATCCGGTGTTCAACCTCACACGCGAACGTCTTGAATGGCTGTCCAGCGTCCTGCGGCCGTACGCGGACAAGGGCGCCAGGGTGCACACCGTCGAGGTCGACATCGAGCGCATCGACGACGAAGACGCCGATTTGCTCGCGCGAGCCGGGGTAGCGTCGGTCGAGACCGGGCCGCAGACGATCGGTTCGCGCGCGCTCGAGGCGTGCAGGCGCCGCTTCGACCGGGAGCGCTTCGTCGCGGGCGTGGAGGCGTGCAAGCGCCATGGTATCCGCGTGGAGTGCGACCTGATCGTCGGTCTTCCCGGAGACACGGTCGACGACGCGCTTGAGAGCATGCGGTTCTGCCTGAGCTTGGATCCGGGCAAGATCCAGGTCTCCACCCTGCGGGTGCTGCCAGGCACGGACTTCTGGGTGCGGGCCGGCGAGCACGGCCTCGTGTTCGATCCAGAGCCGCCCCACGAGATCATACAGACGCGCGAGGCGAGCTTCGTGGACTTGCGGCGCGCGGAGGCGCGGCTGACGTGGCTGCAGCGGCAGTACGAGGCGAAAGTGTGAGGAGGCGTCCGTGAGCGAAGTCTCGCAACGTGCACGCTCGATGAGGCCCTTCGTGGTGATGGACGTGGTCGCTCGCGCGAAGGAGCTCGAGGCCCAGGGCCGGGACGTCGTCCGGCTCGAGATCGGCGACCCTGACTTCCCGACGCCCCGGCTGATCACCGAGGCGGCAGAGAAGGCCATGGAAGCCGGAGAGACCGGATACACGCAGTCAGCCGGGCTCCCGTCTCTTCGCGAGGCGATTGTCGAGCACATGCGCACTGCGTACGGCGTCACGGTGTCAGCAGACGACATCGTCGTGACGCAGGGGACCTCTCCAGCGATGCTTCTGACGTTCGGGGCGCTGCTCGATCCGGGCGACGAGGTCGTGATGGCCGATCCGTGCTACCCGGCATACCCGAACTACGTCCGGTTCCTCGGCAGCGTTCCGGTCTCCGTGCGTGTGCGTGCCGAAGACGGCTTCCGGTTCCGGCTCGATGAGCTCGAGGCAGCGATCACGCCGCGGACGAAAGCGATCGTCGTCAACTCTCCTGGCAATCCGACAGGCGCCGTGCTGCACGACGAGGACTTGCGTGCGCTCGCCGACATCGCCGAGCGGCACAGCGTGTGGATCGTGAGCGACGAGATATACCACGGTCTGCAGTTCTCGGACCGAAGCCGCTCCATGCTGGAGTACACCGACCGGGTTTTCGTGCTGAACGGCTTCTCGAAGGCCTACGCGATGACCGGCTGGCGGCTCGGGTATCTCGTGGCCCCGCGTGAGTTCGTGCGAGCAGCCGAGGTCATCCAGCAGAACTTCTTCCTGTGCGCCAACCACTTCGTCCAGGTCGCGGGCGCAGCCGCTCTGCTGCACGGCCAAGGCGAGGTCGCCCGCATGCGAGCCGTCTACGCGGAGCGCAGGGCGTTCCTCGTGCCGGCGTTGCGAGCTCTCGGCCTTCGCGTCGAAGTCGAGCCCGAAGGCGCGTTCTACGTCTTCGCCGATGCGCGAGCGTGGGGCGAGGACTCTTTGGCGATCGCGTCGCGGCTGCTCGAAGAGGCAGGCGTGGCCGTCGCTCCGGGCGTCGACTTCGGTCCGGGCGGCGAGGGCTTCTTGCGGTTCAGCTACGCGACGTCCATGGAGCGGTTGGAAGAAGGCGTCGAGCGCTTGGCGCAGTGGGTCGAGAAGAACGTCCAGTGACCGCAGGGCAGGCACGGGAGGAGGCCGCATGGAGATCGGGAAGAGCGGTCGCATCGTGAGCTTGAGCGACGGCGAGCCGGTGTTCGAGGAGGGCGACGCGGGCGACCGGATGTTCATCGTGCTGCGCGGTTGCGTGCGGATAAAGAAGCGCGGGATGCACGTCGAGACCGTGGTCGCGGAGCTCGGTCCAGGTGAGATGTTCGGCGAGTCGGCGATCCTCGAAGGTCGGCCGCGTGCGGCAACTGCCGTCGCGGTCGGCGAGACCGAGCTCGCGTCCTACGACAGGGAAGAGTTCCTAGAGGCGCTGCGATCGGATCCCGAGCTGGCTCTTGACGCCATGCGAGCGTTAGCCGAGCGGCTGCGCCTGACGACGGAGCGTCTCCAGCATCTGGCTACCCAATACGTGCTGGATCGGGCCGAGATGGCGCTCACCGAGAAAGCGTTGCTTGAGGCCGAGCTGTAGCGTGCCGATACAGTCTTCGTTGGCGAAGGTGTGGTGGCACGGGTATTGCTGCTCACTAACGGCATCGTTCCTATCTGAGAGGCGCACATGACTGAGGTCTGGAGCAAGGCGGACCTGCACATCCACTCCGATCACAGCGACGGCCTGGCAAGCATCCCCGAGATAATGGAATACGTGGCGACCCGGACTGACTTGCGGGTGATCGCCATCACGGATCACAACACCATCGAAGGCGCGCTCTTCGCGCAGTCTTTGTCGGAGATGTACGGCGTCGAAGTCGTCGTTGGGGAAGAGATCTCTTCCCGTGCCGGCCACATCATCGGACTGTGGCTTTCAGAAGCGGTCCCGCCTGGGTTGAGCGCGGCCGAGACGGTGGCGCGCATCCAGGAGCAAGGCGGCATCGCGGTGATCGCGCATCCGTTTGCGAACCGTGCGTTCGGGCCGTTCGGCTTGGAAAGCGTCGGCGATGTGATCCGAGAGCTCGCGTTCCACGCGCTCGAGGTCTACAACTCCTCGCCGTACCTGGTGCGCGCGAACCGGCTTGCTGCGAAAGCGTTCGCCGGCGGTCAGGGCATCGCGGCGACCGGCGGAAGTGACGCGCACGTGCTGAAGGCGATCGGCAAGGGCTACACGCTCTTCCGCGGCAGCACTGCTGACGACCTGCGCGCCAGTATCGAGAATCTCGAGACGAGGGCGCAGGCCGGTCGCGGCGGGCTCTCGGTCGCGCTGCGGTATGCGTTCCTGTATCCGAAGATCCGCAAGATGCAGGCGTGGAACTGGGAGCGCTGCAAGGCTGCTAAGCAAGTCGCGCGCTCCATCTAGGCCACAGTCGTTTCCAAACCGAAAGCATCTGCGATCCGAGAAGCGAGGATCTCGACGAGCACCTCGTCGTCTCCCCACGGAGGCAACACCGTGACCTGGACGTGCTCCGGCAGGCGTGCATCTCTGACGTCCCGGCTCACGTCGAGCATCGTGGAAAGATCGGGATAGAGGATCGTGGCTGGGCAGACGACGATGCGATCGCTGCCGGTAGCTGCGAGGTGGCGGATCGCCTCAGCGAGGCTCGGCTCCTGCCAATCCAGCCAGGCGTGGCGGATCGCCTGCGCCGGCAGGCCGGCCTCTTCGAGGAGCACGGTGGCCCGTGTCAGGAAGTAGGTCTCGTCCTCGAGCCACGAAGCGCTTTGCGCGTGCCAGGCGTCTGGTATGCCCGACCCGAACAGCGCGACCCCTGTTGAAGCACGGGTGTCTTCAGGCACGCGGTCCAAGATGCGGTCCCGCAGGCGCAGAGCCATACGCTCGTCGCGCCAGACGCTGGGCGGGCACGTCAGATACGACGCCGCCGCTCGCTCGGCCTCTAGGCGCGCTTCGAGGAATGGCAGGGAGCCCGACGCTCCGAGCTCGATGAGCACCACGCTTCTCGGTCTAGCGCGAGCGACGAGGCTCGCCAGATTCGGCGACGAATCGACGTATGCGACTTCGACGGCAAGATCGGCGAGCGGCTCGTGGAGCCGGGAACGCACGGCGTCCGTGACCGCCTCGACGATGTAGCGAGCAGGGTGCGGGCCTCGCAGAGCGCGGTAGCGTACGCGCTCGGCGAGGAAGACGAGAGGAAGCACGCCCGTCGAGAGCGTTGCCGCGTCCGTTCGCTCGATTCGTTTCAGACGGGCGGCAGGAACGTACGGGTCGTAGCGATGGGGTTCTGCGTCGGCGAGGATCACGGCGAGCTTGTCAGAAGCCAGAGTGCCCTGCACGGACGATGCGGAGGGAACGGTCAACACGTCGAGGAGCAGCGACGCGGCGATGCGGTATCCGATGAAGCAGGTGGCAGCAGAGAAGAAGACGCTGGCTATCGCAGGAGCGTACGAACCGTACAGTGCTGCCAGCCCGGCGGAGGACCATGCAGCACCCAGGCAGCACAGCACACACGCGACCACGGCGGCCGGACTGAGAGGCCCCGGGGCGACGAGCCCGACGACGAGGCACAGTCCGGCGAAGAAGCCGAACGTAGCTGCGGCAACCCAAAGGATGCTCACCAAGACTCCACTTCGCGATCCAGTTCTCGTTCGACAGTACCACAACCGGTTTGACACACATACCCACGGGGGTATAATCGTATCAACCGTGGCCCCGTACGAGGAGGAAAGACGAGATGGGTTCTCTTGTGAAGGAAATCAACGAGTCCGAGTTCGACGCCGAGGTGCTGAGCGCCTCCACACCAGTCGTCGTGGACTTCTGGGCTCCGTGGTGCGGCCCGTGCCGGCTCGTCGCGCCGGAGATCGAGAAGCTTGCTGCGAAGCACGGTGACACCGTGAAGTTCGTGAAGGTCAACGTGGACGACAACCGTGACATCGCGATTCGCTACGGCATCATGAGCATCCCGACGATCGCGAAGTTCGAGCGCGGGCAGGTGGTTGCGCAGGTCATCGGCGCGCGCGGCGCGGATGCGCTCGCCAAGGAGTTTGGATTGGCGTGATCGCCGGTGCCGACTTACGAGCTGACCTGCAGGACCTGCGGGCACAAGTTCGACCTGTTCCTGACCCGATTGCTGCGTGACGAAGACCGAGTGTGCCCGAAGTGCGGGTCGCGCGAGGTGTCGCGAGGCATCGGAGGCGGATTCGTGAGCACGAGCAGTGGTGTATCATCGTGCGTGCCAAGAGGCGGTTTCAGTTGAGCGTGACTGCCGGCCCGTGAGGCCGCCGCTGCGATGGAGCATCATGGAGCTCGCGTATGCACGGTCGTGCCGTGCGCCCTACGAGACGATAGTGGAAGCCGTGGAGCAGATAGCAGCTGCCCACGGCTTCCGCATCTCCGAGAAGCGCGACATCCAGGCGATGCTCGCGGCGAAGGGGTTCTCGATCGCGCCGCTCACGATCTTCGAAGTGCTTCCGATCGGCGAGGGCACGGAGTGGAGCGACTTGCCTGAGGTCATCGTCCGTTGCCGTCTTCACGTCGCCGTGATCGACGACGAAACGCACGTGGGCGTTCTGCGCCCTGCGGCGCTGTGCGACGCGTTGCTTCGCAGCCCCGTGGAAGACCTCATCCGCGATCTCGACGCGGCAGTGGTCGCCTTCGTCGATGAGATCGCCGCTACTTGAGGCAGCTCGAGTACTTGAGGAACACGCCGAGCGCCTCGTCGATCAGCTCCTCGCGCGACTTCTCCTCGTCGTCGACCAGGCACGTCTTCATCGAGTGCGCGATTATGTGAAGCCCCACCTGGTTGAGCGCTGACTTGGCCGCCATGATCTGAGTCAGGACGGCTTCACAGTCCTTCCCTGATGAGATCATCGACTGAAGGCCACGGATCTGGCCTTCGAGACGGCGAAGGCGGTTCAGGATGCGTTTGCGCTCTTCGTCGCGGACGTCCAGGGGGATTGCGCGAGTTGGTGCGACCATCTTCGACCTCCGCTTCTGCTGCGGTATCATGCAAGCCGTTGCTCTGTCCCGCAAATATACCCCATAGGGGTATAGTTCGCAAGGAGAAGCGATGGGATGCTCTCGTGAGCCTGAGTCCGCCGGCGGGCGGCTCCGCGAGGTGCGGCGCATACTGTGGGGCATACTCGTGCTCAACCTCGCGGTCGCGGGTGCGAAGATGGTCTACGGGTTGCTCACGCGCTCGCTCGCGATGACGGCGGACGGCTTCCATTCGCTGTTCGACGGCACGTCGAACGTCATCGGATTGGTGGGTGTCAGCATCGCTGCACGGCCTGCCGATCGCGGCCATCCGTACGGGCACGCGAAGTACGAGACGTACGCCTCAGCGGCGATCGGCGTGCTGCTGACGGTCGCCGCGTGGCGCGTCGGCGCCGAATCGGTGCATCGGCTGCTCATCGGCGGCGGCACACCGCGCGTCGACGCCGGGTCCTTCGGGGTCATGCTGGGGACGCTTGCGGTGAACGTGCTCGTCACGACGTGGGAGCGCCGTGCAGGGCTTCGGTTGAAGAGCGACATCCTGGTGGCCGACGCGAGCCACACCGGCAGCGACGTGTTGGTGAGCCTCGGCGTCATCGCGGGACTTGCTGCTGTGAAGGCGGGGTATCCGATCGCGGATCCGATCCTGGGGCTCGTGGTGTGCGCGTTCATCGTGCGTGCGGCTCTGCGCGTGTTCCGCTCCGTCGATGAGACCCTGTCCGACAGGGCGCGCCTCGATCCGAAGGCGGTGGAAGCCGTCGCGCTCGAGGTCCCGGGCGTGCTCGGGTGCCACGACGTTCGCACGCGGGGAACGGCGTCTCACGTGGCCGTAGATCTTCACGTGCAGGTCGACCCGACGGTGAGCATCGCCGACGGCCACGAGATCGCGGAGTCGGTGGAGCGCGCGCTGTGCGAGCGATTCGACGTCGTCTCAGACGTCATCGCGCACGTCGAGCCATTGGACGACTACCAGAAGGCGAAGTCGGCTCGCTGGACGGAGCAGGCGTGAGCGACGGAGCAGCGCTCGTCGAGGAGGATCGCGCAATCGTCGAGGCTGGCTCTCGACGGAGGGGGCTTCTGCTTGCGGTCTGCGCGGCTGCGCTCTGGGCCACGGGCGGCCTCGGAGCCAAGTGGCTCTTCTCGCCGCTGGACGCGACGACGAGCCGGTGGCTCGTGCCTCCGCTCGGCGTCGTGATCGACCCAGTCGTCCTGTCGGCTGCGCGCGCGATCGTCGCGACGACGCTCCTGTGGGCAGGGCTCGCCGCGCGATCCCGCGAGCATCTGAGGGTGCGAGCGCAGGACCTGCCGTTCCTCGCGGTCTTTGGCGTTGCCGGTCTTGCGCTGGTCCACTTCAGCTACTTCAAGACGATATCGCTCACCAACGTCGCGACGGCGATCCTGCTGGAGTACATGGCGCCGGTCCTCGTCCTCGCAGCCACCGCGGTGGTGTTCCGCCGCAAGGTAGGATGGCGGCTGCCGGTGGCGGTGGGTGCGAGCGTCGCAGGATGCGCGCTCGTTGCCGGAGCCGCATCGGGGAAGCTCGCCGTGTCACCCGAGGGGCTGGCGTGGGGGCTGGCATCCGCGGTGTTCTTCGCGTCGTACACGCTCATGGGGCGCTGGGCGTCGACCCGATACACGCCGTGGACTCTCCTCGCGTACGGTCTCGCGGCTGCCTCGGTCTTCTGGATGGTCGTGCTCGGAGGCCCCGGCCGTGTCGTGAGCGCGCTTACGGACGCTCGCACGCTCGCCGCGGTTGCGTACATCGCCGTCGCGAGCACGATCCTTCCCTTCGGAGCCTTCCTCGCGGCGCTCCGCCTGCTGCCTGCCGCCGAGGCATCCGTCGCCTCGACGCTGGAGCCCGTCATTGCGGCTGCAGGTGCGTGGGCGCTGCTTGGTGAGCGGTTGTCCGCGTCGCAGATCGTGGGCGGGGGCCTTGTGCTCCTCGGTATCGTCGTCGCTCAGACGGAGAGCTCCGGCGATCGCGCGATACCGCCTGCTGCGTAAGGGTGGTCCCGCCGTGGTATAGTTTTTGCTACGGCGGCCACTTTTCGGCGGGGCAGGTATGGCTCTCGAACAGCGCCTCGAGCTCAAGCACACCGTCACCATGTCGCCAGAGGCTTACCAGGGCCTGGCGATCCTCTCTATGCCCGCGATCGAGCTGAATCAGCTCGTGGAAGCGGAGCTTGAGCGCAACCCCGTGCTCGAGGTCGAGGACCTCGATCGGGACGCTTCCGAGGACGAGCAACCTGCGGAAGAGAGCAGCGAAGCTGAACGCGCGTGGGACGAATGGGTGGCGGAGTACGAGGAGCTCCAACGGCTTGACGGGACCTCAGAGCGCGACCCGGACCGTTTCACCGACGTCGCCGAGGACCGGGCCGTCGCGTCAGAGACGCTTGCAGATCATCTTCTCGAGCAGATCGGGCTGTTCGACGTCGAGGATGACGTGGCACGGGCCGCACGGGCGGTCGTCGGGCTTCTCGACGATGATGGTTTTTTCCGCGGCACCGTCGAGGAGATCAGCACGGTCGCGGGGGTGAGCCTGCGGGCGGCCGCAGCAGGGCTCGAGCTCGTGCAGCGTCTGGATCCTCCAGGCATCGCTGCTCGGAGCTTGGAAGAGGCGCTCAAGATGCAAGCCGATGCGTTGGGCGTGCGATCCGATCTGCTCGATGCGATCATCGACAAGCACTTGGAGTCGGTGGCTGCAGGTCGCACGAAACGGATCGCACGGGCCGAACGCGTCTCTGAGGAAGACGTGCTGGGCGCCATCGAGGCGCTTCGCGCTCTCAACCCCCGTCCCGCAGCAGCGTTCTCGTCCACAGAAGGAATCCAGTACGTCGTTCCGGACGTCGTGGTCAGGCGTTTCGACGGGGAATGGGTCGTGCTCCCGGATTTCGACGTGGTCCCCATGGTGCGCATATCTCCGAGGTATCGCTCGATGCTTGCGGGAGGCGACGGCGTCGACGAGGAAGCGCGGAAGTACTTGAAGGAGCACGTGAGGAAGGCCGAGTCGTTCATCCGGAACCTGGACCGCCGACGCCAGACCGTGGTGCGCATCGCCGAGGTCATCGTCGAGACCCAGCGGGAGTTCTTCGAGACGGGCAGAGGGCCGCTCAAACCGCTTCGGCTCGAAGACGTCGCGATCGAGCTCGGAGTGCATCTGAGCACCGTGAGCCGAGGTGTCACCGGCAAGTACATGGCCACTCCTCACGGCATGTTCGAGCTCAAGCACTTCTTCTCCGGCGGGTATCGGACGCGGACAGGGCTGGACATCTCGTCGACAAGCGTCAAGCAAAGGATCAGAGAGCTCATCCGATCTGAGAGCCCCTCGGCCCCCTTGTCTGACCAGCGCATCGTCGAAACCTTGGCTGATGAGGGGATACCGGTGGCCCGCCGGACCGTCGCCAAGTACCGCGAGGAGATGGGGATACCGCCCTCGTGGATGCGCAAGCGGCGTTCCGAAGAGGCCCGGATCCGAGGAGCGTCGCGATGAACGCCGACAGGGGGCAGCGTCTCAGGCCCGCATTTCGCGACGCGCTGCTCATCGCGGCGCTTCTCGCAGCCGTGACGGGACTTCATCTCGTCACTGACCCCAGTGGACCGTGGGCGTCGATGCACCTGCTGTATCGGCGGCTCTACTACGTGCCGATCCTGTACGCCGGCTTCGTCTTCGGCCGCCGCGGCGGCACGGTGACGGGCGTCGCTGCAGCCGTGTTGTTCGGGTTCCACGCGCACCTCTCCATGGGAGGGCTTCTCGGTCAGGGGGTCGACAACCTGTACGAGGCAGTGAGCTTCGTCGTGCTCGGCAGCTTGTTCGGCTGGGTGCGCGACCTCGCAGACACGCGCAACGCCGACCTGATGGTCGTCAGCTCCCAGCTGCAACGGGCGTACGGCAAGCTCGAAGAGCGCGCGCTTCAGCTGTCGAGCGTGCAAGAGTACACGCAAGCCATCCTGCGCTCCATCACGGCCGGCGTGGTGACGCTGGGGCCGGACGGATCGATAGTGACGGCGAATCCCGCCGCCGAGCGGCTCCTGGGTGAGCGGGAGCAGGACATGGTGCCGAGACGCATCCGCACGGTGCTTGCGGACGACGGCGGCCTGGACGCCGATGTCTCGCGGGTGCTCTCCGGGCGCGCGCCACGTATCGTGAAGGAGGTCAAACTCGTCACGAGGAACGGCAAGGCGCTGCACGTCCAGGTGTCGATATCTCGGATGCGCGACGCCGAGGGCCGCGTCCTGGGCGCCGTGGTCACTCTTGAGGACGTGAGCGAGATCCGGGCGCTCACAGACCAGCTGATACGCTCAGACCGGCTCGCAGCCATGGGCGAGCTCACGGCGGGGGTCGCTCACGAGGTGCGCAACCCGCTCGGCATCATTCGAGCTTCGGTGCAGCTCATCGAGGACAGCCGGGGCGACCAGGAGCGTATCGCGGAAGCGACCTCGGTCGTCAAGCAGGAGATCGACCGTCTCGATCGCGTCATCAAGGCGCTGTTGGATTTCGGGAGGCCGAGCGCGCCGTCGTTCAGAGCGGTGAAAGTCACCGATGTCATAGACGACGTGGTGCTCTTCACGCGCAGATTCGCCCGGCAGTCGCACGTCTCGATCACGTATCAGATCCCTCCCGACGTGCCGTACGTGCGCGCCGATCCCGACCAGATGAAGCAAGTGCTCGTCAACCTCATCTCGAACGCGGTCCAAGCCATGGAGGGCCGCGGCGGCAACATCTCGCTCAGCGCCTGGGTCGAGGGCGGATTCGTTGCGATCCGGGTCGAGGACGACGGGCCTGGCATCCCCGAGTCAGAGCTGCCGAAGATCTTCGACCCGTTCTACTCGACCAAGAACGACGGCACCGGGCTTGGATTGACCATGGTGCACCGCATCGTGGACGACCACGATGGGTACATCGAAGTCGCCTCTCGGGTGGGAGAGGGTACCTCCTTCACGGTGTACTTCCCTGTGGCGACCGAATCGGAGGCGTGACGTGGCGAAACGCGTTCTTGTAGTCGACGACGAGAAGAACATGCGGTGGGTCCTCGGCGAGGCGCTGCGTTCGCAGGGGTACGAGATCGCAGAAGCCGCGGATGGCAAGGAAGCGCTCGCGCTGATCGCGGAAGGCGCACCGGATCTCATGGTCTTGGACCACAAGATGCCGGCTCCGGACGGCATGGAGGTGCTCCGCCGTGTGCGCGGCAAGGGGCTGACGTTCCCGGTGATCATGCTCACGGCTCACGGCAACGTGCAGACCGCCGTCGAAGCGATGAAGGCCGGCGCCACCGAGTACCTCACCAAGCCGTTCGACCTCGAGGAACTGAAGCTCGTCATCGAGAAAGCCCTGAGGACCGGCGAGCTTGCAGCGGAGGTCGAACGGCTCCGCGCCGAGGTGGGCAAGGAGTACGACATCGAGGGGATCGTCGCCGGGTCGCCCGTGATGCTCTCGATTCTCGAGACGGTCAAGAAGGTCGCTCCCACCAATGCGACGGTGATGATCTACGGCGAGTCCGGCACGGGCAAGGAGCTGGTCGCGCGGGCCATCCATCAACTTTCCGACAGAGCCTCGCGCCCCTTCGTCTCGGTCAGCGCGGGAGCGCTGCCGGAGACGCTCCTCGAAAGCGAGCTTTTCGGGTACGAGAAGGGCGCGTTCACCGGAGCCATGCAGGCAAAGCCTGGCCGCTTCGAGCTCGCCAACGGCGGCACGATCTTCCTCGACGAGATAGGCGACATCTCCCCAGCGGTCCAGGTGAAGCTCTTGCGCGTGCTGCAGGAGCGCACCTTCGAGCGTCTCGGAGGCACGCGCAGCATCGAGGTCGACGTCCGAGTCGTCGCGGCGACGAACCGCGACTTGCAGCAGCTCATCGCTGACGGCTCGTTCCGCGAGGACCTGTACTACCGCTTGAACGTCGTGCCGATCGCCTTGCCGCCGCTGCGCGACCGCCCAGAGGACATCCCGCGGCTCATCGCGCACTTCCTCGACAAGATGCGTGCCGGCAGCAAGAGCATCACGCCGGAAGCGATGCAGGCTCTGGTCGACTACAAGTGGCCAGGGAACGTGCGAGAGCTCGAGAACACCGTCGAACGTATGGTCATCCTGTCTCACGGTGACACGATCGGCGTCGATGACCTGCCTGCAGAGGTCAGGGCGGGGGTCGCGCTGCAGGGCGGAGAGCGGCGATTCACGCTCCCCGATGAAGGAGTGGACCTCGAGGAGGTCGAGATGGAGCTGATCTCTCAGGCGCTGGAGCGCAGCGGAGGGAACGTCGCGCGTGCCGCGAAGCTGCTCGGCCTGACCGCGAAGACCCTCGAAGCGCGCATGAGACGATTCGGTCTGTGAGGGGAGCCCCGTCGCGATCGTGGATGTTGGCACGCTGATTGCATGAACCCCGGCCGTATCGGACGCTGGCGGATGGGGTAGCGTGCTGCGGAGTGCGACGATCGGTGCTGCTGTGCTGTCGGCGGCCGTGTTGTTGGCTGTGGCGACGGGCCAGCCGTGGTTCCGGGAGGCGTGCGGTGCGGCGGGGCTTCCCGCAGCGGGCGCTGCAGCGGCCGTCGGTCTGGTGGCGCTGGTCGCCGGGTCTCTTGCGGTCAACCGGCGAGACCCGGGTGGGGCCGGCGCGCGACGTCGTGACTCTCGCGAATGCCCCGAGTGCGGTCAACCGCTCTTGCCGGATTGGCGTATGTGCCCGTACTGTGGCGCCTCGGTGGATCGTTCCGTCGAGAGGCGCCGAGCAGACGAGAAGAACAGGAGCGAGCATGTCTGAGGAAGCCAGGATCGAGATCCCGACCCACGGGATGCACTGCCGCTCGTGCGAGGCGCTGATCGAGCTGTCTGTCGGTGAGCTGGACGGGGTCGTGTCAGTGAAAGCCGATCGTGCCGCGGAGGTCACGCACGTCGAGTACGACCCTTCGAAGATCGACGTCGCTGCGATCGTCGACGCCATCCGCTCCGCCGGGTATCAGGCCGACCTTCCGTAAGCACCGGTGTACGAAGCATACCCAACGGGGTATACTTCGTATGCAATAGCGGTTCGAGCGGAGGTATAGATGGGCGACCAAGTCGGCCTCCTGGCAGCGTTCGCTGGAGGCGTGCTCTCGTTCGTGGCGCCGTGCGTGCTGCCCCTGATCCCTGGCTACCTTTCCTTCATCACCGGTCTGTCCGCATCCGATCTTCGCTCACAGAAGCGCACGGTCGCGTCGGTGGCCGTGCCGAGCCTTCTGTTCGTGCTCGGGTTCAGCGTTGTGTTCGTGCTGCTTGGCCTGGCTGCGGGAGCCGCGTCGCAAAGCGTCGGGCCGGTCGTTGCGAGCTACAAGCGAGCGCTTGCCATCGGCGCGGGTGTCGTGGTGGCTGCATTCGGGATCCTCATGATGGACGTCATCCGAGTCCCGTGGCTGTACCGAGAGTTCCGTGCGGACCTCTCAGCCAGCAAGAAGTTCGGTAGGGCGGCGGCGCTCGTGATGGGTGCGGCCTTCGGGCTGGGATGGACGCCATGCGTGGGTCCGATCCTCGCGGTGATCCTCGGCATCGCCGCTCAGACAGGTGATGCAGGGAAGGCGGCTGTCCTGCTCGCGGCGTACTCGGCGGGGCTCGGCGTCCCATTCGTCCTCACGGCGTTGCTGTTCGGTCGCGCTGAGAGAGCCCTCAAGGCGATCGGTCGGCACTCGCTTCTCATCTCCCGCATCTCGGGCGCCATCTTGGTGGCCATGGGGGTCCTCATCGCCACTGGCCAGATGGGGCGCGTGTCAGCCGCTCTCGTCCGGCTCTTCCCATTCCTCAGCACGCTTGGGTGAGCGTGCGCGGGGGCGTGTTGGTGACGCCCGCTCGCCCTTGCACTACGATGGGGGCATCGTTGCCGATGGCCAGGACAGGACGGGCATTCCGTGAAGCTGACCATCCTGAGCCGAGACAGTCTTGCCGCCAGGTACACGCGCATCGCCGCGGCGCTCGCCCTCGCGACGACCGTGCTGCTGGGCGCGACGGCGGCCTTCGGCGTCTACCGCGTGATGAGATCCGAGCAGCAGGCCCGCGTGGGTGCGTATCGCGACATCCTGCGGCTCGAGGTGTCGTCTCACCTTCAGACTGCTCATAGACTCGCTCGTGGGCTCGCTGACCGGAGCGAGGTCGCCGCGGGCGTCGGGTCCCGTGCCAAGCTCGTTCTGGGAATGGCCATACTGGACAACGGCGCGTATCTCTCGCAGCTCACGTTGGCTGAGCCATCGGGGACAGTGGTGGCCTCGTACCCTGCGACCGACACGCCTTCTCCTGCAGACATCCGGGCGTGGACCGAGCACCTCCGCTCGGAAGGTAGCCGGAGTGCGTGGATAGCCGACGGGTCGACGGTGCGCATCGCGTTTTGGGCGGGCCCTTCAGGAAGCACGAGCCGCGTGCTGTTCGCTCGGGTGCAGACCGAACACATCACGAGCACGCTCGAGCAGATCGCGTCGACTGCGCGATCGCCTATCGCGTTCATACGTGATGAGCAGGGGCGCATCCTGTTCTCGGGGGGCCCGATCGCGGAGGTCAGAGCGGCAGAGATCGAGGCGACTGGCGACCTCGAGGGCGCGGGTGGGCGTATCTCGCTCATACTGCCCCGCGGTCGCATGGAAGGCGCGATCGGCCGCGTCACTGGTGTGCCGGGCATCGCCTGGGACGTCGCGGTGCTGGAGCCCGCGCGTGCCGCCATGAACGAGACGTGGGCTGCTTTGCGTCCCGCCATCATCGTCTACCTAGGGGTGCTTGTCCTCGTCGTGGTGGTGGCCGCGGTAGCGTTCTCGTGGCTGGTGCGCCCATTGCGCGCTCTGGAATCGCGGGCTCGGGCTGCGGCCCAAGGCGCGGTGCTCGATCCGGTCGCGGTCGACCGTGGCGACGAGGTCGGCCGTCTGCTCGAGTCGTTCAACCTCGTCACCATGCGGCTCAACCGTCTGCAGGAGTCTGCGCGGCTGCTCGCCAAGACGGAGGAGCTCGACGAAGTCGCGCACAACGTCGTGCGTGCGGTCGTCCACCTCGTCGGCGTCTGCGACGCGGCGGTCTTGCTGGCTGACGAGGACGAGCAGGACGGCGGCGCCCTGCGGGTCGCTGCTCTTCGCGGGTCGTTCCAGCAACGGGCTGCGGCGGCGCGCATCGGCGTGACGTCTCGTGCGGTGCGAGACGTCGTGGAGTCCGGGGAGGCGAAGGTCGTCGCCACAGGGATGCAGTCGCTTCTCGGCGACGGCGAAGAGCTGGATGCGAGCGATTCTGTGAGCCTCATCGTGCCTCTTCGCGCCTCTGGCGGCACCATCGGCGTGCTGGCGGTCTCCAGGACGGGGGAGCGTCCTTTCTCCGACGCAGAGAGAGAGCTGCTCGCATCGTTCTGCGTGCAAGCCGCCCTGGCGCTCGAGAAGGCACGCCTGTTCGAGCGTGAGAGGCAGGCGCGAGTCGAGGCCGAGGTGCTGCAGCGAGCAGCTCGCCTCCTCGTGGAGGAGCCCGACCTGTATGAAGCGCTCCGGCAAGTCGCGAAGTGCGAAGCGGAAGCGCTCGACATGCCGTGGTCGTTCGCCTGGCTGGACCCGGCTCTCTCCTCTGGTGATGTCGAGACGGCACCGTCAGCCGAGATCAGCGAACTCTTGGAGACGGTCGAGCGGCGTCAGCGGGGGATGGAGCAGGAGGGGGTCTGGTCCGGCGTGCTCGAGGTGCGTGCTGCTGACGGAGAGCCCGCGTCCGCGTGGCTGGCGCGTCACGCGCTCGCGGTCGCGCTGGTGACCTACGCAGTTCACGACGGGCGCGTGATGGGGATGCTCGTCGTGGGCAGCGAAGACGCTTCATCTGTGGTGGACGAGCACCGCATGCGGATCGTCGAGACCATCGGCAAGGAGATCGCCCTCGCCCTGGAGCGCGCTCGGCTGTTCAAGGAAGCCCAAGACCGAGCTGCGAGCCTCGAGACGGTGTTTCGCATCTCGCAGGCGGTCTCCTCGTCGCTCCAGGTCAACGTCGTGCTCGGCAGGGTCCTGGACGTGGTGCAGAAGCTTTTCAACGCCGATGCGGTCATCCTCATGCGGTGGAACCACGACAGGCGCGTCCTCGAAGTCCCTATGGCTCGCGGCATGCTGGACCGGGCGATGCTCGACTACCGCTGCGGTGCCGACGAAGACCTGCCGGGCGCCGTGCTGCAGACGCAGCAGGTCATGCTCGTATCCCATCTTGAAGAGGTAGGGACGAGGTTCGCCCGCATGGTGCTGCGCAAAGGGTTGCGATCGGCTCTGCTCGTGCCGCTCGTCGCGCGCGGCAAGGCGATCGGCGTCCTCGTGACCCTCGGGACGCAACCCGAGCGGTTCACCCGCTCGGACGCCGACCTGCTGAGCACGTTCGCGTCGCACGCGGCTCTCGCGATCGATACGGCCGAGCTCTTCAGCCGGGAGCACGAGGTGTCGCGGGTGCTCCAGGCGAGCATCTTGCCCGCTCGCCTTCCGGAGTTCGACGGGCTCGAGCTCGGCTCCGCCTACGCTCCAGCTCAGGGTGCGGCTCGGATCGGCGGGGACTACTACGACGTCTTCGCAGCCGCCGATGGGAGAGTCGTGCTCGTGATCGCGGACGTCTGCGGCAAAGGCGTGGAGGCAGCCACGAAGACGTCCATGATCAGATTCACCGTGCGGGGGATGGTGGCTGCTGGGGCAGGCCCGAAGGACATCCTGGAAGCGCACAACCAGATGGTTCACGACAGCGGAGATCCCAGCGACATCTTCACGATCTGGCTTGGCATGCTGGACGTCGAGGGCGGCCTGCTGACGTGGGCAGACGGCGGCCACCCGCCCGCCCTCCTGTGGAGACGAGCCGACAACGCCATCGAGCGCCTCGGAACGACCGGCCCGCTGCTTGGCGCGGTGCGCGACGCGACGTACGAGGAGTCTGCCGTCACGCTGGCTCCCGGCGATCGAGTCCTGCTGTACACCGACGGCGTCAGCGAGGCGAGACGGAACGGCCAGCTGTTCGGTGAGGGACGGATCCGCCGCGTGCTGCGGCGCGCCCGAGATGCGGCCTCCGTGCCGGGTGCGTTGCTCGCGGAGGTGCAGCGGTTCTCCGGCGGAGCGATCCGCGACGATGCAGCGATCCTCTCAGTGGGGTATCTGGGAGTGGTGCGGTTTACTCCTGAGGGTACCAGGGGAAACACCATCGGGTACGACGAGCCGAAGGCATGACGCGATGATGATCGACCTGAAGTACGAGAGCGACCGCACGTGCGTGGCCCGGATCGAGGGCGAGATCGACCTCGCGTCTGTGAAGGAAGTGCGCGATACGCTGAGCGAGGCCCTCGAGCGTGGCTGCAACAATGTGGTTCTGGACCTGTCCGACGTCAGCTACGTTGATAGCTCGTGCGTCGCTCTGCTGGTGTGGCTGAACCGAGTACTGGAGCCGCGCCAGGGGCGACTTGTCCTCGCTGGAGCCAACCGAGACGTGAGCCGTGTCTTGGAGCTGTCCGGACTGCTGAGCGTCGCTCCGGTCCTTTCCACCGCCGACGATGAGGCCGACGCGCTCTCGTCGCTCGGCATGGGCGCCGTCGCGCAAGAGCCGGCATGGGAGCGCACGTTGACGTTCGCCGCGGACACTGCCGAGCTTGCTTCCGCTCGGCAGCAGGTCATGGGTCTCCTGGACGGGCTCGGAATCTCTGAGTCTGTGATGTTCGACATCCGCGTCGCCGTGGGAGAAGCGCTCGCGAATGCGATGCGGCACGGTTCGCCTGGCGGCACGTCTGATGTGGTGGAAGTCACCGTCGAGGCGTACGAGGAACGGGTCGCAATCGTGGTCACCGATCAGGGCTGCGGATTCGACGGCTCGCTGCCAGACGAGTCGGACATCTACGCAGCGTCAGGTCGGGGTGTGATGTTCATGCGCGCTCTGATGGACCGCGTGGAGTTCGCTCCGTGCGAAAGCGGCGGGACGAGCGTGAGATTGGAAAAGCACGTAAAGCGAACGGCGGGAGTCCAGGGTCGTCCGTGATATCCTTCTGACAGTAGCGACTTCGAGGTGCGGAGGTGTGCGGGTGGAGCTTAGAGAGGCGCTGAAGCGCAGGCACTCGATCCGGCTGTACACGGGGGAGCCGGTCTCGAAGGACGTTCTCGAGGACCTCATAGAGGCGGCCATCGCCGCACCCTCTTCGCTCAATGCTCAGCCGTGGCATTTCCACGTCGCGCTCGGCGATGCGCGGCGGAGGGTGGGAGAAGCCGTCGCGCAATCGACTCGCTTTCTCGAAGAATACGCTGGCGTGCTTCCCCCCGGCATGCTCGAGAAGGCCGCGGCCTTCTACGCTGATTTGGGCAAGGCGCCCGTAGTGATCGGTGTCTCCGTACCGGACAGCGCAGACGAGGTCGAGCTCATCAACTTCTTGGTTGCTGCTGGAGCGGCCATCGAGAACCTCATGCTGCGCGCGACCGACCTCGGGCTCGGTGCCTGCTGCATCACGGCTCCGCGCTGGGTCGTTGAAGAAGTGAAGGCGGCGCTTCAGGTACCCGCCGATCGCGTGCTGGCCGGACTCGTGCTCGTCGGCGAACCGGCCGAGGAGCCACCAACCACCGAGCGCAGGCGCGACGTCGTCACCTACCTCGAGTGATGCGCCCCCGGGCTGTCTTCTTCGACGTCGGGAACACGCTCCTGGAGCCGTACCCGAGCGTGTCGAGCGTGTGCCAGGAAGTCCTGAGGGAGTTCGGTCACGACGCCGATCTGGCTGCGATCGACTCGCTCATGCCGCTCGTCGACGAGTACTACGAGGACCGATACCGGGCAGACGACACGTTCTGGACGGACGAGGAGGAGACATCCTCCGTGTGGGTTGGGATGTACTCGCTTCTGTGCGATCGGCTCGGCATCTCTGGGCAGGCACCGGTCATCGCGCGCAGGGTGTACGACGAGTTCGGGAAGCCCGAGCGGTGGCGTCCGTATGCGGACGTCGTGCCTGCGGTGCGCGCGCTGCGGGAGGCGGGCGTCGCGACCGGCATCATCTCGAACTGGGACAAGCGGCTCAGCTCGCTCGTCGATGGGCTTGGGCTGAGCGGGCTGTTCGACGTCGTCGTGTCATCGGCAGACGTGGGTCTTCGCAAGCCGGATCCCCGGATCTTCATGCTCGCGTGCGAGGCGCTGTCGGTCTCGCCAGAGGAGGCGGTGCACGTGGGCGACCACCACTACGCCGACGTCTTGGGTGCGCGGGCGGTGGGCATGACGCCCGTGCTCATCCAGCGCAACGGCGATTCGACGCCTGTAAGAGCGGCGTGTGCGCGGATCCGCACCTTCGCGGATCTGCCAGGGCTGCTCGGAATCGACGGCTGAGGAGGACTGATGGCGTTCCGTGACATGCGGGAGTTCATCGCGCTTCTGGAAGCGAAGGGCGAGCTTCGCCGAGTGCAGGCCGAGCTCGACGTCTCGCTGGAGATCCCTGAGGTCGCCGACCGTGTGAGCAAGCGCCACGGTCCGGCGCTCATCTTCGAGCGTCCCGTCGATCGGGCGTCTGGGCGCGGGTTCGACATGCCCGTGGTGATGAACCTCTTCGGCTCGTACGAGCGCATGGCGTGGGCGCTCGGCGTGGAACCGCAGACGGGCGGGTGGCGCGACTTGGACGCCAAGGCGCGCCAGCTGATGGATCTCATACCGCTCGACGCTCCGGCCTCGCTCAGGGGCAAGCTCGATGCGCTGCTCGGCCTCAAGGATCTGGCGGCGTCGGGCCCGAAGGAGGTCAAAGCGTCGAAGGCGCCGGTGCAGCAGGTGGTGCTGCGCGGAGC
Source organism: Coriobacteriaceae bacterium EMTCatB1 (assembly GCA_001950395.1). GTDB lineage: Bacteria > Actinomycetota > Coriobacteriia > Anaerosomatales > Anaerosomataceae > Parvivirga. The sequence continues at coordinate 379,326 of BDLO01000001.1, forward strand.
CGACGTCGACCTGCGGGCGCTTCCAGTGCTCACGACCTGGCCGGGCGATGGCGGGCCGTTCATCACGCTTCCGCTCGTGGTGACGAAGTCGCTCTCGGGTCGGCTGAACGTCGGGATGTACCGGCTGCAGGTCTTCGACGAGCGAACGACCGGTCTTCACATCCACGAGCACCACGACGGTGCGAAGAACCTGCGCGAGTGGACGGCAGCCGGCCACGACACCATGCCGGTGTCGGTGGCGCTCGGCGCGGATCCCGCGACCATCTACTCGGCCACCGCTCCCGTCCCGCCGATCATCGACGAGTACCTGTTCAGCGGCATCCTGCGCGGTGAGTCGGTCGAGGTCGTTCGGTGCGTCACCAACGACCTGCTCGTGCCGGCGCACGCCGAGATCGTGCTAGAGGGCCACGTGCAGATCGGCGAGACGCGGCGAGAGGGGCCGTTCGGCGACCACACAGGCTACTACTCGCTCGCGGGCGACTTCCCGGTCTTCCACGTGGACGCGATCACCATGCGGAGCGATCCGCTGTATCCCGCGACGATCGTCGGTCGGCCTCCGATGGAGGACTGCTACATGGCGAAAGCCACCGAGCGGTTGTTCTTGCCGGTGATCAAGGCGATGATGCCGGAAGTCGTCGACTACGACCTGCCGCTCGAAGGCGTGTTCCACAACTGCGCGATCTTCCAGATCAAGAAGGAGTTCCCCGGTCAGGCGTTCCGGGTGATGAACTTCGCGTGGTCGATGGGCCAGATGATGTTCACGAAGTACGTCATCGTGGTGGACGAGGACGTGGACTGCCACGACTACTCGGAGGTGGCGTGGCGCTGCTTCAACAACGTCGACCCGAGCCGTGACGTGCTCATCACCAAAGGGCCGCTCGACCGGCTCGACCACTCGAGCAGCTACGAGAGCTTCGGGTTCAAGATGGGCATCGACGCCACCAAGCCGCTGCCGGGCGAGGGACACCTCCGGGAGTGGCCGGATGCGCTCGAGATGAGCCCCGATGTGAAGGCGCGGATCGACGAGCTGTGGGAAGGGCTCGGCCTCGATGGGTAAGGTGCTAGACAAAGTCAAGCTCTTCGCGGAACTCGTGAAGTTCGAGCACTCGATCTTCGCGCTCCCGTACGCGTACGTGGGTGCGCTGTACGGGGCGTCAGTGGCGTGGCTTGCGCCGTCGGGCGTGTGGCTGCGGGTGCGCGAGACGGTCCTCGGCTACCTGGGGCAGCACCTGGCCCTTGCGTGGACGTTTCAGGGAGACGCTCTCCCGCCGCAGGTGAGGCCCGTGAAGCTGCCGTGGGCCAGGGATGCCGTGACGCTCCTGCCGACGTGGTCTGCGCTGGCGTGGATCACGCTCGTCATGGTCGGGGCACGGGCGTTCGCCTTCGTGCTCAATCGCGCAATCGACAAGGAGATCGACGCGCGCAACCCGCGTACCGCTGGGCGCGCGGTCCCCGCAGGGCTCGTCAAGGCGTGGGAGCTGTGGCTGTTTGCGGCAGCGATGCTCGCGCTGTACCTCGTCGGGGTGTGGCAGCTCGCGCCGGTCGTTCGCCCGCTCGCGCCGATACCGCTCATCGCGTTCGTCGTCTACCCGTACACCAAGCGGTTCACGAACCTGTGCCACTACTGGCTGGGGATGTGCCTTGGTCTGGCGCCCGTCGGGGCGTGGCTCGCGGTGGGCGCTCCCGCGAACCATCCCGCGCCGTGGCTCATGGGAGCAGCCGTCGCGCTGTGGACGGCCGGGTTCGACATCATCTACGCCACCCAAGACGTCGAGTGCGACCGGCGGGACGGCGTGCACTCGATGCCGGCGGACGTCGGCGTCGCGCCGGCGTTGCGGCAGACGCGAGCCGTCCACGCGGCGACCGTCGTGCTGTTGGTGGCGGCAGGCGTTCTTGCAGGGGCTGGGCTGCCGTGGTTCCTCGGGGTGGCCGTCGCGGCGGGCTTGTTGTGGTACGAGAACTCGATCGTGAGCGCGGAGGACTTGAGCCGCGTGGATGCTGCGTTCTTCACCACGAACGGGATCATCGCCATCGTGGTGCTTCTCGGCGCGGTGGCCGACGTGTTGACGGGGGTGTGAGCGATGGGGCGCATCGAACGGGCCGCGGTGATCGTCACGGGCGCGTCTGGCTCGGCGTACGGGCTTCGAGCCATCCAGCAGCTCGCTGACGGCGGCGCAGATACGGTGGCGATCTTCACACCCACGGGCGAAGCGGTGGCGAAGCACGAGGTGGGGCTGTTGCTCGATCCGCACGACCGGGCAGGCTCGCTCGCGGCGTTCCTTGCGTTGGGCCCCAGCGCTCGCGTGCGGGTCGCGGACGACGCCGACCTGTTCGACCCCGTGTCGAGCGGCTCGAACGCGCTCGATGCGGTGATCGTGGCGCCTGCGTCGATGGGCTTCGTGGCGTCGGCGGCTGCCGGCCTGGCGAGCGACCTTGCCGAGCGCGTGGTGGACGTGGCCCTCAAGGAGCGTCGGCCGGTGGTGTTCGTTCCGCGCGAGACGCCCTTGAACCTCATCCACCTGCGCAACCTCACGACGCTCGCCGAAGCGGGCGCGGCGATCGTGCCGGCGATGCCTGCGTACTACACCATGCCGAAGACCGTGGACGACATGGTGGACTTCGTGGTCGGTAAAGCGCTGGACGTCCTCGGGTTCCCGCACGAGCTCTTCAAGCCCTGGGGCTCGTAGGTGCGCTTGACTTCGCTGTGCCCAACGGAGCACAATCGAGGAGCAAGCGGGTCATCGTAGCAGCAGACGCAGTATCAGTCGTAGCAGTGAAGGAGCAGGCCATGACCCTTTCGCAGGCGCGGAAGCGCTACCCCCTGGTCCCACGCGAGATCGTGAAGTGGGCCGTCGAGAACATCCAGGATCCTGATGCGCTTGCTCGCGGTCTGTACCGTCTGGAGCAGGCGCGCCGCATCCAGATCAAGTACGGCGTGTAAGAGAAAGCCCCGACGCGCACGCGCCGGGGCTTGTCACTTCTGGAGGCGACGCCCGGATTCGAACCGGGGATAAGGGCTTTGCAGGCCCCTGCCTTGCCACTTGGCCACGTCGCCGTCGTCTTGGGGCTATCAATCGAGAAGGTTGGCCCGTGCGGGCCCGTCTCGGCCTCGGACCAACCTTCCGAACGGTCATCTGGAGCGGACGACGGGACTCGAACCCGCGACCCCAACCTTGGCAAGGTTGTGCTCTACCAACTGAGCCACGTCCGCGCGCAACGCGTAGTCTAACAATGGGGCCGGATGCGTGCAAGGTGGGAGGCCGTGCGAAATTCGGGGTGGCGCGCGAGCGGGTTGCTGGTACAATATGCGTCGCTGTCCTTGACAGACGGGCGCTTAGCTCAGGGGGAGAGCACTTCCTTGACGCGGAAGGGGTCGTAGGTTCAAATCCTACAGCGCCCACCATCGAAACCCCGGTGTGGGGGCGGTATCGGTCAGAGCGCCGATGCCGCCCCGCTTGTTTTTCGGGCAGGAGTGGGGTGGTGCGATCGGGAGGGTGGCGGCTGGAGGAGGGCAGGGGCTGAGCTGCGTGGCGGGCCGTCTGCGAAGATGGGGCTGGTTGTTGGGTGTCAGACGGATGGCTAGACTGAAGCGGGGAGCCGCACCGAGGGGCTATGCGGTTCCGGTAAAGGAGTGTTAGGTGCTGTGTCAGTGCTCGGTGCAACAATCGGCCTCAGACATGGTAATGAGAAGGAGTCTGCGATGGATTGCTGGCGGACAGTCCGCAAGGGTGGATTTGATATCCACGTGTCGTACGGGCACACTTACTCGAACAACCTCTACGCCTACAACACTCGTGTCCGCGGGGAGCCGCAGCTGGAGATCGAGGTCGACCTCAACCCCAATCTTCGTAGGCGCGACAAGGATTCGAGCATGGCGCTTGACGCCAGGGAGCTCGCGGACGGCGGCATCGCCCGACTCAAACTCTTCCAAATTGACGACCCGAAGCTCCTCGGCGCGCTCGAGGTCATCGGCCGGGAACTCGGCGGCTTGCCCGAGACTTGGCTACTTACCGTGCTGTTGAACGGCACCCACAGATTTCGCGTCACTCCAGAACTCAAGCAGTCGGGGGCGTGGACATCCCTATTGCTCCACGTGGACGAATCTGATACACGCGGCTAACAAACGCATCCAGCTGACGCGCAGAAGCGCTAGACTGAGTGGACGGCATCGGCGGGCAGCTGATGCGCAAGTGTTGGGTCGCTTGTTGAGGCAAACTGAGACTAGTGAACCATGGACAGTCTTCTAAAGACCTACCTTAGCTCTATTGCAGACCTCACTCGGCGTGGCGATGCTCGTGAGGAAAGTTACTACCCCGTGCTCAAGACGTTGCTCGAAGGTACCAGTCAGGAGCAGGGGCGAGCCATTCAGGTCACCGTCCTGCCGAAAAAGACCGAAGCCGGCAATCCCGATTTCCGCGTTTGGGACGGCTCGCATCAGGTCATCGGCTATATTGAGGCCAAAGCGCCGGGGGCAACACTGGACAAGGTCGAGACCTCGGAGCAACTCCAGCGTTACCTGCATACCTTCCCCAACCTGATCCTGACCGATTTCTACGAGTTCCGCCTGTACCGCCAGGGCGTGCCGATCGAGCGCGCTGTGCTTGACCGTCCATTCAACGCGCAGACGGTCAAGACGAAACCGCCCGCCGAACAGGTCGAGGCGCTCATACACCTGCTGGAGACCTTCTTCTCTTTCGCGCTGCCGCCCACGCTGACTTCCGAGGCGCTCTCGGTCGAACTGGCGCGGCGCACCCGTTTCCTGCGCGATCAGGTCATCTTGCTAGAACTGGCAGAACAAGTCGCAAAACAGCAGGGCGACCTCTATGGCTTCTACGATGCCTTCAAAGAATACCTCGTCTCCGGCCTGACCGAAGCGCAATTCGCCGACCTCTATGCTCAGACCATCACCTACGGTCTCTTTGCCGCCCGCACCCGCGCCCAAGGCCCTTTCAACCGCCAGATGGCTTATGCGCTCATCCCCCCGACCATCGGCATCTTGCGCGATGTCTTCCATTTCATCTCCCTTGGCAGGCCCTCGCCGCAGATGGAAGTCATCGTGGACGACATCGCCGCCGTGTTGAACGCCGCCGATGTGCAGGCCATCCTGACGCAATACTACCGCCAGGGCAAAGGGGATGACCCCATCCTGCACTTCTACGAGACCTTCCTGGCCGAGTACGATCCCGAAACCCGCGAACGGCGCGGCGTCTATTACACTCCCCAGCCGGTGGTGAACTACATTGTGCGCGCGGTGCATCAGTTGTTGAAAGATCGCTTTGGATTATCCGACGGCCTGGCCGATGCGCGCGTCACCCTGCTCGATCCGGCCGCCGGCACGCTCACTTTCCCCGCCGAAGCGATCCGCCTAGCCTTCCAGGAGTTCACCGGCAAGTACGGTGAGGGTGCAAAAGAGACCTTCCTGCAGCAGCACATCCTGCCGCACTTTTACGCCTTCGAGTTGATGATGGCTCCCTATGCCATCGGCCACATCAAGATCGGTTTCCTGCTCGAGGCGTTGGGAACGCCCTTGCGCAAGGGCGAGCGCGTCCAGTTCTACCTGACCAACACGCTGGAGATGGAGGATCTGCTGCAGACCCCCATCCCCGGTCTGGCTTCGCTCAGTGAAGAGAGCCATCACGCGGCTCAGGTCAAGAGAAGCACGATTCTGGTCATCCTGGGCAATCCGCCTTATTCCGGCATTTCCGCCAACCAGAACAAGTGGACGGAACGCTTGCTCAAGACCGATCTGGACGGCGCCCAGAGTTACTACACGGTGGACGGCAAGCCGCTGGGCGAGCGCAACCCCAAATGGCTACAGGATGACTACGTCAAGTTCCTGCGCCTCGCCCAGTGGAAAATTCACGAGGCCGGGCGCGGTGTCGTGGCGATGATCACCAACCACAGCTACCTGGACAACCCCACCTTCCGCGGCATGCGCCAGAGTCTGCTCAAGACCTTTGACGAAATCTACATCCTCGACCTGCACGGCAACAGCCTGAAGCGCGAGACCGCCCCCGGCGGCGGCCCGGATGAAAACGTCTTCGACATCCGCCAGGGCGTGGCCATTGGTATCTTCATCAAGCACGGCAACGAGGGGAAGCGCGGCGTTTACCACGCCGACCTCTACGGCAAACGAGAAGACAAATACCGCTGGCTCGAAACGCACGACCTGACTAGCGCTGGTTATCAGCCCATCCAACCCACCTCGCCCTATTACTTCTTGATTCCGCGCGCCACAGCGAACCTGCACGCCTACCAGTCTTGGCCATCCGTGCCGGAGATTTTCTCCGTGAACAGCGTCGGTATCGTCACGGCGCGGGATGGTTTTGTCATTGCTTTCGAGAAGACCGAACTGCAAAACCGTGTCCTGCAATTCCAGAACATACAGGGTTTGCCCGATGAAGTACTGGCGCAGGCGTATCACCTGAAAGACAAGGCCGGTTGGTCTTTAAGCGCGGCGCGCAAACGCATCCAGGCCGAGAGCAACCCAGAGGCGCACGTTCACCCCATCCTGTATCGCCCGTTCGATGTGCGCTACATTCTCTACCACGAAGCCGTCATCGAACGCCCTCGCCCCGAAGTCATGCGCCACATGCTGGCAGGGGAGAATGTGGCGCTGGTGATGCCTAGGCGGGTGGAGCATGTAGGCACGTGGCAACACGTATTGATTAGCGACCGGCTAGTTGAGCATGTTGCTGTTTCCCTGAAGACAATTGACTATTGCTTCCCCCTCTACCTCTACCCCTCTGCCACCGCGCCGGATATGTTCCAGCAGGCCAGGAGGGCCAATCTGGCTGAATGGCTGCTGCCCGAACTCGTCGCGGCCTATGACTTCACCCCCACGCCGGAAGAGGTGCTAGCGTACATCTACGCCGTGCTTTACAGCCCGGCCTACCGCCAGAAGTACGCCGCCGAACTACGCATTGACTTCCCGCGCGTCCCCTTCACCGCCGATGCCGACCTGTTCCGCCAGATGGCTGCGCTGGGGCAGGAGTTGATTGACCTGCATCTGCTGCGCACAGTCCCCGCCCAACCGGGCGTCAAATACCAGGGCCAGGGCAGTGATCGGATCGAATTCGTGCGCTACGACCCGCAGAGCGGGCGTGTCCACATCAACCGCGATAAGTACTTTGAGGGCATCACGCCGGAGATGTGGAACTATCAGATCGGCGGCTACCAGGTGCTGGAAAAGTACCTGAAAGACCGCAAGGGCCGCCAGATGGACGACCCTGTGCGCTATATCCACATCGCCGCTGCGATTGAGCGCACAATAGACATTCAGGCTCAAATTGAGCAGGCGTATCCACAAGTGGAAGTCAATGTCTTGCCGTGAGGGCGACCCGGCCCGCGCTTGCAGCCGACCACTTCGCGCTCGCTTCGCGGCCGCTGAAGCGCAAGTCGCTAGGTGTAGCCGCAGGAATCTTCGGGGGTCCGCTTGGTCTGGGTCATTTGGCCGCTGTTGGCGTGGGGCCTCACAGCGCTTGTGAGCAAGCTCCTCGGCACTCGTCTTGCCGCGGCCGGCGGGCGTCTCCCTCTGGCTATGCGGATGGTAATCGTCCTTGGGTCGGGAGCGATTTCGTTCGCGTTGTTCTGGTGGCTGTTCGACGTCCCGGGATTCCTGGAGAGCCAGCGTCTCATTGCACGAGGGGACTTGGAGGCGGCAGTACGGGCACATCACCCTCTTTGGAATCCGGATCCAATGGTGGTGTTCCAGATAGCCCTGCTCGCCCTGTCGGTTCTGGGCATACACATGGCAGCGCGACCCGCCTGGTGGTTCAGGAACGGCTTCCCCGGCAAGGCTCCCGATGACGTGGCTGTAGACCACCGGGCTGTTCGAAGGTTCCGGGTCTACGGTGTCCTCATCGCGGCGGCTGGTCTCTTCGCGGTGGCGGCTACTGCTCTCACGTTCTTGAAGTAGGAGTCGGGCGACAGCTAACAAGCGCATCCAGCTGAGGCGCACGAGGTAGACTGACTAAGACGGCATCGGAGCGCAGCTGAGGCGCCAAGGCGTCAGGTAGCGACGCAACGACAGTACGTGTCGACGGCGAGGAGAAGAGATGAAGCAGCCATTGGCAAAGCTCAAGAGACTTGACCCTAGGACTGTGTGGCCTAGCGAGCCGCGCGATTTCACGCCGTGGCTCGCTGAGAACATCGGCATGTTGGGTGAAGTGCTCGGAACGGATCTCGAAGTCACTGCGACTGAACAGAGCGTTGGAGATTTCTCTCTAGACATCCTTGCTAAGGACTTGTCCACGGGAGACGCTGTCGTAATCGAAAACCAGTACGGTTCGACCGACCATGATCACCTGGGGAAGCTTCTCACGTACGCATCCGGAGTAGAGGCCTCCATGCTCGTATGGATCGCCCAACAGATCCGGGACGAGCACCGACAGGCTTTGGAGTGGCTTAACGAGAGGACTGATTCCTCAACCTCGTTCTTCGCAATCGCCCTTAAGGTGCTGCAGATTGGTGACTCGCCGCCTGCAGTGAACCTCAATCCCATCGTCTTTCCCAACAAGTGGCAAAAGGCGACGCGCCGAGCCAGCCAAAGCCCGACGCCGAGAGGGCAGGCGTATCAGCGGTTCTTCCAGGGACTCACTGACGAACTTCGGGAGCGGCACAAGTTCACCAAGAGCCACATCGCGCAACCTCAGAACTGGGCATCTTTCGCCTCTGGCGTTTCAGGAATCACCTATGCCGCTGTGTTTGCCCAGGGTGATCGTGTCCGCGTAGAGCTCTACATCGATCAGGGAGACGCTCAGAGGAACAAGGAGATTTTCGACGGACTGCTCCTGAAACAACATGAGATTGAGAAGGAACTGGGCGAGGAGCTTTCCTGGGAGAGGCTCGACGACAAGAGGGCCTCACGTATAGCCGTGTACCGCGACGGATCAATCGAAGCGGATGAGCAGACTCTAGCTGAACTGCACAAGTGGATGATCGAACAGCTGCTTGCGTTCAAGCGCGTGTTCACGCCGTATCTCAAGGAGCTGACAGCATGAAAGGGTGGCCGCTGGCAGCCTTCAGCTTGCTGCCGACGACCTTGTAGCGGCCTCCGGGGTTCGCTCAGATGGGCGATGAATGTCCCTGGAATCTGTATGCTAGGGAGGGCGCTGGCTGAATAGCGCCGCCGCTGCCGGCTGAGACGGAATGGGGGGCTCATCGGAGAAGCTTTTCCAAGACGAAGACGTGGCACTGTCCGTCGAAGCGAGCGATCTTCTCCGCGTCGGCGTCATCCTGGTGGGACTCAGCGTCTTGGCGAAGGGCCTGGTCAGCATTGTTGCCGTTATGAACGACACACTGGGCGTGGCGTTGCTCTTCCAGCCGGAATTGGACTTCGACCCGTTCTCGTGGTCGGGAGCGTTCGTCGTAAGCATAGTCATGAGCATCTTCCAGGTCGTCTTCGGAGCTCTGTTCGTGCTGCAGTCGCGGCGAGTCGCGGCGTGGCTGTGGCGGCTGGACGAGCAGGCGCCGGCGGTCGACTAGCCTGCGTTCCGTCCGAACCGCGGCGCGAGATTCGACCCGCAAGACGACGCGGACGCCGAAGCAGCACGATGCCCGTAGCCAGCTCGGGCGTGTTATCGTTTCTGAAGGCGAGGCGAACGGCGGAGGGTGGGCTCATGCGGAAGACGGCGATATTCGTACTCGGTCTGGCCATCAGCTGCTCTCTTGCCGCGCTTCCTGCAGCCGCCGTGGCGGCCTACGACGGCGGCGACGTGTGCGTGACCACGCAGCGGCTTTCGGGAGTGGACCGATACGGCACCGCGGTCGCCGTCTCCGAAGCCGCGTTCCCCGGTTGGGAGGGCGTCCGGACCCTCGTCGTAGCGTCGGGCGAGGATGCGTCGATCAGCGACGCGCTTGCCGCATCGGCGCTCTCTGGTGCGATGGACGCGCCGCTGCTGTTGGTGCGCCGCGACGGCGTGCCTGCCCCCGTGCGGAGCGCGCTTCAGGCGATCGCCTCACGCGAGCCGACGGTGGCGGTCGTGGTCGTCGGAGGTCCCGGCAGCGTCAGCGACGCCTGTGTGCGCGCGATCCGAACCGAGCTCGGATCGTCGGCAGAAACCACGCGTGTCTTCGGGCCCGACAGGTACGCCACGGCTGCGGCCGTCGCCTCGCTCGTGGCCTCGCGCGATACTTCGTCGTCGCCCGCAATGGTGCTCGTCGCCAACGGCGAGCCCTCGAAGGGCCTCGTCGACGCACTTGCTGGGTCAGGAGTTGCGGCGTCAGCTCGCGCGCCGATGCTGTACGTCGCCCGCGACAGCGTCCCTGAGGCCACGAGGTCGGCTCTGGAGTCGCTCAGTGCTTCCCAGGTGGTCGTCCTCGGCGGTGAAGGAGTCGTGTCCGATGCGACCGCACGCGCCGTGGGAGCCACGGAGCGGTGGTGGGGCAGCAACCGGTATGGCACCGCCGCAGCGATCGCTCGCGAGGCGCGCGAGCGCGGGATCGTCGATGCGACGTCAGCTGTGGTGGCTCGGACGGTCGTGGACGCCGTCGCTTCGGCGCAGCTGACCGCGCGTGGCGGCGGCCCACTGGTGCTCGTGAGCGCGACGGGGGTGCCGCAGGAGACCGCAGCGTGGCTCTCGGATCCTGGCGCCGGGATCTCGCGGGTGACGCTCGTGGGTGGGGAGGGCGCAGTGCCGCGGGCAGTGCAGTCGGAGCTCGAAGGCCGTGCGCACGCCCCGGAGTTCGTCGTCCCAGTCAGGAACGCGCCCGTCGGCAAGAAGGTGGTCGTGACTGTGCGCACCGGCGTGAACACGCGCACGGTCAGGCTCTATGGCGGGACCACGCTGCTTGCTGAGAAGAGCGCAGCACCGTACTCGACCGTGTCGTTCGGAACCGTCGCCAGCCCGAACGACGGCGAGGCGTTGCGTGCGGTGGCGGTATCCAGCCGCGGTTCCACGGGCGAGTCGGCGATGCGGTTGCGGCGGCTGGCGTACCCTGCGGCAACGAGCATCGTGGTAGACAAGTCGGACTTCCGGCTCTACTGGGTCAAGAACGACGTGCTCGTGAAGGCGTACCCGATCGCCATCGGCAGACCCGGCATGGAGACGCCGGTGGCGATCTGGAAGATCGGCGCGAAGTACTACACCGACCCTCAAAGCGTGTACGGCCCGCGCAAGATGCGCCTGTTCCGGCGGGTGGTCAGCGGCGATTCGGTGCGTTACGTCTACACGGCGTACGGCATCCATGGGACGAACCAGCCGTGGGTTATCGGCACCAAGGCGTCCCACGGATGCATCCGCATGTACAACAAAGACGTGCTGGAGCTCTTCCCGCAGGTGCCGCTCGGCACGCTCGTTCAGACTCGGGAGTGAGCGTCCGGAGCGACGACGAGCGCAGCGCCAGGCAGCACCCGAGCAGTCAGCGGTGTCGCGCCGTCGACCTCGCCGTCGTGCTGCACTGGAAGCGGCGGCTCTGCGATCACCTCGACTTCGCGCGCGGTGTGGACTTCGAAGCCAGGCCGGTCGGGGTACGACCCCAGGCGATCGAGAAGCGCGGCCCACACCGCAGGCACGAGGTCCGCGAGCGAGCGCGTCTTCATGACGACGACCTCGAAGACGCCGTCCGTGGCGTCGCTCTCGTGCACGAGCGCAAGGTCGAACTGGATCCGCGCGAGGTTGACCAGCAGCACTGCGGTCCCCTCGGTGACCACCTTCTTGCCGTCGAGCGTCAGTATGAGCGTCGAAGGCCAAGAGCGCGCCGCTTGCAGGGCTGCGAGGATGTACGCGCCTTCGCCGAGGGACGGCTTGAGTGGCTCAGCGCCAGCCATGATCTGCGCGTCGAACCCTGCCCCCGCGACGACGAAGAAGCCCTTCGTCGCATCGCCGACCGTCATCTCGCCGAGGTCGAAGCGTCGGGGCGAGCCGTTGAGCGCGAGCTCGGCGAGCGCATGCGGGTCGCTCGGGAGCCCGAGGTTTCGAGCGCAGAGGTTGGCCGTGCCCGAGGGGAAGAGCGCCACCGGCACGTGGAGGTGTCGCGCGGCGTACAGCACCGACGACGCGGTTCCGTCGCCTCCTGCAGCCACGACGCGGTCGAACGAGCCCGCGTCGCGCATGAGCTCGTCGATGGGCGCGTGCGGCGCGACGAAGCGCATCGTGACCGATGCGCCGAGGGTCACCAGCGAGTCGATGAACTGCAGAAGCCGTGCGTCAGTCGAGCCGGAGCGCAGGTTGGCGACAACGAGGACGTCCATGCGGTTCCTGTCGGAGCGTTACGGTACACTTCTGATGCGGTACGTCCCCGATTCTACTTCACGCGACTCACGAGGCGGCTGTGCTGATCGATTCTGCTGAAGGGCTCGCATCCTTCGTCGAACGTGCGTCGAGCGCGGATGCGCTCGCCGTCGATGCGGAGTTCCTGCGAGAGCGCACGTACTACCCACGCCTCTGCCTGCTGCAGCTGGCAACGGACGAGGAAGCCGTGGCGGTGGATCCGCTCTCTGGGCTCGATCTGGCTCCGCTTGCCTCCCTGATGCGAGATCGCGGCATCACCAAGGTGTTCCACGCTGGCGGGCAGGACATCGAGATCCTCTGCCGCGTCTTCGGAGCGCCTCCGGCGCCGGTGTTCGACACCCAGGTTGCGGCGACGCTCACGGGTCACGCCTCGCAGACGAGCTACCAAGACCTTGTCGCTGCGATGCTGGGCGTCCCGCTCGAGAAGTCCCAGCGCTACACGGACTGGTCGGCGCGTCCGCTGTCGAAGGAGCAGGTCGAGTACGCTCTCGACGACGTGCGCTACCTGTTGCCGCTGTACCGCACGATCCACAGCCTGCTGGAGTCGTCCGGCCGGCTTGCGTGGCTCGCCGACGAGTTCGAGCGCATGGCGGACCCGGCGACCTACGCGGTGGTTCCCGAGCAGCAGTACCTGCGCGTGAAGCGGGCATCGTCGCTCAGGGGCAGGTCTTCTGCGGTCTTGCGTGAGCTTGCAGCGTGGAGGGAGCGCGAGGCGCAGCGGCGCGACATACCGAGGCGCTGGCTCGTGCCCGACGAGACGCTGGTCGAGATCGCCCGCAGAGCACCCGAGCGAGAGGCGGACCTCGCGGGCATCCGCGGGCTTTCGGATCAAGTCGCGCGTCGCTACGGCAGAGCCATCGTGGAGGCGGTCCAGCGAGGGCGAGCGGTTCCGCGCGACCAGTGGCCGTCGCTGCCGCACAAGCACGCTCGCCGGGCCGTGCCGTCCGAGGTCGTCGACTTGATGGCGGCCCTAGTGCGGGCGCGGGCGCGCGAGCACGGCGTCGCGCCGACGCTGATCGCGAGCCGCTCAGACCTCGAGGCGTTCGCGGAGGGCGAACCTGACAGCCCGCTCGCGTCTGGGTGGCGGCACGCCATGGTCGGCGCCGAGCTGGATGGGCTGCTGCGCGGCGAGATCGCGCTTGCCGTTTCCGGGAACGGCGTCGTCGTCAGGCCCGGCGAGCCGCCGTTGGCGAGCGAGAAGGGGGGTGAGTCGTGAACGGGGATGCGATCTCTGTCTCCGAAGCGCTTGCGCTTGCGAAGAGCGCGCTGGAGACGATCTCCGTGCGCGTGATCGGCGAAGTGTCCGAGGCCACGCTCAAACCCGGCTACAAGGCGGTGTACTTCACGCTGGCGGACGACCGCGCTGCGATGCCCTGCTTGATGTGGCGGGATGCGTACGAGCGGTGTGGGTTCGAGCTGCGCGCCGGCATGCTCGTCGAGGCGGTCGGGACGTTCACGGTGTACGCGCAGAAGGGCAGGATGCAGTTCCAGGTCCGGAGCATGGCGCCGGCCGGTGAGGGCGTCTTGAGGATGCAGGTGGCGGCGCTCGCTCGAAAGCTGGAAGCCGAGGGGCTGACGTCCGACGCGATCAAGCGGCCGCTGCCGGCGTATCCGCGGCGCATCGGCGTCGTGACCTCGCCGCGCGGCAAAGCGGTGCACGACGTGCTTCAGACGCTCAAGCGGCGCTACCCGGTCGCCGAGGTCATGATAGCGGGCGTGCAGGTGGAGGGCGACGGCGCGGTCGAGGCGATCGTGGAGGGGCTCCGCCGCGTGGGCGAGGAGCCAGGCGTCGACGTGGTGATCCTGTGCCGCGGAGGCGGCTCGTACGAGGACTTGATGCCCTTCAACAGCGAGCTCGTCGCCCGAGCGATCCGAGCATGTCCGGTGCCCGTGGTGAGCGGCATCGGGCACGAGCCGGACGTCTCGATCGCCGATTTGGTCGCCGACTTCCACGCGTCCACGCCGACGGCTGCTGCTGAGGCCGCCGCTCCCTCGATAGCAGAGGTCAGGAAGCGGTTCGACGAGCAGCAGCGTCTGCTCGCTCGCGCTCTGCGGCACGGCGTCCAGCGCCAGCGTCACCGTCTGGAGATGCTCGCCCAGCGACGCCCCTTCTCGGATCCTCACGCGGTGCTGTCTGGGTGGATGCAGGCGGTCGACGACGCGGCCGCCGCCCTCGCCGCGGCGCTGCCTGCGCGGATGTCTCGCGAGCGAGAGCGTCTCGATGCTCTGCGGTGTGCGCTCGAGACCGCGGGCACGCGCGTCCTCGAGCAGACGCGGTCGCGGTGCGCGCTCATCGAGCGCGATCTCGTGCGCGCGGGTGCGCGTATGCTGGACGAACCCAAGCGGCGGGTGGCGCTCGGCGCTGCGAAGCTCGATGGGCTGTCGCCGCTCAAGACGCTGAGCCGCGGATATGCGGTATGTTATGCGAAGGCGACGGGACGTCTCGTCCGGTCTGTCGACGACGTGGCAATCGGCGATGCGATTGCCGTTCGCGTGCAAGACGGACGGATGGCGTGCACCGTCGACGAAGTGGAGAAGGAGCGTACATGACGGACGCGAATGCATCAGTCGAAGCCGCCGATCTGTCGTTCGGCGACGCGCTTGCGGAGCTCGAGCGGATCGTGGCGGACCTCGAGAGCGGCACGCTCGAGCTGGAAGAGAGCCTCGCGCGGTACGAGCGCGGCGTCGCGCTCCTGCGCGCGTGCCGGGCGAAGCTTGAGACGGCAGAGCAGAAGGTGACGATGCTGATCGGCGAGCTCGAGGACACGCAAGAGACCGAGTGAGCACCAGAAGAAAGGGGCGGCTGTGAGCGAGTGTGTGTTCTGCATGATTGCCAGGGGCGAGATCCCCGCCAAGGTCGTCTACGAGGACGACCAGGTGCTTGCATTCGACGACATCGCGCCGCAAGCGCCGGTGCATACGCTCATCATCCCGAAGGAGCACTTCGACAGGATGGGGCCCGACGTGCCGGCAGAGGTCATCTCCGCGCTGTTCACGGCGGTTCCGAAGGTCGCTGAGGCGAAGGGCGTGGCGGAATCCGGATACCGAGTCATCGTCAACAACGGTCCTGATGCGATGCAAACGGTCGGGCACCTCCACGTGCACGTGATCGGCGGCAAGCGCATGTCGCACGGCATGGTCCACTTCGAGTAGCAGGCGGACACGATGGCGACACGGAGAGTCGGCGTGGCTACCGACAGCACGTCGGACATCACACCTGATCTCGCGGCGGAGCTCGGCATCGAGGTCGTTCCGCTGTCGGTGACGGTCGGCGGCCAGACATTCCAAGACGGCGAGCTCACGCAGAAGGAGTTCTTCGAGCGGATGGCCGAAGCGCCAGAGCTCCCGACGACCTCGCAGCCGTCCGTCGGTTCGTTCGTCGACGCGTACGAGCGGCTTCTCGAGCGGCTCGAAGAGGTCGTGTCCGTGCACATCTCCTCGGCGCTCTCAGGGACGATCGAGTCCGCGCGGGAGGCGGCCAAGCGGTTCGCTGGCCGCGTCCACGTGTTCGACACGCGCAACCTCGCCTGGGGCGAGGCGCTGCAGGTGCTGGAGGCCGCTCGTGCAGCGACGGCCGGTGCGGACGCGGCGCGCGTGCTCGAGGTGCTCGAAGACGCCCGGGCGAAGACCAAGATGATCGTCGGGTTGGACAAGCTCGACAACCTTGCCAAGGGCGGACGGATCGGGAGGGTCTCGGCGCTCCTGGGCGGTCTGCTCGACTTGAAGGTGATGATAAGTCCGGACGAAGACGGCGCCTTCGAAGCGGTGGGCCGTGCTCGCGGCACGCGAGCGGCGCTCGATAAGACCCTCGCGTGGGTCGAGCGGCAGATGGGCAGCCACGTCAAAGGCGTGTTCGCCGTGATGCACGCGCTCTCGGAAGACAAGGCGAGATACCTTGCCGAGCGCATCTCCGAGCGGTACCAGGTCGAGGAGATGCACGTCGTTGAGGCGGGTCCCGTGATCACGGCGCACACCGGCACGGGCTGGGGCGTCGCGCTTCTGCCGCGGACATGAGCGCGCGCGCGTGCCGCGTCCGCTTCGAGCCTTTTGGCGTCGAAGCGGTCGTTCCAGCGGGTGCGACTGTCCTTGAGGCCGCTCGCAAGTCGGGCATCGCGATAGCCGCTCAGTGCGGCGGTCGAGGGACCTGTGGGCAGTGCGCGGTGCGCATCCTGGAAGGCGCGCCGGCCGCCATCCGTCCTGCGCTCGGCAGAGCCGCCGCGCTGCCGAAAGGGATGGTTCTCGCGTGCCTCGCTGAGGTTTCGGACGGTCTCGTCGTGAAGCCCGTGAACGCGACGCGTTCGGCGTAGCATCTCTTCCGATACGACGGAGAGCCCTGGCCTTCGGGCCAGGGCTCTCACCATGCCTTCCCTGTCTACCCCTGAGTCTCGTAAGGCCTGCGGCCTTCCGCCGCCGGATCGGGATGCCGGTCACCGACCCTTACGGCCCGCCGTTCGTATGCCGTCCCCGAACGGCTCGCACTGAGGGAAGGGAAACTGTTGCGGCGCGAACATAGCGCAAGCCTCTCGAGATTGCAACAGCGGTTACATTTCACATGTGCGCCGCGTACGCGAGGTGTCCGTGGCACAGACAGAACCGTCCGGCGACCCTGCGTGCCGTCTACCGAGAATTCACAGCCGGACACCTGGGGCAGAGCGGGATGCGAGCCATCGTCCCGTACCATGTCCCAAAGAGCGCGTCCGAAGCGGCTGCCAAGCCGGGGCGCCTGACTGTCCGAAGCAAGGGAGGCGAGCATGTCGGAGTCGACGCACATCGAAGCGCTGTCGCAGGAAGATCGCGTCGTCCAGCCACCCGCGTGGGTCGCTGAGAGGGCGTACATCAACAGCATGGAGCAGTACGAGGAGATGTACCGCCGTTCGGTGGAGGATCCGGAGGGGTTCTGGGCCGAGATGGCGGAGGAGATGCTCCACTGGCACAAGAAGTGGGACACCGTCCTGGACTACGAGTTCGACACGCCGCGGATCGAGTGGTTCAAGGGCGGTAAGCTCAACGTGACCTACAACTGCATCGATCGCCACCTCAACAGCTGGCGCCGGAACAAGGCGGCCATCATCTGGGAGTCAGACGAGGGCCGCACGAAGATGTACACCTACCAGTCGCTGTACTACAAGGTGTGCCGCTTCGCGAACGTGCTCAAGAAGCACGGCATCAAGAAGGGCGACCGTGTGGCGATCTACCTCCCGATGATTCCCGAGCTGCCGATCGCCATGCTTGCGTGCGCACGCATCGGCGCGATCCACTCGGTGGTCTTCGGCGGCTTCTCATCCGCTGCGCTGCGCGACCGCATCCAGGACTGCGGCGCGAAGATGCTGATCACGGCAGACGAGGGCATCCGCGGCGGCCGTCTCACGCCGCTCAAGGCGGAAGCGGACGTGGCGCTGCTCGAGTGCCCGTCGGTGGAGTCGGTCATCGTCGTGTCGCGCGCTCGGACGCGCGTCGACATGGAGCCGGGCCGGGACTTCTGGTACCACGAGGAGGTCCGTGCCGCCGACGTCAAGCGTCACTGCGACATCGAGTGGATGGACGCCGAGGATCCGCTGTTCATCCTCTACACGTCCGGCTCGACCGGGAAGCCGAAGGGCGTCCTCCACACGACGGCTGGCTACCTGCTGTACGCTGCAACGACGTTCAAGTACGTCTTCGATTACCACGACGAGGACGTGTTCTGGTGCACCGCCGACATCGGTTGGGTGACGGGTCATTCGTACATCGTGTACGGTCCGCTCGCCGTGGGTGCGACCACGGTGATGTTCGAAGGCGTGCCGACCTACCCGGATCCAGGTCGCTTCTGGGAGATCATAGAGAAGCACGGCGTCAACCAGTTCTACACGGCGCCGACCGCCATCCGTGCTCTCATGAAAGCAGGCGAGGAGTGGCCGGCGAAGTACGACCTGGGCACGCTGCGCGTTCTGGGCACGGTGGGCGAGCCGATCAACCCCGAGGCCTGGATGTGGTACTACAAGAACATCGGCCGGGAGCGGGTGCCAATCGTCGACACCTATTGGCAGACAGAGACCGGCGGCCACATCATCACGAACCTGCCGGGCGCCACTCCGATGAAGCCCGGTTCAGCGACGCGGCCGTTCTTCGGCATCGTTCCCGAGGTCGTGAACGAGGACGGCACGCCCACGCCCGTGGGCAGCGGCGGCCGTCTGTGCATCGCCAAGCCGTGGCCAGGCATGCTTCGCGGCACGTGGGGCGACCCGGAGAACAAGCGCGTGAAGGAAGTCTACTTCACGGCGTTCCCCGGCAAGTACTTCACCGGTGACGGGGCACGCGTGGACGAGGACGGCTACTACTGGCTGCTCGGTCGCGTGGACGACGTCATCAACGTCTCTGGCCATCGCATGGGCACCGCAGAGATCGAGAGCGCGCTGGTGAGCCACCCTGCGGTCGCGGAAGCCGCGGTCGTCGGATATCCGCACGAAGTCAAGGGCGAGGGCATCTACGCCTACGTGATCCTGAGGCAAGGCAACGAGCCCAGCGAGACGCTGGCCAAGATCCTCACCGGTCACGTGCGGGAAGAGATCGGCCCGATCGCCAAGCCGGACTTCATCCACTTCGTGCCCGAGCTCCCCAAGACCCGGTCGGGGAAGATCATGCGCCGCATCCTACGGAAGATCGCAGCCGGGGAGCGCGACATGGAGGCGTTCGGCGACATCAGCACGCTTGCGGATCCGAGCATCGTCCAGAAGATCCTGGACACCGCTCCGAACGCGTGACCTGAGCGGCAGCGCACGCAATACTTCAGCGGGCCTCGGCGTGATGCCGGGGCCCGCGACGCTATCTGCGTGGTAGACTTGTGCGCGGCTTTCTCCCGTACGAAAGGACCCCGATGCCGTTCAACGACTTGTTCTTGCGCGCCTGCAGGCGCGAGGCCACGGAGCGGACGCCGATCTGGATGATGCGGCAAGCCGGTCGCTACATGCCGGAGTACCGTGCTATTCGGGAGAAGCACGGCTTCCTCGAGATGTGCCGCACTCCGGAGCTCGCCGTGGAAGTGACGTTGCAGCCGGTCGACATCATCGGCGTCGACGCGGCGATCCTTTTCTCCGACATCCTGGTGCCGTTCCCTGGAATGGGGCTTGAGCTCGAGTTCGCGAAAGGGGAGGGTCCGGTCATCCACAACCCGGTGCGTTCTGCTGCGGACGTAGCGCGCCTGCACGTCGCGGATCCCATCGACGACACGGGCTTCGTGATGGAGGCGATCCGCATCCTGCGCCGCGAGCTCGCTGAGAAGGTGCCGCTCATCGGTTTCGGCGGTGCGCCCTTCACGCTTGCGAGCTACATGATCGAGGGTCACGGCACGCGCGATTACGAGATCACCAAGGCGCTCATGTGGAGCGATCCGGCCGCGTGGGACGAGTTGATGACGAAGATCTCGGACACGGTCATCGCGTACCTCTCGGCGCAGATGGACGCCGGAGCGCAGGCGGTGCAGGTCTTCGACAGCTGGGTGGGGTACGTTGCGCCGCGCGACTACGAGCGTTACGTGCTCCCGCACACCGCTCGCGTCGTGCAAGCGCTCATCGAGCACGGCAAGAGGGTCGATCCGGACGGCGTGCCGGTCATCTACTTCCCGAACGGTGCGACCTCGATGCTCGACCTTGCGCTCCAGACGGGGTGTGACGTGGTCGGCATCGACTGGCGTCTGGACATGCGCAAGGCAGTCGAGATGATCGACGAGCGGTTCGGGATCCAGGGCAACATCGACCCAGTGGCGCTGTTCGCTCCGGACGAGGAGCTGGAGCGCATGGTCGTGGAGATCCTCGAAGCGGTCGGGACGAGGCCGGGGCACATCTTCAACCTGGGGCACGGCATCCACAAGACGACCGATCCCGAGAAGGCGAAGACGCTCGTGCGGCTGGTGCACGAGCACTCGGACCGCATACGCGGCGGGAAGCATGCTGGCTGACGGCGTCCTGCTCAGCGGTTTCGGCGGCCCGGACTGCCCCGACGCCGTCGGGCCGTTCATGCGCAACCTCACCGGGCGCGACCCCGACCCGGCCGTGCTCGCGCGGGTGAAGGCTCGCTACGAGCGAATCGGCGGGTGCTCACCGCTCGCGCTCACTGCGCGTGAGCTCGCGGCGCAGGTGCGGTCTGCTCTCGCTGCTACGGGACGCGAGATGCCGGTCGAGGTCGGCATGCGGTACTGGCACCCGACGATCGGCGACGCGGTCGCTGCGCTGGCCGACGGCGGCGCCCGGTGCATCGCGCACGTCTCGCTGTCGCCGCTCGAAGCCGCTGTGACGCACGCGCGGTATCGAGAGGCGATCGACGAGGCGATCAGCGCGCGAGCCGGCCTGTCGACGTGCGAGGCCCCGCAGCTCGCCTCGCTCGACGCGTACCGCCGCCTGCACGCCGACGCGCTCAAGGAGGCGCTCGAAAGCGTCGGGAGCGCGCGGGCGCTCGTCGCGTTCACGGCGCACAGTCTGCCGGTGGCCGACGATGGCGCCGAAGCGTATGCAGGCGAGCTCGTGAATCTCAGCAGAGCGGTGGCGCGGGAAGTCGGATTGTCGAGCGGGCACGCCATCGAGGTGGCGCAGTCGAGCACGGTGGGCGACCTGGAGAGCGAGGTCTCCTGGGTCGTGTGCTATCAGTCGAAGGGCGCCCGAGGCGGGCAATGGCTCGCTCCAGACCTGGAGGATGTGATCGCCCAGGCGGTGGGTCTTGGCTTCGAAGCGGTCGTGGCGGCGCCCGTCGGCTTCGCGCTCGACCACATGGAGACGCTGTACGACCTGGACGTGGAGGCCCGAGCGACAGCAGAGGAAGAGGGCCTGTCGTTCGTGCGGTCGCGTGTCCCGAACGCGCATCCGGCCCTCGCGAACGCGATCGCGGAGGTCGTTCTCGGCGTGGGGTGCGACCAGGGATAGGGGCCTGTAGGCAGCATGCCGACGCTCCGGCAGGCGGTCGCGTGCGTGGACAGAGAACGAGGTGCGCAAGGCGGCATGAAGCGGGTCACTGTCATCGGAGGCGGCATCGCGGGACTCGGCGCAGCGTACGAGATAGCCAAAGCTTCGCGCTCAGGAAGCGACGTCGAGTTCGTGCTCGTCGAGAAGGATCCCCGGCTCGGCGGGAAGATCTTCACCGATCGGGCCCCTGATCGCGGCGGCGGCTTGTACGTCGCGGACGGCGGCTCGGACTCGTTCCTCACCGAGAAGCCGGCCGTGCACCGAGCGGCTGCCGAGCTTGGCATCGCTGACCAGCTGTGCGGGACGCTCGACGAGAACAAGCGGACGTTCATCGTGAAGGACGGCCGGCTGGTGGAGCTGCCGGACGGCATCATGATGTTCGCTCCCACCAAGATCGTCCCGCTCGCGACGACGCGGCTGTACTCCTGGCCAGGCAAGATCCGGATGGCGCTCGACCTGGTGATACCGCGCAAGGAGCGGTGGGCGCCAGGGGAGACCGCACGAGACCACGACGAGACGCTCGAGAGCTTCGTCGTACGACGCATGGGACGCGAGTGCCTCGATCGGCTCGCCGAACCGCTCGTCGGAGGCGTGAACGGGTCCGACCCGGCCACGATGTCGCTGGCAGCGACGTATCCGAACCTGCTTGAGATGGAGCAGAAGCACGGCTCTCTCATCCGTGGCTTCCTGGCTCAGCGGAAGCGCATCGAGGCCATGCGAGCCAAGGCGCCTGCGGGGGCGCCGCGCCGAACGTTCTTCTCGTCGTTTCACGGAGGGCTGCAGACCATCACGGACGCGCTCGCGGACGCTGCGGGCAGGGAGCGCATCAGGACGGGATCGGCGGCGGTGCGGGTGAAGCGGACGGGTGGCGGCTGGCGGACGGAGCTCGAAGACGGCACCGCGATCGATGCCGACGCCGTGATCGTCGCCACCGAAGCGTGGGCGGCGGCGCAGCTCGCCGAGGGGATCGACGCGAGGATCGCGGAGCTCGTCGGCAGCATCCCCTGCTCGTCAGCAGCGACGGTCGTGCTCGCGTACGACGAGCGCGACTGCCCGTTCGATAAGCGCTGGCACGGCATCCTCGCTCCCGCCATCGAGCGCAGGCACGTGACCGGCATCTCGCTCATGTCCTCGAAGTGGCCAGACCGTGCGCCCGAAGGGACGGTGCTGCTGCGCGGCTTCCTGGGCGGACCGCGTGACGAAGGCGTGCTGGAAGCGACTGATCAGGATCTGATCGCGTTGGCGCACGAGGAGCTTGCGGACCTCTTGGGCGTTCGACGTTCGGCGACGCCGCGGTACGCGCGGCTCTTCCGGTGGCCTGGCGGGATGCCCGAGTACACGCTGGGGCACCTCGACCGCGTGGATGCCATCGAGCGCTTGGAGTCAGAGCTGCGCGGCGTCGCGTTCGCTGGCAACGCGTACCGTGGGGTCGGTGTCCCGAACGCGCTGGAGAGCGGTCAGAGAGCTGCCCGCAAGGTGCTTGGGGACCTCGGCGTGATGGGCGCGGACGCGCAGCGAGAGGAGAGCAGATGAAGCGGGTCGTGGTGATCGGCGGCGGTGTTGCAGGACTCGGCGCCGCGTTCCGCATCGCTCGGGCGCGGGCGGCTGGCCACGACGTCGAGGTCGTCGTCGTCGAGAAGAGCGATCGCATCGGAGGGAAGATCGCCACCGACTTCGTGCCAGACCCTGCGGGCGGCGAGTACGTCGTCGATGGCGGATCGGACGCGTTCGTCTCGACGAAGCCGGCGGTGCGGCGCGTCGCACGGACGCTCGGCATCGAGGACGACATCGTTCCCGCGCTCGACGAGAACAAGCGGACCCTGATCGTGAAGGGCGAGCGGCTCATCGAGTTGCCGGACGGCATCATGATGTTCGCGCCGACCAAGCTGCTCCCGCTCGCGACGACGCCGCTCTACTCGTGGCCGGGCAAGATCCGGATGGCGCTCGACCTGCTGATCCCGCGCAAGGAGCGGTGGGCGCCAGGGGAGACCGCGAAAGACCACGACGAGACCCTGGAGAGCTTCGTCGTGCGCCGCATGGGGCGCGAAGCGCTCGACCGGGTCGCAGAGCCGCTGGTGGGGGGCGTCCACGCCTCCGATCCGAAGGTGATGTCGCTTGCCGCGACATTCCCGGAGTTTCTCGAGATGGAGCAGAAGCACGGCTCGCTGATCCTCGGCTTCCTGGAGCAGCGGAAGTCTCGCGAGGCGATGAAGGCTCGTCAGCCGGCGCGTCCCGGCGCGAAGCCGTGGTCGTTCTTCAACACCTTCGTGCGTGGTATGCAGACGCTTCCAGACGCGATGGCGGCCGCCATCGGCGCGGATCGGATCCTGCTCAGCAGGGCAGCCGCTGCGGTAGAGCGGTCGGGAGCGGGCTGGCGCGTGGCGCTTGAAGGTGGCGAGTTGCTGGCGGCTGACGCGGTCGTGGTGGCTGTTGAGGCGTGGGCTGCAACGAGGCTCGTAGAAGGCGTCGACGAGCGGATCGCCGAGCTCCTGTCCGAGATCCCCTGCTCTTCGTCGGTCACCGTCCCGCTTGCCTTCGACGAGTCCGTGTGCCCCTTCGACAAGCGGTGGCACGGGATCCTGGTGCCGCTCGTCGAGCAGCGGCCGTTGCTTGCGGTGACGCTCTCGTCCTCGAAGTGGCCGGACCGAACGCCGGCAGGCCGCGTGCTCATGCGCGGGTTCATCGGCGGGCCGCAAAACCAGCACCTGACGGAGGCGAGCGACGAGGACCTGATCGAGACGACGCGTTCTGAGATCGTTCGCATGCTGGGAATGCCTGAGGACGCCAAGCCGGTCTTCGCTCGCGTCTACCGATGGGCGGGCGGGATGCCGCAGTACACGTTGGGGCACCTCGACCGCGTCGAAGAGATCGAGGGGCGGTGCGCGGAGATTCCGGGCTTCGGCATGGCCGGGAGCGCGTTTCGCGGCGTCGGCATCCCGAACTGCATCGAAAGCGGCGAGCGGGCAGCAGACAAGGTGCTCCGCGAGCTAGGGATCGAGCACGCCGAGGACCGTTCGGTCGGCTCTCGCCGCTAGCGCTGTGCTTCGAGGACCGCTTGGAGCAGGTGGGCGTGCAGCGCCGGCCCTGCCGTGACGATCCCGGGCGCGAAGACGTCCCAGTCCCTGCCGTCCGCGCCCGTCACGACAGCGCCGGCCTCGCGCAGTATGACGACCCCTGCCGCGAGGTCCCACGGCTTGAGCCCGAACTCCCAGAAGCCGTCGACCCGCCCGGCCGCGACGTGGCAGCAGTCGACCGCCGCGGAGCCGTCTCGTCGGATGTCGTGAGCGACGCGTGCGATGCGCTCGATCGCGCGCATCTGGATCTCGAACGGACGCCCGCGATCGTAGGGGATGCCCGTGACGAGAAGCGCGTCCTCGATGCGCTCGACGCCGCTCACCGTGAGCGGAGCGCCATCAAGACGGGCTCCCCGACCGGTCTGTGCGACGGCGAGCTCGTCGAGAGCCGCGTTGTAGACCGCGCCCGCCACCGGCTGGTCGCCGCTCACGAACGCTACGCTCGTCGAGTAGCACGGGTAGCCGTGCACGAAGGAAGTCGTGCCGTCCAGCGGATCGATGACCCATACGTCGTCGGCTCCAAGCTCGCCTCGGGCGACGCCCGCGAGCTCGTACACCTCGGGTTCCTCGACGACGAACAGAGCGCCTTGCATCCGTTCCGCGATCGCGCGGCATGCCGCGACGCCGGCAGCGACGTCCGCATCCGTCACGAAGTCGACCCGAGAGGACTTGGTCCTCGCGGAGCCGAACTCCGAGCGCATCGATCGCAGCACCGTGCCTCCGGCTCGAGCGGCAGCAGCAGCGACGTCGAGCAGCGCCTCCATCGCACCTCCTGCGTCCTGTATCGGGTATGCTCATGGTACCTGGTTGCCGTCCCGGTGTCGCTGCACGAGGAGGATCGATGGTTCCAAGAGGCTTCGTGGTCCCGACGCTCGACCCGCAGACCGTGTCCGAGCTTGAAGAACGGGCCCGGCAGGCCCGTGGCGCCATTCTCACGATGACGACGATAGCGGGCAGCGGGCACCCGGGCGGCTCGATGTCGTCCATAGAGACGTACCTGGTGCTGTGGAGCTTCGCGAACGTGGACCCATCGCACCCGTCGGCAGAGGACCGCGACCGGATCGTCGTCAGCCACGGTCACACGTCGCCTGGCGTCTACGCAGCTCTCGGGCAAGCCGGCTTCTTCGATCTCGACGACGCCATCGCGCACTTCAGGCAGGCAGGCAGCCCGTTCGAGGGCCACGTGGAGCGCGCGGTCCCGGGTGTGGAGTGGGGCACCGGCAACCTCGGGCAGGGGCTCTCAGCGGGCGTCGGCTTCGCCCTCGCATCTCGCATGACCGGCAGAGGGTGGCGCACCTTCGTGGCGATGAGCGATGGGGAGCAGCACAAGGGCCAGGTCGGGGAAGCGAGACGGCTCGCTGCCAAAGAGCGGCTGGCGGATCTGACGGTGGTCGTCGACTTGAACGGCATCCAGATCTCCGGACGGACGGTGGACGTGATGCCGGTCGACGTCGCCAGGGACTTCGCGGCCGACGGCTGGGGGGTTCTCGAGGTCGACGGGCACGACGTCGCCGCGCTGTACGAGGCGATCGCAGCAGCGGTCGCGGACCCGGAGCGACCGGTGGCCGTGATCGCGCACACGGTGATCGGGAAGGGCGTGTCGTTCATGGAAGGCAAGGCCGAGTATCACGGCCGAGCGCTGACTCCAGAGGAGTACGAGCGGGCGATGGCCGAGCTCGGTCTGGAGCCGATGCTCGAGCGGCATGCCCCCGCGCGAAGCTCGAAACCGGCCACGGCCCACGCTGCGGTCGTTGCGGACCCGCCTCGCCTGTCAGTTCACCCGTCTCGTCCAGAGGGCGATCTTGCGAGCACCGATTGCCGATCCGCGTGGGGTCTGGCGCTGTCCGACCTCGCGCGCGACAATCCCGCAGTCCCGATCGCGGTTCTGGACTGCGACCTCGCATCGTCGGTGAAGACCGATGGCTTCGCGCGTCAGCGCCCTGAGAGTTTCGTGCAGTGCGGCGTCGGCGAGCACAACGCCGCGACGGTCGCCGGCGCCCTGTCGATCAGCGGCGTGTTGACCTTCTGGGCCGACTTCGGCGTCTTCGGCAGCAACGAGGTCTACAACCAGCAGCGTCTGAACGACATCAACCGCACGAACGTCCGGCTCGCTCTCACGCACTGCGGGCTGGACGTGGGCGAGGACGGCAAGACGCACCAGTGCATCGACTACGTGGGCGCGTTCCGCAACCTCTTCGGGTGGCGGGTCGTCGTGCCGGCGGACCCTCTGCAGACATACAAGGCCGTCACGGCTCTGGCCGACAGCCCGGGCAACCTCGTGTTCGCGATGGGCAGGTCGAAGCTCCCGCTTCTTGCGCGCAGCGACGGGAGCCCCTTCTTCGGCGACGGCTACGAGTTCGCGTACGGCGCGGTGGATTGGGTGCGAGAAGGCGCTGACGGCATCGTGCTCGTCATGGGCACGCCCTCTGGGGCGGCAGTGGAGGCGGCCGACCGCCTCGAGAGGGAGGGGATGCGCGTCGCAGTCGGCGTGGTGTCGTCTCCGCTCGACCTGCCTGATGAGCTCGCGGCGCGGCTCGCGTCGGCTCCGTTCGTGCTGTGCGTCGAGGACCACCACTGGCGCACTGGGCTGTGGGCGAGCGTCGTGGAGCTCCTCGCACGGCACGGCCTTTCGGGGAGGGTCGCGCCGCACGGCGTGCGTGGTTACCAGGGCTCGGGTCGAGCGGCGGACCTCTATGCAATCGCGGGACTGGATGCCGGGGGTATCGAGCGGCGGGTGAGGGAGCTTCTCGGCGCATGAGATAGCCACAGCAGCTTCACGGCAGGTTCACGCGGCGCGGCGATGCTTGGAGCTGTGGAAGGAGCAGCGATGCGACGGACGGTCCTAGTGGTCGACGACAACGAGAAGATCGTCGAGGTGCTCGCCGCGTACCTCGAAGCGGCTGGATACGAGGTCGTGACGGCTCACGATGGCGAGGCGGCGATTGAGGCGGTCCGTGCGCGCCGCCCGGACATCGCGCTGCTCGACATCATGCTGCCTGGCGTGGACGGCATCGAGCTCACGCGCCGCTTCCAGCGCGACTACGACCTTCCCGTGATCCTGGTGACGGCCAAGACAGAGGAGATCGACCGGCTGATCGGGCTCGAAGTCGGCGCCGACGACTACGTGTCGAAGCCGTTCAGCCCGCGCGAGGTGGTCGCGCGGGTGAAGGCGGTGCTCAGGCGCGTCGATCGCAGCTCGGCCACCTCGGCGGGGGAGACGATCGTGGTCGGTGACCTCGTCGTCGACACAGCGCGCAGGGAAGTCACGGTCGCTGGCGAGAAGGTCGAGTTGACGCGCACCGAGTTCGAGATCCTCGCGACGATGGCCGCTCATCCAGGACGGGTGTACAGCCGGCTGCAGCTGCTCGAGGCGGTCTCCGGCGATGCGTTCGAGGGGTACGAGCGGACCATCGACGCCCACGTCAAGAACATCCGAAAGAAAATCGGCGACGACCCGAAGGAGCCGCGCTACATCCGCACGGTCTTCGGGGTCGGCTACAAGGTGGAGGCGCCCTCGTGAAGCGCACACGCCTCACGTGGCAGGTCTTCTTGGCCATCCTCCTCGTCGCGCTCGCGTCCGTCCTCGTCGCGGGTCTCATCGCACGTCGAGCGTTGTCCAGCGCGTTCGCAGCGTACTTGAGCGCCTACGGCATGCACATGGGCCCGGGCATGGGGTTCGGGCGCATGGTGCTCGGGGCAGCGGAGCGCGCGTTCCTGGCGGGAGTCGATCGCGGCATCGTCGTGTCGGCTGCCGTGGCGGCTGCGACAGCCGCGTTGGCGGCGGTCGCGCTCGCTCGGTACCTGGTCCGCCCGCTCCGGCAGCTCACGTCAGGCGTCGAAGCCGTCGCGAGCGGCGACCTCGCGCATCGAGTGGAGGTGAGCGGACCCGCGGAGATCGAGGAGCTCGCGACGGCGTTCAACACGATGGCCGAGTCGCTGGAGCGCAGCGAGGCGCTGAGGCGTCGCATGGTGAGCGACGTCGCGCACGAGCTCCGCAACCCCATCGCGGCGCTCCGCGCCCAGGCAGAGGCGGTGGCAGAAGGCGTCATGCCGCTCGATGAAGCACGGCTGCGATCCATGGTGCAGGACCTCGAGCAGCTGTCGCGACTCGTCCACGACCTGCAGGAGCTCGCGGTGGCCGAGGCGGGCGCGTTGCGATACGAGATGAGCCAGACGGACCTGTGCGAGATCGCGCAGCGCGAGGTGGAACGTGCGAAGGTGCTTGCGCACGAGGGAGTGGAGGTCTCGCTGTCGTGTTCGCCTGCGCCCGCGATGGTGCATGCTGACGAGTTCCGGATCGCGCAGGCGGTGCGGAACCTGCTCGCAAACGCGCTTCGGCACACCACGCGGGGCCGTATCGCCGTGACCGTGGAGAGCATCGACGGCTGGATGCGCCTGACCGTGTCCGACACCGGGTCCGGGATACCAGAGAAAGACCTGCCGTACATCTTCGAGCGGTTCTACCGGGCCGACGAGGCGCGCGCCGCGTCCACGGGCGGCACTGGGCTCGGGCTGGCGATCGTCAAGCGGATCGTCGAGGACCATGGCGGCACGGTGTTCGCCACCAGCGTTGAAGGCGTGGGAAGCGCGATCGGGTTCGTGCTGCCGGTCTCGCCTCAGGAGTAAGCGGCGGAGGAGCCGGTCTCGCGCAGGCGCGCGCGCATCTCGGCAAGCGCGCGTTCCACGGCGCCGACGAGCTCTGGGTCGGCGCCCGGACTCGTCTCGTGATGCGCACCGCGCTCTTCCAGCAGCATCAGGACCGCGGCGACGGCGCGCGGCACGGCGGCCTCGACGAGGGGCGTCAGGCCGATTGAGAACTCCTCCGGCGCGATGTCCTCCACTTGGACGCCGACGCACTCGACGTCCGGCTCGATGCCCGAGAGGCGCGCGGCGTTCAAGACGTCGACGAGCCGCACGTCGTGCAGCGAATGCAGCACTTGATTGGGAGCGAAGTGCTCCGGCTTCAAGCGGAGCACTGTGCCCGGGGGGTGGCTCGTGCCGTCGACGGCATCCACGACGAGGACGTAGTCAGCGTCGCGCAGGAGGTGCAGGATGGCGAACCCGAGCGTTCCCGCGTCAACGACGCGGACCGATTTCGGCAGGGTGTAGGCGCGCGACAGCTCCTCGACGACGCGGGGCCCGACGCCTTCGTCGCGCATCAGCGCAGTTCCCACGCCTAGCACCAGTATCCGCTCCTGCGCCATCTCGCTCCCTTCGAAGAAGTCCGCTCGCCAAGCATCATAGCGGAACGGGCCCCGGATCTCCGGGGCCCGTCCGTGGCTTCGGCTGTGAGCGCATGCCCTAGTGCTTGCCCTCGGGCACGGTCTCCTTCCACAGGAAGATGAGTTTGCTCGGGGCGAAGTTGTAGATGTTCGCGAGGTAGGCGTGCACCATCGTGAACAGGATGAACACCCACATCCCCAGGTAGTGGATGACGCGCATGTTCATCGGCCCGCCGACCAGGTCGAGCCCGGCCCGGAAGAACCCGAGGTCCATGCTCGGCCCGTAGATCGCGAAGCCCGTGTACGCCTGCAGGTAGGTGAGCGGGATGGTCGCCAGGTACGCGATCTTCTGCAGCGACCCGTACTTGGCCGAGATCACGCCCTCCTTGCGCAGGAACAGGTAGTACTTCACGGTCTCCCAGAACTGGTGGCGGTTCTTCTCCTGCGGCAGCCAGTTCTTGATGTCGAGGTCGACCTCGCGCGAGTCCAGGTCCTGCGCCGTCTTGACGAAGAAGGCGGCGACGATCCGGAAGGTGAGGTTGATGATGACCACGTACATCGCGACGAAGTGCATGCCGCGGGCCACACCCATGAACCCGTCGAAGAACGGGTAGTGGATGTAGAAGCCGGAGAACGCCAGCATCACCATGCAGATCAGGTTGATCCAGTGGGTGATCACGAAGATGAGCGGATGCGCCTCACGGTAGTGCGGGTGCCCTGCCATCTCACATCACCCCCATCGGCGACGTCGAAAGCGTCACTTCCTTGCCGGTCACGGTGTCCACCACGTGGACAGCGCATCCGATTCAAGGATCGAAGCTGTGCGCGACGCGCAGGACCTCCAGCGGCCGCTCGGAGTCGACGACCGGCGTGCCGATGAGCGCCTGCTCCATCGGGCCAGGGACGCCCTTGCTGTCACGCGGCGCGATGTCCCAGGTGGTCGGGGCGACGACCTGGTAGTTGGCGATCTTGCCGCCTTCCACCGTCATCCAGTGACCGACGGAACCGCGCGGCGCCTCCCACAGGCCGGCGCCCTGTCCGGAGTCAGCACGGTCGGTGACGAAGAACGAGCTGTCTCCGCCCTTGAGCGCGGCGATGAGCTCGTTGACCCACTCGATCGACCAGTCGGCGACGACCTTGGCCTCGAGGTTGCGGGCCGCGACGCGACCCAGCAGCGAGACGAGGACCGTCGGCTGAAGCTGCGCGCCAGCAGCGGCGGAGAGCTTGGCCAGGGTGTCGTCGATGATCGACTTCACCTCGGGGCGGCCGTTGACGTACGCAACGAGCATGCGCGACAGCGGGCCGACCTCGGCCGGCACGCCCTTGCACCGGGCGGCCTTGCCCCACGAGTACTTGCCGCTCGTGGAGTACTGCTCCCACTTCGGGACCGTCTTGCCTTCCTTCGGATTGAGGCCCGAAGGCACGTCGTACCAGGAGTGGTCGACGTCCTCCGTGACGTCGTCCGGACCGACTTCCTGCGCCGTGAGCCCCTTGGAGGTCTCCACGAAGCCTCGCGGCAGGTACCGGTTGTACGGATCCAGGTCCTCGGCCTCGAAGACGCCCCACGACAGGAAGTTGCCGCACCCGCCGCCGAACGACGCAGCGTCGAGGATGTACGGCGCGATCGCGAGCGTGTCGGGGATGAGCGCCGTGTCGATGAACTCCTTGACGCGAGTGAAGCGGAACAGGATGTCGTCCAGCTTCTGCTCGGTAGGGACGAACGCGGTGCCGCCCGGGATGGAGGTCATCTGGTGCGGGAACTTGCCGCCCATGATGCCGATGATCTCGGCGGCGACGGCCTGGAGCTCGAGGGCCTCGAGGTAGTGCGCCGTAGCGATGAGGTCGAGCTCCGGCGGCAGCACGTAGCCGGGGTGCTTCTCGGCGCCCACGCCGAACCAGCCCTCATGACCGGTGAAGATTGAGAGCTGGCCGTTCTCGACGAAGGCCTTGAGACGAGCAGCCACGGCGCCGAAGTCCGTGATGCGGGTGCCGGCGGCCTGCGCGAGCGCGTAGGTGTCAGCGATGTCCGCGCTGAGCGCGTTCACCGGGTTCACGTAGTCCAGCGCAGCCAGCGTGTAGAACCACAGGATGTGGCTGTGCAGGTACTGCGCCGCCTCGATGAGGTTCCGGATGATGCGCGCGTTGTTCGGGATCTTGATGCCGAGCGCGTCTTCGCACGACTGCGCGGAGGCGTGGCTGTGCGAGATCGGGCAGACGCCGCAGATGCGCTGCGCGACCCAGAACGCGTCTTCAGGGGCCCGGTTCACGAGCACTTTCTCCATGCCACGCCACAGCGTGCCGGAGACCCAGGCGTCCGAGACCTTGCCGTTCGTCACTTCGACCTCGACGCGCAGGTGACCCTCGATTCGGGTCACGGGATCAACAACGACGCGAGCCACTACTTATCGCCTCCCTTCTTCGCGAGACGCTTGCGGTCGTACGCCTTCATCTCCTCCATGGGAGGCCCGTCGCCGATGCGACCGGCGGCCTTCATGCCGATGCCGTGGACCACGAGGCCGGCAGCGGCCACTGCACCGACTGCCGCGCCGATGGTGCCCGGCTGGACGAAGGTGTCGCCGATGCGCATGTCGGACATGCGCTTGAGGAACGGGGAGTTGTTGTCGACCCAGTTCAGGCCGCCGCAGCCGATGCACGGCGCGCCGGACTCGACGCACCAGCTCGCCCGACGGTTCCACCGGGTGACAGGGCACTGCGTGAAGGTCTGCGGGCCCTTGCAGCCCACCTTGTACAGGCAGTAGCCCATGGCCTCTTCCTTGCTGCCGAGCTCGGTGACGAACTCGCCGTTCTCGAAGTGGCCGCGCCGCGGGCAGTTGTCGTGGATCGTCTGCCCGTAGATGGCCTTCGGCATCAGCAACGTCACCTTCTCGCCGGTGATGGCGTCCGTGTAGGGGACCTTCACCATCGGCGTGACTTGCAGGAACTTCGCGGGATCGCGGTCTGCCACGAGCAGCAGCTGGACGACCATCGCGACGACCCACTCGGGGTTGACCGGGCAGGTAGGCATGCTGACGACCGGGGTCGTGATGCCCTTGTGCTGCAACCACGCAGCGACACCGGTCGCCTCTGATGCGTTCGGATACCCGTAGATCCAGCCGCCGTCGACCGCGCACGATCCGACGGCGATGACGGCAGCCGCGTTCTTGGCGGCCTCTTCGAGGATCTCGATGCCTTTCTTGGCGCCCTCGTTCTCGGGTCCGCCGCCGACGAACAGCGTGTTGCCGTCCTGGCCGGTCATCACCGAACCCTCGTAGATGAGGATGTAGCCGCCCTCCTCAGCGCGCTTGGTGATGTTCTTCTCGGCCCACGAACCCGCGGCGGCCATGATCGTCTCGAAGTACTCGAAGGACAGGTAGTCGAGCACGATCGTGGCGACGTCGGGCGTGTCGACCTGCGCGATGGACTCGGTGCAGCCGGTGCACGAACCGCCGTTGAGCCACAGGGCCGGCATCAGCTTCGGTGCCCCTTCGAGGGCTGCTGCGATCTGCGGAGCCATCGTCTCGGACAACCCAAGCATCGCGGCCACAGAGCCGCAGTACTTGAGGAAGTCGCGACGAGTCACGCCACGGACCGCGAGCAGGTCGTGCAATGCACCGTGCGCCTCTTGCGCCATGCCATACACCTCCTTGGTGTCATCTCGAACCGACATGCGTGCTTTCGTACACGTCGATCTTGCGGGGCTTCAGCCCCTCAGCGCACCGTCCCTCCTTTCCCATCTCTCCAAAACCCAGTGACAGATATGGACGAATGCCGGCATCCGTCGCGTGACGCGAGTAACGCGGCATCGTTCCCGTGATGTGGGTGATCGTGCGGTATGTGTTCGTTGGACGATTGCGGCAGACCTGCCGCGAGGTGGGATCTCAAGACGCGCGAGGCGCAGAGTGCCGTCCGATGGGGCGTCGGCACGAAGTGTCTGTAGAAGCCCGCGGACATGCGCGACGCCACCGTGCCGGCGCGCAACCCCCTGGATCACATGCTGTCGCATGCGGTGTCATACGACGAGTGTAACAAGAGAGTGACGATTTGTGCAGATGGGAATATCGAACTTGTCGACGGCTTCTTGTCAGCTCGTTGCATCAGGCGCGTGCAGGATATGCGCGGCTGGAGTGTAATCTGATGCTGTGCGGCCGCGGACTCGGCCGCGGTGCTACCTCGGCGTGGCAAGGAGGAGCCAGGTGCTCGCTGCACCGACCGGTCTCGTGCTCGACATTCGGGGGTTGACGCCAGCGATGCGTCGGCCCGTGGTGTTCGCCGTCGTCGACAAGATGCTCGAGCTGGACTGCATGGACAGCATCGTTGTGATCTGCGACCACGACCCGTCTGGGCTCGGCTACCAGCTCGATCTTCGCCGCGAGTCGCGCGGCCGGTTCGAGTTTGACTGCGATCAGCGGCTCGACGGGGCTTGGGTGGCCCTCATCCGCCGGAAGATCTGACGAGGGCGGGCAGCAGCGCGACGAGGTCGTCGAGCGATCCGCTGGCATCCGCCCACAGATTCCCCTCCGTGTCGCCGACGTAGAAGGTCTTCATGCCTACGTCCGAGGCCGGCATGTCGAGGAACCGGTCGTCGCCGACCATGAGGCATTCGTGCGGTTCGAGGCCAGCGAGGGCCGCGGCCTCGCGGAAGTACGTCGCGTGCGGCTTGCACGCGGTCGCATGCTCGTACGACGTCACGCCTGCGAACGGAAGGTCGTCCAGTCCCGCCCAGGCAAGCCTCGCTTCGACTGCGGATTTGGGGAAGATCGGGTTCGTGGCGATCACGACTGAGAGCCCCAGGTCCAGAGCAGTCGTGACCGCGCGGCGTGCTCCTGCGCGAGGCGCAGCGGAATCGCGAAGGCTGGGGAAGACCTCCGCGTAGAAGCGCTCGTAGACAGGCCACACGTCGTCCATAGAGATGCCGATCAATCGCTGCATCTCGTCGTTGAAAACCTCGCGGTTCGTCCTTCCGAGATGGGGGGCCATCATAGCGCGGGTGCAGGCGCTGACGGCAGCGCGGAACGATTGCGGCGGCGTTCCGGCGGGTAACACGGGAAGAGACCACTCGGTGAGAGCCTCGAAGTAGCGATCCAAGAATGACTGAAGATCGATGTCGAGGAGTGTTCCGTCGAGGTCGAACAGCACGCCGCGCATAGGGGCCTTCCAGATAGCGAGATCAGCAACCAAGAAATCATAACAAAGCGTTGACGAGAGATACCGCGCGGGGTATTGTGACCTAGGACAAGCATACCCCCGCCCGTATCGCCTGACGAGTCGAGTGAGGAAGGAAGCGAGACGCATGGCAGCCGTCCCTGAGCAGTTGGAGCGTTCGCTCAAGGAGATCTTCGGTGCTCGCATGAGCACAGACCGGGTCGAGCGGAAACTGTACTCCGCCGACATCGGCTCGATGCCGAAGCTGGTCAAGCCGCTGATGCCCACAGGAGTGGCCGGTGCTGTCGTCCGGCCGTTGAGCGAGGACGAGGTCGTCGCAGTCGTGCGATCGGCGCGCGAGCACGGCGTCCCAATCGTCCCGCGAGGCATGTCGACCTCGGGGTACGGTGGCGTCTTGCCGGTGCCAGGCGCGATCGTCGTCGACATGTCTGGCATGAGCAAGGTCCTCGAGATCGATGAGACGGCCAAGACGGTGCGCGTGCAGGCCGGCATCATCTGGGAGCAGCTGCAGAAGCGTTTGGCCAAGCACGGACTCGACCTGGTGATGTACCCGTCGTCGCTTCCGTCGTCGACCGCCGCAGGCTGGCTCGCCCAAGGCGGCGCCGGATTCGGATCGTTCGAGCGCGGCTGGTTCAAAGAGAACGTGCTGTCCGCTCGCGTGGTCTGGCCCGACGGTTCCGTGAGCGAGGTCTCGGGCGATGAACTGCAGACGTTGGTTGCCGACGCTGAGGGCATCACGGGGATCATCACCGAGCTCACGATCCCGGTGCGGGACCTCGAGCCCGAGGTGCACCGGCTGATCGCGTTCCCCGACGCGTCTGCTCTTGCTGCTGCGCTGCGCGACGTGTCGGTGCAGCGCTTGCCGATTTGGTCCATCACCTTCCTCAACCCCGAGTCCGTACGGATGAAGAAGCGGTTGCCTCACCGTCACGGGCACCCGTACGAGATGGCGCACATCGGGTTCGAGCCCGATCTGCCGGAGGCATACCTGGCAGTCATCGCGTATCCCGAGTCGCGACGCGGAGCCATCGACGCAGCGCTAGAAGCGATCGTGCGGGCGCACGGCGGCAGCGAGCTCGACGCGGAAGCTGCCGAGCACGAGTGGGAGCAGCGCTTCGCTCCGATGCGCTTGAAGCGGATCGGCCCTTCGATCGTGCCGACCGAAGTGGTCGTTCCGCTCGATCAGCTGGCCGAGGTCCTTTCAGAGATCGACCGAGCCTTGAAGCAGCCGTTCGTGCTCGAAGGCATGGTCTCGAAGGGGGACAAGGTCGTGCTGCTCGGGTTCGTGCCGCACGACGAACGCTCGCTCGCGTTCAATCTGGCGTTCGCGCTCGCGCTGGTCGTCATCAAGATCGCCAAGAAGCACGGCGGCGGAGCGTACTCCACCGGCGTGTTCTTCCGCCAGGAAGCAGAAAGCGTGCTCGGCAAGAATAAACTCAACGCCCTACAGGCGTTCAAGCGTGAGAAGGACCCGAAGGGGCTTCTCAACCCGAAGAAGATCCTCGGCACCGGCGCCGTGAATGCGCTTATGAAAGTCGCGCTCGCCTTCGAACCGGTCGTGCGGCCCATCGCCAACGCGGCACGTCCGCCCAAGGGCGATCCGGTGGGGACGAAGGAGCGCAACGGCGTGCCCGCGGACGTCGCTTACTACGCGTACTCGTGCGCGCAGTGCGGCTACTGCGTCCCGACCTGCGAGGAGTACTCGGTCCGCGGCTGGATGAGCCACTCGCCTCGCGGCAAGTACCTCTACCTGCGCGAGGTGATCGAGGGTCGCGAGAAGTTCGATCAGGCGATGGTGGACAAGTTCCTCGTGTGCACCACCTGCGAGGTCTGCAACATCCGCTGCCAGCTCCAGCTGCCGGTCGAGCACTCCTGGATGGAGATGCGCGGCAAGCTGATCCACGACGAGGGCCGCATGACCTTCCCGCCGTTCGAGATGATGGCGGCCGCGCTGCGTGGGCAGCTCAACATCTGGGCCGGCAAGCGCGACAAGCGGGCAGACTGGGTTCCGGAGCACATCAAGCCGAAGATCAAGGAGCAGGCGGACGTCTTGTACTTCGCGGGCTGCACAGCGAGCTACGTCAACACGGACGTGGCTAAGGCCACGGTCGAGCTCCTGGACCGTTCGGGCGTCGAGTTCACGTACATGGGGACCGACGAGGCGTGCTGCGGCATCCCGATGAAGGTGGCCGGCAAGTGGGACGTGTTCGAGGAGATCTATCAGCACAACGTGTCCGAGGCGCGCAAGCGCGGAGCGAAGACGATCGTGACCTCGTGCCCGGCGTGCGGGCTCGTGTGGAAGGAGTTCTACGCGAATCTCGCAGCTGAGCGGGGCGAGGAGTACGAGTTCGAGGTCAAGCACTACTCCGAGCTGGTCGCAGAAGCGATCAAGGACGGCAGGATCGAGTTCGACCACGCCATCGAGAAGCGGCTCACCTTCCACGATTCGTGCCACATGGGTCGTGCGCAGGGCATCTACGAGCCGCCGCGGGAGATGCTTCGTGCGATCCCGGGCGTCGAGCTCGTCGAGATGGAGCACAACCGCCAAGACGGGCTGTGCTGCGGCTCGGTGCTGACGCTCATCGGTGAGACGCCGGTCGCCCCTGAGCTGGGCAAGATGCGTCTCGACGAAGCAGTCGACGTGGGCGCTGACGCGGTGGTCGCACTGTGCCCGTGCTGCCAGGTGCAGCTCCGCGACTCTTCGGAGAAGAAGGAGCTCGGGATGCCGGTCGTCGACCTCGCGCACGTCGCTGCAGAGGCGCTCGGCATCGAGATCCCGGATCCGACGGCGTACTCGATGGAGATGTGGGGCTACTTCGAGAAGTTCATCTACCTTATGAAGCCGGAGGTCGTCGCGGACATCATGGCAGCGCTGCTGCCAGAGATGATGAAAGCGATGCCGGCAGGCATGGTGCCGATGATGAAGGCGATGCGGTCGATTCCAGGCGGGCTCTCGCTGATGGGCGCGATGATGCCGAAGATGATGCCGGCGATGGTGCCATCCATCATGCCGAAGGTGATGCCTGCGTTGCTCGACGAGGTCTCGCGTCGTGTCGGCCCTCTGCCTGAGGACATGAACGACCTCATGCCGGACTTGCTGCCGAAGACGTTCGACGCGCTGCTGCCGAACCTCCTTCCGCTGGTGATCCCGCACCTGATGCCGCGCATGCTCGACTACATCAAGAACGAGCTGTAACGAACGCTGCGGAGCGATCCGAAGGGCGCCGGGTTGTGACATCCGGCGCCCTTCGTGCTTCACTAATAGACGCTGACGACGGTCTTGCTCGCGGGAGAGAGGTGGGCGGAGTGCCGGAGGACATCACGCTGGCTCGCATCAGGGCGTTCCCTGTGTTCGCGGGGCTGCCGGACGGCGACCTTGAGAAGCTCAGCCGGCTGCTCACCTATCGGCGGTATTCGAAGGGCGCGCACATCGTCTCTCAGGACCAGCCCGGCACCGCCATGTACCTGCTGACGTCCGGTCGCGTGAAGGTGGCGATCGCGTCGAGCCAGGGCAAGGAGCTCGTGCTCGACTACCTCGAGGCGCCCGCGCACTTCGGCGAGATGAGCATCGTTGACGCGGAACCGAGGTCGGCCGACGTCGTGGCGATGACAGACGTCGAAGTGCTGATGCTCGACGGCAGGGAACTCGCCGCGGCGGTCCAGATCCAGCCGAAGCTGGCGGTCAGCCTCATCGGCACGCTTTCGCGCCGGGTGAGAGGGCTTATAGGGCGGCTCGAGGACATCGTGTTCCACGACGCATACCACCGGGTGATGCGGGTCTTGCTGAACATCGCGACGGCCTCGTACGAGTCGTTCGGCGTCCCTGTCATCGAGGGGTTCACCCACGCCGAGATCGCTTCCTTGGCGGGAACGTCTCGCGAGACTGCGAGCAGGGCGATCTCGATGCTGGCGCGCGAGGGGCTTGTGCGGACCAAGGGTCGTAAGATCGTCGTCGACGTGATCGGGCTCAAAGAGCGGCTGGACTCGGAGCCGGACGAGTTGGACTGACGCTCGGCGGTGTGACCGTTGGGGAAAGTACTTCCCGTCACCGACAGCGCAAGGAGGCTCACATGAAGGAGTTCACGCTCGAGGAGCTCAAGTCCTACGATGGCAAAGACGGTCGGCCAGCGTACGTCGCGTACAAGGGCATCGTGTACGACGTGACCGAGAGCGCGATGTGGGCAGACGGCGACCACGAAGGGATGCACTTCGCCGGCCAGGACCTCACTGAGGCGCACGAGGACGCGCCGCACGACGAGCACATCGTCGACTTCCCGGAGGTAGGCCGGCTGGTCTAGCGGCTGAAGAGCGCGACCGTCTCCACGTGGTAGGTCTGCGGGAAGAGGTCGACCGGCACCACGCGTTCGAGGCGGAACCCGGCATCTGCGAGGCGCGCAGCGTCGCGAGCCAGGGTCGTCGGGTCGCACGACACGTACAGCACGTGCGGGGTTCCCGTTGCGATCACCGCTCGCAGCGCGTCGGCGGAGAGCCCCGTGCGAGGCGGGTCGACGAGCGCGAGGTCCACGCCGCGCACCTCCGCAAGAGCGTGAGCGGCGTCTCCGGGAACCACGGCGACCGCAAGGCGTGCACGCTCGAGGTTCCTTCGCAGGTCCGCCAGGGCATACGAGGATGATTCGATGGCCGTGACGTCTGCCAGCCGAGCCAGCGGCAGCGTGAACGTCCCGACTCCGGCGTACGCGTCGACCACGCTGACGGGCGCGAGCTCCCGTGACAGGTCTACCACGAGCGCTCGCAAGCGCTCGGCGGCGTGGGTGTTCACCTGGAAGAACGACGGCGCCGAGACGACGTAGCGATCCTCGCCGAGCCGCTCCGTCCAGTAACCCGGCCCCGTGAGCACTTCGACCTTGCGGACGTCGCGGGCTGATGCAGGGCCCCGGGCCACGACGCGGGTGACGGTCCGAGCGCCCGTCGCGTCGGAGATGGTCTTCGCGGCAAGGTGACGCGGAAACGCGCTCGGCGGAGTCCACACGTCGACCTCGGTCTCGCCGTCGGAGGCGACGCGGATCGCCACACGCGAGATGGAGGTGTCTGCGCGACCGCTCACGAAGCGAAGCGCTCCCGTCACGGCGGCGGGGAGCCCTGAGCGTACCGAGGGCAGCAGCGCACACGACCTGACGGGCACGACGTCGGACGATCCGAGGCGAGCGAATCCCATCGACAGGGGTGTGTCCGCGCTGCCAGGCAGGAGCTCGATCTTGTTGCGGTATCCGTACTCGGCCGGAGAGGGAACAGGCGGCTGGACCTCTGCACACACGTGTCCGATGCGGGCAAGCGCGTCCTCGACCGCCCGGCGCTTCCACTCGAGCTGCTTCTCGTAAGAGACGTGCTGCCACTGGCAGCCACCGCACGATCCAAAATACGGGCACACGGGTTCGACGCGGTCGGGTGAGGGCTCTACGATCTCCAGGGCTCGAGCTTTCAGGTACCGCCCCTTGTCAGCGATGACTTCAGCTTCGACGACGTCTCCCGGGCACGTCGACGGGACGAAGACCGTCCTTCCGTCGGGTGCGACGGACACACCATCGCCTCCGTATGCTAGTCTCTCGATAGACAGCCGCACGTCCGCTCCTTCCGTGACCGGTCCATGATACAGCCCGGTCGGCGGGGCGGGCGTCTCGAGGGGACTGCAGGGTTCAGGCGGCGGCTTGGTATGCCGATACACCTGCACGTGTCTTCCGCCAAGGTGTCTCGATTGGAAGGGAACCTGAAGAGTGAGCGAACCGATCGTACTCGTCGTGCACGATGACCCCGCGTTCAGCGAGCGGCTGGATTCAGCGCTGAAGAGCGTCATGCCTGACGCGGTGGTGCGTTCGCTTCCGTCAGCGATGCGGGCGCTTGCGGTCGCCAAGCAGCAGCGTCCTGCAGTGATCATCGCCGACGGCGACTTAGCCGGGATGGACGGCTTCGCGATGACCCAGGAGCTGAAGGCAGACGACGAGCTTTCGGACATCCCTGTGATCATCGTGGTGAACAGTCCGAGCGAAGCGACCGCTCTTCGGGCGAGGCAGGTCGGTGCTGTAGCGCACCTGCCGTCGAGCGTCGATGCGGCGACGCTGGTGCAGAAGATCTTCTCGCTGGTGTCGAGCGAGCCAAGCGAGCCTGCGCAAGATGCTTCGGCTGCTGCGGCTCCGGCAGGCGGTGAAGCAGCACCGCCGGCGGAGCCGGGTGTCGGGTACGGCGCGCCGCAGCCGCTGCCTCAAGACTCGCCGTTTGCCCAGGTCTCAGCTGGCTACGGAGCCCCTCAGCCGGTCGCGCAGCCTCCGGCGCCCGAGCCTCGCGTCGAGGTCGGTGCGTCTCCGCCAGGCAGCGACGTGCCCCACGTGGACGACCTGTTGCGTCTGATGCTCGACATGGGCGGGTCGGACCTCCACATCACCGTCGGCAGCCCGCCGGGCATCCGGGTCCGAGGCGAGCTCATGCCCGCGGAGGGCTACAAGTCGCTCTCGCCGCGTGAGACCCAGGCGATGATTTTGAGCCTCCTGTCGGAGGAGCAGCGCAAGCGGTTTGAGACCGAGCTCGAACTCGATTTCGCGTACAGCATCCCGGGGCTGTCCCGCTTCCGCGCCAACGTCTTCCAGCAGCGCGGGTCTATGGGAGCGGTGTTCCGTGTCATCCCGCTCACGATCCCGACGCTGGACTCGCTCGGCCTTCCGCGGGTGTGCAAGTTCCTGGCCGAGCGCCCACGCGGTCTTGTGCTCGTGACCGGCCCGACAGGCTCGGGCAAATCGACCACGCTGGCGGCCATGATCGACCACATCAACGAGACGAGGCGCGTCCACATCATCACGCTCGAGGACCCCATCGAGTTCGTGCATCGGAACAAGAAGGCGTACGTCAACCAGCGCGAAATCGGGGAGGACACCCACTCGTTCGCGGCTGCGCTCAAGCGCGTGCTGCGCCAGGACCCCGACGTCATCCTCGTGGGCGAGATGCGAGACCTCGAGACGATATCGGCGGCCATCACTGCAGCCGAGACGGGCCACTTGGTGCTGGCGACGCTCCACACGACGGGCGGACCGGCCACGGTCGACCGCATCATCGACGTCTTCCCGCCGCATCAGCAGCAGCAGGTGCGGATGCAGCTTTCAGGCACGCTCGAAGGCGTGCTCTCGCAGGTGCTGCTTCGCTCCGCTGACGGCAAGAGCCGCGTGCTGGCGATGGAGATCATGCTCGGCATCCCTGCGATCAGCAACCTCATCCGCGAGGGCAAGACGCACCAGATGACGACCATCATCCAAGGCGGCGCGCAGCTCGGGATGCAGACCCTCGACCAGCATCTCAAGGCGCTGGTGCAGGCGGGCAAGATCACCTACGAGGAGGCCATGAGCAAGGCGCAAGAGCCGCGTGAGCTCGCGCAGATGCTCGGGCGCAAGATGTGAGCGCCCCTTGCATGCAGGGTATGTTTTCAGCGACGCGCTGAAGGGCGTGCTTTCTCCTCGGAGGTGACAGATGGACACGGTGCTCGTCCGGTGGGCTGCCGGCCGGCAGTTCGTGGGCTGGGACGCAGAAGGGCATACCCTCGTGATGGATGCGAAGGCGGCCCACGGCGGCGAGGGCGCCGGCATGCGTCCCTTGCAGGTGTTCCTGTGCGGGTTGGCGGGATGCACCGGGATGGACGTGGTCTCGATCCTCGAGAAGAAGCGGCAAGACGTGCGGGGTCTCGAGATCGTCGTCGAGGGCACACAGCGCGAGGACGAGTACCCGAAGATCTACGTCGACATCCACCTTCACTACCGAGTGACGGGGTATGGCGTGTCGCCGGCGGCGGTAGAGCGCGCGATCGAGCTTTCGGAAGAGAAGTACTGTTCCGTCGGCGGCATGCTCGGCCCGCAGGTCGCGGTTCGCACGTCGTACGAGGTGCTCGAGGCAGATGCGCCCGGGAGCCCGCTCATCGACCGGCGAGGTCGTGACGCGTGAGCGACGCGCTCGTCGTCCCCGTCTACAACGAAGCAGCAACCGTCGGCGCGGTCCTGTCGGCCGTGTGCGAGGTGTTCCAGGGCACGGTCATCGTGGTCGACGACGGCTCTACTGACGACACGCCGCGCATCTTGAGGAACGCCGAGGGGATCGTCGCGATGCGTCACGAGGTGAACCGTGGCTACGGCCGTTCGCTCATCGACGGCTTCGAGACGGCGCTGGCGATGGGCGCGCAGCGCATCGTGACCATGGACTGCGACGGGCAGCACGAGCCGGCTCGCATCCCCGATCTGCTCCGCGCTCTTGAGGATGCGGACGTGGTCTCTGGGAGCAGGTACCTCCCCGAGAGCGCCTCGATTGGGGCGGCCCCTCAAGATCGCGTGCGCGTGAACGCCGCTGTGACGCGGGCGATCAACGAGGTGACGGGCTGGGGCATCACGGACGCGTTCTGCGGCTTCAAGGCGTACCGGCGAAGCGCGCTCGAGCGCATGCATCTTTCGGAGGACGGGTATGCGATGCCGATGGAGCTGTGGGCCGAGGCGTGGAAGGCGCGGCTCTCAGTCCGAGAGGTCGCAGTCGACCGCATATACTGCGACGCCGACCGTAGTTTCGGCGCCGATCTCGACGACCCTGACAAGCGGCTCGCGTACTATCTGAGCGTGTGGGAGAACGCGTTGCGCCGCGGTGCGGCCTGATGAGAAGCGAGGGCTCAGGAATGGTCGACGTCGTGTGCATCGGCGCCCATCCCGACGACGTGGAGCTCGGTATGGGAGCCACGATCGCGAAAATGGTGCAGGCGGGCGCCAAGGTAGCGATCCTGGATCTGACCGACGGCGAGCCAACCCCGTTCGGCACGCCTGAGCGCAGGGCGGCAGAGGCAGCAGAGGCGGCGCGGGTGCTCGGCGTCGAGCGTGTGACGCTCGGGCTGCCGAACCGTGCTCTCGAGGACACCGTCGAGGCCCGACGGGAGGTCGCTGAGGTCTTGCGCGCGCTGAGGCCGCGCGTCGTCGTCGGGCCGTACCGAGTGGACGCGCATCCCGATCACGTCGCCGCGGCCCAAATCGTCCTCTCTGCTCGCTTCTGGGCGAAGCTCAGCAAGGCGGGGCTTGCTGGCGAGCCGCACTACCCCAGGCGCATCTACCAGTTCGCCGCCTTCCACAGCGCGCTCGCGCTCGTGCCCTCGTTCGTCGTCCCGGTCGGAGAGGACGCGATCCAGGCGAAACTCACCGCTCTTGGCGCGTACCGCTCTCAGTTCATCGAGAACGCGGCGAACGCCCAGGTCATCGACCGCGTGGAGCTCCAGACGCGGTACTGGGGCTCTCTCGTGGGAGCGGCCGGAGGCGAGCCCTTCTTCGCCACCGAGGTCCTCGGCGTCGAGTCCCTCACGTCTCTCGTGTGAGCCGTGCGTCGGGCCCTGTCGATACCTCGTGGCAACGGTGAAGCGCTCGTCGAGCCGCCTCTTGCGGAGTGGCGTTCCCTCGTGCAGCGGACAGCGTCTGCGGCTCGCTCGTGGGAGACGCCTGTGGGCGGCGTTCCGCTGCGTGCGCTTCGAGAGCAAGCACGCGAAGAAGCGCTGCGGCTCTCGACGCGGACGTGCGAGCGGCTCGGCGTCTCGTGGGCAGAGCCCGTCCAGCCAGCGGCCCCCATCGTGATGACCGGCCACCAGCCAGAGCTGTTTCATCCGGGCGTCTGGGCGAAGCACTTCGCCGTGCAGCGCTACGTCGACGAGAACGGTGGGAACGCGCTCGAGCTCGTGGTGGACTCCGATCGGTGCGGCACGCTCGCGCTGCGCGTGCCCTGCGTGCGCGAGCGCGTTCGCCGGCACGACGTGGTGCTCGCGGATGGAGGCGACGCGTGCTACGCG
The DNA here is from genome assembly GCA_001950395.1 of Coriobacteriaceae bacterium EMTCatB1. Lineage (GTDB taxonomy): Bacteria > Actinomycetota > Coriobacteriia > Anaerosomatales > Anaerosomataceae > Parvivirga. The sequence continues at coordinate 423,750 of BDLO01000001.1, forward strand.
TGCGTTCCGGCGCCGTCGCGCGATGCGGTCGAGAGGTTCGTGCGCGAAGCGGTCATCTGCGCGGAGACGCTGCCCGTAGCCGGCCCCGGGGAACGTCTGGCGCGCTTCGCCGGTTGTCTGCGCGACGCGGCTTCTTGCACCGCGAATCTGGCGGAGACGGTCGTGGCAGCACGGCGTGCGTACGAGCGGCCTGCTGGGACCACGTACGGGGAAGTGTTCGTTTCTGAGCAATCTGCGACGCCCGGTTTTCTGACCTTCGCTGCGCATCTCGTGAGCGAGGCCCGGCGCTTCGCCGAGGTGTTCAACGAGGAGGTCAGAGCGTACCGAGCTCGTTGGCGGGTCAGGTCCGCTGCGCATCCCTTTCCTGAGCTCCACGTGGAAGGCGGTGCGGTAGAGGTCCCTCTCTGGGCGCTCGTTGACGGCACGAGACGCGCGATCGCGTTCGAGCCGGAGGACGGTGTGCTGCGCGTCCAGGGTTCGGGGATCCTGCGCGCGGGGTCAGACCCGCGCGAGATCTTCCGCGCCATTGCCGACTCCGGCCTGAAGATCGTGCCGCGTGCTGTCTCGCTCACCATGTTCCAGCGGCTGTGCGTCGCGGACCTGTTCGTGCACGGCATCGGAGGGAGCAAGTACGAGGTCATCACGGACCGCGTGATCGAGCGGTGGCTCGGGATCTCGCCGCCGCCGTACGCAGTGGTCTCGCTCACCATGCGGCTTCCCGTCGGGGTCGCGTCTTCGAGCGAGGAGGAGCTGTCTGCGCTTCGGCACGCACTGCACGTGGCGAAGCACAATCCGGACAAGCTCCTCAAAGAAGCCTGGACCGGCGCACCGCTCGATCAGGACGCTATCGAAGAGCTCGTCGAACGGAAGCAGCAGCTCGTCGCGGAGGCTGCGGCGCCTGGCGCGGACAAGCGCGCGATCGGCGAAGCCATACGCGAGGTCAACGCGAAGCTGCGCACGGCGATCGAGCCTCTGGTGTCCGAGATCGAGCAGAGGATCGAGCGTCTGGAGGCGAGTCGCCAGGAGCACGAAGCGTTCTCCGACAGGGAGTGCTCGTTCCCGCTCTTCGACCCCCTGGAAGTCGCCGAAGCGGTGGGGTAGCGCACCGCCGCGTCCGGTGTATCATGTGCGTACCGCTTCGGCGGCAGTGTCGTTTGGAGAAAGGATCGCGTCATGGGCAAGCCTGTCGTCAACCCGGACCTCTGCACGGCGTGCGGCATCTGCGTGGACGAGTGCCCGACGAGCGCCCTCGACCTCGAGGACGTCGCGGTGCTCGCTCGGCCGGACGACTGCACCGAGTGCGGGACCTGTGAATCCGTGTGCCCGAACGAGGCCATCAAGCTCTCGTAGCCCGGATCAAAGAGAAGGACGCGAGGCCGTCGGCTTCCAGCCGGCGGCCTCGTCGCTTCACGGGGATCCTACCCCCGCGGACCTCCGGAGTCGTCCACGTACATGCGCGGCTCCTCGCCGCGCGCGAGTCCGCGCAGCCGTCTGACGTGGGCAGCTATCACGACCGCTGACAGCACGATCGTGAACGGCAAGTCAGGCGAGCGCGTAAGCAGCGCTGTGGCCGGCAGCGCGAGGGCAGCGGCCACCTGGCCAGCCAGCATGATGCGCGTGAGAGCGAGAACGATGAGTCCTACTGCAAGCACCGCAGCGAAGTACCGCGCGTCGTACGCCAAGAGCGCTCCCGCACCAGCGGCGAGCCCCTTCCCGGTTCTCCTGAGTCGGCGGTCCTTGATCGCGAGCCAGACCGAGTAGTTATGGCCGATGACGGCGCCAAGGACCGCCGCTTGGGGCAGCACGACCGAAGCCCCGGCTTGGCTGGCAGGGGTGAGAAGTTGTGTGCTCGCGAGCATCGTCTTGGCGAGCAGCGTGGGGAGCAGTCCCTTCGTAGCGTCCGCGAATACCGCCACCACGAACCACGACCAGGATCCCGTCGTACGGCGCACGTTCATCGCTCCGACGTTCCCGCTCCCGTGGAGAGTGATGTCGTCGCCCGTGACTGCGCGCACGATGAGGTACGCCCACGGGATGGATCCGACGAGAAGAGAGGCGGCGAACACCGCCGCGGTCTTCAGGAGCGGCACGTCACGGCCTCCGCGGGACGACGCACGTGATCGCCTTCGGCAACAGGGAGATCTCGTAGCGGCTCTCCAGCATGACCTCTCCGTCGATCTGGGCGGGCACCGGCCGGTCTGCTTCGATGACCACCGAGCGATGACGCGACATGTGAACGGGTCGCATGCGGGTGTGCTTCCCCGCGATGACGAACGGGAGACGGACGAGGGCGTTCGGCAAAGAGAGCGGGTCGATGGCGCAGACCTCGAACAGACCGTCATCGGGAACGGCATGCGGCGTTATCTTGAAACCGCCCCCGTAAGTCTGGCCTACGGTGACCGCGAGGATGAGCGTTTCCATCGTGGTCGGCGGCTCCTCGTCGAACCCGACCAGGGCCGTGAATCCGGACAGGTCGTTGAAGAGCACGTGGAGCAAGGCGGTGAGGTAGAGCCACAGTCCGTCACGCTGCTTCGTGACCTTGTACTCGACTGCCTTTGCAGTCACCTTGGCGTCGAGCCCGGCTGCGAAGCTGTTGTTGAAGAACAGGCCGTTGCAGACGCCGACGTCGAACGATCTGCGTTCCCCGGAGGCGAGCGTCAGCACGGCCTGAGAGAGGTCCGCAGGGATGCCGTAGGTGCGCCGCGTGTCGTTGCCTGAGCCTGTCGGCAGCAGGCCGAGGGCGGGTCGGTTCTCCGAAGGGATGGACATCAGGCCATTCAGCACCTCGTGGACCGTGCCGTCACCGCCGACTGCCACGACGAGGTCGTGCTCAGCGGCGGATGCGGCGATCTCTCGCGCATGCCCAGGACCTTCGGTGCGGACCGTGACGTGCGGCAGCACGCCCTCGAGAAGCTGCTCGATGACGGGCACGAGCGTCTCGGTCTCGCCGTGGCGAGCAGCGGGGTTCACGACGAGCAACGCGTTGTTGTGAGTCACGACGTCTCCGTCTCTACGCATGTGCGAGGCCACGAGGATAGCGTGCCTGAGCCGCTTGGAAAAGGAGCCGCCCTATGGTACTGTTCTCCGGCGGTCGCGACGCGGCCGAGCGCCCTCTTAGCTCAGGGGATAGAGCGTCTGCCTCCGGAGCAGAAGGCCGCAGGTTCGAATCCTGCAGAGGGCACCAGCAACGTCGACGAGGGCCCGGCATGCCGGGCCCTCGCTCTGCATCGAACGTCGCTTGCTGGGGCGCTAGTGCGATTCAGCGCGCTCCTTCTGAGACTGCTCGATGATCTTCTTCGCAAGGTCGTGCGGCACTTGCTCGTACGAGTCGATGGTGATCGAGTAGCTGCCGGTGCCGCTGGTGAGGGACCGTAGCTGAGGCGAGTAGTGCACGACCTCCGCGTAGGGGACTTGGGCCCTGATGACCTGGACGCCGGGCTCGGGAGAGTCCATGCCGAGCACACGGCCGCGCTTCGAGCTGATGTCGCCCATGACCGCGCCCGCGTACTGCTCGGGCACTTCGATGGTGAGCGTCGCAATGGGTTCGAGCAGCACGAGGTCGGCCTTCTCTGCCGCAGCGCGGAAGCCGATGCGGGCGGCCGTCTTGAAGGCGATCTCGGAGGAGTCGACCGAGTGGTACGAACCGTCGTAGACGGCGACTTTCACGTCGACGACCGGGTAGCCAGCGAGCACGCCTTGCGCCATGGCCTCCTGGACGCCCTTGTCGACGGCCGGGATGAACTGACGGGGGATCTTGCCGCCGACGATCTCGTCGATGAACTCGTAGCCGCCGCCCGGGTTCGGTTCGAGCCTGAGCCAGCAGTCGCCGAACTGGCCTGCGCCGCCGGTCTGCTTCTTGTGCCGACCCTGCGCGCTGGCGGTCTTGCGGATGGTCTCCCGGTAGGGGATGCGCAGGTCCTCGAGCTCGGCCTCGACGTGGAACCTGTCGCGAAGGCGCGCGAGCAGGATGTCGATCGCGATGTCGCCCATGGCGGAGATGACGGTCTGGTGGGTCTCCTCGTCGCGGCGCATCCTGAGCGAGGGGTCCTCGTCCACGATGGTCTTGAGGGCAGTGCCGAGCTTGTCCTCGTCTGCTTTGGTCTTCGCGACGATGGCGACCGGATACAGCGGCTCGGGGAGCGGCAGCGGAGCGAACGAGATGTCGCCCGTCGTCGAGAGCGTGTCGTTGGTGAGCGTGTCGGCAAGCTTCGTGAGGACCGCGATGTCGCCCGCGGGGGCTCCGTCGATGTCGGTGATCTCCTTGCCGGTCATCTTGAACACGTGCGCGATGCGCTCTTTCTTTCCGGTGCGCGAGTTGACGAGCTCGGTGTTGGGGGCGAGCGTGCCCGATACGACCTTCACGAGGTTGATCCGGCCGATGTACGGGTCGGAAAGCGTCTTGAAGACGTGCGCTGACGTGGGGCCGCTTGCGTCGAAAGGCACCTCGCGTCCGTCGACCGTCTTCATCGGGCCGTGAGCCGTGGGCTTCGGGAAGAAGGAGACGATCTCGTCCATGAGGTCCTCGATGCCCTGGAGCTTGAGCGCGGAGCCGACGAAGACGGGGATGAAGATGCCCTGGGCGATGGCCTTTCCCAAGAGGTCTTCGAGCTCCTCTTGCGTGAGCCGCTCGCCTTCGAGGTACTTCTCCATGAGCTCGTCGTCCGCTTCTGCGACGAGCTCGCAGAGCTTGTCGCGTGCCTCCTCCGCTGCGCCAGCCAGGTCGGCGGGGATGTCGACGATCTCCTCCTTGTCGCCCTCGTGGTGGTACGCACGCATGCGCACGATGTCGACGACGCCTCGGAAGGCGGACTCGGCGCCGATCGGGATCTGCACGGCGCCGACGCGGTGGCCGAACGACGTGGTGAGCGCGGACATCACCGCATCGAAGTCGGCGTGCTCCTTGTCCATCCGGTTCACGAAGACCGCCCGTGCGATGCCCATCTCTCCTGCGATCTTCCAAAGCTTGCGGGTCTGGACCTGTGGACCCGAGACGGCGTCGACGACGAAGAGCGCCATCTCCGCGGCTTCCATGCCGGCGATCGCATCGCCGATGAAGTCGGCGTATCCAGGGGTGTCGATGACGTTGATCTTCACACCGTCGTGCTCGACCGGTGCGAGCGCGAGGTTGATGGTCATCTTGCGTTTGACTTCCTCTGCGTCGTAGTCGAGGGTCGAGTGCCCTTCGTCGACGCTGCCGAGGCGCTTGGTCTGACCTGCCATGAAGAGCATCGCCTCGGCGAGAGAAGTCTTGCCTGCGCCTCCATGGCCTACCAAGACGACGTTGCGGACCTTGTCAGTGCTTGGCGCTCCCACGAGCATCGCCTCCTTGTCGACCGTGCCGGCTCAGCCGGCAGTCCGCTCACGCGCCGCCGAGCTCCCCATCGGCGGCTGCACGAGACGAAACGATAGCACACGCGTGCGCGCGTGCGGGCGGCGTCTGCGCGGGTTATGCGAGGCGTCGAGGATTGTTAGAATCAGCGAAGCGTCGAGTTGTCGGCGAGCAGGAAGGAATCGATGGAAGCGCGCAGCATCCCGCACGTCCTCGTCGCGATCGCGACGTTGGCGCTGACGGTGTCGGTCTCCATTGCGCTAGGGTGCACGAGCGAGCGTCGCTCGCCCGATCAGATGCACGCAGGAGCGCTCAAGGCGTCAGAGGAGGCCTCTGTCGCCGTGTTTCCCGAGGAGGTTCCGTTGCACACATCGACTGTGAAAGTGCAAGGCGACGAGATCGCAGTCATCACGACCAAGAAAGGGAAGATCGAGATCCGCTTCTTCCCGCAAGATGCGCCGAACCACGTCGCGAGCTTCATCGAGCTGGCTGAGAGCGGCTTCTACGACGGCACGACCTTCCATCGGGTCGAGCCAGGTTTCGTGGTGCAGGGAGGCGATCCATACTCCAAGACAGGAGAAGGTCCCGTCGGGACCGGAGGTCCTGGCTGGAGGCTCAAGGCGGAGTTCAATTCTCGGCATCACGTCGAGGGCACGGTCGCCATGGCTCGTGCGAAGGACCCAGACAGCGCTGGCTCTCAGTTCTACATCTGCCTCGCGCCCGCGCCCTTCCTCGACGGGCAATACACCGTCTTCGGGGAGGTCGTCGAGGGGATGGACGTGGTCAAGCGTCTCCAGCCCGGCGACGTGATGGAATCGGTCCGTATCGAACATCGACCCTGACAGGGGGACGACCGTGGACGAGACGTCGCTTCGCACCGCTGACGAAGCATACAAGGCAGGCGATTGGCGCACGGCGGCACGCGAGTACCTGCTTGCTGCCGGCTCTGGCGGTCCAGGCAGCGGGCCGGCGTTCGCCAAAGCAGGCAATGCTCTCGTGAGACTCGGGAGGCACTCTGACGCCGTCATGGCGTACACGCGCGCACTGGAGGACCCGGAGCTGAAGAACAGGGCGGGGATCCTGTGCAACCTCGGGACGGCGCAGGCCGCCGCCGGCGATCACGAAGCCGCGCTGGTCTCGTTCAGGTCCGCGCTCGAGGACACGTCTTTCTCGAAGCGGCACAAGGCGTTGCAGGGCGTCGCAGGGTCGCTTGCCGCTCTCGGCCGGATGGACGAGGCCTGCGAGGCGTACAGGGCTGCTGCGCTCGACGGCGCGAATCCCGACCCGGGCAAGTCGCTGAACAGCCTCGGGCTGTGCTACCTCTCGCAAGGCCGTTACGACGAGGCCGCCGAAGCCTTCAAAGCCGCGATCGAAGTGGACGGGTACGGCGGGAAGGGAAAGGCGGCTGCCAACCTCGGACTATGCTATGCGGCTCTCGGACGGCCGCACGAGGCCGTGGAGGCGTTCGACCGTGCGACTGGCGAGTTCGGCCACACGCTCGGGGAGGACGCGCTCTCGGCGTACGACTCGTGCAAGCGAGCGATAGCCGAGCCCGTTCGCGAGACAGTGGAGGGCTGGCGCACTGGAGAGATGCCCCTGGTCTACGCAGTGGAGGACGACGAGGACGACCTCGCATTCTTCACCAGGACCGAAGAGGACATGAAGCGAGCGGACCGCGAGGCGCGTCGTGCCGAGCGTGCCGCGCGTCGCCAGAAGCAGGGCTTCCTCGTGCGTGTCGGGTCCGCAGCGGCCATCGTCGCGGTCGTGGTCGGGCTGCTTGGGTTCTTATGGGCGAGCGGGATTGGTTTCCCAACGCAGCAGATGACGGTGAAGGGCCTGCTAGAAGCGCACCGGTCCGGCAAGCCGGTCGACGGATACTGGGTCGCCGTCCCTTCGGTGGACGTCGACAAGGAGATGAGCGCGTTGCCGCCGAGCTTCACCTCGTACAAGATCGGCGCCAGCGACCGATCGGCGAAGACGTCGACCGTCGAGGTGACGGTCGTCCTCGAGCAGGGCGCCCCGCTGGCGTACAAGGTCTCCTTGGCTCGCGAGGGCGTCGGGTGGAAGGTGAGCGGCATCGCCAACGATTGGCGCTCGACGGGCGACTGACGTCGGGCGCGCTGCTCGCAAGCGTTGCGCCGCCGGAAGCCTTGTTGGTACCGTAACGCAGTCCTGTCCCGACACGACGAAGGAGTGCTCGTGTTCCAGCGTACCTACGTGATGATCAAGCCAGATGGTGTGCAGCGTCGCCTCGTCGGGCGCATCGTTGCCCGCCTCGAGGACGTGGGTCTGACGATCGAGCGGATGGAGCTCGCTTCGGTGACCCGAGAGCAAGCCGAATCGAACTACGCCGAGCACGCGGGCAAGCCGTTCTACGAGGGGCTGATCGAGTACGTGACCTCCGGTCCCGTCGTCAAGATGGTGGTGGCTGGCGAGGAGGCAGTCACGATCGTCCGCAAGCTCATGGGCGCGACGAACCCGAAGGACGCTGCGCCCGGTACGATCCGTGGCGACTTCGGGCTGTCGCTCGACGCGAACATCATCCACGGATCCGACTCGCCTGAGAGCGCAGAGCGCGAGATCAGCATCTTCTTCTCCTAGGGCGGTTGCCGCTGCGACCGTTCGCCGAGCGGAGGCGGCCGTTCATCGCGGGCAAGGCAGGTTGCAGGTCGGCCGGCGTGAAATCGTATGGCCATGCAAGCGTTCGCTGACACGAGGAGACGGTGTGCCGAGGGACGCATTCAGGGGCGGCATACATCCGCCTGACATGAAGCACCTGAGCGCCGGGCGGCCGATAGAACGGGCGGCCGTGCCGGAACGCCTGGTCGTTCCAGCGATCCAGCACATCGGGGCGTGCTGCGAGCCGACCGTCGATCCCGGGCAGCGCGTCAAGCGCGGGCAGGCGATCGCGCTCGTGGATGCGTTCGTGAGCGCCCCTGTGCACAGCCCGGTCGATGGCGTGGTCGAGGAGATATCGGAGCACTTGACGGCCGCTGGCCTGAGGGTGCCGTGCGTCACCATCATTCCAGACGCAGAGCAGGATTTCGATCGGTGGGAGCCGGTGGAAGGATCCGACCTGGCGGCTATCGTGCGCGCTGCCGGCGTGGTGGGCCTTGGCGGGGCGACTTTCCCGTCAGCTGTGAAGCTTGTTCCACCCAAGGAGTTCACGGTCACGACGGTCATCCTCAACGGGTGCGAATGCGAGCCCTACCTCACGTGCGACCATCGGTTGATGCTCGAAGCGCCAGACCGCGTGGTCCGCGGCGGCGTCATCATCCGCGAGTCGCTTGGCGCTGAGCGTCTGGTGATCGGCATCGAGTCGAACAAGAAAGACGCAGCCGAGGCGGTGCGAGAGGCGGCTCAGGGCACGGAGGCTGAGGTTGTCGTTCTGCCGACGAAGTACCCGCAGGGGGCGGAGAAGCAGCTGATATGGGCGATCCTCCGCAAGGAGGTGCCGCACGGAAAGCTGCCTGCTGCGGCTGGGGCCCTCGTGCACAACGTGGGCACGGCCGCAGCGATCGCCGATGCCGTGGACGTGCGCAAGCCGCTCATGGAGCGCGTCGTGACGGTCACGGGACGCGTCGCCAAGCCGGGCAACTACCGTGTCCTTCTCGGGACGCTCGTAAGCGACCTCATCGAGATGGCAGGAGGATTCTCAGGCGAGGTGGAGCGTGTGATCGCAGGAGGCCCGATGACGGGCCCGGTCCTCGGCTCACTGGATGTGCCGGTCACGAAGGGCATGTCGGGCGTGGTCGTGTTGGGCCCTGGCGATGCAGCGAAGCCCGTGGACGAGGACCAGCCCTGCATCCGGTGCGGCCGTTGCTCTGAGGCGTGCCCGATGTTCCTGCAGCCGTTCGCGATCGGCACGTACGCGAACGCGCGGCTGTGGGACCGCACGGAGCAGTTCCACGCGCTCGACTGCATCGAATGCGGGGCGTGCGCGTACGTGTGCCCCACGAGCCGGCCGCTCGTGCAGCTGATCCGCATCGCGAAAGCCGAGCTTGCTGCAAAGGGGGTGCGGCCGTGAGCGACACCGGACAGGAGCGCCGTCTCGTCGTTGCTGTGCCGCCGCACATCCACGGTCCGGAGAGCTGCAGGTCGATCATGCTCTGGGTCGTGGGCGCGCTCGCGCCGGCAGCAGCATGGTCGATGGTGCAGATGGGGACTCCGGCGGTCGTCACCTACGCCGTCTGCATCGGCACAGCGCTCGCGTCTGAAGCCGCGTGGAACGCGCTCGCAAAAAGGCCGCAGACGATCACCGACGGGAGCGCGCTCGTCACGGGGCTTCTGCTGGCGATGTCGCTGCCGCCGCTCACGCCGTGGTGGATCTCTGCGGTCGGCGCCGCCGTTGCCATCGTGCTCGGCAAGATGGTGTTCGGCGGTCTCGGCTGGAATCTGTTCAACCCGGCGCTGGTCGGCAGGGCCTTCGTGCTGCTGTCCTGGGGCGGCGTGTTGTCCAAGCTGCCGAGCAAGGGCTGGTACCGGACCATCGACGTGGCTGGGTCGGGGTCGCTCGACGCGATAAGCGGCGCGACCCGTCTGGCGATCGCAGCAGCTGTCCGCATGGCCAAGGGCGGGTATGGCTTCGATCTTGCCGCGCAGTATCGACCGCTGCTGCTGCGCAACCTAGAGGGGTCGCTGGGCGAGGTGTCCGCCGCGCTTCTGATCGCGGGCGGGCTCGTGCTCATCTGGAAGCGCATCATCGACTGGAGGATCCCCGTCGGGTACGTGGGCGCCATGGCCCTCTTGTCGTGGGGGTTCGGCTCAGACCCCATATTTAACGTGCTCGCGGGCGGTGTGCTGCTCGGGGCGTTCTTCATGGCGACGGACTACGTGTCGTCGCCGATGACGCGAAACGCCCGGCTCGTGTACGGGATCGGATGCGGGGTGTTCAACGCGGTCGGGCGGTTCTTCGGGTCCATGCCGGAGTCGACGACATTCGCGATCCTGTTCATGAACGGACTGGCGCCGCTCCTCGACAGGATCTTCGTTCCGCGCACGTTCGGGTGGGTGAAGCGCGATGGCTAGCTCTCCTGCGAGACTCGTGGCGTCGGTCGTGGTGACGTGCGTCGTGGCAGCTGGCGGATTGGCGGCGACGTACACGGTGACAGCTCCTCGCATCGCGGCGCAGGCTCGCGAGGCGGAGCACGCGGCTCTCGCGAAAGTCCTGCCGGGCGCAGCGCGGTTCGAGCCCGTCTCGGAGCAGCTGCTTTCCCGCGCACAGCAGGCCGCCAGCGCTGGCACGATTGAGCAAGTCTGGCGGGCGATGGACGGCTCAGGCGCCGATGCCGGCTGGTGCGTGCGCGTGTCTGCTCGGGGATATGGCGGTCCTGTGCACATGGTTATCGGCTTGGACAGGAACGGTAAAGTGCTCGGCCTCACCATCCTGTCCATGAACGAGACGCCGGGGTTGGGAACGCGTGTGGAGACGGAGGAGTGGTTCCTCAAGCAGTTCACCGAGCTTCCGGCCGGCTACGGAGAGCGAGACGTCAAGAAGCTCGATGCCATCTCCGGAGCGACGCGTTCTTCGAGGGCTGTGAAGAACTGCGTGACCGCGGCTGCGCAGGCGCTCGCGGTCATAGCAGGTGAGGAGGGTCGATGAGGCGGCTGCTGCAGACCTTCACCAAGGGGATCACGCGTGAGAACCCGCTGATGGTGCTCATGATCGGCCTGTGCGCGACGCTTGCCGTCTCGACCCAGTTCCAGGGCGCCGTCTTCATGGGGCTCGCGGTCATCTTCGTCTTGACGATGAGCAACACGATCATCTCGGTCTTCAGGCGCTTCATCCCGGTCGAGGTGCGAATCCCGATGTTCATCGTGGTCATCGCGTCCTTCGTCACGATCGTCGACCTCGTGATGAAGGCGTTCGTGCCCAGCGTGTACGCGTTCCTCGGTATCTGGATCCCGCTCATCGTCGTCAACTGCATCATCCTTGGAAGGGCGGAAGCATTCGCGTACCACAACGGCGTGCTCCAATCGATCGCTGACGGTCTTGGCATGGGCGTCGGGTACTCCCTCGTGATCGTGCTCTTCGCGTTCGTGCGTGAGCTGTTCGGCTCAGGGGCGGTGAAGTTCTTCGGGGTCACTCTGCTGGCTCTTCCAAGCTGGTACGCGCCTCCGGCGGTGGTCCTCTTGTTCCCAGGGGCATTCGTTCTCTACGGCCTGTACCTCGCGGCTTGGCGACGGTTCGTCACGCGTCAGGGCAGAGAGGGCGGTGAGTGCGCGTGAGCACGGTGAGCCAGATGGCGCTGCTGTTCGTTGGCGCTGCGCTCATCAACAACATCCTTCTGACGAGGTTCATCGGGCTGTGCCCGTTCTTCGGCGTCTCCAGCAGCATGTCCACGTCTGTGGGGATGAGTCTGGCCGTCGTCTTCGTCATGACGTTGGCTTCCGGCGCTACGTGGATAGCGTGGAAGTTCGTCCTAGCGCCTTTGGGGGTTGGCGAGTTCCTCTACATCCCTGCATTCATCTTGATCATCGCGGCGCTGGTCCAGTTCGTCGAGATGTACCTGCGCAAAGCGAGCCCGGTGCTCTACCGCGCGATGGGCATCTACCTCCCGCTCATCACCACGAACTGCGCCGTGCTCGCCACGGCGACGGAGGCCGCGAAGCCCGGGTTCTTCAAGATGAACATCGCTCTGGGCGCGTCGCTCAGTCTTGGAGAGGCGCTCATCTATACGCTCGGAGTGTCTGTCGGATTCGGCTTCGCGCTGCTGACGTTCGCCGCGTTGCGTGAGCGCCTAGAGGCAGCCCCGGTGCCAGAGTCGCTCAAGGGCTCGCCCATAGCGTTCATCACCGCGGGGCTGCTTTCGTTCGCATACGTCGGTCTAGCTGGCTGGTTCGGGCTGTAGGGGGAACGATGGACCCAGTGCTGGTCGGCAAAGCAGTCCTCGGGCTGGCCTTTCTTGGGCTTGCAGCCTCTGCGGTTCTCGCGGTGGCCTCGAAGCGCTTCCACGTCGAGGTGGATCCGCGCGTCGAGCAGATAGCGGCGCTCCTTCCAGGATCGAACTGCGGCGCGTGCGGCAATCCGTCGTGTTTCGCAAGCGCCGAAGGCATCGCGTCCGGCGCGCTCCCCGCGACGGCGTGCGTCGCAGGCGGGCAGGAGGTCGCGGACGCTATCGCTGAGCTTCTCGGTGTGGACAAGTGCGCGGTGGATGCCGTCGTCGTGGCTCGCGCGTGCGGTGGCGGCACGCTTGCCGCCCGGAGCTTCGACTATCACGGCGTACCGTCGTGCGCATCCGCCGCTCGCCTTGCGGGCGGCCCGCTGGTGTGCCAGTGGGGCTGCCTCGGGTTCGGGGATTGCGTCAGGGCGTGCCCATTCGGAGCGTTGCGGCTGGACGAGCGTGGGCTGCCCGTAGTGGACCTAGCACGATGCACGGGGTGCGGCGTGTGCGTGCAGACGTGCCCGCGCGCAAGCTCGGGTCTGCTTTCGCTCGTACCGGAGGACGCGCCGATCACGGTCCGGTGCTCGGCGCATAGCAAACCGAAGGAGCGGAAATCCGCGTGCGCCGCCTGCTGCATCGCGTGCAAGAAGTGCGAGCGCGTGTGCCCGAGCGACGCTATCCACGTCGTCGACATGCTGGCTGTGGTCGACTACGAGAAGTGCACCGGCTGCGGCGCGTGCGTGGAGGCGTGCCCACAGCAGTGCATCGACCTGTACGGGCGAGGCGACCGGAACGCTGCGAGTGCTGACGGTGCTGGAGCGAGAGCTCTCTCGCAGGCGGATCGCGTCGCGCAGACTGGGTAGTCGGAGGTCTGATGACACGCGCCGACAGGATCGCCTTTGTGGTGCTGGCGTGTGCGGCGCTTCTCGCGACGCCCGTAACGGCCGCACGCGAGCACCGCTCTTCGTCGGGAAGCGACGTCGTGGTGCAAGGGCCTGACGGCACGCGACGTCTGCCGCTCGATGCTGACGGCTCGTGCACAGTCCGAGGATTGCGTGGTCGCGTCGTCATAGCGGTCTCCTCTGGCTCTGTACGTGTGGTTGAGTCTTCGTGCCGCGACCAGGTATGCGTTCACGCGGGGTCTATCTCGCGGCCAGGCCAGGCGATTGCGTGCATTCCGAATGGCGTCATCGTGACTGTGGAGGGCGAGCAGCGTGAGCTCGATGCAGTCGTCCGCTGACACGCTGCCCGCTGCTGTGGCGACGCGACGCCCAGGAGCAGTCGCGCGGACCGTCGCTGAAGACGGCGCCTTGCTCGCGCTCGCTTGCGTGCTGGGAATCGTGGAGTCCTGGGTGCCGTCTCCCGTGCCGGGCGTACGACTCGGCCTGGCGAACGCGGCGATCCTGGTCGTCCTCGTGCGCAGCGGGTGGGTCCGTGCTTTCCGACTCAGCGTTGCACGCGTCGCTCTCGTCGGTCTCGCGACGGGGACGCTTCTTGGGCCCGTGTGCGCCCTCTCCATCTCCGGGGCCGTCGCGTCCGTATCCTGCATGGCGGCCGCGAGAAGGATTCCCGGGCTGTCCGTCGTGGGCGTGTCCGTGGTAGGGGCCTTCACGCACGTGGCTGCTCAGTTGATCGCAGCCTCGGTTCTCGTGGCGTCAGGCGCGGTGGTTGCGTTGGCAACGCCGGCCTTGCTGTCCAGCCTGCCCCTCGGCCTTGCGACCGGCGCCATCGCCGGCGCTCTCGTCTCCCGACTGGAAGGGATGCATCGTCGGGTCTGACGAGGGCGGGAGGTCTCGATCCGTGGCTCCGCGAGTGGTGGGGGTCCGGCCTACGCCGCGCGAGCTTCTGCTCGCCGGCAAACCGGAGTCTGTGAGCGACGCCGCGCTGCTAAGCGTAATACTCTTGGAAGAGGACGTGGGGCTAGGGGCCCGGCTTGCCCGTGCGCATCCGATTCCGACTGGGCTGTGGTCGTTGCGTGCTGAGGATCTCATCTCGCACGATGGCATAGGCCCAGCCAGGGCCGCGGCCCTCCTTGCTTCCGTCGAGCTTGCCCGTCGTGCGTCGCTGAATCCCGCGTGCGAACGCCGCGCCATCTCGACGCCAGAAGACGTCGTCGCTCTGTGCGAGCCGCAGCTCAGAGGTTGCGATCGAGAGCACTTCTGGGCGCTCGCTCTTAACACGAAGAACAGGCTCATCAGGATAATCGAGGTGTCGATCGGCAGCCTGAACGCCTCGATCGTCCATCCGAGAGAGCTGTTCAAGGAGGCGGTCCGTTCTTCAGCGGCGTCTGTCGTAGTGGTGCACAACCACCCGAGCGGAGACCCGACGCCGTCTTCAGCGGACATCCACTTGACGCAGCGCCTCGTGCGTGCCGGCGACGTGCTGGGCATCGAGGTCTTGGACCACGTCGTGATCGGAGAGGGCGGCAGTCACGCGAGCCTGAGGGAGATGGGTCTGATGTGACGGCGACCGCAACCGCGGCACGACGTGCGCCTCTACCTGCGGCGTTGCCAGACCGACGACCGTCCGAACAGCGGCTGTGTGCTACACTCAGCACGGCATGCGCTGCGCGAGACGCGCAGGCGCGGTAGTACGTGCCGTGAGCAGGTGAGTCGTCGGCGGGCAACTCTCCTTGAAGGGAGCGCGCGTTGTCGCTTGTAGATATGTTCTTCAACTCCTGGGGCAGCGACATGGCTGTCGACCTGGGGACTGCGAACACCCTCGTGTCGGTGCGTGGCAGAGGCATCGTTCTCATTGAGCCTTCAGTCGTGGCCGTGGAGAAGGACACCAAGCGTGTGCTCGCCGTCGGCATCGAGGCGAAGCGGATGCTCGGGCGTACCCCGGGGTCGATCGTCGCGATACGCCCGCTGAAGGACGGGGTCATCGCCGACTTCGAGGTCACGGAGGCGATGCTCCGGTACTTCATCAACAAGACGCGGCAGAAGCGTTTTCCCTGGCAGCCGAAGCCTCGCGTCGTCGTGTGCGTGCCGTCGGGGGTCACCGAGGTGGAAAAGCGGGCCGTCTTCGAGGCGACCATGCAGGCAGGCGCTCGACAGGCGTACCTGATCGAAGAGCCGATGGCCGCCGCGATCGGCGCAGGGCTTCCCATCCAAGAGCCGACGGGGAACATGGTCGTCGACATCGGCGGCGGCACGACTGAAGTCGCAGTCATCTCGCTCGGCGGTATCGTGGTGTCGCAATCGATCCGCATCGGCGGCGATGAGTTCGACGAGGCGATCATCAACCACATCAAGCGGGAGTACAACCTGCTCATCGGAGAGCGCACCGCCGAGGAGATCAAGTTCGAGATCGGATCCGCCCATCCGCTCCCTGAGGAGATGGACGCTGAAGTCCGCGGACGAGACTTGCTCACTGGATTGCCCAGGACAATCCAGATCTCGTCGGAGGAGATCAGGGTGGCCGTCGAAGAGCCCACGCAAGCGATCATGTCGGCCATCAAGGGCACTCTGGAGAAGACGCCACCTGAGCTCGCAAGCGACATCATGGAGTACGGGATCGTCCTCACCGGCGGCGGCGCACTGCTGAAGGCGCTCGACGATCGCATCAGGTACGAAACCGGCATGCCGGTGCACGTGTCCGAGAGTGCGCTCACGAATGTCGTCGTCGGTTCGGCCATGGCGCTCGAGGAGATCGACGTGCTCAAGAAGGTTCTCACGGTGACCCGGTAGCCCGGGAGACGGGATGAGGATCGTCGACCGAGAGCCGAGCCGCAGGAATCCCGTTCTTCTCGCGGCGCTTCTTGCTGCGTCCCTCGTGCTGGTGACGGTGTACTTCCGCGAGGGCGACGGCGGGCTGCTGCATCGCGCCAGGTCGTCGACGCTCGCCGCTACAGCTCCATTGGCAAGGGTCGGGGAGGCCGCATCGCAGCCGTTCCGCAGCGTCGGTCGCTGGCTCAGCGGGCTATCGGTCTCCCGGAAGGAGCTGGAGCGCCTCAGGGAACAAAACGAGGTCTTGCGGGCTCGGCTGGCGGAGCTGGAAGAAGCCCGGCAGGAGAACGATCGGCTGAGGCAGCTCGTGGCGTTCGCGGAGGAGCGTCGCCTCGCGCATCTCGGCGCGCGGGTCATCGGACGTCCGACCAGCGCGTGGGAGGGAGCGATCGTCATTGACCGTGGCTCAGTCGACGGCGTTCAGCCGGGGATGCCCGTGATCGCGCCGCAGGGACTCGTCGGCCAGATCGAGACGGTGTCCAAGCACGCCTCGCGCGTCCGGCTCATCACCGATGCGGAAAGCGGAGTCGCGGCCATGATCCAACGGACACGCGCTCTTGGCGTCGTGCGGGGCTCGATCGACCGGACGCTCACGATGGAGTACGTCGACAAGGCCGAGATGCCGAGGGTGGGCGACGTCGTTCTCACGTCTGGCTTGGGAGGCGTGTATCCGAAGGGGATCGTCATCGGTGACGTCATACAGGTGGATGCACGTCGAGCGGATCTGTATCCGCGAGTCGTGGTGCGGTCGCGTGTGCCGATAGACGAGTTGGAAGAGGTCCTCGTCGTGCTCGGCACCGTTCCGGCCGATTCGGAAGGGTCGATGGAATGATGAACGAGCGGAGCTGGTCGACGGCGGTCGCGCTCCTGTTCGCTGCGCTCGCGCAAGTGGTTCTCGCTCCTCACATGCGCGTGGGTGGCGTCGCGCCAAGCTTCCCGCTGCTTGTGGTGATAACCCTCGCTCTGGTCAACGGCGCCGCCTCCGGTGCTGTTGCGGGCTTCGTGGCTGGGCTGGTGCTGGATCTGCTCGGCAGCGGGCCGATCGGCGCGTGGGCGTTCGTCCTCACCCTCGTCGGGTACATAGCCGGCCTGCTCGAGGCGAACATCTTCGCGGAAGGATGGCTGCTGCCATTCACGGCTGCTTTGGTGGCGGGGATAGCGGCGGAGTTCGCGTACCTCATGGTGCTCATCGTCTTGGGCGGCGACTTGCCGTTCTGGAGGTCGCTGACCGCCGTCGTGCTGCCAAGAGGCATGTATAATGCCGTATTGGCGCTTGCCGTCTATCCGTGGCTGGCGCGCGCTCTGCGCCCAGACCGCCAGATACGGTCATTCCGCCGCGTCGCCTGAGCGTCGATCGTCGGCCGATGCGGCTTTCTTGAAGGAGTCCGTGCACGGTGTCCACCTTCCGCGAGGAGCTCAAGCCCCGGTTCGCTGCGCTTGCCGCCGTGATCTTGATGGTGCTGGGTGCGCTCACGGTCCGGTTGTGGACGATGCAAGTCCTGGCCGGCGAGACGTACGCTGCGCTCGCCAAGGAGAACCGCATCCGCGAGATCACGCTTCAAGCGCCGCGGGGGCGCATCCTGGATAGAAACGGGAAGCTCCTGGTCACGAACCGGCCGACGCTGGCGGTGGCGTTGGATCCAGCCGACGAGAAGATCCGCTCCTTGATCGTGCGCGCCCAAAGCCTCTCGAAGAGCGACGACCCGACGCGCGCGGAGATCCGGGAGACGCTCGGGCCGGTCGCCGAGATGCTCGGCATGGACGTGCAGGAGGTCTACGAGAAGATCATCGACGCTCGCGTGGAAGCATTGCGGCCGCGAGTGGTGGCCGTTGACGTTCCGCTGGACGTCGTGGCGAAGCTCTCTGAGCAGAGCCAGCGGTTTCCCGGTGTGCGCGTCGAGCAGATCGCGGTCCGCGAGTATCCGTACGGTTCGATCGGCGCGCA
Organism: Coriobacteriaceae bacterium EMTCatB1; assembly: GCA_001950395.1. Taxonomy (GTDB): domain Bacteria; phylum Actinomycetota; class Coriobacteriia; order Anaerosomatales; family Anaerosomataceae; genus Parvivirga. The sequence goes on from BDLO01000001.1 coordinate 441,636, forward strand.
CGTTCTCGGGTACACCGGCGAGATCTCGGAGGCCGAGCTGAAGCAATCGGATCCGACTGCTGGTTACGAGCTTGGCGACGTCGTCGGCAAAGCAGGCGTCGAAGCGCAATACGAACGGGTACTGCAGGGTGACAAAGGCCGTCGCCTCATAGAGGTGAACGCCTCAGGCAAGCCGATCCGGGTCGTCAACGAGGAAGCGCCCGTGGCGGGCCGTGACGTACGTCTGACGATAGACATCGAGGTCCAGCGCGTGGCCGAGGAGCAGCTCGCGTACGCGATAGCAGAAGCGCATCGGCAGGGCTTCACGAAAGCCAAGGCGGGAGCGGCCGTCGTTCTCGACGTCAAGACCGGCGAGGTCCTCGCGATGGCGAGCGCTCCGACGTACGACCCATCGGTGTTCCTTGGAGGCATCAGCCAAGCAGAGTGGAAGGCGCTCACCGATAAGTCGAGCGAGTACCCGCTCAACAATCGGGCTGTCATGGGGGCGTATCCTCCGGCCTCGACGTTCAAGGCGGTGACGGGGCTTGCCGGTCTAGAGGCCGGCATCACCTACAGCGGAAAGCGATACGTGTGCCACGGAAAGTGGACTGAGATGGGCGAGCAGTGGCCGAAGTGGTGCTGGAAGCGGACAGGGCACGGCACGATCACCTTCGACGGCGGCATCGAGGAGTCCTGCGACACCGTGTTCTACGAGATCGGATACGAGTTCTACAAGCGCAAGAAGGAGGAGCTGCAAGCTTTCGCGCGCAGTTTCGGGCTGGGCGCCAAGCTCGGGGTCGACCTGCCCGGCGAGCTGCGGGGCCGGGTGCCTGACGCAGCCTGGAAGAAGGAGTACAACCGCGACTACCCTGAGTGGCAGACGTGGCTGCCGGGCGACACCGTGAACATGGCGATCGGCCAAGGCGACATGCTGGTGACGCCGCTGCAGATGGCCGGAGTGTACGCAGGCATCGCGAACGGTGGCGTCGTCATGCGACCGCACGTGCTCAAAGACGTCCTCGACGCGGACGGAGCGGTTGCTCGTGCTTACAAGCCCGAAGCAGCGGCACGCGTCACGGTCACGCCGGAGCACTTGTCAGTGATGCAGAGGGCTCTGGTGCGCGTCACCGAGTCGGGCACCGCGGCCGGCGCGTTCCGTGGCTTCGGAGTCACGGTGGCGGGCAAGACGGGGACGGCGCAGGTGGCAGGTAAGGACGACTTCGCCTGGTTCTGCGCGTACGCGCCCGCCGAATCGCCTCGCTATGCCGTGGCGGTGGTGGTCGAGCAAGGCGGGCACGGGGGATCGGTCGCCGCACCCGCTGCGAGGAACATCCTGGCGAAGCTTTTAGGCCAGCCGATCACAGAGGTCCACGCGAGGGACGATTCACGATGAGCGGCGCGTGGCGTGCAAGGCAAGGGCGACGAGCCCTCGACAAGAGCAAGAAGGATCGATTCTTCGATCTCGTCAACCTCCCGCTGTTGTTCTTTGCAGCCGGACTGGTGGCGTACGGCTCGGTCATGGTGTGGTCGGCGACCTCCGGAATGGCAGGCGGAGACGGGCTTTTCAAGCGGCACCTGGTCGGGCTGGCCGTCGGTCTCGTGCCGCTCGGCGCCGCGTGGTTGGTGGACTACAAGGCGCTCCGCCACTGGTCCGGACCGCTCATGATGCTGCTTGGCTTCCTGCTCGTTTCGCCGAGGATCCCAGGGCTAGGCACGACGGCGAAGGGCGCGACTTCGTGGCTCCAGATCGCGGGCGTCCGGCTGTTCCAGCCCTCTGAGCCGGGCAAGCTCGTGTTCATCGTCGTGATGGCGGCGATCATCTCGGAGTACGAGGGACGGATCGACAGACCGCGCGACATGTGGAGGGTGCTCGGGTACTTGGGCGGCGCGCTTGGACTGATCCTCTTGCAGCCCGACCTCGGGACCGGCATGGTGTTCGTAGGGATAACACTGGCGATGCTTCTGCTGGGAGGCCTGGAGACCAAGCGGTTCGTCTTGATCGCCGTCATGATCGTCGCGCTCGTCGTCGCCGTGTTCGTCGTGGACGGCACGTTGGACCGCATTGCCGGGAAGGACGTCGCTCTCAAGCAGTACCAGAAGGACCGCCTGCTCGTGTTCCTGGATCCGACGCGGGACCCGAAAGGAGCCGGCTACAACCTGCAGCAGTCGAAGATCGCCGTGGGGTCTGGCGGTATCACAGGCAAGGGGCTGCGAGCAGGCACGCAGTCGAACCTGCACTTCTTGCCGGAGCGCCACACGGACTTCATATTCGCAGTCTTGGGAGAGGAGCTCGGGTTCGTCGGAGCCGTGGTGCTCCTGGGGCTCTACTTAGGGCTGCTGTTCTCGGCTCTCAGCATCGCAGCGTCATCACGTGATCTGTACGGGGCGCTCGTATGCGCGGGTATCATCGGCATGTGGGCATTCCAGGTGCTTGAGAACATCGGCATGACGATCGGGATGATGCCGATCACTGGCATCCCGCTGCCGTTCATGAGCTTCGGTTCCTCTGCGATGGTGACCAACCTTGGAGCGGTCGGACTGCTGCAGTCGGTGTGGTCGAGGCGGTACGGCACGTAGTCGGACGTTGGAGGCGTCGTGAAGATCAAAGGCTCGCAGGTGCAAGACCTGGTGAAGTCGGGCGCGAAGCTAGACGAGGAGCGTTCCCGGGACGTGTTGCTCCAGATGATCGTCGAGATCGACGCTCCTGAGGAGCTCGTCGAGGCGCTCCGCGAGCGGTTCGTGCCGCAGACCGCTCGCGCGCGTCTGTCGATCGGCGTGGCGGGTGCTGGGGAGGCGCTTGACGTGGACGCCGGCGCTGACGCCATCGTCGTGGCGGCTGGCGGGCTCGGAGAGGACGTCCGGCGCTTGCTCCAAGATGCCCGCGACCGATTCGTGCCGACGGCGCTTCTGGTGGTCGGCGCACCTTTGGAGCACGCGAACATCGCGCGTGCTGCAGGCCATCCCTCGGCGGACGTGCTCGTTGACGAAGACGCCGAGTGGCTCGTGGAGGTCCGCCTTGCTTCGTGGTTGTCAGACGAGGTCGCGAGCAAGCGCATGGCGCTCGCGCACAACTTCCCGTTCTTGAGACGCGCCGTCGCCGAGGCGGCTGTGCGTGCCACCGCGTGGCAGAACGCAGTCATCGGCACTGTCGGCTTCTTGCCGGGCGCTGACATGCCCGTGATGACTGCCAACCAGATGAAGATGCTGCTCCAGATCGCGGCGGCGTACGGCGAGCCGCTCGGTCCTGAGCGGATGAAAGAGCTTCTCGCCGTGGTCGGCGGGGGGCTCGTCTTCCGGACTGTGGCTCGACAGATCGTCGGTGTCGTGCCGGTGCTCGGGTGGGGCGTGAAGGGCGGAGTCGCGTACTCGGGGACTCTGGCGATGGGCAAGGCGGCGATCGCGTACTTCGAGCGGGGGGCGGATCTGCCCACAGTCGCGCGGTCGCTCGCGACGCGCATGAGAGGTGCGCCCGGTGAGTGAGGCGGTCCGCGAGGCCGTAGCCAGGCTGCTTCCCCGTGTCGAGCAGCCGTCGCGATACGTGGACTGCGAGTGGAACGCCGTCGACGCGCGAGCGGCACGAGCGTCGTACCGCGCTGCGATCGCGTACCCCGACGTCTACGACGTGGGGATGGCGAATCAGGCCATCCAGATCCTGTACGCCGCGCTCAACGCCGTTGACGGCGTCTCGTGCGAGCGCGTCTTCGTCCCGTGGAAAGACATGGCCGATGCGCTGCGCGATGCAGGCGTTCCGCTGTATGCGCTGGAATCGCACGACCCGGTGCGGGAGTTCGACATGGTGGGCATCACCCTGCCGCACGAGCTCGCCTACACCAACGTCCTCGAGCTTCTCGACCTCGCAGGCATCCCCATCCGTGCCGCAGATCGGGGCGAGTCCGACCCGCTCGTCGTCGGCGGCGGTCCGTGCGCGTACAACCCGGAACCGGTGGCAGCGTTCTTCGACGCCGTGCTCGTCGGTGACGGCGAGGAAGCGGTGGTCGAAATCGTCGAGACGCACCGTCGCTGCAAGGAGGCGGGCCTCACGCGCAGCGAGACCCTCGCTGAGCTCGCACGCGTGCGGGGCGTGTACGTGCCCGCGCTCGGCGCACGGCGCGTCGTCAAGCGTACGATCTCGGATCTTGGCGCCTTCACGAGCCCGACGTGTCCCGTCGTGCCGTACACCGACGTCGTGCACGACCGCGTCGCCATCGAGGTCTTGCGCGGGTGCGCGAGAGGCTGCAGGTTCTGCCAAGCGGGCATGATCTATCGACCGGTCCGGGAGCGCAGCGCAGACGACATCATCCGTGACGCGATGACGGCGTTGCGATGCACGGGCTACGACGAAGTGTCTCTCACGTCGCTCTCGACTGCCGACCACTCTGCGTTCGTGGAGGTGCTGCGCAGGCTCGGCCGGCGGCTGAGCGGGACCGACGTCTCGATCTCCGTGCCGTCCCTGCGCGCCGACGCGCTCACGCCCGACGTCGCGCGCCTTCTCGGAGATGTCAAGCGCACCGGGCTCACTCTGGCGCCTGAAGCGGGTACGCAGCGTCTCCGGGACGTGATCAACAAGAACGTCACGGAAGAGGGGTTGCTCGATACCGTTGCGCGTGCGTTCGCCAGCGGGTGGCGGCGCGTGAAGCTGTACTTCATGATCGGCCTTCCGACCGAGACGGACGAGGACGTCGTGGGCATCGCCGAGCTCGTGGAGCGAGTGCTGCTCGCCGCGCGCGACGTGGTGCCGCCGAACGAACGGGGAAGCGTGCGCGTGGCCGTGTCCGTCTCGACGTTCGTGCCCAAGCCGCACACGCCGTTCCAGTGGGAAGCGCAACCGCCGCTCGCAGAGGTGAGGCGACGCCAGGAACTGCTGCGGCAACGGATGCCCAAGAAGGGAGTCGAGCTCTCGTATCACGACGCGGAGACGTCCTTCGTCGAGGCAGTGCTCGCTCGTGGCGGCCGTGAAGTCGCGGATGCCATCGAGGAGGCGTGGCGGAGAGGCGCTCGCTTCGACGCGTGGACCCAGGAGTTCTCGCTCGAGCGCTGGCGTCTGGCGTTCGAGACTGCTGGGGTGGACGCGTCCAGCATCGCCAATCGCCCGCGGGACCCGTTCGAGCCGCTGCCGTGGTCGCACATTTCCTCAGGCGTCTCGGAGGCATTCCTGCGCGCCGAGCGATCGCGGGCGTACGCCCGGCAGACGACCCCCGACTGCACCTTCGAGGGGTGCACGGGATGCGGCGTGTGCGGCGCGCTCGGAGTTTCGAACGTCGTGGCAGGAGGCGTTCGTGTCTGAGGCGAGGTTCAGGCTCCGCGTGACCTACCAGAAGGTCGGCCCTCTCAGGTTCTTGTCGCATCTCGAGACGGCGCGCGCGTGCGAGCGGGCGGTCAGACGAGCTGGCCTGCCGTACGCGGTGACGCGCGGGTTCAATCCGCACATGCGCATCGCCTTCGGACCTGCGCTGCCGGTCGGCACGGCTGGTCTCGGCGAGATGTACGACGTGTGGCTGAGCGACTTCGTTCCACCAGACGACGTCCTTGAACGCCTGAGCAGCGTCACGCGGGAGGAGCTTCGCACGGTCGCGTGCCGGTACGTCGAGCTGAAAGCTCCGTCGCTTGCAGCTGCCGCAGAAGTGGCGCACTATGAGGTCATGGTGTCAGGTCCGCCCGGTGTGGCGCGCACGCTCGCCGAGGGTCTTGGCACTCTGTCCAAGTCGGGCACGTTGACGGTCGAGCACAAGGGCAAGCAGAAAGTTTTCGAGCTCGCGAACGCGCTTCTGAAGGAGCCGGTCGCGCGCGAGGTCGACGGAGGAGCGGTGGTGGAGATCGCCACGCGCATGAGCGAGCGGGGATCGCTCCGTCCAGACGCCCTGGTGAGAGCCGCTCTCGGACCCGCCTTGGAGGCCGTCGCGTCCGTGTCAGTCACGCGGACGCGGCTCGCGGCGCGTGCCGCAGACGGGACGGAAGAGGCGTTGTAGCGGGGGCGGGATGGGTGATGTCGTCCGCGAGATGCTGATCTCGCACGATGCGTACGAGACCAGGGTCGCGATCGTAGAGGACAGGGAGCTGGCGGAGCTCTACGTCGAGCGTCCGAAGCGCAGCGTCGTCGGCAACGTCTACCTCGGCAAGGTACGAGACGTCCTGCCAGGGATGCAGGCCGCCTTCGTGGACATCGGGCTTGGCAAGAACGCCTTCTTATACGTCGACGAGGTCGTGCTTCCCGACGACGCTCCTGAGGTGCCGAGACGCGAGATCCAGTCGCTGCTGAAGCCAGGCCAGCAGATCATGGTGCAGGTCATCAAGGACCCGATGGGCACCAAAGGTGCGCGCGTGACCACCGAGATCACGCTGCCTGGGAGGTACGTGGTGCTCATGCCGTTCGCGCCGTACGTCGGGATCTCGCGCAAGCTTCCGATCGAGGAGCGCGAGCGGCTGCACGACGCGGTGGCTCCGCTGGTGCCCGAAGGCATGGGCGTCATCGTACGGACTGCTGCCGCGGGTGCGGATCCGAAGGAGCTTCAGAGCGACATCGAGTTCCTGCTCAGGCTGTGGCGCAGGGTGCAGCACCAAGCGCGTGAAGGGCTCGCCCCTGAAGTGGTCTACACGGAGATGGACCTTGCGCTTCGCATGGTGAGAGACGTCTTCAGCGCCGACTTCAAGCGGCTCATCGTCGACGACAAGAAGGAGTACGAGAAGGTCGTCGGATTCCTGAAGCGGAGCTCTCCTGACCTCGTGCGGCGCGTGTCTCTACACAAGGAGCGCGAGCCGCTCTTCGAGCAGTATGGGATCGGCCGACAGGTGGAGCGCGCGTTGCACCGCGTGGTGCCGCTGCCCTCCGGCGGGCATCTTGCGATAGACAAGACCGAGGCGCTCACGGCCATCGACGTGAACACGGGATCGTACATCGGGCGCAAGAACCTCGCCGAGACGATCCTTCGAACGAACCTCGAAGCCGCCGATGAGGCCGTACGCCAGATCCGTCTTCGGGACATAGGTGGTCTCATCGTCATCGATTTCATCGACATGGAGGACCCAGCACATCGGGTGATGGTGCAGGAACGGCTCGCCAAGGCGCTCGAGCGCGACCGGACGAGGACTCGTGTCACGGAGATCTCGCGGCTCGGGATCGTCGAGATGACGCGCAAGAACGTCACAGACGGGCTGTACGGCGTGCTCACAGAGCCGTGCCCCGTGTGCGGCGGCGAAGGCAGGGTCCTCTCGGAGGCGACGCGCCGCATCGCGGTCACGAGACGACTCAAGGAGATACTGACGACCGGCCGCTCGTCAGCATACGTCGTGTCCGTGAATCCCGAGACCTACGCGCTGCTGACCGGGCCAGGAGACAACACGGTTCCAGCCCTTCGAGCCGAGACGGGCAAGCACCTCACGTTGCTCGCCGATCCCGACTGCCTGCCGACGGAGGTGAAGGTGCTGGTCGAGGGCCGGCTTGGTGGCGCATAAGGGGCGCGAGCACGGGTATGATGACGGTCAGCGGCGTGGAGTCGAAGGGGGTCAGGCGATGAGCACGTGGAAGAGATTGCTTGTGGCTGGGGTGTGCGTCGTGCTGGCGATCGGCGTGGCGGCGTGCAAGCAAGCCGCGCAGAAAGCGGTCGAGCAGGCCACGGGCGTCAAGGTGGAAGACGATGGCGGATCCGTCACCGTGAAGACCGACGAGGGCGAGGCGACGGTCAAGACTGGCCAGAAGCTGCCGGAGAGGTTCCCTGAGTCGGTGCCTGTGTACGAGGGCACGATCGAGACGGCCAGCTCCATGACAGCTGGCGGAACGGAGACCTTCTCTGTGGTGGTACAGGCCGATGACGACCTCGACACCGTGAAGAAGTTCTATCTCAAAGAGATGCCCGCGCGTGGCTGGAAGGTCCAGATGACGCTCGACACAGGCACGGGAGAGTCGCGCGGAGTCCTCATCACCGCGGAGCGCGAAGGTCTCGGGCTGAACGTGACGCTCGAGGAGCGCTCGGGCGGCAAGACGCAAGTCACGCTGATGGTCGGCAGCAAGTAGGGCGCACGCGGCCGGTCGCTGAGATACGCTGCCGTGTGCGAACAGCGCGTTGACCGCTGTTGTCGCGGCTGTTATCATCGTTCGGCGTGTCTGGACCCCCTTCGAGGAGCGGAGCAGATCCTGATGTATGCAGTCGTGAAGACAGGCGGCAAGCAGCTGGTCGTCGAGAAGGACGCCGTCGCTGTCGTCGAGAAGATCGATGCGCCGGTGGGCGAGTCGGTGACCCTGCCCGCGGTGATGGTCGTGGACGGCGAGAAGGTCCTCGTCGGCTCCGACGCCGCGAAGGCGACCGTCACTGCGACGGTGGTGGAGCACTTCCTCGGCGAGAAGCAGATCGTGTTCAAGTTCAAGAGGCGCAAGGGCTACAAGCGGACGAAGGGGCACCGGCAGCCGCAGACCGCGCTTCTGATCACCGACGTGTCGGTGGAGGCGCCGAAGAAGCGGGCTGCTGCGAAGAAGTCCGAGACCGCCGAAGCGTCTGACGCCGAGGCGGCTCCGGCGAAGAAGCGTGCCGCGAAGAAGAGCGAGCCGGTCGCGGATGCCGTGGCCGAGGCACCGGAGGAGTAGAGATGGCGCACAAGAAAGGTCTCGGTTCTACGAAGAACGGGCGCGACTCGCAGTCGAAGCGCCTCGGCGTGAAGCGGTTCGCTGGCCAGGTCGTCACTGCGGGCTCGATCCTCGTCCGCCAGCGGGGGACGCGGCTCAAGCCGGGCGTGAACGTGGGGCTCGGCAGGGACGACACCCTGTACGCCAAGATCGACGGCGTCGTCGAGTTCACGCGGGGCAAAGACCGCAGGGTGCACGTCCGGCCGCTGGCCGAGTAGAAGGGCGCCCCTTCCTACGAGAGCCGGAGCCCCCCACCGTCGGTGGGGGGCTTGGTGTTTCGGGACAGAAGAGGTCGATCATCGGAGCGATCCATGGACAAGGAAACGCGCGGACAGGGCGGCTTCGTTGACGAGGCCCGCATCCACGTCAGGGGAGGCGATGGTGGTGCGGGCAGCGCCGCGTTCAGGCGCGAGGCGCATGTGCCCAAAGGAGGACCTGCGGGCGGCGACGGCGGCAAGGGCGGCGACGTCATCCTCGAGGCCGATCCGGGGCTCTCGACGCTCCTGGAGTTCTCGTACAAGCGTCACTATCGTGCGCAGCGCGGGACGCACGGCAAGGGTGCGCACCGCGACGGCGCTGCCGGCGAGGACCTGGTGTTGCGGGTGCCTGTCGGCACGATTGTCCGTGACGAGGCGTCGGGCGACCTCATCGCAGACCTGGCGGCGCCTGGGCAGCGCGTCGTGGTGGCTCGCGGCGGCCGCGGCGGTCGCGGAAACACGCATTTCGTGACGCCCACGCGCCGGGCGCCCACGTTCGCGGAGCTGGGCGAGCCGGGTGAAGAACGGTGGATCACGCTCGAGCTCAAACTGCTGGCCGACGCTGCTCTGGTCGGGCTGCCGAGCGTCGGCAAGTCCTCCATCATCGCCCGCATATCCGCCGCACGACCGAAGATCGCCGACTATCCCTTCACGACACTCGTGCCGAACCTCGGCGTGGTGGACGCTGGCGAGCGTTCGTTCGTGGTGGCTGACGTCCCCGGCCTCATCGAGGGAGCGAGCGAGGGCGCGGGGCTCGGTCACGGGTTCCTGAGGCACATCGAGCGCAGCGCGCTCATCCTGCACGTCGTCGATCTGGCTGGCGGGTACGAGTCGCGTGACCCTGTGGCCGACATCGCAGTCATCGATCGGGAGCTTGCGGCACACGCCGCTGAGCTCGCTGCACGCCCGCAGATCGTCGTTGGAAACAAGATCGATGCGCCAGGGGCGCGTGAGAACTCTGAGAGGGTCGCCGCGTGGTGCGAGAGCGCGGGCCGACCCTACTTCGCGGTGTCGGCGGTGACGGGCGAGGGCATCCCGGAGATGGTGCGTGCAGTGGCCGAGCGCGTCCGGGAGCTGCGCGAGCAGGCCGCTCCAGCGCCCGCGGAGGCCACGGCTTTGTACGTGTACGAGCCGCCATCGGAGCGCGCGATCGAGGTCGTGCGCGAGGCGCCCGGCGAGTACCGGGTCCGAGGCGGCAGGATCGAGCGCATGGTCATCATGACGGACATGCAGAACGACGAGGCCGTGGCCTACCTTCAGCGGCGTCTGCAGCGCGCAGGCGTCGAGGAGGCGCTGCGCCAGGCAGGCGCGAAGCCGGGCGACACGGTGCACATCGGACCGGTATCATTCGAGTTCGAGGTGCCGTCGGAAGATCAGGAGCTGGGCGGGGAGGACGATGGGTAGCTCCACCGTCGTGGTGAAGATCGGGAGCAACACGCTCACAGACAAGAACGGCAGAGTGGACCCTGGGTTCGTGGCGGACGTGATGGGGCAAGTCGCGTCGCTGCGTTCCCGGGGCATCCAGTCCGTCATCGTGTCCTCCGGGGCGATCGCGGCGGGGATCGAGGCGCTCGGGCTCTCCTCGCGGCCGACGGCGATGCGGGAGCTGCAGGCTGCCGCCGCAGTCGGGCAAGCCCGGCTCATGGAGACCTACGCGAAGGCCGCATCGGCACACGGGCTCTCGGTGGGTCAGGTCCTGCTGACCCGTCACGACGTGGGCGTCCGCAGCGCGTACGTGAACGCGTGCCGCACCTTCGAGGCGTTGCTGGGGATGGGGGTCGTGCCGGTCGTCAACGAGAACGACACGACGGCCGTGGACGAGATCCGGTTCGGAGACAACGACTACCTCGCGGCTCTCGTGGCGATGATGGTGCAGGCCTCGCTGTGCGTCTTCTTGACCGACATCGCGGGGCTGTATGATCGCGATCCTCGGCGCGATCCGGCCGCGCGGCTCGTGGAGCAGGTCGAGTCGCTGACGCCTGAGGTGCTCGAAGCTGCTGGAGGACCGGGGTCGTCGGTCGGCTCCGGGGGCATGTCCTCGAAGATCGAGGCCGCACGGGCGCTCATGGACGCCGGCATTCCGCTCGTCATCTGCGACGGAAGGCGCCCCCAGGTGCTCGTCGACGCAGTCGAGGGCAAGAGCGTCGGCACCTTGTTCGCAGGAGGCAAGGCCAGGCGAAAGGCGCGCAAGCTGTGGCTCGCGTACGCGGGACACGCGGCCGGTTCGGTCGTCGTTGACGCTGGCGCGTGCGATGCCCTATGTTTGCGAGGCAGGAGCCTCCTTCCAGCTGGCGTGGTGGACGTCCTCGGGACGTTCGATGCCGGAGATCCCGTGGTCATCGTGGACGCGGAAGGACGCGAGGTCGCTCGAGGTCTTGCTGGGATGTCGGCAGAGAACCTCAGACGGGTCAAAGGGCTGAGGACCGAGACGATCCGCGAACGGGAGCCGGATATCGCCGGAAAAGAGGTCGTGCACCGGGACCATCTCGTTATCCTTGACGACGTGCGAGAGAACGGTTCGTCAGGCGGATAGGAAGGGGAGGACGGATGTCTGAGGTGGTCACGCTCGCCCAACGCGCTCGTGAAGCGGCCAGCGCTCTGGCCGTTGCCTCGTCGAGCCAACGGAATCGCGCGCTGCTCGCCATGGCCCATGCCCTCGTCGCGAAGCAGGAGGAGATTCTGGCTGCGAACGAGAGGGACATGCAGGCCGCTCGGGCGACGAACACGCCCGCCCCGCTTCTCGACCGACTCGAGTTGAATCCCGTTCGCATCAAAGCGATGTCAGAGGCGCTGAAGAGCCTCTCGCTGTTGCCTGACCCGCTGGGCGAAGTGGTGAGCGGGACTCGCATGTACAACGGCATGTGGCTGCAGCAGGTGCGCGTGCCGCTCGGCGTCGTCGCGATGATCTACGAGGCGCGTCCAAACGTGACCGCTGACGCGGCAGGGCTGTGCGTGAAGACCGGGAATGCGGTCATCCTGCGCGGCGGCTCGATGGCCATCGAGTCGAACCTCGCTCTCACCCGCGTGCTCGCGAATGCCGCCGAGGGGGCCGGGCTGCCCGCGGCGACGATACAGTCCGTGGAATCGACCGACCACGCGGCGGCGGAGGAGCTCATGGGGCTCCACGGCATGATCGACGTCCTGATCCCGCGCGGGGGAGCGAACCTCATCAAGAGCGTCGTCGAGAACGCCAAGGTGCCGGTCATCGAGACCGGCGTCGGCAACTGCCACGTGTACGTCCATTCGTCAGCGGACCCTGCTATGGCGGAGCGGATCGTGGTCAATGCAAAATGCCAGCGGCCAGGCGTCTGCAACGCTGCTGAGACGCTGCTCGTTGACGACGCGATCCACGAACGGGTGCTGCCGAACATCCTTCGTGCGCTCGAACGCGAGGGCGTGACGGTCTACGGCGACGAGAAGACCAGGGCGCTGGGCGCGATCACCCGCATCCAGCCGGCCACGGAGGAGGACTGGGCGACCGAGTACCTCGACTTGAAGATCGCCTGCAAAGTGGTGAGCGGTCTTGACGAGGCGATCCGGCACATCAACACCTACGGCACCAAGCACTCGGAGTCGATCGTCTGCCAAGATTACGGTGCGGCGATGCGGTTCGTGAACGAGGTGGACGCCGCCGCGGTGTACGTGAACGCATCGACGCGTTTCACTGACGGCGGCGAGTTCGGGCTCGGTGCGGAGATCGGCATCTCCACCCAGAAGCTGCACGCGCGCGGGCCGATGGGCCTGCAGGCGTTGACGACGACCAAGTACGTCGGGTTCGGGAACGGGCAGATCCGAGAGTGAGGAAGAAGCTCAGGATCGGCATCATGGGTGGGACGTTCGATCCCATCCACTACGGGCACCTCGTCACGGCAGAGGAAGCGCTCGTCCAGTTCAACCTGGACAAGGTCGTGTTCATGCCGACTGGGAACCCGGTCCGCAAATCTCACCGGAGGGTGACGCCAGCGGAGCACCGGTACCTCATGACCGTGATAGCTACCGCGAGCAACCCGGACTTCGAGGTCTCGCGGATGGAGGTGGACCGTCCTGGGCCCACCTACACGGTAGACACGATGCTGGCGCTGCGTGCCGAGCTCGGCCCTGACGCCGATTTGTACTTCATCACCGGTGCCGACGCCGTGTGGGAGATCCTCACCTGGAAGGACTCGGAGGTGCTCGCCGGGGTGTGCTCCTTCATCGCCGCGACCCGTCCGGGCTACGACCTCTCGCGCTTCTCGCTCGACGACGCGGAGCGCATGCACGTCGAATTCATGGAGGTGCCCGCGCTGGCCATCTCGTCTACCGACATCCGCTCGCGGGTGATGGAGCGACGGCCGATCCGCTACCTGCTCCCTGAGGCCGTCGCTGCGTACATCCGCAAGAATGGCTTGTACGCGCAGGAGGTCTGACGGTGGGCGTCGACCGCCAGGCGGCGCTTACGGCAGTGCGGGAACGCCTGAGCGCCGAATCCGCGGCCCACTCCGAGCGAGTGGCTGTCATGGCGAAGCGCATCGCCGAGGCGTACGCGCTCGACGCAGAGGAGGCGTACCTCGGCGGGCTGCTGCACGACTGGGCCCGCGACATGAGCGGCGAGGATCTGCTGAGAGAGGCGCGGCTCCTTGGGCTTCCCGTGACTGAGGCGGACGAGCGTGTGCCGTACCTCCTGCACGCGCCGGTGGGAGCTCGGCTCCTGCGTCGCGAGTTCCCGGGGCTCTCAGAGTCGGTGCTGGAGTCGATCGCGACCCACACGTGCGGCGCACCACAGATGTCAGAGCTCGCCATGGCGGTGTTCGTGGCTGATTCGATCGAACCCGGCAGGACGCACGCGAGCGCCTCGGTCTTGCGTGCGGCCGTCGGGGCGCTTCCGCTGCGCGAGCTGTTCGTGAGAACCTATGCGGACGGATTGCGTCATCTCGTCGAGACGAGGCGGCCGATGCACCCGCAGACTCTAAAGACGTGGAACTGGATAGCCGACGGAGGCGCGTTCTCGTGAGCGCCAGCCGACGCCAACGGCGTCGCGTGCGCGACGACGACCTGCGCGAGCAAGCGCCGGTCGACATCGGCTCGGAACCGTCGCCGGCGGCTCCCACGTACCCGCGCAGGCGCAGCGGACGCACGTCAGGACAGGCGCAGCCGGAGCACGGCGCGCCCGCTGAGCCACGGCGGGGGTACCGAACCTCGAAGCGCTCGACAAAGGCAGGCAAGCGTGCGCGGCGGCAGCAGCGTATCGCTCGGGCGCGGACTGAAGTCGAGGAGCGCGTGCGCAGTGCGCGCGCAGCGGTCGGGCGCTTCCTCAAGGCCCTTGCGCGAGGGATTCTGGCCTCAGCGCTCGTGGTTGCGCTGGTGATCGGATCGGCGATGGCCATCAACGCCGTAGCGCGCCATCTTGCCAAGAGGGCGGCTGAAAGGGCTGCATCTCCGGAGGCGGTCAAAGAGCAGGCGAAGGACAACCTTCTCGTCATCGGGACCGACCCGAACGCAGGGACGGACTTTCTCGCCGTCAGGCTCGACAGAGGCAAGAAGCAGATAACCGGTATCGCGATTTCCGACGGCGCATTCATGGAAGTCCCCGGCCAGGGCTTCGAGCGAGCAGGGGACAGCTTCAAAGCCGGCCCGGAGACCTCTCTTGCGACGATCTCGAACTACCTGGGTGTTCTGTTCGACAGGTACGTGGTCGTCGACAAGCAGACGTACCAGGACGCTTTGACCAGCCAATCGCTCGCTGGGCTGTTCGAGAAGGTGACGGATACCAATCTCAGCGAAAGCGAGCTCAAGCGCACCGCAGAGTTCGCGGACTCGCTGGGCCCAGATCGCGTCGCGCTGGCGCCGTTGCCGGTTCGGCCGATCAACATGGGCGATCAGACGTACTTCGAACCGCAGCGCGACAAGATCTCCGACCTCTTGCTGGCGTGGTGGGGCGTGAAGGTCGGCGCCGAGGAGGCGCGCGTGAGCGTCGTCGTCTACAACGGCGCCGGCGTGCCGGGGATCGCCGGTGACGTGGCTCAGCGGCTCATCCGGGAAGGCATGAGGGTCGTCGATACCAAGAACGCGGATCGATTCGACTATGCTCAGACGCTGATCGTGGAGCAACGCGAGGGTTCGGACGCTGGGGAGCAAATCCAACGCATCCTCGGCGTCGGCAAGGTCATCGTGCAGCCGTCGGATCAGGACGTGGCTGATATCATCGTCATAGTCGGTAGGGACTACAAACCAGGCAAGGAGTGAGACCTCTGGAAGCGCGAGACGCAGCACTGCTCGCCGCAGCTGCGGCGGCCGACAAGAAGGGGTCCGACGTCGTCATCGTCGAGGTCGGGCCGGTGCTCGTGATCACCGAGTACTTCGTCGTCGTGACCGGCTCGAACGACAGGCAAGTGAAGGCGATCGTCGACGAGGTCGAGAAGCGGCTCAAAAAGGCCGGGCTTACGGTCATCGGCCGGGAAGGCGAGCAGCAGGCGACGTGGGTGCTGCTGGACTTCGGGGAGATCGTGGTGCACGTTTTCCAACCCGCCGAGCGCGATTTCTACCGGCTCGAGCGTTTGTGGAGCGATGCGCCGCGCGTGCCGTTGCCTGAGGAAATCGCTGGTGCGTCGGAGAACGCTGCGGCCGGCGGCGGGGAGCCATCGGCTTCGTGAGCGTCTCGAACCGCAGGTACCTGCTCGCGGCCGCCCTCGTGGGAGTCGCTGCCGTGTGGGGCGCCACGTTCGTGGTCGTGAAGGACGTGGTCGCGCGCTATCCAGTGAACGCCTTCCTGGCGTGGCGGTTCGCCCTGGCCACCACCGTCCTCGCCGCAGCGTTCCCGAAGGCCGTACGTGCGATCGATGCGCGGACTCTGCGGGCGGGAGCGCTTGCGGGGGTCTTGCTCGCAGCGGGCTACGTGTTCCAGACGTGGGGGCTGGAGGCGACGAGCGCCAGCAAGGCGGCGTTCGTGACGGGGATGTTCGTGGTGATCACACCGGTGCTGCAGGCAGTGCTGCTGCGGCACACCCCGCGCGTCGAGACGGTCGCGGGCGTCGCCGTAGCCACCATCGGCCTCTGGTTGCTCTCAGGCGGGCCGGCCGGTGGATGGAACGCAGGTGACACCCGGGTGTTGCTGTGCGCCGTCGCGTATTCGTTCCACATGATCGTGCTCGGGTCCGTCGGCAGGCGTCACGACGCAGTGGCCCTGACGATCGTGCAGCTCGCGGTCGTGGCGTTGCTGACGGGCGCTCTCTCGATCGGATTCGAAGGCGCGCCGTTGCCCGCAGACGGACGCCTCATCGCGGCGATCGTTCTCACGGCCGTGCTCGGATCTGCAGTCGCCTTCGTCGTGCAGACGCACGCGCAGCGGACCATCCCTCCGAGCACAGTCGCGTTGATCCTGGTGACCGAACCGGCCTTCGGGGGGCTGTTCGGCTGGCTCGCCGGCGAGCGCATCGGGCTCAGGGGGCTGGTCGGGGCGGCGCTCATCCTCGCGGCCATGGTGTTCGTCGAGGTTGCGGGATCTCGCGCAGCGCGTCGCGGCGAGGAGGTGTCGGTCTCTGTCGAGGGGCCTCCGGTGCCGCTGGAGACCGAGATCGCGGATTGACCGGCGCTGCGTGGCTGCTATACTACCTTCTGCTGTCTCGTCAGCACCGTGGGGCCATAGCTCAGCTGGGAGAGCGCATGGCTGGCAGCCATGAGGTCAGGGGTTCGAACCCCCTTGGCTCCACCAATACGAACTGAAACGCCCGTCGCGCGCGATGCGACGGGCGTTCGTGTTGCGAGATGCGAGGCTGCGTCCGTCCGCTAGAATAGGTGCTCGCACGCGCGGTACGCGCGCCCGTAGCTTGCCGAGCCGTTCAGAGGAGCCGAGGTGGCCGAGAAGCACTACGATCCACACGCGATAGAACCGAAGTGGCAGGCGGTCTGGGAGAGGGACCGTCTCTACTCCGTGGTCGAAGACGACGAACGCCCGAAGAAGTACGTGCTCGAGATGTTCCCGTATCCGTCCGGCGACATCCACATGGGGCACGTCCGCAACTACTCGATCGGCGACGTCGTCGCTCGGTACTACACGATGCGCGGCTACAACGTGCTGCACCCGATCGGGTGGGACGCGTTCGGTCTCCCTGCGGAGAACGCCGCCATCAAGAGCGGGACGCATCCGGCCGAGTGGACGTACGCGAACATCGACAAGCAGGCTGCGTCATTCAAGCGGATGGGCTTCTCCTACGACTGGGACCGCATCGTCAAGACGTGCGACCCAGAGTACTACCGCTGGGGCCAATGGATATTCCTGAAGTTCTGGGAACGCGGCTTGGTGGAGCGGAAGTCGAGCCCGGTGAACTGGTGCCCGTCGTGCAAGACCGTGCTCGCGAACGAGCAGGTCATCGGCGACGGCGTGTGCTGGCGCTGCAAGTCCGTGGTGGAGAAGCGCGAGCTCGAGCAGTGGTTCTTCAAGATCACAGCGTACGCGCAGGAGCTCCTGGACGACCTCCAGAAGCTGCCGGGCTGGCCTGAGCGCGTCAAGACGATGCAGGCAAACTGGATTGGGCGAAGCGAAGGCGCCGAGGTGGACTTCACCTTGTGCGACGCTGACGGCACCCCGACGGATCGGCGCATAACCGTGTTCACGACGCGGCCTGACACGCTGTTCGGGTGCACGTTCTTCCTGCTTGCCCCGGAGCATCCGCTCGTGGATGAGCTCGTGGCTGGCACGGAGTTCGAGCCCGCGGTGCGCTCCGTGGTCGAAGCGGCCGCACGTGAGAGCGCCATCGAGCGCCAGAGCGGAGAGGCGAGGAAGATCGGCGCGTTCATCGGCCGCTACGTCGTCAACCCGGTGAACGGCGAGAAGGTGCCCGTGTGGGTTGCGAACTACGTGCTCATGGAGTACGGCACGGGCGCTGTCATGGCCGTGCCCTGCGGCGATCAGCGCGACTTCGAGTTCGCGCGGCAGTACGGGCTTCCGATTCCACCGGTGGTGGTGGCGGACGACGACGCGCTCCTGGACAAGCTCCGTGGAGAAGGCGGGCGGCTCATCGACGACGTTCCGTGGGACGCGGCGTACGACGGTCCCGGCGTGATGGTGCAGTCGGGCGAGTTCACGGGCATGCGCGGCGGCAAGGGCAGCGAAGGCTCGAAGGCGGTCACCGCGTGGCTTGAGGAGCGAGGGCTCGGGCGCCCTGCAGTGAACTTCCGGCTGCGGGACTGGCTCATCTCTCGCCAGCGGTACTGGGGCAACCCGATCCCCGCCATCCACTGCGATCGGTGCGGCCTGGTGCCCGTGCCGGAGGAAGAGCTTCCGGTGGTGCTTCCCATGGACGTCGACATCACCAAGGGCGAGACGCTTGCGGACCACCCGGAGTTCTACCGGGTGACGTGCCCTCGGTGCGGTGGCGCTGCGCGTCGCGAGACGGACACCATGGACACCTTCACCTGCTCCTCGTGGTACTACCTGCGCTACTGCGACGCACGCAACGACGAGGAGATCTTCGATAAGGAGAAGGCGGCCTACTGGATGCCGGTCGACCAGTACATCGGCGGCATCGAGCACGCCATCCTGCACCTGCTGTACTCGCGGTTCTTCACGAAAGTCTTCCGCGACATGGGGCTTGTGGGTTTCGATGAGCCGTTCACCAACCTGCTCACGCAGGGCATGGTGAAGAAGGACGGCGAGACCATGAGCAAGTCGAAGGGCAACGTCGTCGCGCCCGAGGAGATGATCGCGAGGTTCGGCGCCGACGCGCTCAGGGCGTACATCCTGTTCATGGCGCCCCCGGACAAGGACCTGGAATGGAGCCAGGAGGGTCTCGAGGGCATCTACCGCTTCTTGAACCGCGTCTGGCGGTACGTGTGCGACGTGTACGAGCAGCCCGGGAGTGCCGCGTCAGGCGGGTCTCGCGCCGATGCGCTCGAACGGCAGCGGCACCGCGTCATCGGAAAGGTGACGGAGGACGTCGAACGCTTCCAGTTCAACACCGCGCTCGCCGCGATGATGGAGCTTCTGAACGCCGCGAGCGAGTACCGTCGGGACGTCCCGGCCGAAGAGCGCGACGGCGAGGCCGAGAAGCGCGTGGCGCGAACGCTCGTGCTGCTGCTCGCGCCGTACGCTCCGCACATGGCCGAGGAGCTGTGGCACGAAGTGCTGGGCGAGTCCGAGAGCGTGCACCGTCAGCCGTGGCCTGAGTGGGACCCAGAGCTTGCGCGGGCGCGCGAGGTCGAGTACGCGGTGCAGGTGAACGGCAAGGTGCGTGGGCGGGTGACGCTTCCTGCAGACGCGAGCGCCGAGCAGGTGGAGGCTGCCGCGCGGGAGCTGCCGAAGGTGGCCGAGCTGCTCGATCGCGGCGAGGTCGTCAAGGTCGTCGTCGTGCCCGGCAAGCTCGTGAGCTTCGTGGTGCGCGGGTGACAGCTGCACGAGGGCCAGGATTCGTGAAGGTATCGGCCATGCGTCGTTAGGGTCGAGCGCGTAGAGTCGCACCCGGACGCCCCCTCCGTCCCGGCGAGGAGGGGGCGTCCATGTTCGGTGAGCGCGGCGAGAGTTCGTTGCTGGCGGACGTGCGCCGGCGGGTGCACGAGATGCCGCGTGGCGTACGTGTGGCAGTGGCTGCGGCGTTCGGCCTCGTTGTCGTCGTCGGCGTGATGCGTCCAGCAGCATCGACCGGCGACGACATGAGCATCTCCGATCCGGTGGGTGTCTCGTCAGAGGCCACCACGCCCACGCCTGCCGCGGCGGGGGTCGTCGTGCACGTCGTGGGTGCAGTGCGGCGACCAGGCGTGTACAGCCTGCCGGCGGGTTCGCGCGTGGGCGACGCGGTCGCCGCTGCTGGAGGCACGCTTGGCAACGCGGCTACTGAAGCCGTGAACCTCGCTCGGGTGCTGAACGACGGGGAGCAGGTGCGGATACCGTCGGCAGACGAGGCGAGCGCGGCGGTTGCAGCATCGGGGGTTGCCAGCGATGCCCCGCGCAAGGTCAACATCAACACGGCCACCGCAGCTGAGCTCGATGCGCTGCCCGGTATCGGGCCAGCAACGGCGCAGAAGATCGTCGACGACCGCGCGCGCAACGGCCCGTTCGCCTCGCCTGAAGACCTCATGCGCGTGCCCGGCATCGGGCCCAAGAAGTTCGACGCCTTGAAAGACCTCGTCACGACGGGGTGAACGTCGTGGGGTGCGATAGAGCTGTGAAGCGACCCCTCGTCCCTCCGTCGGCAGCGCTCTTGGTGGGGGTCTGGGTCGGCATATTCGCGACAGAAGCGGCGTGGTGGAACGGCCGGTTCCTCGCGGCGGCCCTCGGCGCCGTGCTCGCGGCGGTCGCAGGTGCGGCGATGGCTGGCAGCGCACTGTGCGGGGCCTGCCGCAGATGGGCCGTGCTGCTGGTCGTGGGCGTTGCGCTGGAGTGTCTCGCGTGTGCTGTGTGGCTGCGCGGGTTCGAGCGACGTTCGGAGCTGATAGCCGACGCGGGCGCGAGGACGTGGGACGCCGTGGTCATCGCGGACGGCGCAGAGGGTCGCTTCGGCGAGCGGACGGCCGTTCGCGTGCTCGACGGACCGTTCGAGGGGAGCGTGCTGCGCGTGGGTCTTCCTGAGGGACGCGCTGCTCCTGAGCTGGGTCGTCGCGTTCGCTTCAAAGCGATCGTGAAGCGAGCGTCAGAGACCGAGCGTGCGCGTGGGGACGCCCGTCAGGGGGTGGTAGGTCACGCTTCGCCGTGGCGGTTCGAAGAGGTCGGGTGGACTGAGGGGCTCCTGGGCGCCGTCTATCGATGGCGAGCGCGATGCGCGCGAGACCTGGCGCGCATCGAGGGCGACCCCGGGGCGCTGCTCGCGGGCATCGGGCTTGGAGACCGACGCAGGGTGCGCGGCTCTGATGTGGAGGCCGACTTCCGCACGCTCGGGCTCTCGCACGCGCTCGCAGTCTCTGGGACGCACCTCGGGATCGTCTGCGGGCTGATGCTGACGGCTGCTCGCAGCGTGGTCCGCAACCGCCGGATCCTCCAGGGGATAGTGGTGCTGACGGCGTGGGTCTTCGCCGCGATGACGGGCTTCCCGATCTCCGCGGTACGAGCGTGCGCCATGCTGAGCGCGCTCGCGGTCAGCCAGATGGCAGCGGTTCGAAGCGACGCCCTGGCGTCGCTCTCCTGCGGTGGCGCAGCGGTGCTGATCGTCCAGCCGCGAGCCGCGTTCGACGTGGGTTTCGCGCTTTCGGTGAGCGCCGTGGGCGGGCTGCTCGTGTTCGGACCGATCGTGGCGGCGTGGCTTGGAGCAGCGGTCCCCGGGCTGCCGCGCGCTGCTGGGGAGATCCTGGCAGCCGCAATCACCGCGCAGGTTGCAACGACTCCCGTGTCTGCAGCGGCCTTCGGTGCCGTTTCGGTCGTGGCGCCGATCGCGAACGCGCTCGTGCTGCCGCTCATAGAACCGGCTCTTGGACTGGTTCTCGGTGGCGCGTGTCTCGGAGGGTGGTCCTCGTTTCTCGGGCGGGCGTGCGTGCTTGCGGCGGGCGTGCTCGCGCGTGGAGCGACCACGCTCGCGCGGCACCTCGCTCGGATACCGGGAGCGTGCATCGCTGTGCCAGCAAGCGGCGGGTGCATCGCGGCGAGCGTCTCCATGCTCAGTGTGTGGGCGCTCTGGCCGCAGCCCACCCAGAAGCGTGCGCGACGGACGCTCGTCGCAGCGGTGGCGTTGACGATCGCCGTAACATTCGCGCAGTTGCCGACAGCTGACGTGCGCATCGTGGTGCTGGACGTCGGCCAAGGGGACGGCATCATCGTGCAGAGCGGTTGGAGGACGCTTCTCGTCGACACCGGGTCGGATCCTGCGACGTTGCGGAAAGCCCTTGGCCGCAGAGGTGTGCGTCGCATCGATGCGCTCGTGCTGACCCACGCGCACGACGATCACACGGGCGGTTTGGCCGGCCTGAGAGGCGTCTACCATCCGCGATGGATCGGCGTCCCCGGCGTCGACAGCGTGGAAAGGGATATGCGATCGACGATCGAGGAGGCGCTCGGGTCGGACGAGGGCTCACGGGTCCGTGGGCTTCGGCAGGGACAGCGGTTCGCAGTCGGAGGCGCGACCGTAGAGGTCTTGTGGCCGCCGAAGGGGCTCACGGGAGCGGCCACGAATGACACGAGCGTCGTCTTGCACGTCTCGTACGGCGAGTTCGATGCTGTGCTGACCGGCGACGCAGAGTCGCCGGCGCTGGACGAGCTTGCGCGAACGAGGCGGCTGAGCCCGGTCGAGGTGCTGAAAGTCCCTCACCACGGCAGCGACAACGGGCTCGACGAGGTGGCCACGAGAGAGTGGCGCCCAGAGGCAGCGGTGGTAAGCGTCGGGGCCGGCAACGACTTCGGGCATCCGTCGATACGTGTGCTTGAGATGCTTCGCTCGTCGGGGTGCCGCGTGTACCGTACGGACCTCGACGGGGACGTGGTCATCGACGCGCAGCGCTCCAGGTGGCGCGTTCGGTGCGCACGACGACGGGCCGGGAGAGCCGCTGTCACCCCGAAAGCCGGAGGCGCGGCGTCTGAACTGTGTGTGACAATAGCGCGGAAGGCTACGACGGGACGCGAGGTTGCGTATGGCGGTCACGAGGGTCGAAGATCTCAAGCCGGTCTATCTCATCCACGGCAAGGACGAGTTCTTGCTGCAGGCCGCGGTCCGCCGGCTGCGTGCGATGTTCGAAGCGGTCGATCCCTCGCAGATGGACGTGGACGTCTTCGACGGACGCCAGGCCACCGGCGACGAAGTGGTCGCGGCTGCCAACACGCTGCCGTTCGTGAGCCCGCGACGGCTGGTCCTCGTCCGCAACGTCGACCAGATGCCGGCGTCGGAACACCCTCCGCTCGTGGAGTACGTGGCGTCGCCGGCCAGCACCACGTGCCTGGTTCTGGTGGGCGGAGGGTTGGCGAAGAACACGCGTCTGTACAAGGCTCTCGAGGCGGCCGGCGCGGTATCCGAGTACGGCTCTCCGAAGCGCAGGGAGTTGGCGCAGTGGGCTGCGAAGCAGGTCGCGGAGAAGGGGAAGCGAATACGGCGCGATGCAGCGGATGCGCTCGTATCCGCCGTCGGCGGCGACTTGCGAAGGATCGACGCGGAGGCCGAGAAGCTCGTCGCGTACGTGGGGACGAGGGACGTGATCGAGCTCGCGGACGTCGAAGCGGCTGTGACGACGGCCGTCCCGCCGGTGTGGTCGTTCCTGGACGCGCTTGCAGCGCGGGACGCCACCGGCGCGGTGACGACTGCGCGCACTCTCGTGGTCTCCGGAGAATCGCCTCTGTCGTTGCTCGCAGCAGCGATAAGACGGGTGCGTCAGCTCCTCAGCGCGAAAGCCTTGATCGAGCGGGGGGAGCAAGCCGCTGTAGCTCGCGAGCTGGGAATCCAGGACTGGCAGGCGAGGCGGCTCACGAAAGAGGCCCGGCGTTTCCGTGAGTCGGAGCTCGTCGATGCGTTGTCGAGCGCGGCGGCGGCTGAGGCGGACATGAAAACGAGCCGCGGCGATGCCGGGCTCGTTCTCGAACGGTGGGTGCTGCGGGTCTGTGTCCCAGAGGCCGTGCAGACCGGCGAGAGGTAGCGGCGTCAGTCCTCCATGGCGTTGACCGCGGCCATGACGCCGGACTTGCGGTTCGCGGCCTGGTTCGGGTGGATGACTCCCTTGCTTGCGGCCTTGTCGAGCGCCCGGCACGCGACGCGGGCGGCCTCAAGGGCCTTCTCCTTGTCGCCAGCAGCAATCGCCTCGTGCACGCGCTTCACGTAGGTCTTCAGCGCGGACTTCACCGCGCGGTTGCGCTTACGGGCCTTCTCGTTGGTGAGGATCCGCTTCTTCTGGCTCTTGATGTTCGCCACGACAGTCGTTCCTTCCGATTCTCACTGGTTTGGTTCAAGACCTGTGCATTCGAGCTTGGAGAGTCTAGCACAGCCCGCAGACATCGCCAAGAATGGTGACGAGACAGAGGAGTTGACCTACCATCAATGCGGATTTACTTTTATGAACAGCATCGCGCGTAAAGAGGGAGATTCGGTGAACTGTCGCTGGTGGGTCACAATCGCCGCGACGCTCGTCATCGCGCTGACGGCTCTCTGTCAGGCTCCTGCGCACGCCTACCCCACGTACACAGGCAGTTTCACATGCGACCAGTGCCACGCCACCGGTCCTGAGGGCTCGGACTGGGACGGCTCCGGGCCCCACAAGGGATACGCAACGACCACGCGCAAGTGCGTCGTGTGCCACACCGTGCACGTCGCGCCGGCCGACTCGGTGCTGCTCTTGCAAGGAGCGACGGTCTCTGCGGCCTGCTTGCACTGTCACGATGGCACGGGCGGGGTAGGGGTGTACGCCACAATCGCGGCGTACGGCGGTTCGGTGGCCGCTTCGCACAGCTGCGACACGACGAGCGTGGTGCCGGGAGGTTCGCAGCCGCTTTCTGGTCCGCTGTCGTGCGCCGACTGCCACAGCGCCCACGGATCAAGCACGGTCGTCCCGTTCCTGCGCGACTCGGGCCGGGCGTTCGCGGCAGACGAGTACGTGTACTCCGACTGCCTGCTGCGGAGCGACGTGAACACATCGGTTTCAGACGCATACCCTGTCTATGGGGCGAGGTGGTGCGCCGCCTGCCACGACGAGCGCCACTCGGACTCGTCCTCGACCGTGAACCACCCGGTCGAGCCGTCGATGTCCTTCGGCTACGGCGACGTGACCTCCACGGTGACCGCGGACTCGTGGCGGCTGTACGACCCCGGCGTCGGCTTCGCCGTCGGCATGGGCCGGACGAACGCGGGCTACCTCATGGCGCCAGTTCCCGAGGCGGGCGATGGGCGCATCGAGGCGCGACGACCGCCGATCTGCCAGCAGTGCCACGAGGACGCGAGGGACGTAGAGAGCGTCTTCAGCGCCGACTACACCCACCGCGGCACCGACCCGTGGAACGTGCCCATCAACCCCGAGTTCACCACGTTCCCGCACCAGACGACGAACCCGTACATGACGGTCGAGCGCGGGGACGACCTATGCATGAACTGCCACGAGACGTCCTCGCTGCCGTGAGCGAGGGCGCCATGAGGGGAGGCGCGATGCTCCGGCATCTCGCACGGACCGCTGCGACGCTGTCCGCTCTGGTCGTCGTCCTTGCCGCCGCGCCGGGCCTGGCCGCAGGCGCGCCGGGGCTGTCCAAGGCGCCCAAGCCGCCGCAGCCGGCTCCGGCCCTGCAGCTGCCGGCCCCCACCGGGGTCGAGGCCGTGTCGGGTGACAAGGAGGACGTCATACGCTGGCGCGTGAGCGTGCGTGCGAGTCTTCCGGTATATGTGTTCTCGGCGCCTTCTGCTGACGGGCCGTGGACGCTCGTGACCAAGAAGGGCGTCGTGCGCGCCACGAGCCTGCGTGTAGCCGTGTCGGAGCCCAGGCGCCGGTGGTACGTCGTGGCGCGCGGCGTCAAGGACGGCAAGCCGGTCTTTCCGAGCGCGCCCGCTGTGAACGACCGCGTAGCCATGAGCAGGCCCGTCGGACCTGCGGGTGCTACGCTCGTATCCTCCAACGGGGCCGTGTCCCTCGCCATCCCGGCAGGCGCGCTCGACGCTACCGTGGTGGTCTCCGTGCAGCAGCAGCAGGTGAGGACACCGGAAGGTGCGATCCTGCTCACGCCCGTTTACGACATCGGCCCAGACGGGCTCGTGCTTGCGAGGTCCGCCCGTTTGGCCCTCCGCTACCGGGTGCCAGTCGAGCACTTCCAGGTCGCCGCGACCCTCGCCGCGGCTCTCGAGCTCGCCACCGTCGAAGGTTCGTCGTGGCAAGCGGTTCCTTCGGAGGTCGACACCGCCGCTGCGGTGGTCGCCGGCGAGGTGCCCCACTTCAGCTACTGGTCGGGTGCGGTGATCCAGCCGCACGGTGCGACGCCTGCCAAGACCACCTTCTGCTCCGGCATCTGCCACGACCTCCTCGTGGAGCCCGGCTCGACCATCCGCATGGACGCCCGCGAGAAGCAGGTGTGCTACAACTGCCACGGCAATTCGTCCGCCGCGCTGCCGCCCGCTGGTGCGACGGGCCCCAACGTGCAGGCTTCGCTGTTCGAGTGCCCCGACCAGTCCTTGCCGGCGAGCGCGACGCGCCACCGAGTGCGCACCACGACATCTACCGTAGGGCTTTGGTGCACGTCGTGCCACGACCCGCACAAGACGCCCGAGGGGAGCCCCGGTCTTCTGCGCGCGTACGACGCGGTCACCGGCAAGGCCGTGACTTCCGGCAACGAGTTCTGCTGGGCGTGCCACGGCGCGGTTCGCAACCGCCGGACCGACGCGCTGACGCCGGGCTACTGGACCGCCACAGGAGGAGACAAGAAGAGCGGGTACGCCACGTCTGCTCACGCAAGCCTCCAGACGAGCACCGGCGTGACCTGCAACGGGTGTCATGGGCCGCATGGTGGGCAGCAGGACTCGCTCATGCCTGATAGGCAGGCTCTTGCGTGCACCGGCGCCGGATCCGGTGCGTGCCACTCGAACAGCGCGAATGCAGCAGGCGGGAGCAACGTCTACTCGCAGCTCACCACGGGGACGTCGGCTTCGACGCACCACGACGTCATGCCGTCAGCGCAAGCTTCGAGCGGCGCGAAGATCGAGTGCACGAGCTGCCACAATCCCCACAAGGACTCACGGACGATGCCGGTGGTCGACCCGGACGACAAGAGCGTGTCGACTGCAACGGCCGACGCCTCGTTCTTCATGAGCGGCGACGGATCCGTCTGGATCCTTGCTGGAGCAGTCCATGACGGCACCCCTCCGGTCATCAGCGGCGTGGGCATGGACGCCGCTGGATCGAAGTATCTCTCACCCGTCGTGAGCTGGAGCACCAACGAGCCATCCACGTCGTGGATCGACTACGGCTTGACCACTTCATACGAGCTGGGGAACGAGACGAGCGGCGCTCCTTTCGGCAATGCGACGCTCGCGACGTCGCACTCAGTGACCATGAGTGGGCTGGTCGAGGGTGTCACGTACCACTACCGGATCCGCACCACCGACGCTCTTGGGAACACGCGTCTGTCAGGCGACTACACGTACACGCCGCAGCCGCCGCCCGAGGCCCCTCAGCCGCTGAGCCCCATCGAGACTACCGTCACCGCGTACTACGGCTGGGATCCCATCACCTTCTCGTGCGGCTCTGTGACAGGACAGGGCGGGCATGCGGTGCAATACGAGTTCGAGGTATACCACCCGGAGTGGTGGTCGAATCCATCGCCGCTGTGGACTTCGGGGTGGCTGTCCGCGACGTCCTACCAGACGTACATCGCGTACGAGGGATTCGTGTACTGGCGCGTCCGTGCCCGCGACGCTGTGACAGGCGCCGTGAGCGAGTGGTCATCGCAGGTACGGTTCTACCTCGTGGACACGAACCCGGATCCGTCGTGCCCGACGCTCTACACGTGGGATGGAGCGCGCTATCGGTTCGTCACCGACGTGATGGGTCTCGGCTCGATCGGTGTGAAGAAGGGTCCGGACACCTACCTCAAGCCCGAACCGGTCGAAGACTCGGTCATCCCGCAAGATGCGCTTGTGTCCGAAGGCGGTCGGTTGAGGATTCGGTTGACCGACGAGAAGGAGGAGATCGAGTTCGTCGATGAGGTGAAGCTCAGGGCGATCGACCACCCTGCAGGGACGCGGCTGCTCATCAACGACTTGCACTGGGGATGCTTCGAGGGCGGGCGTGAGGCGACGCGGTACTTCACGATCGCAGACCCCAAGCCCGTGAAGGCGACGTACGAGCGTCTCCCAGTGCTGAGCGAGGAGTCGGTCCCGCCAACGGATGTCAGCGGAGAGCTGGCGGTCGAAGGCGACGGCAAAGTTGCGTACGGCGGCTTGTACGACGACAACGTGTGGACGTTCGACCTCGGGAGACTCGAGCATCCCGAGAAGGTCAAACTGGTCGTGAGCGGGTGGGTCGATTACGCCAACCGCGCGGAAAAGGCGGCGTGGCTCGCGAGCGGAAAGCATCCGCCGAAGAGCTGCATCGAGGTGATGGACGCTCAGGGCAAGTGGGTCGAGGTCGGCAGGGCGCCGCATCCGCCCGGGTATCCGAAGACCGTGGTGTACGACCTCACGGGGCTTTTCCCCGAGGGCGTCACGGACTACAGGGTGAGGTTCCGCATATACATGCGCATGAACCTCGACTACGTCGCGGTGGACACGACTCCTGACGAGCCGGTCTTCGTGACAGAGGTGGTCCCTGATGCGGCCACGCTCGGCTTCAAAGGACGGTCGCGGTACTCCGAGACACCCTACCCGACGTTCGAATACGATGACGTCGTCTCGACGGGGGTCGGCGGGCAGGTCGGCGCATTCACGCGCTTCGGCGACGTGCAGCCGCTTCTCATGGCGCCCGATGACAAGTTCGTGGTGATGAACACCGGCGACGACCTCGCCGTGGAGTTCTCTGAGCCGGCAGCGCCGCCTGCTGGGTACGAGCGGACGTACGTGATCCACACCGACGGCTTCCATCAGACGATATCGGGCGCGGTCGATCCGATGCCGTTCCACGCGATGTCGAACTACCCGTATCCCCCGGAGGAGCACTATCCCGACGACCAGGACCACAAAGCGTACCTGAGCGAGTACAACACGCGGCTGTGCGGGGTAGAGCCCGTCTGGCTGGCGAGGCACGACGCCCAGCAGGCGACGGGATCAGCGGCGAAGGCCGGTGAGTACTCCGTCGACACGGATGACGTGAAGGTCGTGGTGCGGCTCGCGGGCGGCGCTGTGGCGACGTTCACGCCTGCAGCCGCATGGGAGTCCTCGTCCTCGACGCTCACGGTTCGGCCGACGCCCGCGAGTCCCGGCACACCTGTTGCGCTCGGCCGAATCTCAGCTGTCGTCTCCAGAGACGGCACGTACTTGCGCTCGGACCTGGCGACTGCGGAGGGCTCCGTGAACTGGCAGCTCTTCCGCTTCGACGTGGCCGTGCCGGCATCCTCGATCAAGCAAGTCTGGTTCCTGTGGTATGGCCACGGCGAGCCGACTGCCGGCCATCCGACGGTCGTTTCGTGGTGGTCCCCAAGCGGGGGGTCGTGGGTGACGGTCCGAAACGCGATGACTGCTAATGACGCAGAGGCAAGCACATCGCGGTTGGTAGGCAACTCGACCTTCTGCTTGCGGTGCCACGACAACATCACGCCGGCCGGGGTCGTCATGCCATCCGGCATAGCGACCATCGCTTCCGGCTGGGGTACCGCGAACGGAGACGCGCACTCGTCGCGGGCAGGATCAGGCAGCACGTTCTTGAAGCCGGGCTGGAGCCCAGGCATGGACATACCGTGCCAGGCCTGCCACGACACGCACGGGGGCAAGAACCTCTATCATCTGACGTCGTTCCCAGGAGACACGGTCGGGGTTTCCGTGACGACTCCCAACGGCATGCAGGAGGTGTGCGCAGGTTGCCACGCTGGGACACCTGAGCAGTGGCACGGCGAGTGCATCGGCTGCCACGCCGGCGGGGGCCACGGCGGCTCGTTCATCGACTCACCGGAGGTCGTGGGGCCGGCTGGCTACCCCAACCGCTTCTCGAACTGCTTGCTGTGCCACAATCACGGCAGCAGATCGAATGTGCACAGCGACTACGGACGTGGGGTCGACGAGCGCGCGCAGGTGGAGTGGTATCGGGCTCACGGCGATCCGGAGTGCCATCCCTGCCACACGTGGGACACGACCTTCTAGCGTAGCCTTGAACGCCGGTCGAGCAGGCGCACCCTATCTCCTGCCGGGTGCGCCTGCTATCCTTACGCTCCGATGACTGACCCGGCTCTCATACGCAACTTCTCGATCATCGCGCACATCGACCACGGCAAGTCCACGCTCGCCGACCGGGTGCTCGAGCTCACGCACACCATCGCCGAACGCGAGATGATGGACCAGGTGCTCGACTCCATGGACATCGAGCGCGAGCGCGGCATCACCATCAAGGCGCAGGCCGTGCGCGTGATGTATGACGCAGACGATGGTCGCACGTATCAGCTCAACCTCATCGACACCCCTGGTCACGTGGACTTCACCTACGAGGTCTCGCGCTCGCTCGCCGCGTGCGAGGGCGTGCTGCTCGTGGTGGACGCCGCGCAAGGCGTCGAAGCGCAGACCGTGGCGAACGCGCTCATGGCGATGAACGCGGACCTCGAGATCATCCCGGTCATCAACAAGATCGACCTCCCGGCGGCCGACCCGGAGCGGGTGCGCCACGAGATAGAGGAGGCGCTCGCGATCCCGGCAGACGAAGCCGTGCTCACCAGCGGCAAGACCGGCCAGGGCGTGCGCGAGGCGCTCGAGGCCGTCGTGCGGCGCGTGCCGCCGCCGAAAGGCGACCCCGACGCGCCGCTCAAAGCGCTCATCTTCGACTCCTACTTCGACACCTATCGTGGCGTCGTCGCGCTCGTGCGCATCGTGGACGGGTCAGTGCGCAGGGGCGACAAGGTGCGCATGATGGCGACGGGCGCCGTCACAGACATCGAGGAGGTCGGCGTCCGCCGGCCTGCCAACACCCCTGTCGATGAGCTCGGAGTCGGCGAGGTCGGCTACGTCATCACGGGATTGAAGGACCCGTCGCTCGTCAAGGTCGGGGACACGATCACGCTGGCCAAGCACGGCGCATCAGAACCGCTCCCGGGGTACCGGGACGTGAAACCGATGGTGTACACGGGGCTGTATCCCATCGACGGCGACCAGTACCCAGACCTGCGTGACGCCCTCGACAAGCTGAAGCTCAACGACCCTGCGCTCGTCTACGAGCCGGAGACGTCGCACGCGCTGGGCTTCGGGTTCCGCGTCGGGTTCCTCGGGCTGCTCCACATGGAGGTCGTCAAGGAGCGGCTGGAGCGCGAGTTCGACCTCGACTTGCTCGCGACGGCGCCGAGCGTCGAGTACCACGCGTACCTCACGAACGGCGAGATGCGCGAGGTGCACTCGCCGCAGGACATGCCCGACCCCAGCCGCTTGGACCGGATCGAGGAACCGTACCTCAAGGCGACGATCCTGGTGCCGCCGGATTTCGTCGGCCCGGTGATGGAGCTCGCGGACAGCCGTCGGGCGACGTTCAAGGACATGCAGTACCTCTCGGCCACGACGGTCGAGATGCACTACGAGATCCCGCTTTCGGAGCTCATCATGGACTTCTTCGACCAGCTGAAGAGCCGGACGAAGGGGTACGCGAGCCTGGATTACGAATTCATCGGATACCACCGGAGCGACCTGGTGAAGCTCGACGTACTCTTGGCGGGCAAGCCGGTGGACGCGCTGTCGTTCATCGTGCACAAGGACAAGGCGTACCCGCGGGCGAAAGTCCTCACCGAGAGGCTGAGAGACATCATCCCCAGGCAGATGTTCGAGGTGCCCATCCAGGCCGCTATCGGCGGTCGCATCATCAGCCGGGAGACGGTGAAGGCGAAGCGCAAGGACGTGCTCGCGAAGTGTTACGGCGGCGATGTGACGCGCAAGCGCAAGCTCCTCGAGAAGCAGAAGGAAGGCAAGAAGCGCATGAAGAACCTTGGCACCGTGGAGGTGCCGCAGGAAGCGTTCATGGCCATCCTGAAGGTGGACGAAGGCTGATGGGCGCGTCGTCGCCAGGTGCCGAGGCGCGCGCTGGCGGCAAGATGCCGGAGCACGTCTACTTCCACGTGCCGTTCTGCGCGTCCAAGTGCTCGTACTGCGACTTCTTCTCAGTCGCCGTCTCCCGGTCGATGACGCGAGCCGCGCACGCCTTCGAAGCCCTGCACGAGCAGTGGACAGGCTGGCTTTCGCGGCTTCAGTTCCGCCCTGCGCGCACTGTGTACGTCGGCGGCGGGACGCCGACGGTCCTGGGAGCCGCTCGGGTCGCAGCATTCGTGGCGACTGCGCGGGCGGAGATGTGCGCAGCAGAGGACCCGGAGATCACAGTCGAAGCGAATCCTGAGTCGTTCGACGAGCGCGCAGCCGCGATGCTCGCCGAAGTCGGAGCGACGCGGGTGAGTCTAGGGGTGCAGGCGTTCCACGACGACTTGCTTGCCGTGCTCGGTCGCCCCCATGACGCCGCGCGCGCGCTCGCCGCGGCACGAGCCGCAGTCGACGCTGGACTGGATCTCTCCGTCGATCTGATTTGCGGCATCCCTGGCCAGACTCTGCAGATGTGGCGGTCGACCGTGGAGATGGCCATCGACACCGGGGCCCAGCACGTGTCGGTGTATCCGCTGTCGCTCGAGAGCGGCACGCCGCTTGCGGCCGAGGTGATGCTCGGCCGGTATCGGACGCCCGACGAGGACGCCGTCGCCGACATGATGCTGCTCGCCCGCGACCTCCTCGAAGCTGCAGGGCTCAAGCGCTACGAGGTCGCGAGCTACGCCGTTCCCGGCTGCGAGTGCCGCCACAACCTCGCGTACTGGACGGGTCGCGAGTACCTCGGGATCGGGCCAGGTGCGCACGGGATGCTGGACGCCTCGACTGCGCGAGCCGCCGGCTTCGTCGTGCCGGACGGCTCGAGCCGCCTGCGGTACGCCGTCGCGGCCGACCTCGAGCGCGGCTTCGGCGAATGGCCGGCGATGGCTGTCGAGACGCTCACGCGCGAGGAGGCGCTGCGCGAGGACGTCATGCTCGGGCTGCGTCTCGCGCAGGGCGTCGCCGCAGACCTCGTCGAGGCGGCGGGCGTGGGCGACGCGATCGAGCGGCTCGTGGCGACGGGGCTCGTCGAGCGGGTCGGGGATCGCGTGCGCACCACCGAGCGAGGGTGGCTGCTCGGGAACGAGGTCTTCGGCGCGGTGTGGACGGGCTGACCCGTGCGAGAGGGCGCGCGAGCGTGGTACCATCGTCTAGCACTCACACACGCCGAGTGCCAAGCGTAGGAGAGCGAAGATGCTGAGCGAACGCAGGCGCGCGGTCCTTGCCGCGCTCGTTGAAGAGTATGTCTCGACCATGCAGCCCGTCGGGTCGAAGGCGCTCGTGGAGCGCCACCGTCTCGGCTGCTCGCCTGCGACCGTGCGCGCCGAGCTCGCAGCGCTCGAAGAGAGCGGGCACGTCGCCCAGCCGCACGTCTCGTCGGGGCGCGTGCCGACCGATCGCGGGTACCGCGCGTTCGTGGACGACGTCCGCGAGCGGCTCGGCTCGCTCGCGCTCGGGGAGGCAGAGATCGAGCGGATCCACCGCATGTACGAAACGCTCGTCATGGAGATGGACGACGTGCTTCGCGAGACGTCGGTGCTCCTGTCGCGGTTCACGAACTACGTGGCGATCGTCGCAGCACCGGCGCTCAGGAGAGCGCGATTGAAGCGCATCTCCGTGGTGCCGCTCGCTGAAAGGCGCGCCCTCGTGGTCGTCGTCACCGACTCCGGGCAGGTCGCGAACCGCACCCTCGAGCTTGTCGAGCCGGTTCCCGAAAGCGTGCTCGCCGAAGTCGAGCGGTACCTGACGGCCGTGCTGGAGGACAAGATCGGCGAGCAGGTCATCGACGTGAGGCAGGGCGCGAGCGCAGGCGGTGACGTGTTCGCGCGGACGACGATCGAAGTGCTCGACGCCGTGGCGGACTGCCTGCGTGAGGCCGACGAGGACCGGGTCGTCACCGGCGGCGTGGCGGCGCTGCTGTCGCAGCCGGAGTTCGCGGACCCGCACGTCGCACGGCCGGTGGTGGAGCTTCTCGAAGACGGCATCACGATGCTGCGGCTGCTCACGGACGCGATGCGCGAGAGCGACGTGACCGTGCGGATCGGCCACGAGAATCCCATCGAGGCGCTCGGGCAGGTGAGCGTCGTGGTGAGCCCGTACGGGCGCCGCGAAGCGATGGGCATCGTCGGCGTCATCGGGCCGACGCGGATGGACTATCCTCGCGCCATCGGGACCGTGCGGGCGGTAGCCGACACGCTGACAGACATCCTGGGCTAGACGAGGTCTGAGATGGCTTCTGTGGACTACTACGCCGTCTTGGGCGTCAGCCGAGACGCGAGCCAAGAGGAGATCAAGCGCGCGTTCCGCCGCAAGGCTCGCGAGACGCATCCTGACGTCGCTGACGACCCCGACGCCGAGGAGCGCTTCAAGCTCATCAACGAGGCCTACGAGATCCTCTCGGACGAACAGAAGCGCGCGAACTACGACCGCTACGGCACGCCTGATCCGCGCGTAGGCGGCTTCGGGACCGACTTCTCGGGCTTCGGCGGCGACTTCTTCGGCATCAACGACATCTTCGAGACCTTCTTCGGAGGCGTCTCGGCGGGCATGGGCGGTCGCGCTGTCCGCACCGAGGGTCGCGACATGAGCGTCCAGGTGACGGTCACGCTCGAAGAAGCCGCGTTCGGCGTCGAGCGAGAGGTCGCGGTCACGCGGCTCGGACCGTGCTCCGCGTGCGGCGCGACGGGAGCTGCGCCTGGCGGCGCGGTCAAGCCGTGCCCGGAGTGCGGCGGGACCGGGCAGCGTCGGACGGTGCGGCGCACGATCCTCGGCGTGATGCAGTCGCTGACGCCGTGCGAGCGGTGCGGGGCGACGGGCCGCGTCGTCGACCCGCCGTGCCCCGAGTGCGGCGGCTCGGGCCGGGCACAGATGACCGAGAGCGTGACTGTTGCGATACCTGCTGGCATCGCGGACGGCCAGACGGTGCGCGTCCCCGGCGCGGGCGAGGCAGGCGTGCGCGGCGCGCGCCCAGGAGACCTGCTGGTGCGCGTGCGCGTCGCTCCTCACGAGTACCTGCACCGCGAAGGCGACGACCTCCACGTTATGGCGGTCATCAACATCGCGCAGGCGGCTCTGGGAGCGACGATCTCCGTGCCGGGCCTCGAGGGAGACGAGACGGTCGAGGTCGGTGCAGGCGCGCAGAACGGAGACGTCGTGCGCCTCAAGGGCCGTGGCATGCCGGGGCTGCGCGGCGGGCGCGGCGACTTGCACGTGCACCTGCGCGTGGAGGTGCCTCGGAAGCTCGACAAGCGCCAACGCGAGCTCCTGCGAGAGCTAGGGGAGTCGTTCGGCACGGGCCGTGGCGCCAAGACGCGGTTGGAGCGCATCAAAGACTGGCTTGGCGGCTGAGAGCGATGACGCTCCACAGGTTCTTCGTCAGCGAGCATTCCGAAGGCGGCTCAGGGCCGATACGCCTGAGCGACGCCGACGCTCACCACGTCCTCGACGTGCTGCGTCTTGGGCCAGGCGACAGCATCGTGTGCGTCGACCCTGCTGGCGTCGCTCTGGAGGTCCGCATCACGCGCGTGGACGGCGGGGCGCTCGAGGGCGAGGCCGTCGGGAACGTGGAGGCGGCGCCAGTGCCGCGGGTGTGGCTCGTCCAGGGTCTCGCGAAGGGCGAGAAGATGGACGCAGTGGTGCGGCAAGCCACAGAGCTCGGCGTGGAGCGCATCGTGCCGCTGTCGTCGTCCCGCAGCGTCGTGAGGCTCGATGGCGCGAAGGCGGAAGCCAAACGGGAGCGCTGGCAGCGCGTCGCTCGCGAAGCCGCCAAGCAGTCGCAGCGCGCAAGCGTGCCGGAGGTCGCACCCGTGGCGAGCATCGCGGCGCTGGGTGCCGAGCTCGGGGGCGCGGCGCTCGTCCTCGTCGCGTGGGAGG
The DNA here is from genome assembly GCA_001950395.1 of Coriobacteriaceae bacterium EMTCatB1. Taxonomy (GTDB): domain Bacteria; phylum Actinomycetota; class Coriobacteriia; order Anaerosomatales; family Anaerosomataceae; genus Parvivirga. Next base: position 476,957 of record BDLO01000001.1, read on the forward strand.
ACGCCTCGAACGCTCCGAGCATCAGCCAGGCCATTCGTGACGCCGACCTTGCCCCCGAGGACGCGGTGGCGGTGGTCGTCGGCCCGGAAGGCGGCTTCTCCGCTGAGGAGGTCGCGGATCTCGTGGCGGCTGGCGCGCGGGCGGTGTGGCTCGGGCCGACCATCCTGCGTACGGAGACCGCAGGGGTCGTCGCGTCTGCGCTCGCTCTATCAGCTCGAGGGGGTCTGGGCGGTGAGTGATCGCCCCGTCCGAGTGAGGTTCACGACGCTGGGTTGCAAGGTGAACCGCGTGGAAGCTGAGACGATCGCTGCACGCGTCGAGGCCTGCGGCGCAGAGCTCACAGAGGGAGACGCGCCCGACGTCGTGGTGGTGACGGCCTGCGCGGTGACGACGGAAGCGTCCCACAAGGCCCGTAAGGCGGTGCGCCACGCGCTCGGCCTGCCGAGCCGGCCGACGGTGGTGGTGACGGGCTGCCTCACAGAGGAGGACGCAGCGCGCGTCGCTGCACTCGACGACCGGGTCGTCATCGAGCGCGACAAAGACGCTGTCGCAGACAGGATCCGTGACGCCGCTGGACTCCCGGTGGCGCCCGCAGGACCGGTCGTGAGAGCAGGGGAAGGATTCCGGACGCGGGCGCTCGTCAAGGTGCAAGACGGGTGCGACAACCGCTGCGCATACTGCATCGTGCCAGACACGAGAGGGACGCCCCGGTCGGTAGAGGCGATGCGCGTGCTCGCGGAGGTGCGCGCGCTCGTCGAGTCCGGAGCCAAGGAGGTCGTGCTCACTGGCATCAACATCGGCAGGTACTCCGACGACGGGCTCGACCTGGCTGGGCTCGTGCGACGTGTGGCGGAAACCGGCGTCCGCCGAATCCGGCTCTCCAGCATCGAGCCGCCGGACCTCACGGACCGCTTCGTCGAGACGGTCGCGGCGATCCCCGCCTTCGTCGAGCACCTGCAGGTACCGCTGCAATCCGGCTGCGACAAGACGCTTGCAGCGATGGGTCGCCGCTACTCGGTGGCGGAGTACGAGCGCGTGCTAGAGAGAGTGCGGGATGCGATCCCTGGGGTCGCCGTCACGACCGACGTCATCTGCGGCTTCCCCGGCGAGACGGATGCAGATGCTCGCGAATCGGAGGAGCGCGTCGCGCAGCTCGGGTTCGCGAAGCTGCACGTCTTCCGGTTCTCTGCGCGCCCAGGAACGCCTGCCGCCGCACGTCCCGATGCGCTCCCTCCGACGACGATAGCCGAGCGAGCGGAGCGAATGCGTGCCATCGGAGAGGTCGCTCGCCGGCGGTTCCTGGAATCTCACATCGGCACCACGCACGAGACGCTCGTGGAGTCGGCGCACGAGGGCGTTGCGGTCGGCACGACGCGCGACGGTGCGCGCGTCAGGTGGCGATGCGCCACGTCCCGACCAGGCGACGTGCAGCTGGTGGCGATCGAGGGCGTCGACGGAGACGTGCTGACAGGCCGGATTCCCGACGAGCGTTCAGGACGCCGGAGTGCTACCATTGAGCCGTGGCAATGAGAAGGACGAGTGAGAGCGTGGAACGAAGCCAGGTCCGCCTGGTGGTGCCGCCTGAAGTCGCGATGGTCGACCTGTTGGGGGAAGGCGACCTGCTGCTGAGACTCATCGAGGAGCAGTTCGAGTCTGACATCGCGGTGCGTGGCAACGAGGTGACCATCTCGGGGGAGATCGCCGAGGCGCAGGCGGTGAGCTCGCTGTTCTCCGAGCTGATAGGGCTCGTGCAGAAAGGCGAGCACTTGACGCCCGACAGTCTTGACCGTGCAATCGACATGCTGAAGCGCGGCGAGTGCAGCCCAACGAGCGTGTTCTCGGACGTCCTGCTGACGCACCGCGGAAAGACGATCCGCCCGAAGACCGCAGGCCAGAAACGGTACGTCGACGCGATCCGCACCCACACGGTCACCTTCGGCATCGGCCCAGCAGGCACGGGCAAGACGTACCTCGCCATGGCCATGGCAGTCGACGCGCTGCGGAAGAAGGCGGTCGGCCGCATCATCCTCACCCGCCCTGCCGTCGAGGCGGGCGAGAAGCTCGGCTTCCTGCCTGGAACGCTGTACGAGAAAGTCGACCCATACCTCCGGCCGCTGTACGACGCGCTGTTCGACATGATGGACATCGAGCAGTCGACGATGCTCACCGAGCGTGGTGTCATCGAGGTCGCCCCGCTCGCGTTCATGCGTGGGCGGACGCTCAACGACAGCTTCGTCATCCTTGACGAGGCGCAGAACACCACGCCCGAGCAGATGAAGATGTTCCTGACGCGCCTCGGTTTCGGCAGCAAGATCGTCGTGACCGGCGACGTCACGCAGACCGACCTCATCGGTGCTCTGTCTGGACTGAAGCAGGTGCGCGAGATACTCCAGGGCGTCGAGGACGTGGCGTTCGTCGAGCTCGACTCGCGCGACGTCGTCCGCCACCGCCTGGTGCAGCGCATCGTCAACGCGTACAGCGAGTACGAAGCTGCCAAGACGGGCGAGCGACCCAAGAATGGATAGTCTCGTCGAGAAGCTCTCGGGGCTGTGGCCTCGTTCCGGCCTGCTCGCGTCGCAGTTCGCGCGTGCGCTGCTCGCGCGCGCCGCGCTGCTCGCGGTGGTGGCGCCGGCTCTGGCGTGGGGCAGGTCTCCCATGGAGGCCTTCGCTGTGGTCGCTCTGGCCGCCGTGTGCATCGTCGTAGGCGACAGGTACCTTGCCCGCACGCGTCCACGGATGCGCGAGCGTGCGCGCGACGGGCTCGTGGTCTCCCTGCTCGTGGCCGGCAGCGTGCACCTCACCTGGCTGCACTCGCTCGTTGCGCCAGGCGTTTCGCCGTTCGTCTTGCCGCTGCCCGTCGCTGCGATGGTGGCCACGATGCTCGTGGGGCCACCGGCAGGCATGTTCGTGGCCGCCGCCTCTGTGGGAGCGGGCGTGCTGCAGGGCGTTCTTGCTGGTCCCGCGGTCTTCGCGGCGCTTCTGACGGACGTTGCAGCCATAGCGTCCATGTCTTCCCTGAAAGACCGGGCGCGGCTCGTGACGGGCACGAGCACGGTGATCGCGGTGATGGCAGTCGCGGCTGCGGCCTCCGCGGCTCTAAGCGGAGAGCAGGTAAATCGTGTCGTGAGCGAGATGGGTCTCGGAGCGGTCGGCGGCGTCGTGACGGTCGTCGCAGCGCTCGGGCTTCTCGCGGTGTTCGAAGCGCTGTTCGGCGTGACCTCGGACGTGCGGCTGCTTGAGCTCGCCAACCCGAGCGCACCGCTCATGCGGCGGCTGATGCTCGAGGCGCCAGGGACGTACACGCACGCGATCCTTACCGGCAACCTTGCCGAGGCCGCCGCCCAGGCGATCGGCGCAGACCCGCTGCTCGCCCGAGTCGGCGCCTACTATCACGACGTCGGCAAGCTCGTGCGGCCCGCGTTCTTCGTCGAGAACCAGACGGGGTGCGCCAACCCCCACGCGAACACATCGCCGTCGCTGTCGGCGCTGATCATCACTGCTCACGTGCGCGAAGGAGCGGCGCTAGCAGAGCAGCATCACCTTCCGCCTGAGGTAGTGGACATCATCCGCCAGCATCACGGCACGTCGGTGGTCGCGTACTTCTATCAGAAGGCTGCTGCGTCAGGCGACCCGGTGGTGGAGGCGGACTTCCGCTACAGCGGCGAGCTGCCGTCCTCGCGCGAAGCGGCGATCGTCATGCTCGCTGACGCTGCCGAGGCGGCTGTGCGGGCCATGACGAAGCCGACGCCTCCACGGATCGAGGAGTGCGTGCGCCGCGTGGTCGAGAGCAAGCTTGCCGACCACCAGCTCGACCGTGCCGACCTCACCTTCGCCGACATGGAGCGGATCGTGGAGGTCTACACGCGCATGCTCAGCGGGTTGTACCATCCGCGTATCGAATATCCGTCGATGATGCATGAGAGGGGATGCCATGCTGGTACGCGTGACGAGCCATCGCGATCCTGAGCCGCTCGCGCTGGACGCCTTCGAGCGGCTTGCACGCCACGTCTTGACGATGGAGAGCGCTCCTGAGGAATCGGAGCTCTCGATCGCCATCGTGGACGTCGAAGAGATGGCGCGCCTCAACGAGCAGTACCGGGGGATCGAGGGTCCCACCGACGTGCTGTCGTTCGGGTGCGACGATCCGTGCCTTGCCACTGAAGGCGAGCCGATCGTGCTCGGCGACGTGATCATCGCGCCTGAGGTCGCTGAGCGGCAGGCGCAGGAGCTCGGCGTCACCGTGGAGTCTGAGCTCAACCTGCTTCTCGTCCACGGCATCTTGCACCTGTTCGGCTACGACCACGAAAGCGACGAGGACGCGGCCGTGATGCAGGCGCGGGAGCGCGCCGTTCTCGACGCGTACGCGCCCGAGCCGTGACGCCGATGCGCTCTCGGTCGATCATCTGGTCGTTCAACCACGCGATCGACGGCCTGGTGTACGCGCTTAGGACGCAGCGCAACATGCGGATCCACGTCGCGGCCGGCGCGGCCGTGCTCGCGGCGTCGCTGTTCTTCCGCGTCGGACGCGCGGAGTTCCTCGCGGTCCTCCTGACGGTGGCTGTGGTGATCGCGGCGGAGCTTGTGAACACTGCGATCGAGGCGACGGTCGACGTGGCGACCGACGGTTACGATCCGGTCGCGAAGGTCGCCAAGGACGTGGCCGCTGCTGCGGTGTTCGTGAGCGCGGTCGTGGCGCTGGTGGTCGGGTACGTGGTCTTCTTCGGGCGCCTCACGGACACGGCGCACACGCTCCTCGTGAGGGTCCGCGAGGCGCCGTCGCACGTGAGCGTCGTCGCGCTCGGGATCACGGCGTTCCTCGTGCTCGTCTTGAAGGCCGTGAGCGGGCAGGCCGGAACGTGGATGCGCGGCGGGTGGCCCTCCGGCCATGTGGCGCTCGCGACAGGCGGCGCGACGGCCATCGGGTTCATCACGGGCAGCGGCGCCGCGTGGGTCATCGGGCTGTTCATCGCGGGTCTGGTCGCGCAGAGCCGCGTCGAGTCCGAGGCGCACACGGTGTGGCAGGCGCTGTGGGGCGGCGTCGTCGGAGTCGTCGTGACCGCCGCCATCTTTGCGCTATTCTGGTCGTAGGTTCGTCAGGGAGGTGCCGCCGCTTGGGCGCTGCCGGTCTCGTTCTTCTCATCTCGTTCGTCGTCCTGTTCGTGTGCGCAAGCGCGATGTCCGCTGCTGAGGCTTCCGTCGCGCTGCTCTCGCGCGGACGCGCGCACCGGCTGTCAGAGTCCGGTCGCAAGGGCGGCGCCGATCTGGAGGCTTTGGTGGAGCGTCGAGGGCGCGTGATCGCCGCTGGAACGCTCGTCCGGGGCGCCTCGTACGCGCTCGGAGGCTGTCTGGCGTGGGCGGCCGTGGATGCTCGCGTGGGCGGCGCGTGGTCCGTCGCTGCCGTCTTCGTCGGCATCGCCGCGATGTACTCGCTCGGCGAGGCGCTGCCGCGCTCGCTCGCCGTGCATAATCCGGAGCGCGTCGGGCTTGCAGTCGCTCAGCTCGCGCGAGCGATCACTGCCGTTCTCCACCCAGTCGCGCGGGTCCTTGCGGCAGCGTGGGTGCGGGCTGCGGGGCTCGTCGCCGAGCAGCGCGTCGAGGACCCGTGGGTGACGGAAGAAGAGTACCGGGCCTCTGCTGCCGAGGACGAAGAAAGCGCGAAGGAGGAGGCGGAGGAGGCCATCATCGACGCCGTGGCCGACTTCACGCAGAAGATCGTCCGAGAGGTCATGGTGCCGCGCACCGACATGGTGTGCGTTGCAGACGACGCGAGCATGAGCGAAGCGCTCGAGATCATCGAGCGCACCGGGTATTCGCGGCTGCCGGTGTATCACGGGTCGGTGGACGACGTCAGGGGCGTGCTGTGCGCGAAGGATTTGCTCGTCTGCCTCGGCAAGAGCTCGTGCCCCGCGAGCGTCGGCCCGATCGCGCGGCCACCGTACTTCGTGCCGGAGACCAAACCGATCGAAGAGCTTCTGGTGGAGATGCGCTCGAGGACGCACATCGCGATCGTGGCCGACGAGTACGGCGGGACTGCGGGCCTCGTGACCATCGAAGACCTGCTCGAGGAGATCGTCGGCGAGATCTTCGACGAGTACGATGTGGCGGAGCAGGTCGTGGTGGACCTCGGCGACGGCAGGATGAGCGTGGATGCCCGCATGCCCGTCGACGACCTCAACGAGATGTTCGGGACCGACATCGAGCCGCAGGCCGATTCGGTCGGCGGTCTGTTCGTCGAACTGGCGGGGCACATACCGAACGTAGGCGAGTCCGTCGAGATCGAGGGATTGCGTCTGACCGTGGACGCCGTGGACCGCAACCGGGTTCGACGGATCCTGGTGGAACCGGCACCGCGAGAGGAGGGCTCCGATGAGTGAGCACGTCACCCAGGCCGACTTGACGCTGCTCGCGTTCGCGCGAGAAGCGAAACAGAAGGCGTACGCGCCGTACTCCGGGTTCCGCGTGGGAGCCGCGGTGTTCGCAGGCGGGGAGATCTACGTGGGCGTGAACGTGGAGAACGCCGCGTACGGCTCCACCCTCTGCGCCGAACGGGGCGCCGCGATGGCCGCGGTCGCTGCTGGCAACACCTTCTTCGACGCTATCGCTATCGTCGGCGACTCCGAATCGCCGACGGTGCCGTGCGGGGCGTGCCGCCAGTTCCTCGCGGAGTTCAACCCGGAGATGCGTGTCATCATCGGCGGACGCACCGACGCAGTCGAGGTCGTGACGCTCGACGCGCTGCTGCCCGAGGCGTTCGTGCGCGGCTACCTCGACGAGGACGAGGGTGACGACGAGTGAGCGCTGAGGCGTCTTCGTACGAGATCGTACGCAGCGGATTCGCCGCCCTCGTCGGGCGCCCGAACGCCGGCAAGTCCACGCTGTTGAACGCGCTGGTGGGCGAGAAGGTCGCGATCGTCTCGGCCACGCCGCAGACCACGCGCCACCGGCTCCGGGGCATCGTCGACCGAGACGACGCGCAGATCGTGTTCGTGGACACGCCGGGGCTGCACCGGCCGCACGACGCGCTCGGCGAGGAGCTGAACCGCTCGGCGGTCCTGGCGTTGAACGACGTGGACGTGGCCTGTCTCGTCGTGGACGCGTCTGCGCCCGTGGGCCCGGGCGACCGCTGGGTCGGGCACCGCGTGCAGGAGTGCGACGCAGCCAAGGTGCTCGTGTTGACCAAAGTCGACCTCGTCAAGCCGAAAGACCTCGAGCGGCAGATGGAAGTCGCACAGACGCTCGCCGAGTTCGACGACGTTGTCGCGTGCTCTGGGCGGACCGGGTTCAACGTCGACGGCGTGGCGAACGCCGTGGTGCGGCTGCTCCCAGAAGGCCCGAGGTACTTCCCGCGCGATATGCGCACGGACCAGCCGATCGAGGTCTTGATCGCGGAGCTCGTGCGCGAACGGGTGTTGCACCTCACGCGCGAGGAGGTCCCGCACGCGGTCGGCGTGGTCGTGGAGGACATCGCGCCTGAACGCGAAGGGCTGGTGCGCGTGAGCGCTCGAATATACGTCGAGCGCGAGTCGCAGAAGGGCATCATCATCGGCAAGGACGGGGAGATGATCCGTCGCATCGGCAGCGAAGCGAGGCCAGGCATCGAGCGCGTGCTCGGCGAGCACGTGTTCCTGGACCTGCGCGTGAAGGTCAAGCGCGACTGGCGCCGCGACGCGGCCTCGATACGACGGTTCGGCTACGGAGAAGGGCTGTGAGGAGCATGGAAAGGGCGGAGCTGGCGGCGAGGATCGATCAGACGCTGCTCAAGCCGACGGTGAGCATGCGCGAGGCGCACGAGTGGATGCAGCGCAACGCCGGGCTCGGCTTCGCGTCGCTGTGCGTCTCGCCGTTCTTGGTGCCGCTTGCTGCCGAGGTCCTGGCCGGGACCCCGACGGCCGTCTGCTCGGTCGTGGGGTTCCCGCTCGGGTACTCGCTCACGGAGACGAAGACCGAGGAAGCCAGGCAGCTGGTGGAGCTCGGGTGCCTCGAGATCGACATGGTGATGAACGTCGGCGCCTTCCTTGGCGGAGAGGTCGCCGTGGTGCAGGAAGACGTCGCCCAGGTGGTGGAGGCGGTGCGCAGAGCCTCGCACGGCCGGGGGCTCGTGAAGGTCATCCTGGAGACGGGCTACCTCGACGAGGATCAGATCGCCGAAGCGTCCCGTCTGTCTGTGGAGGCCGGAGCGCACTTCGTGAAGACGTCGACGGGATTCGGGCCGCGCGGCGCGTCCGTCGAAGACGTCCGCATCATGCGGCAGGCGGTCGGCGACCGCGCCCAGGTGAAGGCCGCCGGGGGCATCCGCGACCTGGACACAGCGCTCGCAATGATCGAGGCGGGGGCGGACCGGATAGGGACTTCCTCGGGCGCGGAGATCCTCGCTGCGCTTGAGGCATCTGCGGGGAGCTGACACGCGAGCGATGAGCGGCACGTATCCCGCGCGGGTGTTGGTGCTCCGCAAGACGAAGCTCGGCGAGTCCGACCTCATCGTCACGCTGCTGAGCTCGGAGGGCAGGCAGATCCGGGCGGTCGCGAAAGGTGCTCGCAAGCCGGGCTCGAAGTTCGGTGCGCGCGTCGAGCCGTTCACCGTGGCTCACGTGCTGCTTGCGAAGGGGCGATCGCTCGACGTCCTCACCGAGGTGGAGACGGTCGCGACGCACGAGGAGCTTCGGAGCGACTACGACGCGGTTCGTGCCGCCTCGGTCGTCGCGGACTTCCTCGATCGCGTGACGCAGGAGGCAGACGCCGAGCCGCGCCTCTTCGAGCTTGGCGTCGCGACCCTCGACGCGCTGGCGGGCGCAAGCGCAGAGGCGCGCCCCTCCCTGGTGTGCGCGTTTCTCGTGAAAGGGATGGCGATGCAGGGCTTCCGGCCGCAGCTTTCGGGCTGCGTCTCGTGCGGGGCTCCGCAGGAGGCGCCGCGGGCGTTCTCGCTGGAAGGCGGCGGCGTCGTGTGCGCGACGTGCGCGGCGTCGGATGCTACAGCGCTCGGCATCTCGCCAGAACTCGCGGGCGCGCTTGCGTGGCTGCTCGGGTCTCGCCTGACCGAGATCGCGGCGGAGCCGTTGCCCGAGCCGGTCGAGCGCGAGGCGCTCATGGTCCTGCGGGCGTTCGTCGGGCATCACGTCCCTGCGCGCATGCGAGCGCTCGACGCGTACGTGCGCGGGTGATGTACACTAGCGCCCACGCCAGACGTCGCGGCCCGTCCGCCGTTGTCGTGATTGGAGACCACGCCTGATGACGATGACTTTCCAAGACGTGATCCTTGCGCTGTCGCGCTACTGGGCCGATCAGGGGTGCGTCGTGCTGCAGCCCTACGACATCGAGGTCGGTGCGGGGACGTTCCATCCCGCGACGACGCTGCGGTCGCTCGGTCCCGACGCGTGGCGGACCGCCTACGTGCAGCCATCTCGCCGGCCGACCGACGGGCGCTACGGCGAGAACCCCAACCGTCTGCAGCACTACTACCAGTTCCAGGTCATCCTCAAGCCGAGCCCCGACGACGTTCTGGACCTGTACTTCGGCTCGCTCAAGGCGATCGGAATCGATCCAGAGGAGCACGACGTGCGTCTCGTCGAGGACGACTGGGAGTCGCCGACGCTGGGCGCGTGGGGTCTCGGGTGGGAAGTGTGGCTCAACGGCATGGAGGTGACGCAGTTCACCTACTTCCAGCAGGTGGGAGGGCTGGAGTGCCGGCCGGTGCCTGCGGAGATCACCTACGGCCTGGAGCGGCTGGCGATGTACATTCAAGGCGTCGACAGCGTGTTCGACCTCGTCTGGTCCGTCGGCCCCGACGGGCTCGCCTTCACCTACGGCGACGTGTTCTTGCGCAACGAACGCGAGCAATCGACGTACAACTTCGAGGTCGCGGACGTCGAAGCGCTGCTTCAGCGCTTCTCTATGTACGAGGCGGAGTGCAGGAGAACACTCGAGGCGGGGCTCGTGCTGCCCGCCTACGACTACGCGCTCAAGTGCTCGCACGTCTTCAATCTTTTGGATGCGCGCGGCGCCATCGCGGTGACGGAGCGCACCGGCTACATCTTGCGCATCCGTTCGCTCGCGAAGGCGTGCTGCGAGGCGTACGTCGCCTCTCTTGAGGGGTCGAAGGGCGGTGATGCGTGATGCCGCGCGACCTGCTCTTCGAGATCGGCGTCGAGGAGATGCCATCAGCGCCGCTGTACGCTGCGCTCGACTACGTGCGCAGCGCAGCGGAAGAGGCGTTGGCGAGCGCGCGCCTCGACCACGGCGAGCTATCCGTGTACAACACGCCGCGGCGCATCGCGCTGCTCGTGCGAGACGTCGCCGAGCGGCAGCGCGACGCCACGGAGCGCTTCAAGGGCCCTGCGGCTGCTGCCGCCTTTGACGCCGACGGCAATCCGACCAAGGCCGCGCTGGGGTTCGCGCGCAGCAAGGGCGTGAGCCCCGAGTCGCTCGTCCGCGAGAGCGGCGACGGCGGCGAGTACGTGTGGGCCGTGGTCGAGCGACCCGGCCGGCCGGCGCACGAGGTGCTGCCGGATATCCTCGCTGAGCTGGCCTCTTCGATCCCGTGGCCGAAGACGATGCGGTGGGGCTCAGGCGACACCCGCTTCATCCGTCCGGTGCGGTGGCTCGTGGCGCTGTTCGGCGAGGACGTCTTGCCGGTGCGCTTCGCCGGGTTGGTCGCCGGGCGCGTGAGCCAAGGCCACCGGTTCCTCGCCGGCCCCGTCGAGATCGAGGATCCGTCGGCGTACCTCGAGTCGCTGAGGCGTGCTTACGTGCTCGCCGACGGAACCGAGCGCGCCGCTGAGATCCGCGAACGCATCAACGCGGTCGCCGACTCGTTGGGCGGCGTGGCGGTGGTGCCGGAGAAGACCTTCCTGGAGGTCGTGAACCTCGTGGAGCAGCCGACGGTGGCGGCAGGCCGCTTCGACGAGGCCTTCCTGCGCGTTCCGCGGGAGGTGCTCGAGGAGGCGATGGAGTCCCACCAGCGGTACTTCCCGGTGGAGAGCATGGACGGGACGCTTGCGCCGGCCTTCATCGTCGTGCACAACGGGCCCGCCGAACGGACGGACGAGATCGTCAAGGGTCACGAGCGCGTGATCCGCGCACGGCTGGCCGACGCCGCCTTCTTCTACGACGAGGACCTGAAGCATCCTCTGGAGTCGTACGCCGCCAAGCTGGACGGCATCGTGTTCCATCAGCGTCTCGGTTCGCTCGGACAGAAGGTGGAGCGCGTCGAGCGGCTGACGCGGCTTCTGGCGAAACACGTGGGCGCGGGCCCCGAGGACGAAGCCCACGCCGTCCGCGCGGCGCACCTGTGCAAGGCCGACCTCGTCACCCACGTGGTGGTGGAGTTCACCTCGCTGCAAGGCGTCATGGGGTCGTACTACGCGCTTGCGTCCGGGGAAGCGCCTGCGGTCGCGCAGGCGATCGTCGAGCACTATCGCCCCCGTTTTGCGGGCGACGCGCTCCCGGAGACGTTGCCGGGGATGCTCGTGTCGGCGGCCGACAAGCTCGACACCATCTGTGGTATCCACGCGATCGGCCAGGCGCCGACGGGTTCGTCGGACCCGTTCGCGCTCAGGCGCTTCTCGATCGGCGTCATCCTCATGGCGATGGATGGCGGCCTGGACCTGCGGCTCAAAGACGCCATCGCCGACGCGCTGGAGGGCTACGGCGACGTTCTGCCGGACATGGACGCCGCGGCCGTCGCCGCGGAGGTCAAGGAGTTCATCCTCGCACGGCTTCGTGGCGTGCTCCGCGAGCGTGGGTACGCGTACGACACTGTCGATGCCGTGCTCGCTTGCGAAAGCGACGACCTCGCAGAAGTGGCGGCTCGGTGCGCGGCGCTGCAGGACGCGCGCGAGGCCGACCCAGAGCTCTTCGAGGACCTCGCGATCGCGTTCAGGCGCGCGGCGAACCTCGCTGACGCCTCTTTGGGCGAGAGCGTGTCGCTCGACCTGATGGGGCCGGAAGAGCGTGCGCTGGCAGACGCTCTGGAGCGTGCGGACGAAGCGGTGCAGGACCTCCTGAAGAAAGGTCGTCACGACGAGGTTATCTCTGAGCTTGCGGCGCTGCGCCCGCACATCGACGCGTTCTTCGAGTCCGTTCTGGTTATGGACGAAGACGTGCGGCTGCGCGAGAACCGCCTCCGGCTGCTGAACCGGTTCGTGCGCGTCTTCGCGCGTTTTGCAGACATCGGGCGCATCGCGGCGTAAAGGCAATGGGAGCAGAGGCCGGTGCAGCCGACCTACACAGTGCACATCCTCTCGGACTCGCTCGGTGAAACGGCCGAGATGGTGGCGCGGGCGGCGATCGCGCAGTTCGACGGCGATGCGTTCCGCATCGAGCGGCTCCCGCGCGTGCGCACCGTAGACGAGCTGCGAAGCGCCGTCGAGTCTCACTGCGGCAGGTGGTGCCTGTTCGTGTACACGCTCGTCGACGATGCGCTGCGTGCAGAGATGGAGTCGTTGTGCGCAGGCGGTGTGAACGGCGTGGACGTGCTCGGACCGGCGGTGGCGACGATCGGGCGCGTCACCGGCTTGCAGCCGTCTGGAGAGCCGGGCGCCGTCCGTCGTACGGACGAAGAGTACTTCGAGCGCATCGAGGCGATGGAGTTCGCCGTGAAGCACGACGACGGGCGCAACCCGCAGGACTTGCCGGAGGCCGACGTCGTGCTCATCGGCGTGTCGCGGTCCAGCAAGACGCCGCTTGCGATGTACCTCGCGTTCAAGGGCTTCCGTGCCGCGAACGTCCCGCTCGCCCCCGGCACTGAGCCGCCGAAGGAGCTCTTCGAAGTGAGCCCACGGCGCGTGTTCGGGCTCGTGACGAGCGCGCGCGTGCTGCAAGAGGTGCGCACCGAGCGCATGCGGGAGCTCGGCACCTACGTGCCAGGATACACAGACCTCGAGGCCATCGAGCGCGAACTGGAGGAGGCGCGCGCGGTGATGCGCAAGATCGGCTGCATCGTCGTGCACACCGACAACCGCGCCATCGAGGAGGCTGCCCAGGAGATCATCCGGCACCTCGAGGGTGGGCTCGCGGTGTCGGACTGAGGCGCTCGCGCCGTGTGGTGCAGACGTGGCGTTACGCTATGATTGCGCAAGCAGGTTCCCGGACAGCAAGGGAGAGGGAGTTGGCAGGGATCAAGCGCGTGTACGCCTTCGGCGGAGGCAGGACCGAGGGCAACAAGGACATGAAGTTCATCCTCGGCGGCAAGGGCGCAAACCTCGCGGAGATGGCGAACATGGGGCTTCCTGTGCCGCCCGGTTTCACGATCACGTGCCAGACGTGCATGGAGTACTACTCGTCGAACCCGCCTGCGTTCCCCGCGGGCCTGGAAGACGAGATCGCCGAGTATCTCGCCGAGCTCGAGCAGAAGATGGGCAAGCGCCTCGGCGACCCGAAAGACCCGCTGCTGGTCTCGGTCCGCTCGGGCGCGCCGTTCTCGATGCCGGGCATGATGGACACCATCCTCAACCTCGGCCTGAACGACGAGTCGGTGCAGGGGCTCATCGAGCAGACCAACAACCCGCGCTTCGCCTGGGACAGCTACCGGCGGTTCATCCAGATGTTCTCGAAGGTCGTGCTCGACGTCGACGGCGACCTGTTCGAGAACGCGATCACCGAGATGAAGCTGGCGCGGGGAGCGTCTTCCGACGCCGACCTTGACGCTGACGACATGAAGGAGCTCACCGACCGCTTCAAGCGGATCGTCGCCGAGCACGTGTCACCCGAGGAGCATCCCGAACTCGTGGGGCCTGACGGCAGGGTCGCGTTCCCGCAAGACGTGCAGCTGCAGCTGCGCCTCGCCATCGAGGCTGTGTTCCGCAGCTGGATGAACGAGCGCGCCGTGTACTACCGCAAGATGGAGAAGATCCCGGACGACCTCGGCACTGCCGTGAACGTCCAGGCGATGGTGTTCGGCAACAAGGGCGAGACCTCGGCCACGGGCGTGGGCTTCACGCGCAACCCTGCGGACGGCACCAAGGAGTACTACGGCGACTTCCTCACCAACGCGCAGGGCGAAGACGTCGTCGCGGGCATCCGGCACACGCAGCCGCTCTCGGAACTGCCGAACGTGCTTCCGGAAGCGGCCGAGGAGCTCTGGCGCGTGTTCGAGCGCCTCGAGGCCGAGTATCGCGACATGTGCGACATCGAGTTCACCATCGAGCAGGGCAAGCTCTGGATGCTTCAGACGCGTGTGGGCAAGCGCACCGCCCGTGCGGCACTCAAGATCGCCGTCGACATGGTGAACGAGGGCATGATCACGCGCGAAGAGGCCGTGCAGCGCGTCAGCCCTGCGCAGCTCGATCAGCTCTTGCACCCGCAGTTCGACCCGAAGGCGACCATCGAGCCGATCGCGAAGGGACTCAACGCCAGCCCTGGCGCAGCGGTGGGCGAGGCGGTCTTCTCATCTGCGGACGCGGTCGCGGCCAAGGCGCAGGGCCGGAAGGTCATCCTGGTGCGCTGGGAGACGAACCCGGACGACTTGCCAGGCATGGACGCCGCCGAGGGCATCCTGACCTCGCACGGCGGCAAGACCTCCCACGCTGCCGTGGTTGCTCGTGGCATGGGCAAGCCCGCCGTGTGCGGGGCCGAGAAGCTCGTCATCGATGCCGAGCACAAGCTCGCGCGCGTCAAGGGCACCGACGTCGTCATCCGCGAGGGCGACGTGATCTCTATCGACGGCACCACGGGCGTGGTGGTGCTCGGCGCGGTGCCGCTGGTGGAGCCGGAGGTCTCGGGCGACTTCGACACCGTGCTGTCGTGGGCGGACGAGTTCCGCACGCTCGGCGTCCGCGCGAACGCCGACACGCCGGCTGACGCTGCGCTCGGTCGCAAGTTCGGCGCCGCAGGCATCGGGCTGTGCCGCACGGAGCACATGTTCTTGGGCGAGCGGAAGGCCATCGTGCAGTCGATGATCCTCGCCGAGGACGGCTCGCCGGAGCGTGCGGCGGCCCTCGAGAAGCTGCTTGCCGTGCAGACGCAGGACTTCCTGGAGATCTTCGAGGCGATGGACGGGCTGCCGGTGACGGTGCGCCTGCTCGACCCGCCGCTCCACGAGTTCCTGGACGACCCGCGGGCCTTGGAAGTCGAGATCGTGCGCGCAGAGGGCGCGGGTGCCGATCCAGACGAGCTTGCCGCCAAGCGCCGCCTGCTCGCTCAGATCGACTCGATGGTGGAAGCGAACCCGATGCTGGGTCTGCGCGGGTGCCGCCTCGGCATCATGTTCCCGGAGATCTACGCGATGCAGGTGCGCGCGATCGCGCGCGCGGCGTGCGAGCTCAGGAAGCAGGGGAAGGATCCGCGCCCCGAGATCATGATCCCTCTTGTGAGCGTCGTGACCGAGCTCGAGACGCTGCGCAAGGAGACCGAGGCGGTCGTGGCCGAAGTCTCGAGCGAGATGGGCGTCGACATCACGATCCCGGTCGGGACGATGATCGAGCTGCCGCGTGCGGCGGTCACCGCCGACGAGATCGGCGCCGTCGCGGACTTCTTCTCGTTCGGCACCAACGACCTCACACAAACGACGTTCGGTTTCTCTCGCGACGACATCGAGGCGAAGTTCTTGCCGCGGTACCTCGAGCGCAAGATCCTCGCTCGCAACCCCTTCGAGACCATCGATAGCGGCGTGGCCAAGCTGGTGGAGACGGGGTGCCGTCTCGGTCGCGAGGCGAACCCGAAGCTCAAGCTGGGCGTGTGCGGCGAGCACGGCGGCGACCCGGACTCGGTGCACGTCTTCCACCGCATCGGGCTCGACTACGTGAGCTGCTCGCCGTATCGCGTGCCGCTCGCACGGCTCGCTGCGGCGCAGGCGGCGCTGGCCGGGAAGGTCTCGGGAAGCGACAACAGGTAGCATCGCAGGCCGCCTGACGGCGGCGGAAGCGGGGGAGCGGTGGCGCGTACCACGCGGCTGTACCAGCGAGCGCGGTCGCCTCTCATCCAGGGCCGGTCCCGACGGGAGCGGCCCTGGAGGGTCGACTTTGCCGTTGCGGTGTCGTGGGGGTGCGCGCTTCTGATCGCGCTGATGGTCGGCGGCCACGTGGCCGAGACGGGCACCCTCGTCCCAGCTGCAGGTGGGTCGACCGCATGGTGGTCGGCGTTCGGTGCCGGCGTCGTGGTCGCCGTCGTCTGCGGAGCAGCGGGCGTCTCGCTGGCGCGTGGGTGGGGCGCCGTGCGGCCAGGACGCACGGGAGCCATCGTTGCGTGCGCCGCGGTCGTCGCGTACTGGCTGGTGTTCGGCGGCGTGGCAGCCGCACGGAGGTAGTGATGCTGACTCGCGAGCAGGCAGAGCAGGAGGAGCGCCGCCGCCTGTCCTCACGGGCGGCGTTCTCGGATGCGACGAAGGGCCGTGAGCGTCCGCTCGAGCCGGACGCGCTGCGCACCGCGTTCCAGCGCGACCGCGACCGGATCATCCACTGCAAGGCCTTCCGCCGGCTGTCGCACAAGACGCAGGTCTTCCTCGCGCCTGAGGGCGACCACTACCGGACGCGCCTTACGCACACGCTCGAGGTCGCGCAGATCGCGCGCACGATCGCGCGCGCGCTTCGCTTGAACGAAGACCTCACGGAGGCCATCGCGCTCGGCCACGACCTCGGGCACACCCCGTTCGGCCACACCGGCGAGGACGCGCTCACGGAGTGCTTCAAGGAGATCAAGGGTCGCTACCCCAACGTTCCCGACAAGTTCCGCCACAACCTACAGTCGCTGCGCGTGGTGGAGGTGCTGGAGTACGACGGGAAGGGGCTCAACCTCACGTGGGAGGTCCGTGACGGCATCCGATGCCACACCGGCCCGGTTCGCGCGTCGACGCTCGAGGGTCAGATCGTGGCGATCGCGGATCGCATCGCGTACGTCAACCACGACATCGACGACGCCATCCGAGGCGGCGTGATCAAGGAGTCCGACCTGCCCGAAGGACCGACGTCCGTGCTCGGCCACAACCACGGCGCGCGCATCACGACGATGGTGCAGGACATGGTGAGCTCGTCGTTGGATTCTGACGAGATCCGCATGTCAGACGAGGTCTGGCAGGCGCTGACCGAATTGCGGTCGTGGCTGTTCGCGAACGTGTACGAGTCCCCGCGCGCGAAGTCCGAGGAGCCCAAAGCGCACGGCGTGGTGAAGGCGCTGTTCATGCACTACCTGGAGAATCGCGAGGAGCTCCCGTCGGAGTTCGCCCCTCGCGACGAGAGCGAGCTCGTGCAGCGCGTCGTGGACTACGTCGCCGGGATGACCGACCGGTTCGCCATACGCCGCTTCCAGCAGATCTTCGTGCCGTCGCAGTGGCGCGTGTGAAGCGGCCAGGCGCTTGGAGCGGGCGTTGCCGTTCTGTTGCCGTATGCAGGACGTTCGCATAGAATCGCGCAAGCACGGCACGGCCATGTACTAGGACACAGAAGGGAGAAGCGCGCAGATGGCAGATTGGATAGCCTGGTTCGCGCCTGTCTCCGCGCTCATCGGCGTGGGGGTGGCGGCGTACCTGGCGTCGTGGGTCCTCAAGCAAGACCCCGGCACCGAGCGCATGCAGGAGATCTCGAAGGCCACGCAGGAAGGCGCGATGGCGTTCCTGTTCCGCGAGTACCGCGTGCTCGTGGTGTTCGCCGCCATCGTGTTCGTGCTGCTCGGCGTCGCCGTGAACTGGCTCACCGGTGTCGCGTTCCTCACGGGCGGCCTCCTGTCCGCCGGAGCAGGGTACGTGGGCATGTACGTGGCCACGCGTGCCAACGCGCGCACCGCGCAGGCGGCGACCAAGGGCATCGAGAAGGCGCTCGCGGTGGCGTTCCGCTCGGGTCTCACGATGGGGCTGACGGTCGCGAGCTTCGGCCTCGGCGGCCTCGCCCTGTGGGCCATCTTCTTGCTGGTGACCGGCAGCGACCCGGCGAAGAACGCCGAGATCGTCAACGGCTTCGCGATGGGCGCGTCCTCGATCGCGTTGTTCGCGCGCGTTGGCGGCGGCATCTACACCAAGGCCGCTGACGTGGGCGCGGACCTGGTGGGCAAGGTCGAGGCGGGCATCCCCGAGGACGACCCGCGCAACCCCGCCGTCATCGCGGACAACGTCGGCGACAACGTGGGCGACGTCGCCGGCATGGGCGCCGACCTCTTCGAGAGCTACGTCGGCTCGATCCTCGCGCCGATGGTGCTTGCGATCTCTCTGTGGTTCACCGCCGGCGGCGAGCGGAGCATCGACCTGCAGTACGGCATCACCGCTCCGCTGCTGATCGCCGCGTTCGGCATCATCATGTCGATCATCGGGCTGTTCGCCGTGAAGGCGAAGGAGGGCGGCAACCTCCACTCCGCGCTGAACCGCGGCACCTACGTCGCCGCCGTGCTCGAGGTGCTCGCGATGTTCTGGCTGTTCTACCACTGGAGCACGCGCGTCGGCGCTGGCCCTGAGCGGCTGTGGTACTTCGGTTCGGTGGTCGTCGGGCTCATCGCCGGCATCTCGATCGGGAAGATCACCGAGTACTTCTGCTCCGACCACTACAACCCGGTCAAGAAGATCGCCGAATCGAGCGAGACGGGCGCCGCGACGAACATCATCGCCGGCCTTGGCACTGGCATGATGTCGACGGCAGCTCCGATCCTCGTCGTGGCTGTGGGCATCGTCGGAGCGTACCTCATGGGCAACGCCGCCGTGCCCGGCAACGAGCTCTCCGGCATCTACGGCATCGCCCTTGCCGCGCTCGGCATGCTCTCGATCACCGCCATCACGGTCGGCGTCGACGCGTACGGCCCGGTCGCTGACAATGCCGGCGGCATCGCGGAGATGGCCGAGATGGGCGCTCCGATCCGCAAGATCACGGACTCGCTCGACAGCGTCGGAAACACCACCGCCGCAATCGCCAAGGGCTTCGCGATCGGATCTGCGGGCCTTACGGCTCTGGCTCTGTTCGTCGCTTTCCGCCAGTCGCTTTCGGTGGGCGGCATGAGCGTCGACATGTCGCTGGAGAACCCGTACGTCATCACCGGCCTGTTCATCGGCGGCATGCTGCCGTTCCTCTTCGGCGCCTTGACGATGGGTGCCGTCGGCCGTGCTGCGTTCTCGATGATCGGCGAGGTGCGGCGCCAGTTCCGCGAGATCCCAGGGCTCATGGAGGGCAAGGCGCGTCCGGACTACGCGGCGTGCGTGGACATCTCCACGAAGGGCGCCCTCAAAGAGATGGTAGTGCCCGGCACGATCGCCGTCGCAGTCCCGCTGGTGGCTGGCCTGATCGACCTGTCGATGCTCGCTGGCCTCCTGGCGGGTGCTCTGGTGACCGGCTTCCTGCTGGCCATCATGATGGCGAACGCAGGTGGCGCGTGGGACAACGCCAAGAAATTCATCGAGGCTGGCAACCACGGCGGGAAGGGTTCTGACGCCCACAAGGCCGCCGTCGTCGGCGACACGGTCGGCGACCCGTTCAAAGACACTTCTGGCCCGTCGATGAACATCCTCATCAAGCTCATGACGGTCGTGTCGCTCGTGTTCGTGCCGCTGTTCC
Source organism: Coriobacteriaceae bacterium EMTCatB1 (assembly GCA_001950395.1). Classification (GTDB taxonomy): domain Bacteria; phylum Actinomycetota; class Coriobacteriia; order Anaerosomatales; family Anaerosomataceae; genus Parvivirga. The sequence continues at coordinate 496,414 of BDLO01000001.1, forward strand.
TGAAGGTGCACGGCGGCTAGCAGGGGGCGGTGTCGCACCTGCGTAGTAGAATGCTCCCGGGCGCCTGAGGCGTCCGGGAGCTTCGGTTTTCGCCAGAGGGGAAGAGGTGCAGTGGGTCGGATTCCCGACGAGGACATCCAGCGCGTGCGAGACGCGACGGATCTCGTGCAGCTCGTCTCCGAAACGGCCGTTGTGAAGCAGCGGGGTCGCCTCTGGTGGGCGAACTGCCCCTTCCATCAAGAGAAGACCCCTTCGTTCAAAGTCGATCCCGCGACGCAGCTCTGGCACTGCTTCGGGTGCGGGCGAGGCGGCGATGTCTTCGACTTCGTGAAGGAGTCCCAAGGACTCGAGTTCTACGAGGCCGTGCGGTGGCTGGCGGAACGCGCCCGCATCGAGATCCACGAGGAGGAGGGCGGCGCCTCCTTCGGCGCGAAGGAGCGGCTTCGTGCTGCATGCGAGGCGGCGGCCGCGTTCTACCACAAGGTGCTCACGACCGACCGCTCGCCACAGGCCCAGGCCGCCCGCGAGTACCTGTCGTCCCGCGGTTTCGGGAGCGAGGTCGCCAAGCGGTGGCGCCTCGGATTCGCGCCGATCGGCGGGCGCTCGCTCGTGTCGTACCTTGCAGGGCAAGGATTCACCCGCGACGAGCTGCTGGGAGCCGGGCTCGCGGTCGGCGGAGCGGGCGAGCGGCTCCGCGATCGGTTTGTCGGCCGCGTGATGTTCCCGATCGCAGACCTCCACGGCCGCGTGATCGCGTTCGGGGGGCGGGTTCTGGAGTCGGCGGGCGGCAGCGGCCCGAAGTACCTGAACTCGAGCGAGACGCCGATCTTCGTGAAGGCGGCGAACCTGTACGGCATCGACAAGGCCCGCAATCCGATCGTGGTTGCGAACAGAGCGGTCGTGGTCGAGGGGTACACCGACGTCATCGCGCTGCACGAGGCGGGCATCCAAACGGCCGTGGCCACGCTCGGGACCGCGCTGGGAGAGAGGCACGTCCGGCTGCTCTCGCGCTTCGCGAAGCGCGTCCTGTACCTCTTCGACGGCGACGAAGCCGGCCTGCGCGCTGCGGATCGGGCGTTGGAGTTTGTGGATTGGAGCGCCACGCCGGAGGCAGGCGGCGGACGGGTGGACTTCGCAGTCGCCATCATCCCGGACGGGCTCGACCCGGCCGACTTCCTCGCGCAGCGTGGCGCCGCAGCGATGCAAGCCGTGATCGACGGCGCGGTGCCGCTCGTGCGTTACGCGCTCGACCGGCGGATCGAGCGGCACGACACCGGGACGCCCGAAGGGAAAGCGGCGGCCTTGGCCGAGGCCGTGGACGTGCTGGCTCGAGTCGGTGGAAACATCCTTGCCGAGGAGTACGCCCGCTACGTGGCGGATCGGTTGCTCGTGGAGCCGGCGAGCGTGCTCGCCGCACTGGCGAAGGCCCGCAAGGCGCGGCGCAGAGCTGCGAGGCCGGATGAGGCCGCCAAGGAGCGCGAACCGGCGGAGATCGTGGTCGAGATGAGCGCGCCAGAGCGAGCACTGCTGATGCTGGCAGCCGGCTATCCGAACATTCGCTCCTCGGCACGAGAGTTGCTAGCAGAAGACCTCGGCGAACCACTGGTCTCCAGCAACGTGAAGCGGCTCGTCGAAGCGGTGATCGAAGCGGGAGCCGCAACCGGCGACGGACTGCTCGCACTCGTGCGCGAGCGCGTGCCTGAGGCCGCCACGACGTTGAGCGCGGTGCTTGTGGACGCTCCAGAAGTGGAAGAAGTACAATACGCATTTCGCGAGATAGCAGACAGACTCAAGGAATCCGCCTTAGAACGTCTAATCTTGCGTAAGAATGCGCGTTTGCGCGAGCTGGATCCGGTGAAGGACGCAGAGGAGCACGAAGCCGTGTTCCGCGAGCTGGTGGAGATCCAGAGGGCGCTTGCGGCGCTGAAGAAGGGGTAAGGGCGAAGCGGCGATCAGACGGAGTGACGGCGAGTGACGGAAACCAGCGAAGGAAGACCCAAGAAGCAGAGCGCGAGCAAGAAGAACGCTGCGGCCGCGGGCAAGGGACGCACGGCCGTTCGTGCGCTCATCGAGGCGGGCCTCGAGAAGGGCTCGCTGACTGACGAGGAGATTCAGCACGCTCTCGCAGAGGCGGAGCTTTCCGAGGACCAGATCGAGCGCGCCTACGCGGAGATCGCGAAGGCCGGCATCGAGATCGTCGAGGAAGCGCCCGCGGCGGTGGTTCCTGCGCACGACGAGGTCGTGGTTGCCGATGAGGCGCTCGACGCCGACCTCCCCGAAGACCTCGCCGCAGTCGCCGACGTCGTGGCAGACATCGAAGGCGTGGCCGGCAAGAGCGAGCCGAAGAAGCCCAGCAAGAAGAACGACGCGCGCGCACGGGCGCGGAAACGCGCCGAGGCACACGTGAACGTCCCTGTCACGAGCGACCCCGTGCGGATGTACCTGAAGGAGATCGGCAAGGTGCCGCTCCTCACGGCTGCGCAAGAGGTCGACCTCGCCAAGAAGATCGAGGCAGGCGTGGAGGCCACGGCCAAGCTCGAGGAGGCCGAGGCCAAAGGCATCGAGCTCGATCCGGCGGAGCGCCGTCGGCTCGAGCGGCTCGAGCACATCGGGCTTCAGGCCAAGCAGCAGCTTGTGGAGGCGAACCTTCGGCTGGTCGTGTCGATCGCCAAGCGGTACGTCGGCCGCGGCATGCTCTTCCTCGACCTCATCCAGGAGGGCAACCTCGGCCTCATCCGCGCGGTCGAGAAGTTCGACTACAGCAAGGGCTTCAAGTTCTCGACGTACGCAACGTGGTGGATCAGGCAGGCCATCACCCGGGCCATCGCGGACCAGGCCCGCACAATCCGCATCCCCGTGCACATGGTCGAGACCATCAACAAGGTCATCCGCATCCAGCGGCAGCTGCTCCAGGAGCTCGGGCGCGAGCCGACGCCGGAGGAGATCGGCGAGCAGATGGACATGAGCGCCGACCGCGTGCGGGAGATTCTGAAGATCTCGCAGGAGCCGGTCTCTCTCGAGACGCCGATCGGCGAGGAGGAGGACTCGCAGCTCGGGGACTTCATCGAGGATTCCGACGCCGTGGTGCCGGCGGACGCTGCGTCCTTCTCGATGCTGCAGGAGCAGCTGCAGCGCGTGCTCGACTCGCTGTCTGAGCGCGAGCGGAAGGTCATCGAGCTGCGGTTCGGGCTCGTCGACGGGCACCCGCGCACGCTCGAGGAGGTCGGGCGCGAGTTCGGCGTCACGCGCGAGCGTATCCGTCAGATCGAGAGCAAGACGCTGTCGAAGCTGCGTCACCCGTCGCGGTCGGCCCGCCTGCGGGACTACCTCGAGTAGACGCGTCGCCTGCTCGCGTCGGCTGCCGTTGCGGCTCGATGCGCTCGATCTACCTCGTGTGGCGGGAGGCGAAACCGAACGTCACGCTGCCGGGCGCGTGGCACGCGTCGCACGTGTAGGTCGTGAAGTCGCGACCGGGATGGCACAACGTGCAGTCCGACGCGGCGGGGTCGGGGCCTTCCAGCACGTGCGCAGAGATCGAGGGATGGACGAACCGGATGTCATCCCAGGTCGTCGGCATGTGGCAGCGCAGGCAATCAGAAGGCCCGACGTGCGGCACCGTAGTTGCGTGGCACGTGACGCAGGGCGTCGTGGGATCCTCGAAGATGAGCGTGGGGTGGCACAGGTTGCAGCGCATCGCGCGGTGAGTATCGCCGAGCTGTATCGGTTCTGGATGCACGACGGTGGACTTCACCGAGACGAAGGCTGTCGTCGTATGGCAGACGCCGCAGCGCGCGTAGTCAGGGCCGTGGCGCAGCGCGTGGCAGCTGGAGCAGACGTAGGGCTGCCCGATGGCTGTCGCGTACGCGTTGCTGGGGTGGCACTTCGAGCACGCAAGCGTCGCATGAGCTCCGGTGAGCACGAAGACGGAACTGTGCTTGAAGGTGGCGGGCTTGAAGCCAGCGGTGGTGTGGCACGAAGCACACTCTGTCAACCCGCCGTGCTGCGGACCGTGGCATCCGACGCAAACGGTGGGAGCGGCCCCGAAACTCCCTGATGCGTGGCACTTCCTGCAATCGAGGTAGGCGTGCTTGCCGGTGAGCGGGAACTTCGCGGCGTGGTCGAACGACGGCTGCCAGGAGTAGCGCTTCGGCGAGTGGCAGCGGCTGCAGTCTGTGAGCCCGCCGTGCTTGTCGCCGTGGCAGCCAACGCAGGTGGACGGCGTGCCGGCGAAGCGTCCCGACGGGTGGCACTTCGCGCACTGCGTCTTCGCGTGAGCACCCTCGAGGCGGAACTTCGCGGCGTGGTCGAACGATGGCTGCCAGGAGTACCTCTCGGGCGAGTGGCAGCGGCTGCAGTCTGTGAGCCCGCCGTGCTTGTCGCCATGGCAGCCAACGCAGGTGGACGGCGTGCCGGCGAAGCGTCCCGACGGGTGGCACTTCGCGCACTGCGTGTCAGCGTGCGTCCCTTTGAGAGCGAAGAACGCCGCGTGATCGAAGCCTTCTTTCGGCTGCCACATCCGAGCGGGATCGTGGCAGTCCTCGCACTTCGTGAGCCCGCCGTGGTGGACGCCGTGGCAGTCGACGCATCCGCGCGGACGGGTCGGACCGGCGAAGCCCGTGTGACAGGCCTCGCAGTCGAGGTTCAGATGACCTCCGAGGAGCGAAAGGTGGGTCTGCGGGATCGGTTTGCGAGCAGACCAGGCGATCGCCGTGTGGCATGCCGAGCAGTTCTTCACGGACGCTGGGTGAGGGGAGCGCTTGAGGTGGCAGGACTCGCAGGCCTTGTCAGGAACCTTGCCGGATGAGTCGTGGCAGCGTGCGCAGGCAATCAGCGCGTGGAATGACTCGTTGAGGAAGGCCTCGCGATGGGTGTAGTCGACGTTCGTCCACGAGGACGTGCTGTGGCAACGATCGCAAGCAAGGTTTGCATACTCGCCCGCATGCTGATAGGTGTGGAGCGGCGCCGTCTTGCACGAATCGCAGGTTGAGCCTGCCGGCACCTGAGGATGGCCTGCGGCGCGCGCTTGCTCCTGAGGCCGGAGCGAAGCGGCGACGCCTATCGCAGCAAGAATGATGATGGCTGCGAGCACGAAGATCGCTGCACGGGTCTTCGTTGCCTGCGACATGAGGGCGCCTCCTCATCTACACCGCGACTCCGAGGTCAGCGGGTCTTACCGGACAAGCATGCCACATCCACTCAGGTATCTCCATATGCTGCAGGGAGGGCGGGACCCGTGCGGGCCCCGCCCTCTGCGACCTCATCTCAACGTGCGCTGCACGTCAGTTGAGGATGTCGCGGACGGCGTCGCGCACCGCCTGCGAGATGACGCTCGTACCACCGAAGAAGCGCACCTCAGTGATGTCGTCCTTGTGTGCGGACAGTGCAGCTTCAGCAGCGGGATCCAGCGTCGTGCCCGGGGTCAGGAGCAGCACGGAGCCGTCCTTGCCCTGCAGGACACCGCCTGCGAGAGCATCCGGGTAGTTCGTTCCGAGCGTGAGAGCGACCTTGTTCCAGCCAAGGCCCGCCGTGTCGACGCCATACGCGGCGACAGCGGCAGCGGTCTCGTAGCGGTTGTCGCCAGCGAGCCGGGTCATCGTGACGCCGTCGATGGCGAAGTCACCGCTGACGACGCCTGGACCGCCGAGGATGATGCCTGAGGTCACAGCGTCGTTGACGGTTGCCGTGGTCGCGCCCGGAGCCACCAGGTAGACGGGCCAGATCTTCGCGGCGGCCAGCGGCGATGCCGCGAGCGCGTCCGGGAAGTTGGCGCCGGTGGCGAAGAACGCGGTGCCGTCGTACGCGCCGCCAGCGAGCTCGATGACCTTGTCAGCCACGAGCGAGGCGGTCTCGTAGCGGTTGCCACCAGCGATGCGGGTGACATTATCTGCGCCGAGCGTGGCGACGAGCGCGTCCTCGACGGCGCCGCTCACGGCGCCAGTGCCGCCCAGGATGTACGCCTTGGTGGCACCCAGGTCGTCGATCGCGTCAAGCACCGGAGTCGGATCCGAGCCGACGAGCAGCATCGGACCGTCCACCGCGCCGGCGAGCGCAGAGCCGCCGAGAGCGTCCGGCCAGTTGTACGCGGTGGCCAGGACGACCGCGTCAGCGCCACTCGGGAAGGCCTTCATGGCCATCGCGATGGCGGTCTCGACACGGTTGGCGCCTGCGATCTCGACGAGGTCGGTGGTCTTGGGAGCAGCACCGACGGCGATGCTCACGGAGCTGCTCACGAGGTCAGCAGCGTGGTCCTCGACAGCGCCCTTGGCGTCGCTGCAACGGTTCCACACGACGCGGTACTGCGCGGTGGCCGTCGGAGCGAGCATGAAGGCGAAGTTGCCGTTGGCGTCCGACTTGGTGGAGCCGACGGTCGTCCAGCTGGAACCCTCAAGACGCTCGAGGGTGACGACGCCGTCAGCAGCAGCAGAGCCGTCGCCGTTCTTGATGGTGCCGGCGATGGCTGCGAAGCTGCCGTACGCGACGCTGGACGGCGCCTGGACGGTAGCGAACGAACCGCCCACGGACTTCGACCACTTGGTGCCCATGTTGAGAGCAGCGACGATGTACTCGGGGTTGTGAGCACCGTTCGAGCCCTCGGCAGTGAACGCCTTGTGGTTGAAGTACGCACGGCCAAGCAGCGCCTTCTCGGCGGCGCTGATCGTGCCGTCGGCGTTGGCCCGCGTGTACGCCGAAGCGTACGCGGCCTTCAGCGCGGCATCAGCAGTGGCTGCATCTTCCTGCCACTGCTCGATGTACGCCTGGAGCTGTTCTTGGGTCTGGCCGGTGTGGCACGGCGAGCACGAGTCGCCCCACGGAGCGAGACCCCACTCCTTGGCCTTGCCAGGCTCCATGATGAACATGCGGTGGCTGTACCGCTTCCACGACCGGTCCTCGTACCGCGGGATCGCGGTCTTCTCGGGGAAGTCGGAGCGCGTCGCAGGCATGTGGCACTGCTCGCACTTCGCGCCAGGCATGAACATGCCGGCCTGGTCGACGCCGTACAGGCCGCGGCCGTTGTAGACCTCGCGGGTCGGATGGCTGACCGGACGGCCGCCATCGATGTTGGCGTTCGGAGTCGGGACTGCCAAGAGCTTGCCATCCGAACCGACGATCGTGTTGATGTCGGTGCCGTTGGCGTTCGCCTCGACTTCCTTCTGCCAGTTGTGGCAGTCCTCGCACATGCTGTTGTTGCCGGACTCGGGGTCGCGCACCTTCATGCCGATGGCTTCGCCCTCTTCGGTGTCAGCACCGTGAGCGACGTGGCACACCGCGCACTCCTGGCCGTAGTAGCCGGAGTTGCTGCTGGTGACGGTGAAGCCAGCCATGATGTCAGCGCCCTTGCGCTTGAGGTAGCCCTCACCGGTGTGGCAGGCGAGGCACGCGGCGCCAGAGGTCTTGGCGTTGAAGTGGCCAGCGCCAGTCTCCATGTACTCCGAGGCGCGCGGATCGGCTTCCAGGATTGCCACCTGGCCGTCGTGCGAAGAGGTCGCCTCGACCGCCTCGCCGTAGACGCCGCCGCGCCACGAGTGAGCCGAGAGCTGCCACTCGCTGTAGTACGAGTGCTTCAGCCCCTTGTTATGCCCGCTCGGATAGAACATGTAGGCGCTCGGGTTTGCGGTGAAAGACGCCTCGGTCGGGACGTCAGCGAACCCGTACAGCTTGTCCTCGATGAAGTCCGTGAGCGTCAGGTCAGGCGTGTAACCCTTGTAGTTGTTGCCGGACTTGTAGCGCCCGTGGCACTGGCCGCACACGTCGGAGTCGAGGATGCGGGTGCTGTAGGCCTTGGCGTTCTTGTTCGTGGCTGCAGTGTTGAAGCCGACGATGCCGACGCCGGAGTTCCAGTGACCGCCCTGGCTCGCGGTGAGCTCGAGGCCGGTGCCGTGGCAGTTCTCGCACTGGATGCCCATGCCCTCGGCCCACGTCGCAAGGTCGGTCTCGGGCTTCGAGGGATCCTTGGCCATGCCGCGGCGAGTAGCGGACTGGGTAGCGTGAGTGCCGGTCGCAGCCGGTCCTGTGGCGGTGACGTACCCAAGATGGTGGCAGTTGCCGCAGGTGTAGTTGCCGACCTCAAGGCCGGTGCTTGCGATCTCCCACAGGTCGGGCTCGGCGGGATCCCACTCGAGACCTTCGACCATCAGGAACGGGTCGGACGTGCCAGGCACGTAGTTGTCGGGGTCGTACGCGTAGTTGAAGACCATGTACTCGCGAAGACCCGTGCCGGCGCCGACTGTGATGCCGATCTCGTCCTTGGAGATCATCTCGCCGACCGAAGCGCGGCCTGCGGGCCACATGTAGTCCGCCGACGGGTCAGCACCCGGGGTGGCGAACTTGCCGTGGGTGGTGTCAGCGTAGGTGTCGCCGTGGCATGAGACGCACGTCGCCTGGCCAGCGAACTTGAGACCATACTCATTCTCAAGCAACGCGTACGCGGCCGAGGGGACGAGCATCATCGCGGCGATCGCCACTACGCTGAGAAGAGCAACGAACCGCTTTGATGAAAGCATCGCTCCTCCTTCTCGAACGAATAGGTTTGCGGACATGCGCATGAGACATCACCTCCTTCCCCGCGCGGGTTTGATCCGCGTAGCGTGCGCCGTGAGCGTCGTGACGATGGTTGGGTGGCGCACGCCAAACCAAATATATAGCCAAGCGCTAACGCCGGCTAACGTTTCTTGAGATTACCAACGGTGAAATCCGTCACTTTCTGACGAGCGGTTGTTTGTGCGATGGCTCACACTGAGCGCGCAACGCGTGTGTGCGGGTCATGCGCGCAAGAGAACGGCCGCCTCCCGTGCAGGAAGACGGCCGTTGTATTCGTTGGCTCCTCAGGTAGGACTCGAACCTACAACCCTCCGGTTAACAGCCGGATGCTCTGCCGATTGAGCTACTGAGGAACGGCGCAGTGGATTATACGGAAGCCGCGGAGCCGCTGCAACACGCGGGAGCGCCGCTGCAACACGCGCGAGAGCCGTTGCGGTACAATCGGTGCTCGCCGGCCGGGCCCGTAGCTCAACGGTGGAGCAGGGGACTCATAATCCCTTGGTTGCAGGTTCGAATCCTGCCGGGCCCACCAGCGCTGCCTCGCGTTGGGCGCCAAGGAGGTGCGAGATCGGCCGTCGGATCGAGAGGCGCATCCGCGCCAAGGACGCCAAAGTCAAGCCGCTGCGATGGCTCGTTGCAGGCGGTCTGGTGGTCGTCGCCCTCGTGGGAGCAGTCGCGCTGTCAGCGAGGTGGCGGGCTGAGCATCGGGTGACTGTGGGAGAGGCGCCCCCCGCGACCGTGGGCGTTGCCGTGGCAAGCGAAAGCGTCGAGGCGAGCGGCGTCGTGGCTGGACGCGTGGAGGTGCCGAACCTCGTCGGCATGACGTTGGACGAGGCGAAGGCGCTGCTTGCCACCGGCGGTCTGGCGGTCCGAGCGCTTGCGTCCCCCGCTGGCGAGACGACGCCTGGGGTGGTGCTCGACCAAGATCCCGCCCTGGGAACCATCGTCGGGCGGGGCGGCACGGTCTCGGTGTGGTACGCGTCTTCAGACTCGGTGGCGGCGACGAGCGCTCCCAATGACCCTGACGCCGCCAGAGGCGGGCGGTTCGTGGTGTGCATCGACCCTGGGCACCAAGACAAGCCGAACCTCGCGCGCGAACCGATAGGTCCGGGAGCGACGGAGACCGTGCCGAAGTGCGCGGCTGGCGTGACGGGCGTCGTGACGGGGCAGAGCGAGCCGGAGGTCGCGCTCGCGATCGCGCTGGATCTGAAGCGCGCTGTGGAAGAACGCGGGGTGACTGTGGTGCTGACTCGCACGACGAATGCGGTCGACATCTCGAACGCCGAAAGAGCGCGTATCGCCAACGAGTGCGGCGCCGACCTCTTCGTCCGGATCCACGCAGGGTCGGACACCAACGGCGATGTCAGTGGCGTGCGTACACTCTACCCCGCGGGCAATGAGTGGGTCGCGCCGATCAGCTCCGCGAGCCGCGCGGCCGCACAGGCGATCCAGCGCGCGCTTGCGGACGCAACGGGCGCGCAGGACCGGGGCACGGCGAGCAGGAGCGACCTCGCGGGCTTCAACTGGTCGCGGGTGCCGGCGGTGCTCGTCGAGTGCGGCTGCCTCACGAACCCGGTCGAGGACCGGCGTCTGGCGACGGAGGCGTACCGGTCTGCCGTGGCTCGTGGCATCTGTGCGGGTGTGTTACAGTACCTGGAAGACTGACTGGAAGCAGGAGGGGGGCAGGATGGCGGCTGCGAGTCGTGATGCGCGCGCGTCTGGCGGTGGCGCTGTCGGCGCCGTGCGGGCCGGCGTGACCGCTGGGTTGCTGGTGGCGCTCGTCGCGGTCGGTCTCCTCGGCTACCTGCAGCTTTCCGGAAAGCGGCTGCCGTTCGAGCGCCCGCGCGAGATCTCGCGCGTCCTCGTCGTCGTCGCGTTGCCCGACGAATCCGGCGACGTGGTAGCACAGACGGTCGCAGTGGTGGACCTCGGCGCGGGACGCGTGGAGAGCGTCGACCCCTCGATGCCCGTGATGATACCCGGCACGTCGTACTCGGCTCTGCGTGACGCGTACCCCTTCGGAGGCGGAGCGGGCGTGGCGAAAGCGCTCGCGCAGGCGCGCGGCGGTGAGCCGCTGCCGTACCTGGTCCTCGGGAGCGACGCGGTGAGCGAGGCGCTTGCCGCAAGCCCGGGGCTTGCCATCGATCTGCCGGAGCCGATGGCGGTGTTCGACGGCGAACGGCTCTACGAGTGGAGCGCGGGACCGGTGCGGATAACGAGCGTGTCAGAGCTGCGTGCGATACTCAACGGCGCTGCGTACCTTTCGGCGAGCGGTCGCGAGAGCGTGTTGCAGCAAGTGGCGGAGGGCGTCGTGTCGTTGGCAGGGCGGTTGCCAGGCGGGCTGGCTGGCGCCGTCGAGGACGGGGTGGTCGAGAGCGATCTTGTGGGCGACGAGGTGCAAAGCGTGGAGAGCAGACTAGGCAGCTTGCAGTGACGGAGCTCATGCCTACGGGTTGTTCGTTGTGGTATTCTGCCAAAAGTCTGGATTCTGAAGGGGGTATCGCGTCATGGTGGCTGACGAGACCAAGCAGAGCGGCAAGCGCGTCATCGCCGCGCTGATCGTCGTTGTGGTGGTTCTGGCCGCTTTTGGAGCGGCGTACGCGCTGCTTGGCGGTGCGGATCTGGTCGCGGATCTGCTCGGCGGCGGCTCCCAGCAGCCGGCTGCGCAGAAGCCGTCGACGCCCGCTAAGCCCAGCACGCCTTCGGAGCAGCCCTCGACGCAGCCTGCCGAGAGCTCTGAGCCGACTGCGAGCACCGAGCCCACCGAGAGCGCCGAGACGCCGACGAGCGGCAGCACCTCTGGGAGCACGTCAGGCGGCGCCTCGTCGCCGGCGGTGACGCTCCCGACCAGCGACCAGGCGGCGCGCATGTACTGGGAGCAGGTCGCCAGCCAAGAGCAGATCGGCAAGTTGGTGCGCGGCGAGGTGAAGAGCATCGCGTTCGGCAGCGTGGCGATCTCTGGCGATACGGCCACCGTGCCGCTGACCGTCACCTACACGAGCGGGTCGTCGCTCTCGGGCCGCATGGTGCTGCGCAAGTACGGCACTGCGTGGTACTTCTCGAGCATCGCCCGTTCCGGCAACCCGCTCACGGTGACGACTGGCAAGTCGGCCGACCTGGGCGTCGTCAGCACCATCGTCAACCAGCAGGCGAGCAACCAGGACCTCGTGAAGGGCATCGTGGACGGCAGCTATAAGAGCTGCACGGTGAACGGCGTGAGCTCCGGCTCGGGAACGGCAACCGTGCGCATCACGCTGTCCGGATCGGATGCGCCGGTCGCGGGCCGGGTCACCTGCATCAGCAAGGTGATCGACGGCACGAAGATGTGGTTCATCACGTCCTTCGCGAAGAACTAGCCACCGAGCACTGACACGGAGGAACCTGCGTGGAGCTGCGCGATTACCTAGCCGTCATCCGCGCTCGCAAGTGGGTCATCATCCAGGCGGTCGTGATCGTTACGGTCACGGCCGCCATTGCGAGTGCGCTCATGCCGCCCGTGTACGAGGGTCAGGCGAAGGTCCTCATCTCGGAGAAGGACACTGGCGCGGCCCTGCTGGGGCAGGTGTTCTCGGAGTTCTCGCAGCCGGAACGCGGCTTGCAGACGCAGGTGCAGCTCATGCAGATCCGCCCGCTTGCGGAGAACACGATCCGCAAGCTCGGGCTGAAGATGACGCCTGAGCAGCTGCTGAAGAAGGTCGAGATCAAGGCCGTCGGGCAAACGAACATCGTGGAGATCACGGCGAAGGCAGGGGACGCCAAGACGGCTGCCGACATCGCGAACACGCTTGCCGACGAGTTCGTCGCGTGGTCGAAGGACTACAAGCGCGAGAGCATCCGGGCCGCGGCCGACGAGGTGGAGCGGCGGCTGGAGACCGCCAAGCAGGAGATCCTCGACCTCGGGCGCGAGATCAGCGAGCAGGGCAAGACTGACGAGCTGTCAGCCGAGCTCGCGATCGCCATCAACAGCTACACCGACCTCGCGGGACGGCTGGAGGAGCTTCGAATCCAAGAGCAGCTGGAGTCCGGTTCGGGTCGCGTGGTGAGCCCTGCGGTGGTGGCCGCTGAGCCCGTCGAGCCGCGGCCGCTGCGCAATGGCGCTCTGGGGATCGCGGTGGGGCTGATGTTCGGGCTCGGCATGGCGTTCCTGTACGAGTACCTCGACGACACCGTGAAGAGCACCGAGCAGGTCGAGGAGCTGCTGGGCGCGCCGGTGCTGGGCGTCATCCCGGCCGAGAAGATCGAGAAGGACGAGAAGCGGCGCCTGACGCTCGTGACGCACCCCGGCACGGCAGCTGCCGAGGCGTACCGCGTGCTTCGCAACTCGCTCGACTTCGTGAACTTCCAGCACGACATCGCCTCGATCATGGTGACGAGCGCGGCGCCGGCCGAGGGCAAGTCCACCGTGGCCGCGAACCTGGCGGCCGGTCTCGCGCAGGCGGGCAAGAAGGTGGCATACGTCAACTGCGACTTCCGCAAGCCCACGACGCACCACTTCTTCCCGGTCTCCAACGCCGTGGGGCTCTCGGACGTCCTCGCTGGCACAGTGACGCTTAAGAGCGCGCTTCAGCGGGTCGGAGAGGTCGGCGAGCTGCTCGTGCTCACCAGCGGTAAGCTCCCGCCGAACCCGAGCGAGCTTCTCGGTTCGGAGAAGATGCAGCTCATCGTCGAGGAGCTCAAGAAGTGGGCGGACTGGGTCATCGTGGACACCCCGCCGCTTCTTGCGGTGGCCGACGGCTCTGCCGTGGCGCGCTGGATCGACGGCGTACTGTTCGTCAGCAAGGCAGGCGTGTCCACGAGGGGCGCCATCAAGCAGTCGGCGGAGCTCCTGCAGCAGGTGGGCGCTCGCGTCGTGGGCGCCGTGGTGTGGGGCCTGGAGACGAGCGGCGGCGGGTCGTCGTACTACTACGGCGGCAAGGGCTACGCCGGCTACTACCGGTACGCGGACTACTACAAGCAGTACGCGGGACCGGCAGAAGCGGAGCCCGTGCGCGGGCGCAGGGGCGAGCAGGCGTCCACGGGCGCGTCCGAGATCTACATCCCGCCGGTGAGCCCCGGCCGCAAGTTCCTCGCGAGCGTCGGTCGGATCATGGCCGGCGTGCTCGCGTTCCTGGCCGTGGTGGCGATCGTCGCAGCCGTCGTGTACTTCATCGACCAGGCCTTCGGCTGGGGGATCGTGCAAGGGCTGCTGGGGTGAGGGATGGCGTCTGTCCTGGTACCACGCCTTGTGCTTTGAGAGCGTCATTTCGCGCCAGCTCATTGCACCGGTGGGTTACGACGAAGGACTCTCTCGTCGCCACGTGGGTGTGATGGAGATTCTTGTTGGTTTCCTTTGTCTTGCTGTGGCTGTGGCGCACGGCACTGAGGGTCATTGTGAGGCCGTTCTTGAGACTGCGTGTTGGCCGAGAAGGCAAGTGTTGCTGCCGGGGTTGGTATGGGGTGCAACATGCCATTAGGAGAATCTGGGTCTTGGCAGGCTACGTACTGTCGAACGTGTCGTTCCGTAGATGGCCCCGCTAGTGGATGTGTCGTTACGGTAGCAACTCCCCGGATACGTTACACGATGTCCTTCGTAATCTACTGGGAGACAACGTCATGTCGGATGGTGTGAGAAGGGCTATACGAAGCCTTGGGCGGGAAAGCGCCCGGTATGGCTTCGGCCTGGCTTTAGCGCAGCTCGGCTCATTCCTGCTGATGCCCATACTGACTCATGCTCTCACGCGGTCTGATTACGGCGTTGTGTCCGTTGCGCTGACAACAGCATCGGTGATCTCCACGGTAGCCGGTGCGGGGTTGAGTAGTGCTCTCCTCAGGTCGTACTACGACATGGGTGACGATGTTGGCCGGAACACTGTTGTATCGACGAGCTTCATCGTCGTGGCAGCATGGTCATGTCTGCTGGTCGCTCTGTCTGCACTAGTTGGCCGCGCGGGTTCCGCTGCTCTCTTTGGGAGTCCTACGCTTGCTTATCTTGTCGTGGTAGTCGTCTTCGAGGCGACGGGGCGTGCGGTAGTTTCTGTCTTGCAATCAGTGCTACGCGCAGAACACAGGGCTGGTCAATTCGTTGCGGTCAGTCTTGTGATGCTGGTTGCTCGCGTTGTCGTGAGCTGGCTTCTTGTCGCGCCGCTCGCATTGGGCTTGAAGGGATATGCTGTGGGCACAGTCATCGGAATGCTCACAGGGCTTGTGCATAGCGTGCTGCTGGTGCGCCGTCGTCTAGAAACAAGATTCTCTCTCGTAGAAGCGCGATTGCTTGTGTCGTTCGGATTGCCAGTGATGGTAGCGAACCTCGCGTACGCTGTGCTTGTCGGAGCTGATAGATACTTCTTGCGGGCATGGCATGGGCTTGAGGCAGTAGCTGTCTACAACGTGGGGTATCAGCTTGCAAGTATCGTGACGGTACTTCTTGTGACTCCAATCAACATGGCATGGCCTACGATTCTGCTGCCCATGAAGGACAGTCCGGATCTGCCTGAGTTTGTGAGCCGCTCGCTCACGATGGTCTGCGGGTTGTGTGGCTGGGCGGTAGTCTCACTCGCATTCGGTGGTCCATTACTGGTAGAGATTGTCGCTCCACAAGGGTACGGTGACGCTGCCATAGTCATTCCAATCGTGGCGCTCGCGAACTCAATGGTGTTGGTGCAGAGGGTATTGGCGGCCGGTCCTGAGCTGACACGGCGTATGAGAAGGTATGCCTTTCCTTATCTAGTTGCCGCGATAGCGGTAGTGGTGTTGGACTGGCTGGTGATTCCTGGTTGGGGCATGTATGGAGCGGCTGCTGCGACGTTGATTGCGTACGCACTGTTGCCGGTGATTGCCTATCGCGTCGGTACGACTCTGCTCGCTATTCATGTGGAACGGTCGCGCCTGGTGGCGATAGGTGGGCTGACTGCAGGTATGACCGCGCTGGGCATCTTCGCGGGTGCCGCGGTGCGCGGATCGGTACTTGGTGGCACACTGGCTATGGCGGCGGGTGTCATCTCATACCCGGCGCTACTCTTTGTGCTGCGGGTCATAGATAGGCGAAGTGTGTTGATGCTTTGGCGTTCACTAGGTGTGGCTCCTAGCTCTGATTAGATCAACGAAGAACTTCGTTTGCCCCATAGCCTGTAATGCCCGTGAAGAGTAGGAGTGGCGAGCGCAGTGAAAGTAGTCCTCTTCTCGTTCCATCTCTATCCAGGCTCCGCAATCGGGGGCATGCGGCCGCACGCGCTCGCCAAGGGTTTGGCCGCTCGCGGTCATAGAGTCCACGTTGTGACGGCAGAGGAAAGTGCGGCAGATAACGCCGCGTATGCGACGATTGTCGTCCCGAACCAGCACTCTACAAGGCGCATCGATAAGCTGTTGCGTTATCCAGATATGTACGCGCGGTGGGTACGAGACGCTGTAGCCGAGCATAGAGTGCAGGAGATATTAAGAGAGTGTGACGCCGTAGTGACGACAGGACCCCCGTTTTCAGTGCACGCAGTCGGACTTCGCTCCAGTATCTCTAGGCGGTCGTGGGCTTGGCTTGCTGAATTCCGGGACTTGTGGACTGATGGCCCGTATTACACCCTTGGCCCAATCAGACGACTCATGGATTCACGGTATGAGAGGGATGTCCTGAGAGCGGCTGACACCGTCGTGGCTGCAACGGAGACCATGGCGGACTGTCTGCGCAGAGCAACCACTACTAGGATCAGGACGGCGTATTCGCCTGTGGCTGAGGTTCCTGAAGAAATCCTCGCGCAAGGAGAGACAGCCCGCAGAAACTCGCGATGCCTCCGGATTGCCCATGCTGGCTACCTGTACAAGGGTCGCCGGGACGTTAGGCCATTGCTGAGAGCAATCAAGACTTTGAGAGAGCGAGGCGAGGTCTGCGAAGGAGATGTGGAGCTTCACTTCTTCGGGCCTATGGACAAGACTTTGGCGGAGAGCATCGATACACTGTCTCTCGGTGATTTTGTGCTCGTAAGAGGGGTGCTTCCTCGGGACGCGCTGTGGCGCAGCCTTGCCGAGATGGACGCGCTGCTTGTGATTCGATGGCAGTCGCATCTGGACGCTCCGTTCATACCTGGCAAAGTGCTCGAGTATGCATCCTTTGGGGTTCCTGTGATCCTAGTGAACGCAGTGCCCAATGGCGAAGCGGAGAAGGCGTTGGAGGAGATTGGCTGTGGCCTGCTGTGCTTCGACGAGGCGGACATCATCGACGCACTGACGACCCTCTTGCGGCACAAGCGCGAAAGAGGCACCGTGCGTTGCGCGGACACTAGCCGCTCCGGGCGGTTCTCAGCGGAAAGGTTTGTTGAAACCTACGAAGAGATAATTGCCGAGGCGGTCACGACGCGAGTTGAGGGTAATGCTGACTGACAAGTACGCGAGGTTGGCCGGATTGGCTGTTGCTTCGGCGCTATGCGGGGTTGCGGTAGCCGCATGGGGAGTCTGGGCTGCTGTCGCGATCATTGTTCTCGTCGTTGCGTTGACGCTGCTGCGAGATGGTCTGCCAGCGCTGGTACTCGCGTATGTGGCAACACGCCCAGCCGCAGATGTCTTCATTCGGCAGAGCATTGCGGGTCTGAGCCCCGGTCAAATCTGGGCTTTGGGGCTGTTGGCGCTCACTTTGGCATGGGGTTTGAGCCTCTATCCGAGGATCATGCATGAATTGTTGCCATTAGGAGTTCTTCTTGCCGTGTACGCGGTTCTTGGAGTGCTCCGTGGCGACGCTATAGTCGCACTCGAGCGCGGCGCGCGCATCCTGTCGTGGGCGGCATTGGTGCCTGTGGCAGGTACGGCACTTCAAACGGGTGTCGACCACAGGTGGGTCTTGCGATCCGGGTATGGGTTTGCCCTGCTAGCATGTGCTGTCGCAGGCTATTCGTTCATGACAGGCCGCTACGGCGAGTCCTACTATGTCCCCGGATCACGACTGACGCTGGAATACCAGGCGCCGCATGCCCTGGCTACGATGTTGGTGCTCGCGTCTCCGTTTGTTCTGTACGCGCTTCTTTCATCGAGATCGTGGCACCGGTGGGTACACGCTGGCGTACTGACTCTACTGACGGCGCTGACCGTGCTATCGCTTGTTAGGAGCAGCGTTCTGGCCCTGGCAGTACTTCTCTTGGTAGCCATAGCAGAAGTCACGCGTCGGGGCTCGAAGCGTCAACGTTCAACCGTGGTGATTACCGCATTCCTGTTACTGGGAGTTTGGATACGATTTCAGAGCGTAATACTTCAGCGTCTTTCAGAGCTATTGCCGGGTCGAGCAAGTCCTGAATCCCTTGGGAGTGGCAGGGGGTTGTTCTGGTCTGCGCTCCTGAAGGAGGCAATAGGGCGTCCGGCGAGCGCAATCATCGGTATGGGCGGAGGAGCTGATCGAGCGATCATTGCGGCTTCAACAGGGCTGCAGATCGGTGCCCATAGTGACCCCTTGGAACTTCTTGCAGTCGGAGGTTTCGTACTGTTTTCGGCGTATGTGTTCTTCCTCTATGTTCCGGTGAGTCGTGCCCTGGGCTGCTTGCGAAGCGGCGGAAGTGACGATGCCACGAATCTGGGAATCGCAATCGTTGCTGGAGCTGCTGGCTTCAGTGTGCTGGCTCTCACAAACGGTGCCATGGGATATCAGGGCAGCGTGGCTTTTGGCCTCCTCGGCGCGCTCGGGCTGTGGCTGCCGTACCTTCAACAGGCGGAAGAACGGGAATCTATTGGCGGGCATGTTCTATAGCACTCATCATGAAGAGTAGTGCCCGCTGCTTGATTGTTTGTGGGATTTCCCGAGTAATCTGTGTGTGGACGTCGCTGGAGTCGATGCAGCATCTGCATGTGACGAGCGGGAATGGGTCGAGATGGCGGTGGCTGTTGTCGATGAGGGAGGCTATGCAGTGGGTTTATCTGTCACGCCGTCTATAGCTGGAATTGATAATCGTTGCCACAGACACTCTCGGATGCATCTGCCCGTGCGAGAAGCTAAGGGTTTTTCATGAGTCAGATTCGGATTGCGATACTGGATACCGGCTCGATCGAGAGACCACTCGGAGGGCAAAGCACGTACCTTCGTGGGGTCATACCTCATCTAGCAGGCGATGTGACTTTCTGGGGTCAAGAAGCAGAGCACGCGATTTGCTTGGAATGTTCAAGCAGCCATGGAACGGTCGAGAAGTTGGTGAGATGCAAGACAGTCGTACCAGTTTCTCGTCCAGGTTTCCGTCCGCGCGTACCGCAAAGGCTTTCGGCGCTTGTGCGCGTATGGTTGGCTCGCAGCGAAATCGTCGCTCAATCCGACGTAGCCTACGTGAATTCGCCCGAAATGGCGTTTCCTCTCGTGTGCAGTCGAAGGCACATTCCAGTCGTACTGCACTTGCATGGTGCAAGCCACCCGCTTTCGAGCTCGCGTTATGCAGTGGGTCGGATTGCGTCAGTGAGAGCAATCTACTCGCTCATCTTTCGACTTGCTGTCCGGAGATCAGATGTCGTGCTCAGCGTGGACGAGAGTGGCGTGGATCTTGCAAGGACAATTCGATTGAATAGAACGGATGATCGTGTGTATTTGATTCCCAGCTGCTATGACTGGGCTACCTTCCGTCACACAGAGCAGGTACCGAATCTGAAACCAGCATTTGAATCCGGGAAACTGCGGATTCTGTTCGTAGGTCGTCTCGAGAGTGGCAAGGGTCTAAGAGAGTTACTTTCGGCACTGCAGCGCTGGCCGGACGATTTACCCGAAGTCACCCTCACTATCGTTGGCGAGGGATCGGCACGAGACACTCTGGAAGACTTAGCACACCGCCTTCCCGTGCGAGCGTCTGTCGAGTTCGCGGGGTGGCAACAACCGGCCGCGGTGGCTGAATTGATGATACGGTCTGACGCGGTTGTGCTTCCCTCCATGCAAGAGGGCTTGCCAGTGGTGGTTCTGGAGTCTCTGGCTTGCGGCACTCCCGTCCTGGCCTGCGAGGCGGGCGATGTGTCTAGAGTTGTAATGGATGGCGTGACCGGAATCGTGTTGTCCAATAATCGACCGGAGACTCTCCTTGAGGGTCTGGTTGAGTTGTGCTCGAGGAAGTTCTCGACAAAGGCATGCACGGAGTCCGTCGCGGCGCACTCGTGTGCTGCCGTCGGCACCAGAGTGAGCGATATCCTGCACGCAGTAGCTGCGGAGCATTCGAGGGTGACGATGTGAGTGTCCCCGAGAAGTGCAATGGGGACTGTGCGTCACTTGTTGTGTACCGTGTGAAAGCGAGTCCTTGCGGTGAATACTGCGTGTCGAATACGGAGGCTGTTCTAGTGCCGAGCAGCAGTGTCGGCGATGGTTCTGATGGCACGCGTCTTGTGCTGCCTGCCCGCCATCTGCTGGTCACATATTGCGCGTGTCAAGACACGCTCGGTGAGCCTGCAGTTTGAAAGAGGCTCGTCGGGGCGCGTACGGGGCGACGTCTATCGGCGGTGGCGGGTTACTGCGATGCAGTCAAGGCGGGGCAATGAGAGTGCTGATCGCTCATAACGAGTACAGCGTCAGAGGAGGCGAGGAGACGGTCGTTGAGACCGAGGCGCGACTGCTGCGTGACGCTGGTGTCGACGTACGCATCTTGATGCTCTCTTCGAGGGATTTCTCGGAGGGTTCTTTATGGCAGCAGGCGTTCACGGTTCTCTCTAGCGGTCGCATGTCCCCAGGTCGATTGATTCTAAGAGATGCAATTCGTCGATACGAGCCCGACGTGGTTCACTTCCACAACCTATATCCGATGTTCGGGTCGGGGGCTGTCGAGGAGGCAGCGAAGTTCGGCTGCGGTACTGTGCGCACACTGCACAACTACAGACTGAGCTGCATTGCCGGTACTCACTTCAGAGATGGGCGTGTGTGCGAAAAGTGCACAGTGACCAAGCGATTCCATGGAGTCGCCTACGGCTGCTATCGAGGTTCGCGAACCCAGTCACTTGCGATGGCCATGGCATGCGCTGCGGAATGGCGGTTGATCACCGAACGGAATCTTCCCGACGTTCTGATATGTCTCACCGAATTCGCGCGGAAGCGGCTGATTGAGGCCGGCGTTCCAGACGCACGTCTTGTTGTGAAGGCGAACAGTGTAGATGCCGGAAAGCCGTTGCGCTGGGAGGACCGAGAAGGCGCCTGCTTCGTGGGTCGCCTCTCAGAAGAAAAGGGCGTGCTGGAGCTCGCTGCTGCGTGGCCGGCTGACGGACCTCGTTTGACCATTGCCGGCGATGGACCGCTTCGAGACCAGATCGAATCAGTGTGCCGCGAGAAGCAGTCTTTGGTGTACGTCGGCGCGCTTGATCGCGACAGGGTACGTCTCTTGGTGCGTTCATCCTTGGTGCTAGTTCTACCGTCTCTGTGTTGGGAGGGGCTGCCGACGGTGGCTCTAGAAGCCTTGTCCGAGGGAACGCCGTTTGTCAGCTTCAGCCAAACGTGGAACAAAGACCTTCAAAGCCATTTGGATTACCTAACAGAAGTCAGACCGGGTGACTTCTCAGGGCTTGTCGCAGAGAATCTGCGAATTGCGTCTCTCGGGCAAGAAGACTGGACAGAGGCGTCCGGGAGGGCGCTCGACGTCTACCGAAGGCACTTCACTCACGAGTGCAATCGTGACGCACTGCTCGGTGCTTACGAACTCGCTGTGGCACTTGCTGGAGCAAGAAGATGAGAGCCCGGAACCTTGTGAACGTTGCCGGTGTGGCGATACACCCAACAAGTGTGCAGCTCGCCGCGCAAGAGGTTCTCGCTGCGAGCCAAGAAGATCGTGGGCGGTTGTTCGTTCTCGTGAACGCGCACTCAGCAGCGCTCCGCCGACGCAGTAGCGAGTACGCGGCGGTGCTGGCTGGGGATCCAAGGTGTGTCACATGTCTTCCCGACGGTTCTTCAGTCACCATTGCTGCTCGACTCTTGGGATGGGGGCCCATTGGGCGTTGCCCTGGACCTGACTTGCTGGAGGCTGTCTGCGCGGGTGCTGCCACAAGCGGAGTGCCGGTCTTCCTGCTGGGCGGCGAACCCGGCGTGGCAGACCAGCTATCGGAAGCCTTGAAGAGGCGACACCCAGGATTGATGATCGCCGGCGCCGTGTCTCCGCCATTCGGTGACTGGCCCGAAGAGACCAGCCGCCAGCTTGTCGAGACGGTGCGGTCGTCAGGCGCACGGATTCTCTTCATGGGCGTCTCTGCTCCCAAGCAGGAAATCTGGGCGTACGAGCACCTCGAGGAACTCGGCATGCCGGTCGTGTGCGTTGGGGCGGCCTTCGATTTCAACTCCGGAAGGAAGCCACGAGCGCCGAAATGGGTTCGGCGTATCGGTATGGAGTGGCTGTTCCGATTGCTCACGGAGCCTCGGCGTCTGTGGAGGCGGTACCTGGTGGGCAACGCTCTGTTCATGTGGGACGTCGTCAGATACGGCCGTCGTCCTGCGCCTGCTCCGAAGTAAGCATTCTGCTAGCATGGCCTTGCCCGCGTACGAGAGGAGACGCAGTCCGTGAAACGCGCGCTCATCACTGGCATCACCGGTCAGGACGGCTCGTACCTGGCTGAGCTGCTGCTCGAGAAGGGGTACGAGGTCCACGGCATCATCCGGCGGGCCTCCACCTTCAACACCGATCGCATCGACCACCTCTACCGCGATCCGCACGACCCTGATGCGCGGCTCTTCCTGCACTACGGCGACCTTGCGGACGGCACCGGTCTGAGGCGCATCCTCGAGACGGTGCACCCCGACGAGGTGTACAACCTGGGCGCGCAGTCGCACGTGAAGGTCTCCTTCGACCAGCCGGAGTACACGGCCGACGTCGTCGCGGTGGGCACGCTGCGGCTGCTCGACGCGCTGCGCGACTACGCGAAGAACTCGGGCGCGAGCGTACGCATGTACCAGGCCGGCTCCTCGGAGATGTTCGGCGCCGCGCCGCCCCCGCAGTCGCTTGCCACGCCGTTCTACCCGCGGAGCCCGTACGCCGTCTCGAAAGTGGCCGCGCACTGGTACTGCGTGAATTACCGCGAGGCGTACGGCATGTTCATCTGCAACGGCATCCTGTTCAACCATGAGTCCGAGCGACGCGGCGAGACGTTCGTGACCCGCAAGATCACGCGGGCGGTGGGCCGCATCAAGCACGGCCTGCAAGACAAGCTCTACCTCGGCAACCTCGACGCGAAGCGCGACTGGGGCTACGCCCCCGACTACGTCGAGGCGATGTGGCTCATGCTCCAGCAAGACGAGCCGGGGGACTACGTGGTGGCCACGGGCGAGGCGCACTCCGTGCGCGAGTTCTGCGAGGCGGCGTTCGCGGAGGTGGGGCTCGACTGGCAGGAGTACGTCGAGATCGACCCGCGGTACTTCCGGCCGACGGAGGTGGACTACCTGCTCGGCGACGCCTCGGCCACCCGCGAGAAGCTCGGATGGGCGCCGCGGGTGAGCTTCGCTGAGCTCGTGAAGCGCATGGTCGCGCACGACATGGAGCTTGCGGCACAAGAGAAGACGCTTCGCGACGCCGGCCACGACGTTGCGCTGAGGGGTCTTACGCATGGATAGGACGAGCCGCATCTACGTGGCCGGGCACCGCGGCCTGGTGGGAGGGGCCATCCTCCGACGGCTTGAGCGCGAAGGGTTCTCGAACCTCATCACGCGCTCGCACGCCGAGCTCGACCTCACGCGCCAAGCCGACGTCGAGCGCTTCTTCGAGGAGGAGCGGCCCGAATACGTGTTTCTGGCCGCTGCCAAAGTCGGCGGGATTCTCGCGAACGCGACCTATCCGGCCGACTTCATCCGTGACAACCTGCAGATCCAAACGAACGTCATCGACGCCGCCTACCGGTTCGGGGTGCGCAAACTGCTGTTCTTAGGGTCGAGCTGCATGTATCCCAAGCACGCACCGCAGCCGATGAAGGAGGAGCACCTGCTCACTGGCCCGCTCGAGCCCACGAACGAGCCGTACGCGGTGGCGAAGATCGCGGGCATCGTCATGGTGCGCTCCTACAGGCGGCAGTACGGCTTTTCGGGCATCTCGCTCATGCCCACGAACCTCTACGGCCCTGGCGACAACTTCGACCTCCAGACCTCGCACGTGCTGCCCGCGCTCATCCGCAAGTTCCACGAGGCCAAGCTCGCGGGCGCGCCCGCCGTCACCGTGTGGGGAACCGGCACGCCGCGGCGAGAGTTCCTGCACGTGGACGACCTTGCCGACGCTGCGCTCTTCCTGATGGAGCGCTACGACGAGGAGGAGATCGTGAACGTCGGCGTGGGCGAGGACGTGAGCATCGCCGAGCTCGCCGAGATCGTTCGCGACGTCGTCGGCTACGAAGGCGAGATCGTGTACGACACCTCGAAGCCGGATGGGACGCCCCGCAAGCTGCTCGACGTCTCGCGCCTGCATGCGCTCGGGTGGCGTGCGCGGATAGGGCTCCGAGAGGGCATCGAGCAGACCTACCGCCGGTACTGCGAGCACGCGGGGTAGGCGCGCTCGCGCTGCGAGTGCTGTGACGCGCGGTCGGGCGCGTTCGTGTCAGTCCGTTCTGGTATCGTTTCCCACTGAGGGATCCAGCGAGGGAGACGCATGGCCGAGGACGTGCAAACGCATAGCAGCGAAACGGCCGCGCGAACCGAGGGAAGCACGAGCGGGTTCCGGCGCCACAGAGGCAAGATCGTTGCTGCTCTGGTGGCGACGGACTTCGTGGCGGCGTCTGCAAGCGCCGCGCTCGCCACGTACTTGCGCTTCGAGACGTTCAGCGCGCGGCTCGGCATCGAGAAGCTGCCGCAAGGCGCGTCGTACTACGACGCGATGTGGGCGTTCGTCGCGCTGGCGATGCTCGCCTTGTGGCGCGAGGGGCTGTACGACCTCGAGCGGCTGACCTGGGGTGCGGGGGAGTTCTCGCGCATCGCGCGGGCGATGGCCTTGGCTGCGCTCGGGTTCGTGCTCTTGAGCTTCTGGCTGAAGCTGCCCGGGCTGTCCCGCGCGTGGCTTTTGCTCGCGACGACGATCTCGTTTGCGGCGTGCTCGCTTGGCCGGCTCGCCGTGAGGACGGCTCTGCGTGCGCTCAGGCGACGCGGGCATCTCCTGCGACGCACGCTCATCGTCGGCTCCAACCCGGAGGCGGCGGAGATTGCTCGCATCCTCAAAGGGAGCCCCGAGACGGGGCTTGCGCCCATCGGGTGCCTGGCATCGAGTCACGCCGAGTACCTGCCGCTGGGCTACTGCGACCAAGACGTGCCGATGCTGGGCGAGGCGCGGGACCTGCGCGAGATCGTTGCGGAGCACGGAGTCGACACGGTGGTGATCGCCACGACTGCGTTCGATCACGACGTCGTGTCGCGCATGATCGCGGAGCTGCGCGACACCGGCGTGACGATACAGCTCTCGTCAGGACTCTTCGACATCCTCACCTCGCGGGTGCTGGTGA
Organism: Coriobacteriaceae bacterium EMTCatB1; assembly: GCA_001950395.1. Lineage (GTDB taxonomy): Bacteria > Actinomycetota > Coriobacteriia > Anaerosomatales > Anaerosomataceae > Parvivirga. The sequence goes on from BDLO01000001.1 coordinate 521,311, forward strand.
AGGAGGTCGCCGGCGTTCCGCTCATCACGGTGCGGTCGGTGTCCTTCTCACGGCGCAACGCCGTGATGAAGCGCGCGTTCGACCTGGTGGTCGCCTCGCTGGTGGTCCTGATCGGGATGCCGGTGTGGCTGCTCATCGCGGCTGCGATCACGATCGACTCGCGAGGGCCGGTGCTGTTCAAGCAGACGCGCATTGGGCGAGGAGGCAAGCCGTTCGGGATGTACAAGTTCCGCTCGATGCACCGCGACGCGGAGCAACGGCTCGCCGAGCTCCTGGAGTCCAACGAGGCGGACGGGCCGCTGTTCAAGATGAAGGACGACCCGCGCGTCACCCGCGTGGGCAAGTGGCTGAGAAGGTTTTCTATCGACGAGTTCCCCCAGCTCATCAACGTGCTGAAAGGCGAGATGTCGCTCGTCGGCCCGCGCCCGCCGCTCCCGCGCGAGACACAGGCGTACGGAGAGCGAGAGTGGCAGCGCATGCAGGTGCCGCCAGGCATGACAGGGCTGTGGCAGGTGTCGGGCCGCTCGCGCCTGACCTTCGACGAGATGATCCGCCTCGACCTGTTCTACATCGAGAACTGGAGCGTCGCGTTCGACCTCGCCCTGCTCGCGCGCACGGTTCCGGTGGTGTTCGGCGCCAAAGGGGCCTGGTAGGCCAGACGGAAGGAGACTTCGCGGTGCGCGTGATCATCGTCGTGGGCGCTCGCCCGAACTTCATCAAGGTCGGTCCCCTCGTGCCGGCGCTCACCGCCGCAGGCATTGCCGCCGATCTCGTGCACACCGGCCAGCACTACGACGCTGCGATGTCGGACGTCTTCTTCGAGGACTTGGATCTGCCTGAGCCGCGCTGGTACCTGGGCGTGGGGAGCGGCACGCACGCCACGCAGACGGCTGCTGCGATGGTGAAGCTGGAGGAGCTCCTCGCGGCCGAGCGGCCAGACGCGCTCATCGTCGTGGGCGACGTCAACTCCACGCTCGCCGGCGCGCTCGCTGCGGCGAAGCTGCACATACCGGTCGTCCACGTCGAGGCGGGTTTGCGGTCGCGCGACTTCTCGATGCCCGAGGAGGTCAACCGGCTGGTGACCGACCAGCTCTCGGCACTGCTGCTCACGCCCGTGCGCGAGGCCGACGAGAACCTGCTGCGCGAAGGCGTCGATCCTTCGCGGATCCGCTTCGTCGGCAACATCATGGCTCAGAGCCTTCTCGAGCACCTGTCGCAGGCGCGCGATCGACGCGCGTGCGAACGCTACGGGCTCGAACCCGGCGGCTACGTGCTCGCCACCATCCATCGCCCCGAGAACACCGACCACCCCGAGCGTCTGGCGGAGATCGCCGCCGCGCTCAAGTACTCGCCGTTGCCGGTGCTGTTCCCTGTGCACCCGCGGACGCGACCGCGGATCGCGGAGCACGGGATCGTGCCGGGGACGCGCGGGGTGACGCTCGCCGACCCTGTGGGCTACCTGGACATGCTCTCGTTGCAGCACGACGCCGCTGCGATCGTGACGGACTCGGGGGGCGTCCAGGAGGAGGCGTGCATGCTGCGCACGCCGTGCGTGACGGTGCGCCGCAGCACAGAGCGGCGCATCACGATCGACGTGGGCGCCAACCGTCTCGTGGGAGCGTGGCGCGAGCGGATACTTGCGGCGCTGGAGGAGGCGCTGGCGTCGAACCGCGACTGGCCGCTCCCGGAGCTGTGGGACGAGGGCGTGGCGTCGCGGATCGCACAGGCGCTGTCGGATGGGGTCGAACCGATGCCGGGGGTGTGAGATGCGAGTGCTCGTGACTGGGGGAGCGGGCTACGTCGGCAGCGTGAGCGTCAGGAGCTTGCTCGACGCTGGGCACGAAGTGGTGGTGCTCGACACGCTGGAACGGGGGCATCGCTGGGCGGTGGATGACCGGGCTGACTTCGTGGTGGGCGACGTGGGCGATCCGGAGGCCGTGCGTGAGGCGGTCTACTGCGTTGACGCGGTGCTGCACTGCGCCGGCTACATCGACGTGGCCGAGTCCGTCCGGGAGCCCGAGCGCTACTTCGAGAACAACACCGAGAAGCCGAGGGTGCTGCTCGACGAGATGCGCGCGGCGGGGGTGGACGCGCTGGTGTTCTCGTCGACGGCGGCGGTGTACGGAGAGCCCGAGGAGGTGCCCATCCCGGAAGATGCGCCGCTGCGGCCCGTGAGCCCGTACGGCGAGAGCAAACGGCGCTTCGAGGAGGCGCTTGCCGCGGCAGAAGCCGAGTGGGGGCTGCGATGGGCCGCGCTCAGGTACTTCAACGTGGCCGGAGCGACACCGGACGGGACGCTCGGCGAGGCCCACGACCCTGAGACGCACATCATCCCGCGGGTTCTCGGCGCGATTCTCTATGGCGATCCCGAGTTCACCGTGTTCGGAAGCGACTACCCGACGGCCGACGGCACGTGCGTCCGTGACTACATCCACGTGTGCGATCTTGCAGACGCGCACCGCCGCGCACTCGAGCACCTCGCCAAGGGCGGCGACAGTCTCGCGTGCAACCTGGGCACCGGCCGGGGATGGTCGAATCTCGAGGTGGTGCGCACCTGCTCCGAGGTGACTGGCGCAGACGTGCGCGTCGTGTTCGGGCCGCGGCGGGAAGGCGACCCGGCGATGCTCGTGGCCAAGCCCGGACGCGCTGAGAGGACGCTCGGATGGACGCCAAGGCGAAGCGACCTCGTGACGATCGTCGAGGATGCGTGGAGGTGGGAGTCCAAAGGGCGGCACGCGGTGACGTGAGGTTCGTGTCAGTGGGGTGTGATAGCATCTCGTCACCGAGAGGGCTCACAGCAGCAGGCAATAAGAAGGGGGGCGCATGGTGGTCGTACGTCGTGGGTTCGGACTGATCTCTTGCGTGCTGGTTATCGCGTTAGTGGTTTCGCAGGCGGGAATTGCGTCTGGGGCTGCTGCGGTGATCGCTGTTCGACCGGACGGGGGCGAGGACAAGGCGATCACGGAAGTGCTCGGGAAGCAGCCAGCACAAGCCGTTCTGCCGGCGAGCCTCGCTCCGTGCTCGATTCCAGGAGCCGTGGATCTGCCACCGTCTCCTGCGGTCGGCGCTCTCGACGCCGCCACGCACGCCGTGGACGTCTACCGTATCGCGCTTCCGGCTGACACGCGGCTTGCCTGCACGCTGACAGGGGATTCTGCGCTGGACGCGGACGTGTACGTGTTCTCTGGAGACGCCACCGTGGTCGATCCCGCGGTCGCGCTTGCTGGGAGCGTGGGCGACGAGTTCCCGAAGACGGTCGTCTTTGACGTGCCCGACGCGCTTGGCGCCGGCGACTACTACGTCGCAGTGCGCGCTGCAGCGGGCGCAGGCGACTACCAGCTGGCGTGGTCGACGTGCGCGATGCCAGCCACCGCAGACGACGACGTGCCGGGGAGCGCGCTCAGCGCCTCAGAGGGATCGGTCGTCGATTCGCTTGCGTGGCCATGCGACACGTTCGACGTCTTCGCAATCGACGTCGCCGCTGGCCAACGGCTGGAAGCGTCCGTGACCGGGCCTTCTGGAGCGGACTTCGATCTTCTGGTGTACGCGCCAGGGACGTCGAGCGTGTACGGTACGCTGCCCGTAGCGGGCTCAGCGGGTCCCGGATCTTCCGAGGCGCTGATGCACGACGTTTTCGCAGGAGAGGGAGGAACGTACTACCTCGCCGTCCGCTCAGTGCGCGGCTCGGGGGCGTACACACTCACGTGGAAGGTGTCGTCCGTGCCCGCGGGTGCGTGGGAGGACTTCGACGCCGCTTCTGCCCTGGTTGGTGCGACCGGATCGCAGCTCGGGACGCTTGATCGCGCGACGGACGCGAACGACGTTTTCAAGGTCGCGCTCCTCGCGGGGCAGCGCCTCACGGTGACGCTGAACGGCGGCGCTTCAACCGATTTCGACCTCTACCTGCACGCTCCAGACAAGTCGCACGTCGTGGCGTACTCGAATGATTCGGCATACCCGGATCGGATCGTGCACGACGCCACCGCCGACGGCGAGTACTTCCTCGAGGTGCGCGCGTTCAGCGGCGCGGGTGGCTATCAGATCGAATGGTCCATCGGCACGACGCCGGTGTTCGTCGGAACTGCACGCGAAGCGGGCGCGGACAGGTACCTCACCGCTATCGAGGTCTCGCGCAAGACGTTCCCGGACGGCTCGGCGCGGGCAGTCGTCCTCGCAAGCGGCGAGGCGTTCCCGGACGCCCTGTGCGCCTCAGGTCTCGCAGGATGCCTGCGATCGCCCGTCCTTCTGACTCGGGCAAGCTCACTTCCGAGCGCTGTGCTCCTTGAAATCGGACGGCTGGGAGCCACGAAGGTCTACATCGTGGGAGGTCCGGGCGCCGTTTCGGATGGCGTGAAGAAGTCGCTCCAAGATGCGGGGCTCACGGTCGAGCGTGTGTACGGCGGCGACCGTTACGCCACCGCGCGGGCGGTTGCCGACAAAGTCCGCGTTCTGGCGGGTGCGTGCTTCGCGAAGACGGCGTTCCTCGTGCGTGGCGACGACTATGCGGACGCCCTGTCGGCCTCTGCTGCGGCGTATGCCCTGAGGGTTCCGATCGTCTTGACGCGTACTTCAGCTTTGAGCTCCGCGGCACAAGCGGCGATCACCGGCAACGGCATCGAAACCGTCTACATCGTGGGAGGCACCGGTGTGGTCTCTGACGACGTCAAGACCGAGGTGAGCGGTCTTGTGGGCGGCCCGGTGATACGACTCTCCGGGACGGACCGGTACGCGACAGCCGTCGAGGTCTCGCGCTATGCGCTGCGGTACTACTGGCTCGAGAGCGACACGGTGTTCCTCGCGCGCGGTGACGCGTTCCCGGACGCCCTCGGTGGCGGCGCCGCTGCGGGTGCGAAGGCGGCTGCGCTTCTGCTGACGCGGCCCACCGTGTTGAGCGATCCGACGAGAGATCACCTCGCAGGACACAAGGGTGAGATCACAGCCGTGCGCATCATCGGCGGCGTGGGCGCTGTGTCGGACGACGTGAAGACGGCCGTGGAGAACGTGCTCAAGTAGCGGGAGGGCTTCCCCTAGAGGTGAAGAACCGGTACAATCCGTTCCGCTGCGCGAAGCAGCGTACGGGCGATTAGCTCAGTGGGAGAGCGCTTCCTTCACACGGAAGAAGTCGCAGGTTCAAATCCTGCATCGCCCACCAACCGCAAGACGGCCCCGTGCTGAGCACGGGGCCGTTTCGTATTCGGAATTGTTCTTTGTAACAATGTTTACAAACCCGACACGCGCATGCTATATGTCCCCCAACTGCGGAAAGCCGGATGGAAGCTTCGCGGAAGTTCCCGGCAGGAGCGCCAAGCACTATCGCGAATTCGCTTGTAACGCAAGTTACACAGTGCGTCTAGGCAGGATGTGTGGGGGTGAAGGGGCCGTGCAGGGTACCTCGTCCGTGCTGTTCGCAGCGGGGCTCGTGATTGGTCCCGCTGCGTTTCTCATGATCTTGCTCGGTCTCCAGCGATTGCTCGCTCCGAGCCGCCCAGATGACGTGAAGCAGAGCGCGTTCGAGTGCGGCATCCCTCAGGCCGACATCCCGTGGAAGCCGTTCAACGTGCGGTTCGCGGGCATCGCAGCGCTGTTCGTGCTGTTCGACGTGGAGAGCGTGATGCTCTTTGCCGTCGCCCCGAAGGTGAAGGGGTCGGTGGCGGGAGTCCTCGAGGTCGCCGCGTTCGTCGTCATGCTGGCCATAGGGCTGGTGTACGCGTGGAGGAAGGGCCTGCTTTCATGGCTGCGATAGACGATCTCGCGAAGCTTCTGGAGGAGACCCCAGGCGGCGGGGTCGTGCTGACGACCTTGGACGCGGTCATGAACTGGGCCCGCGGGAAGTCGCTCTGGACGTTCCCGATGGGCACGGCGTGCTGTGCGATGGAGCTCATCGCCGCGTCGTTCTCGCGGTTCGACTTCGACCGCCACGGCACCATCCCGCGCCCAGACCCGAGGCACTGCGACGTGATGGTGGTCGCAGGCACGGTGACGCGCAAGATGATGCCGGCCGTGAAGCGGATCTACGACCAGATGCCCGAGCCGAGGTGGGTCATCGCGATGGGCAACTGCGCCGTCTCTGGCGGGATCTTCTACTACGACTCGTACTCGGTCGTGCGCGGCGTAGACGAGTTCCTGCCGGTCGACGTCTACATCGCCGGCTGCCCGCCGAGGCCGGAGGCGCTGCAAGACGCCGTCTTGCAGCTGCGCAAGAAGATCGCCGCCCAGTCGATCTCGCCGAAACGGACGCGAGCCGTCCAGAGCGACCTTGCCATGCCCTCGGATCCCCGCAAGGGCGACGTGACGGCCACGCGTGCTGACGCGGCTGGGGACGTCAGCGAGGTGACGTCGTGAGGATCGAGGAGCTTCGCGAGCGCGTCTGCGCCATGTACCCGGATCTGTGCCCGCTGTTCTCGATCGAGTTCGGCGACGGAACGATAGCCGTTCCCCTGGAGAGGATCCACTCGGCGTTGGCCGACCTGAAGGACATGGGCTTCGACCGCCTCGGCATGGTCACGGCGGTCGACCGCGGCGAGGACTTCGAGCTCGTCTACCGTCTCCAATCGCGGACCCTGCGCGCAGGGATGTTCGTGAAGACCATGGTGCCGCGTTCCGATCCGAAGATCCCGAGCGTGTGCGACCTGTGGCCTGCGGCGAACTGGCAGGAGCGCGAGGTGTACGACCTGTTCGGCGTCGTGTTCGAGGGCCACCCGGACCTTCGCAGGATCCTCCTTCCTGACGACTGGGTCGGGCACCCGCTGCGCAAGGACTACCAGGACGAACGCATCATCCGTCGGCCGGACTACATCTAGGCGGTGACGATGGCGACTGAGGAGCTCACACTCAACATCGGCCCGTCTCACCCCTCGACCCACGGGGTGTGTCGGCTGGTGGTCCGCCTCGACGGCGAGATTGTCACGCACGTCGAGCCCGTGATCGGGCATCTGCACCGCGGCATCGAGAAGATCGCCGAGAACCGCACGTACCTGCAGGTGGTGCCGCTCACCGACCGGCTCGACTACGTCGGCTCGATGTACGCCAACTGGGCGTACTGCCGGGCGGTCGAGCGCCTTGCTGGCATCCGAGTGCCGGAGCGCGCGGAGTACATCCGCGTCATCGTGTGCGAGCTGCAGCGCATCGCCAGCCACATGATGGGCATCGGGTCGAGCGCCGCAGACACCGGCGCGACGTCCGCCTTCCTGTACGCGTTCGATCAGCGCGAGAAGGTCATCGACCTGTTCGAGGCGTTGTGCGGCGCGCGTCTCACGTACAACTACGTGCGGCCTGGCGGCGTGGCGTTCGAGCTTCCCGACGGCTGGATAGAACAGTGCCGCGCGTTCATCGAGCAGCACCCGTCGGCCATGCTCACGATCGACGAGTTCTTCTTCGGCAATGCGATCGCCCGCGTTCGACTCAAAGGGATCGGCGTCCTGGACGCGGATACGGCCGTCGCGTGGGGGGTGTCGGGTCCTGCGGCGCGCGGTTCCGGCGTGGACTGGGACCTGCGGCGCGACGACCCGTACTCGGTCTACCCCCGGTTCGACTTCGACGTCCCGCTCGGGTCGAATGGCGACTGCTTCGACCGCGCTCGCATCCGTCTGTGGGAGTGCATCGAGAGCTGCCGCATCATCGAGCAGGCGCTCGACCAGATCGAGCCCGGTCCGATCATGGCAGAGGGGCTGCCCCGGCTGCTCGCGCCGCGTCCCGGCGACGCGTACGACCACATCGAGAGCGCGCGCGGCTCGCTCGGCGTGTACGTCGTGAGCGACGGCTCTCCGAGACCGTACCGGATGAAGGTGCGCTCGCCAGCGTTCTGCAACCTCGCGGTGCTGCCTGAGATCGCGGTCGGCTACACGCTCTCGGACCTGCTGGTGATCTTGGGTTCGCTCGATCCCGTCTTCGGGGAGGTCGACCGATGACGTCGTTTCTGCTCGGCGCTTTGTGGGGCGTGGTCGGCGTCGTGGTGATCGCTGGCGGCGCCGTGATCGGCGTGTGGTGGGAGCGCAAGGTGGCCGGCCGGATCCAGCTCCGCTACGGCCCGCAGCAGATCGGCCCCGCGGGGTCGTTGCAGATGCTCGCCGACGTTCCGAAGCTCCTGTTCAAGGAGGACGTTGTGCCGAGCGGCGCCGACAAGCCGCTGTTCAAGTACGCGCCTCTGGTCGTGTTCGCACCCGTCGCCGCCGCGATCGCGGTCATCCCGTTCGCGAAGGGGTGGGCGATGTTCGACACGGCGGTGGGCGTGCTGTTCTTCTTGGCCGTGCCGTCGATCGAAGTGGTGGCGATTCTCGTCGCGGCATGGGCGCAGCGCAACACCTACTCGGCGCTTGGCGGTCTTCGCGCCGCCTCGCAGATGATCGCCTACGAGGTTCCGCGCGCGCTCTCGGTGGCTCCGCTCGTGCTGCTCGCCGGCTCGCTGCGCCCGACCGACCTGGTCGCGGCCTGGCGTTGGTGGTGGGTGCCGCTCCTTGCGCTGGCGTTCCTGATCTACCTCATCTCGTCGATCGCCGAGATGAACCGCGGGCCGTTCGACTTGCCCGAAGCAGAATCGGAGCTGGTGGCGGGCTACTTCGCGGACTACTCCGGCATGCGGTGGGCGATCTTCATGATGGCTGAGTACGGCGCCATCATCACCACGAGCCTGTTCGCTGCCGCGACCTTCCTCGGCGCGGGCTGGCCGTTCGACGGCGCGCTTGGCGTCGTGGCGCTGATTGTGAAGGCGGCGGCTCTGGTGACGCTGGTCATGTGGACGAAGTGGACCCTTCCTCGCATCCGACAAGACCAGCTTCTCCGCTTCTGCTGGACGGTGCTCGTGCCCGCTGCGCTCGTGCAGCTGGCGATCGTCGGGGTGGTGCTCCCATGGCTGTGAGAGACGAGCGTCCCAAGACGCCTGAGACGGTCTCGGAGCTTCCGGGCGAGAAGCAAGGGCTGATCGCCGGGGCGATGTCTATCGTCAAGGGTTTCTCGATCACCGTGAAAGCCGCCGCGACCCGTCCGAGCACGGTCAAGTACCCGAAGGAACGGGTCACCATCAGCCCCAGGTGGCGAGGGCCGCTTGCGCTCAGAGGCGTCCTCGGCAGGGACGAGATACCGCTGCTGCGCGGGCCGTCGTACGCGTACAACGAGCTCATCGACGACCTCTACAAGAAGGACCGGCTCCCGCCGTGCGTCGGGAACTGCCCCGCCAACGTGGACGCTCGCGGGCAGGCGTACCTCATCGCCGACAACCGCGTGGTGGAGGCCTACGAGCTCGTGCGGGACCGCAACATCTTGCCTGGCGTGCTCGGCCGCATCTGCCACCACCCGTGCGAGAGCGCGTGCAAGCGCAACTTCTACGACGAGCCGATCGCCATCCGGCCGCTGCACCGCTTCGCCTTCGAGGAGTATCGCAAGATCCGGCACGAGCGCATCTCGCCGTTCCCGCGCACGCAGGGCAAGAGCGTCTGCATCGTGGGGTCTGGTCCGTCCGGCCTGGCTGCGGCGTACGACCTGCTCAAGCTCGGCTATCGCGTGGTGATGTACGAGCGCGAGCGCAAGCCAGGCGGAGCGCTCAACACCGGCGTGCCGGCGTATCGGCTGCCTCGCGAGGTGCTGTACGAGGAGATCGACGACATCGTGGGGCTTGGACTTGAGCTCAACACCGGAGTGGAGGTCGGCAAAGACGTCCCGCTCGCGAAGCTCATGCGCGAGCACGACGCCGTGCTGCTTGCCGTAGGCCTGCAACAGAGCCGCCTGCTCCCGATCCCCGGGACCGATGCGGAAGGGGTCGTCGGCGCGCTGGAGTTCCTGTGGTCGGCGAACTTCAAGCACGAGGCGGGCGTGCGTGGCAAGCGGGTCCTCGTGATCGGAGGCGGCAACGTCGCCGTCGACGTCGCGCGCTGCGCGCTGCGCGTGGGCGCCTCGGAGGTGAAGCTCGCGTGCTTGGAGTCCGAGAGCGAGATGCCGTGCCACCCGTGGGAGATCGCGGAGGCGCTCGACGAAGGCGTGACGGCGCTGTGCTCGCTCGGGCCAGAAGAGGTGCTGACCAAGCACAACCAAGTGGTGGGGATGCGCATGCGCTCCTGCCTGTCGGTGTTCGACGAGACGGGGCGTTTCGCGCCGAAGTTCGGCGAGGAGACCACGGACGTGGCAGCGGACGTGATCGTCTTCGCCATCGGCCAGGCGCCGAAGATCGACCAGCTCGTGGCGGGAACTGAGCTGTTGGTAAGCGGCAGGGGCCAGCTGGTCGTCGACGGCACGCTGTTCACGACCTCGGTCGACGGCGTGTTCGCGTGCGGCGAGATCGTGACGGGCCCTGGCAGCGCCATCGGCTCGATTGCGACCGGCCACGAGGCCGCCACGTCGATCCACCGCTACCTCCAAGGGCTTCCGCTCGACGGGGACCGCGTCGCGCGTCCGGTCCCTGTGTATCCTAAGCACGCGCCAGCCGACACGCGCGGCATCGAGTCGAGCCGCCGCAGAGCGGTCATGCCGATGGCCGACCCATCTGAGCGGGCGACCGACTTCCGGCAAGTCGAGCTCGGGCTCACCCGGCAAGAGGCGATGGCCGAGGCCATGCGGTGCTTGAGATGCGAGTCTGAGGTGTGCGTGGGGTGCACCTTCTGCGCGAGGACGTGCCCTGACTACGCGATCGCGGTCGAGCGCGTGGACGAGGCCGGTGCGCGGTGCCTCACGCGTTACGACCTCGACCTCACGAAGTGCTGCTTCTGCGGATTGTGCGCCGAGCAGTGCCCGACGAAAGCGCTCCATCATACGGGCCAGTACGAGCTGTCGTTCTGGCACCGCGACCTCATGGTGTTCGACAAGGGCGAGATGCTCCGTCCGCCTATCGGCACGCGCGCCACCGGCCGCGACGGCATCTCGCCGCCAGGGTGCCCCGTCCCGCGGAAGGAGGAGGCATGACGGCGCAGTCAGCAGGGCTCGCGCTCGCGATCGCGCTCATGCTCGCTGGCGCGATCGGCGCGGTGCTCCTCAAGGAGGTCATGCGCGTGATGATCGCGCTGGGCGCGTTCCTCTTCGGCGTTGCGGCGATGTACGCCTACCTCGGGTACAGCTTCTTGGCGATCGCGCAAGTCTTCGTGTACGTGGGCGGCGTGCTCGTGCTCATGGTCTTCGCGGTGATGACCGCGCGACGTGCCGACGGCGAGAGGCCGGCTATCGTGAGCCGCCACGACGTGGGCTCGGCAGCGGTCGCTGCCGGCGTCGGCGCCATGCTGTTCTTGAGCTTGCGGACTGCGTTCGGGGACACGTCGGTTCCCGTGTCGCGCTCGGCGTCAGACCTTGCATCGGAGCTGCTCGGGCCGCGCCTCGTCGCCTTCGAGGCAGCGGGCGTGTTCCTTCTCGCCGCGCTCGTCGCCGTCGCAGTGATCCTGAAGGGCGGTGAGGAGCGATGATCGCTCTGGCGGTCGCGTGCGCGCTGTTCTCGCTGGGGTTGTACGCCGTGCTCAGCCGGCGCGACATCATCGGGGTGCTCGTCGGCGTCGAGATCATGCTGGGAGCAGGAAGCGTCCTTCTTGCGTCGCTGGGCGCTGCGTCAGGCGCGTCGTCTGGCAGCGTGCAGGCGATCGGCGTCATGGTGTTGCTGCTGGCGGCAGCCGAAGCTGCGGTGGGGCTGTCGCTCCTGCTTTCGCTCTACCGGACCTCAGGCAGGAGCCGCGTCGACGAGCTGAGCGAGGTGAGCGGCTGATGGGCGCTCTCCTCGTGTCGATCGGTCTTCCGCTGGCGATCACTGTCGTGATCGTCGCGGGCGGGGCTCGCTCGGTGCGCGTCACGCGGGTGTTCGCCCTGGCAGGGCCTCTCGCCGCGTTGGCGGCGGGGGCGTCTCTCATCGCGAGCGCTCACGGAGGCGCCGCGGCGCCGTCGTGGAACGGCGCGTGGCTTGCGCAAGGCGGCGCCGCGGCGCCGGTCGGCTTCGCAGGCGATGCGCTGGCTGCGCTCATGCTCGTCATCGTCGGGGCCGTGGCGGCGTGCGTGGTGGCATTCTCGTGGGGCTACATGGCGCACGAGGACGGGCAGCCCAGGTACTACGCGGTGCTCATGCTGTTCGTCTCGGCGATGTCGGTGCTCGTGCTTGCCGACAACCTCGTGACGCTCTTCATCGGGTGGGAGCTCGTCGGCGCGTGCTCGTACCTGCTGATCGGCTTCTGGTACCGGAAGCCGGCGGCGACGCGAGCCGCCATCAAGGCGTTCATGACCACGCGCGTCGGAGACGTTGCCATGCTCGTCGGCATGGCGGTGCTGTGGCGCCACGCCGGGACGCTATCAGTCCGCGAGATCGTCGCTGCGCTTCCGAGGATGGAGCCGGGTGTGATCACAGCAGCGGCGCTGCTGCTCTTCGGCGGCGCGGCCGGGAAATCCGCGCAGTTCCCGCTGCACATCTGGCTGCCGGACGCCATGGAGGGTCCGACGCCAGTCTCAGCGCTCATCCACGCCGCGACGATGGTTGCGTCGGGCGTCTTTCTGGTGGCGCGGACCTGGCCGGTCTTCGAGGCGAGCGCTCTGGCGCGCACGGTGATGCTCGCCATCGGCGTCGTGACGGCGCTGTACGCGGCTGTCGTCGCGCTCGCGCAGACCGACATCAAGAAGATGCTGGCGTACTCGACGATAAGCCAGCTCGGATTCATGTTCGCCGCTCTAGGCGCTGGCGCGTGGGGCGCTGCGATGTTCCACCTCACGACGCACGCCGCCTTCAAGGCGCTGCTGTTCCTAGCCGCGGGGAGCGTCATCCATGGCGCTGGCACGCAGGACATGCGCGAGATGGGCGGCCTTGCCAAGGCGATGCCTGTCACTGCGGCGTGCTGGACGGCTGGCGCGCTCGCGCTTTCGGGCTGGTGGCCGCTGTCAGGCTTCTTCTCGAAGGACGCTATCGTGGCTGCCGTGGGCCACGTCTCGTCCGTGGCTTCGGCGGCCTTGATCCTCACGAGCGCGCTCACGGCCCTGTACGTGTGGCGTGCCACCGCGCTCGCGTTCCTGGGAAGCCGGCGAAGCGATCAGCACGCGCACGAGTCGGGGATCGCCATGGCGGCCCCCCTCGCTGTGCTCGCGGTCCTCGCGGTGGGTCTCGGGTGGTTCGGACGCCCCTTCTTCGAGCTGCTGAGCGCGGAGGAGGCGCATCCAGCGGCGGCCACCATCGCCCTGGCAGTGGTCGCTGTGGCTGCGGGCACTGCAGCGGCGTTCGCGTGGTGGGCGCGAGGGAGGGAAGCGCCCGAGTCCGGCGTCTGCGGCTCGGCGTGGGACCGCGTACGGGCCGGGTTCGGGGTCGACGCTGCGCTTCAGGCGGTGACGGTGCGTCCGGTGCTCGCGCTCGCGCGCTGGCTAGACGACGTGGCTGACGAGCGCATCATCGACCGACTCGCGGAAGGCTCCGGGAAGCTCGCCGTTGCAGCCGGTGGCGCGCTCGCGAAGCTGCAGAGCGGGGAGGCGGACGTGTACGCGTCCTTCGTCGCCGTCGGTTTCGTCGTGCTAGCTGCGATCGTGCTGTGGGCAGGAGGGCGGTGACGGTGACGCTGCTCGCTTTGGTAGCTCTTCCGTTCGTCGGGGCGATCCTCGTGGCGCTCCTCGGCGAACGCCTCGCGCCGTCGCGCTTCATCTCGCTCGCAGCGGCGCTCGCGGAAGCTGCGCTCGCTGGCGTCGCGATCGCCGACATGAGCGGACGCATCGTGCCGTCCTTGTCGTGGGCGCCGGGAGGGATCTTGGGCATGGTCCCGCTCTCGCTTGCACTCGACGGGTTGAGCGCGCCGCTCGTCGCTCTCACTGCGCTTCTGGCGGTCGTGGCGACGCTCGCGTCCTGGGGCATCGCCGACCGGCCGCGCGCTCATCACGCGTTGCTGCTCGCCCTCGAAGGCGCCGTGATGTGCGTGTTCCTGGCGGCCGACCTCGTGCTCTTCTACGTGGCGTGGGAGGCCGTCCTCATCCCGATGTACTTCCTGATCGGGCTGTGGGGCCACGAGAACCGGAAGCACGCCGCTACGAAGTTCTTCCTGTTCACCTTCGTGGGGTCGGCCTTCATGCTCATCGGCGTTTTGGCTGCCATCAGCGGCACGGGCGCGACGGTGCTGAGCGACGTGCCTCGCGTGCTGACGCCGTCGACGCAGCGCCTCGTGTTCTGGCTGATGGCAGCTGGCATGCTGGTGAAGCTGCCCGCGTTTCCGGTGCACACGTGGCTGCCTGAAGCGCACGTGGAGGCGCCGACAGCCGGTTCGATCATGCTCGCGGGCGTGCTGCTCAAGATGGGCGGCTACGGACTGATGCGCGTCGCCGCGCCGCTGTGTCCTGCGGCATTCGCTGAAGCGGCGCCGATCCTGTTCGCGTTGGGCGCGATCGGCACGGTGTACGGAGCCCTGGCAGCGCTCGCTCAGACGGACCTCAAGCGCCTCGTGGCGTACTCGTCCGTAGCGCACATGGGGTTCGTGCTCGTGGCGCTCGCGACGGGCACGGCGATGGGGTTCGCCGCTGCCATGCTGGTAATGGTAAGCCACGGGCTGGTGGCCGGGTTAGCGTTCTTCCTCGTGGGCTCGCTTGCCGACCGCACGCACACGCGACACATCGCAGAGCTTCGAGGGCTGGGTGGATCCGTGCCCCGCTGGTCGACGCTGTTCGTGTTCACGTCGCTTGCAAGCCTCGGGCTTCCCGCGCTGTCTGGGTTCCCAGGTGAGCTTATGTCGGTTCTCGAGGCGTTCAAGGCGTTCGAGTGGTGGTCGGTCGCGGCAGTAGCGGGCGTCCTGTTGGCCGCGACGTACAACCTCCGTGCCGTTCGGGCGGTGGTGTACGGCGAGCCCGTCGAGCGCTGGGCGTCGCTCGCCGACGTGAGCGTGCGCGAGATGCTGGCAGCAGCGCCGCTGGTGCTCGGCATCGTAGTGCTTGGCGTCTGGCCTGGCGTGGTGACCGCGATGACCGAGCCCGCCGTCGCCACCATCGTGCAGCTCGTGCAAGGAGGTGTCCGGTGAGCGTGCTCGGCGGTTGGGTGACCGATGCAGCCGGGCTGTTCTGGCTGCCAGGCGTGCTCGTGCTCAGCGCAGCGGCGATCGCGGTCTTGGTCGATGCGTTCGGGCGCACCGGTGCGGCTGTGCGGCTTGTCGCGCTCGCGTCCGTGCTCGCTGCCGGGCTGTCTGCCGTCGCGGCGTGGAGCACGCAGCTTCGCCCTGCGGTTCCCGGCGTGTACGGGGGCGGAGGGCTTGCGGGCTGCGCGGCGGTCGTCTACCTCGTTGCGGCTGCATCGCTCCTGTCGAGCTTGGATGGCATTGGCGAGAGCCGTCGAGGAGGCGTGGCTGCGCTCATCGGCCTTGGCGCCGTTGCGTGCCAGGTGCTCGCAGGTGCCGTCGACCTCGTCGTCATGGCAATCGCGCTCGAGACGGTCGCGGTGGTGAGCTACGGGCTCGTTGCCGCAGGCCGCGGCAACGTCTCTCGCGAGGTCGGCATGCGATACCTTATGCAGGGCTCGGTGGCCGCCGGGTTTCTCGTGTTCGCTCTTGCAGCCGTGGTCGGCCTCGGTGCCGGTCAGACCGGGTACGAGCGGCTCGTTGAAGTCGTTTCTGGGTCACCAGGCGCAGCCGCAAGCGTGACGGGCATCCTTGTGCTTGTTGCGTTGGCGTTCAAGGCTGGCGCGTTCCCGCTTCACTCCTGGGTGCCGGATGCGTATGAGGTGGTGGAGCCTGGAGCGGGCGTGTTCCTGGCCGGTGCTCCGAAGATCGCCGCCGTCCTCGCTGTGTGGGTGCTCTTCGCAAGGAGCGTCTGGGCGCAAGAGTCGTTCCAGAACCTTCGCGTGGCCCTCGCAGTCATGGCGGCCGCTTCCATCGTGTTCGGGAACTTTGCCGCGCTCAAGCAGCGTGACGTGGGCAGGATGCTCGGCTACTCGGCGATCGCGCAGGTCGGATACGCGCTTGTCGGCGTCGTCGCGGGCGCCGTCGGCACCCCGCTTCTGGTCGCCGCGTACGCGATCGCAGTCGCAGTCGCGTTCGGGTGTGTGGCTGCGCTGCAGGCCGGAAGGGCCAAGGGGCGTTCGCTCGACGACGTCAAAGGCATAGCGATGTCGCGGCCGGTGCTTGCCGCGGTGATGTCGGTAGCCATGCTCTCGCTGACCGGAATACCGCTGACGCTGGGCTTCCTCGGCAAGCTGTGGGTGTTCTACGCGGCGGTCAATGCGGGGTGGACGTGGCTTGCGCTCGTAGGCGCTATCGGATCGGTGGTCTCGTTCGGCTACTATGGCAAGGTCATCCAGGCGATGTACTTCTCAGAGCCCGAACAGCGCGCCGATGAAGTCGCAGCGCCGCAGCCAGCCGATGAAATGGAAGGGCGACGCGGTCGCGTGTGGCCGTTCGCGCTGCTGGCTGCACTCCTTGTGGTGGCGGGCACGATACCGCTCGCGACTGGATTCGAGTGGGTGCTCCGCGTCTTGAGCGTGTGACAGCCGCTCAGAACCCCGAACGAGCGGAGTATTGCATTTCCTGAACGAGCGCGCTACGATGCGCTCGGTTGCTTCGGCAACCCCCTTACCCCTGAGCCTCAAGGTGCCGGCCTTGGGGCTCCCCCTTTTTCTGGGGTTTTCCCACCTTCTCTCTCAAGCGACGGCATCTCGATGCCGATATATCCCGCATCATGATGATCTCCGACGAACAAGTGCGCCGCGCAGCAGAATACCTCCGGGCGCGCCCAGATCAGCAGGACTGCAGCGCACTTTCACCGTGTGTCGACGAGAGTCTCTTGGCGCGTGCCGTGCGTGCCGCGCTCTCAGCGCCCGAGATACGCATCGACCGCGTGCGACAGGCAGCGTACGTGGCCGACGGCTACCTGCCAGATCCGGACACCGTCGCCGCGAAGTTGATCGGGCGGGTCATCTCCGACAGCATCCGGTGACCGACCGCGGTCCCTGCTCGGTCGTGTCGCTCCTCCTCTGCTAGCATGGACGCTGAGGCGTTCTCGCGAAGGAGGCATACGTGTCGAAACGGCTCGTGCGGCTCGGTCTCACCATCTGCATGGATCTGCTCGTGCTGGCGGCCATCGTTGCGACGGGCGGGCTGGTCATACGGTTCTTCGGAGCCTTGGCGTCGTCAACGGTAGGCGAGCTGCTGAGGCCAATCACGGACGCTGTGCGTCTTCCGCTCGGGCTCGGGGGTATCAAGACACCGTACGGCGGTGTGTTCGACCTGGATGCCGCGGCGACGGTCGCAGCGGCGCTGTTCGTCGAGTGGGTGCTCGCTGGCGTGCGTCGTCGCTCGTGACGGGAGGGTGTCGTGTCGTACACACGTGAGAGGCTTGGCGAGTTGCTCGTGCGTGCGGGGAAGATCAGCGAGGGCCAGCTCGCTTCAGCGCTCGCGGTCCAGGCCGCTGAGGGCGGCAAGCTCGGACAGGTGCTCGTTCGCCAGCTCGTCCTCGATGAAGACGAGATCGCGCAGACCCTTGCCGATCAAAAAGGGCTGGAGTACGTCCGGCTCACGTCGTTCCCGATTGACCGCGACGCCGCGATACAGATACCAGAGCGGCTTGCACGCAAGCGCTTGGTGATCCCGATCGCCTATCGCGGCGAATCGATTGTTCTTGCGATGGCAGACCCGCTCGACGTCGAAGCCATCGACGACGTGCAGCTTACAACGCGCCGGCCCGTCATGCCTGTCGTGGCGACGCCCACGCAGATCCAGTACGCCATCGAGAAGTACCTCGCCTCTGCCGACGCGCTGCAAGACGTCGTGCAGACCGTCGCTCCTGAGGAAGAGGAGGCGGTGCAGGTCGAGGAGGACGCGCCTGTGGTGCGCCTCGTGAACCAGATCATCCGCGAGGCCGCCATGGACCAGGCGAGCGACATCCACATCGAGCCCGGCGAGCATTCGGTGCGGGTGCGTTTCCGCGTCGACGGGGTGCTTCACGAGCGGATGCAGCTGCCGCTCTCAGCGCGACCGGGGCTGACCTCGCGCGTGAAGATTATGGCGGACATGGACATCTCGGAGCGGCGACGCCCTCAGGACGGGCGCATCGCCGTGACTGTGAACAACCGGCCTGTGGACATCCGCGTCGCCACCCTGCCGACGCCAGCAGGCGAGTCGATCGTCTTGAGGATACTCAACCACGACGTGAGTCTGCGGACGCTCGAGGACCTCGGGATGGGGGCTGACCACCTCGAGACGATGCGGCGCTTCCTGGCCCGGCCGTGGGGAGCCGTCCTCGTGTCGGGCCCGACTGGCTCAGGCAAGACGACCACGCTCTACGCGGGGCTCACGAGGATCAACGAGCCGACGCGCAAGATCATCACGATCGAGGACCCGATCGAGTACCGCATTCCCGGCATCACGCAGATGAGCGTGAATCCCGGCATCGGGCTCACGTTCGCTGCGCTGCTTCGCACGGTGTTGCGCGCGGACCCTGACGTGGTGTTGGTGGGGGAGATCCGCGACCCGGAGACGGCAGAGATCGCCATCCGTGCGGCGCTGACGGGCCACCTCATGCTGTCTTCGATACACACGAACGACGCTCCGTCTGCCTTGACTCGGCTCGTGGACATGGAGGTCGAGCCGTACATCACGTCGTCGGCGCTCGTCGGAGTGGTCGCGCAGCGTCTGGCGCGCCGTCTGTGTCCGAAGTGCAAGAAGCGCTACAAGGTCGCACCAGAGACCGCGCTTGCCGCGGGGTTCTCGGAAGAAGAGGTGGCTGGCGGGCTTCGGTTGTATCGTGCGGTGGGATGCGACGAGTGCTCAGGCACCGGATACCGGGGCAGGATCGGCCTGTTCGAGATCATGGAGATGAACGAGGAGACCCGGCGGTTGTTCCTGCGTGAAGCGCCTGCTGAGCAGCTCCGGGTCGCAGCTATCGAGGCGGGCATGCGGACGTTGCGCCGAGACGCGCTCGACAAGGTGAAGGCAGGGGTGACTTCGCTCGAAGAGGTTGCTCGCGTCGTCGTGTGAGAGAAGGGTGCGAGATGCCGACATCTGAGCGGGACACGCCGCGAGCGATCCTCATGGTGCTCGACAGCGTCGGCGCCGGTGCGCTGCCCGACGCTGCGGATTACGGCGACGAGGGCTCGAACACGCTCGCGAACACGGCTCGCGCCGTCGGCGGGCTCGCGCTTCCGAACCTGCAAAGGATGGGGCTCGGCAACGTCACGGACATCCTCGGCGTGCCGCCGACGGACGCTCCGGAAGCGTCCTGGGGACGCTGCCGCGAGCGGTCCGCGGGGAAGGACACGACGACCGGTCACTGGGAGATGATGGGGCTCGTCCTCGAGCGAGCCTTCCCGACGTATCCTGACGGCTTCCCGCCCGACGTGATCGAGGAGTTCGTGCGCCGCACCGGTGTCCCGGGCGTGCTCGGCAACAAGGCAGCCAGCGGCACCGTCATCATCCAGGAGTACGGCGACGAGCACGTGGAAACTGGCAAGCCGATCGTTTACACCTCGGCCGACTCGGTGTTCCAGGTTGCGGCTCACGAGGAAGCGTTCGGGCTGGACCGGCTCTACGAGGTGTGCGAGATCGCGCGTGGCATGCTCACGGGCGACCACTGCGTAGGCCGCGTCATCGCGCGCCCGTTCGTCGGGCCGGACGAGTCGGGGCGGTACGTGAGGACCCACCGGCGTCGCGATTACGCCGTGAAGCCGTTCGAGAAGACGGTGCTCGACATCCTTCGGGACAACGGGCACGCAGTCTTCGGCGTCGGGAAGATCGGCGACATCTTCGCGTGGCAGGGGGTCGATTCGTCGCCGCACGTCACGGACAACATGGACGCCGTGAACAAGCTGCTCGACGAAATCCGCCGTCCCGAGGACGGCTTCGTCTTCGCGAATCTCGTCGACTTCGACATGCTGTGGGGGCACCGGAACGACGCGCAAGCGTACGCGCGCGGCCTCGAGGCCGTCGATGCTCGCATCCCGGAGATCCTCGACGCGATGGCGCCTGGCGACCTGCTGATCATCACGGCGGACCACGGGTGCGATCCCACGACGCCATCGACGGACCACAGCCGTGAGCACGCGCCGCTGATCGCGAAGATCAAGGGCGTGGACTCTGGTCGCGACCTGGGAACCCGATCGACGTTCGCAGACGTGGGAGAGACGGTGCTCGACTTCTACGGCCTGGCGGGAGCGTGCGGCCGCGGAACCTCGTTCCTCGATGAGGTGAGAGGAGCTGCGTCATGAAGAGCCTCGTGGAGCTCATCGAGTGGAAGCGCGACAGCAATCGGCACAGCGAGGACGAGATCGCGCGCATCGTGCAGGCCTTCACGTCTGGCGAGATGCCCGACTACCAGATGGCAGCGTGGCTGATGGCTGCGTTCCTCAGAGGCCTGGACGCGGACGAGACGGTATGGCTCACCCGTGCGATGCGCGACTCCGGCCGCGTCGTGGACTTGAGCAGCGTCGAGGCGCCGGTGGTCGACAAGCACTCGACGGGAGGGGTGGGGGACAAGACGACGCTCGTCCTTGCTCCGCTGGTGGCGTCGTGCGGAGTCGCGGTCGCGAAGATGAGCGGGCGCGGCCTCGGGCACACGGGCGGGACGCTCGACAAGCTCGAATCGATCCCCGGATTCCGCGTGGAGATGGAAGTCGAGCAATTCGTCGAGCAGGTGCGCTCGGTGGGCATCGCGGTCATCGCGCAGAGTCCGGAGATCTGCCCGGCCGACAAGAAGATGTACGCATTGCGCGACGTCACCGGCACGGTGCCGAGCGTCCCCCTGATCGTCAGCTCGATCCTCTCGAAGAAGGCGGCAGGCGGCGCGTCCGCGATCGTGCTGGATGTGAAGACCGGGTCCGGCGCTTTCATGAAGACCGAGGAGGAAGCCCGCACGCTTGCTCACGAGCTCCAGCGCGTGGGCCGCGCGCTGGGGTTGAAGGTGCAGTGCGTGGTGAGCGACATGGACCAGCCGCTCGGCCGCGCCGTCGGCAACGCGCTCGAAGTGTGCGAGGCGATCCGCACCCTGCACGGAGACGGACCCGAGGACCTCACCGAGCTCTGCCTGCAGCTCGGCGCCCGGATGCTGCGGCTTGCAGGCGTGGTCGACGACGACGCCGCGGGGCTCGCGCGCGTGAAGCAGGCGCTTTCAGACGGCAGCGCGCTCGACACCTTCCTGCGGTGGGTGACCGCCCAAGGCGGCGATTCGCGCGTAGCGGACGACCCTGATCGTCTGCCGCGGTCTGAGTACTCCACCGTGCTTGCCGCGACAGAAGGTGGATTCGTGGCCGGATTCGACGCGGAAGCGGTGGGTCGCGCGGCTGTCGCGCTCGGCGCAGGCCGTGAGACGAAAGAACAGCCCGTCGACCGGGGGGCCGGCATCGTCCTTGCCGTCAAGCGGGGCGACCGTGTCGACCGCGGCGACCCCGTCGCGACTCTGTACGCGAGCAGCGTCGAGCGGCTCGAGGCAGGACTCGAGCGCTTGCGCGACGCCGTCCGCCTCTCCGCTGAGCCGCCTGCCCCGGCCGCGCTGTTCCACGAGGTGTGACCGTGAGCCGGCGTCTCGCATCGGGCGGGAGCCGGATCCCGCACATCGTCGTGGGGCACGCGAACCCCGATTTCGACGCCTACGGCGCGATGGTGGCCGCCACGAAGCTCTCGCCGGGTGCGAAAGCCGTGTTCCTAGGCAGCCAGAACCCCAACGTGCGGGAGTTCCACAACCTGCACGCGGAGTTCTTGGAGTTCGTCGACCTCAAAGACGTGGATCTTGCTTCCGTGGAGCGCGTGACGATGGTGGACACACGCGACCCCTCACGGCTCGGCGAGCTGGAGCACGTGGTCAGGCGAGCCGGCATCGAGGTGGTGGTCTACGACCACCACCCGCCCGCCGAAGGCGACATCGCTGGTGCCGAGGAGCACTGCATGCTGGTCGGCGCCACCACCTCCATCCTCGTGCACGAGATCCGCGACAGGGGGATTCCCGTCACTCCTCTCGAGGCGAGCGTGATGCTGCTCGGCATCCACGAAGACACCGGGTCGCTCACGTACGTAAGCGCCACTGCGTACGACGCCGACGCCGTGGCCTTCCTCATGGCCTCAGGCGGCGACCTGGAGGTCGTGAACCAGTTCCTGACGCGCACGCTCACCCCTGAGCAAAAGGCGCTGCTGTCGAAGCTCCTGGACACGCTCGAGGTGTGGGACGTCAACGGGCAGCCTGTGGCGGTGGGGTGGGCAGAGAGCGCCGAGTACGTGGACTCGGCAAGCGTCATCACGCACCACCTGTGCGACGATATGGGCTATCGCGTCGCGATGGCGGTCATCGCGATGCCGGACAGGGTCCACGTGGTGGCTCGATCGCGCATCAGCGAAGTCGACGTCGGGAGTGTGTTGGAGCGACTGGGTGGCGGCGGGCATCCGCTCGCCGCGTCGGCGGCCATCAAAGGTGCTGCCGTAGCAGACGTGCTCGCCAGACTCAAAGACGCGGCTTTCGAGGTGGTGCGGGCGCCCGTGACGGCTCGGACCGTGATGACGTCGCCAGTGCGCACCATCGCTCCCGATGCCACGATGGACGAGGCCGGCCGCGTGATGGAACGCTGGGGCCACGGGGCGCTTCCGGTGGCTGCCGATGGCCGACTGGTCGGCATGGTCACGCGTAAGGACGTGGACAAGGCTCGTCGGCACCGTCTCGGCCACGCGCCGGTGCGCGGGTTCATGTCCCGTGAGCCGCTCGTCGTGGGGCCGGATGCGACGCTCGACGCGCTCCAGAACCTTCTCGCGCAAACTGGCGTCGGGAGGGTGCCCGTCGTCGAGGACGGCCGCATCGTCGGCATCGTCACACGCAAGGACCTCTTGCGAGCGTTCCACGGCGAGCGGTACACCGACCGCAAGGCGACGATCGCGCGGTCGCAAGCGTCGGCACGCTTCATGTCGTCATTCGAGAACGTCCTGCCCGAGAGGGTCCGCGACGTGGTCGTCCGCATCGGGCAGCTGGCTCTCGAGCGCGGGGTGCGCGCGCACGTGGTCGGCGGGTTCGTGCGCGACATGCTGCTCGGGAGGCCGAACCTGGACGTGGACGTCGTGATCGAGGGCGACGGGCTCGCCTTCGCTGAGCACGTGGCGTCGGTCATGGGCTGGCGCATCAGGGTGCACAAGCGCTTCGGCACGGCCGTGCTCGTCGTCGACAGGGGGTTCCACGTGGACGTCACGAGCGCGCGAGCGGAGTACTACACCAGGCCTGGCGCGCTTCCGACAGTGGAGCGCTCGACGCTCAGGCAGGATCTGTTCCGGAGAGACTTCTCAATCAACGCGATGGCAGCGTCGATCACGCCGGACACGTTCGGTCAGATCGCAGACCCGTTCGGCGGGCTTGCGGACCTCGAGAGGCGCGTCGTCAGAGTGCTCCACTCGCTGTCGTTCGTCGAGGACCCCACGCGCGTGCTCAGGGCCGCGCGATTCGCTGTGAAGTTCGGCTTCCGGATAGATGCGTCCACGGAGGCCCTGCTCAAGCAGGCGGTGGAGATGGACATGCTGCGCGAGGTCTCCGGGGCGCGTCTGCGGGAGGAGATCCTCGACATCATCGACGAGGAGCGGGCGGGCGACGTGCTCTGGCTGCTGCACGAGCTCGGAGCGCTCCCCGAGCTGCTGCCGGATGGCATGGCCGCAGAAGCGGCGCCGACCGCAGTTGCCGCAGCAGCGGCGGCTTACGACGTGCTTGCACGGCGGTTCGTCCAGATGCCGCGTCGTCGCGTGACCCTCGTCGCCGCCCTGGTCTCCCGCGCGTCCAAGCAATCAGCGGAGCGGTGGCTCAAGCGCATGCGATTCGGGAGAGAGTACTCCGTCCCAGCTCTCACCTTGCTCGAGAAGGCGGGCTCGACTCTTCGTGCGCTGCGCGACAGGCGTCCCATGCGCGACAGCAGGATACACGCGCTGCTCTCGCCGCTGCCGCCGGAGGCGCTCGTGTGTCTCTGGGCGTCGGCTGACGAGGACGTGTCCCGTGAGCGCATCGAGCGCTACGTCGACGTCATCAGCCGGATCCGTCCGGCCGTGTCCGGCGACGATCTCGTCGCCATGGGCTTCAAGCCGGGCCGCGGGTTCTCTGCTATCCTTGCGCAAGCCCTGGCCGACCGCCTTGACGGTAAAGCCGTCGGTCGTGAGGCGGAGATCAAGAACCTGGCCCACATCGCGCAGCGGTGGGCGAGGACGAATCCGGAGGAGCCCGATGGATCTGCTGTCGATCGTCGTGCGGTTCGCGCTCGTCGTGCCGGCGATCGTCTTCCATGAGGTAGCGCACGGGTACGCTGCGCTTGCCCTCGGCGACAGGACGGCCAAAGATTCCGGTCGTCTGAGCTTGAACCCGCTGAAGCACATCGATCCGTTCGGAACCGTGCTTCTGCCGCTGCTGATGACTGCGATGCTCGGCTTTGGGTTCGGGTACGCCAAGCCCGTGCCCGTCAACCCGTGGCGTTTCCGCGGGAACCGGCGGGTCGGCATGGCGATCACCGGCATCGCTGGCCCAGCGGCCAACATGGCCATGGCCCTCGTCGGCGCAGGGGTCGCGCGCCTGATGGGCTTCGCGTCGGGTGCCGTCGCGGAGGTGGTGTGGACGCTCGCGTACGCGTTCTGCGTCGTGAACCTCGCGCTGATGTTCTTCAACCTCGTCCCGATACCGCCGTTCGACGGGTCGCGGCTCTTGCTGCCGTTCCTGTCCAACCGCGGTCTGGCGATGTATCGGGACCTCGAGCGCTACGGCTTCGTCATCGTCATCGCGCTGCTCTGGCTGCCTCCGCAGCTCTTCCACGTCGACCTGCTCGGCGTGTACCTGGACGCCACCGTCATGCCAGTCCTTCGGTTCCTGACGGGCGTGGCGTAGGCGTCGCTGCTGTATCATGTGCACGTCTTGGTCCCCGTCTTGAGGAAGGCGTCGATGGCGAAACGTCGCGTGCTTACCGGCTACCGTCCCACTGGTCGGCTCACGCTCGGTCACTGGTTCGGCAACCTCCTGAACATGCGCGAGATGCAGGAGGAGTACGAGGCGTACTACTTCGTCGCCGACTGGCATGCTCTTACGAGCGACTGGCAAGACACCTCGGCGGTGCGCCGCTTCACCGAAGAGATGGTGCTCGACTGGCTCGCCGCTGGCATCGATCCGGAGAAGGCGACCATCTACCGGCAGTCCGACGTGCCCGAGGTCGCGGAGCTCACGCTCTACCTGTCGATGGTCACGCCGATGTCGTGGCTCGAGCGCGTGCCGAGCTACAAGGAGCAGCGTGAGCAGATAAGCGACAAGGACCTCGGCAACGTCGGCTTCTTCCTGTACCCGCTGATGCAAGCCGCCGACATCACGATCGTGAAGGCCGACCTCGTCCCCGTGGGGGAGGACCAGGCGCCGCACCTCGAGCTCACGCGCGAGATCGTGCGCCGCTTCAACGGCACCTACGGCGAGCTCCTCGTGGAGCCGCAGGCCGTCATCCCGAAGGAGGGCGCGCGAGTGCCCGGGACGGACGGGCGCAAGATGTCGAAGAGCTACGGCAACGCGATCTACCTCTCCGAGAGCGCAGAGGAGACGACCGCCAAAGTGCGCGGCATGGTCACCGACCCTGCGCGGAAGCTCAAGACCGACCCTGGAAACCCGGACATCTGCCCCCTGCACCAGATCCACCGCCTCGTGGGCGACCCTGCCGTCGTGGCGGAGTTCGACCGGTGCTGCCGCGTCGCCGAGTGCGGGTGCGTGGCTCACAAGGTGAAGATGGCCGAGGACCTCAACGCCTACCTCGCCGAGTTCCGCGAGCGTCGTGCAGAGCTTGCTGCCCAGCGCAACCTGGCGTGGGACGTGCTGCAGGCAGGGGCGGCTCGCATCAGGCCGGCCATCGACGAGCTCATGGGCGCGGTCCGCGAGGCGATGCACGTGGATGCGCCCGTCTTGCGATGAGCTACTCCGTCAAGACACGCACCTTCGAGGGGCCGTTCGACCTGTTGCTCTCACTGGTGGCGCGGCAGAAGGTCGACGTGCGCGAGCTGACAATCGCCGAGATCGCCGACCAGTACCTCGCTCACATCCAGGAGATGCAGGAGCTCGACCTGGAAGTGGCGAGCGATTTCCTTCTGGTCGCGGCGACGCTTCTCGAACTCAAGGCGCTGTCGCTGCTTCCGCGCGAGACGCCCACGGAGGCCGGCACCGACGAGGATCTCTCGCCTGACGAGGCGCGAGAGCTCCTGGTCGCCCGTCTGCTCGCGTACAAGCAGTTCAAGAACGCGGCTGCCGAGCTCGCCGCACGGTTCGAGGCGGAGTCTCGCATGCACACCCGCGCGGCTGCGCTCGAGGAACCGTTCCTCGGGCTCATCCCTGACTACCTCGAAGGCGTCACGCTCCACACCCTCGCCGTCACGTGCGCAGACCTGCTCCATCGTCGCGAGGTGTTCCTGTTGGAGGCCGAGCACGTCGCAGCGGCGCCCATCCCCGTCGACACGCACGTAGAAGCCATCCGCAGGATCCTCGCGAAGCGCAAGCGCACGACCTTCCGCGAGGTGATCCCTGGCAGCGCTCGGCCGGAAGAGGTGGTGGTGGCCTTCTTGGCGATACTCGAACTGTACAAGCGTGACGAGGTGAGCCTCTTCCAGGAGGAGGTCTTCGGGGAGATCGTCATCGAGTCTGTGAGGAAGGGGCTGTTCTCATGAGGGAAAGCGAGGTCCTGAGAGGGCCGATCGAGGCGCTGCTGTTCGTCACGGACGAGCCGTTGAGCGTCTCGCGTTTGGCGAAAGCCCTGGAGGCCACCGAGCGCGACGTCGCCGAGACGCTGCGGCTTCTGCAGGAGGAGTACGCGCGGGACGAGCGGGGGTTCCAGCTTCGAGAAGTGGCGGGCGGGTGGCGCTTGTGCACGCACCCGGCGTACCACGAGCACGTGGAGCGGCTGGTGCTTTCGTGGGACACGCGACGGCTTTCGCAGGCGGCCCTCGAGGCGCTCGCGGTGATCGCCTACCGCCAGCCGGTGAGCAGGCAAGGCGTCAACGCCATCCGAGGCGTGAACAGCGAGGCAGTCATCGCGTCGCTGATGGAGAAGGGGCTCGTCCGGGAGGTCGGACGCGACAAGGACGCTGGGAACGCCATCCTGTACGGAACGACGCAGCGCTTCCTGGAGCGGTTCGGGCTCAAGGACCTCTCCGAGCTTCCGCCGCTCGAGGAATTCGCGCCGGACCCCTCCACGGAGCGGGCCATCCGCGAGCGCCTGTCTGCCATCGACGGCGCAGCGCTGTTCGAGGAAACGCACGAGGAAGATGACGAGACCCCGTCCGACGACGAGTGAGGAGCCGCTGGCGAGCGACGCGCCGAAGCCCGAGCGGTTGCAGAAGTTCTTGGCGCGCGCCGGCGTCGCATCCCGGAGGCGTGCCGAGGAGCTGATCGCTGCCGGCAGGGTGCGCGTGAACGGCGAGACCGTCACCGCGATGGGCGTGAAGGTGGTGCCTGGCGTGGACGTAGTCGAGGTCGACGGTGTCAGCGTCGTCCCGCCCCAGCTCCACCTCTACCTCATGTTGAACAAGCCTGCGGGATACGTGACCACTCTCAAGGACCCGCTCGGCAGGCCGATCGTCGCGGATCTCATACCCGACACTGGGCGGAGGGTCTTTCCCGTCGGCCGCCTGGACGCCGACACTACCGGCCTGCTGCTTCTGACGGATGACGGCGAGTTCGCGCAGATGCTCATGCATCCGCGGTTTCACGTCCCGAAGACCTATCTGGCACGAGTCGAGGGACGACCCACGGAACGGGCGCTCCAGAGGCTGCGAGACGGCGTGGTGCTCTCCGACGGCCCGACGCAGCCCGCGCAGGCCGAGCTGGTCGACGCCGGCATCGGCAGCTCGCTCGTACGCATCACGATCCGCGAGGGCCGCAAGCGTCAGGTGCGGCGAATGCTCAAGCACGTCGGACACCCCGTGATCGAGCTCCACCGCGAGCGCATCGGCCCGCTCGCGCTTGGGGACCTTCCCGAGGGGGCGGTTCGAGAGCTGACGCCGGAGGAAGTGGCTGCCTTGCGGACGGCTGCGGAGAGGGGAGGGTGAGTGGCGCTCACGGTCATCACGGGAGGCGTACGGAGCGGGAAGTCCGCCGCAGCTGCGGCGTTCGCGGAGGCGACACGACGGCCGGTCGTCGTCGTGGTCGCTGGCGTCGCTGAGGGCGACCCGGAGATGGCAGCCCGCATCGAGGCGCACCGACGCGCGCGGCCGGCTGAGTGGCGGGTCGTCGAGGCAGCCCAGATGACGCCGGAGCACTGGCTCTCGTCGGTGAGCGACAAGGAGTGCCTGCTCGTGGACTGCTTCGGGACGCTGCTTGCGTCGCTGGTGTGGCCGCAGCACGGCCTGGACGTCGTCGACGTCGACGCCCGTGAGGTCACCGAGAGCGCCCTGGCGCTCGCTGATGCGATCATCGCACGACGGGGCGAGACGATCGTGGTGACCAACGAGGTGGGCTGGGGCGTCGTGCCGGCATATCCCTCGGGCCGAGCATTCGCTGACGCCATAGGAACTGCGAACCGGCGCCTCGTCGATGCGGCCGACCGGGCGTTTCTTGCAGTATGCGGGCGGCTCGTCGACCTGAGCCGCCTTCCTGCCGTCGCCAGAATGAACAGCACCCGCGAAGAGGAGTGACTCGCGTGGACAGAGAGACGTTGCTTTCCGAGATCTCGCTCATCGAGCCGCCAGACCGGTCGTGGGAAGATCGCGCCTGGGAGCGGCTGGATCAGCTCACGAAGCCGCCCAGGAGTCTCGGCCGTCTCGAATCGCTCGCGGCACAGCTGGCGTGCATCCAGAAGACGGTGACTCCATCTGCAAGGCCGGCGGCCGTTGCGGTCTTCGCTGGCGACCACGGCGTGACACGGCGGGGCGTGTCGGCCTATCCGCAAGAGGTCACAGCGCAGATGGTTCGCAACTTCGCGTCGGGTGGCGCTGCGATCAACCAGATCGCTCGCTCGGCAGGCGCCGACCTCGTCGTCTACGACGTCGGCGTGGTTTCGGCGCTGGACGAGGTTGCCGGCGTGGCACATTCGAAGGTCCGTGCAGGCACGGCCGACATGACCGAAGGCCCAGCCATGAGCGTGCATGAGGCCGTCGAGGCGCTCGGCGTCGGATTCGGCGCGGTGCGAGACCTGGTCGAAAGCCAGGGGACGAGGGTCGTCGCCATCGGCGAGATGGGCATCGGCAACACGACGGCTGCGTCCGCCCTCGGCTGTGCGCTCGTTCCAGCCGCTGCCAGCGTGATGATCGGGCCAGGCACTGGGCTCGACGAGCGTGGCGTGGCTCGCAAGCGCGAGGTCGTCGAGCAAGCGCTTCGCGTGAACGCTGACCGCCTCGATGACCCCCTCGAAGCGCTCGCCGCCGTCGGAGGTCTCGAGATCGCGGCGATGGCCGGCGCGGTGCTCGGCTGCGCCCGGTTCGGCGCGGTGGCTCTGATCGACGGCTTCATCTCAACGGCAGCGGCGCTCGTCGCTGTCCGGCTGCGTCCCCAGTGCATCGGGAACGTGGTCGCCTCTCACCGCTCGCGGGAGAGAGGGCACGCCGTGCTTCTGGACGCCCTCGGAGTCCAGCCGCTGCTCGACCTCGACCTTCGTTTGGGCGAGGCCAGCGGCGCTGCGCTCGCGATCCCGCTCGTCGACGCTGCGTGCGCCGTCATCGGCGGCATGGCCACCTTCGCGGAGGCCGGCGTCAGCGGAGCTGAGGAGAGCTACGCGTGATCCCAGGGCTTCGAGAAGCCTTCGGCTGGCTGACGCTCTTGCCGGTGCGCGCAGACGGCTCCGCCGACCCCGTGCCGTGGTTCTCGTGGGTCGGTGCAGGTCTCGGCGCGGCGGCGGCCGGCGCCGCCTACGGCGTCGCGAGGGCTGTGCCGGGCGACCTCGGGGCGCTGCTGGCAGGAGTGGTCGTGCTGTTCGTGTGGGCAGTGCTCACCGGCATGCTCCACTTCGACGGGCTCGCCGACACCGCCGACGCTCTCGGCTCGCGTGGTGACCGCGAACGTCGTCTTGCCGTCCTTCGCGACAGCCGGATCGGGGCGTTCGGGGCATCCGCCGTCGTGCTCGCGTCGCTGCTCCTCGTCTCGGCTGGGGCTGTCGTCATCTCGCACCACAGGTGGTGGGTGATCGCCTGGGCGCCCGTCGTCGCGCGCTGGGGAAGCTCGATAGCGCTCAGCACGCTTGGCTCCGCTCGTTCGGACGGTCTCGCTGCGACGCTTGCTCGCAGTCGGTCGTTCGCGACTCTCATGGCGGCTGCTGTGCCGGTCGCGCTCGCCGTCCCGTTCCTGCTTCACGAAAGCCCCGGAGCGCTCGTCGCAGGGCTCGTCGTGACCGTTTTGGCGCCTCGTGCGCTGGCTCGGTCCTTCGGCGGCATGACGGGCGACCTCATCGGCGCTGCTATCATCCTCACTGAAACGACGGTGCTCGTTGCTGGTGCGCTGTCAGGACGGTAGGAGAGCCCGTGCCTCGGATCTTCGTCATACGCCATCCAGAGACCGAAGCGAACGTCGAACGGCGTTACGTCGGGCGCACTGACTCGCAGTGGACTGAGCGCGGACGCGAGCAGGCCAAAGCGATCCATGCGTTCGTGCACGGCCTGGATCCAGACGTCGTGCTCAGCTCGCCTTCGCAGCGGGCGCTCAAGGCCGCCCACGTGGCTACGCCCTGCGCGGTGCCGCTGCGCGTCGTCGAGGAGCTGCGCGAGATCGACTTCGGCGCGGCAGAGGGGCTCACGTTCGACGAAGCTCGCGTCTTGGGTCTCGCGATGCGGTACCTGCCCTCGACGCCGCAGAAGGGAGCTGCTGCTCCGCTGCCAGATGCGTCCGGAGAGATCGCTCCTGGAGGCGAGACGTGGAGCGAGTTCATCGCTCGCATCGATTTCGTGCGGCGCGAGCTGCTTGGGATCGACGGGACGGTGTGCGCCTTCACCCACGGAGGCGCCGGCAGGGCGCTCGTCGCCGCGTTGCTGTCGTTGCCGCCAGAGGCGATGTGGTCGTTCGCGCTGCCCACGGGCGGGGTCGCTGAGATCGTCGCAGACGACGAACGCGCAACGCTCGTCCGGCTATTCTCGCCGCTGCAAGAAGAGTGACTCGGCTTGCGCGCGGGTGCAGGGTAGGGGACAATCTCACGCAATCTCCAGGCGAGGAGCGGGTGTGGGCGTCGACGACATCATCAGGCCTGACCTTGAGCCGCTCGTCCCGTACGCGCCGGGCCTGCGCGCGAGCCAGGTCCGCGAGCGGACGGGCGTCGAGAAGGTGCTCAAGCTCTCGAGCAACGAGCACCCGTGCGGTCCGGTGCCAGCCGCGATCGCCGCGATGCGCGCAGTCCTCCCGCGCTTGAATCGCTACCCCGACGGTGCGTGCTCAGCCCTCAAGGAGAAGCTCACGGCACGGCTTGGCGTCGACAGATCGAACCTCGTCGTCTCGAGCGGCAGCAACGAGGCGCTCCGGTTGATCGCGCAAGCCGTCCTCCGTCCGGGCGACGAGGTCGTCTTCGCGTGGCCTTCGTTCGTCGTGTACCCCATGGTGACCGCGATATTCGGAGCGGTTCCCGTGAAGGTGCCGCTCGCCGAGGGAGACGTCCACGATCTCGACGCCATCCGTGCGGCCATAACGCCGCGCACGAGGATCGTGTTCCTGTGCAACCCGAACAATCCGACCGGCACCATCTACGGCCGCGACGCCTTCGCGGGGTTCATGGAGGCGGTGCCAGAGCACGTGCTCGTAGTCGTGGACGAGGCGTACTTCGAGTTCGTCACCTCGCCCGAGTACCCTGACGCGCTCGAATGGTTCGACGGCGAGAGGCCGCTTGCGGTGTGCAGGACGTTCTCGAAGATGTACTCGCTCGCAGGGCTTCGCGTCGGTTACGCCGTGGTTCCGGCTGCTCTTGCGCGTGCCGTCGACAAGGTCCGCGAGCCGTTCAACGTCAACACCGTGGCTCAGATCGCAGCGTACTACTCGCTGGACGACCAAGCCGAGGTGCGCCGGCGTCGTGCCGAGAACCAGGAACAGAAGACCTACCTCTATTCGTGCTTCGACCGGCTCGGGATAACGTACGCGCAGTCGGAGACGAACTTCGTGTACGTCCACACCTCCCGCCCGGTCGAAGCGTTCCAAGCACTGCTTGCTGAAGGCGTGATCGTGCGCGACTTCGGGACGAGCCCGGCGCTGCGCGTGACGATAGGGACACCCGAGGACACCGCGCGCACCATCGAAGCCTTCGAAGCAGCGGCAGCCAAGCTCGGCAGCTTCTGAGCTCGCGTTTTCGGGTTCTCTGGAACAGCGCACGAAGGGGTGAGGTCACGTGCTTATCGTCATGCGAGACCATGCGACGTCAGAGGAGATCGACCACGTCGTCGCGCTTCTGAAAGAGGCCGGCGCCGAGGCGCACCTCTCGCGGG
Source organism: Coriobacteriaceae bacterium EMTCatB1 (assembly GCA_001950395.1). GTDB lineage: Bacteria > Actinomycetota > Coriobacteriia > Anaerosomatales > Anaerosomataceae > Parvivirga. The sequence goes on from BDLO01000001.1 coordinate 553,557, forward strand.
GCGAGGTCAAGACGATCATCGGCGTCATCGGCGACCGGGAGGTCATGTACTCCCTTGAGCTCGAAGGTCTCCCGGGAGTCGAGCAGGTCATCCGCGTCCTGAAGCCCTACAAGCTCGTCTCCCGTGATTTCCAGCCAGAAGACACGGTCGTCCGCGTTGGCTCCGCTGCCATCGGCGGCCCGTCGTTCGCTGTGATCGCAGGGCCGTGCTCCGTCGAGAGCGAGGAGCAGGTGCTCGCCACGGCCCGGGCCGTCAAAGCGGCTGGCGCCACGATGCTGCGCGGCGGGGCGTTCAAGCCGCGGACGAGCCCGTACGCGTTCCAGGGGCTCGGGGTGGAAGGGCTGAGGTTGCTCCGCGAGGCCGCTGACGAAGTCGGCCTGCCCTTCGTGACCGAGGTCCTCGACGTTCGCGATGCGGAGACCGTCGCGGAGTACGCAGACATGCTCCAGGTCGGCGCCCGCAACATGCAGAACTTCATGATGCTCGACGAGCTCGGGAAGCTGAGGAAGCCGATCCTGCTGAAACGCGGGCTGTCCGCGACGATTGAAGAGGTCCTCTCGGCTGCGGAGTACGTGCTGAAGGGCGGCAATCGCGACGTGGTCATCTGCGAGCGAGGCATCCGGACCTTCGAGACGTACACGCGCAACACGCTCGATCTCGCCGCGGTGGCGGCGCTGAAGACGCTCACGCACCTGCCCGTCATCGCCGACCCCTCGCACGGCACCGGACGCCGTGACCTCGTGCGACCGATGTGCCGCGCCGCTCTCGCGGCGGGCGCCGACGGAGTCATGGTCGAGGTGCACGTCGACCCCGAGCACGCGCGCTGCGACGGCCCGCAGTCGCTCACGCCGGAGATGTTCGCGGGATTGATGAACGACTTGAGGCCATTCGCGGCTCTTGAGGGCCGTCGGATCGGGTCGGAGGGCTGAGGTGGTCGAGCGCGTCGCGATCGTCGGGCTCGGGCTGATAGGCGGTTCGATCGCGGCGGCCGCCCGTCGAGCCGAACGCCCGCCGGTCCTTGTCGGCGTCGATCGAGACCCTGAGACCTGCCGGTTCGCGCTCGAACAGGGGCTGGTCGACGAGTCCGTCGTAGCCGACGAAGCCGTGGCGTCGTTGCTGTTCGCCCCTGGGTCGTTCGACCTCGTGGTGATCGCGACTCCCGTCGACGCGGCCATCCAGTGGCTGGACGTGTTCAAAGACGCGGGCTTCGATGGCATCGTGACTGACGCGTGCTCCACTAAGTCCGCGATCGTCAGCCAAGCAGCGAGCCTCGATGCGCCGTTCACGTTCATCGGCGGCCATCCGATGGCCGGGTCTGAGCGGAGCGGCATCGAGGCGGCGTCGCCGGCCCTGTTCGACGGAGCGTACTGGGTGCTCACGCCGACCGGCGGCACGGCGACCGAGGCGTACCGAGCGGTGCACGAGTTCGTCGCCACGCTCGGCGCTCGTCCGATCGCGATCGCCCCTGAGGCCCACGACGAGGCCGTCGCGCTCATCAGCCACGTCCCGCACGTCGCTGCTGCGGCGCTCGTGGCGCTCGTAGCCGACCAGCCGGCTGGCGACGAAGCGCTGCGCCTGGCTGCCGGCGGCTTCAAAGACATGACCCGCATCGCCGCCGGCAGCCCCGATCTGTGGACGGGCATCTGCACGGAGAACGCTGAGCGGATCGCGGATGGGCTCGCACGGCTCGAGTCGGTGATCGCGCGCTTTCGTGAGGCCGTGCGTGGGCGCGACTCACGTCGCATTCGCGAGCTGCTGGCGACGGCTGCGGACGTGAGACGATCGCTGCCGGCTCGGTGGGTGCCTGAGAGCTCTGCGCTCTACGAGCTCTCGATACCGATGCGGGACCGCCCCGGCGTCATCAGCGAGATCACCACGCTCGTCGGTCGTGCGGGCTGCAACATCGAGGACGTCGAGATCGACCACGTCTCGGAGGACAGCGCGGTCCTCCGCCTCGTGCTCACTGACGAGGGGGACCGCGACCGCTTGCTGGCGGACCTGGTGCGCGTCGGTTACGAGCCGACGCTGCGGCTGCTGGGGGAGGGCTAGCGTGCAAGCGACGATAGAACCGGCTTCCGGACCGCTGCGCGGATCCGTCCGCGTGCCGAGCGACAAGTCGATATCGCACCGCGCGGTGCTCTTCTCCGCGCTTGCTGAAGGGACGAGCTCGCTTCGCGCCGTCCTCGACGCGCACGACGTGCGCTCGACCATCGCTGCGGTTCAGGCGCTGGGGGCCCGCTTGGACGTCAGTCCTGGCGCTGAAGGGCTCACGCTTGCAGTGCATGGGTGGGGAGAGCGCGGCCCGATTGCTCCAGGCACGCCGATCGACTGCGGCAACAGCGGCACGACCGCGCGGCTCCTCATGGGGGTGCTCGCAGGGTATCCCGTCCGCTGCACGCTCGTCGGCGACGAATCGCTCAGCAGACGGCCCATGCGTCGCGTCACCGAGCCGCTCTCTCGCATGGGGGCGCGCTTCGAGCTCAGCGGATTGGGGACTCTTCCCGCTGTGGTCACGGGCGGCGGCCTCGTCGGGTGCGAACATGTGCTGCCAGTCGCGAGCGCGCAGGTGAAGAGCGCACTCCTTCTTGCCGGGCTTCGTGCCCACGGCACGACGCGGGTGACCGAGCCGGCCCCCAGCCGCGACCACACCGAGCGGATGCTGCCAGCGTTCGGAGCCGCAGTGACGCGGGAGCCCCCGGTGACCGTCAGCGTGCTCGGACCGCAGTCTCTGAGCGCTGCTCAAGTCACCGTCCCCGCGGATCCGTCGTCTGCCGCGTTCTTGGTCGTGGCGGCACTCCTTGTTCCTGGCAGCGAGATCGTGCTTCGCGACGTGAGCCTCAATCCCACGCGCACCGGGTTCCTCGCCGTTCTCGAACGCATGGGCGCCGACTTCGAAGTCTGCGACGTTCGAGCAAGCGGCGCAGAAGAGGTGGGCGACCTGGTGGTCCGCTACACAGAACGCCTGTGCGGCACCGAAGTGACGCCGGACGAGGTTCCTGCCCTCATCGACGAGGTGCCGATCCTTGCGATCGCGGCAGCAACGGCAGAGGGCGTCACGCGCTTCCGCGCGGTAGGGGAGCTGCGAGTCAAGGAGTCCGACCGCTTCGACGCGATCGTGACGTCGCTCGCCGCGATGGGCGCCGACGCGCACGCCGACGACGACGACCTCGTCGTGGAAGGTCCCTCGCGGCTGCAACCGGCGTTGCTCTCATCGCGCGGCGACCATCGTCTGGCGATGGCCTTCGCGGTTGCCGGCCTCGTGGCCGAGGGGCCGGTTCGCATTGATGGATTCGAGTCGGTGGGCGTGTCGTACCCGGGCTTCCTGGACGACGTGCGTGCCCTCCTCAGCGGATGAGGCCACGTCGCGCCGTGCTAGAATCCTTCGGTGGCACAACCCCGAAGGAGCTCGATGATCGTCGCCATCGACGGACCCGCTGCATCCGGGAAATCCACGGTCGCCCGCGCTCTGGCGCGTCGACTGAGATTCCGGTACCTCGACACAGGAGCGATGTACCGGGCCGTCGCAGAGGAAGCGCTCCGGCTCGGCATCGCGCTAGACGACGCGCCTCGGCTGGCGCGGCTCGCGCACGACGCAGAGATTTCCTTCGAGTACGACGGGGACGACCCGGTCTACCGCCGCATCACCGTGCTGGGCCGTGACGTGACCTCGGCGATCCGGTCGCCGGAGGTCGACGCGGCCGTAAGCGCGGTTGCACGCGTTCCGGAAGTGCGCGCTGCCATGGTCGCTGAGCAGCGACGGTGCGCGGAGGGCGTCGACGTGGTGGTCGAGGGCCGTGACATCGGCACTGTGGTGTTCCCCGACGCTGAGGTGAAGGTCTTCCTCACCGCCTCGCCGAGCGAACGCGCGCTACGTCGCTTGAAGGACCGCACGGGAGCCGGCTACCAGGCCGAGCTCGAGGAGGTCGTTTCCGACATCCTGCGGCGCGACGAGGCAGACTCCACGCGCGAGGCCAGCCCGCTCGTCGCAGCAGAGGATGCGACCCCAGTGGACACCACAGGCCTTACGGTCGACGAGGTCGTCGACGTCGTCGAGCGTCTCGTGAGGTCTCGGAGGCCATGATGTGGCTCGGGCGGGTGCTTCGGTTCATCGGACGACCGCTGGTGCGCACGGCGTTCAGGGTCCACGACTTCCGCCGTGAGAACGTCCCTCGATGGGGCGGGGCCGTGCTTGCCGGCAACCATAGGTCGTACATGGATCCCGTCATCTTGTGGTGCATCGCCCCTCGCCACGTCCACTTCATGGCGAAGAAGGAGCTCTTCCACGGTCTACTGGGATGGGCGCTGCCGCGCCTCTGGGCGTTTCCGGTGGATCGCTCCGGCGCAGATCGTGCCGCGCTCACAAAGGCTGCCGAGCTTCTGGCAGACGGCGAGTTGGTCGGGATCTTCCCGGAGGGCACGCGCCAAGACTCTGACGAGCTCGGATCGGCTCGCGGAGGGGTCGCGTTCGTGGCGCTGCGCTCGAACGTTCCGATCGTACCCATCGGCATCGTCGGGACAGGCCACGTGTGGCCACGCGGCCAACGCCTCCCGAAGCTCAGACGGGTGACCGTCGTGTACGGCGAGCCGATAGCAGTGCACGAGTTCCCCAAGGAAGGGTCGCGGCGAGAGCAGGTCGACGCGCTGACGGGGCTGATCATGGAGCGCATCGCAGCATGTGTCGACCGTGCCAAGGAGGTGCACGGTGAGAGTCGTCGTCGCTGAGCACGCAGGCGTCTGCTACGGTGTCGAACGCGCGCTTCGCCTGACGAGCGAGGCGGCTGCTGCCGGCGGCCCGGTGCACACCTTGGGCCCGCTCATCCACAACCCACAGGTCGTCGAGGAGCTCCGCTCGTCTGGCGTGGAGGTCGCCGACGACCTCAGCGCCGTGGACGGCGGGACGGTCGTCGTGCGGTCGCACGGCGTGGACCCTGCCGTCATCGCCGACGCAGAGGTGCGAGGGCTTGCGGTGGTCGACGCAACCTGTCCGTTCGTGTCGACGGCCCAGCGGCACGCTGCAGACCTCGCAGAGCTCGGCTACACCGTCGTGATCGTCGGCGAGGCGGACCATCCCGAGGTCGAGGGGATCGTCGCTCACGCGAAGGGCTCCGCGATCGTCGTGCAAGACGCAGCTTCGCTCCCGGACCGGCTGCCGTCCAAACGTGTCGGCGTCGTGGTCCAAACGACCCAGACCGCGCAGCGGCTCCAAGAGGTGGTCGACGCGTTGCTGCCGCGCACGTCTGAGCTGCGCGTCTTCAACACGATCTGCAGCGCGACCGCGAAACGACAGAAGGCGGCGCGCGAGCTCGCTCGGTCCGTCGACGCGATGATCGTCGTCGGCGGCCACAATTCCGGCAACACCACGCGGCTTGCGGAGATCTGCCGCGAGGAGAACCCCAACGTCCACCACATCGAGACGCCGGAGGAGATCGACCCGCGCTGGTTCGTCGGCGTCGAGGTCGTCGGAGTGACCGCGGGAGCATCGACTCCAAGCGACCAGATCGAGCGCGTGGTCGAGGCCATCGAGCGGATCGGCGATGGCTGATCGCCGATACGGCGAGCCCGAGCCAGTCGGCGGCACGGTGGCCCGCGTGCGCTTCGGGAGCCCCGCGTGGCGCGCCGGCATGCGCCGGGGGGATCGCGTGCTTGCGGTGGATGGGCGACCGCTGCGCGACGTCCTCGACTGGCAGTGGAGGACCTCCGGCGAGTCGTTCGAGGTCGAGGTGTCCCGCGGTGGACGGCGGCGCGTCCTCTCAGTCGACGCTCGTCGCGGTCCCGCCGGGGTGGAGTTCGACGGCGTGCTCTTCGACGGGGTGCGCCGCTGCCACAACGCCTGCTCGTTTTGCTTCGTGGCGCAGCTTCCCAAAGGGCTCAGGCCGTCGCTGTACGTCAGGGACGACGATTACCGCCTGTCCTTCTTGCACGGCAACTTCATCACGCTCACGAACCTCAGCGACGAGGACGTCGAGCGCATCCTCGAGGAGCGCCTGTCGCCCTTGCACGTGTCGTTGCACGCCGTCGACCCGGAGGTGCGACGCCGCCTGATCGCCCCGCGAGGCGAGGACCGCGCGCTCGAGGTGATGGATCGCTTGCTCGCAGGCGGGATAGCGGTGCACGTGCAGATCGTGGCCGTCCCCGGCGTCAATGACGGAGCGGTGCTGCGCGAGACGCTCGAATACCTCGTGCAGCGGGCTGGTGTCGAGTCAGTCGGGATCGTCCCGCTCGGCTTCACGAAGCACCAGCGGAGGTTCTCCTCCTCGTACGACCGCGACTCAGCTTCCGAGATCATCGCGCTCGTTTCAGAGTTCCAAGCGAAAGCCCGCGCCTCTCGCGGAGTGTCCTGGGTGTACGCCGCCGATGAGTTCTACCTGCTCGCGGGGATCCCGTTCCCGCCAGGGGAGGAGTACGACGGCTATCCCCAGTACGAGAACGGGATCGGTCTCGTGCGAAGCTTCGTCGACGAATTCGAGGCCGCCATCCCCGCGGTCGCGCCACGCGGGCGGCGTATCGTCCTCGTGACCGGCGAGATGTTCGCCCCCGTGCTTTCCGGCCTCGTGCGACTCATTCCCGGCACGGAGCGCCTGTCGGTCCTGCCGGTGCCGAACACGCTTCTGGGCGGCAACGTGGCCGTCACGGGCCTGCTCGCGGGGGAAGACATCGCCCGCGCCATCGCCGCTGACGGCGCTCAGGGTACATACCTCGTGCCTGACATCGTGCTAAACTCCGACGCGCTCACCTTGGACGACATGACCGCGCGCGACATCCAGCGCCAGGCGGCTGCACGCATCCGCGTGATCGGATCGACTGCCGCCGACCTGTGCGCCGAGCTCGCGCGCCTTTGAGGAGGATCCATGGCTCTGCCGCTCGTGGCCGTCGTCGGCCGCCCGAACGTCGGCAAGTCGACGTTCGTGAACCGCATAGCGCAGCGCCAAGACGCCATCGTCCATGCTCAGAGCGGCGTCACGCGCGACAGGAGCTACCACCGGGCCGACTGGAACGGCACGGAGTTCATGCTCATCGACACGGGCGGGATCGAGCTTCAGACCGACGATGCCTTCGGGCCCTCGATCCGTGCGCAGGCGGTCCGCGCCGCAAGCGAGGCGGACGTCGTCGTGTTCCTCGTCGACGGGAAGACAGGGCTCGCTCCAGGCGACGAGGACGTGGCGCACCTGCTTCGACGCGGCGACAAACCGGTGTTCCTCGTCGTCAACAAGGTGGACGACCCCGGTCGCGAGGAAGCCGTCCACGAGTTCTGGGCGCTCGGACTCGGCCAGCCGTGGCCCGTGTCAGCGCTGCACGGCCACGGGACCGGTGACCTGCTCGACGCCATCGTCGAGGCGCTGCCGCCCGCGCACGTCGCAGAAGAGGTCGACGCGATCGACGTCGCCATCATCGGCAGGCCGAACGCCGGCAAGTCGTCGCTGTACAACCGGCTTGTCGGCGCCGAGCGCGCGATCGTCTCGGACGTCGCTGGCACCACGCGCGACGCCATCGACACCGTCGTCGAGCGCGACGGTCTCACGCTGCGTCTCATCGACACCGCCGGACTGCGTCGGAAGTCCCAGATCGACGACTCCGTGGAGTACTACGGCTTCGTGCGCGCGATGCGCGCCATCGACAGGGCGCAGGTCGCGCTTCTCGTGATCGACTCCACGCTGGGTGTCACTGACCAGGATCAGCGGGTCGCCCGCTTCGCGGAGGAGCGGGGTTGCGGGATGGTCGTGCTCCTCAACAAGTGGGACGCCGTTGCGGGGCCGGAGCGCAAGAGCGAGGTCGCTGAGCAGGCGGGGGAGAAGCTTTCGTTCGTCTCGTACGCGCCTGTCCTGCGCGTGAGCGCCCTCACTGGGGCTGGCACGACGAGGATCTTCGACGCCGTCGCCGCCGTGTCGCAGGCGTACTCGCAGCACATCCCGACGAGCCAGCTCAACCGTCTCCTGACCGACATCAAAGCCACGGGTCACACGGTGAGCAAGGGCAAGCGCCACCTCAAGCTGGCGTACGTGACCCAGACGCGTTCGGAGCCTCCGGAGTTCACGTTCTTCGTCAACCACCCAGACCTCGTGGAGCCGTCGTACGAGCGGTACCTCGAGAACCGCCTGCGCCAGACCTTCGATCTCACGGGCACGCCGATCCGATTGGCGTTCCGGAAGAAGGCGTGACGTGGACGTCTGGCTGAGCATAGCTGAGGTCGTCGCCGTCGGCCTGGTGCTTGGCAGCCTGCCCTTTGCGGTCATCGTGAGCCGCATCTTCTTCAAGACCGACATCCGCGAGCACGGAAGCGGCAACCCTGGCGCGACGAACGTCTTCAGGACCTTCGGGCCGGCAGCCGGCATCGCGGTCTTGGTCCTCGACGTCGCGAAGGGTGCGGCCGCCGTCGCCATCGCTCGTGCGCTCCTCGCAGGTCTCCCCGAGCGTCCTCACGACTGGGGGCTCGTCGTATGCGCGCTTGCCGCCATCGCGGGGCACTCGTTCTCGCCGTTCATCGGTTTTCGAGGCGGCAAGGGCGTCGCTACCGCTGCCGGCGCCGTCACCGTCATCATGCCGACCGGCGCGCTCGTGCTGCTCATCACTTTCCTGAGCGTGCTGGCCGTCGGGCGCATGGTCTCGCTCGCATCGATCGTCCTGTCTCTCGAGTTTCCCATGCTCGTCGTCATCCTGTACGGCGACAGGACCGCGCTCGTGCTGCTGGGTTTCGCCACCGGCGCGCTCGTGTTTTGGCGCCACCATTCCAATATCCGCCGTATCATGCGCGGCGAGGAGCCGCGATTGGGTCGTATGCGGGAGGCCGTGAATCCGTGACGCGCGTCGCTATCATCGGTGCGGGATCGTGGGGAACCGCGATGGCCGCCTTGCTGGGCGGCAAGGGTCTCGACGTGGCTTTGTGGGCCCGCGACCCCGAGGCTGCGACGACGATCACGACCGAGCACCGCAACCCACGTCACCTCACCGACGTCGTTCTGCCGAGACGCGTGACCGCCACATCAGACGTGCGTGCCGCGATAGATGGCGCCGAAGTCGTGCTGATCGCCACTCCCTCCCACGCCGTCAGGGCCGCCGCAGAAGCGATGCGTGGCGCGCTCGCGCCGACGACCCCGGTCGTCTCGCTCGCCAAGGGGCTCGAGCGCGGCACGCTCATGCGGATGACGGAGGTGCTGGGCGAGGTGCTCGGCAATCGCGAGCGCATCGCAGCGCTGTCAGGGCCGAACCACGCCGAGGAGGTGAGCGTCGGCATCCCCTCAGCGTCTGTCGTCGCCGCGTACGACGAGGCACTCGGCCTCCGGTTGCGCGAGGTGTTCTCGGCTGCGACCTTCCGCGTGTACACGAATCCAGACGTCGTCGGCGTGGAGATCGCCGCTGCGACGAAGAACGTCATAGCTGTTGCGGCCGGAATGTCCGACGGGCTGGGGTTCGGCGACAACACCAAGGCGACGCTCATGACCCGGGGGCTCGCCGAGATGGCTCGGCTCGGAACACGCCTCGGCGCGAACCCGCTCACCTACATGGGGCTGGCTGGCGTCGGGGATCTCATCGCGACCTGCACGTCGCGGCACAGCCGCAACCGCGCCTTGGGCGAGCACGTCGCGCGCGGCGGCACCGTCGAGAGCTTCGCCGAGCAGACGCACATGGTCGCCGAGGGCGCGTTCGCGTGCGTCGCTGTCGACGAGCTCGGGAAGCGCCACGGGGTGGAGATGCCCATCACGCACCAGGTGCGCGGTATCCTGTACGATGGTGCATCCGTGTCCAGCGCAGCCGACGCGCTCATGGGGCGCGAAGCAAGAGATGAGCTTCACGGCATGGGGCTCGTAGACGACTAGGAGGCAGAGGTGTCGAACGTCCTCATCGCGCCGTCGATCCTGTCTGCAGACTTCGCGAACCTCGGGTCCGCAGTGGAAGCGGTCGAGCGCGCCGGCGCAGATCTCATACACGTCGACGTAATGGACGGCCACTACGTGCCCAACCTCACCATCGGGCCGCCAGTGGTGAAAGCCCTCAAGCGCATCGCTCACGTCCCACTGGACGTGCACCTGATGATCGACAACCCCGACGACACGGTGAGCTGGTACCTCGAAGCAGGCGCAGACGTCGTCGTGGTGCACGTCGAGTCCTGTCGGCACGTCCATCGCGTCGTCCATGCGATCCGGCAAGCCGGAAGGGCGGCCGGCGTCTCGCTCAACCCGGGGACGCCGCTATCGTCGGTGGAGCCGGTGCTCGCGGACGTGGACCAGGTCCTCGTCATGAGCGTCAACCCCGGGTTCGGTGGGCAGGCCTTCATCCCTTCCGCGGTAGACAGGATCCGCGAGCTTGCATCGATGATCGCCGAAAGCGGAAGCGCCGCCCGGATCGCCGTCGACGGCGGCATCGACGTCAGCACGGCACGGCCGGTCGTCGATGCGGGAGCGAGCATCCTGGTGGCGGGAAACGCGATCTTCGGCTCGGACGACCCTGCTCAGGCGCTGGCTGATCTGCGCGCTGCTGCGATGACGGCCGTTTGCTGAGCTTTCCTGCGGATGCTACGATACGGCTGCTTTCTTCAGGGCGGGGTGCAAGTCCCCACCGGCGGTGACAGCCCGCGAACCCCGAGAGGGGCCGAACCGGTGAAATCCCGGTGCCGACGGTAAGAGTCCGGATGGGAGAAGGAAGGTCGAACGAGGCGTGAGCCTGTTCTCTAGCGACGCGCACCGCATCGAAGACCCGTTCATGCGCCGCGCGTACGAGCTCGCCGAGCGCGGGCGTGGATCTGTGAGCCCGAATCCCGTCGTCGGTTGCGTGCTGGTGCGCGACGGCGTGATCGTCGGAGAGGGCTATCACGTGCGCGCAGGCGAGGACCACGCCGAAGTCGTCGCTCTGAAGGCGGCCGGACAGATGGCCGAAGGAGCCACTGCGTACGTCACGCTCGAGCCCTGCAACCACTTCGGCAAGACGCCCCCGTGCGCTCCCGCGCTCGTCCGCACGGGCGTCCGCGAGGTCGTCATCGGGATGCGCGACCCAGACCCCACGGTCACCGGCAACGGGGCAGAGGCGCTCCGTGAAGCTGGGCTCACGGTGCGTTTCGCTGAAGATCCGACGCCCTTCGAGCGGCAGAACGAGGCGTGGCTTCACCGGATGGGTACGGGGCGACCCTTCGTGACCGTCAAGATCGCGCTCTCGCTCGACGGCAAGCCCGCGTTGCACGTCGACAAGCGCGCTCGCATCACTGGCGGCGGTGGCGCGAAGGTCACGATGCAGCTGCGTTCGCGCTCGACGGCGGTGGCCGTCGGAGCGTCGACGGCCTCGATCGACGACCCGTTGCTCACCGTACGGGACGACGACGGCGCGCTTGTCGGACGGCAACCGCAGCGCGTGATCCTTGCGCGCACGTCCGTGCCGAGCCCACGGCTCGCGATGCTTGCGGACAAAGCCGCGCCCGTGACGCTGGTCGTATCCGAGCGAGCTGACCCCGCGGCTCTCGCTGCCTTCGAGCGCGCGGGCGGGGCCGTTGTCGTCTACGACTACGTCTCTGGGATCGTCGGCGCGCTTCGTGCGATCGCTGCGCACGGCATCGACGACGTCCTCGTGGAAGCCGGACCGTCGCTTCTCACCGCCTTGCACCGAGCCCGCCTCGTCGACCGCTTGGTGGTGATCACGGGCGGTGGCTTTGCTGGCAACGCTGCACCCCCCGCATACCTTGGCCCTGCTGACGCCGCTGGGCCTGATCTCGACCGTCCGTACCGTGCCGAGGAGTGCGCGACGTTCGACGAGGACGTCGCCGTGGTGTGGGCTCCTCGCGTCCACGACCAGGAAGGGAGCTTGTGATGTTCACTGGCCTTGTCGAGTGCGAAGGCGTGGTGACTCGCGCCGAGCGGATCGGCGGGAGCATGCGCCTGGAGGTGTACGCCCCGGAGTTCGGTCGCGATATGGCGATCGGCGACTCCGTCGCCGTCGACGGCGTGTGCCTCACGATCGTCAAGTTCATCCGCGGCGCCTTCCTGACGGACGTGAGCGGCGAGACGCTCGAGCGGACGACGCTCGGCACGCTCGTCCAGGGGTCCAAGGTCAACCTCGAGCGGGCGCTCCGCATGTCAGACCGCTTGGGCGGTCACATCGTGACCGGGCACGTCGACGGCGTCGGCCGGCTGGAGCTCAAGCAGCCTGCGGGCGGTTACACGGTCTACCAGTTCGGGGCCCCTCCCTCCGTGATGGAGTACGTGGTGGAGAAGGGATCGATCGCGGTCGACGGCATCTCGCTCACCGTGGCGCGCGTGGGGGAGCGGGGGTTCACGGCTGCCGTCATCCCACAGACAGAGCAGGTCACGACGCTCAAAGACAAACCGATCGGCGCCCCGGTGAACCTGGAGGCCGACGTGCTCGGCAAGTACGTGAAACGCTTCGTGGACGCATACCTCGGCCGTCCCGAATCCGCGTCCGAGCCGAAGCGCGGACTTGCGGACCTCCTCCGCGAGCTTGCCGAGGGTCGATGACGACAGGGATCCGAGGAGGGACCGTGGCTGCTCCGTTCGCGAGCATAGAAGAGGCGCTGGGCGACATCCGCGCTGGCAAGATGGTGATTGTCGTCGACGACGAGGACCGCGAGAACGAAGGCGACTTCGTCATGGCGGCCGAGAAGGTCACGCCGGAAGCGATCAACTTCATGGCGCAGCACGGTCGTGGCCTGATCTGCCTGCCTCTGACCGGAGAGCGCCTCGACGAGCTCAAGATCCCGCCGATGACGAACGTGAACACCTCGGCGCAGCAGACCGCGTTCCACGTCTCCATCGGAGCGAAGGGCCGCATCACGACGGGGATATCGGCGGCTGATCGCGCCGCGACCATCCTCGCGGCGATCGACCCTGCAACGCGTCCAGAAGACATCTCCATGCCCGGCCACGTGTTCCCGCTCAGGGCACGGCCTGGCGGAGTGCTCGAGCGAGCCGGCCACACCGAGGCCGCAGTCGACCTCGCGCGGCTCGCGGGGCTGTATCCAGCGGGAGTCATCTGCGAGATCTTGAACCCGGACGGCACCATGGCTCGGCGCCCGCAGCTGGAAGAGGTCGCGCGGCGATTCGGGCTGAAGATGATCACCGTCGCCGACCTCATCCGGTACCGGCGGCGCACCGAGCGGCTCGTCGAGCGGATCGCGACCGTCCACCTCCCCACGCGCTACGGAGATTTCGTCGCGTACGGCTACCGCTCGCTGGTGGACGACTCGACGCACGTGGCGCTGGTATGCGGCGAGGTCGCTGACCAGAAGGACGTCTTGGTCCGCGTCCACTCGGAGTGTCTCACCGGAGACGTGTTCCACTCGCTGCGGTGCGACTGCGGTGCCCAGCTCGAAGAGGCCATGCGCCGCATCCAGGAAGAGGGCCGGGGCGTGCTGCTGTACATCGTGGGCCACGAAGGAAGAGGCATCGGGCTCGCAGAGAAGCTTCGGGCGTACGAGCTTCAGGAACGCGGCATGGACACGGTCGAGGCCAACGAGGCCCTCGGCTACCCGGCCGACTTGCGTGACTACGGCATCGGGGCGCAGATACTGGCCGATCTCGGCTTGTCGTCCATGCGCCTCATGACCAACAACCCGACGAAGATCGTCGGGTTGGAGGCCTACGGGTTGACGGTGACGGAGGCCGTGCCGCTGCAAGTCGGCTGCACGCCCCACAACGTGCGGTATCTCCAGACGAAGAAGGACAAGATGTCGCACCGGCTCGACGTGCCGGTCGACGGGATGGAAGGGGAGTGACCATGGCGGTCTTCGAAGGCGATCTCATCGGTCAGGGGCTCAAAGTCGGCATCGTGGTGAGCCGCTTCAACGAGCTGCTGTCCTCCAAGTTGCTCTCGGGCGCGATGGATGCCCTCACACGGCACGGCGTGGCCGAAAAGGACGTCGACGTGGCGTGGGTACCGGGGGCGTTCGAGATCCCGCTCGTGGCGAAGCGCATGGCGGGAAGCGGCCGCTACGATGCGGTGCTTGCGCTCGGGGTCGTCATCAGAGGCGGCACTCCGCACTTCGAGTACGTCGCTGCGGAGGTGTCCAAAGGGGTGGCCAAGGCCTCGCTCGACACAGGCGTCCCCGTGATCTTCGGCGTCGTCACGGCCGACACGATCGAGCAAGCCGTCGAGCGATCCGGCACGAAGGCTGGCAACAAGGGTTGGGACGCTGCGCTGGCGGGCATCGAGATGGCGAAGCTTCTGGCTGCGGTGTAAACCCTGTGACGTGCGAGAGGCCCGACGGCGGACCATCGGGCCTCTCGATGAGCAGTCCAGCGGGTTCTCGCCACCCTGTGGCTGTCAACCATGGACGCTTGCTCCCTCGGGGAAGATGCACGATAGCAGCATCGCGCGGACGACACAAGCGAAGGTCTGTTCGTTTCGACGAACGGTTCTGTAGTCGCGTCGGATGGCGGGCTTCGGCCGACGGGCGTACGTGACGCAGAGCTGATTAGAAGCTGAAGCCGCCATGCCCGCGAGCACGACGGCTGCACGCCGTGCCTTTGGTGTAATCTGTGGGCGTGAGCCGGTGCAAGGACGGGAGGATCGCACGATGAGCCGCGATGACGCAGCCAACGAGCCCAACGAGCAGCGCCACACGGTCCTGAACGTCTTCGGGTTGACCCTCGAAGTCAGCAACCCTCGCCTCGCAGAACTGCTGACGATGGACGCGCGCGAAGCTCTCGCTGCCGACGTCAAGGACCTCTTCGGCGGGAGCGGGCAGTCCGCTGCCGCCGCAGCTCTCGACACCGACCTCGTCGACGTCCTCCCGCAACCTGACGCGCGCACAGCTTACGAGGAGGCCGCTCGCAAGGAGTTCCGCGACCGGGTCGTTGCCATCGGCGAACGGCTCGGCTTTTCTGTCCGACAGGACGGGTCGTGGGTCTCGCCGACCGGCATCGTCGTGTTGGTGCGAGACCTCGCAGGGAGCACCACTCTTGCCGCCGCGGCACACTTCGTCGAGCAGCTCCAGGAGGTCTTGGCCCACGACGCACAACCGGACCGCTCTTCGGTGCTGTTCGTTACGCGTAACCACGACGCAGCCGAGGTCCTCACCGTCGCGATCCGCCAGGCGCGCGCCTACAGCACGATGAGAGTGGCGTGCCTCGACGACTTGGAAGACCTCGCGCGCATGGTCGCACTCGGGAGAGCGCACCACGAGCAGGCCCTCGCCGTGGTCGCGCCCATCGCGGCGATCGACGTCGCGGAGATCGTCGCGGTGCTGCGAGCGGCCGAAGCAGGCGCGCACGCAGAGCGGACAGATCAGTGAGCCGTGCGCGCGCCCGCGGCTGCGGAGTCTCGGAGACGCCGTGATCGACACGCACGTACACACCTGGAGGTGTAGGCATGCGACCGGCACTGCAGCCGAATACGTCGCGGCTGCCGCTGCCCGCGGAGTGCGGATGCTGGGGTTCGCGGAGCACCTTCCTCTTCCGCGCGATCTTCTCGCCGAGGATCCTCACGCGGCGTCGTACGCGATGCCCGAAAGCGAGTTGCCGCAGTACCTTTCCGAAGTGCGCGAGGCCGCAGATGGCGCCGATGCTGACGGGGTGCGCGTCTTGGCGGGGGTCGAGGCGGACCTGCACCCTGGAAACGAGGCCCACGTACGCAGTCTTCTCACCGGTCTCGAGGTCGACTTCGTGATGGGAAGCGTGCACTACGTGGACGGTTGGGCGTTCGACGACCCCGACAGGCAGGCCGGTTACGAGCGGTGGAGCGCGGACGACCTCTGGGAGCGGTACTTCCGCGACCTGACGGTCGCGGCCAGGAGCGGGATCGCAGACGTTATGGCGCATCCAGACTTGGTCAAGAAGTTCCGGTGTTGGCCGAAGCGAGATCCTCGTGAGCTGTTCGCGGCGTTCGCCGACGCGGCTGCGGCAGCCGGCGTCGCAGTCGAAGTCAGCACGGCAGGGCTTCGAAAGCCGTGCGCCGAGATATACCCCGGCGACGAGCTCTTGCGCATGCTCCGCAGCCGCGACGTCCCCGTGACCGTCGGATCCGACGCTCACCGTCCCGAGGAGATCGCCTACGCCTACGAACAGGCCGTCGAAGCGCTTTCTCGCGCAGGGTATCGCTCTGCCGTGGTATTCGTGCGCAGACGCATGGAGGAGGTGGGGCTGTGACTGTCCGGGTCCGCGACGTCGCTGAGTTGCTCGAACACAGATTCCCATCGTCCTGGGCCGAGCCCTGGGACAGAGTCGGTCTGCGCATTGGCGATCCGGAACGGAGCGTCGAGCGCCTGTACGTCGCTTTAGACGCCACTGTCGCCTCCATCCGCCAGGCTGCGGCCCGCGGCTGCCAGGTGCTCGTGACCCACCATCCGCCGTTCCTCGGCGACCTTCGCTCAGTGACTGCTGACGGCGGGGCCGGGTCGATCGTCGTCGAAGCGCTCTCGCTCGGCGTGGCTGTCATCTCCGAGCACACCAACCTCGACCGCTCGCCTGAAGGCTGGAAGGCGTTGGCTGCCCGCTGCGGATTCGAGTCGGTCCGCCCCCTGGAACGCTCCTTGGAAGACGTCGACCTGGTGACGGTGTACGCGCCTGAAGGCGCGGAGGACCGTCTCATCGACGCCATGGCACGCGCAGGCGCGGGCCGGATCGGCTCGTACGAAAGGTGCGCGTTCGCCGCACCTGGCGTCGGGACGTTCACGCCGCTCCCAGGATCTGCACCCGCGTACGGAGAAGGCGGACGGACGTCGGTGCCCGAGCTTCGCATCGAGATGGTGGCACCGCTGGGAGACGGCGAGCGGGTCGCTCGCGCCGCCCGTGAGGCCCACCCGTACGAGGAGCCCCTCATCACAGTCGCACGCATGAGCCGTCCGCGAGCGCAAGCGTCGCTCGGCGCCGTCGCGGACACGGCACGGATGACGCTCGACGAGCTCGCCGCGACGGTCTCTCAGCGGCTTGAGGTCCCCGTGCGCGTGTGGGGACCGCCTGACACGGAGCTCAGCCGCATCGCGTTCGCCAACGGATCCGGCGGCTCGCTGATACCCGCTGCTCGCGCCGCCGGTGCCGACGCCATCGTCCTGGGCGAAGTACGGTATCATGACGCGTTGACCGCCCTTGAAGCGGGGCTGACGATCGTTGAAGCCGGCCACGATGCGACTGAGCTCCCGCTCGTCGACGTCCTCGCAGGCGTCCTCACCGAATCGTTGGGCTCCGACGCGGTCGTCCAACAGCCCCGATCCCCGATGTGGTGGGTGACGCGAGAGTGAACGACGCCGAGCAGGCCGCACGGCTGTACGAGCTAGGTGAGACCGACCTGTTGATCGGCCGGCTCTCCAAAGAGCTCGACGAGCTGCCCGTCAAGACAGAGCTTCTCCAGCTCCGCAGAAAGGAAAAGGAGCTCGAAGCCCTCCTAGAGAAAGCAGACGCGTACGTCTCGTCTGCGGCACGCGACGTCAAGCGCCTGGAGGACGAGCTCGCGCAGATCGAGGCACGGATCGCCGCGGCCAAGAAGCAGGCCCAAGCAGCAACGGGGAACCACAAAGAGATCCAGAACCTGCTCATGGAAGCCGAGGCCCTTTCTCGCCAGAAGGACAAGAAGGAAGGCGAGCTCCTCGAAGCCATGGAGCGCTCGGAGGCCGGCCAGGCCAAGCGCGCGGAGATAGAGGCCCTCTTGGCGAAAGCGCAGGAGAAGGAGGCCCGGCTCGTCGAGCGTTATCGAGCGGAGGGCGGCGACCTGCAGCAGCGGATCGCGGCGGCCGAAGCGCGCAGGCGAGCATTGGCGGCGTCGCTCGACCCTGCGCTGTTGCGCCGCTACGAGGATCTGCGTCAGGCGAAGCACGGGATAGGAGTCGGCAGGTTCGAGGATGGAAGGTGCTCGGTCTGCCGTATCGACCTGCCCGCAGACAAGGTCGAAGCGCTTGTCTCCGGCGGGCCGATCGGCCAGTGCCCGAACTGCCATCGCTTGCTCGTCGTGGAGATCGTCGAATGAGCACACGAGGCGTCCTTCACGCAGACGGCGCTGCTCGCGGCAACCCTGGACCGGCAGCTATCGGCGTGGTGCTGCTCGGAGAGGACGGCAGCGAAGTGGCGGCATTCGGCCGCTGCATCGGCCAGGCCACGAACAACGTGGCCGAGTACCAGGCCCTCATAGAAGGGCTCCACGCGGCGGCTGCGCACGGGTTCGAGGATCTCGTCGTGCGGCTCGACAGCGAGCTCCTCGTCCGGCAGATGACTGGCGCGTACCGAGTGAAGAGCCCGCACCTCAAGCCCCTTCACGAGCGCGCACGCATGCTGGCGTCCCGTTTCCCAAGCATCCGGTTCGAGCACGTGCCGCGCGCCATGAACCGGCGGGCTGACGAGCTGTGCAACCGCGCGCTTGACGGAGCTTCCGAAGCAGGCGCGAGCCCGGATGCCGAGGACGCGGCTCCGCGGTTGTTCTAGGAGGATCGATGTACACGCTCTCTGTGCGATACCACTTCGATGCGGCGCACGCGCTCCGGTCGTACGAAGGCGAGTGCCGCAACCTGCACGGTCACACGTGGGACGTCGAGGTGACGGTCGTCGGGGACGAGCTGGATGCTCGGGACATCCTGTACGACTTCAAGGACCTCAAAGCAGACCTCGTTGAAGTCCTCTCCGCATTCGACCACACGTACCTCAACGAGGTTCCGCCGTTCGATCGCGTGAGCCCCACAGCAGAGAACCTGGCTCGTGTCGTGTTCGAGCGGATGGAAGACCGGGTCGCGAGCGCCACCGCCGGGCGAGTGCGCCTGTCTGAAGTCGCGGTCTGGGAGTCTCCGGTCGCGCGCGTCGCGTACACGCGATAGAGCCGAGAAAAGAGGCGTCCCGAGAAATCTCGCCTGAGCACCCGCTCCGCGGCTTCCCGTTTCTTGCCTTCGACGACCTGGGGATCCGGCTGCTCACGCGGCCCTTCACGCCCAGACCCTCTCCGGCAGCAGCTGGTACACCGCCTCGCCGGTCCTCGAGGTCTGACCTCTCGGGACGAGACGGATGCTACGGCACTAAGACACCGGCGTCAACAGGTTCGGGGAGGGTTTTCGCCATATTGCGACGAGCGGCCGTCAAGGCGCGCCGTACGGTAGACCTTGTGTGGCGAACGGGCTTCTGCCGCGTGAGCGGCGTTCCGCCGCTCCGTGCGAGTCTGGCTGAGTATGTGCTACCGTTTCCGGGTAGGGCATGCTCAGTGATCGTCGGAAGGCCCAGACGTGCCGAGCCACACCATCGAGGAGTACCTCGAAGCGATCTACAAGCTGTCGAAGGACGGCCCGGTCCGCCCCGTGCGGATCGCCGAGGCGCTCGGCGTGTCGGGCCCGACGGTCACCGCGACGCTGCAGCGCCTCGACCGCGACGGCTACGTGAGCCGACCCCGCGGCCGCGTGGAGCTCACTGACGAGGGGAAGAGGGCGGCGCTCGACGTCATTCGACGGCACCGTATCGCCGAACGGTTCTTGGCAGACGTGCTCGGGCTCCCGTGGGAGGACGTCCACGATGAGGCGTGCGTGCTGGAGCACGCGTTGTCGCCGAAGGTCCTGGCGGCCCTCGAGTCCTTCCTCGACAACCCCGCCACGTGTCCGCACGGCCATCCGATACCGGACGTGGACGGAGAGGTGCGGCAGTCTCCTGGCGTCACGCTCGCTGAAGCGAGTCCAGGCGTCGAGACGACCGTGGTGAGGGTCGAGGAAGACCAAGAAGGGTTGCTGGAGCACCTCGCTTCTTTGGGCCTGTTCCCCGGGACCCGCGTCGTCGTGCGCGACGTGTCGGCGTTCGACGGGGCGCTTCTCGTCGAGACCGAGTCGACGCGGTTCGCGCTGAGCAAAGAGGTCGCGTCGCGGATCGTCGTCCGACCTGTTGCGAGCGAAGAAGCCAGCTAGCCCGTCTCGCGGCCCATCTGTCCTGTCAGACCTCCCTTGTATATCGAACATGTGTTCGATATACTGGCGTTGCCGGACGCAGACCCCTCATGGCTCCTTCTGCGTCCGGCGCATCATCCCAGGGAGGCGTGCTGTGGGACGGCATCGTGCGATCAAGCAGTACCGGCCAGCCGACCGCGCCGGGCAGCCGCTCGACCTCTTCACCGGGCGCGCGACGAGGACTCCGGTCATCCTCGAGCTCTTGAGAAGCCCGTGGATCGTCCGGGGCTCGCAGCTTGTGAGCGGCCCGCTCGGGTCCGGGAAGCGTCGCGAAGAGCCCATCGAGGTGGTCTGGGACGGCTCGAAGCGCGCACCGGCCGCATTCGAATGGAACGGCACGCGCTACCGCGTCGACGCGCTCGTGCAGACGTGGTCCGTGGAGCGGGCGTGGTGGGACCCGCGTGCGCGCATGAGCAGGCGCTGCTTCCGCGTCTTGGCGCGAGGCGGCCTGTACGACCTCGCCTTCGACCGCCACGAGGGCCGCTGGCTGCTCGTGGGGGTCGTCGACTGAACGCACGGCGATGTCCGGCTTCGTACACCTCCACGTCCACTCGAGCTTCAGCTTCATGGACGGCGCCGCCGACGTCGGCGCGCTCGTCGAGAGGGCAGCAGCGTACGGCATGCCTGCGCTCGCGCTCACCGACCACCAAGGTCTCTCCGGCGCTGTCCGTTTCTACCGGGCCGCCAAGAAGGCCGGCATACGCCCGATCGTGGGCGCCGAGATCGTCGTCGAGCCGGTCGGCTGCGTGGGCGACGAAGGGGATGCGCCGCCCACGGCCCGGCTCCCGCTTCCACCGCTCGCTGGTTTCGGCAGAGCAGCCGGCCAGGGCTTCCACCTCACGCTCCTCGCGAAGGACCGCACCGGGTACGCGAACCTGTGCGCGCTCATCACGCGCATGCACCTCGGCAAGACCCAGCGGCCGTCGGTGGCCGGGCTCGAGGACCTCGCACGGTTCTCAGAGGGGCTCATCGGGCTTTCGGGGTGCCCGTACGGGGAAGCGGGCGCCGCCGTCCTTGCGGGGCAAGCGAGCAGAGCCGAGCGGGCCCTCGCTGCGCTCGCGCGCTGCTTCGCGCCCGGGGACTTCTACGTGGAGCTCATGAACCTGCTCGTGCCCGAGAGCCCTCGGTACGTAGCGACGCTCGTCGGCATCGCTGAGCGTCTCGGGCTTCCTATCGTCGCCACCAACGACGTGCACTACGTCGAGAAGCGAGAGTTCCGGCTTCACGACGTGCTCGCAGCAGCGGGCGCTCGCACCGGGCTTCCCGGTCCTTACGAGCGCCAGAACGCCGAGCTCTGGCTGAAGCCTGCGTCCGAGATGCGCCGTCTGTTCGCGGGCGTCCCCGGCGCGTGCGACGCGACGCTTGCGATCGCCGAGCGATGCGACCTCGACCTGGGGCTCGGGACGCTGCACTTCCCGAGCGTCGAGGTCCCTCGCGGCGAGACGCCGTATTCGACGCTCGCGAAGGCCGCGTGGGACGGGCTCGGGAAGCGGTACCGGCCGCTCACCCCAGAGGCGGTCGCCCGGCTGGAACGCGAGCTTGCCGCCATCCAGCAGCTCGGGTTCGCCGAATACTTCTTGGTGGTGAAAGACATCGTGGACTTCGCGCGCTCGCGCCAGATACGCGCGACGGGCCGCGGGAGCGCGGGCGACAGCATCGTGGCATACGCGCTCGGCATCACGGACGCGGACCCGATACAGCACGACCTTCTCTTCGAGCGGTTCTTGAATCCCGCACGCCGGCAGATGCCCGACATCGACGTCGACTTCGACTCGCGCAGGCGCGACGAGGTGGTGGCGTACATCTATAAGAGGTTCGGCGAGGACCACGTGGCGATGGTCGCCACGATCCAGACGATGGGCGCTCGCGGCGCTGTGCGCACGGCGGCTCGGGCGCTCGGATTCCCGCCGCGCGAGATCGACGCGCTCTCGCGGAACCTGCCGTGGACGAGCGCGCGCCGACTGCGCGAGGTGCTCGCTGCCTATCCCGAATGCAGGAACCATCCGCTGCACGACCAGGAGCGCTACGGCCTCGTGATCGAGCTCGCAGAGGAGCTCGCGGGCTTCCCCATGCACCTCGGGACCCACCTGGGCGGATTCCTCATCACGAAAGAGCCGGTGTGGACGTGGGCGCCGTTGCAGATCGCCGGCAAAGGCGTCGCCGTCGCGCAGTACGACAAAGACGACGTCGAAGCGCTCGGCCTCGTGAAGATGGACATCTTGGGGCTTCGCATGCACTCGGCCATCAGCGACGCGGTCGAGCTGGCACGAGCGCGCGTAGGAGAGGACGCCGTCCCCGAGCCGTTCGACCTCGCACCGGACGACCCCGAGGTCTTCGCGATGATCGCGCGCGCAGACACGGTGGGCGTCTTCCAGCTCGAGTCGAGCGGGCAGCGCAACCTCGCCACGCGGCTCAAGCCGCGCACCTTCGGCGACATCATCGCGGCGATCTCGCTGTTCCGGCCCGGCCCGCTCGAAGCCGAGATGATCACGCCGTTCATCCGCAGACGGCACGGCATCGAGCCCGTCTCGGTCCCGCATCCCGCGATGGCAGAGGTGCTCCGTGACAGCTACGGCGTCATCCTGTACCAGGAGCAGGTCCTGCGCGTCGCGCACGCAGTCGCCGGCTTCTCGCTTGCAGAAGCCGACCTGCTCAGGCGCGCTATGACCAAGGACCGCTCGCGGGCAGAGATGGAGGCGATACGGGAGCGGTTCGTCGAGCACGCGGTCGAGCGCGGCGTCGATCGGAGCGCGGCCGAGGAGGCGTTCCGGCAGATCGAAGGGTTCGCGGCGTACGGGTTCTGCAAAGCGCACGCGGCGTGCTTCGCGGTGATCTCGTACGCGAGCGCGTGGCTCAAGCGGTACTTCCCAGCCGAGTTCGCCTGCGCGATCCTCAACAACGAGCCGATGGGGTTCTACACGCCGCGAGCGGTGCTGAACGACGCCAGACGCCACGGCATCGAGGTGCTGCCCCCGCACGTGAACCGCTCAGACGCCGAGCACACCGTCGAAGCGGACGGACGGGCGATCCGGGTCGGCCTCAAAGACGTGTGCGGCATCACGCAACGGACGCTCGCCGCCATCGCCCGCGAGCGGGCACGTCGGCCGTTCCTCGACCTCGCGGACTTCCTGCGACGGACGGGCGCCGAGACGCCGGAAGCGGAGAGCCTCATCCGCGTCGGAGCGCTCGACGGCCTCGGGCTCACCGACGCCGGCCGCCCGCCGACCCGAGACGAGATGCTCGCCATGCTGCCGGAGCTCAAGGCCGTGATAGCGCGAGAGGGCGTTGCGGGCGACGACGTGCTCCTCATCGCGCCAGGCAAGGCGCGGACGCCCGAGTGCCCGCAGCATCCGTCCGGATGGTCGCTTCTGCGCCGCGTGTCTGCCGAGCTCGAGATCCTGGGGCTTTCGATCAGCTGCCATCCGCTCGAGCTCGCGGACGACGACCTCGACCGTTGCGGCGTGACGCGCGCACGCGAGCTTCAAGCGCTCGACGACCGCACGCGCGTGCGGGTCGTGGGCGTCCGCGAGCGGGCGCAGACGCCGCCGACGCGTTCGGGCAAACGGACGTGCTTCCTCACGCTCGAAGACGCCACCGGGCTGCTCGACGTCGTCGTGTTCGAAGACGTGCTGCAGCGCACGGGCGACGTCATCGTCTCGAACCGCGCCTACCTCGTGGAAGGGACGCTGCAGAACAATCCTGAGCGAGGTCTCGTGATCGTGGCGGAGCGCATCGAACCGTACGTCGTGCGAGCGCGCGACGGCGCGCCGGTGCGGCTCAGGCGAGCCGTGCCGTCAGGACCCCTCGGACCGCAGCGCGGCTTAGCGGGCGCGCCTGAAGACGAGCAGGACCCCGCGTGCTCCGCCTGCGTTCAGGACCCCTGACGCGGCTCGTCATCGCCGCGCAGTCCGCGACGCACGGCGTTCGGGCCGAACCGCCTCCTGATCTCGTCCAGATTCTTCGCAAGAGCGGTCGAGCGCTCCCGCTCGGCGGACGCCTCCGTCTCGCCGAACAGCTCCAGCTGCTCCATCGGCTCGGTGAGCGCAGAAACGCCGAAGCCGAGCAACCGGACGCGCGTGCCGGGCGGGGCGAGGGACGCCAACAGCTCCCGCGCCGCCGGAAGCATCTCCTGCTCGAGGTAGGCAGGCTGCGAAAGCGTGGCCTGGGCGCTTCTGGTCGTCATGTCCGGATACCGCACCTTCACGGCCAGGGTGCGCCCCGCCAAACGGCGCGCGCGAAGCCGCGACGCCACCTTCTCGACCAGCCGTTCGAGACGCATCGCGGCCTCGTCGGGCGTGAGGTCGACCGGGAACGTGACCTCGTTCGAGAGGCTCTTCACCGGCCGCTCCGTCGCTACAGGCCGCGGATCGACCCCGCGTGCCCGAAGCACCGCCACGGGTCCGAACGATCCCAATGCCGCTACCGCGCGCTCCTCGTCCAGCGTGGCGAGCTCGCCGAGCGTCTTGACGCCGAAGCGAGCCAGCCGCTTCTGCGCAGCCGGGCCGATGCCAGGCAGCACGCTCACGGCAAGCGGCGCCAAGAACGCGGACTCCTCGCCTGGGCGCACGACAACTAGCCCGCCCGGCTTCTCCCGATCGGACGCGATCTTCGCGACCGTCTTCGAGGTGGCGACGCCGATCGAGCACGAGAGCCCCATGGCGCGCACCTTCTCCGCGATCGATCGAGCCACCTGCACAGGGTCTTCGCCGCTCTGGCCGGGCGTCACATCCAGGTACGCCTCGTCGATCGAGGCGACTTCCACGAGCGGCGTGACGTCGAAGAAGATCTCTCTCACGCGTTGGGCGACTTCTCGGTAGCGGTCGAACCTCGGCCGCACCCACACCGCATCCGGGCACAGGCGGGCTGCCGCCGACGAGGCCATCGCCGAACGGACCCCGTGCGTGCGCGCTTCGTAGGATGCCGTCGCCACGACGCCGCGCGACTTCGGATCGCCGCCTACGACTACCGGCTTTCCGCGCAGCTCGGGCCTGTCCAGCTGCTCGACCGCGGCGAAGAACGCGTCCATGTCCACGTGGAGGATCGCCCGCGCCGCCCACGGTGTCGGTTCAACGCTCATGGAAGAAGTGTAATGCTATCCACGACACCCACCGACTACGAAGGGCGGCCATGCGGATCGGAGCACACGTACGCACGTCGAAGGGTCTCGTCGACGCCGTCACGTACGCGCGTTCAGTGGGATGCGAGACGATGCAGATCTTCGCGAAGACGCCGCTGCAGTGGCACGCGCCTGAGCGCGACGAACGCGATCTGTCGGCCTTCCGCAGCGCGCTCGCGGAGCACGGCATGACGCTCGCCGCCACCCACGGCGCGTACCTCGTGAACCTTGCGAGCCTCGATGAAGAGCTGTGGCTGCGCTCCATCGATGCGCTTGCCGACGAGATCGTGCGAGCGGCGGATTTGGGAGCACCGGCGGTCGTGACCCACCTCGGAAGCGCTCCTGGCTCCCGCGAACATGCTTGCCTGCGCGTCGCTGCGGCGGCGACCCGCGCCCTCCAGATGACCGACGGATGCGCAGCGGGCGTGTTCCTCGAGAACTCGTCTGGCTCGGGCAGAACCCTTGGCTCGAGCTCCGAGGAGATCATCGCTGTGTTCGACGCGATCCCCGCGAGTCTCAAGACGCGCGTCGCAGTCTGCGTCGATACCTGCCACGCGCACGTCGCCGGCTACGACCTGTCGACGCCCTCGGGTTGGCGGACCCTACTGTCGCCGTTCGCGCGCGCGGAAGCTCGCGTCGCGCTCGTCCACGCGAACGACGCGCTCTACGGCTGCGGATCGCGTCGCGACCGGCACGCCTGGGTGGGAGAGGGCACCATCGGCGAGGCCGGCTTCGCCTTGCTGTTCGAGCAGGAGCAGCTGCACAACGCGGACGTCGTCGTAGAGATGCCGGGAGCGCCGCCTACGAAGGACGCCCTGAATGTGGCGCGATTGAAGGAGCTTCGCGACGGCTGATCTCCGGAGCCTCGCCGAGGTCGACGCGCAAGAGCGCGATCACCGCTTGGACCAGCTCGTCCGGACCGCTTTCGAGCCAGACCTCCGCTGGCCGCGCGTGGCGACGATACGCGTCTACGATGAACAGCTCTCGAAGCTGCCTGGCCGTGAGGTTGCGGGGATCCTCGGCCATCCTGTCCGGGGAGAACGCCCGACGAGCGGCCAGTGTGAGCTTGTCGACGAATCGGCGGGCATCGTCGTCCTCGAGGCGCCCGCGGACCACAGAGGCGACGCGGCCATGCCTGATGAGCAGCACCGTCGCTTCGTTATCGTGCCTTTCGACGATGGCCGAGCCGCGATGAGATGTCGCAGACCGCACGACGTCGAGTGCAGACACGCACCTGTCCAGCGCTTTCAGCGTGTCGCGGTACACGATGGCGTCCTCGTAGCGCATGTCCATGGCAGCGCGTTCCCTGAGCGCCTGGAGCGTGGCACGGAAGCGCGCGTGGCCACCGTCGAACACGGACAAGGCGGCCGTCACGCGCGCCCCGTACTCGTCAGGCTCGATGGCGCCGATGCAGGGGCGTGGACAGGACGATGCGCTCCGGTGGACGCACTCCACAAGACAAGCAGCGCCGTTCAGACGACGTCCGCACATGCGCAACCCGAACTGCTCTTTGAGCGCCGTCACGACGCGACGGACAGCCCACACGTTCGTGAACGGACCGATCGCCGTGCCGCTCCGAGGGCGACGAGTCATCACGGTCAACGCGGGATATGCCTGTTTGGTGTCGACCCGGATGTACACCATGCGCCGGCCACGCTCGCAGTCGGCGTTGAACGGTGGCGCGTACCGCGCCTTGAGCCGGCTTTCCAGCAGCTGGGCATGCAGCGCCGTCGAGCACTTCAACGCACGAACCTTCGCTGTCGAGGCGACCGCGCTTCCAGCGGAGTCGTCCGGCGACCTGTAGAAGAAGCTTCGCACCCTGGATCGGATGCGCCGCGCTCGAGCCACGTACAGCACACGGCCGCGCTCGTCCATAAGCGCGAAGACCCCAGGTCCGTCAGACAGGTCGGTCGTGAGCGCCAGCTTCCGAGCCAGGTCGCCGCGAGCGGGAAGCCCGCAGATGCGAGCGACGTCCGCCGCGTCCGTCAGCCCCATGCTCGTGAGCTCGCCCAGCATCGCGGAGAAGACCTCAGCGGTCGCGAGGGCATCCGCCAGAGCGCGGTGCGTCGGGGCGCCCGACGTGCCGTACCGTGCGGACACGTCACGGAGGTTGTGACGGCGCTCCGTCGGATGCAAGCGCCGCGAGAGGATCAGCGTGTCCAAGACGGGACGCGGGATGGGCTCGCATCCGGTGCGCTCCGACTCGTAGTCCAGGAACCCCATGTCAAAGCGATGGTTGTGCGCCACGAGCACCGCGCCCTGCGCGAACGCCCTGAACGCGCACACGGCCTCCGCGACTGACGGAGCGTCGCGCACCATGTCATCCGTGATCCCAGTCAACTCGACGATGGCTGGCGGGATCGGAGAGGAAGGGCGAACGAGAGTCTCGAAGTACCCGACGATCGCGCCCTTGCTTACCCGCACTGCGCCGATCTCGATGATGGAGTCGTGCCCCGGGACGGGTCCCGTGGTCTCGATGTCGACGGTCACGAAGTCGCCGTCGGTGAGTGTCGTCGCGCCTAGCATCGAACCTGCCGTGTCGTGGTGAGAGAATCCTAGCACAACGGCTGCTGTCGTGTTGTCCGTCACAGTCTGCCGGCGTAGCATTGGTGTAGGATTGCTCAGGAGTGCCCGGCGTCGTCAGGAGCATGAGATGAGACTGGTGATCATCGGCGTCGACCCAGCGACGGGAGCCGCCACTGCAATCGTCGAGTCGGTCTTCTCCAGCCGGGAGGAGGCGTTGTCTGCTCTAGCCAGCGCTGCGTCGTCGGAGGAAACGTGGCTGGAAGGATACGACCTTCACCTGGTCGACCTCGACAGCGCAACGCCGGTCCTGCTGCTCCGCATACCCTCGGTGGCGCTTCCCGCGGAACCGGCCATCGCCAGCGAACCGAGCGAGCACGACGCTGGAATGCAGCCCGAAGAGCAGGGCGTGCCTGCCGTCGTGAGCGAGCCGGAGCAACCGCTCGGCGAACCCGATCTCACGTACGTCGAAACTGCGGTCACGTCCGCAGCGCAGCTGCCAGAGCCACTGGCTGCAGAGGCCTCTCCAGCGGAGGCGGTCCTCGACGAGGATGCCTTCGCGGTGCCTTCGGAGGCAGCGCCCGTCGAAGCGGCGAGCAGCGTCGACGACTTGGCTGCCGCGCTGGCCTCGTTCGAGCCCGCGCCCGCGATCGAGCCGGGACCGACGACGCCGGAAGCAGAGGAGTCGGAGCCCTCAGACGACGCCTTGCTCGAGGCGCTCAGGCGCGCGGCGGACACCCTCGTGCAGCAAGGCATCGAAGTGCCCGAGCCTCCGGCCGTCGAGACAGAGACCGCGGCAGCCGACCTCGAGCCCATCGTGGTGGAGACCGAGCCGCTCGCGACGGCAGAGCCGGTTCCGGATGTCCCCGTCTCTGAGCCCCTTGGGGTCGTCGAGGCAGAGCCGGTTGTCAGCGCCGAGGCCCAGCCGCCGGTCGACCTCGAACCGGTGCGTCCGGTCATCATGGGCGAGTACCCTGAGGAGATCTCGGCAGACGAGCCCACGCAGGTCGCCGAGACGAAACCATACGAGCCCTCTGGCGAGCTCGAGATCGGGGCGTACACCTGCAAGGACTGCGTGTACTTCAGCACCTGTCCCAAGGCAGGGGAGAGCACACCGGCGGAGTGCGGCACGTTCCAGTGGCGTTCCTTCTGAGCCACAAAATATCGTTGGCACAGATGGCCCGGCTACAATATACTGTAGCCGGGCCGTTCTCTTGACGGGAGAAGCACGACGTGTCGCGGAAGCGATTCCCCTTCTCGGCCATCGTTGGGCAGGAGGCGCTGAAGACGGCGCTCGTGATCAACGCCGTCGACCCGAGGATCGGCGGCGTGCTGATCAGGGGCCACAAGGGCACCGCCAAGTCCACGGCTGTCCGCGCGCTCGCTTCCGTGCTCCCGCCCATCGAGGTCGTCGACGGATGCCGGTACGGTTGCGACCCGAACGACATCTCCTCTCTGTGCTCCGAATGTCTCGCCCGGGCGAAGGACGGACCGCTCCCTCGAGCCAGACGCCCAGTGCGAGTCGTGGACCTTCCCGTCTCCGCCACTGAAGACCGCCTCGTCGGCACGCTCGACATCGAGCACGCGCTCAAACACGGCGAGCGCGCGTTCGAGCCGGGGCTGCTCGCTGAGGCGAACCGTGGCATCCTCTACGTCGACGAGGTCAACCTCCTCGACGACCACCTCGTCGACGCACTCTTGGACGCCGCAGCCAGCGGCGTGAACGTCGTCGAACGCGAGGGAGTGCGGCACGAGCATCCTGCACGGTTCATCCTGGTCGGCACCATGAACCCAGAAGAAGGGGAGCTGCGTCCCCAGCTGCTCGATCGCTTCGGGCTGTGCGTCGATGTCGAGACGATCGCCGATCCAGCGCAGCGCGTCGAAGTCATGCGGCGGCGGCGCGCTTTCGAGGACGATCCGGCGTCCTTTGCACGCGAGTGGGCGTCAGCCGACGATGCGCTTCAGCGCTCCATCATCGAGGCCAGGCGGCTCCTCGACGACGTCGAGTTGGACGACGACCTCCTGTTCCTGATCGCCTCGATCTGCGCCTCCTTGGGCGTGGAAGGCCATCGAGCCGATCTCGTCATGGCCAGAGCAGCCACCGCCTTCGCGCTGATATCCGGCGATCACGAGGTGCGCCCAGCGCACGTGAAGGCCGTCGCTCCGCTGGTTCTCGCGCATCGGATGCGGAAGACGCCGTTCGAAGATCGAGAGCACCCAGGCGACCGACTGCAGCAGGCGCTTGCGCAGGCCGACGGCCACGAGCAGCCCGACAACGACGTGCGCCAGCTCGTCCCGGCTGAAGCCGGTTCGGCGTCGGAGCCGGAGCGCGAACGCGCTGCGCGCGTCCGGCTTCGTGAGGCGGGCGCGCCTGACGGAGACGCGCCGCTGCTCCACCTCGACGAGGACCTTGACCGCATCCGGCGGTCCGTGGCCGGACGCACACAGAGGAGCACGTCGCACGACGGCACCGGCAGGTACACCAGGTCCGAGCCGGTTCGGCCCGGGTCCCGCATCGACATCGCCTTCGATGCGACGATCCGCGCGGCGGCCTCCCATCAGTCCGAGCGCGAGGGGGAGCTCGCTATCAAGCTCGAGCCGTCCGACCTCCGCAACAAAATCCGCACGCGGCGTGTCGGCGCTTCCATCGTCTTTTGCGTCGATGCCAGCGGATCCATGGGCGCATCGAACCGCATGGAGGCCGCCAAGGCCGCCGTGCTCGAGCTCCTCGTCGGCGCCTACCAGCGCAGGGACAGGGTGGGGCTGGTCGCGTTCCGCGGAGAGGGGGCTGATGTCCTGCTCGCGCCCACAGCAAGCGTCGAGCTCGCACAGCTCAAGCTTCGATCCCTGCCGGTCGGAGGAGCTACTCCGCTCGCTCACGGCCTCATCCGCTCGCTCGAGGTCCTCGAGTCGGAGCGGAAGCGGAACCACGAGGTGGTGCCGTGGCTCGTCTTGGTGACCGACGGTCGCGCCAACGTCGGAGTGAACGGCGGCCTCGGGTCTGAGGACGCCCGGGCGGCGGCCCAGCAGATCCGTGAGCGCGACATCCGCACGATCGTGATCGACACCACCGCCGTGCCTGGCGGGGGATCGGCCGCGCGTGAGATCGCTCGCGTCGCCGGCGCTGACTACGTGCGGCTCACCACGGTCGACAGCGACTCGCTCCTCGGGATCGTGAAGACCCGAGTGGGGCTCGCCGGCTAGCCAGGACAGGAGCGCGAGGAGCGGGCCTGTAAGCCGGATTCTGTCGAGGACGGCCATCTATCTGGGACCGCCGTTGCCGACGGCCTCGAGCGGGCATACCCGAGCGACGGCCGGGCCAGCCTTGACCGCTCCTATTCGCCCTTGCTCCGGGTGGGGTTTGCCAAGCCGCCACGTCACCGTGACGCTGGTGCGCTCTTGCCGCACCGTTTCAGCTTTTCTCCCGCGTGCGCGGGGGAGTTTTCTTTTCTGTGGCACTTTCCGTCGGGTCGCCCCGCCAGGCTGTTAGCCTGCACCCTGCCCTGTGGAGTCCGGACTTTCCTCACGCGTGAACGCGCGCGGCCGTCTAGCCCGCTCCTCATAACCTAGTCTAGCACCCGAGGGCTCCCAAAAGCGAACGACCGCCCGGAGGCGGTCGGTTGTGCTTGGTAGCCCGTACGGGATTCGAACCCGTGATCTCCGCCTTGAGAGGGCGGTGTCCTAGTCCACTAGACGAACGGGCCATATTCGCTTACGTCGCCTGGCTGGGGCGGGAGGAGTCGAACCCCCACATACGGAACCAGAATCCGCTGTCCTGCCATTAGACGACGCCCCAGTAGCGACATCCTGCGGCCGCCCTGCCGGGCGCGAGAAGGTATGCTACCCAGCGCCTCTCGCGGTGTCAAGCACCGACGCCGGTCTCGTCACTCTGCGGCCAGCGGCTGCGCGGCTTCGATGCGGGCGAGCGAGCGCTCGCGTCCGAGCAGCTCCAGGCTCTCGAACAGAGGCGGGCTCACCGTAGTCCCAGTGACCGCCACGCGCAAGGCCTGGAACACGGCCTTTGGTTTCATGCCAAGGCGCTCAGGAAGCGGGCGGAGCGCTGCTTCGATCGACGGTGCGTCCCACGACGCCACACCGGAGAGCGCCTCGCGCGCTGCCGCAAGCGCAGTCGCGGCCCCCGGCTTGGCGAGCACCGCCTCGCGCGCGCGGTCGTCGATCGCGACGTCCTCGAACAGGAAGCGCACCATCGCCACGATCTCGTCCAGTCGCTTGATGCGCTCTGAGACGAGCGGCGCCAGCGCGAGCAGCCACTCGCGACGAGCCGCGACCTCTTCGGCGCGCAACAGGCCGGCCTCGACGAGCACCGGGACCATGCGCTCGACGAACTCCTCGGCAGACATCTGGCGGATGTAGACGCCGTTCAACCACTCGAGCTTCTCCGCGTCGAAGATCGCCGGGTTCCGGGAGACGCGCTCCAGACTGAAGTTCGCCACGAGCGTGTCCCTGTCGATGACCGTCGTCTCGCCGTCGAGCGACCAGCCGAGCAGCGCCAGGTAGTTCAGCAGCGCCACCGGGAGGTAGCCCATCTCACGGTACGCCTCCACGGACGTGGCGCCGTGCCGCTTCGAGAGCCGCTTGCCGTCAGGGCCCCAGATCATCGAGAGGTGCGCGAACTCTGGCGGCTCGAGCCCCAGGGCCTCGTAGATGAGGATCTGCTTCGGCGTGTTGGAGATGTGGTCGTCGCCGCGGATCACGTGGGTGATGCGCATCGTCGCGTCGTCTACGGCCACAGCGAAGTTGTACGTCGGGGTGCCGTCCGAGCGCACGACGATGAGGTCGTCGATGGCCGAGATAGGGAAGCGCATCTCCCCGCGAACGAGATCGTCGAACACGACGTCGCCGCGCTCAAGCGGAACCTTCAGCCGCCACGTGTGGGGCTCTCCAGACTCGATCCGACGCTGCGCCTCCTCCTGCGGGATCAAGCGACACGTGCGGTCGTATCCGGCGAATCCGCCACGCGCCCTCGCTTCCTCGCGCTTGCGCTCAAGTTCCTCAGGCGTGCAGAAGCACGGGTACACCGAGCCGCGTTCCTTCAGCCGCTCCAACGCGTCTGCGTAGAGGTGCGCACGCTCGGTCTGGCGGTACGGACCGTACGGCCCGCCGACGTCTGGCCCTTCGTCGTGGTCGAGCCCGAGCCACTCCATGGCGCGAAGGATCGCCTGCGTGTTCTCCTCAGTCGAGCGCTCCGGATCGGTGTCCTCGATGCGCAGCACGAACGTGCCGCCGTGGCGTCGTGCGAACGCCCAGTTGTAGACGGCTGTGCGCGCGCCGCCGATGTGCAGGTGGCCCGTGGGGCTGGGCGCGAAACGAACGCGGACGTGCTCAGTCACTGACATACCTCCGTGCTCCGTGGTCGAGGACTCGGGCGCTACTTCTCGTGGGCGGTGCCGATCTCGCACACGCCCGATTTCCGCAAGAGGAACCACGTCAGGCCGATGGCGAGGATGAGAATGCCAAGGGACACGGACTTCAGGAGCACGTAGCTCGCGTCAGATCCCGTTTCGAAGACGACGAGCTTGCGGACGACGGCCACGAGGCCGGCCTCCATCACCGTCGCGATGATGTTCCGTTTCTCCAGGTACGCCAGCGCGATGCTGAAAAGCTCTATGACGACGAACACCACCAGCACGGAGTCGAGAACACGCAGGACGGTCTGCGGAGTCAGATACCCCTTCTCGCTGACGGCTCCGACAAGCTCGACGATGAGGTCGACGGCTCCGAGCGCCGCGATGACGACGAGCAGCCCAGCGACGACGAACTCGATGAAGTGGACAGCGCTATCCAGCAGCTTGGTGACCACGATGCCTCCAATCAGTGCTCGCCACATGATAACCCACTCGCGGCACCGGCAGCGCGGTCGCTTGCACCTCACGCCTGCGGATGCTACCCTAGTCGGGACTCATCACGAGGCAGCGGGGAACCGCTGCAGAGGGCGTAGGGACCGCACCCGAAGAGGCCCCGGCAACCGAGCTCGAAAACGTGCAACGGTGCCACATTGCGGCAGGCAGGATGCCTGGAAGATGAGGGAATAGCGGAACGCGTCGCGACGTCCCTTGTCTTGTGCAGGCAAGGGGCTTTTTTCTGCCGCCGAAGGTCGGTCGCGCCATAGGAGAAGGAGATGCCATGCCACGCGAGTACGTCTTCACCTCAGAGTCCGTGACCGAGGGTCATCCCGACAAGATGTGCGACCAGATCTCAGACGCCATCCTGGACGCCATCATCGCGCGGGAGCAAGAGCTCGCCGACGAGGGATACGTCACCGACAAGGGGTCTGCCGCTTCGCCCGACTACGTGCGCGTGGCGTGCGAGACGCTCGTCACGACGGGGCTCGTCGTCGTAGCAGGTGAGATCCGGACGCACGCGTACGTCGACATCCCGACCATCGTGCGGGAGACGGTGAAGGACATCGGGT
Source organism: Coriobacteriaceae bacterium EMTCatB1 (assembly GCA_001950395.1). Classification (GTDB taxonomy): domain Bacteria; phylum Actinomycetota; class Coriobacteriia; order Anaerosomatales; family Anaerosomataceae; genus Parvivirga. Next base: position 587,466 of record BDLO01000001.1, read on the forward strand.
ACACGCGCGCCAAGTTCGGGTTCGACTACGAGACGTGCGGCGTCATCACCTCTGTCCACGAGCAGAGCCCTGACATCGCGATCGGCGTGGACGAGGCTTTCGAGGCGAAGCACGGCGACAGAGACCCCCTCGACCTCATCGGCGCAGGCGACCAGGGAATGATGTTCGGGTATGCGTGCACCGAGACCTCGCAGCTCATGCCGATGCCGATCTACCTGGCCCACCGCCTGGCAGAGCGCTTGACTGCGGTGAGGAAGGCCGAGGTCCTGCCGTACTTGCGTCCCGACGGGAAGACCCAGGTCACGGTCCGCTACGTCGACGGGAAGCCCGTCGCGGTGGAGAAGATCCTCATCTCCTCTCAGCACGCAGAGGGGGTGGACATCGACAACCTCATGCGTCCCGACCTCGTCGAGCACGTCATCGAGCCAGTCTTCGACCTCGAAGGGATCGAGTGGCGCGACGCCGAGATCTTCGTCAACCCGACGGGCCGCTTCGTGATCGGAGGCCCGATGGGCGACTCAGGGCTGACGGGCCGCAAGATCATCGTCGACACGTACGGCGGCATGGGGCGCCACGGCGGCGGCGCCTTTTCCGGGAAAGACTGCACCAAGGTCGATCGCTCAGCAGCGTACGCCGCACGGTGGGTCGCGAAGAACGTCGTCGCCGCAGGACTGGCTGAGCGCTGCGAGATCCAACTCGCGTACGCCATCGGCGTCGCGCATCCGCTGTCTGTCACCGTCGAGACCTTCGGGACGGAAGCCGTCCCAGTCGAGCGCATCGAGAAGGCCGTCCTCGAGGTCTTCGACCTGCGTCCTGGCGCGATCATCCGCGACCTCGACCTCCGTCGGCCGATCTACCGCAAGACAGCCGCGTACGGGCACTTCGGACGCGACGACGCGGCATTCACGTGGGAGCGCACCGATCGCGTCGACGACTTGCTCTCGGCAGTGCAGTAGCGATTCCCGAAGCGCGACGGGTCGCCTGCCTCGTGTCGGCGGCCCGTCGTATGCTGTACGCGATGCACCACGAGGGAGCGAGATGACGGCTGCGGCACAAGTGCTGCTCGACGTAAGCCCGCGATCGCTTGCGCGACCGCTCGACTACGCCGTGCCCAGCCACCTTGCGGGCAGGGTCGCCGTCGGGACGCCCGTCCTCGTGCCGCTCGGATCCCGCATCGCAGTCGGGTACGTCGTCTCGCTCGGCCCGCCATCGGTGGACGAGGGGCTCCGTGACCTCGTCGAGGTCCTCGGCGAGCCGCTCTTCGATGGTGTGCGCTGGTCGTCGGCGCAGTGGATAGCAGACGAGTACGCATGCCGACCTATCGAAGCGCTGCGCCTCTTCCTGCCGCCCGGATCGACGCCAAAGGCGGTCAAAGAGGGCGATGCGTGGCGTCTCAAGCGGCCAACGGTTTCCGCCGCCACCGAACGGATCGTCGAGCTTGTGCTGCACGATTTCCAACCTCCAGCGAACGCTCACCGTCAGCGTGCGGTCGTCGCCGCGCTGCAGAACGGCCCGCTCCGCGTCGCGGAGCTTCGCGCCGCGATCGGTGACGTAGACGCAGCCATCCGCGCCCTGCAGCGCCATGGCGTCGTCGTGGTCACAGAGCGGCGCCGCTGGCGCTCCGCATCCGCCGGCCTTGTCCGCGAGGATCGCCTCCACGAGCTCACCGAAGCCCAACAAGCGGCGGTAGCGGCGATCCGCGACGCTGCACCCGGGTCGGTCGTCTTGCTTGATGGCGTGACGGGCTCAGGCAAGACCGAGGTCTACATGCGAGCGGTGGATGCGGTCCTGCGCGAGGGCAAGCAGGCGATCGTGCTCGTCCCTGAGATCTCCCTGACGCCGCAGACAGTCGGCCGATTCCGCGCTCGCTTCGGACCGCGACTGGCCGTGCTGCACAGCCGTCTCAGCGATGGGGAGCGCTACGATCAGTGGCAGATGGTGGCCTCAGGTGAGGCACGGCTCGTGATCGGCGCTCGCTCGGCGCTGTTTGCGCCCGTGCAAGACCTCGGACTGATCGTCATCGACGAGGAGCACGAGCCCTCGTACAAGCAAAGCTCGGAGCCGCGCTACCACGCCCGCGATGTCGCCCGCCGTATCGCAGAACGCCACGGCGCGGTGCTCGTCTTAGGTTCTGCGACACCCTCAATCGAGAGCTTGCATGCCGCAGAGGCGGGGGAGTCCACCGTCGTCGTTCTACCCGAGCGCGCCACCGGAGCGGCGATGCCAGCAGTGAACGTCGTCGACATGACCCGCGAATTCGCTGACGGCAACCGATCGATGTTCTCCCGCGCGCTTCAAAGCGCCCTCGACGACGTGCTCGGTCGACGCGGCAAAGCAGTGCTCTTCATCAACCGGCGCGGGTTCGCGTCGTTCGTCCTGTGTCGCGAGTGCGGGTTCGTGCCGCACTGCCCGTCCTGCTCCGTGTCGCTCACGTACCACGAAGACCGCGGCTCTCTGGTGTGCCACCACTGCGGGCATTCAGAAGCGCTTCCGTCGCTGTGCCCTCGCTGCCGAAGCCCGTACCTCCGCCGGTTCGGCACCGGCACTCAGCGCGTTGAAGCGGAGATCTCGGCGCGTTGGCCGGATGCGCCCGTGATCCGCATGGACGCCGACACTACCGCACGGAAGGACGGCCATGAGAGCGTCCTTCGGCGATTCGAGGAGTCTCCGTACGGCGTCTTGGTGGGGACGCAGATGATCGCCAAGGGGCTCGACTACCCTGAGGTCGAGCTCGTAGGCGTGGTCGACGCGGACACCGGGATGCACCTCCCTGACTTCCGCGCAACCGAGCGCACCTATCAGCTGCTCATGCAGGTCTCGGGCCGAGCCGGCCGCGGCTCGCGCCCTGGGATGGTGGTGGTGCAGACCTATTGGCCGGATCATCCCGCTATCCGCGCCGTCGTCAGCGGCGATCGCTCTGAGCTCGTCGCTCGCGAGCTCGAACAGCGTCGCGAGCTCGGCTACCCGCCGTTCGGGCGCCTGGCTCGCGTGCTCGTCGCGTCTCCTTCGCGGACGACGGCAGAGTCAGCGGCTGCCGACATCGCCGCGGATCTCACCGCCGTCATTCCCGCGGACTGGCTCCTCTTGGGTCCCACAGAACCCGCGATCGCGCGGCTCAAAGGGCTGTTCCGGCGCCACATCGTGCTCAAGGCGCCGCCCCGCGCCCCGCTCGGCCGGGTCATCTGGACGCTCCTGGCCGAGCGCACGCCCCCTGATGGAACCAGGATCGCCGTGGACGTCGATCCGCTCGAGATGCTGTGACCAGGTGGTATGATTCTCGCTGCACATGTCGTTCGAATCCAGCCACGAGAGGCCGTTGATGCGCATCCTCACCTATCCAGACCCAGGGCTGAAGCAGCGTGCAGAGGAAGTCGATCCCTCCTCCGACAGCACGCTGCGCGACCTCGTCGCGAGGATGGCTCGCGCCATGTACGACGCCGAGGGCATCGGCCTTGCCGCCACCCAGGTCGGCGTGCTCAAGCGCGTCATCGTCTACGACCTCGAGGACGGGCTGCACGCTCTGTGCAACCCACGGATCGTCGACTGCTCCGAGCAGACCGAGGTAGGCGAGGAGGGCTGCTTGTCGGTGCCGGGGATCTCAGCCCCCGTCGAACGCGCTGCGTCGGTGGTTTGCGAAGGGGTCTCGCTGGACGGAAAGCGGGTCGTGGTGCACGCTGAAGGGCTGCTGGCGCGGCTCTTCCAGCACGAAATCGACCACCTCGACGGCTACGTGTTCCTCGACCGGCTGTCGCCTGAGGAGCGCAAGGCCGCGCTGCGAGCGTATCGAGAGGCGCACAGCCAGACCGTCTGAGGGGAGGACGGCCGTGAGGATCGTCTTCATGGGCACCCCAGCGTTCTCTGTGCCCGCGCTGCGCTCCGTCGCTTCCAGGCATGAAGTGGTCGCCGTGGTCACACGGCCGGACGCTGTGTCGAAGCGTGGCTCCGCGCCATCTCCCTCGCCGGTCAAGACCGCCGCGACCGAGCTCGGCCTCCCAGTGATAGAAGCGGCGTCCCTCCGGCAGCCCGACACCATCGCCGCCGTCCGAGCGCTCTGTCCAGACGCGATCTGCGTGGTCGCTTATGGCGCCATCCTTCCTCGTGAGGTGCTCGACATACCTCCGTACGGATGCATCAACGCTCACGCATCGCTCTTGCCACGCCATCGTGGTGCCGCGCCCATCGAGCGCGCCATACTCGAGGGCGACGAGGTGACGGGCGTGAGCATCATGCGGATGGAGGAGGGTCTCGACACCGGTCCCGTGTGCCTTCGGGTGGCGGTCGAAATCGCATCGTCGAGCGCAGCGACGCTCGCTTCTCGCCTGTCGCTCGTCGCGGCAGATGCGCTCGTCGCCGCGCTCGGCGACGTCGCGCACGGCCGGGCTCGTTGGGAGGCGCAGGACGCGTCGCGGGCGACCTACGCGCACAAGATGACCCGAGACGACGTGCGGCTCACACCCGACCTCGACGTCGCATCGGCGCTTCGTCGGGTCAGAGCGTCGTCCGAGCGCGCGACCGTCCGAGTGCGGCTGGCAGACAGCGTCGACGTCGTCATCGCCGACGCGGAAGCATCCGGCGAGCGCATCGCTCCAGGCCACGCGCGTCTGACCCGAAGCCGTCTCCTCCTTGGATTCCGTGACGCTTCGCTGGAGGTCACCCGTTTGAGACCGACAGGGAGACGTGAGATGTCGGCTGCGGAGTTCGCGTGCGGGACGCGCATTCCTGGGACGTTCGCGTGGAGCCCTCTGTGACATCACCCGCGCGGCTTGCAGCACTCGACGCTCTCGCGCAGGCCCGCAGGCGTGACGAATACGTCGCTCCGCTCGTGGAGCGTGCAGCCAGGCAGCGCTCGCTCCAAGAGTCGGATCACGCTCTCGCAGTGCTGCTGGCAAAGGGGGTCGTACGCACACGCGGGACCCTCGACGAAGCCATCGCCCGCTTCACCCGCATCGAGCGCCTCGAGCCTCAGATCCTCGACGTGCTCCGCCTTGCGGCATTCGAGCTGCTGTTTCTGGGCACCCCCGCGCACGCAGCAGTCGACGAAGCCGTCTCAGCCGCCAAGCGCACGCGGCCGCAAGCCGCGTCGCTCGTCAACGCGGTCTTGAGACGCGTGGCAGCCAATGCGGCCGGATTCCCCTGGGGCGATTCGTCGACCGATCGCGACGCGCTCGCTCGCATGGCCGGTTGCCCGCGTTGGCTCGTCGATGCGCTCTTCGCCGACCTCGGGGAGGCGCCCGCTCGCGAAGCGCTGTCTGCGCTTGCCGCCGAGCCCCCGGTGTACGGTCGCGTCAACACGCTGCTCGCCAATCGTGACGACGCTCTGGCTGCGCTTTCGGCCGAGGGGATCGCCGTCGAGCCGTCGCCTCCCGACGACTGCGCGTTTCGCGCTCTGGAGCCCCACGCGTTCGCGCGTAGCGACGCTCTTGGCCGCGATCTGGCCTTCGCCTGCGACGCTGCCGCGCAGTACGTAGCGCTTCAGCTCACGGCGAGCGCACCTCAGCTGCTCGTGGAGGTGGGCGCTGGACGCGGCACGAAGACACTCGTCGCTCTCGGCCGCCTCGCATCGCGGGGCGTCGCGCCCCGACTGGTCGCCATCGAGCCGAACGAGTGGCGCGCTCGGACCCTCGAACAACGGCTCGCGCATTCCGGTGTCGACGCCGTCGACGTCATCGTCGCAGACGTTCGCGACGCAGGCGCACGCGGGCTCAAGCCCGGATCCGCCGACGCAGTGCTCGTCGACGCGCCCTGCACGGGGACCGGCACGCTCCGCAGGCACCCTGAGGCCGTATGGCGCCTCACGCCCGAGGACGTGACGCGCCTGTCCTCGCTCCAACGCGAGATCTTGGAAGCCGCCTCCGTGTTCGTGCGAGAAGGAGGCATCCTGGTGTACTCTACCTGCAGCGTTCTTGTGGCGGAGAACGAGGACGTGGTGAACGGCTTCCTCGGTTCGGCCCCTGGTGCGACCTTCGCGCCAGCGCCGCTGGACCCTCAGCCTCCGGCCGAATGGCAGCGATTCGCCACGCACGACGGGTTCTTCCGCTCGTGGCCGTCGACCGACGGGCCTGACGGTCACTTCGTAGCACGCTTGACAAGGTCCGGCTGATCGGCTTCGGCCGAACGAGGAAGGGGAGGGCTGATGCTCACCACGCGTATCGTCGAGATGCTCGAAGTCACCGAGGCCGCCGCTCTGGCCGCGGCTCGGTGGATGGGGAAGGGCGACAAGCGCGCTGCCGACCAGGCCGCCGTCGAGGCGATGCGGACGGCGTTCGACAAGGTGCCCATCTCCGGCGAGGTCGTGATCGGCGAGGGCGAGCGCGACGAGGCGCCGATGCTCTACATCGGCGAGCACGTCGGCGCAGGAGGCGAGGAGGTCGACATCGCCGTCGACCCGCTCGAGGGCACCAATCTCACCGCGTACGGTCAGCCGAACTCGCTCGCGGTGCTCGCGTTCGCTCCGAAAGGCACGCTGCTGAACGCGCCGGACACGTACATGTGGAAGATCGCCACCGGCCCCGAGGCGGCAGATGCAGTTCACATCGACGCTACTCCCACTGAGAACGTTCGCAACGTCGCGAAGGCGCTTGGACGCGACGTCGAAGACATCGTGGTGTGCATCCTCGACCGCGACAGGCACGCCGACCTCATCCGCGAGGTCAGGGAGGCGGGCGCGCGCATCCGTCTCATCAGCGACGGTGACGTCTTCGGGGCGGTCGCGACCGCTATCGAGGGGACCGGCATCCACCTGTACATGGGTGCAGGCGGAGCCCCCGAGGGCGTTCTCGCCGCAGCGGCGATGCGCTGCATCGGCGGCTGCTTCATGGGACGCTTCAGCTTCCGGAGCGAGGAGGAACGCGCGCGTGCCGAGAAGATGGCCAAGTGCGACATCGACAGCGTGCTCACGATGGATTGCCTCGTGAACACCGACGAGGTCGCCTTCATCGCCACGGGGGTGACGGACGGTGAGCTCCTTCGGGGCGTGAAGTTCTTCGGCAAAGGCGCACGGACTCACTCGATCGCCATGGACAACAAGACCGGCACGGTGCGGTTCGTCGAGACGGTGCACCGTACCGGCAGCGAGCGTTTCTGGGTGCGCCGGGACTAGGAGCCTACGGCGGGGCAGGAACCGCAGCTGGACGAGGCGGCAGGGCACGCGCCGGACGTGGAGGGCTCTGAGCTGGCCTTGCTCGAGCCCTCTTCCTTCGGTCGCGGCTTGTAGTCGGTGTTGTGGAAGCCGCTCCCCTTGAACACGATACCAACAGGAGAGAAGACCCGCTTGGACCCTCCGCCACACTCCGGACAGCGCTCAGGCGACGCGTCGCCGATCGACCGGGCCACCTCGAAGACAGTTCCACACGTCTCGCACTTGTAGTCGTACTTCGGCATCGCCACCTCCATCCGTCGCGTCGATTCGTGCTCCAGACGCAACGGCGAAGGATACCGCGTCTGATGGCACGTGCACAAGGAGGTGGTGGTCGCCTGCTATAATCCACCGCATGAGATCACGCCCGCCACGCCCGCCGCTCATTCCGCGGTGGGTCGTCATAGCAAGCGTCGTGTTCGTGCTCGCCTCGATCGTCGCCGTCGTCGGCGTGTCGATAGCAGCGCGTGCATCGCGCGTCGTCGTGCCTGCAGTCGTCGGACTCCCCGAGCCCGACGCGGTGAACCGCCTCCAACAGGCGGGCCTCGTCGCCGAAGACGCCGGCACTCTCTTCTCCGACGAAGTTCCGCGGGGCAGGGTGATCTCACAAGAGCCTGCTGCGGGCAGCACCGTCGATCGGGGCACGAGCGTGCGCCTCGTCGTGTCTGCCGGCAGCGAGACGTTCACGATGCCGGACGTCATCGGCCGGTCCGCAGACGAGGCCACACGAGAGCTTCAGAGTCTCGGTCTCACGGTGAGCACGCAGATCGTCGAGTCGCAGCTTGCATCCGGGACCGTGCTGGAGTCGTTCCCTGCCCCCGGGTCCGAGGTGCGAGCCGGTACGCCCGTGCGGTTGTCGATCGCCGGCCAGCCGCCGTCCGCGAGCGGGATCGCGCAGTTCTCGTTCACGGGTGTGACGGTCTTGATAGACCCCGTCCCTCGCGGAACAACCCCTGATATCACCTACGAAGTGGCTCGCCGGCTTCGCGCCCTCATCGAGGCGTCGGGTGGCACGGTCGTCGTGACCAGGTCGGCGTCCGCGACTTCGTCTGCGCTCGCTGACCGCGTGAACGCTGCCCGCGCGGCAACCGCCAGCGTCTCCGTGGTGCTCGACGCCGCCTCTTCAGGCCCGGCCGGTTTGACCGTGTCCGTCGACCCATCGAAGACCGCTGCAGCCGCGACGGCGTCGAGCGCGATCGCTTCCGCGACTGCAGAGGCCCTCGCAACAGCCAGTCTTGCCGTACGCGATGGCGGTTCGATTCGGGACCCCATCCTTTCGGTCGTCGCAGGTCCTGGGATACGGGTGCTTCTTGGCAGCCTTGCGGACGCAGCCGATATGGCTCGTTTCGGCGACCCTGATTGGGCCGACACCGTCGCCCGGGCAGTGTACAGGGGGCTCGGGATCGGCCTGGGAAGGAGCCGGCCGTGACGCGCGCACCCGGCATGGCCACAGCGCGGGTCCTCCGCAGGTTCGGCACGAACCCAGCGAGGCTGCGTTCCGCAGTGATCGTCGCTGTGATCGCCCTATCGCTCTTGTGGGCTTCGCCCGGCTTCGGTGCGAAATCCCAGGTCGAGCAGCTCCGCGCACAGCTCGCCGAAATCAACAGGGAAGCCAAGCGCGTCGGCGATGCGTACTCGAAGGCCTACTGGCAGCTCGAGAAGACGAATGCCGAGCTAGCGAAGACCACGCGAGAACTCAAGAAGACCGAGGCGGAGCTTGCGCGGGCCTCTGGCCGGCTTTCTGTGCACCTTGCCGAGCTGTATCGCCAGGGCAACGTCAACTACCTCGAGCTGCTCTTCACGAGCGAGACGCTCGACGACATGCTGATGCGCGTGGAGTACGCACAACGGCTCGGCATGCTGGACGCGCAGACAGTCGAACAGACCAAGCGCTTGAGAGACGAGCTCAAGGCCCGCCAGATGGCGGTCGCTGAACTGAAGGCGCGCCAAGCCAAGGACGCGAGCGCGCTCAAGAAGAGAGCTGAGGCGCTTCAAAAGAAGCTGAAATCGCTTCAAAGCCAGTACGAAGCCGTACAGCGCAAACTCGCCAGAGCGACAGGGGGCAGCAGCTCGAGCCGCAGGTATCCGCCCGGCCCCAATGGCATGGTGTTCCCGGTCGCAGGACCCTGCTACTACGCAGACACCTGGGGGGCCGCCCGCTCCGGCGGTCGAACCCACAAGGGGACCGACATCATGGCTGCCCGGGGTACGCCATGCGTCGCGGTCCTTTCCGGGACGGTCAGAGCTCGCTACAACTCGCTCGGTGGCAAGACGATCTGGCTCACCGCGGACAACGGCTGGGCGTTCTACTACGCCCATCTTGACAGCTACGTGAGGACGTCTGGCCGGGTGGCGGCCGGTGAAGTGATAGGCAGGGTCGGGAGCACCGGAAACGCGCGCGGCGGCTCGCCCCATCTGCACTTCGAGATCCATCCCAACGGCGGAGCGGCCGTCAACCCCTACCCATACCTTCGCCAGATGCAGTAGAATCCTCGTGTACTGTCAACCGTGTCGGGAGCTGCGTGTGCGGCTGAGAGGCGGTCGAACGACCGCGACCGAACGACCGTTCCGGTAATGCGGAGCGGCAAAACGGGAGGCGCCCGGCGGCGCCTATCAGTCCCATGCTCCTCCCCGGAAGCGCGCGACGTCGCGCTCTCGCGGAAAGGAGACGCCATGAACTCGTCCTCGTCTCGGCTCAGGCTGCTGGTGGAGATCGCGCTCGTGCTGGCGCTGGCTGCGGTCTTGAACTCCATCAAGCTCTGGCGCATGCCGCAAGGAGGCACGTTCTCGCTCGGGATGTTGCCTCTGTTCGTGTTGGCCCTTCGCCGTGGGCCGGCGGTCGGGATCCTCGCGGGCGGGCTTTATGGAATCGTCGACTTCTTCGTGGACCCGTACCCGCCCGTGCACTGGGTGCAGTTCGCGCTGGACTACCCGATCGCTTACGCAGGTGTCGGGCTCGCGGGCTTTCTCGCTGCACCGGTGCACGATGCCCTGGCTCGAAAGTCCAAGTCCTGGCTGCTCCCGCTCGGTGGTGCTTTCGCGCTCGGCGGCGCAGCCCGCTACGCCGCCCACGTGGTTTCGGGCGTCGTGTTCTTCGCTCAGTACGCCAAAGGACCTGTGCTGCTGTACTCGCTCCTGTACAACCTGTACGTGCCCGTGTCCGCGGCTGCCTGCTTCACCGCTGCGATCGCGCTTATGCCGCTCCTTGCTGTACCTCCTGCGGAGGCGTCCTCGTGACCAGGCAGGCGCTCATCGTCGGGGCAGCTCCGCGACCCGACGCCGGAGGGTTCTACCGGGATCTTCTGACGAGATTCGACGTGGTCCTTGCGTGCGACGGCGCCGCCGAGTGGGCCGTCGCACGCGGGCGCGTGCCTGACTACGCGATCGGAGACTTCGACTCGGCAGAACCAGGCGCTCAACAGCGGCTGAGGGCAGCAGGCGCGACAGTGCTTGAGTTTCCTCGCCAGAAGGACCAGACCGACCTCGACCTCGCCGCGGCCCACGCTGCGGTTCTCGGCACGAGCGAGCTCGTGTTCACAGCCGCGTTCAGCGGCCGACTGGATCACACGCTTGCAGCCATCGGGACGATGCGTCGGCACGCGCGGCTCCTGCCCGTCGTGCTTGAGCCCGACTTCACCGGTTGGCTGCTCGCGCCAAAAGGCCGCGCCGAACTCTCTTTCGAAGCGCCCGCTGGAGCGGTCTTCTCGGTCGTCGCGATCGAAGAAATCAGCGGGCTCCACGTGAGCGGCGCCCGGTACGACACGCACGAGCGCGCCGTGGAGGTCCTTTCGGGGCAGACGGTCAGCAACGAATGCCTCGGGGACACCGTCAACATCCGTCTTGCCGGGGGCAGCGCACTTGTCCTGCTCATGCATTCCCTCCACAATGGGCTGTAGCCGCACCGCATCGGCGCCGATATCTTTCATGGCTGCTCGCTTCGTGGAAGCGGTCACGGCGTCGGTTGGTGCGGGGAGGGGTGTTTGGTCGCTTTCGGCTTCATAGCGTTGTCGCTCGGCGCGCTCGCCATCGTCTTCGGCTCGCGGCTTGCAGGCGTGGCCGCACTGTCGGCTGTCGCCGTATTCCTCTGGTCGGTCGTGCGTTCTCGACGGAGCTCGACCCCGCCTGCACTCGAAGAGACTCCGGAGACGGCTCGTCAGAGCGTCGATCAGCCGAGTCTTGCGCCTTCCATCCGCGTGCCCTCCACGATCGAAGCGGGACCGCTCTTGAAGGCGCTCCAGACCCAAGCCGAGTCTCGTGCGCTCGACGCCGTGGCAGCGCACCTATGGCTCGTCGACCCGACGAGCGCGACGGCACGGCTCGTCGCGTCGGTCGGCACGATGCGCCCCGCCGACAAGCCCATCCCGCTCGACGACCCCGTTATCGGACACGCCGCACGCGATGCGTGCGCTCGCCTCGGAGAGGTAGCGCGCATGCGCACCCACGACAGTGAGACCACGGTCTGGCGCTTCGCTGTCCCCCTCGAACGAGCCGGCGACGTCGGCGGTGTCCTCGCGCTGGACGTGCTCGGAGACTCAGCGCCGAGCACCGCGTCGCTGCAGGAGGTGCTCACGCCGTTCCTCCCGAATGCGTCCGCGTGCCTTGCCGTGCACGTCGCGCGCCAAGAGGTCGCCGACGCAGAGGCCGTTCTCGCCATCGCCCGTGAGATGAGCCGGCTTCTCGACCCGGATGACGTCATCTCCACGGCGCTGGACAAAGCGATGTCGCTCGTTGGCGCCTCGACAGGCAGCGTCATGCTCTTGGACGAGCAGCAAGGGGTCTTGCGCATCGCACGAGCCATCGGGCTCCCGACGTCTGCGATCGAATCCACGCTGCAGCCAGGCGAAGGGATAGCCGGCTGGGTGTTCGCCACGAAACAACCGCTGTTGATCGAGGACCTCCCAGAGCGCCCGGGGCGCGCACTGCGTCACGGCGTGAAATCTGCCGTCTGCGTGCCTCTCGCTGACGGCGACGACGTGCTCGGCGTATTGAACCTGGGGACCAAGTCGTTCCTGGCGCGACTGACTGAGTCGCACCTGAAGACAGTGGAGATCATCGGTCGACAGACTGCGATCGCCCTGAGGAATGCGCAGGTCGCAGAGCGCACGAGAGAGCTGTACTTCCAGTCGCTGACTGCCCTCGTGCGCGCTCTGGAGACGAAGGATCCGCAGGCCCAAGGCGGAACGGAGCGAGTTCTGGAGCACGCGCTCGCAATCGCGCGAGAGATGGGTATGTCCGGCGACGAGCTCGACGCCATCCACGTTGCGGCCCTGCTGCACGACCTCGGGATGATCGCCTCGGGTGCCGACCTGCGCTCGATCGACCGTACGCTCACCACCGTGGAGCGCGGCTTGCTCAAAGCGCATCCACGCATCGCGGCGGAGATCCTCGCAGGGCTGCCAGCGTTGAGCGACGCCGTGCCGATCGTCTACCACCATCACGAGCGCTACGACGGCTCCGGCTACCTCGAAGGACTCGCAGGCGAGTCCATACCCGCAGGAGCGCGGGTGCTCGCAGTGGCGGACGCTTTCGTCGCGATGACGTCAGACCGCCCGTACCGTCCGGCGATGACGCCCGCTCAGGCGCTGGCCGAGCTGCGCGACAAGGCTGGAACCCAGTTCGACCCCGAAGCCGTTGCCGCTCTGGAGCGCGTGCTGAGAGGAAGACAAGAGCGCGCCCCCGAGCGGGGGGCGCGCTAGCAAGTCGTGCGAAGACGATCCCGTTCGGGCGTACGCTTCAGCCCCTCTGGACCTTCCCGGCCTTGAGGCACTTCGTGCAGACGTTCGCCTTCCTCGCGACGCCGTCGATGACGATGGTGACCTTCTGGACGTTCGGGTAGACGACGCGATTGGTCACGCGGTGCGAATGGCTGACGTTGCGTCCAGCCGTCGGCTTCTTGCCGCAGACGATGCAAACCTGGGACATTGTGTCGAGCCGTCCTTCCGTGCAACTGAGTCGCGTCCGCAGACGCGGTCGTGGCCAAAGCGCGCATAGACTACCACGCCGTTCGCGGGCCGGCAAGCGAACGCCGCCGCTGTGCACGGCGTCCTCGTTCGTTATACTAGCGGCACGACGCGTGAAGCGCGTCGCATCCGTCGTTCCATCCGAACGAGGAGGTCTACCTGTGGCTGCACCTCACGTGCGCGGAGAGGTCACCATCGCGAACGACGTGCTCGCCGATATCGCAGGATACGTCGCTCTGGAGTGTTACGGGGTCGTCGGCATGGCCAGCCCGACGCTGCGCGACGGCGTCGCGCAGTTGCTGTCCCGCGACAAGCTCCGCAAAGGCGTCGTCATCACGAACGTCGACGACCACAGCGTGAAAGTCGACCTGTACATCGTCGCCGAGCACGGCACCAACCTCGCCGAGGTCTCTCGCAACCTTACCGACCGTGTCCGCTACGCCCTCACACACGACGCAGACGTGGACGTCGCCGACGTGTCGGTGCACGTTCAGGGCATCAAGGTCAGGAAGTGACGGTCCCGCATACATGACGAAGACTGCCGACACCCCCCTCGCTTCAGATCTCATCCGATCCGCGGCGGCAGCCCTGGAGGAGCGCAAGGAAGAGATCAATCGACTGAACGTCTTCCCAGTCCCTGACGGTGACACGGGCACCAACATGAGCCTGACGATGCAGGCCGTGATCGCCGAGCTTGACGCCCTGCCGCCGTTCCCAGCGCTCGCGGACGTGTGCAAGGCGGTGACGCACGGCTCGCTCATGGGAGCTCGCGGAAACTCGGGCGTCATCCTCAGCCAGATGCTTCGCGGCCTGTGCGAGGTCGTCGGGCAGGCCGACTCGGTGGACGCCGACCTCGTGGTAGCTGCCCTGAAGCGCTCGGTCGAGGTTTCGTTCCAAGCAGTCCGCAAGCCGGTCGAGGGAACCATGCTGACTGTACTGAAGGACATGCACGAGGCCGCCTCCTCCGCTCGCGATTCGGGCGCCGACCTCGACGAGGTGCTCGATGCAGCCGTGCGGGCCGCGTTCGACTCTGTCCGCAGAGGTCCTGACCTTCTTCCAGTCCTCAAAGAACACGGGGTCGTCGACGCCGGCGGTTTCGGCTTGGCCGTCCTCGCAGAGGGTTTCGTCGCGGGCCTCGAAGGCCACGAGTTCTCCGAGCGGGACATCGCCCTGGCAGCAGGCGAGCTCACGGTGACGCCCGTCGACGACTGGGACGACCAGGAGTACCTCTACTGTACCGAGTTCTTGCTCCACGGCGCGGACGCAGAGAAGTCGTTCTTGGAGGAGTGGATAGCTGGCATCGGCGGGTCTGAGCTCGTCGTCGGCGATCGCGACACGTACAAGATCCACGTCCACACGGACCGCCCAGGCGACGTCCTGAGCTGGGCGACGTCGCTCGGCGAGGTCTCCGAGGTGCACATCAACAACATGCGCCGTCAGACAGCGGAGCGCTCGCAGAAGATCGGCGCCGAGCAACGCCCTGCAGCGCAGCCGTCGAAACCCTTCGGGTTCGTCGCGGTGGCGTCCGGGGACGGCATCGCTGAGATCTTGCGGTCGCTCGGCGTCGACAAGATCGTGAACGGCGGGCAGACGATGAATCCGTCGACTGCCGAGATCGTAGCGGCAGTCTCCGAGGTGGACGCGGACTCGGTCATCATCCTGCCGAACAACAAGAACATCGTGATGGCTGCGCAGCAAGCCGTCAGCGTGTCGGACAGGCCGATCGGCGTGGTGCCGACGACTTCGGTGCCGGAGTGCTTCGCTGCGCTGCTCGCGTTCGACTCGCACGCGTCGCTCGAGGAGAACGTCGAGGCGATGGCTGAGGCGGCGTCTACAGTCGTCACAGCAGAGGTCACCACCGCCGTCAAGGACGCCAAGAGCCCGGCGGGCGACATCAAGAAGGGCCAAGTCATCGGCATCGCCGACCACGAGATCGTGGTGATCGGGGAGGATGTCTCGGCCGTCGGTCTCGAGCTCATACGCAAGCTCTCCGACGGTCGCGAGACGTTGACGGTCCTCGCCGGCGAGGGCTTCTCCGACGAGGACCTCGACGCGTTCACCAGAGCTGTGTCCGACGAATTCCCGCACCTCGAGATCGATGCCCACCGTGGCGGCCAGCCACTGTACCCGCTCGTCCTCGGACTCGAGTGACAGACGACGCAAAGGGGTGAGGGGATGAAGGTAGCGATCGTGTGCGACAGCACCTGCGACCTCGGCACCGAGTGGCTCGCTGAGCACTGGGTCACGATGGTCCCGCTCAAGGTGCTCTTCGGTGACCGCACGTACTTGGATTGGATAGACCTCACACCGGACACCTTCTTCGACATGCTCGCACAAGCACCTGAGCTTCCAAAGACCTCACAACCCTCGCCCGCAGACTTCTCAGCGGTGTACGAGGCGCTCGCTGAGCAGGGCGCTGACGAAATCGTCTCCATCCACCTGTCGTCGGCGCTCTCCGGCACCGTCGAGTCCGCTACTCTCGCGGCGGCGACGTCGCGGATCCCTGTCCGCGTCATCGACACCAAGATCGTCACCGCCGGCACGGCTCTCGTCGTGATGGCCGCGGTCGCTGAGCGCGATCGCGGGGGCGACGCCGACGCCGTCGAAGCAGCAGCGCGCTACGTCGTCGAGACCGAGCGCCTCTTGTTCGCTCTCGGGACGCTCGACTACCTGGTGAAGGGCGGTCGCGCCGGCAAGTCTCAGGGACTGGCCGCGAACCTGCTCAACATCAAGCCGGTGCTCACCTTCAACAGGGACGGCATCATCGAGCCGTTCAAGAAGGTGCGAGGCACGAAGGCAGCGCTCGCGGAGATCGCGTCCGAGGTTGCGAAGGACTCGCAGAACCGTCGCGTCCGTCTCGCGCTGTTCCATTCGACCTCGCAGGAGCTCGCAGACGAGCTCGCCGCTGCCCTGGACGCCGCTGGAGCGGACTACGAGCTCGTGCTCACCGGTCGCGTCGGAGCTGTGATCGGAACGTATGCCGGACCTGGAGCCGTGGGCGCAGTCTACTATCCGGAGCCGTGATGCCCGGCAGGGTCGCGTCTCGCTATAGGGCGAGCGACCCACGAGCATCCCACGCGTGGGACGAGCCCGTGACGCTCGTGCGGAACGTCGACGCACGCCGAGCAGAGGCGCTGGCTAAGCTCGGCGTCCGCACCGTGGGCGACCTGCTCTCGCACTACCCCTTCCGATATCTCGACCTGAGCGCGGTGCGCCCAATCCGGGACGTGCCGCTCGGCACCGAGGCCACCGTCGTTGGAACCATCGCAGACGTTCGCGTCAAGCAGCCGCGGCCGCGGTTGTCCATCACAGAGATCGCGGTGCTCGACGACTCAGGGGTCGTCGTCGGCGTATGGTTCAACCAACCGTACATGGCGCAGCGCTACGAGGTGGGGGACCGCGTAGCGATGGCGGGCACCATGGAGCTCGACTACGGCCTGAAGCAGATGAAGAGCCCGTTTCTCGAGCGGCTCGGCGCGTCAGGCGCTCCCATCGCTCTTGGGCGCATCCTTCCCGTCTATCGCACGACCGAAGGGCTCTCCACGAATTGGCTGAGGCGGCTGGTGGAGTCCGCCGTTCTCGACTTCGGCGACGTCCCTGATGCGTTGCCTGCAGAGCTTCGCGCTCGGCGCGGCCTGCCGCCGCTCAAGTGGGCTTTGCGCGCGATCCACCTGCCGCGCTCCACCGAAGAGATCGACGTCGCCCGACGCCGGCTCGCGTATCAGGAGCACTTCGACCTGCAGCTGGTCGTTGCAGCCCGGCGTCAGGTGCGGCTGGCGACCAGCGCGGCGGTGGCGCACACCGTCGACGGGCCGCGAGTGCGCGCCTTGAGGCGGGCGGTCCCGTTCGCGCTCACAGACGACCAAGAGCGCGCCGTCGCCGAGATCCTCGCGGACATGGCTGCAGAGCGCCCGATGAACCGGATGCTGCTCGGCGACGTCGGGAGCGGCAAGACCATCGTCGCCGCCTTCGCGCTCGCCGCGGCAGCTGACTCCGGCGGCCAGGCAGCCATGATGGCTCCCACCGAAGTCCTCGCCGAACAGTACGTCCGCGCCCTCGGAGGGATGCTCGACGACGCGGGCGTCCGGTGGGCCCTGTTGACCGGATCGACTCCTCGCGCCGAGCGCTCGCGCATGCTTGCGGAGGTGTCGTCGGGCGAGATCGACGTCGTGTTCGGAACGCATGCCTTGATCCAGAAGGACGTGCGTTTCGCTCGGCTCACGCTCGCCGTGGTCGACGAGCAGCACCGCTTCGGCGTCGAGCAGCGGCTGGGCCTTCGGAGCAAGGGGGGCGGCTCGACGCCTGACCTCCTCGTGATGACCGCCACGCCGATCCCTCGGAGCCTTGCCCTCACCCTCTACGGAGACCTGGATGCGTCGTACCTGCGAGCTCGGCCCGGCTCGCGCGGCCCTGGCCACGTCACGACGCGCATCGTGCCGAGGACCGGGCGCGCTGACGCCTACGAGCGCGTGCGGGAGGCCGTGCGCGCTGGTCGACAGGCGTACGTGATCTGCGCGCTGGTGGAGGAGTCAGACTCCGCAGAGGCCCGAGCCGCCACCCGAGAGGCGCACCGGCTTCAGACGAGCGTCTTTCCGGACCTCCGCGTCGGTCTTCTCACCGGCCGCATGCGTCCGGCCGAGAAGCGCGCAGTGATGGAAGATTTCCGCGCGGGGAAGATAGACGTCCTGGTCTCGACCACCGTCGTAGAGGTTGGCGTGGACGTGCCGAACGCCACAGTCATGATCGTCGAGAACGGAGAGCGCTACGGTCTCGCGCAGCTGCACCAGCTCCGCGGTCGTGTGGGCAGGGGAGAGCACCCCGGCGAGTTCCTGGTCTTCGCCGATCCGAAGACCGAGGAGGGCCGCCGCAGGATGCAAGCGATCGCAGAGACCACAGACGGCTTTGCTCTGGCTGAGGCAGACCTGCGGCTGCGGGGCGAAGGAGACATCGCCGGCGTGAGGCAAAGCGGGCTTCCAACGTTCAAGATCGCGTCGTTCTCCGGTCAAGAGGACCTGCTGGCGCTCGCCCGAGAGGACGCACGGGGAATCGTCGAGTCCGATCCTGCGCTCCTGTCGCCCGTGCACGGACCCCTGCGTGCCCGGCTTGCCGCATTCGAAAGCGCCCTCTCGGTGGTGGACAGCGGATGAGAGTGGTCGGCGGCACCCTGCGCGGCAGGCGCCTCGTCGCGCCGCGCGGCATCGAGACGCGGCCGACGTCCGACCGCGTGAGAGAGTCCCTGTTCTCGATCCTAGAGGCCCGGTACGGCTGCGTGGATTCCTCCACGGTCCTCGACCTCTTCGCGGGGACCGGCGCCCTCGGCATCGAGGCCCTTTCGCGCGGCGCCGCGCGCGCCGTCTTCGTCGAACGTGACGAGCGGGCGCTGCGCGCGATACGCGAGAACCTTTCCGCGCTCGGGATCGCCGATCGGGCCGAGGTCGTGCGAGCTGATGCTTTGCGCCTCGCACCCGAACGTCTCGCATACCGGCCGTTCTCGTTGCTTCTGGCAGACCCTCCCTATAGAATCGAAGCGCGCGACGTCGTCCGAGCGATCGAAGGCCTCGGCGAAGCAGGCTGCTTGCGCGATGGTGCCGTCGTCGCCTACGAGCTCAGCGTCGCGCAGCGCGTCGAGTGGCCGGCATCGTTCGACGAGGCCGTCGAGAGGACGTACGGTTCCACCAAACTGGCGATCGCCAGGTGGAAGGGGAGCGGCAACGGATGAAGCGAGCGCTGTGCCCAGGCACCTTCGATCCGGTCACGAACGGCCACCTCGACATCATCGAACGCGCCGCCGGGTTGTTCGACGAGCTCGTCGTCGCGGTCGCGCTGAGCGCCGACAAAGGCTCTGGGCCGCTGTTCTCCTTGGACGAGCGTTGCCAGTTCATCCGGAACGCGGTCGCGCACCTTCCTAATGTCTCCGTCGAGCCTTTTGATACACTTCTCGTGGACCTCGCGCAGAGGTTGGATGCGCACGTCATCATCAAAGGGCTGCGCGCGGTCACGGACTTTGAGCGCGAGTTCCAGATGGCGCAGCTGAACTACCGGCTCGACCCGGACATCGAGACGATGTTCATCATGTCGATCCCGGAGTACGCGTACTTGAGCTCTTCAGCGGTCAAGGAGATCGCGAAGCACGGCGGCGACGTCCGCGGGCTCGTACCGGACGAGGTGTGCCAGGCGCTCGCGGAGAGGTTGAAGCGGCCCCGATAGGGAGGTTGTGATGGACATCTTGGCGCTGATCGATCGGATCGAGGAGATCCTCGAAGAAGGTCGGAGCGTTCCGCTATCCACGAAGCGGATGGTCGATCCCGAGAAGATCTACGAGATCATCGACGAGATCCGCGCGAACTTCCCAGACGAGCTCAAGCAGGCGCGCTGGATCGTCAAAGAGCGCCAAGAGATGCTCGAGGAGGCCGAGAAGGAGGCGAACCGCATCCTCGAAGAGGCGCGCGAGCGCGCTGCTGCCATCGCAAGCGAGCAAGAAATCGTGAAGCTCGCCGAGCAGCAGGCCGCTGAGATCCTCGACAACGCGCGCGCCAAAGAGCGCGAGATTCGCCTCGGCGCAGAGGACTACGCAGACGAGATGCTTGCAAACCTCGAGGTCAACTTGAGCAAGCTGCTCACGGCCGTCCAGCGCGGCCGCGACCGGCTCCAGGGAAAGGTCGCACAGCGTGGCTGAGCCCGCGCCGACAGGGATCCTGCTCGACGTCACCGACATCCTGCACGCGACAGCGGAAAGCGTCCACAAGCAGATCGACGTGCCGCTCGACGCGATCGAGGTCGGACCGAGCGAGTTCACGCCGCAGGGTCCCGCACACGTCGATGTGACGCTCACGTACGTGGGCACCGCGGTCTTGGCCGAAGGGACG
The DNA here is from genome assembly GCA_001950395.1 of Coriobacteriaceae bacterium EMTCatB1. Classification (GTDB taxonomy): domain Bacteria; phylum Actinomycetota; class Coriobacteriia; order Anaerosomatales; family Anaerosomataceae; genus Parvivirga. The sequence continues at coordinate 607,427 of BDLO01000001.1, forward strand.
GTCGACGCCACCGTGAGAACCACGTGCGTCCGGTGCCTTGAGGAGCTGGATATCGCCGTGCACGGCGCGATCGAGGGCTTCTACGTCCCGCACGGCACCGAGCACGAGCTTCCCGAGGAGCAGGAGTACGAGTTCATCGAGGGAACGACCGTCGACGTGCTTCCTGCGATCCGTTCGGCGCTCATCGTCGAGTTCCCCTTCGCCCCCGTCCACGCGTCGGGCTGCAGCGCCGTGTGCCCGCAATGCGGGGAACCGCAAGCGAGCTGCACGTGCAACGAGGCGCCGACCGAATCGCCGTTCGCTGCGCTCAAGGAGCTCTTCCGCGAGGACACCTGATCCAGTTGCGGACAGACCGCGACGCTGTGCTATCATTCGGCGTCGCGCTTTGAACCGGCCTTTCCAGACTTGTGCCCTCGTGGCGATAGAAGGGAGCCCGACGATGCCAGTTCCGAAGAGGAAGAAGGGGCGCTCGGCCACCAACCACCGGCGCTCCTCCCACAAGGTGGAGGCGCCCGCTCGCTCGCTGTGCCCGCAGTGCCACCAGCCCAAGCTGCCGCACCGCGTGTGCCCTGAGTGCGGGTACTACGACGGCAAGGAGATCGTGGAGACCGAGTAAGACGACGGCGCCTGAGGGCGCCGTCCTGCTTCCGGGGGTGCCACGCACGTGCTCGAACGCGTCTTTGCACCGCGCTCCGTAGCAGTCGTCGGAGCCTCGCGCGATACCCGCGCCGTCGGACGCGTGGTGCTGGACAACCTCCTCGCCGGGGGGTTCCAGGGGGCCATCTACCCCGTGAACCCGAAGGCGGAGGAGATCGCGGGCCTTTCCTGCTACCCTTCGATAGCCGATCTCCCGCAGGCACCGGACCTCGCCGTCATCGTCGTCCCGGCTCCTGCAGTAGAGACGGTCGTGCGGCAGTGCGGCGAGAAGGGAGTTCCCGCCGCGATCGTCATCTCCGCCGGCTTCAAGGAAGCGGGGCCTCCTGGAGCCGCGCTCGAGCGCGCTGTCGTCGCTGCGGCAGCTGAGCATGGGATGCGGCTGATCGGCCCGAACTGCCTTGGCGTCATCGTTCCAGGCTCGAAGCTCAACGCCTCCTTCGCCCCTTCGATGCCTCCTTCAGGGAAGGTCGCGTTCGTCTCGCAGTCAGGCGCGCTCGGCACCGCGCTTCTCGATCAGGCCGCGTCTCAAGGGCTCGGGCTCTCGCACTTCGTCTCGCTCGGCAACAAAGCAGACGTCGACGAGGCAGACCTGTTCGAGGCGTGGGCGGCAGACCCCACGGTCGGCGTCGTGATCGCGTACATCGAAGCGGTGCGCGACGGCAGGCGTTTCGTCGAAGCCGCGCGCGCACTGTCGCGCGCAAAGCCGCTCGTCGTCCTCAAGTCGGGGCTTTCCGACGCAGGCGCCCGGGCGGTGTCGTCGCACACGGGCAGCTTGGCGGGCTCGAGGCACGTGTACGAGGCGGCCCTTCGTAAAGCAGGAGCCGTCCAGGCGCACAGCGCAGAGGAGTTCTTTGACCTCGCTGCTGCCTTCGCCTCGCAGCCCGTGCCCAGATCGTCCTCGGTATGCATCGTCACGAACGCAGGGGGGCCCGCCATCCTCGCAACAGACGCTGCGGAACGCCTCGGCCTTTCGATCGCGGCTCTGTCCGACTCCACCATTCAGAGCCTCCGCTCGAAGCTCCCGGCCGCTGCGAGCGTCTACAACCCCGTCGACGTGCTCGGCGACGCAGGTCCGGAACGCTACGCCATCGCCATCGACGCCGTCACCCAGGACCCGGAGGTCGGAGCTGTCCTTGCTGTGCTCACTCCGCAAGCGATGACGGACGCTCCTGGCGTGGCAGCTGTCGTCTCCGACGCCGCACGCAGACACGGCATCTGCACCCTGGCTTCCTTCATGGGCGGGGAACGGGTTGCGGACGGCATCCGTGCTCTCGGGAGCAGCGGCATCCCCCACTATCCGTACCCCGAGCGGGCAGTGAGCGTCCTGGCTGCGATGACCTCCCGGCTGAGCGTTCGAGACGAGGACGCGGCGCCCGAGCCCGACATGCTGCGCGAGCCGAGCGTGGTGCGAGAGGCCATCGACCACGCTCGCAGAGCGCATCGCCGGTTCATCACCGAAGGTTCCGCGGCGCGCATCGCCGCTGCCTACGGCATCCAGACGCCTTCGGGCGGCATCGCATCTGACCTCTCGGAGGCGCTGGGGCTCGCAGAGGACGTGGGCTATCCGGTGGTTCTGAAAATCGCGAGCCCAGACATACTCCACAAGTCGGACATCGGCGGCATCGTCACGGGCGTTTCGGACCCTGATGCTCTCCGCGCGGCATACGAGCGCGTCATCCGCAATGCCCGAGCGCGCATGCCCGACGCTCGCATCTGGGGCGTCACGGTGCAGAAGCAGATCGAAGGCGGGATCGAGACCATAGTCGGGCTGGTACACGACGCAACATTCGGCCACGTCGTGATGTTCGGCCTCGGAGGCATCTACGTGGAGGTGCTCCACGACGTGTCGTTCCGCCTGTGTCCAGTCACGCGTCGAGAGGCCTCGCAGATGATCGCCGAGATCCGCTCGTATCCGCTCCTCAAGGGCGCACGAGGGCACGCCCCCGCAGACGTGGACGCGATCTCCGACGTCATCGCCCGCATCTCCGCACTTGCCACCCACTTCCCTGAGATCGTCGAGCTCGACGTGAATCCGCTGATCGTCCTGCCGAAGGGCCAGGGCGCGATTGCTGCAGACATCCGGATCGGGATCGGAGAGTGAGACCATGCGCGCAGTCATCATCGCCTCGACCGCAGCGTACTCCGGCAAGAGCGGTGTCGCGTTGTCGCTCATGCTGGAAGTCGAAAGCCGAGGAATGAGCGTCGGCTACTTCAAGCCGTACGGGACGATGCCGGTGGAGGTCGACGGCGTCCTCACGGACAAGGACGCCGCATTCATGAACTCCAAGCTCGCCAAACCCGCCCCCGTCGAGGCGGTATGCCCCGTCGTCCGAACGCAGTCGTTCGTCGAGGACGTGCTCGCACACAGGGCCGAAAGCGTGCGCGAGCGCGTGATACGCGCTGCGGACGTGTGCGCGGACGACCGCGACCTGTTGGTCGTCGAGGCCCCGTGGGACCTGTCTCAAGGCAGCTCCATCGGCATCTCCGCTCCAGAAGTCGCCGAACTGCTCGATTGCTCGCTCGTGCTGATCGATCGGCCCACGGGTGCAGCCGACCTGCCGGACGCCATCGTCTGCGAGCGTAGCCGGCTCGGTGCGCGGCTTGCAGGGGCGATCTTCAATGCCGTTCCCGAGCACGTCGCCGACTTCATCGCCCGCAGGACCGCCCCGTTCTTGTCGTCCATCGGCGTTCCGGTGTTCGGAGCCATCCCGTTCGACCCGCTGCTCTCCTCCGTGACGGTGCGCGAGATCGCTGACGAGCTTGGAGGCACCGTTCTCACTGCCCAAGACAACCTTGGCGTGCCGGTGGAGACGTTCATGGTCGGCGCGATGGGGCAGGAGCGAGCCTTGCGCTTCTTCCGCCGCAAGGCGAACAAGGCAGTCGTCACGGGCGGCGACCGCTCCGACGTCCAGCTCGCCGCTCTCGAGACGAGCACTCGCTGCATCGTGCTCACCGGAGCCATGCCGCCTTCGTCGATCGTGATGTCCCGCGCAGAGGAGCTCGGCGTGCCGATGGTGATGGTCGAGCACGACACGCTCACGGCGGTCGAACGTCTCGAGGGGCTCTTCGGCCACACGCGACTGCATGACGCGGCGAAGGTTGATACAATGCACCGCATGTTCCGAGAGTCCGTCGACGTCGACCGGCTCTTGTCCGCATGCGGAGCATCTCCGCGCTGACCGGGAGAAGGGAGCAATGGAGCTGACGCACGTCACGGTCGCCGTGGACGCGATGGGCGGCGACAGAGCGCCCGAAGCGGTGCTGCCTGGAGTCGCCGCCGCGCTCCAGGCGGATCCAGCGCTCACGGTCGCATTGGTCGGGCCCGACGAGGTCGTCGCACCGTTCGCAACCGAGCGCTCGCGCGTCACGCCAGTCGCCGCATCGCAAGTCATCGCCATGGACGAGCACCCTGCTAACGCGGTCCGGTCGAAGCCGGACTCCTCGATCGTCGTCGGGTGCCGCCTTGTTCGCGACGGGGCCGCCGACGCCTTCTTCTCCGCCGGAAGCACCGGCGCGTGCATGGCAGCGGCCACGCTCATCGTCGGGAGAGCGCAGGGCGTGTCGCGGCCTGCGATCGCCGCCATCATCCCAGCGCCGTCGCGTCCCGTCGTTCTCCTGGACATCGGCGCGAACGCCGACTGCAAGCCCGAGCACCTCGTCCAATTCGCGTTCATGGGAGCCGCATACGCCCGCACCATGCTCGGCGTCGCCCAACCTTCCGTCGGCCTTCTCAACATCGGAGAGGAGCCGACGAAGGGCTCGGCCCTCGCGCAGGCGGCACACGCGTTGCTCGCGCAGCGCGTTCCCGGTTTCATCGGCAACGTGGAGGGCCGTGACCTGCCAAGGGGCGCTGTCGACGTCGTCGTGACCGACGGATTCACCGGAAACGTAGCGCTCAAGGTGATGGAGGGGCTCTCGGCGGTCCTCTTCTCAGAGATCAAGTCCGCAATGACGTCATCGCCTGTGCGAGCAGCCGCCGCAGCCGTGCTGAAGGGTTCGCTCACGCAGCTGAAGCATCGATTGGATCCTGACGCGTACGGCGGGGCTCCGCTTCTCGGGATAAAGCGCCCGTGCCTTATCGGCCACGGCTCATCGGGCCCCGAGGCTATCGCGGCCGGCATCGCTGCCGCAGCACGGGCAGCCCGTCTGGGGCTCGTGGAGATCGTCGCCCGCGACGTCGCTTCCGCGGGGGTCGCGTAGTCTCGTCGTGACGTGTACACTGCCGCGAACACCTGCGACCGAGGGACACGAATGGCACACGCACGCATCACTGGAGTCGGCTCCTACCTGCCAGAGACGATCCTCTCGAACGAGGACCTCGAGGCGATGGTGGAGACCTCTCACGAGTGGATCGTCACACGAACCGGCATACGAGAGCGCCGTCTCGCACACCCAGACGAAGCGACCTCCGACCTCGCAGCCGAGGCAGCCCGTCGCGCGCTCGCCGATGCTTCCATCACGCCGGGGGATCTTGACCTGATCGTCGTCGGCACCTCAAGCCCAGACAAGATCTTCCCGTCCACCGCGTGCCTCGTGGCAGCGAAGATCGGCGCCAGGTGCCCGGCGCTCGACGCGATGGCCGCGTGCACGAGCTTCGTGTACGCCCTTCACCACGCCACCTCCGCCATTGAGTCGGGGCGGGCAGCACGCGTGCTCGTCGTCGGGGCTGACGCGCTCACACGGCACGTCGACTTCACCGATCGCGCCACGTGCGTGCTCTTCGGCGACGGGGCCGGCGCCTTCGTGGTCGAGGCCGGCGACGAGCCGGGAGTGCTCGGCATCGATCTCGGGGCGGACGGCACGCGCGCAGACGTGCTGGAGATTCCAGCGTGCGGATCGGCGATGCCCGCATCCGAAGAAGTGCTCGCGAATCGGCTTCAGTTCATAAAGATGAACGGCCAAGAAGTCTTCAAGTTCGCAGTCCGCGTGATACCGGAATCCGTGCGGAGGGCCCTCGCCGCGTCAGGTATGACGACCGAGGACCTGGACTGGTTGGTTCCGCATCAGGCCAACCAGCGCATCCTCGATACGGTGGCCGACCGGCTCGGCGTCGCACACGAGCGCGTGTTCTCCAACATCGCCACGACGGGCAACACCTCCGCCGCGTCCATACCGCTCGCGGTCGATGCCCTGTATACTGGCCGGAACCTGCACCCTGGCTCTGTCGTGGCGCTCGTCGGATTCGGAGCGGGGCTCACGTGGGGCTCTGTGATCGTCAGGTGGACGAAGGAGGCTCGCTAGATGGCGATACGCACCCGGGTGACCGAGCTCCTCGGCATCGAGCACCCCATCATCCAAGGCGGCATGGCGTGGACCTCGACTGCGGAGCTTGCAGCCGCAGTCAGCAACGCTGGCGGCATCGGCATCATCGGCGCAGGTCACATGCCCACCGACCTGCTTCGAGAAGAGATACGGAAGGCCAAGTCGCTCACAGACAAGCCGTTCGGGGTGAACCTCATGCTGCTCACGCCACACATCGACGAGATCGTCGAGATGGTGCTCGAGGAGCGCGTGCCGGCCGTGACGACAGGTGCAGGCAACCCGGCGAAGTACATCGACGACCTCCACGACCGCGGTATCAAAGTGCTCGCCATCGCTCCGAGCGTGGCTCTCGCGAAGCGCCTCGAAGCGGCCGGAGCGGACGCGATCATCGGCGAAGGCATGGAGGCCGGCGGCCACATCGGGGAGCTCACGACGATGGTGCTCATCCCGCAGCTCGTCGACGCGGTGTCGATCCCGGTCATCGCAGCAGGCGGGATCGCCGACGGACGGGGCGTCGCTGCCGCGTTCGCGCTCGGCGCCGAAGGCGTCCAAGTGGGGACCCGCTTCATGTGCGCCGAAGAGTGCACGATCCATCCCGCTGTCAAGGAGATGGTCGTCCGCGCCAAGGACCGCGACACCGTCGTTACGGGCCGCTCGACGGGGCACCCCGTCCGCGTGCTGAAGAACAAGCTCTCGCGCATGCTCGAGGAGCTCGACCGCGAGAACAAGCCCGAGGAGCTCGAGGCGCTCGGGACCGGCAAGCTCGCGCTGGCGATGCGGCAGGGCGACGTCACCATGGGAAGCGTCATGGCCGGTCAGGCCGCCGCGATGGTCACGTGCGTGAAGCCCGCGGCCGAGATCGTCGCCGAGATGATGTCCCAGGCGGAAGAGGTCATGCGCTCGCTCGGTCAGATCCCGGAGGCGTGATGCCGCGCACGTGCGCCATCGTCTTCCCCGGGCAGGGGTCGCAGCGGGTGGGCATGCTCGACCGCCTGCCGTCAGTCCCTGACCTCGACCGCCTCCTGGACGCCGCTGAGGCCCTCGCGGACCTGCCCCTGCGCCAGATCGCATCCGGCGCGGACGAGACCGCGCTCTCCGACACGCGAGCAGCACAGCCGCTCCTGTACCTGGCTGACTGGGCCTGGGGAGTAACGCTGCTCTCGGAAGGCTTGGGGCCGCGCGCGCTTGCAGGCCACAGCCTCGGCGAACTGGCCGCTCTCGCAGTCGCAGGGTGCTTCTCGGTGGAGGCTGGGCTCGAGCTCGTCGTGCTCCGCAGTCGCCTGATGGCGGAGACCGCCGCGAGCACCCCGGGCGGGATGGCAGCAGTCCTGGGTCTCGACGGAGACACCGTCCGGGACGCGTTGGCCGGGATCACCGGCATCTGGATCGCGAACGACAACGCCCCTGGACAGGTCGTCATATCGGGGACCCACGCGGCGTTGGATGACGCAGTCCGCGAGCTCGCCGCAGCCGGCGCTCGTCGTGTGGTGCCCCTTGCGGTGTCCGGCGCGTTCCACTCGCCGATCATGCAGCCTGCGGCAGACGCGTTCGCAGCGGTGCTTCGTGACGTCCCGATGCGCGACGCCGCATACCCGGTCCTCCAGAACGTCGCGCCGGAGCCGACGACCGACGGCGCGCTCATACGCGAACGTCTCGCCGAGCAGATCGCAAGCCCTGTCAGGTGGACCGAGACGATGCTCGCGATGCGCGGCCTCGGGATCGAGGTCCTCGTGGAGGCAGGGCCGGGCTCAGTGCTGACAGGGCTCGCCCGCCGAGTGGACGGCATCGCTGCGATCGCCGTCGAGACCGAAGGCGTCGCTCGAGTGATGGAGGAGGTCGTCTCATGATCTCGCTTGAAGGCACAGTCGCGCTCGTCACCGGCGCGAACCGCGGCATCGGCGCCGCCATCGCGTACCGGCTCGGCACGCTTGGCGCCACCGTCGCCCTCAACGTCCGCGGCGACGCGTCGGGTGCGCAAAGCGTCATCGACCGCCTTGCCGCCGAGGGCCACGCAGGCGCGCATGGCATCGTGTCGGCCGACGTCTCAGACTCCGCCGCGGTCGAGCGCATGGTGGCCGAGGTCGTGGAACAGCACGGTCGGCTGGACGTCGTGGTGAACAACGCTGGCATCACGCGCGACGGGCTCGCGGTCCGCATGTCGGACGAGGATTGGGGCGCGGTCATCGGCACCAACCTCTCGGGCGCGTTCTTCGTCTCTCGCGCCGCAGCGAAGACTATGATGCGCCAGCGGTCTGGCTCGATAGTCATGATCTCGTCGGTCGTGGGTCTCGTCGGCAATGCGGGCCAGGCCAACTACGCGGCCGCCAAAGCCGGGCTGCTCGGGCTCACGCGCTCGCTCGCACGCGAGCTGGCGCCCCGCAACGTGCGCGTGAACGCCGTGGCTCCGGGGTTCATAGCCACGGACATGACGGCTGCGCTCCCTGAGCCGGTCAAAGAGGCGGCGCTCGCCTCCATCGCTCTCAAGCGTTTCGGGGAGCCCGAGGACGTGGCGGATGCCGTCGCGTTCTTGGCGTCCGACGCCGCGAAGTACATCACTGGACAGGTCATCGCCGTCGATGGCGGGATGACCTTCGCCTGATTCCTTCGCTATCATTCGCAAAGACAGGGGAGAGGAGGTGGACTGGTGGACAACGAGGAGATCTTCCAGAAGGTCAAGGACGTCATCGTCGATCAGCTGAACGTCGACGAGGACGAGGTGACGCTCGAGGCGTCCTTCATCGACGACCTGGGGGCTGACTCGCTCGACATCGTCGAGCTCGTCATGGCTCTCGAAGAGCAATTCGGCATCTCCATCCCCGACGAGGAGGCGGAGAACATCAAGACCGTCGGCGACGCGGTCGACTACATCGCTGCGAACGCCTGATCTCGTCTGTCCCGCCCGGCCGCTCCTGCGGCCGGGCGGCGTGCACCCTCGAGGAGCTCCCGTGGAACTTCCCAGTCTCACCATCGGCAGCCGCACCGCCCGCCTCCCCATCGTGCAAGGCGGCATGGCTGTCCGCATCTCCCTCGCGCCGCTGGCTGCTGCGGTGGCACGCGAGGGCGGCGTCGGCGTCATCGCCGGCTCCGGCTTGTCGCCTGAAGAGCTTGCAGCCGAAGTGCGTGCTGCCCGCTCCCAGACCGACGGCGTGCTGGCGGTGAATGTCATGGTGGCCGTGAGGCAGTTCAAGGAGCTCGTGCAGGCAGCCATCGCCGAAGGCATCGACATCGTGATCGCGGGAGCGGGCTTTTCCCGAGACGTCTTCTCCTGGTGCCACGACGCAGGCGTGGAAATCGTCCCGATCGTCGGCAGCGCGAGAGTCGCGAAGCTCGCTGAACGCTTCGGCGCCTCGGCCGTGATCGTCGAGGGCTACGAGGCCGGGGGGCACCTCGGCACTGACCGATACATGCTCGATCTGCTGCCAGAGATCATCGAGGCCGTCGACCTCCCCGTGATCGGCGCTGGCGGCGTCGTGACCGGCGCCGACATCAAGCGCGTGTTGGACGCGGGAGCCGCAGGCGTCCAGATGGGGAGCCGATTCGCCGCCACCGTCGAGTCGTCGGCCTCTGATGCGTTCAAACAGATGTACGTCCAGGCCACAGAAGACGACATCGTCATCATCAAGAGCCCCGTCGGAATGCCCGGCCGGGCGATCCGCAACCCCTTCGTCGAGCGGCTCGAGCAGGGCGACGTGCCCCGCATCGAGCGTTGCGTCGCGTGCTTGAAGGAGTGCCACCGCGACTACTGCATCATCGACAAGCTCGTCAAGGCCCAGCAGGGAGACGTCGTCAACGGCCTCGTTTTCGCCGGGTCGTCTGCGGCCCGCATCCACGACGTCCCGACCGTCCACGAGCTGATGGCACGGCTCGTCGACGAGTGGCGCGAGGCGACCCTCGCGCAGGGCGAGACCCGATGAGGAGGACCCGCGCATGACACGAAGAGTAGCGGTCACGGGCATCGGCGCCGTCTGCGCGCTCGGCGTCGGCGCAGATCGCGTGTTCGAACGCTTGGTCGCTGGAGAGTCAGGCGTCCACACGATCACGAGCTTCGACGTCTCCGCGTACACGACCAGGTTCGCCGCGACGCTCGACGACTGGGACCCCTCGCCGTGGCTCGACCCGAAAGAGGCCCGTCGGCTCTCACGATTCCAGCAGTTCGCGATCGCCGCCGCAGACGAGGCCGTCGCGCAGTCCGGGCTCGTCATCGACGAGAGCAACGCCGAGCGCGTCGGCGTCATCGTCGGCTCGGGCATCGGCGGCTTGCACGCTCTCGAGGAGCAGCACTCCGTGCTTCTCGAGCGCGGCCCTTCGAGAGTGACGCCGTTTCTGGTGCCGATGATGATCGTGGACCTCGCTGCCGGCCACATCTCCATCCGGCACGGCGCGAAGGGCATCAACTACGCGCCCGTCTCCGCGTGCGCGACGGGGAACCACGCGATCGGAGAGGCCGCCGAAGCCATCCGCCGGGGCGCCGCAGATGCGGTGATCTGCGGAGGCTTCGACTGCGGCGTCACCCCGCTCGGGCTTGCTGGGTTCTGCGCGGCGCGTGCCCTGTCCACCCGCAACGACGACCCGGCAGGTGCGTCTCGTCCGTTCGACGCCCGACGAGACGGGTTCGTCATGGGCGAGGGCGGCGGCATCCTCGTGCTCGAGGAGTGGGAGTCTGCCGTAGCTCGCGGCGCAGAGGTGCTCGCGGAGGTCGTAGGGTACGGTGCGACCGCGGACGCGTACCACATGACCGCACCCGCTCCCGACGGGAGCGGCGCACGGCGGGCGGTGTCCGACGCGCTGCAGCAGGCGCGGATGCGGCCGGAAGACGTCTCGTACATCAACGCGCACGGCACCTCCACGCCTCTCGGCGACATCGCCGAGACGCAGGCCATCAAAGCCGTGTTCGGCGCCGACGTCCCACCGGTTTCGTCGACGAAGTCCATGACGGGCCACCTCCTCGGTGGCGCCGGAGCATTGGAAGCCGTCGTCTGCGTGCAGGCCATACGCAAGGGCGTGGTGCCGCCGACGATCAACTACGAGCAGCCGGATCCCGAGTGCGACCTCGACTACGTGCCGAACGTCGCCCGCGAGATGGACGTGCGGGCGACGCTTTCGAACTCCTTCGGGTTCGGCGGCCACAACGCGTGCCTTCTGTTCGCTCGGCCATGAGCACTCGTGCGGACATCCTGACGAGAGTGCAGCGCACCGTCGGCTACAGCTTCTCCGATCCGGAGCTACTGGCCAGAGCCCTCACTCACCCGTCGTACGCCGCGGAGAATCCGTCGGCCTCAGACTACGAGCGGCTGGAGTTCCTCGGCGATGCCGTGTTGGGACTCGTCGTAGCCGAGCGGCTGTTCGAAGCCTTCCCTGAAGCGCGCGAGGGAGAGCTCACTCGTCGGAAGATCGCAGCGGTCTCCGGCTCGCGCCTCGCAACGGCGGCGCGAGAAGCGGGGCTCCAGGACGCGATCGCTCTCGGACACGGCGAGCAGGCCTCCGGTGGGGAGAAGGACTCCATATTGGAGAACGTGCTTGAGGCACTCGTCGGGGCCGTCTACCTGGACGGAGGTCTGGACGCTGCGCGCACCGTCGTGGACCGCTTGCTCGGCGACATCACGACGATCGCGGAAGCGCCGCCGCAAGACCCGAAATCAGCGCTGCAGGAGCTGACGCAGGCCCGCGGGCTCGGTCTCCCCTCGTACAGGGTGGTCGAGTCGTCAGGCCCTCCGCATGCGCCGCGTTTCGTCGTCGAGGCGACCGTCGCCGGTCGGCCGTTCGGCCGAGGTGAAGGCCCTTCAAAACGCCAGGCCGAGAAGGCCGCGGCGGCGGCCACGCTCGAAGCCCTCAAGCCCTCTGACGAGTCTCAGGCGCCAGGCGCTGTGTGATAGCATTACCTGGCGCAACAGACCGGCGTTCCAACGTCGGCGTGGACCGGAAGGCGTCGCTTGTACCTCAAGTCGATCACGCTCAAGGGCTTCAAGTCGTTCGCTGACCGAACGCGCCTGGTTCTCGAGCCGGGCGTGTCGGTCATCGTCGGTCCCAACGGCTCAGGCAAGTCCAACATTTCCGACGCGGTCTTATGGGCTCTCGGCGAGCAGTCGGCGAAGTCGCTGCGCGGCAACGCCATGGAGGACGTCATCTTCGCCGGCTCCTCCGCACGGCAACCGGTCGGCGTCGCAGAAGTCGACCTCGTCCTCGACAACGCGGACGGAACGCTTCCGCTCGAGTTCAGCGAGATAACGATCACCCGGCGGATGTTCCGCAACGGGGAGAGCGAGTACCTGCTCAACCAGTCGCCCGTGCGGCTGATGGACGTCCAGGAGCTGCTGCACGACACCGGGCTGGGGAAGGACACGCCGTCCATCATCAGCCAAGGACGGCTCGACGAAGTGCTGAACTCGAAACCCGAGGACCGCCGTGCGCTCATCGAGGAGGCGGCGGGCGTCCTCAAGCACAAGCGCCGTAAGGACCGCGCGCTGCGCAGGCTCGTGTCGATGGACGTGCACGTCGACCGCATACGCGACGTCCTGGCCGAGATCGACCGGCAGCTCCGGCCCCTGGAGCGACAGGCCTCGAAGGCAGCCGAGCACCGCGAGCTCGTCGAGAAGCTGCGCGAGATCGAGATCGGGCTGGCAGTCGCAGACCTCAAGGACCTGCAGCAGCAGTGGGAGGCGGCCGAGAAGCGGGAGCGGGAGCACGACGCGGAGGTCGAGCTCGCCCGCTACCGCCTCGCAGAGAAGGAGCGGGAGCTGCAGAAGTTCCAGTCGCTCCTCGAAGAGAAGGGGCTGTTCGTCGGCGATCTCTCGGAGCAGCGCCGCCGTCTGCAGTCCGTCTTGGAGCGGCTGAACTCCGGGCTTCTGCTTCTCGAGGAGAAAGGCAAGAACCTCGTCGAGCGGCTGTCTGAGCTGCGCCAGAAGATCCACGTGAGCGAGTCGCGCCTGCAGGCGCGCTCTGCGGAGCTCGAGCAGATCGCCGAGGAGCGAGCTGTCACCGACGCCCGGCTCGCAGCCCTGTACTCGCAGCTCAACGACCTGCGGAAAGCCGCCGAAGCGGCCAAGAAGGAGCGCATGGCCGCCGAGGACTCGCTGTCTGCCGCCTTAGGCGAGCAGCGCCGCGTCCGCAAGGAGGTCGAGGAGGCGCGCGCCGAGCTCGCGAAGCTGCAGCAAGCGCTGTCCGCCTTCACGCTCGAGCGCGACATGCTCGCCGAACGCATGGCCGCTCTGCGCGAGCAGCGCACCGCGCTCGCCCAGACGCTCTCGGCTCGCCGCGAGCGGGTCGATGCGCTCGCTGCCCGGCTCGAACGCACCCGCAAGGAAGCGGTGCTCGCCGAGTCCGACGTGGACAAGCGCGTCCGCCTCGTGGAGTCCAAGCGAGCGGCGCTTGAAGAGCGCCGGTCGCGTCTGTCGGACGTCAGGGCCGAGCTCAAAGCCCTTGAGGAGATCGACCGGGCGTTCGAAGCGGCCTCTCCGGGTCTCGCGTGGCTCCTGCAGGAACAGCACCGCACACCCGAGGTCTTGGGGCCGCTTGCCGACCTCATCGCCGTGGACGAGGAGTACGAGCGCTTGGTCGAGCACGCGCTCGGAAGCGACATGTTCGCCGTCGCGCTCAGCACCCGTGACGTGCTCGGCTCTCTCGTGGCTCGTCTCGCGGGCGACGGCGTCGGCGAGTACTCGCTCGTGCCGGTCGACGTCGAGCCGCTGAGCTGCCCTGACGGTCCTGGCGCTCCGCTCCTGGACGTGATCCGCGTGTCCGACGAGCGCGCTTCGGGGGCCGTGGCAGCGCTTCTCGGCGACATCCGCGTGCTCGACAGCGCCGAGGAGGCCCTCGCCTCGGCCAAGACCCATCCTGTGTGCCGCTACGCCACCCGGGACGGCCTCATCGTGTGGCCGTCCGGCAAGGTATGCTCGGGTCCTCAAGCGAGCCAAGACGCTCAGGTGCTCAGCCGCAAGCGCCGCATCGCCGAGCTCGTCGACGAGGTCGCAGCGGCCGAGTCCGCAGTGGGCGAGGCAGAAGCTGAGCTCGTCGCAGCCGAAGAAGCTCTCTCCGCCGCACAGCAAGACCTCCTCGAGCTCTCCCAAGCGATCGCGACGCTGACCGCCGACACGACCGCCGCACGAGAGGAGATCGGCAGGCTCGAGCAGAGCATCGCTGACATCGACGCCGAGGGCGCTCGCATCGACCTCAGGCTCCGCCAGATCGAGGAGCGCAGCGTCAAGGACCGCCCGCTCGAGCGGCAGCTGGAGGAGACGATCGAACGGGGGAGCGCGCGCATCGAAGAGCTCGAAGAGATCGCTGCGGTCCGACGCGACGAGCGCGACGCTCGCTTCCGCGAGGAGTCCGACCTCGCCGCGAAGCTCTCCGAGTGCCAGGTCGAGATCGCTGCCGTCTCCGAACGCCAGGTCCACCTCAAACGCCGCTACTCGGCGACGATCGCGGAGCTTGAGGAGCTCGAGCGGCTCTTGGAGCAGTCACGCCAGACCGAAGCTGCGCTCGAGATCCTGCGCGAGCGGGTCCAGCCGCTTCACGAGCTCTACACGCTGCTCCTCGATCGGGCGGAGCACTGGGCCGCACGGCTTCGCGACCGCGCGCGCTTCGAGCAAGCCGACTCTGAGTCGCTGCGCACCACGATCCACGAGGCGCAGCAGGCGGTCCGCGATGCGCAGGCCGTCATCGACGAGCTCTCGGAGCGCACCGCCGAAGTCCGCGTCGAGAAGGCGCAGCTCGAGCTCAAGGTGAAGGCGGCAGCCGCCCGGATCGTCGAGGAGCTCGGCGTTCCGCTGGAGCTGGCCCTCGCGACCGAGCCGCCCGAGGACCGCGCTGCGGCCGCGGACGCTGCCGCACGGCTGCGCAAGCGCATGGCGGACTTGGGGCCCGTCAACCCCGTCGCCGTCGAGGAGTTCGAGGCCCTCAAGCGGCGCCGGGAGTTCCTCGCCGCCCAGCTCGACGACCTTCTGGCGTCTCGCAAGGCGCTGCAGAAGGTGGTGGCCGCGATCGACCGCAAGATGCGCGACCGCTTCCTGGAGACCTTCGAGCTCGTGGACAAGCACTTCCAAGACGTGTTCACGGTGCTCTTCCCGGGCGGTTCCGCGTCACTGTCGCTCACCGACCCCGACGATCCCGAGAACACCGGCGTCGAGGTCGTGGCGCAACCGAAGGGCAAGCGGCTGCAGAAGATGTCGCTTCTGTCCGGCGGCGAGAAGTCGCTCACGGCGCTCGCCCTGCTCTTCGCGCTGTACCGGACCCGGCCGTGCCCGTTCTACATCCTCGACGAGGTCGAGGCCGCGTTGGACGACACCAACCTGCGGCGGTTCATCTCGTTCGTCGACAGCATGAGATCGCACACCCAGTTCATCATCGTGACCCATCAGCGGCGCACGATGGAGATGGCCGACGTCTTGTACGGCGTCTCCATGCAGGCGGACGGCGTGAGCAAGGTCGTGAGCCAGAAGCTCGATCAAGCCGTGCGCACGGCGGCAGCGGAGGCGCTGGCGTGAGCGCGGCGTGGTTCGACCGGCTTTCTGCGGGGTTGACGCGGAGCCGCGATGCGATCCAGTCGAGGCTCGCATCAGTGGCGGGCCGCTCGCGTGCGCTCGACGACGGCTTCTTCGAAGGCGTCGAAGAGGCGCTGATCGCTGCCGACGTCGGAGCGGCTGCGTCTGCAGAGCTCGTGGACGCTCTCCGCGCAGCAGCACGCAAGCAGAAGATCCAGGACCCGGACGGCGCGATCGCTGAGCTCGTCGAGCTCGTCGCGGCCGAGTTCCCGCCGCCTGGCGCGGATCCGCTCGCAGAGACACCTGCGGTCTTGCTGCTGGTCGGCGTCAACGGCAGCGGGAAGACGACGACGGCCGGCAAGCTGGCCAACGAGGCGCGCCAGGCCGGCCGCGCCGTGGTCATCGCGTCCGCTGACACCTACCGAGCGGCCGCGATCGAGCAGCTGCGCGTCTGGGCCGAGCGGAGCGGAGCCCACGTCGTCGAGAGGGAGCGTGGCGCCGATCCCGCTTCCGTCGCATTCGACGCCGTCGCGTACGGCGATGCGACGGGCGCTGACTTCGTCATCGTCGATACGGCTGGACGGCTTCACACCTCGAAAGACCTCATGGAGGAGCTGAAGAAGGTCGACCGGGTCGTTCGGAAGCGCGCCGCAGCGCCGGTGAAGTCGCTTCTGGTGATCGACGCCACAGCCGGTCAGAACGCCCTCCAGCAAGCGCGCGAATTCCACGCGGCGTTAGGGCTCGACGGCGTCATCCTCACGAAGCTGGACGGCACCGCGAAAGGCGGCATCGTCGTCGCGGTGGCCCGCGAGCTCGGTGTGCCGATCGTCCGGATCGGGGTGGGGGAGGCGCTCGAAGACATGCACGCGTTCGACGCCCGCGAGTTCGCGCGAGCCCTCATCGGCGCGTCCGCCTGAACGGGAAGGACTGCCAAGCACCATGTTCCAGAATCTTACTGAGCGGTTGACGGCCATCTTCGACCGGCTGAAGAACCGGGGCGCGCTCACCGAGGCCGACGTCGACGCCGCGCTGCGCGAGGTCCGGCTCGCGCTGCTCGAGGCCGACGTGAACTTCAGAGTCGTGAAGGAGTTCCTCGCACGGGTGCGCGAGCGAGCGGTCGGCGCCGACGTGCTCAGCAGCCTGACTCCTGGCCAGATGGTCGTGAAGATCGTCCTGGAGGAGCTCACCGCGCTCATCGGGGGCGCTCGCGCCGAGCTCGTCCTCTCAGGACGGATCCCGAACGTCATCGTGCTCGTCGGTCTGCAGGGCTCCGGCAAGACGACGGCGGCAGCCAAGCTCGCCCTTCACCTCAAGTCGAAGGGCCGCCACCCGCTGCTCGTCGCGTGCGACGTCTACCGGCCTGCGGCCGCCGACCAGCTGCAGACGCTCGGCGCGGAGATCGGCGTTCCTGTGCACCGGCAGGACGGCGCAGACCCTGTCACCATCGCCACGCAGTCTATCCGCGTCGCGAAGGACAGACTGCGCGACGTGGTCATCATCGACACCGCAGGACGCCTGCACGTCGACGAGCAGATGATGGACGAGGCCGCACGCATCGTGAAAGCGGTGTCACCGGACGCCGTCTTGATGGTGGTCGACGCCATGACCGGCCAAGACGCAGTGAACGCGGCCGCGGCGTTCCTCGACCGCGTGTCGTTCGACGGCGTCGTGATCACGAAGCTCGACGGCGACGCCCGTGGCGGCGCGGCGCTCTCCGTCAAGGCGGTCACCGGCAAGCCCATCATCTTCGCCAGCACAGGCGAGAAGCTCGACGCTCTGGAACCGTTCCGGCCGGATGCCATGGCGAGACGCATCCTCGGCATGGGCGACGTCGTCGGGCTCATCGACAAGGCGCAGGCGGCATTCAACGAGGAGCAGGCCCGCAAGGCGGAAGAGCGACTGAAGGCGGGGACCTTCACGCTCGACGACTTCCTCGATCAGCTCCGCTCGGTCAAGAAGATGGGTCCCCTCAAGGACGTCCTTCAGATGCTGCCCGGCGCTGCCAAGCTTCCTAAAGACTTCGAGGTCGACGAGGGCGCGCTCAAGCGCACGGAGGCGATCATCACCTCGATGACGAAGACCGAGCGGGCGAGACCGCAGATCATCAACGGTTCACGCCGCCAGCGCATCGCAGCAGGCGCGGGCGTGACCGTCTTCGAGGTGAACCAGGTCCTCAAGCAGTACCACGAGGCCCAACGGCTCGTGAAACGCATCGCGGCCATGCAGGCGCAAGGCAAGAAGGGAAAGCGGATGCCACGACTGCCCGGAGGCTTCGGATTCCCCGGGTGAAGGACGACGGCCCGCTGGGTTCTTTGACCCTGTGGGAACCGTGTCGTATCATTGGTCGCTGCTCTTGTCCACAGAAGGCGGCGTTGCCGCTTGACACGGAGGTGAACTGTTGGCTGTCAAGATCCGTCTCGCTCGTGCTGGCGCAAAGAAGGCCCCCTTCTACCGCGTGGTCGCCGCGGACTCCCGCGCTCCTCGTGACGGCCGTTTCATCGAGATCCTCGGCCGCTACAACCCGCGCACGAAGCCCTCGACCGTCGAGATCGACCTCGAGAAGGTCGACGCGTGGCTGAAGAAGGGCGCACAGCCGACCGAGACTGCCGCGAAACTGATCGCCATCGCGCGCGGCGAGAAGACGTACTCTCCGAAGCCGGAGCGCAAGCCGGCTGAAGCTGCTCCGAAGGCCGAGGAGGAGCCGGCCGCTGCGGCCGCCGATGAGCCCGCAGCCGAGGCCGAGGAGCCGAGCGCTGAGGCCGAGACCGCAGACGAGCCCGCCGCCGAAGAGGCAGAGTAGGCATGCCGGACACGGTCGACATCGACGGGCTGGTGGCGTACCTCGTCTCCTCGCTCGTCGATCACCCGGAAGACGTCCGCATCGAGAAGCGCCAGTCCGATCGAGGCGTCGTCTACGAGGTGAGCACGAATCCCGAGGACGTGGGCAAGGTGATCGGCCGCCAAGGCAGGGTCATCAAGGCGATGCGGACGCTCGTGCGTGCTGCGGCGTCGCTCACCGGGTCTGACGCCACCGTGGAGGTGCTGGACTAGGCAGATGGACGCCTCGCCGTTCACAGCCGTCGCGCGGATCCTGAAGACGCACGGTCTTGACGGCGAGGTGAACGCTGCCTTGTTGGTGCGCTGTTTGGAGCCAGCCGCTCTGCAGGCGGCAGACGTTTGGCCGGTGCCTCCGAAGGGGGCTCCGCGCCCGCTGCACGTATCGGGGATCCGAGGCTGGGACGAAACCTCGTGCGTCCTCGCTTTCGAGGAGGTCACCGACGTCGCCACGGCGAAATGCCTCGTCGGCACGCTGCTCTTGATGCGAGCGGACGACCTGCCGGAGACGCTGGAGAGCACAGTCGAGGACGTGATCGGATTCGAGGTCGTCGACACCACGAGAGGATCTCTGGGCTCGATCGTTGACGTGATCGTCACAGGTGCGAACGACGTGTGGGTCGTCCGTGGACCGTTCGGAGAGGTGCTCGTGCCTGTCATCGACGACGTGGTCCTGTCTGTGGATCACGCGCAGCGCACAGCACGAGTGAGCCTGCTGCCAGGGCTCATAGACGAGGACTGACATGCGGATCGACATCGTGAGCATATTCCCCGAAATCTTCGAGCCGGTGCTCGGTGGCTCCATGCTGGGCATCGCTCAGGACAGGGGTGCAGTCGAGTTCTTCGTCCACGACCTTCGCACCTGGACCGATGACAAGCACCGCACCACTGACGACTATCCCTTCGGCGGCGGGCCCGGCATGGTGATGAAACCCGAGCCGCTGTTCCGCGCCGTCCGCACGCTGGCCGCCGCCGATCCTCGGCAGCCCTTCGTCGTGCTGACCTGCCCGCAGGGCAGGCGGCTCGACCAGCGGCTCGTCGAAGAGCTGGCCGCGAAGGATCGTCTGCTCATCCTCTGCGGACGCTACGAAGGCGTGGACGAGCGCGTGCGGGACATCGTCGACCTCGAAATCTCGATCGGCGACTACGTCCTCACGGGGGGCGAGCTGCCTGCCATGGTGATCGTCGATGCCGTGACGCGGCTTCAGCCAGGCGTCCTCGCGTCACCGGCATCCGCCCAGGAGGAGTCGTTCTCGTGGGGACTCTTGGAGTACCCGCAGTACACGCGCCCTGCGTCCTTCGAGGGCCGCGACGTCCCGGAGATACTGCTCAGTGGCGACCACAAGCGCATCGCCGAGTGGCGGCGGCTCGAAGCCATCCGGCGCACCGCGCTGCGCAGGCCCGATCTGCTTCAGACCGCCAGTCTCACAGACGAGGAGCGCGCCTTCGCTGAGCGCGTGATAGCCGAAACCGCCCAGGATGACGAGGAGATCCATCGTGACTGAGAACACCGATACGGCCGCACCGTACGAGCCCGAGAGCGACGCCGTGGTCGATGTGGTCGCCTCTGCACAGATGCCAGCCGAGGCTTCGGTGGCAGAGGTCGGCTCGACCGAGGACGCGGAGCACCAGTCCTTCGGACGCTGGCTTCTCGAGCTCGTCGTGATGGTCGCGATCGCCTTCGCGCTCGCGACGGTCGTACGCGCCTACGTCGTGCAGCCGTACGTCATCCCTTCCGGCTCGATGATACCGACCATCGAGATCCAGGAGCGCGTGCTCGCGAACAAGTTCATCTACCGCTTCGAGAAGCCCAAGCCAGGAGACATCGTCGTCTTGGACGACCCGACAGGAAGCGTGCCCACCCTCATCAAACGAGTGGTCGCCGTCGAGGGCCAGACGATCGACATCGAGGACGGCTCCGTCATCGTAGACGGCAAGCGGCTCGACGAGCCGTACACCCACGGGAAGCGCACTGAGCCGGGCCCGGTCCCGTTGCCGTTGACGATCCCGAAGGGATACGTCTGGGTGATGGGGGACAACCGTCCCAACAGCAGTGACTCGCGCGTCTTCGGGCCTGTCCCGATGCGTTCGATACACGGCAAGGCCGTGCTGCGCATCTGGCCGCTGTCGCGCATCGCGCCGCTATAAGACGCCTGTGACCCGTTGCGTCGTGGAGAGCTGCTGGTCTATACTTCATCGCCGTGTCTTAGAACCGGACGGACCACTGACCTAGGAATAGGAAGACCATGAACAGGATCCGCGCCATCGAAGCGCAGCAGATGCGAGACGACATACCGGAGTTCGGCGTCGGCGACACCGTGAAAGTGAGCTACAAGGTCGTCGAAGGCAACCGCGAGCGCGTGCAGCCGTTCCAGGGCGTCGTCATCCGTCGTCACGGTTCGGGCGCTCGTGAGACCTTCACCGTTCGCAAGGTTTCCTTCGCGGTGGGCGTCGAGCGGACGTTCCCGGTGCACTCGCCGAAGATCGTGAAGCTCGAGGTCATCTCGCGCGGCAAGGTCCGCCGGTCGAAGCTGTACTACCTGCGCGACAAGGTCGGCAAAGCCGCTCGCATCAAGGAACGTCGCTAAGAGCTGCACCCGCGCCACAAGGGACCGCTCGTATCACGGGCGGTCCTTTCGTCTTCCGGGCTATACTGCTGCCGTACTCATCGGCGGAGGCAGCGAGTCGTTGGAGGTGCGATGCCGCGGGCTGCAGGAGCGGACCGAACGCCCGCGTCGTGCGGCGCTTTCCTCGATCCGTGCGAGGAGTTCCAGATCGACCCTGCGTGCCTCATCGCGGGGATCGACGAGGTGGGGCGCGGCGCGCTCGCCGGACCCGTGACTGCCGCTGCGGTGGTTCTGCCGCACGGAGTCGAGATTCCGGGACTCGCCGACTCCAAGACGATCCCGCCCAAACGTCGCGAGCAAGTGGCAGCCGCGATCCGCACCGCCGCCGTCGCGATATCCATCGCCCATATGGAGCCCGCAACGATAGACTCTCTCGGCATCGCTGAGGCCACCAGGCAAGCCATGTTGCGCGCTCTGGCCGGTTTGCGGCCTGCTCCGGACATCGCTCTCGTGGACGGGCTCCCGGTCGATCTTTCCATCGAATCGCGCGGCATCGTGAAGGGGGACTCACTTGTCGCCGCGATCGCCGCCGCATCGGTCGTTGCAAAGGTCGAGCGCGACCGGCTCATGGCCACCCTCGACGAAGCCCACCCTGGGTACGGCTTCGCTGTCCACAAGGGTTACGGCACCCCTGAGCACCTCGACGCGCTGGAGCGACTTGGGCCGTGCGCCGCTCACCGGCTATCCTTCGCCCCGTGCTCGCAGCGCCGGCTGTTCTAGGGTCGCCCCGCGCACGCGGGCGTTTCCGCTCCCATACTTCGTCGGATAAGGAACTGCTTCGATGCTGGTAAGCGCCGTCTGCCATCGTGCGACTCGGAGGTGGTCCCGATGGACAGGCGAGAGCTGGCTCGACGCGGTGAAGACGCCGCGGCGGCGTTCTTGGAACGCGTTGGAATGACGGTCGTCGAACGGAATTGGCGGTGCCCGGCAGGGGAGGCGGACATCATCGCGCTCGACGGCGAAGAACTCGTAGTGGTCGAGGTCAAGACCCGCAGGAGCGAGCGGGCGGGCACGCCCGAGGAGGCCGTGACGCCAGCGAAGCAACACCGCATCGTGCGCCTCGCTCGCGCGTACGCCGCTCAAACCGGCATATCGCCGCTGCGCGTGCGGTTCGACGTCGTGACGCTCAGGGTCCTGTCGGAGGACCGTGCCCTGCTCAGGCATCTGAGAAACGCGTTCTCTGCGGAGGTCTGATGCAGGCGACCGTCATGACCGCCTGCGTGCACGGCGTCGAAGCCCTGCCGGTCGAAGTGCAAGCGGACGTCTCCAACGGGCTCCCTTCGTTCGGCATAGTCGGCTTGCCCGACACGGCGCTCCAGGAATCTCGCGACCGCGTGAGAAGCGCGATCAGAGAGGCCGGCTTCGAGTTCCCGAACTGTCGCGTCCTGGTGAACCTAGCGCCTGCGCTGCTCCGAAAGCACGGCACCGGATTCGATCTTCCCATCGCAGCCGCCATCCTCGTCGCGACACGACAGCTCGCGGGCGCCAGCGTCGAGGGGTCCATCGTGGTCGGCGAGCTCGGGCTAGACGGCTCTGTGCGCGGCGTACACGGGCTTCTTGCATTCGCGCTGGCTGCGCAGAGGACCGGCCTGACGCTCGTCGGCCCGGTGGGGTTGGACGACGCAGCGAGCGCCGCTGGCGGAGTGCCGTGCAACACCGTCGGCCACCTCAGGGAGCTCAAGACGGGCGCCTCTGGGGCAGCACCACGAAAGCAGCGGCCGCGTGGCCGCACGCCTTACGTGCCTGACCTAACTGACGTCTCCGGCCAATCTGCAGCGCGACGCGCCCTCGAGATCGCCGCCGCGGGAGGCCATAACCTGCTCATGGTCGGACCCCCTGGCTCGGGAAAGACGATGCTCGCGCGCCGCATGCCGGGGATCCTGCCGCCCCTGACGCCCGAAGAACGTCTGGAGACCGCGCTCATCTACTCCGTCTGCGGGCTCGACGAGCGGCCCGCTCTCGAAGGCGTACGACCCTTCCGGGCGCCGCACCACTCCTGTTCCGTAGCCGGTCTGACAGGAGGTGGCACTCCACCTCGACCGGGCGAGATGAGCCTGGCGCACAACGGCGTCCTGTTCCTCGACGAGATGCCCCAGTTCGCACCGTCGGCGCTCCAGTCGTTGCGAGGCCCGCTCGAAGACGGCTCCGTCACGCTCGTGCGCGCGGAGGGCCGCATGACCTTCCCAGCACGCTTCACAGTCGTCGCGTCCATGAATCCGTGCCCGTGCGGCTTCTCCGGCGACCGCGAGCGAGCGTGCAGCTGCACGGAGAGCGCGATCGCCCGATATCGTGCGCGCATCGGCGGGCCGCTCGTCGACCGCATGGATCTCGTCGTGAGAGTAGATAGGCCCGAGCCGCGCTCCATCGTCGCCGCGCAGCCCGGCGAGCCGACTGCTGCGGTGCGCGATCGCGTCATGGCTGCTCGCGAGCGTGCCTACGCCACGAGAGGGGCTCTCGCCTCTGCGCTCGCCGGCGCAGAACTCCTCACGGCCTGCCGCTTAGAAGCGAACACGTCCGATCTCTTGGAGCGTGCAGCGAAGATCCACAGCCTCTCAGGCAGAGGCATTACGCGGGTCCTGAGGACTGCGCGCACGATCGCCGACCTCGACGGCTCGGATCGCGTCTGCGAGGAGCACTTGCTCGAAGCGTTGTCCTTCCGCATGCAGGAGCACCCATGACCGCCCTCGAGCGCCACGAGATCGCACTCGGCGATCCACGCTATCCGCAGCAGCTCCTTCGAGTCGAGCGTCCTCCTGCGGTCCTCTACTGCATCGGGGACACGTCGCTGCTGGCGCCTGGGCTGGCGGTCGTCGGTTCGCGTCGTCAGACCCCCTACGGCCGAGAGTGCACCGCGCTGCTTGCAGGAAGGGCGGCCAGAAGCGGCGTCGTGATCATCTCTGGAGCTGCCGTCGGGTGCGACCAGTCCGCACACCGAGCAGCGATCGACTGCGGGGGCAGGACGGTCGCAGTGCTGGGGTGCGGCGCAGATCTCGACTACCCGCCGAGCGCCCGCGCGCTCTTGCGGACCATGCGGCGTGGACACCTCGTCGTGTCGGAGCTCCCATGGGGCGCTCCGCCAGCGCGATGGACGTTCCCCGAGCGGAACCGCATCATCGCAGGGCTCGCAGCGGCGCTCCTCGTCGTCGAGGCCTCGCTGCCGAGCGGGACGTTCAGCACTGCCGATCACGCCCTGCATGCCGGGACCGAGGTGCTCGCGGTCCCCGGCTCCATCCTCTCACCGTTGTCGCGCGGCACCAACCGCCTCATCCGCGACGGTGCGGGCGTGATCGCAGAGGAAGCAGACCTCGACCTTGCGCTGTCGCGCTGCGGCTTGCTCGAAACGGCACAACCACGGGGCCACGGCCACGAGATCCCGCGAGCGCTCAGCCCGCTCGAGACCATCCTGGCTGCAAGCCCGCTCACAGTCGACGAGGTCGCCGCGGAGCTTGCATGCAGCGTCCCGGATGCTCTCAAGACGCTCGCTTTGCTGGAGCTGCAGGGTTCGGTGCGAAGATCGGCGGACGGGCGTTACCGCTACGCAGGCGGGGAGGCCGGACGGTAGAATGCATGTGACCGCTCCCTCTCCACGCGCTGGAAGGAATCCCTCGAATGCCGACCGTCACCGTCATAGGAGCCGGCCTCGCCGGATCCGAAGCTGCGTGGCAGCTCGCCGTGCGCGGCATCGACGTCGAGCTCGTGGAGATGCGGCCCGAGAAGACGACTCCGGCCCATCACACTGCGCTGTTCGCCGAGCTCGTGTGCTCGAACTCGCTCAAGAGCGCCGACCCCGCGACAGCGCCCGGCATGCTGAAGACCGAGCTCGAGATGCTCGGAAGCATGGTCCTCGCGACTGCCCGACGCAACGCCGTCCCCGCCGGAGCTGCGCTTGCCGTCGACAGGGAGCGGTTCTCGATGGCCATCACCGATCTGTTGTCGAGCCACCCGAGAATCCACATCGTCCGCCGCGAGCAGCGTGAAGTCCCTCTCGACAGACCCGTCATCGTCGCAACCGGACCGCTCACCTCGGATCCGCTGAGCGCCGACATCCAACGTTTGGTGGGGTCGTCATACCTCTCGTTCTACGATGCAGCGGCGCCGATCGTGGACGCCTCCACCGTCGACAGGAGCGTCTGCTTCTTCCAGAGCCGTTACGACAAGGGCGAGGGGAGCGACTACCTCAACTGCCCGTTCGACAAGGAGTCGTACGAGCGCTTCGTAGAAGCGTTGGTCGCCGCGGACCGAGTCGTGCTCAAGGACTTCGAGACCGAGGAGCTGTTCTCGGCATGCCAGCCTATCGAGGAAATCGCCCGTAGAGGAATCGATGCCTTGCGCTTCGGGCCGTTCAAGCCGGTGGGTCTTACGGATCCCCGCACCGGCAAGCGTCCCTGGGCCGTGCTGCAACTGCGACCAGAGAACCGCGACGCTACGATGTACAACCTGGTCGGATGCCAGACGAACCTCACGTTCGCCGAGCAAGCGCGCGTATTCAGGATGGTGCCCGGGCTTGAGTCAGCCCAGTTCCTCCGCTACGGCGTGATGCATCGGAACACCTACGTCGACAGCCCACGGATCCTCGACTGGCGCTTCGCGGTCCGTGCTCACGACAGCATCAGGATGGCCGGGCAGATCACCGGCACCGAAGGATACATGGAGGCAGCGGCGTCTGGGCTCTGGGCCGCTCTCGCACTTGCAAGCGAGCTCCTGACGGGCGCTCCGCCAGAGCCGCTGCCCCGCGAGACGGCGCTCGGCTCTCTTCTCGCGTACGCGACCGACCCGCTCACGAAGCCGTATCAGCCCATGCACGTGAACTTCGGGCTCCTTCCGCCGCTCGACGCCCGTATCAGGGACAAGCGCGCACGCAAGGCCGCTTTCGCCGCCAGAGGGCACGAGGCCGCGAACGCGTGGACAAGCCGGCACCAGGCGCTCCTTCGCGATGCCCTCGACTCTCTCTACACGACAGCCCTCGCGTCGCAAGGCGGTGCACACCGGTGAGCGCCACCGACGACGCTGCGCTCGTGGACGCCTTCTTGGCTCACCTGTCCACGGTCAGGAACGTGTCTCCTGCTACGGTGAGGGCGTACGCGACCGACCTCGCGCAGTTCGTGGCGTGGTGCGAGCGCAGAGGCATCTCCGCCTCCGACGCGACCCGCCGCGACCTGCGCGCCTACCTCGCTGAGCTGGCCGCCGCCCGGTACGCGAAGACGACCGTCGCTCGCAAGCAGTCCTCGCTCAGGTCGTTCTACGCCTACCTCGTGGACGCCGACCTCACGGCACGCGACCCCGCTGCTGCGATGCCATCGGTCAAGATACCCGAACGGCTCCCTCCGGCTGTGCCGGCCGACCTCGTGGCACGGCTGCTCGAGCTTCCCGACGTGACGACCCCTCGCGGCCTTCGCGATCGAGCCATCCTCGAGCTCGCGTACGCCACAGGCGCCCGCGTCGCGGAGATCTCCGGCCTCGATGTAGGCGACGTCGACCTAGCGAGCGGACAGGTCCGCCTGTTCGGCAAGGGCTCGAAGGAGCGCATCGTGCCGCTGCACCGGCTCGCCGTCCAGATCCTCAGGGCGTACCTCCGCGATTCGCGCCCGAAGCTGCTCAGAGGCCGGCAGGAGGACGCGCTGTTCGTCGGGCGACGCGGTCATCGGTACTCCACGAACAGCATCCGCCGCATGCTTGCTGGCTACCTCGAGTCCCTCGCCGTCGAGACCGGGCTCACTCCGCACGACATCCGGCACGCATTCGCGACGCATTTGCTCGAATCGGGTGCGGACCTTCGGACCGTCCAGGAGCTCCTCGGGCACGTTGCCCTGTCGACGACCCAGATTTATACTCACGTGAGCATACGGAGGCTGCGCGAGGTGCACGAACGTGCACATCCGCGCGGCACACAGGAGGGGCGTCCTGGATGAAGCAGCAACCCGTGAGCGACATCGAGCGCTGCTGGGCTGCATACAAAGAGACCGGCGATCCCGAGGCCCGTGAGAAGCTGATACTGAACTACTCGCCCCTCGTGAAGTACGTCGCGGGACGCCTGTCGTCCAATCTGCCTCAAACGGTCGATACGGCAGACTTGATCTCCTACGGCGTCTTCGGGCTCATCGACGCCATCGACAAGTTCGAACCCGAGCGCGGCATCAAGTTCGAGACGTACGCCATCGCTCGCATCAAGGGAGCCATCATCGACGAGCTCCGCGCGCTCGACTGGGTGCCCCGGTCCGTGCGTGCACGAGCGCGGGACATCGAGAACGCCTACGTCGTGCTCGAGAACCGCCTGAAGCGCGTGCCGACCGACGCGGAAGTGGCGGCCGAGCTCGGCATCTCGCTCAAGGAGCTGGACGACTTGCTCGCCCGGCTCTCGTACACCTCGGTGGTCTCGTTCGAGGAGCTGTGGTCGGGGCGGGACGACCATGACGACCGAAGCTCTCAGGGCGCGTCCGCGATCAAGGACCATCGGGCAGAGGATCCCGTCGAAGTCTACGAAAGCAAGGAGCTTCGACAGATCCTCGCTGAGGCGATCGAACGGCTGCCAGAGAGGGAGCGAGCGGTCGTCACGCTGTACTATTACGAGGGACTCACCCTGAAGGAGATCGGCACCATCCTGGGTGTGACGGAGTCCCGAGTGAGCCAGCTCCACACCAAGGCGGTCCTGCGGCTGAGAGCTCGCATCCGCGCCGCCCAGGGTCTGGCTCCCGCGGTGTGACGGATTGGAGCGACCGATGGCGCAAGAGCACATTCTCGTAGTCGAAGACACGGAGCTGCTGAGGCGGATTTACCAGGACCGCCTCGCCCAGGAAGGGTACACCGTGCACACGGCTTCCGACGGCCTCGAGGCGATCCAGCAGATGCGCGCAGTGCCCGTCGACCTCGTTCTCCTCGACCTCATCATGCCGAGGATGGGCGGCTTGGAAGTGCTCGAGACCATGAAGGCAGACCCGCGTCTCGCCGACATCCCCGTCGTCATCCTCACCAACCTCGGCGAGGAATCGTCCGTCGAGCGCGCCGTGGAGCTCGGCGCCGTGGATTACCTGATCAAGAACCAGGCCAAGCCTGCGGAGGTCGCGGCGAAGATCCGGCTCGTGCTGGACAACCTGGGCGGAGCGACCGCCCAGACCGTCTCGTACAAGCTCGCGGTGCGAGACCGCCAGGCGGACGCTGACCGCTTCGTGGCAGACGCTCGTCTCCCTCGGCGCTTCTGGTGCCCGGCGTGCGAAGTCGAGCTCGTCGTCGAGCTCATCCCGCAGCCGGATCGCCCCGGGTGGTACGACGCGCACCTGATCTGCCCGATGTGCGGCCGAGAGTTCTAGAGCCTGGCTCTTCCGCTCGGCCGGACCCCGTGCTAACCTATACCGGCTTCTTACCACGCACGCCTGCAGATCGATGCGGACGGTGCCGCGTGCGGTCCCGCATCGAGCCGGAGCAGGCGGAGGAGACAACCACAAGGAGGAACGCATGGCCAAGGTATCGATGCGCTCGTTGCTCGAGTCGGGTGTCCACTTCGGGCACCAGACGCGCAGGTGGAACCCCAAGATGCGCCCGTACATCTTCACGGAGCGCAACGGGATCTACATCATCGACCTCAAGCGCACGCTCACGGAGCTCGACGAGACGTACCGCTTCGTCCGAGACCTCGCGGCACGCGGCGGCACGGTGTTGTTCGTCGGCACCAAGAAGCAGGCCCAGGAGACCATCGCCGAGAACGCCCGCCGCTGCGGCATGCCGTACGTCAACTTCCGCTGGCTGGGCGGCATGCTCACGAACTTCGCCACGATCCAGAAGCGGATCGCGCGCCTGAACGAGCTTGAGCGGATGGAGGAGGACGGGACCATGGCCTCCCTCCCGAAGAAGGAGGCGCTCAAGCTCAGGGCTGAGCACGAGAAGCTCGTCCGCAACCTCGGCGGCATCCGCGAGATGGTCGCGCTGCCGTCCGCCGTGTACGTGGTGGACACCAAGCGCGAGGCCATCGCGGTGGCCGAGGCCCGTCGTCTCGGCATCCCGCTCATCGGCTTGATTGACACCAACGCCGATCCGGACGAGGTCGACTACGTGATCCCCGGCAACGACGACGCGATCCGCTCGATCGCGCTCATCACCAGCGTCATCGCCGACGCGGTCATCGACGGGCGCGCGGCTGCCGGCATGTCCGTCGAACCGGTCGAGGCCGTCCCTGCGGCAGTCAGCGCAGCGCCTGAGACGTCGGAGGAGCCTGTCGAGGCAGCGTCAGATGACACCGACGAGGCCGAGGACATCTTCAAAGAAGAGTGACCCGCGGCCCGAACGAGCACACGACAACACGAGGAGGCACCCATGGAGATAACCGCACGCATGGTCCAAGAGCTGCGCGAGATGACCGGCGCAGGCATGATGGACTGCAAGAAGGCTTTGACCGAGGCCGACGGCGACATGGACAAGGCCGTCGACATCCTGCGCACCAGGGGTCTGGCCGCGTTGCAGAAGAAGGCCGGCCGCGCGACCAACGAGGGCGTGGTGGCCGCATACGTCTCTGATGACAAGCGCGTCGGCGTGCTCGTCGAGGTGAACTGCGAGACCGACTTCGTGGCGCGCAACGCGGACTTCCTCGCGTTCGTGAACGAGCTCGCGGCGCACATCGCGGCGGCGGCCCCGGCAGACGTCGAGGCGCTCACGTCGCAGGTCTTCACAGGCCGCGAGCATACCGTCCAAGAAGTGCTCGGCGAGACGGTCGGCAAGCTCGGCGAGAACATGAACATCACCCGCTTCGTGCGCCGCGAGGTGTCGGGCACTGGGGCGATCGCGAGCTACATCCACATGGGCGGCAAGATCGGCGTTCTGGTCGAAGCGGCCTTCACCAAGCCCGAGACTGCTGCAGCTGACACGCTCGCTTCGCTGCTCAAAGACGTCGCCATGCAGGTCGCGGCCGCATCGCCGATCGCGGTGTCGCCGGCGGACGTGCCCGCTGACGTCGTCGAGCACGAGCTTTCGATCTACCGCGCCCAGGCCGCGGAGTCCGGGAAGCCCGAGCAGATCCAGCAGAAGATCGCCGAGGGCCGCCTCCAGAAGTTCTACAAGGAGGTCTGCCTCCTTGAGCAGGCGTTCGTGAAGGATCCTGAGATCTCCGTGCGCGACCTCGTGGCGCGCGTCTCGAAGGAGCTCGGCGACGAGGTTTCCATCGTTGCGTTCGAGCGCTTCCAGCTAGGGGAGACCAGCGACGCCGAGCCAGCGGCCAGCTGACGCGCTCTGCTCATTGACTGAACGACAACGAGGCGGCGCACGCGTCGCCTCGTTGTTCTAGAATCGCCTTGTCCGCGCCGTACCCGGAGCAAAGGAGGACGATGTCAGAACACCGCTACCGCCGCGTGCTGCTGAAGCTGTCCGGTGAAGCGTTGATGGGGGACGGCTCATACGGCATCGACCCCGCAGTCCTCGATTCGCTCGCGGCGCAGATCAAACCGCTCAACGAGGCGGGCGTGCAGATCGCGATCGTCGTCGGAGGCGGCAACATCTTCCGAGGGCTCGCGGCTTCCGCGAAGGGCATGGACCGCGCTCAGGCCGACTACATGGGCATGCTCGCGACCGTCATGAACGCGCTGGCGCTCCAAGACGCGCTCGAGCGTCACGGCGTCTTCACGCGCGTGATGTCCGCGATCGAGATGCAAGCGGTCGCAGAACCCTACATCCGCCGTCGGGCGATCCGCCACTTGGAGAAGGGCCGGGTCGTGATCTTCGCCGCTGGCACTGGAAACCCGTACTTCACCACGGACACCACAGCAGCGCTGCGGGCCCTCGAGATCGGCGCGGAGTGCATCATGAAGGCCACGAAGGTCGACGGCGTGTACGACGACGATCCCATGACCAATCCTCACGCGGTCAAGTTCGACGAGCTCGAGTACATCGAGGTCCTTAACCGCGGGCTGCGCGTCATGGACAACACCGCCATATCGCTGTGTATGGACAATCGGCTGCCGATCGTCGTGTTCGACCTGAAGAAGCCGGGCAACATCGAACGCGCTGTCAAAGGCGAGCGAGTCGGTACTCTGGTGCGAGGAGGTTCGTAGATGTCTGTGAAGGATCTCGCCGAAGCGAAGGACCACATGCGGAAGGCGGTCGCTGCGCTCGCGCACGAGTTCGCGGGAGTGCGCACTGGACGCGCATCCGGAGCCATACTCGAGAAAGTCACCGTCGAGTACTACGGGACCCCGACGCCGCTCAACCAGATCGCGTCAGTGAGCGTCCCCGAGCCGCAGTTGCTGGTCATCACGCCGTACGACCGAAGCGCGCTCGGCGCCATCGAGAAGGCGATACTGGGATCTGATCTCGGGCTTACCCCGTCCAACGACGGGCAGGTCATCCGCCTTCCGTTCCCGCCGCTCACCGAGGAACGGCGCAGGGAGCTCGTCAAGCTGTGCAGGCAGTATGCCGAAGAGGCTCGGATCGCGGTCCGCAACATCCGCCGAGACATCAACGACCACCTCAAGCGCCAGGAGAAGGACGGGGAGATCTCGCAAGACGACTTGCGTCGTCTCGAAGCTGAGGTCCAGAAGGAGACCGATGCGCACATCAAGGAGATCGACGAGCTCCTGAAGCGCAAAGAGCAGGAGATCATGGAGGTCTGACCTCGTGGCTGACCGAGCCGCGCTCGAGGCGTTCTTCTCCGCCAAGAGGGACCGCGAGCTGCTCGCGGAGCTCAGGCTGGACCGCATCCCGCGTCACGTCGCCATCATCATGGACGGCAACGGCCGCTGGGCGGCCAAACGCGGGCTGCCCCGCGTCGCAGGCCACCGAGCCGGAGTGAAGGCCATCAGAGAGACGATACGAGCGGCCCTCGAGCTCGGTATCGAGGTCTTGACCGTCTACTCCTTCTCGACGGAGAACTGGCGAAGACCTGCAGACGAGGTCTCTCACCTGATGGATCTCTTCGTCGAGGTGCTGCACCAGGAGACTACGACGCTTGCGGAGCTCGGCGTCCGCGTGCTGGTCATCGGCCGCCGAGACGGTCTTCCTGAGCGCACCGCCGCGGCGTTCGAGCGGGCGGAGAAGGAGACCGCGAACAACGACCGGCTCACCTACGTCGTCGCGCTCAACTACGGAGGGCGCCAGGAGATCGTGGACGCCGCCAAGGCCATCGCCGCGCAGGTCGCCGAGCGGCGTCTCGACCCGTCGAAGATCGACGAGCACGTCGTTGCCCGACACCTGTACACCGCCGACCTTCCGGACCCCGACCTGCTCATCAGGACGAGCGGCGAGATGCGCGTCTCCAACTTCTTGCTGTGGCAGATCGCCTACAGCGAGATGTGGGTGACTTCGACGCTGTGGCCGGACTTCGACCGCCACGACCTGCTTCGGGCCG
Source organism: Coriobacteriaceae bacterium EMTCatB1 (assembly GCA_001950395.1). Lineage (GTDB taxonomy): Bacteria > Actinomycetota > Coriobacteriia > Anaerosomatales > Anaerosomataceae > Parvivirga. The sequence continues at coordinate 639,607 of BDLO01000001.1, forward strand.
TCCTCGACTACCAACGCAGGTCACGACGGTTCGGGGGGCTGTAGCGTGGCGGGCAAGCGACCCCTCAAAGACTTCTGGATCAGGACCGCCTCGGCTCTGGCGATCGGCGCCGCGTTCCTCACAGCGATCTTCTTCGGCGGCCCGCTCGGCCTCGCGGTCGTGTGCGCAGTTGTCGGCGCGCTGTCCGCCGTCGAGCTCTTCGCCTTGTTCCGCCGCGAGCACCGGCTCCCCAACGAAGTCTTCGGGATCGCGGCCGTGGTCGCGATGCCGTTCGCCGCAGCCACGCACGGACTGGCCGGGCTTGGAGCCGCCTTCGGGGCCCTCATCGTCGTGTCGCTCGCGTGGCACCTCGCATTCCCGCAGGTGAAGGCGTCCGACACAGCCGCGACCGTGTTCGGCGCCGCGTACGTCGGGTTCTCGCTCGCGCACCTCGTCCTCATCCGACAGCTTGATGCCGGCACGGAGCTCGTCGTGGCCACCGTCGCCAGCGTGTGGGCGAACGACAGCTTCGCGTACCTCGTCGGCTCGACCTTCGGACGCCACAAGATGGCGCCGTCGATCTCGCCGCGCAAGTCGTGGGAAGGCTTCGCAGCGGGCACGCTGTTCACCACGGCCGTGTGGGTCATCGTCGGGACCGTCTCGGACATCGGGCTCCCTGTCGGCGCGATGGCCGCCGTCGGGCTCGCTGCGTCCTTTGCGGCCGTGCTGGGCGACCTCGCCGAATCGCGTCTCAAACGAGAAGCCGACGTCAAAGATTCCGGTCGGCTGCTGCCCGGCCACGGCGGATTCCTCGACCGGTTCGACAGCATGATCGTGGTGTCCGTCGTCGCGTACTACGCCCTGATCGCGGTAGGCGCCAGATGATCCGCATCGCAGTGCTCGGCTCCACCGGCTCCATCGGCCGGCAGACCATCGAGGTCGCTCAGCGGTTCCCCGACCTGGTGCGCGTCGTAGCGCTCGCCGCGAATCGGTCGGTCGACAAGCTCGTGTCTCAGGCGCGTGCCACCGGCGCCGCCTCTGTTGCAGCTGCCGACGAGTCCGCAGCGCGACGGCTTCGCGAGGAGCTGCCAGCGGTCCACGTGTCGAGCGGCTCCGAGGGCGTGGCCGCCCTTGCGGCTCTCGACGAAGTAGACGTCGTCGTGAACGCCCTCGTCGGCGCAGCGGGTCTGCGCGCAACGGTGACGGCGCTTCGATCCGGCAAGCGCTTGGCGCTCGCCAACAAGGAGTCGCTGGTCGTGGCAGGGGAGCTCGTGATGCCGCTCGTGCGTTCATCTGACGCGCTGCTGCCCGTCGACAGCGAGCACTCCGCCATCTTCCAGTGCCTGGAAGGGGAGCGGCGCGATCGGGTGGCCCGCATCTGGCTCACCGCCTCGGGCGGGCCGTTTAGAGGATCGAGCCGCGAGGATCTGGCTCAGGTCACCGTGGAGCAGGCGCTTCGCCACCCGCGGTGGTCGATGGGGCCGAAGATCACCGTCGACTCAGCCACCCTCATGAACAAAGGGCTTGAGACCATCGAGGCGCATCACCTCTTCGGCGTCCCGTACGAACACATCAGAGTGGTCGTACACCCGCAGTCCTGCATCCACTCGATGGTCGAGTTCGCTGACGGCAGCGTGAAGGCCCACCTTGGCGCCACTGACATGCGGATCCCGATCCAGTACGCCATAAGCTACCCGGACCGATGGGAAGCCCCGGTTCCTCCGGTCGACTTCGCTGCTCTCGGACGGCTCGACTTCGAGGAGCCCGATCGAACGGCTTTCCCGTGCCTGGATCTCGCCCTCGAGGCAGGCAAGACGGGTGGGACCATGCCGGCCGTGATGAATGCCGCCAACGAGGTCGCCGTGGCTGCGTTCCTCGATCATCGCATCGGCTTCCTCGACATCCCTCGCGTCATCGAGGGTGTGATGGCGCGGCACGATCCGTTCAGCGCCGCCACCATCGAGGAGATCGAGTCCGTCGACTCGTGGGCCAGGTCCCAAGCAGAGGGTATCCTCTAGACTGAGGGCTCCTGGCACTGGGATTGCTCAGTCGCTGAGAGGAGCCTCTTGGACTGAAAGGACGGTGTCGTTGTCTGGCCTCGACGCGGTGTTCTGGGGCATCGTGACCTTCTCCATACTCGTGGTGCTGCACGAAGGCGGCCACTTCCTGGTGGCGCGCGCCTTCGGCGTGAAGGTCCACGAGTTCATGATCGGGCTTCCCGGACCTGCTCTTCGCATCCGCGGCAAGAAGACCACGTATGGCGTCACGGCGGTGCCGTTCGGAGGGTACGTCCGCATCGCCGGCATGGAGCCAGGCGAGGAAGACCCGCTCTTGGCGCACGCCATCGCCGTCGTCAAGGAGCGCGGCTCGATCACGGTTTCCGAGCTCGGGCGTGCGCTCGGCGTCGACCGCGAGAGAGCTTCCGACATCGCTTCCGTGCTCGAGGACTGGGGAGCTCTCGTTAGAGGCGACGACCACTCGCTTGCGCTTGCGGAAGGTCTCGACGCGCGCAGACCCGCTTCCGAGCTTCTCGCTTCGGTGCGAGCGCACACCTACCGTGGTCTGTCGACGCCCAAGCGCATCGCTGTGCTCTCGGCAGGCGTCGTCGCGAACATCCTCGCAGCGATCCTCGTCTTCACGTTCGTGCTCGCAGCCTTCGGCACGTACGAGCCCAGCCTCACCCTCGAACAGGTGCAACCAGGATCCCCGGCCGCGGCCGCGGGCCTGCGCGCCAACGACACGCTGCTCGCCCTCGACGGCAAGCGCCTGGAAACGTGGGAGGAGTTCCAGCAAGCAGTAGCGTCGTCGAAGCCCGGCCAACAGGTGCGCGTGGAATTCGAACGTGACGGGGCCCGTCAGAGCACCACGGTCACGCTCGGCGAGGCGGACGGCCACGGCTTCGTCGGCGTGCGCGTCGGACTCACGAAAGTGCGCTACTCCGTGTGGAAGGCGTTCTCGCAGAGCCTCGTGTGGACCGGCCTCGTCTTCAAAGCGATCGTGGGATTCTTCCGTCCTGACACGTTCGCCCAGTCCGTCAGCAACGCGCGCAGCGTCGTCGGCATCAGCGTCATGGCGGCTGACGCCGCGAAAGCCGGCCCGCTCGATTACGCCTGGCTCGTCGCGCTCCTCTCGCTGTCCCTCGGCGCCATGAACGTCATGCCGATCCCTCCGCTCGACGGTGGCAAGATTGCGTTCGAGGTCCTGCAGCGCGTCACGGGCCGCCCGTTCGGGCGCCGCCTGACCACCGCGGTCACCGTCGCAGGCGCCGCTCTGCTGTTCTCGCTGATCGGGTACCTCGTGTACTCCGACATAGTCCGTTTGGCGGGGTAGGAGTGGCCATGGCATCCCGCGTCTCACGGCAGGTGCTCGTCGGCAACGTCCCGATCGGCGGCGGCGCACCCGTCGTCGTCCAGTCTATGACGAACACCGACACGCGCGACGCCGCTGCGACGCTCGCTCAGATCCAGCGGCTCGCCGACGCAGGGTGTGAGATCGTGCGCGTCGCAATCCCGCGGTCGGACGCCCTCGACGGCTTCGCTGCAGTGTGCGAGTCCTCGCCGCTTCCCGTGGTCGCGGACGTCCACTTCGACCACCGGCTGGCCATCGCTGCAATCGCCCGGGGCGCAGCGAAAGTCCGCATCAACCCGGGCAACATCGGTTCACTCGACCGCGTGGACGCCGTCGTCGACGCTGCCGCATCGGCGGGGATCCCGCTCCGGATCGGCGTCAACGCGGGCTCGCTCGCTCCTGAGTACCGCGACGCAGACTGGCCGCTCGAGGAGAAGCTCGTCGCGAGCGCCGTCGCGTTCTGCGAGCACGTCGCGTCGCGCGGATTCGAGGACATCGTCGTGTCAGCCAAGGCGTCGTCGGTTCTGGCGACCGTTGCTGCCTATCGCCGCCTGGCGCAAGAGGTCCCGTACCCCCTGCACCTCGGCGTGACGGAGGCCGGCACCGCGTTCTCCGGAACGGTGAAGTCCGCCGTCGGGCTCGGCATCCTCCTCGAAGAAGGCATCGGGGACACGATCCGCGTCTCCCTCACAGCGGATCCCGTCGAGGAGGTCGCCGTCGCCTGGGAGATCCTCGCCTCGCTCGACCTCAGACGCCGCACGCCAGAGCTCGTGTCGTGCCCGACCTGCGGCCGTTGCGAGGTCGACCTCGTCCGGATTGCGAGCGAAGTCGAGCGGCGGCTGCGTTCCATCCAGGTCCCGCTGAAAGTCGCCGTCATGGGCTGCGTCGTCAACGGTCCCGGCGAGGCACGAGAGGCGGACGTCGGCGTGGCGGCAGGTCGCGGGGTCGGCCTCGTGTTCCGCCGCGGCGAGCCGGTCCGCAAGGTGGGGGAGAACGAGATCGTCGACGCGCTTTTCGCCGAGATCGACACGATCGTTCGGGAGCGAGCCGCCCACGAGTGACACCGCGTTTTGCGAGCGTCGAGCGGCGCTGGTATCCTTCACGCAACGCACCGCGGTCTGGGAGGAACCATGTCAGCAGAGAAGGTACGCGTCGCCGTCGTCGGAGGGGGAAGGACTGGCGCGCCGCTCATCGAGGCGCTGCTCAAGCTCCCGTACGTGGAGGTCGTCGGCATCGCCGACAAGAATCCTGAGTGCACCGGCGCGCGGATAGCTCGTGAGCGCGGCATCTTCTTCACCGAGTACCCGGACGTCCTCACCGCGAAGGGGTCCGAGATCGACGTCGTCATCGAGGTCACCGGCGACCCGACCGTGAAGCCAGCGCTCAAGCGCGCGTTCGCCCTCCAAGGCAACACGACGACGATCATCGTCCACGACCTCGTGGCGCGTCTGATCTTGAGCCTCGCCACCGGGGCCGACCACCTGGTGGAGACGTATCATCCGCACGACAAGGGGATCGGGTCCGTCGCGAACGGCTGAGGTCGGCTTCCGAAGATCGGCACGAAGGAGACTTGATGCGAACGGCGTTGAGGATGTCGCGCGTCTACGCGCCCACGCTCCGCGAGAACCCCGCGGAAGCCGAGGTGCCAAGCCACCGGCTGCTGCTGCGCGCCGGCATGATCAGGAAGGTCGCGGCAGGCATCTACGACTTCTTGCCGCTCGCGTGGCGCTCGATCGCGAAGATCGAGCGCATCGTCCGCGAGGAGATGGACGCCATCGGGTGCCAGGAGCTCCTCCTTCCCGTCGTGCAGCCAGCGGAGCTGTGGCTCGAGTCCGGACGCTGGGACGTGTACGGGCCTGAGCTCGCGCGCCTCAAGGATCGCGCAGGACGCGATTTCTGCTTGGGGCCGACCCACGAAGAGATCATCACAGCGCTCGTGCGCGACGAGGTGCGCTCGTACCGAGAGCTTCCGCTGTCGCTCTATCAGATCAACGTGAAGTTCCGAGACGAGATGCGGCCGCGGTTCGGCCTCCTGCGCGGCCGCGAGTTCATCATGAAAGACGCGTACTCGTTCCACGCGACGCACGAGTCGCTCCAGGAGCACTACGACGCGCAGGCCCGGGCGTACGGCCGCATCTGCGACCGCCTCGGGCTTGAGTGGCGAGCAGTCGAAGCCGACTCAGGCCAGATCGGCGGCAAGGTGACGACGGAGTTCATGGCTCTGGCCGACACCGGCGAGGCCGAGCTCGTCCACTGCGCGTGCGGCTTCGCGGCGAACGTCGAGGCCGCCGAAGCGGTCCTCGCTGGTCGGCCGCGCAACACCGAGCCGGCAGAGCTCCGTAAAGTGCACACGCCTGACCTCAGGACGATCGCCGACATCGCCGAGTCGTTCGACCTCGACGAACGGGATACGGTCAAGACGATGGCGGGCAAGACGAAGGACGGTCGGCTCGTGTTCTTCTGCGTGCCAGGCGACCGTGAGCTCAACCCCGTGAAGGCCCAGCGGGCTGTTCCCGACGTCGAGCTCCTCGACGAAGACGACTTCGCGGCGTTCGGCATCCCGAAGGGCTCCTTGGGACCGGTGTCACCACCAGAAGGGACGCTCGTGGTGGCTGACCGCTCGCTCGCTGAAGAACGCTCGTGGGTCGTCGGTGCGAACGAGGAGGATTACCACCTTTTCGGCGCCTGCCCCGGTCGCGACTTCGCTGTCGACCTGTGGGCCGACATCGTCGTCGCCCGCCCCGGCGATCTGTGCCCGAAGTGCGGAGCGGCTCTCGAAGGCGCTCGCGGCATCGAGGTATCGCAGGTATTCCAGCTCGGCACGCGCTACTCCGAGAAGATGCACGCCACCTTCACCGACGAGAACGGCCAGGAACGCCCGTTCATCATGGGCTGCTACGGCGTCGGCATCACGCGCTCGCTGGCAGCGGTGATCGAGCAGCACCACGACGACGCCGGCATCTGCTGGCCGGTCTCGGTCGCGCCTGCTGAGGCGATCGTCCTTCCGCTCTCTGCCGACGACGACGTCGTTCAGGCCGCCGAGGCCATATTCGCCGAGCTCGCCGACGCCGGCGTCGAGTCCGTCATCGACGACCGAGACGAGCGCGCCGGCGTGAAGTTCGCAGACGCGGATCTCATCGGGTGGCCGTACCAGGTCGTCGTCGGCCGCAAGGGTCTGTCGGCAGGCGTCGTCGAGGTCAAGCACCGCGCCACCGGCGAGCGCGAGACCGTGCCCGTCGGCCAGGCGGTCGACCGCGTGCGCGCCCTGGTCGTGAGCCAGAGGAGCTGACGCAGCCGTGTCCGCCGAGCGCGTGGCGCCACCGGAGGGGCGCCGGGTCCGCATCGAGATCGTCGAGATCCTCGGCTCCGGGAAGTGCTCGATAGGTCTCGCGGTGGGGGACTCGTGGACCGTAGACTCGGCTCTCGTCCCCGTAGGCATGTGCGGCTGGGCCTACGCGGCCATGCTGCCCTTTCTCCAACCTCTGCGGTTCGGCGGATCCTTCCCGTGGGAGGCCGAGGGCGAGGCTTTCGTGTGCTGCCCGGATCCCGCCAATCCGGTGGTGTTCCGGCTCTCGGTCGAACGCTGACCGCCGACGGGTTCACCGTCGCTTCGCGCTGTGCTAGAATCTGCGCGTACGGAGAAATCTGCGGTTCCTGCGAGAAGTGGGCTGACCCCCGCTTCTTTTGTTCTGGACAGGCGGAAGGAGGCGGGCGTGGCACGAGACATCGCTGGCGACATCGAGCGCGCGCTTGCACCGCTTGCGGAGCATCACGGGCTCGAGCTCGTGGCGGTGGAAGTCGCCGGCCGGGCAGGCAAGCCGGTCGTCCGCGTCTTCCTCGACCGCGAGGGCGGGATCGACCTCGATGCAATCGCCGCAGCCAATCCGTGGATCTCTGAGGCCATCGAGGAGACTGGGGCCGTCGAAGGCTCCTACGTCCTCGAGGTCTCCTCGCCGGGCGTGGAGCGCCCGCTGAGGAAGCCGCACGACTGGGAGCGGTTCGCGGGGCGCACCGCCGAAGTCGCGCTCACCGAACCGCTGGGTGGGCGCAAGAAGCTCACAGGCGTCGTGGCCGGCTACGCCGAAGACCAGGCGCTGCTTGCGGTCGACGGTCAGACGGTCGCTATACCGTTCTCGACCATCCGCAAGGCACACCTGGCGTTCGACTTCTCGTGGTTCGAGAGCAAGGAGACACGATGAGCTCAGAGCTGATGGAAGCGCTGAAGCAGCTGGCGCGAGAGAAGAACATCGACGAGATCGAGATGCTTGATCGGCTGGAGCATACCCTCGCGCAGACCTACCGGAAGACGCTCGACCTGGAGAACGAGGCCCGCGTGGAGATCGACCGCGAGTCCGGCCGCATCCGCGTCTTCGAGCTCGTCCCGGTCGGCGGCACCGAGGAGGAGCCGGTCTTCGAGGAGCGCGACATCACGCCTTCAGACATCTCGCGCTTCGCGGCGCTCGCTGCCAAGCAGGTCATCACCCAGGCGATCCGGGAAGCCGAGCGCGAGCAGATCTTCCAGGAGTATGCGGATCGGATCGGTGACAGCATCACCGGCACCGTCCAGCAGTCGGACAGCCGCTACACGCTCATCAAGATCCGCGAAGGCGTCGAAGCGCTGCTGCCGCCTTCCGAGCAGCCGCCGAACGAGCGGTACGAGCACAACATGCGCTTGAAGGCGCTCGTCATCGACGTTCGCAAGTCCTCGGGCAACGAGCCGTCGATCGTCGTCTCGCGCACGCACCCGAACTTGCTCAAGCGATTGTTCGAGCTCGAGGTTCCCGAGATCTACGACGGCATCGTCGAGATCAAGAGCGTCGCTCGCGAACCTGGGATGCGCTCGAAGATCGCCGTGGCGTCGCGTGAGCCGGGGCTCGATCCCGTCGGGGCGTGCGTGGGGCCGAAGGGCAGCCGCGTCCGGATGGTCGTCGCCGAGCTCAGGGGCGAGCGGATCGACGTCATCCCGTGGTCGGACGACCCTGCGACGTTCGTCGGCAACGCCCTGTCGCCCGCGAAGGTCTCGACGGTCCTCATCGACGAGGACACGCACACGGCGACGGTGATCGTCCCGGACGACCAGCTCTCGCTCGCCATCGGCAAGGAGGGCCAGAACGCGCGTCTGGCGGCCAAGCTCACCGGATGGCGCATCGACATCAAGAGCGTCACGCAGGCCCAGGAGAGCGGCTTGGCCGTGCCGGTCGCCGGACACGGCGCCGCTGAGCCGACGGACGGCCGGTGCGCTCACGTCACGGACCAGGGCATCCGGTGCCGCAACCAAGCGCTGCCCGGCAGCCGGTTCTGCCGCATCCACAGCGGAGAAGACGAGGCCTAGCCCGTGAAGCAGACGAAGCCACATCTTCGCACCTGCCTCGGCTGCGGTCTTGAGACCGAGAAGCGCGAGCTCGTCCGCATCGTGCGAGACCCGGACGGCCACGTCTCGGTCGACCCCAGCGGCAAGAGGAGCGGTCGTGGCGCCTACGTGTGCCCGAAGGAGGCGTGCTTCGAGTCGGCCATCCGCAAGAGCCGTCTCGGGCACGCGCTCAGGGCTGCGGTCAAGGAGGAGGACATCGAGCGGTTGAGGATCGAGTTCGAGCAGGTCGCTGGCAGCGACGCTCGCTTTGGATCGGAACGGTGATGCGGATGCCTGCCATTCGAGTTCACGAGCTTGCAAAGCAATTCGGGATGGAGACCAAGGAGCTCCTCGAGCACCTTGAGCGGCTGAAGATCCCCGCCAAGAGCCACTCCTCGACGTTGCACGAGGCCTACGTCCAGAAGATCCGCAAGGACCTCGCGCCGATCATCGCCGAGCGGCAGGCCGCCATGGAGGCGGAGCGCGCTAAGCGCGAGGCCGAGGAAGCCGCGCGGAAGGCCGCTGAGGAAGAGGCCGCCCGCAAGGCCGCCGAAGAGGAGGCCGCGCGGAAGGCCGCGGAGGAAGAGGCCGCGCGGAAAGCCGCCGAGGCCGAGCAGGCCGCTCAGGAGGAACCGGCAGCGACGGTCGTGAAGCCGGCTGCCGAGCCAGCCGCGGCCACGGCCAAACCCACACGCCGAGTCTCCGCAGTGGACGAAGCCCGCGCGAAGGCGAAGGCCGAGGCCGAAGAGCGGCTGCGCCGCATCGAGGAGGAGCGCAAGCGGCTCGAGGCCGAGGCCAGGGCCGCAGAAGAGCGCAAGCGGCTCGAGGAGGAGGCCGCTCGGCTCGAAGCCGAGGAAGCCGAGCGCTACCGTCGCATGGCGCGAGAGGCCGAGGAGGCCGAGCGTCACGCTCACCTGCTCGCCGAAGCTGCGCGCCTTGCTGCCACTGGCGCGGGCGGCAAGAAGAAGAAGAAGGCCAAGAAGGCGGCAGAGCACGAGGAGCCGGTCGCTGCCGTCACGCAGCCCGCGAAGCCAGTCGTGGAAGTCGACCAGGTCGTCGTCTCGGAGGGAGCCACCGTCGGCGAGTTCGCAGAGGCGGTCGGTCTTCCGTCCACAGAGATCATCAAGCGGCTGATGCTGCTCGGCGAGCTGCTCACCGTCAACCAGCCCATCGGCCGCACGACGATGGAGATCCTCGCCGAGGATCTCGGCATCTCCGTCAAGGTGGTGTCGCCGGAAGAGGAAGCCGGGATCGTCTACGAGGACCGGCCCGAGGACCTCAAGCCGCGTCCCCCCGTCGTCACCGTCATGGGCCACGTCGACCACGGCAAGACGTCGCTTCTCGACGCCATCCGTGAGACCGGCGTCGCAGCCACGGAGGCGGGCGGCATCACGCAGCACATCGGCGCGTCCGTCGTGCACCACAACGGCAAGCAGATCACCTTCATCGACACGCCGGGCCACGAGGCGTTCACGGCCATGCGAGCACGCGGCGCGAAGGTCACCGACGTCGCCGTGCTGGTGGTCGCTGCAGACGACGGCGTCATGCCGCAGACCGTCGAAGCCATCAACCACGCGAAGGCCGCTGGCGTGCCGATCATCGTCGCCGTCAACAAGATCGACAAGGACGGAGCGAACCCGGAGCGCGTGCGGCAGGAGCTCACCGAGTATGGCATCATCCCCGAGGAGTGGGGCGGCTCCAACATCTTCGTCGACGTGAGCGCGAAGAAGCGCATCAACATCGACGAACTGATGGAGATGATCCTGCTGCAAGCCGAGGTGCTGGAGCTCAAGGCGAACCCTGACGCCCCGGCGCACGGCGTCGTCATCGAGGCCAAGCTCGACCGTGGCCGCGGTCCTGTCGCCACCGTCCTCGTGCAGCGCGGCACGCTGCGCGTCGGCGACGCGGTCGTCGCAGGCACCAGCCACGGACGGGTTCGGGCTCTCATCGACCCGCGCGGCAACCAGGTCGACTCCGCACGGCCGGCCGACCCGGTCGAGATCCTCGGCCTGGCGAGCGTGCCGGCAGCGGGAGACGAGTTCCGCGTTGTCGCCGACGAGCGCGAAGCGCGCAGGATCGCCGAGGAGCGCGCGCTCAAGCAACGCCTGCTTGCCGAGCAGCGCAAGACGCACGTCAGTCTCGACGACCTGTTCTCACGCATCGCCGAAGGCGAGCTCAAGGAGCTAAACCTCGTGGTCAAAGCAGACGTCCAGGGCTCCATCGAGGCGCTCAAGGACGCGCTCGACAAGATGGACCAGTCCGAGGTGCGCATCAACGTCATCCACTCCGGCGTCGGCGGCATCACCGAGTCTGACGTCATGCTTGCGGACGCATCGGACGCGATCATCATCGGCTTCAACGTGCGCCCCGAGCCGAAGGCGAAAGCGCTCGCGGAGCAGGAGAAGGTCGACCTGCGCCTCTACCGCGTCATCTACCAGGCGATCGAGGACATCAACGCCGCTCGCGTCGGACTGCTCTCACCGACGATCGAGGAGCGGGACACCGGACGGGCGGAGGTCCGCGAGCTCTTCCGGATCCCGAAGGTCGGCGTGGTGGCAGGGTGCGTGGTCCTCGACGGCGAGATCAACGCCGACGACCAGGTCCGCGTCGTCCGCAACGGCGCGGTCATCCACGAGGGCACCATCCGCTCGCTTCGGCACTTCAAGGAAGACGTCAAGAGCGTGCGCGCCGGCTCGGAATGCGGCATCGCCATCGACGGCTTCCAGGACATCAAAGAAGGCGACTACATCGAGGGCTTCAAGACCGTCGAGGTCGCCCGGAAGGAGTGAGGCCCCGTGCCTGCTCCTCGCGTGCGCAAGCTCAACGAGACCGTCCGCGCCGCGCTCGCCGAGATCCTCGTGAGCGAGCTCCAGGACCCGCGCCTGGAGCTCGCCACGGTGACCAGCGTCGAGGTGAGCCCTGACATGCGTTACGCCGACGTGTTCGTCACAGCGCACGGCGGCGAGCGTCGGTACGAAGAGCTGCTGGCCGGGCTCGAATCGGCGAAGGGCCGGCTGCGCGCCGCCTTGGGCCAGCGCGTCACGATGAAGTACCTGCCTGAGCTCAGGTTCCACATCGACGAGAGCGTGGACATCGGGCAACGCATCGAGCGCGCCATCAAGCGTGAGCGGACGTGCCACCCAGAGTGGGCCGAGGACGAGGACGCCGGGGATGACGGCTGACGCTGCTGCGCTTCACGCCGTCGCAGAGGCGGTTCTCGGATCGCGGGTCATCGCCGTCTGCTCGCACGTCGACCCCGATGGCGACGCCGTCGGCAGCGTGCTCGCCCTGGCGCGAGGGCTCGAATCTCTCGGCTGCGAGGTCCACCGAGTGCTCGCGTCCGGGGAGCGAGCTCCTGTCACCTATGCTTTCCTCGAAGGAGCCGAGCGGTTCGTGCGTGCAGCCGATCTGCCCGTGCACCCTGACCTCGTCTTCGCCCTCGACGCACCGAGCCCGGTGCGGCTTGGAGAGGCCGCGGCGCTCCTCGAAGGGACGCAGGTCGTCGTGATGGACCACCATCCCGACAACGCTCGCTTCGGCGCCGTGAACGTGGTCGACCCCGAGGCTCCATCGACGAGCACGCTTGTGTGGGAGCTGCTGCTGTCGCTGGCCGCGGAACCCGACCAGTGCGTGCTCGACTGCGTGTTCTGCGGGCTGATGACCGACACGGGACGGTTCTCGTATGCGAACGCGACGCCGCGCGCGTTCCGCACGGCCGCTCAGCTCGCCGAGGCCGGCGCACGGACGCGATGGGTGTACGCCAACGTGTACGAACGCAGGTCGCACGCCGCGCTCAAGCTCATTGCACGCACGATGGACCGCTTGACGTTCGCGAACGGCGGAGCGGTCGCGTATTCCTGGATCACGGACGAGGACCTGCGCGAGACGGGCGCGTTGCCCGAGGAGACTGAAGACCTCATCGACTCGGTCCGGGTCGTCGACGGCCCGGACGTCGTTGCGCTGTTCAAGTGTTCGCCGGGGCGCGTGAAGGGCAGCCTCAGGGCCAAGGACGGCGCGGACGTCGGAGCCGCCGCGCGGGCGCTCGGCGGGGGAGGACATCGCGCCGCTGCCGGGTTCACGATCGAAGGCACGCTCTCTGAGGCGCTCGCTGCCGTGCTGCCGCTGCTTCCAGCGAGGCCGTGATGCCGACGCGAAAGACGACGGGGCTCGAGGGCGTCTTGCCCGTCGACAAGCCGGCGGGTATGACCAGCCACGACGTCGTCGCGGCCATGCGCCGCGCTTCCAGCGAGCGACGGATAGGGCACGCCGGCACGCTGGATCCGCTCGCGACGGGTCTGCTCGTGCTCCTCATCGGGCCGTACACGCGTCTGGAGCCCTATCTCTCGAAGTCGGTCAAACGGTACCGGGCCCGCGTCCGCTTCGGCGTTGCCACAGACACCGACGATGCCGAGGGCGACGTCGTCGAAGAGTCTCCGGTGCCAGACGACATCTTCGACGAAAGCTTCGCTGACGAGCAGGTGGCCGCTCTCGTCGGCGTGCACGAGCAGGTGCCGCCCGCGTTTTCGGCCATCAAGCGCGGAGGGGTGACCGCACACCGCGCCGCTCGTGCCGGCGCTCCCATCGCCCTCGAACCACGACCGATCGAGATCTTCGAGGCACGCCTGCTCCGCTTGCTCCCGGAGGAGCGCTCCTGGGAGATCGATCTTACCGTGTCGGCTGGCACGTACGTCCGCGCGATTGCGCGCGACCTTGGTCGCTCTCTGGGGACCCGCGCGCACCTCGCCGCTCTCACGCGGACGGCGAGCGGAAACCTCTCGCTCGACGATGCGCACCCGCTTGACGAGTGCGTCACGGCTGCTTCAGAGGGGCGGCTCGCAGATCTCTTCATCGACCCCTTCACAGCGCTCGGGCTTCCCGTCGTCGATGCCGACGCTCCCACGGTGCTCACCGGAAGGCAGTTGCCGGCTCCACCCGGGAGCGAGCCGTTGTACGCCGTGCGCGCCGAGGGGCGCCTCGCTGCGGTCTACCGACGCGAGGCGACGCGGCTGGCGCCGCAGGCTGTCTTCCCGAAAGCGGGGAGCCGATGAGCGCTCGCGTGGCGACGTTCGATCGGCGGATGCTGCCGCTCGGCCCAGCCGTTGCGGCCATCGGAGTGTTCGACGGCGTGCACCTCGGCCACCAGGCCCTCGTACGGGCGTGCCGGGAGCGCGCCTCCGCCCAAGGCGTCGCGTCGGTGGTCGTCACCTTCGACCGCGACCCAGACCGTGTCGTAGCGCCGGACCGCGCGGCTCCTCAGCTGCTCGAGCTCGAGGACAAGGTCGCCTTCCTGTCGGAGCTCGGCGTCGACGCGGTGGTCGTCGTCCCGTTCGACGCGGAAGTCGCTTCCATGCCGCCTGAGCGGTTCGTCGACGACATCCTGCTCGCCGCCTGCACGCCCGTCGCGGTCGTCGTGGGCGAGGACTTCCGCTTCGGACGCAGTGCGGCTGGCGACGTGGAAGCTCTGCGAGCGCTCGGCGAAGCCAGGTCCTTCGACGTCCACGCGCACCCGCTCGTGCACGTGCTCGGTGCGCCTGTCACCTCCACCCGCATCCGATCGTTGGTGGCCGAAGGCGAGGTCGAGCAAGCAGCGACCCTTCTCGGAAGGCCGCACCGCGTGCGCGGCCTGGTGGCGCACGGCCGCGGCATCGGCACGCGCCTAGGCGCTCCGACGGCGAACCTGCGCCCGCACGCCTACGCCGCCGTCCCTGCCGACGGCGTGTACGCTGCGTGGGCCGTCCTTGGACAAGAGCGCTATCCGGCAGCCGTCTCGGTAGGGGCACCGCCGACCTTCCCCGGCTCCGCCCGTGCTGTTGAAGCTCACCTCCTGTCGTCGCCCGGCTCCGACCTGTACGGTCTCGACCTCGCCGTGGACTTCGTCGAGCGCTTGCGCGGACTCGAGCGTTTCGAGGACGAAGCATCGCTCGCGCGGGCGATCGAGCGAGACGTCGAGCGAGTGCGGCAGGTGCTCGCTGAGCACACGTGAGGCGGTGGCACAGACCGCGCCATCTTGTGCTATCATGAAGCGTTGCATCTACCCAGGTCTTGGACGAGCGACCCACCGACGCTCCTCTCGGACCTGGGCGTATCGAAAAGAAAGGGTGGACATGGCACTGTCGAAGGACGTCAAGGCGCAGATCATCGCTGAGCACGCGCGCGGCGAGGGCGACACCGGGTCGCCCGAGGTGCAGATCGCGCTGCTCACGCAGCGCATCAAGGACCTCACGGAGCACTTGCGGTACCACAAGCACGACCATCACACGCGTCGCGGGCTGCTGAAGCTCGTCGGCCAGCGCCGTCGGCTGCTCAACTACCTCAAGAAGACGGACATCGAACGGTACCGCGCGATCGTGGCGAAGCTCGGCCTTCGCAGCTGATCGCACGAAGAGAGGCTCGCAGAAGGCGGGAGACACCTCCCGCCTTCTTGCCGATTGGAGCCCCGCGCGGGTAAAACCTCCTGCAGCGGAGCTGACGAAGAGGAAGAAGAAGAGGAATGGGAAAAGTCACTGAGCAGTTCGAACTGTACGGCAAGAGCTACACGCTGGAGACCGGCGAGCTCGCGAAGCAGGCAGGCGGCGCAGTCGTGGTGCGGCAGGGCGACAGCGTCGTCCTCGTCACCGCGGTTGCCAGCAAGGAGTCGAAGGATCTCGACTTCTTCCCGCTGACGGTCGACTTCGAGGAACGGATGTACGCCGCGGGCAAGCTTCCCGGCGGCTTCATCAAGCGGGAGGCGCGCCCGAGCGAGAAGGCGATCCTCACCGCCCGTATGATCGACCGCCCGATCCGAGCAGCGTTCGCGGACGGCTTCCGCAACGAAGTGCAGATCATCGCCACCGTGCTTTCGGCAGACCAGGAGCACCAGGTCGACGTCATCTCCATCATGGGCGCGTCTGCCGCCCTGATGATTGCGGGCGTCCCGTTCGAGGGACCGCTCGCAGGCGTCCGCATCTCGCGCACCGCTGACGGCGAGTGGCTCGTGAACCCGACGTTCGAGGAGACCGAGGCGTCCGACCTCGACCTCGTCGTGGCCGGGTCGAAAGACGCGATCTTCATGGTCGAAGCCGGGGCGAAGATGGTGTCCGAGGAGGACATGCTCGCGGCGCTCGAGTTCGCGCAGACCGCCATCGCGGAGTTCTGCGCCGTCCAGGAGCGGTTCTTGTCGAAGATCGACATCCAACCGATGGAGGTCGTCCTCGACGAGCCGTCTGCGGAGCTGTGGGAGCGGGTGCGCGAGCTCGGCGCCGAGAAGATGCGCGCCGCGCTCCACAATCCCGACAAGCACGCGCGCATGGACGCCGTCGCCGCCGTCAAGGACGAGATCAAGGCCGCGTTCTCCGAAGAGGATCTCGCGCAGCACGGCAAGCACATCAAGACGCTGCTGAAGCGGCTCGAGAAGGAGACCATGCGCGCCATGGTCCTCGACGAAGGGGAGCGCGCGGACGGTCGCGGCCTCACCGAGATCCGTCCGATCTCGTGCGTGGCCGGCTACCTGCCCCGCAGCCACGGCTCCGGGCTGTTCACGCGCGGCCAGACGCAGGTCCTGTCGGTGCTCACGCTCGGGATGCTCTCCGAGTGGCAGCGCATCGACACCATCGACGTGATGGAGGGCAAGCGCTACCTGCACCACTACAACTTCCCGCCGTTCTGCACTGGCGAGATCGGCTTCATGCGCGGCCCGAAGCGCCGCGACATCGGCCACGGCGCCCTTGCTGAGCGCGCGCTGCTGCCGGTCATCCCGCCGGAGGAGGAGTTCCCGTACACGATCCGCATCGTCTCAGAGGTCCTCGAGAGCAACGGCTCGTCGTCGATGGCCTCGGTCTGCGGCTCGACGCTGGCGCTCATGGACGCCGGCGTGCCCATCAAGGCGCCGGTCTCCGGCGTTGCCATGGGGCTCATCAAGGAAGGCGACCGGGTCGCCGTGCTCACCGACATCCAGGGGCTCGAGGACTTCCTCGGCGACATGGACTTCAAGGTCGCGGGAACGGCGGACGGCATCACCGCCCTGCAGATGGACAACAAGGCCAAGGGATTGTCGGTGGACATCCTGCGCCAGGCGCTCATGCAGGCGAAGGAGGCACGGGCCTTCATCCTGAGCAAGATGCTCGAGGCGATCCCCGAACCGCGCCCGGACCTCTCCCCGTACGCGCCGCGCGTCATCACCATCAAGATCCCGACCGACAAGATCCGCGACGTCATCGGCCCTGGCGGCAAGATGATCCGCAGCATCATCGAGGCCACTGGCGCCGAGATCGACGTGAACGACGACGGCACCGTCTACGTCGCCTCACGCGACGCGGGCGGCCTCGAGGCCGTCGAGCGCATCAAGCAGCTCACTCGCGACGTCGAGGTGGGGGAGCGCTTCACCGGCCGCGTCGTGGCGATCCAGCCGTTCGGCGCGTTCGTCGAGCTGCTGCCAGGTCGCGACGGACTGCTGCACATCTCGCGCATGGCCAAAGGACGCCTTGCGAAAGTCGAAGACGTCTTGAACGTCGGCGACGAGGTGGAGGTCGTCGTCCTCGAGATCGACGATCGTGGCAAGGTCAGCTTGGACGCCGTCAACAAGTTCGACGTCCCTGAGGGGAGCGCGCCCGCACACGCGCCGTCCGAGCGCCGCGACGAAGGCCACGGGCACGATCGCAGGCCACGTCGTCGCCGGTAGGGCGGAGACCTCATGGGCGACGCCTTCTACGAACGCAGCACGACCGCGGACGGCGTCGAGGTCTTCACCGAGACCATCGACGCCGTCCGTTCGGTCGCCGTCGGCCTGTGGGTCCGCGTCGGAAGCCGTGACGAGGCTCCGCACGAGGCCGGCATGTCTCACTTCATGGAGCACATGGCCTTCAAGGGCACGCCGACCAGAACGGCTCAGGAGATATCCGCGCACTTCGAGCGGCTCGGCGCAGAGTTCAACGCCTTCACCAGCAAGGAGTACACGTGCTTCTTCGCGCGCGTCATCGACGAGCGCTTCGACGACGCGTTCGAGGTGCTCGCCGACATGGTCTCCAACGCGTCGCTCGCCGAGGACGCGATCGTCTCGGAGCGCGAGGTCGTGCTCGAGGAGATCGCGCGCCACGACGACGCCCCTGACGACGCCGTCCACGACCTCTTCTCGGCCGAGCTGCTCAAGGGCCACCCGCTCGGCGAGCAGGTGCTCGGGCACCGTGAGACCGTGGGAGCGTTCGACCGCCACATGGCCACTGCGTTCAAGCAACGGCACTACATCGCCGGCAACGTGATCGTCGCTGCAGCAGGCAACGTCTCCCACGACCGCGTCGTGAGCGCCGCGGAGCGTTGGCTCCAGCTTCCAGCAAAGGGAACGCAGCAGCGCACGCTCGCACAGCCGCAGCCGGCGTCGCGGCTCGCGGTCGTCACACGCGACACCGAGCAAGCGCACATCTGTTGGGGAGTCCCAGGACTTGCCGCTCGTTCGGAGGAGCGGTTCGTGCTCGCCGTGCTCGACGGCATCTTCGGCGGCGGCATGGCCTCGCGTCTCTTCCAGGAGATCCGCGAGAAGCGCGGGCTCGCGTACGCCGTCTACTCGTACCACACGCTCTTCCTCGAGACCGGCGAGTTCGTCGTGTACGCGGGCACGCGCCCGGAGAACGCGCGCGAGGTCGTGAAGATCGTGACCGAGGAGGCGGCGCGGCTCGCGGCCGACGGCGTGAGCGAGGACGAGCTCGATCGCGTGCGAAGGCACGTGAAGGGTCAGCTGGTGTTGTCCCTTGAGAGCACGCGCTCGCGCATGACTCGCATCGGCAAGAGCGCGGTCACGGACACGGAGCTGCTCTCGATCGACGAGCTCATCGCCAAGATCGACGCCGTCACCGCCGAAGACGTCCACCAGCTCGCGCGACGGCTGTTCGAGCAGCCGAAGACGCTTGCCATGATCGCCCCGCTGCAAGCGGACGCGGTCGCAGACCTCGTACAATGACCGACAGGGGGTGGAGACGATGATCCGTGTCGTCGTGACGGGAGCGGCCGGGAAGATGGGGCGCGAGGTTGTCCGCGCGGTGACTGCGGAGCCCGACATGACGGTCGTGGCCGCAGTGGATCCGCTGCACGCCGGCGAGGTCGTGGAGGGCATCCGCGTGACGGGCGACCTTCGTGACGCCATCCAGGCGAGCTCGCCAGACGTGCTCGTCGACTTCACCCGCCCCGACGCGGTCGCTGCCAACGTGCGGACGGCCGCCTTGGCCGGCGTCGACTGCGTCGTCGGCACGACGGGCGTGCCGCTGGAGACCTTCGGCAGCATCGCGGCCGAGGCGCCTGAGGGGGTGTGCGTGTTCGTCGCGCCCAACTTCGCGATCGGCGCGGTGCTCATGATGCGATTCGCGCGCGAGGCCGCACAGTACCTCCCGCACGTCGAGATCATCGAGCTCCATCACGATCGCAAAGCCGATGCTCCGTCAGGCACGGCCATTCGGACGGCTGAGGCCATCGCGCAGGCACGAGCCCAGGTGCCTGCGGCTCCGGGACGCGAGACGGAGGTCGCCGAGGGCGCCCGCGGCGCGGTGGTGGCGGGCGTGAGCGTGCATTCAGTGCGCCTTCCCGGCCTCGTCGCGCATCAGGAAGTCGTCTTCGGCGGACCGGGTCAGACGCTCACCATCCGGCACGACTCGCTCGATCGCACCAGTTTCATGCCCGGCGTCGTGCTCGCCGTCCGTTCCGTCCGTGAGCGGAGCGGGCTCGTCGTCGGCCTCGAGGAGCTGCTCTGACGGTGTCCTCTGCCGGCCCCATCGTGGTCATGAAATTCGGCGGCACGTCCGTCGCGACGGCTGATGGCCGCGCGCTTCTGGCCCGCCGCGTGCAAGAGCAGCTCGAGGCCGGCAAGCGTCCCGTCGTGGTGGTCTCGGCCATGGGACGCAGAGGCGCACCATACGCGACCGACACCCTGCTCGACCTCGTGGCCGAGCGGTCCGTGTCGCCACGCGAACGGGATCTGCTGGCGTCTGTCGGGGAGACCATCTCGGCTGTGGTGGTGGCAAGCGAGCTCAGGGCGGCCGGCGTGGACGCCGAGGCGTTCTCGGGGGCCGAAGCAGGGATCTTCACTGATGGAACGCACGGCAACGCGACCGTCACGGAGGTGCGACCCGGCGCCGTGCTGTCCGCGCTCGCGAGGGGAGCGGTGCCCGTCGTCGCGGGGTTCCAGGGCGTCGGCCCCGACGGAAGCGTCACGACGCTCGGCCGCGGCGGCAGCGACACCACGGCGTGCGCCCTCGGCATCGCGCTGGCGGCGGACTCTGTCGAGATCTACACGGACGTCGACGGCGTGATGACCGCTGATCCGCGGTCGTGCTCGGAGGCGTCGGTCCTCACCGTCATCCGATCCGACGAGCTGCACCAGATGGCCCAGCACGGCTCCCGCGTCGTCCACACGCCGGCAGCCGAGCTCGCGGCCGCAAGCGGCATCGAGGTGCGCGTGAAGAACACGTACTCGGACCACCCAGGCACGCTCGTCGCCGACATCGCGTCGTACCAGCCCAGGTCGGTGGCCACGGCCGTCTCGCACATCCGCGGCGTCGCGCGGTTCACCGTCGACCTCAGTGCGCCGTCCGGTTCGCACGAGCACACGCGCGCGCAGACTCTCGTCTTCGAGGCGATGGCCGACGCGTCCGTCTCGCTCGACATGTTCACGCCTGCAGGCGGGCGGCTCCTTTTCACAGTCGCTTCCGCCGACGTACCCGTGGCCAGCGACGCTCTCGAGCGGCTCGGACGCTCGTTCACGGTGGAGCAGCCGCTCGCGAAGGTCACGCTCATCGGCGCCGGGATGCACGGCGTGCCTGGAGTCATGGCTCGGGTCGCACGGTGCCTCGACGACGCCGGCGTGCCGATCCTGCAAGCCGCTGACAGCCACACGACCATATCGGTGCTCGTCCCCGACGAGATGGCCGACGCCGCTGTCCGTGCCCTTCACGCGGGGTTCCGGCTCGGCGACGACCGGTGAGCTAGCCGGAAACCGTCGCGCCCTGTGTGGCACAATACGAGGTGTCAGACCGCAACCGGTCTGTCGAGCTTTGCCTCGGAGATGGATGAGGAGCGCATCATGAGCACGCCGCGTTTCGGACGCTTGATCACCGCGATGGTCACGCCGTTCACGCCGGACCTCGAGCTCGACCTGCCACGGGCCCAGGAGCTCGCGCTGCGGCTTCTGGACGAAGGCTCCGACGCTCTGGTCCTGTGCGGAACCACCGGGGAGTCGCCGACGGTCTTCTACGACCAGAAGATGGACCTTTTCCGTGCCGTCATCGAGTCGGTCGACGGACGCGCGCCGCTCATCGCGAACGCGGGCGACAACTGCACGGAGGACTCCGTGGCATTCGCGCGCGACGTCGCGAAGCTCGGCGTCGACGGTTTGATGGCGGTCGTCCCGTACTACAACAAGCCGCCGCAGGAGGGTCTGTACCGGCACTTCCGTGCGATCGCCGAGGCCGTCGACCTTCCGATCGTGCTCTACAACATCCCTGGGCGCTGCGTGATCAACATGGAGCCGGCCACCATCCTGCGCCTTGCGCACGACGTGGAGAACGTCGTCGCGCTGAAGCAGGCGAACTCCGACCTGGCGCAAGCAGCGGCCGTCATCGCGGACGCTCCCGAGGGCTTCGAGGTGTTCGCCGGAGACGACGAGCTCACGCTGCCCATGATGGCTTTGGGCGGAACGGGCGTCATCTCAACCATCGGCAACATCGCAAGCGCGCGCTTCCGCGAGATGGTGTATGCGCAGGCAGATGGCGACCACACGCGAGCGCTCAGGATCCACCTCGAGCTCCTGCCGCTCATGAAAGCGCTGTTCATGACGAGCAACCCCATCATGGTGAAGAAGGCGCTCGAACTGCTCGGCTTCCCGGTCGGCGGCCTCCGGCTGCCCCTCGTGGAAGCCACCCCCGAACAGACCGCGGAGCTTGCTCGCGTGATGCGACACCTCGGCATGATCGCGTCAGGCGTCACGTCGCAAGCGCATCGATACGAAGGAGAACGACGATAGCCGCATGACCAAGAGAAAAGAACGCCTTCGCGTCGTCCCGCTCGGCGGGCTCGACGAGATAGGCAAGAACATGACCGTGCTCGAGCTCGGCAACGACATGATCGTCATAGACGCCGGGCTGATGTTCCCAGACGACGACACGCCTGGGGTGGACCTCATCCTTCCGGACTATTCCTACGTCCTCAAGCGCAAGGAGAAGCTGCGCGGCATCGTCATCACCCACGGCCACGAAGACCACACGGGCGCGCTGCCGTACCTGCTCAAGGACCTCGGCCAGCCGGTCCCGGTGCTCGGCACGCGGCTCACGCTCGGGCTCGTCAAGGGCAAGCTCGAAGAGCACCGCATCACGAAAGCGAAGCTTCGCGAAGTGCGACCGGGGAGCCACGTCAGCCTCGGGCTTTTCGGCCTCGACTTCCTCGCGGTGAACCACTCGATACCAGACGGCGTTGCGGTCTTCGTGCGCACCCCCGTGGCGACTGTGCTGCACACCGGCGACTTCAAGCTCGACCAGACCCCGATCGACGGACGGCTCACGGACTACGCGGGCTTCACGAAGGCAGGCCGCGCCGGCATCACGCTCTTGTTGAGCGACTCGACGAACGCAGACTCGCAAGGCCACACCCCCAGCGAGGCGGTCGTCGGGGAGACGCTCCGCTCGATCTTCGCGCAGGCGTCGGGACGCATCATCGTGGCGTCCTTCGCGTCGCACATCCATCGGGTGCAGCAGGTCTGCGACGCCGCGCTCGCATCCGGCCGCAAGGTCGTCGTGACCGGCCGGTCCATGATCAACAACACGCGCATCGCACGGGATCTCGGGTACCTGCAGATCCCCGACAGCGAGATCCTCGACGCCTACGAGATGCGCGACTTGCCGCCGGAGAAGGTGGTCGTGCTGTGCACGGGAAGCCAGGGCGAGCCGCTCTCGGCGCTCGCGCGCATCGCGAACAGAGACCACAAGACCGTCTCGGTGGAGCCGGGCGACACGGTGATCATCGCGGCTTCGCCGGTCCCGGGGAACGAGAAGGCGGTCTCTCGCGTCATCAACCGCCTCCACAAAGCCGGCGCGACGGTCATCCATAAGGGTTCAGCTCAGGTCCACGTCTCGGGTCACGGCGCCGCCGAAGAGCTCAAGCTCATGTTGAACATGACGCGTCCTCGGTACTTCGTGCCGGTCCACGGGGAGACGCGCCACCTTCACGCGCACGCAAAGCTCGCGGCATCGGTCGGCGTCGCGGAAGATTCTGTGTTCGTGCTCGAGAACGGCCAGTGCCTCGAGGTCGACGAAAGCGGAGCTCGGATAGCCGAGCACGTCGAGAGCGGCGTGAAGTACGTAGACGGGCTGTCGGTGGGCGATGTCGGCCAGGTGGTCCTTCGTGACCGGCAGGTCCTGTCCAGCGACGGCATCGCGATGGTCGTCGTCGTGGTGGACGCGCAGACCGGACGCGTGGCCGCCGAACCGGAGATCGTCATGCGCGGCGTGGTGCTCACCGGTTCGGATGAGGTCGACGTGCTCGCAGAGATGCGCGCTCGTGTCCAGAAGGTGCTGGCACGCACGGCAGCCGAAGGCGTGACCGACCACGGCGTCATCAAGAAGGCGCTTCGAGACTCGCTGTCGTCGTTCGTGTGGGAGCACAGCCGTATGCGTCCGATGATCATCCCCGTCGTGCTGGAGGTCTGACGTGGGCGTTCTCTCGGCCATCGTGCTCGGCGTCGTGCAGGGCGTCACCGAGTTCCTGCCGATCTCCTCCGACGGGCACCTCGCGCTCGCGTACCACGCTCTCGGCATGAAGCCCGACCTCACGTTCGAGGTCTTCTTGCACTTCGCGACGCTTATCGCGATGCTGATCTACTTCCGAGCGGACGTCGTCGCGTTAGCCCGCTCCGCCGTGTCCTGGCGACCGGACAACGCCGACGAGCGACGCGCGCTCGTCCGAATCGCAGGCGTCACGGTCGTGAGCGCAGTGGTCGCCCTCACGATCTCGCCGATCGTGGAGCCCGCGAGCGACTCGATCCCGTGGATCGGCGCCGGCTTCCTCGTGACCGCTGCGCTGCTGGCTACGGGGGAGACGATGGCGCGCAAGCGCGAGCTTACCGTCGAACCCTCCGCGCTGTCGGCGGCTCCAGTGGCGCTCATCGGTGTGCTCCAAGGGCTTGCTGCGCTTCCCGGCGTATCTCGCTCCGGTTCGACCATCTCCGCAGGGATGTTCGCAGGGCTGGCACGCGAGAAGGCGGCACGGTTCTCGTTCCTGTGCGGCATCCCCATCATCGCGCTGGCCGCCGCCAAAGACGGGCTCGACCTGCTCTCGGGCTCTGCGTCGCTTCCCGGCCTTCCTCAGTCCGTCGCTGGATTCGCTGCCGCCGCCGTGGCAGGGTACATCGCGATCGCCGGCCTCTTGGGGCTCGTGAAGCGGCACGGCCTATGGGTGTTCGCGGCGTATACGGGGCTCCTCGGAGCAGGTATGCTCGTGTTTGCGGCATTCGCGCAGAAGGGGTGACGATGGCACGCTCCGACTCTCGCACGCGCCGTCCCTCGCGTTCGACAGACGCGCGTCGCACGCGCACGCGATCTGCTCAACCTGCGCGCGCGCTCGACGAGGACACGCGCCAGGAGATCGCGGGCGTGCTCCTGTGCGCTGGGGCGTTGGCGCTCGCCATATCCGTTGCGAGCCCCGAGACCGGCGTCATCCCGCGCTACGTCGCCAGAGGGCTCGCTCTCGGCATCGGCATCGGCGCCTACGTGATGCCCATCGCTGTGCTCTTGTGGGGCGCGAGCTTCTTCGTCCGCTCAGTCCGCGTCAACGAGGCTCGCGTCGGGGGCGGCATAGCCCTCGTCCTCGTCTCGGTGATATCGATCGCAGCCGTCGGGGCGCCCGCAGCCGTCTTCTGGGAGCATGGCGTGCTCTCCTCGCGCGGCGGGTACGTCGGAGCCGGCATCGCCTGGGCGCTCCGCACGCTCTTCGGGAGCGCGATCTCCTACGTCCTGCTCGTCGCCCTCGCCGTGGTCGGGCTGGTCGTGGCGGGGATGTCGCTGTCCGAGCTCCTCGAGCGCGCCGCCGGCTTCGTGCGCCGCGCTCCGCAAGAGCCGCAGATCATCGAGCCGGCATCCAAACGCAGAAGAGTCCCTGAGCAGCCGACGCTCCCGCTCCAAGACGCGACGCCGGACGTCGACGCCGTCGCTGCGCGAGCTCGACAGAGGCGCACCGACCCGGAGGCGCGGCGCGTGACGGTTCCGACGACCGCCGTGGTCGCCCCTCGTCCGGCCGAGGGGTTCGAGCTTCCTCCGATGTCCCTTCTGAAGCGCAGCACGGCAGGCCCTGGCGTGCACAGAGCCAACGAGCGCGAGCTCAAGGCCACCGCTCACGCCATCGAGCAGACGCTCGCCACCTTCGACGTGCCCTCGCGCGTCGTCGGCTGGATACCAGGACCCACGGTGACGATGTTCGAGGTCGAGATCGCCCGCGGCGTGAAGGTGGGCTCGGTCACGCGCCTGGCGGACGACCTCGCGCTCGCGCTCGCAGCGCCCACGATCCGCGTCTTGGCTCCGATCCCAGGCAAGAGCTACGTGGGCATCGAGGTGCCGAACGAGCGGCGGCTGACGGTCACCCTTGCAGACGTGCTCGACGCTGGCGCGGCCGCTCACCCGAGCCCGCTTCTGCTGGGGATCGGCAAGGACGTCTCCGGGGAGTCCGTGCTCGCGGACCTCGCTCCGATGCCGCACCTGCTCATCGCGGGCGCGACGGGCACCGGCAAGAGCGTCTGCATCAACGCGATCCTGATGTCGATACTCATGCGAGCAACGCCAGCCGAAGTGCGGCTCATACTCATCGACCCCAAACGAATCGAGCTCAGCCTGTACAACGGCGTGCCGCACCTGTACGTGCCCGTCGTGACTGAGCCGAAAGAGGCGGCTTCGGCGCTCGCGTGGGCCGTGGGGGAGATGGAGGCGCGGCTCAAGCTCCTGCAGAAGGCGAACGCACGCAACATCGCGCAGTACAACGCCGCCGTGCACGACGGGCGAGGGCCTGAAGGCGCAGAGCCGCTGCCGTACATCGTGATCGTCATCGACGAGCTCGCAGACCTCATGCTCGTGGCGGCCAAAGAGGTCGAGGACTCGATCTGCCGGCTCTCAGCGCTTGCGCGCGCCGCTGGCATCCACCTCGTTGTGGCCACGCAGCGGCCGAGCACCGACATCATCACGGGGCTCATCAAGACCAACATCACGAACCGCATCGCATTCGCGGTGTCGTCGGGTATCGACAGCCGCGTCATCCTCGACCAGCCAGGCGCTGAGAAGCTGGTGGGCCAGGGCGACATGCTGTTCTCGATGCCGGTGTGGCCAAAGCCGAAGCGCATCCAGGGGGCGTTCGTCACCGAAGACGAGATCGTCGCGGTGGTCGACCACCTGAAAGCGCAGGCACAGCCCGATTACCACGAGGAGATCCTGCACCTGAAAGTGACGCAGGGCGGCTCGTCTGACGCCGAGGCCGACGAAGACCCGCTGCTGTGGGAAGCGGCGGACCTGGTCGTGACCACCGGCATGGGCTCTACGTCGCTCCTCCAGAGGCGCCTCAAAGTCGGGTACGCTCGTGCGGGACGCATCATGGACATGCTGGAGGCTCGCGGCATCGTCGGACCGCCAGACGGCAGCAAGCCTCGCGAGGTCCTCGTGGACGTCGAGGAGCTCGAAGCGATCAAAGCCTTCGATCGCGAAGACTCGCGAGACGAGGAGTGAGCGGCCCGATCTGAAGGGAGGCCCCGATGCCGGTTGGACAGCGGCTTGCAGACGAGCGGCGCGCTCAGGGCAAGAGCATGGCCGACATCTGCGCTGCGACGCGCATCATGGCCTCCAAGCTTGACGCGTTGGAGCACGATCGGCACGACGAGCTTCCTGCTCCGGCGTACACGCGGGGCTATATCAGCGCCTACGCGAAAGCCCTCGGCTTGGATCCAGCGCCGTTCCTCGCGGAGTACGAGCGGGACATCGGCTCTGCGGCATCCGGCGTCCGTCTGTCTGAGATGCCGGAGATCGAATCTGTGGTCCCGCTCGGGCACCAAGCGCACGCGGTGCCGAAGAAGGTCTGGATCGCAGCGATCGCGATCGTGGCCGCCGTGTCGCTCGTGGCGTGGGCTGCACGCCTGATCGGCGGCTCGTCTGACGAGCTCCCTCCCGTGCCGCCGGTAGAAGCCACGTCCAGCTCTGCGCCCGCATCAGCCACGCCCGGCGTTTCGGTTCCTGAGACGGCGCCAGCCCAGACGAGCGGGGAAGCGCCCTCCGGGGCGCCTCAGGAGACCTCTGGGCCGTTCGTCGTGCGCGTGTCTATCGCTCCCGGCGCCGCTTCGTGGCTCCGCGTGACGGTGGATGGGAGCCTGGCGTACGAGGGGACGCTCACCGGCGGTTCGTCGAAGGAGTGGACGGTCCAGCGCGAGGCCGTCGTCCGTGCGGGCAAGCCCAGCGTCGTCACGGTCACGCGGGACGGCGTTCCGGTATCATTCGCTAGCGCGGGCGGCGTCGGTGTCGCCACCATCACAGCATCTCCGTGAGAGGATCGCCATGGCCAAGGAGCAGAGCTTCGACATCGTCTCGCAGGTCGACATGCAAGAGATCGACAACGCCGTACAGCAGGCCCTCAAGGAGGTCTCACAGCGGTACGACCTCAAAGACACGGGTGCGACGATCTCGCTGGACCGCAAGGCCGCTCAAGTGACGGTCACCGCTCCCAGCGACTTCGTGTTGCGGCAGGTCAAAGACGTGCTCGCGAGCAAGCTCGTGCGTCGGGGCATCGACCTCAAGGCGCTCGGATGGGGGAGCCCGCAGACGGCGTCAGGCGGAACCGTCCGCGTCACGGCCACGATCGTCAACGGCATCCCCGACGACGTCGCCCGAAAGATCTCGAAGGACGTGCGTGACCTCAAACGGAAGGTGCGCGTGGCGGTCGAAGGCGACAAGCTCCGGGTCTTCTCCGCCAGCCGAGACGAGCTCCAGGGAGTGATCGCGCACCTGAAGGCGCAGGACTATGGGATCCCGCTCCAGTTCACCAACTACCGGTGAGACCGTGGCTGCGACGCCTTCGGTCGCGTTCGTGACGCTCGGCTGCCCGAAGAACGAGGCGGACTCGGACGCCATGGCGGGGGCCCTCGGGCAGTCCTTCCGCATCGCTCGCGACGCCGAGGACGCCGACGTGCTGGTGGTGAACACGTGCGCGTTCATCCGAAGCGCCGTCGAGGAGGCCATCGACGAGATCCTCGCCGCCGTCGAGTGGAAGGCCGCGAGGCCGGGACGACGGCTCGTCGTGACCGGGTGTCTGCCGTCTCGCTACGGCGATGAGCTCGCGCCTGAGCTGCCGGAGGTGGACGCCTTCGTCCCAGTCGCTGAAGAGGGCGCCATCGCCTCTGTCGTCGCATCTCTCACGCGGAGCGACCTGGCCGCGGGCTCGTCGCCCACGCCGCTGCGGGCGGTTCCCACGCCGACCGCCTATCTCAAGATCTCGGACGGCTGCGATCGCCGCTGCTCGTACTGCACGATCCCTGCCATACGCGGCCCGTACCGCAGCCGGCGCGAGGACGAGGTCGTCGCTGAGGCCGAGATGCTGGTCGCAGGGGGCGTCAGGGAGATCGTGCTCGTCGGCCAAGACGTGTCTCGCTGGGGGACTGACCTCGGCGTCGAGCGAGGGCTCCACGACCTGCTCGCTCGAATCGCCGCGATCGACGGCGACTTCCGCGTGCGCGTGATGTACCTGCAGCCAGACGGGGTGACCGACGCGCTCTTGGAAGCCATGGCGTCCGCGGAGAAGGTCTGCACGTACCTCGATATCCCCGTGCAGCACGCGTCGCGCACGGTGCTGCGCGCCATGGGCAGACGGGGCGATGCAGAATCCCTGCTGCGCCTGGTCGAGCGCATCCGCGGGTACCTGCCGGAAGCGACGCTGCGCACGACCGTCATGGTCGGCTTCCCTGGCGAGACGAGGCGCGACGTGGACGAGCTCGCGCGATTCTTGGAGGCGGCGCGGTTCGACTACGTAGGCGTGTTCGCCTTCTCGCCGGAGGACGGCACGAAAGCGGCCGCCCTCCAAGGGCAGGTCCCCGAGCGAACCAAGAAGGCGCGCGCGCAAAGGATACGCGACCGTGCAGACGAGATCGGCGCCTCGCGCGCTGCACGGTGGGTGGGACGGACCGTCCGCGTGCTGGTCGAGGGGGAGGAGGAGGGCCTTGCGGCAGGCCGCACGGAAGGACAGGCCCTCGAGATCGACGGCGTCACCCTGTTTCCTGGAGACGTTCGACCTGGCGAATTCGTCACGGTCCGAGTCCTTGAGTCGCACGGGTACGACTTGTACGGGGAGGTCCAGCCGTGAGCCCGCTCAAGAGCCTCGCCAACCGCGTGACTCTAGTCCGCATCGTGCTCATACCGATCTTCCTCGCGATCCTGC
The DNA here is from genome assembly GCA_001950395.1 of Coriobacteriaceae bacterium EMTCatB1. GTDB lineage: Bacteria > Actinomycetota > Coriobacteriia > Anaerosomatales > Anaerosomataceae > Parvivirga. The sequence continues at coordinate 668,687 of BDLO01000001.1, forward strand.
TCGCCCGGCTGCCCGTGTGGGGCCCGTGGCTCGCTGCGGCGGTGTTCGCGCTGCTGGCAGGGACCGACGCCGTGGACGGCTACCTCGCTCGATCGCGCAACGAGGTGACGACCTTCGGGAAGTTCATCGACCCGATCGCAGACAAGCTCCTCGTGACGGCTGCGCTCGTCGCCCTCGTCGAGCTCGGCCGGCTCCCGTCGTGGATCGCCGTGCTCATCATCAGCCGCGAGCTCGTCGTATCGGGGCTGCGGCTGGTCGCCGTCGCCGAGGGGCGCGTGATCGCCGCGTCTGTCTACGGCAAGGTCAAGACCGTGCTGCAGACGATCGCGATCATCGCGTTCATCGTCAAGGACAGCTCTGTCATCGTGGACGTCGCGGGATCTCAGGCGGCACGCCTGTTCGGGTACGCTGCCTGGGTCGTGATGGCGGCGGCGATGGTCGCGACCGTGGCGTCGATGGTCGACTACTTCTACCACGCTCGGGACATGCTCGCCGGACCGTGGTCGCGAGGAGGAGACGATGGCTGATCGTCCCTTGGCAGCCGTCCTCACCGTCGGCACCGAGATCACGACGGGCCTGCGGCTCGACACCAACACCGCGCACATCGCGGCAGCGTGCACGGCCGCGGGCTACCGCGTCACAGAGGCCGTCAGCGTCCCAGACGACCGTGACCGCATCGCGAGCGCGATCGCACGGCTCGCCCGCGAGAACTCGCTCCTGATCGTGACGGGAGGTCTCGGGCCCACGCACGACGACGTCACGCGCGAAGCGGCCGCACAGGCACTCGGCAGGCCGCTTCGGCGCGACCCCGCCCTCGTCGAGCGGCTGCAGGCCATCGCCGACCGCCACGGCGACGAGCGCGCGCGAGAGCAGGTTCTCGGCCAGGCAGACGTGCTCGAAGGCGCCCGCGTCATCGAGCCCGAAAGCGGCACCGCCCCCGGTCAGGTCGTCGAGGCCGGCTCCTCGCTCGTCGTGCTCCTTCCAGGGCCGCCGTCGGAGATGCGACCCATGCTGGAGGAGGTGCTGGGGTCGAGGCGAACGGCGCCAGAACCGATCGTCCTCCGCTGCGCACGCATCGCGGAGTCCGACGCGCAGCTCCGGGTCGAGGACGCGCTCGCCGCCTTCCCGAAGATAGAGCTGACGCTGCTCGCGTCGCCGGCGCTGGTCGACGTCGTGCTGATGGACGCGGGCGCAGGCCGAGACGCCCTCGTGGAGGCAGCGCAGGCCGCCGCGCTCGCGCTTGGCGAGGCGTGCTACTCGATGGACGGCGCGTCGCTTCCAGAGGCCGTGGTGCGGCTGGCGCGCGCTACGCTGTGCACCCTCGCGACGGCCGAGTCGTGCACGGGCGGGATGGTCGCATCCGCGATCACCGACGTCCCGGGCGCTTCGGACGTCTTCGTCGGAGGGGTGGTGGCGTACAGCAACGCGCTCAAACGGTCGTTGCTGGGAGTCCCGGAGGAGGTCCTCGCCGAGCACGGCGCGGTGTCGCGCGAGACCGCTCACGCGATGGCTTCCGGCGCTCTGCGCCTGGGAGCCCGCGTCGCGGTCGCCACCACGGGGATCGCAGGACCTGGCGGCGGCACGTCTGACAAGCCGGTCGGGCTCGTGTGGACGGCGGTCGCGACGCCTGAGCGCGTCGAGGCCTACCGTCTCAAGCTGCACGGCGACCGCCAGGGCGTTCGGCAGCGCTCCACGGTGCACGCGCTCGACTTCGTGCGGCTTACGCTCGAACGGATGTAGCGAGAAGCAGTGCGCGGATTCTTTGCCATCGCGCTGACGGACCCAGCACGGCAGCTGCTTACCGACGCCTGCGAGGCATTTCGCGACGCGGCGCCGTCGTGGAGATCCGAGAAGTGGGTCGACCCTGCGAACTACCACATCACCCTGGCCTTCTTGGGCGAGCAGCCCCGCGAGCTCACAGACGCCCTCGTGACGCGCGTGACGCCTGCGGTGGGCCGCTTTCGACCCTTCCAGCTTGAGCTCGCAAGCATCGTCGCTGCGCCGCGACCGCGAGCCGCCACGATGCTCTGGGCGACCGTGCACACCGGCGAGCGCGAGTCGGCCGAGATAGCCGCGATACTCCGCGACGCCGCGAGCGACCTCGGCGTCGAGCCGCCGCGCCGTCCGTTCGCGGCGCACGTCACGCTCGTGAGGGCGCGCCGACCGCGGCCGGCGCCGGACGACGCGCTCGCGGCAGCCTCAGAGGTGGTCGCGGCACGCAGCCGCTTGGGCACCGTGTCAGTGGGGGAGGTCATACTCTGTTCGAGCACCCTCACTCCCCGCGGGCCGGTGTACGAAGCCGTCGAGAGGATCCAGCTGCGCGGGGATTGACATCGAACAGATGTTCGTATAGCGTGGTAGACGCCTCAGGGGTCGCCCGACACGGGTCGAAGGAGCAGAGGAACCATGGAAACCGAGAAGGAGAAGGTGCTCGATCTGACGAGAGAGCAGATCGAGCGGAAGTTCGGCAAGGGGTCGCTCATGCGGCTCGGCGAGCACGCCGCGGTCGCAGGCATCAGCGCAATCCCCACGGGGTCGCTCGCCCTCGATGCCGCGCTCGGCATCGGCGGGGTCCCGCGCGGGCGCATCGTCGAGATCTTCGGCCCCGAGTCGTCCGGCAAGACGACGCTCGCCTTGCAGATCGTCGCCGAAGCGCAGCGCATGGGCGGCGTCGCCGCGTACATCGACGCCGAGCACGCGCTCGATCCAACGTACGCCGCCCGGCTCGGCGTGGACATCGACGAGATCCTCATCTCCCAGCCCGACACCGGCGAGCAGGCGCTCGAAATCGCAGACATGCTCATCCGCTCGGGAGCGATCGACGTCATCGTCGTCGACTCGGTCGCGGCTCTCGTGCCACGGGCAGAGCTCGAGGGCGAGATGGGCGACACGACGGTCGGCCTCCAGGCCCGGCTGATGAGCCAGGCGATGCGCAAGCTGGCCGGCTCCCTCAACAAGTCCAACACCACCTGCATCTTCATCAACCAGCTGCGCGAGAAGGTCGGCGTCATGTTCGGCAACCCCGAGACGACCTCGGGAGGGCGCGCCCTCAAGTTCTACGCGTCCGTGCGCATCGACGTCCGCCGCATCGACTCCATCAAGCAGGGATCCGAGATCGTGGGCAACCGCGTCCGTGCCAAGGTCGTCAAGAACAAGGTCGCGCCGCCGTTCCAGCAGGCCGAGTTCGACATCATGTACGGACAGGGCATCTCGAAGGAAGGAAGCCTCCTCGACCTCGGCGTGGAGGAAGGCGTCGTGGCGAAGTCCGGAGCGTGGTACACCTACGGCGACGAGCGGCTCGGGCAAGGTCGCGAGGCGGCGAAGGACTTCCTTCGCGAGCACACCGACATACGAGACCGGATCGAGCAGGAGCTCCGCGAGAAGCTCGGGCTCCCCGACCCGGTGCGCAGGGACGACGCCGACGCATGACGCAATCGGGGCGCATCACCGAGATCGAGCAGCTTCCAGGATCGAGGAGAGCTCGCCGCATCTGGGTCGACGACGCGCCGTTCCGGGTCACGTCTGCAGCGGTCGTGAAAGCGCTGTCGCTTCACGTCGGCGACGAGGTGGATCCCGGCGAGATCCTGCAACAGCTGGAGGAGGCGGAGCGCTCGGCGGCGCGTGACCGGGCTTTGAAGCTGCTCTCGTACCACGACTTCAGCACGGACATGATGTCCAGGAAGCTCATCGACGACGGCTATCCTCAAGCTGTCGTCGAGGCGACGGTGCGCCGTCTCGTGGACGCGGGCTTGCTCGACGACGCCAGGTACGCCGAGGCCGTCGCCCGTTCCCGGCTTCGAGCTGGGTACGGGCCGCGCGTGGTGCGGCGAGACCTGGCTCGCGCTGGGCTGCCTGAGGACCTCATCGAGCGCGCGCTTCTCGCTGCTGCCGACGACGGGTTCGGCGAGGATGCAGCGTCGGCAGCGCGCCGGCTTGCGAGACCCGGCGACGACGTGAGGCGTCTCGCTGGACGGCTCGCGCGGCGCGGGTTCGACGCCGCCGCAGCGTACGAAGCGGCTCGCACGGCACTCGGAGACGACGAGGCATGCGACGAGTTCCCGCTCTCCGACGATTAGGGCGGCGCCCCCGAGTCCTGCGTCCTTGACGCTCGACGCGCCTGGCAGGTACCATCAGCACGGCAAATGTGATCGAAGCGATGTCTTCTCAGACGTCGTTATACATGCAGGAACCGGTACCGACCACTTCTTGCGCAGGGCTCTTGGGTCCTGCTGAACGCACATAGGCGTCGAACCGAGTCCTCATGTGTTCTATCGCACTTGCCGGGCGCGTGGGCGTCCGGCGCTGACCGGTCGTGACGGGGCGTGACGTCCCATCCCTTCCGGCGCAGGCCGTGCGCGCAGCGCACAGACCCAGGCGCCCGCATCGTACGACGCGAACGGAAGGAGGGGACACATGCCAGTCGTATACGTCCTCGTCTCCCTCGTCCTCGGCGTGGCCATCGGTTACTTGGCTCATCGCTACTTCGTCTCCGACGCGATCGCGCGTTCCCGCGAGTCCGCCGAACGCCTTCTCGAAGACGCAAAGCGCCAAGCCGAGACGACCAAGAAGGAGATGCTCCTCGAGGCCAAGGACGAGATCTTCAGGATGAAGGCTCAGGCCGAGGAGGAGAATAAAGAGCGCCGCAAGGACCTCGCTGCGCTCGAGAACCGATTGATGCAGCGCGAAGAGGCGCTGGAGCGCCGGGCCGAGACCCTCGACAAGCGAGAGCATCAGCTCTCCAGCATGCAAGGCCAGATCCAGAAGATGGAGAGAGATCTCCAGGAGGCCATCGCTCAGGAGCGCGAGCGGCTGGAGGCCCTCGCCGGAATGACGACGGAGCAGGCCCGTCAGGTGCTCCTCGAGCGCGTGCGCCAGGACGTCACCCACGACGCGGCCATGATCATCCGCGAAGCCGAGACGCGTGCTCGCGAGGAGGCGGAGCGCAAGGCCCGCAACATCGTGAGCATCGCCATCCAGCGGGTCGCCGCAGACCACACCGCGGAGTCGACGGTGTCAGTCGTGCACATTCCGTCGGACGACCTCAAGGGCCGGCTCATCGGCCGCGAGGGCCGCAACATCCGTGCCTTCGAGCAGCTGACCGGCATCAACCTGATCATCGACGACACACCTGAGGCGGTGATCCTCTCGTCGTTCGACCCGGTGCGCCGCGAGATCGGACGCGTGACTCTCGAAGGGCTCATCGCCGACGGTCGCATCCATCCGGCCCGGATCGAGGAGATGTTCGCGAAGGCCACCGCGCTCGTCGAGCAGCAGATCCGCGACGCCGGCGAGGCAGCGGCTTTGGAGGTCGGCATCCCCAACCTGCACAGCGACCTCATCAGGACCCTCGGACGCCTGAAGTTCCGCACGTCGTACGGGCAGAACGTCCTCAAGCACTCGCTCGAGGTCGCGTACCTCGCGGGCGTCATCGCGAGCGAGCTCGGCGTGGATCCGAAGGTCGCCAAGCGCGCTGGGCTCCTGCACGACATCGGCAAGGCGATCGACCACGAGGTCGAAGGGCCGCACGCCGTGATCGGCGCCGACCTCGCGCGCCGTCTTGGAGAGTCGCCCGACGTGGTCCACTGCATCGAAGCGCACCACGCAGACGTGGAGCCGGCCACGGTGGAAGCCGTCATCGTCCAGGCCGCGGACGCGGTCTCGGCGTCTCGCCCGGGCGCTCGGCGCGAGACGCTCGAAAGCTACATCAAGCGTCTCGAGAAGCTGGAGAAGATCGCCGAGTCCCACAAGGGCGTCGAGAAGTCCTACGCCATGCAGGCCGGCCGCGAGATCCGCGTCATGGTCAAACCCGACGAGATCTCGGACGCCGAGTCCACCGTGCTGGCACGCGAGATTGCGAAGCAGATCGAAGAGGAGCTTCAGTATCCCGGCCAGATCAAGGTCATGGTCATCCGGGAGAGCCGAGCCATCGAGTACGCGAAGTAGAGCGGTGCACGCGCCATGAGCGACGATGCGGAGCGCCTCATAGAGTTCGTGTCGTCCGTCTCCGGCGACGCCTTCCTTAAAGTCGAGGAGACCTTGGGCGACGGGTTCGTCCGGCTCAAGGTCTCCGAGGCAGAGCGTCGACAGGCGAAGCACGACATCCGAAGCGTCGAGGACGTCGTCGTGGAGCTCTTGCGCAACGCTCGCGATGCGCACGCCCAGCGCATCTTCGTCGCCACGACGCGCGAAGGGGACGAGCGTCGGCTGACCGTGGTCGACGACGGCGTCGGCATCCCGAGGCACCTGCACGAGGCCGTGTTCGAGCCGCGCGTCACAAGCAAGCTCGAGACGATGGTCGTCGACCGGTGGGGCGTGCACGGACGCGGCATGGCCCTGTTCTCCGTGCGGCAGAACGCACGGTCGGCCCGCGTAGCGTGCTCGGCTCCCCACAAGGGCTGCTCGATCTCCGTGACGGCCGACCTCACCGACCTCCCGGAGCGCAACGACCAGTCCTCGTGGCCCGAGGTGGAGCCCGACGAAGGCGGCGCTCTGCGCGTCGTCCGGGGCCCGCACAACATCGCCAGACGCGTGGTCGAGTTCGCGTGCGAGCACCCCGAGATCGAGGTCTACCTCGGTTCGGTCGTCGAGATCGTCGCGACGGCCGCCGCGACCGCTCGCGCCGCCCTCGAGCCGAGCGACCTGCTCTTCTGCGACGACCCTGCCTCCGTCCCCGTCTGGCAGCGTCCCGCCGTGTGCGCGGACGCCGAGGAGCTCGTCGAGGTGGCGCGCGAGATCGGGCTCGAGATCTCTGAGCGCTCCGCCCATCGCATCCTGGCGGGCGAGGTGGAGCCGCTGCGTAACGTGCTCGACGCCGTGGCCCCAAGCCCGCGCCCGTCCGCTCCGTCGCAGCCGGACATCTACCGCGATCGTCGTTCGCTGAAGATCGCACGAGCCGACGTGTCCGCGTTCACCGCAGAGCTCGAAGACGCGTTCGACGTGCTCGCGGAGCGCTACTACCTGCGGCTGAAGGGCGAACCGAAAGTGAAAGTGCTGGGGGACGAGATCCGCGTCCGCTTCTTGATAGAGAAGGACGAGTGATGCGTGTGGCGAGCGTCACCGCGTCTCGGTATACTCGATTCGCCCAAGCAACAGTCACGACGTTCGAGAACCGCAGCCCACTCCGTAGCGAGACCGCACAAGCGACGCAGCAGGAGGCGCACGTGGAAGTCCTCAAAGTCTCCAGCAAGTCCAGCCCCAACTCTGTGGCAGGAGCGCTCGCCGGCGTCATCCGCGAGCACGGGGCCGTCGAGATCCAGACCGTCGGCGCGGGAGCGCTCAACCAAGCGATCAAGGCGATCGCCATAGCTCGAGGCTTCGTCGCTCCGATGGGGCAGGACCTCGTGTGCACGCCCGCGTTCGCCGACATCGAGATAAACGGCGAAGAGCGCACCGCCATCCGGCTCCTCGTCGAGCCGCGCGTCTCACGCCACGGCTAGCGATCCAGCCGCGATGGCGGTCGACCTGCACATACACAGCACCGCCTCCGACGGCGCGTATGACGCAGCCGCTCTCGTCCGTATGTGCGCCTCCGAAGGGCTCACGGCGCTCGCGATCGCGGACCACGACTCCGTGGAGGCCGTCGACGCCGCCCGCGCGGAAGCGGCTCGGATCGCCGGGCCGCGCCTCATACCAGCAGTCGAGCTCTCTGCGCGAGCCGCAGACGGCCGCTCGATCCACGTGCTCGGCTACCACATCGACCCCGCGTCAGACGCTCTTCTCGGCTTCCTGGCAGAGCAGCGCGCCGAGCGCCTCCGTCGCGCGGAACGCATGGTCGCCTCGCTTGCGTCTGCGGGCTACGCCGTCACGATGGACTCGGTGATCGCTCACGCCAACGGCGGCTCAGTGGGACGCACGCACGTCGCGTTGGCTCTGGTGGAGCACGGAGCCGTCCCATCGATCGGGGCTGCGTTCACGCACCTCATCGGTCGCGGTCGACCGCACTACGTGCCCAAAGAGGTCCCAGACGCCGGTACGGCCATCGAGGCGCTCCACGCGGCGAACGGCCTCGCGGTGCTGGCGCACCCTGCCGTAAGCGGCGTCGTCGACCTCGTCGAACCGCTTGCCCGGCAGGGACTCGACGGCGTCGAGGCGTACCACGCGCAGCACGATCACGAGCAGCGGCTCGCTCTGGCCGAGCTCGCCGCACGGCTCGGGCTCGTCGCCACTGGCGGCTCGGACTTCCACGGGCACCCCGGCGACACCGCTCGCCTCGGCGCAGGGGGAGCTCCGGACAGCGTCGTCGCTGACCTCGCCGCCCGCCTCGAGTCGCGCACGCGCACGACGCAGGAGGCGTGAGGCGTGCGGACCTACCACATCGTCACGTTCGGCTGCCAGATGAACAAGCACGACTCCGAGCACATCGCGGGGCTGCTTGAGTCGGAGCTCGGCCTCGAACCAGCCGAGGAACTGCGCAGCGCGGACGTCATCGTGTTCAACACCTGCGCCGTCCGAGAAGGGGCGGAGGAGCGGCTGCGCGGGCAGGTCGCCACGCTCAAACCGCTCAAGGTTGCGAACCCGGACCTCGTCATCGCCGTCGGCGGCTGCGTGGCCCAGCACGCGAAAGAGCGGCTGTTCGAGCTCTTGCCGCACGTCGACGTCGTCTTCGGCACGCACAACATCGCCGAGCTGCCCGACTTGATCGAGCGGGCAGCGCGCTCGCGCGGGCGCGTCGCCGCGGTGCCGGAATCGTGCGAGCGCGACCTCGAGTCGACCCCGTCGATCCGCGAGAGCAGGTGGCACGCGTGGCTGCCCATCGCTGTCGGCTGCGACAACTTCTGCTCGTACTGCATCGTGCCATACACGCGCGGCCGTGAGCGCTCGCGACCGATCGAAGAGGTCGTCGCCGAGGCCGAGCGCTTGGTCGCCGACGGCGTCGTCGAGATAACGCTTCTCGGCCAGAACGTGAACTCCTACGGCCGCGACCTCTATGGCGAGCCGCGGTTCGCCGAGGTCCTGCGGGCGGTCGCGCGCACAGGGGTCGCCCGGCTCCGATTCGTCACGAGCCACCCGAAGGACCTCTCCGACGAGACCCTCGCCGCCATCGCAGAGGAGCCCGCCGTCTGCGAGTACCTGCACCTGCCCGCGCAGAGCGGATCGACCCGCATCCTGAAGGCGATGAACCGCGGCTACACGCGCGAGCAGTACCTCGCCGCCGTGGAGCGCGCCTACGCTGCGGTGCCGGGCCTCGCGCTGTCGGGCGACATCATCGTCGGTTTCCCTGGCGAGAACGACGAGGACTTCGAGGACACGCTGGACCTCGTCCGTCGCTGCCGGTACGACCAGCTGTTCACCTTCCTGTACTCGCCGCGCCCGGGCACGAGGGCAGCGAGGATGACGAGCGACGTGCCCCGAGAGGTGGCGCAGGGTCGGTTCGACCGGCTCGTCGATCTCGTGCAGCAGATGGCGCTCGAGAAGAACCGCGCAGAGGTCGGAAACGTCGTCGAAGTGCTGGTCGAGGGCGTCTCGAAGCGCGATGCCGCGATGCTGACCGGGCGCACGAGAAGCAACAAGCTCGTGCACGCCCCGCTGCCTCCTGGTGTCGAACCGGCCGCCCTCGAAGGCTCGCTCGTCTCGGTCCGCGTCACCGAGGCGCACCCGTGGCACCTGGTCGGCACGGTCGCTGGGTATCAACGCCTGTAGGCGAGCGTGCTGGAGGTGAGCACGATGTCACGCAGGTTCTTCGGGATCATCGCGCCGCATCCGCCGATCATGGTCCCGGAGGTCGGCGGACCGGAGTCTGAAGTCACGGAAGACTCCGCCGCAGCGATGCGGCGGGCCGCGCAGATGCTGCACCGTTACGACCCTGACGTCCTCGTCGTCATGTCGCCGCACGCTCCAGGCGTGTCCGACGCGTTCGTGGTCGAGACCTCTCCGCGCGTCTCCGGCTCGCTTGCGCAGTTCCGTGCGCCGCAGGTGCGGATCGACACTCGCACCGACACGCGCCTCGCTCGCGAAGTGGTGGAAGCCGCCACGGAAGCCGGTATCCCCGTCATCGACCGCTCGGAATACCCTGCGCTGCACCCCGGCGTCTTGGATCACGGCTACCTCGTGCCGATGAGCTTCCTGGACCCGGACGGGCGCTACCCCGTCGTCGTGCTGTCGCTTTCGTGGCTGCCGCTGTCTGAGCACCGCCGATTCGGCGCCGTCATCGCGGGTGCAGCCGAACGGCTGGGTCGCCGCGCCGCTTTCGTCGCGAGCGGGGATTGCAGCCACCGCTTGACGCCGAGCGCTCCAGCGGGGTACTCGCCGCGGGGCGCCGTCTTCGATGCGATGCTCGTCGACGCGCTCAAGCACGACCGCCTCGACGACCTCGTCAACACGGACCTGGCGTTCGCTGAGGAGGCGGGGGAGTGCGGGCTGCGCTCGTTCGTCACGCTCTCTGGCTTCCTGCCGGGAGCGTCCACCCGCGTCCTCGCCTACGAGGGGCCGTGGGGCGTCGGCTACCTCACGGCGGTGGCGGGCGACGCTGCGCTGCTCGACGAGCTCGCCACGCCGGAGTCCGGCGTCCGTGGCGGGATGCCCGGCGACGAGGAGTCCCCGCCGGTCGCGCTGGCTCGCAGGGCCATCGAGACCTACGTCCGCAACAGGCGAGTGATCGACCCTGGGCCCGCGGAGGGATTGCTCGCCCGACCGGCTGGCGCCTTCGTGAGCCTCCACCGTCGCCACGAGCTCCGTGGGTGCATCGGCACCATCGCGCCCACCGCCCCGACGCTCGCGCAGGAGATCGTCCACAACGCGATCCAGGCAGCGACGGCCGACCCACGGTTCCCGCCGCTTGCGCCAGACGAGCTGGACGACCTCGAGATCTCCGTCGACGTGCTGCACGAACCAGAGCCGTGCTCGTTCGATGACCTGGACCCGAAGCGCTACGGCGTGATCGTGAGCGCCGACTGGCGCCGAGGGCTGCTGCTGCCTGACCTCGAAGGGGTCGACACGCCGGAGCAGCAGGTCGCGATCGCGATGCGGAAAGCGGGCATCGCGCCAGGCGAGCGCGTGCGCCTCGAGCGTTTCCAGGTGGACCGGTACCGGTGATGGCTGTCGCGACGAGAGCTCGAGACACGAGAAGAGTCGTCGCGGTCGTCGGTCCGACGGGCGTCGGCAAGTCGGCCCTCGCCGAGTCGCTCGCCGAGCGTCTCGGCGGCGAGGTCGTCAGTGCGGACTCGATGCAGGTCTATCGTGGCATGGACGTCGGCACCGCGAAGGTCCCTGCGGCCGAGCGCCGCGTGCCGTACCACTGCATCGACCTGGTCGAACCGGGAACGCCGTTTTCTGCCGCCGTGTATCAGCAGTGCGCACGCCGTGCCATCGAAGACATCATGGCGCGCGGCAAGACGCCCGTCGTGTGCGGCGGAACCGGGCTGTACGTCCGTGCCGCGCTCGACGACATGCGGTTCCCGGCAGGGGAGATCGCATCGCCCGTCCGGGAGGAGATCGAGGCGCTCGCCGAGCGGCTGGGTCCCGAGGGCCTGCACGCTCGACTCGCAGAAGTGGATCCAGCGTCGGCCGCGCTCATCCACCCGAACAACGTGCGCCGCACGATCCGCGCGTTCGAGATGGCGGCGCACGGCGTCTCGTACGCCGAGCAAGCGTCGCGCTTCTCGGAGCGCGTGGCCGCGTACCCGACCGTGTTCGTCGGGCTCACGATGCGACGAGACCGTCTGTACGCGGCCATCGAGAAGCGAGTCGACCGCATGCTCAGCGCTGGGCTCGTCGACGAGGTGCGATCGCTCTTGGCACGCGGCTACCGCGAGGCGCTTACCGCGCGGCAAGCCATCGGATACAAGGAGCTCGTCCCGGTCCTGGAGGAGGGCGCTCCGCTTGACGAGGCCGTAGCAGCCATCAAGCAGGCGACGCGACGGTACGCGAAGCGGCAGCTCACGTGGTTCCGGGCCGATCCACGCATCCGATGGATAGACGTCACCGACGAAACGCCGGAAGCAGTGCTTTCCGAGGCGCTTCTGCTGGTAGAATCGGCGGAAGCGCAGGTCTCGGCGACTGGGGAGGACGGATGCAGCTCGGATTCGTGAAGATGCACGGCATCGGCAACGACTTCGTCGTGATCGACGACCTCGACGGCACGCTCGATCTGGACGCGACAGCCGTCGAGTGGATCTGCGACCGTCACTTCGGGATCGGCGCCGACGGCGTCATCGTGGTCCGCCGGGCGACGAGCCCTGACGCCGACCTCTACATGCACTTCTTGAACGCCGACGGCACGCTCGCTGAGATGTGCGGGAACGGCATCCGGTGCCTGGTGAAGCACGCGGTCGACACGGGGATCGTGCCTTCCGATGCCGAGAGCGTCGCCGTCGAGACGCTTGCGGGGATCAAGCGCGTCTCCTTCGAGCGCGACGATGCGGGCATGATGACGGTCGCGAGAGTCGACATGGGCGTTCCCGGCCTCACCCCGGATGCCATCCCTGTGGACCTGACGGGCGACATGGTGTACGACTGCCCGCTCGACACGCCGTACGGGACCGTGCGCATCACCGCCGTGAGCATGGGCAACCCGCACGCGGTCATCTGGGTCGACGACGTGGATGCAGCGCCGGTCGACACCGTCGGTCCCGCCGTCGAGACCCACCCCGCCTTCCCGAAGCGCACGAACGTCGAGTTCGCCGAGCTCGTGGACGACACCCGGATACGCGTGCGCGTCTGGGAGCGCGGGGTCGGCGAGACGCTCGCGTGCGGCACGGGTGCGTGCGCCACCGTCGTCGCGGCAGTCCTGTCGTGCAGGACGGGGCGCTTCGCAACCGTCGAGCTTCCGGGCGGCGAGCTCGACATCCGCTGGCACGAGGACGACCACGTGTACTTGACCGGCCCTGCGACCACGGTGTTCGCCGGTTCGATCGACGTTCCCGAAGAGTGAGCACGTTCTGCTACCATTACGCGCAACCTGGCTCCAGCCGGGAGCCGCTGCAGTCCGAGCGATGAAGGAGATGTCAGGCCCGTGAGAACCGCTTCCCGTATCGCGAACCTCCCCCCGTACCTCTTCGCCGAGATCGACCGCAAGAAGGAGGCGAAGCAGGCGCAGGGCATCGACGTCATATCGCTCGGCATCGGGGATCCAGACACGCCCACGCCAGAGCACATCGTCGACGCGATGGCGCGTGCCATCCGCGACCCGAAGAACCACCAGTACCCGTCGTACTCCGGGGCGAAGCGCTACCGGGAAGCAGCGGCGGAGTGGATGCGGCGCCGGTTCGGCGTCGAGGTCGATCCCGCTACCGAGGTGCTCGCGCTCATCGGCAGCAAGGAGGGCATCGCGCACCTCTTCCTCGCATTCGTCGACCCCGGCGACTACACGCTCGTGCCTGGCGCCGGCTACCCCGTGTACCACACCGGCGGGATCCTCGCCGGCGGCCAGAGCTGGTTCATGCCGATGACCGAGGAGAACGGATTCCTCGCTGACTTCGAGAGCACCCCACCAGAGGTGCTCGCCAAGGCGAAGATGATGTTCATCTCGTATCCGAACAACCCCACCTCGGCGATCGCCAACGAGGAGTACTTCGACCGCGCTATCGCGTTCGCGCGCGAGCACGACCTGCTGCTCGTCCACGACAACGCGTACTCGGAGATCGGCTTCGACGGCTATCGCCCGCCGAGCATCCTCGAGCGGCCGGGCGCCAAGGACGTGGCGATCGAGCTGTTCAGTCTCTCGAAGGCGTACAACATGACCGGATGGCGAGTCGCCTTCGCGGTCGGCAACGCGTCCGCCATCAAGGCGCTTGGCACCGTGAAGAGCAACATCGACTCCGGCGTGTTCACCGCGATCCAGGATGCCGCCATCGAGGCGCTGCTTGGGCCGCAAGACTCGATCTCTGAGCTCTGCGCCCTCTACCAGCGCCGGCGCGACCTCGTCATCGACACGCTTTCGCGCATCGGGCTCAAAGCGCAGACGCCGAAGGCCACCATCTACGTGTGGGCGCGCGTACCCGAGGGGTACACCTCTGCAGCGTTCGCGGAGAAGGTGCTCGAGGAGGCGAACGTGATCGTCGCCGCCGGCACCGCGTACGGACCGAGCGGTGAAGGGTACATCCGTATCAGCTTGACCACACCGGACGACCGCCTCGAAGAGGCCCTCGAACGGATCAAGAACACGTTGTAGGGAGCCTTACGACGGATCGCATGCCCGAACGGGCCACCGGATACGTCCCCGCCGCGGCTGAGCGCGCTGAGAGAGCGGTCCTCGTCGGCGTCGACCGGATCGGCGACAAGCGTCCGCTCGCGTGGGACCTCGAGGACGACCTCGCTGAGCTCGCGCGCCTCGCCGACACCGCAGGTCTCGAGGTCGTCGGCACCGTGACGCAACGGCTCGCGAAGCCCGAGGCCAAGACCTTCATCGGCACCGGCAAGGCCGAGGAAGTGGCGCGCCTCGCCAGGGAGCGCGAGGCCACCGTCGTCGTGCTCGACGACGAGCTCACTCCGAGCCAGCAGGCGAACCTCGAGCGGCTGCTTCCGGATGTCCGCGTCATCGACCGCACGGCGCTCATCCTCGAGATCTTCGCGCAGCACGCCGTGAGCTACGAAGGAAAGCTCCAAGTGGAGCTCGCGCAGCTCGAGTACCAGCTGCCTCGGCTGAAAGGCATGTGGGAGCACCTCGAGCGCGAGCGGCTCGGCGGCGGCAGGGGAGCGCGTTTCGGGGCAGGCGAGTCGCAGCTTGAAACGGACCGCCGCCTCACGCGCAAGCGCATCGCCGAGCTGAAGCGAGAGATTGCTGCCATAGCCCGCCATCGCGAGACCCAGCGCCGTGCTCGCGTCGGCTCCGGCGTCTTCCGTATCGCGCTCGTCGGCTACACCAATGCCGGGAAGTCCACGGCGCTGAACGCGCTCACCGACGCCGGCGTGTTGGTGGAAGACAAGCTCTTCGCCACGCTCGACGCCACGACCCGCCGCCTCGAGTTGCCGATGGGCCGCGAGGCCACGATCACCGACACCGTCGGTTTCATCAACAAGCTGCCGCACGGGCTGGTCGAGTCGTTCCGCTCGACGCTCCAAGAAGCCAGAGAGGCCGACCTCCAGCTGCACGTGGTTGACGCGTCGTCGCCGCACGCCGCCGCACGCATCGCCGCCGTGAACGAGGTGCTCGCGGAGATCGGAGCGAACGACCGGCGCCAGCTGCTCGTGTTCAACAAGTGCGATCTGGTCGCAGCAGACGACCTGGCTCGGCTCGAGCGGGCGTGGCCGAACGCGGTCTTCATCTCGGCGGCCAGCGGCCGTGGCATGGACGTGCTCGTGGACCGATTGGCGCAAGAAGCCGCACGCCTCGACGAGCCGGTGCGGGTCACGATACCGTTCTCGCGCGGCGATCTGGTCTCAGCGCTGCACGAAAGAGGGACCGTGCTGTCGGAGGAGCACACGCCTGCGGGCACGGTCATCACAGCGCGCGTGCCGCACGACCTAGCGGCCCGCCTCGACCCGTTCCGTACGGACGAGGACGCGCAGGACGGCTAGAGCCGCCGGAAGAGCGCCACGACCTTGCCGAGGATCCGCGCGTCGCGCACGTAGATGGGCTCCATCGCGCTGTTCTCGGGCTGAAGGCGGATCCTGTCCGCTTCGCGGTAGAAGCGCTTGACTGTCGCCTCGTCCTCGATGAGCGCGACGACGATGTCTCCGTTGTCCGCGGTGGCCTGCTGTCGCACCACCACGAAGTCGCCGTCCAGGATGCCCGCCTCGATCATGCTGTCGCCGCGCACGCGGAGGATGAACGTCGACTCGCCCGCGAACTCGGCGGGCAAGGGGAGGGTCGCCTCGATGTTCTCCGCAGCCAGGATCGGCTGTCCCGCGGCCACCGAGCCCACGAGCGGAACGGCGGTCACGGCCCGCGGGTCCACACCTCGCTCCGTGTCGCGGAAGTCCAAGACCTCCAGCGCACGGGGCTTGGTGGGATCGCGGCGGATGTAGCCGTGCTTCTCGAGCGCCGACAGGTGCGCGTGGACCGTCGACGACGACGAAAGCCCCACTGCCTCGCCGATCTCCCGGACCGACGGGGGATACCCCCTGCGGTGGATCTCCGACCTGATGAAGTCCAGGATCTGCTCCTGGCGGCGGGTGAGCCGTGGCTGGTACTCCATGTCGCCCCCTCGTCCCGGGACTGTCACGCCCAGTCTAGCGCGTCCGCGCGCGCGATGCAAACATGCGTTCGATTCTCGCTTGAAATACGAACACCTGTTCGCTACTCTAGCTTCGAACAGGCGTTCGATAGATGTCAGACCTTCCGCGTAGCATGAGGCGCGTCGACAGCACACGACGAAGGAGCGAACGATGAAGACCGGACGCACGCGAGCGACGATCATCCAGGCGCTGGGAGCTGTTCTGTCCCTGACGCTTCTGCTGGCCGCGATCGCACATGCGGGAGCGACTGCGTCCCCGAGTGCTGGAGCCACCGAAACGATCGTGGTCGTCGTACGGCCAGGCGACACGCTGTGGTCGATCGCGCGGCGTTGCGACGTGCCTGGCCGATCGATGCCTGAGAAGGTCGCCGCCATACGCGCCGCCAATGACCTCGCCACCGCAATGATCCGGCCCGGACAGACCCTCGTGGTGCCAGTAGTGGGCGACCGCCGCCAAGTCGCGCAAGGCCCGGCTGGCGATCGGGTTCGCGAAGCTCCGCAAATCGAGACGAGGTGATGCAGCCGAAGACACGCATCCGCGCTCGCGAACGGCGCCCTTTCGTGCGCACCTCCAGACGAACCATCGGCCGACTCTGAGATAGTCGTTGCGACGCAATATGTTGTGTGCTAGTCTCGGACGTGGCCTAGATGTGGGGGTGGCGCATGCGGTGTCCGTACTGCGGTCACGAAGAGACGAAGGTGGTCGACTCGCGGGTCTCTGAGTCTGGCGACGCGATCCGCAGACGGCGCGAGTGCTTGCAGTGCGCCAAGCGGTTCACGACGTACGAGCGCCGCGAAGACGTGCCTCTGATGGTCATCAAGAAGGACTCCAGACGGGAGCCCTTCGACAGAGGGAAGCTCTTGCGCGGGCTTGTCGTCGCCACCGCGAAGCGCAACGTGACGACCGCCCAGCTGGAGGCGCTGATCGACGACATCGAGGCCGAGCTGCACAACTCGTTCAGGTACGAGGTGCGCGCGAAAGATCTTGGCGACATGGTGCTCAAGAGGCTGCTGGAGCTGGACAAGGTCGCGTACATCCGGTTCGCGTCCGTCTACAAGCAGTTCCAGGACCTCGACGAGTTCACCTCGGAGCTCAAGAAGCTCGAGTGAGCATCCGGTCGGGCATCTGTCCCGGCCATCTCGGTGACGGCAGGCGTTGGTTGGAAGGAAGGTCACGATGGTTCTCGAGCGTACAGTCAACGTCATCAAGCCAGCGCCGGCCCCTCGCGCCGCCGACTCCACGGACATCGCGCTCCTCGTGGCGACCTCCTCACGCCAGGAGATCGACTCGTGGGACCGCTCCAAGATCGCAGACTCGCTCGTCAAGGAGACCGGCGTCGATCGCGCTCTGGCCGAAGAGATCGCCCTGTCGGTCGAGGACCGCATCGACCGGACCAACCTGCTCACCGTCACCACAGCGATCATCCGCGAGTTCGTCGACCTCGAACTCCTCGAGCGCGGTCTCACGACCACGCTGAAGCGGCACACGCACCTTGGCCTTCCGATGTGGGACGTCGAGCAGATCATCACGAATGCCAACAAGGAGAACAGCAACACCACGCACAACCCCGAGTCCATCAACCTCACGCTCGCTGAGACGATCCTCAAGGAGTACGCGCTCAGGAAGGTCTTCTCCGAAGACGTCGCGGAAGCGCACTACGTCGGCGACATCCACATCCACGACCTTGGTTTCATCATCCGCCCGTACTGCGGCGGCCACAGTCTCGAGTACATCAAGAAGTACGGGCTGAACCTGCCGAACATCACGAGCGTGAGCAAGCCCGCCAAGCACGCAGAGGTCCTGATCGGCCACATGGTCAAGATGGCGAGCGCTCTCCAAGCTCACTACGCTGGAGCAGTGGGATGGGAGGCCGTCAACATCTTCTTCGCGCCGTATCTGGTCGGAAAGACCGAGGAGGAGCTGGACCAGCTCGCGCAGATGCTGATCTTCGAGTTCAACCAGCTCGCCGGCGCACGGGGATCGCAGGTCGTCTTCACCGACTTCAACCTGTACTTCAACGTGCCGCGGCACTTCGCCGACACTCCAGCCATCGGCCCAGGCGGCGTCTACACCGGCAAGACGTACAAGGACTACGAGAAGGAAGCGCAAGCGTTCCTGCGAGCGATGTTCAACGTCTACATGCGCGGTGACGCGCACGGGAAGACCTTCGTGTTCCCCAAGCCGCTCCTGCATATCAACGACGATTTCTTCAACACGCCTGGGCACGAGGAGTTCCTCGACCTCGCGTGCGCGGTCGCGAGCAAGCAGGGCATCACGTACTTCGTGTTCGACCGCGGCGACGAGGTCACGGTCTCGCAGTGCTGCCGTCTCAAGCTGAAGCTCTCCGAAGAGCAGCTCCAAGAGACCAGCACGCCGGAGCGCATGCGCTTCTCAGCGCTGCAGAACGTGACCATCAACCTGCCGCGCATCGCCTACAAGGCGAACGGCAACGACCAGGCGCTGTTCATGGAGCTGAACAAGGCCCTCGAGCTCGTGGCGAAAGCGCACATCCAGAAGCGCGAGTTCATCCGCGGACTTCTCGACTTGGGTTCCGAGGGCCCGCTCGGGCTGCTCACTCTCGACTTGGACGGCTCGCCGTACCTCAACATGGACCGACTGACCTACCTGGCAGGTCTCATCGGCCTGAACGAGCTCGTGCAGGTCCACACCGGCCAGCAGCTGCACGAGTCGGACGAGGCGCTCAGGTTCGGTCTCAAAGTCGTCGCAGCCATGAATCTGAAATGCCGGGAGCTTTCCGAACGGTATGGCATCCACCTGGTCTTGGAGGAGACTCCGGCCGAGTCAGCTGGCTACCGGCTCGCCAAGCTCGATCTCAAGTACTGGCCGACGCAGGCGGCATCCGTGATCAAGGGCGATCCGTCCACCGGCCACTGCTACTACACGAACTCGGTTCACCTGGCCGTCGACGCGCCGATCGATTACATCGAGCGGGTCGAGAAGCAGTCCCGCTTCCATCCCTTGATCGAGGCGGGCGCCATCGTGCACGTGTGGCTCGGCGAGAGCGAGCCGGATCCTCAGGCCATCAAGTCCTTCGTCGCCAAGACGTTCCGCAACACGCAGTGCGCGCAGATCGCATTCAGCCCCGAGTTCACGGTGTGCGAGACGTGCCGCCGCACGAGCAGAGGGCTCAAGACGCAGTGCCCGTTGTGCGGCTCCCTCGACGTCTACGGCGTCACGCGGATCGTCGGCTACTTCAGCAAAGTTCAGACATGGAACCGCAGCAAGGTGGCCGAGCTCTACGACAGGGTGCGGACCGACCTCTCCGGCGTCGCGAAGGCGTGAAGGGAAGCGAAGCGATGGAAGTCAAGTTGTTCGTCAAAGAGGACTGCCCGCGCTGCCCAGCCGCGAAGCGGGCGTGCGAGGGCATCGACCACCTGCGGATCTACGACGTGGACTCGATCGACGGCCTTGCGGAGGCGTCGTTCCACGGCGTGCTCGCGACCCCGACGATCATCGTCGTGGACTCCTCCGGCCGCGAAGTCGCAGCATGGCGCGGCGTCGCGCCCGAGCCGAGCGAGCTCCACGCCGTTCTCGCGAATTAGGGGGCAGGCGTGACGCCTACGACGACTCTGGCAGCCCGCGTCGCAGCCTGGCAGCCGGTGAGCATGCTCGACTGGCCAGGCCGGGTGGCGGCCACCGCCTTCATCAGCGGATGCCCGTTCCGGTGCGCGTACTGTCACAACCCCGACTTGATCGCCGCGCGCCCGCACGGAGAGGAAGCGGATGCGCTGATCGAGCACCTCGTGAGCCGCCGCGGGTGGATCGACGGCGTCGTCATCACGGGCGGTGAACCGACGAGCGATCCGGAGCTCGTGCCGCTGCTGGAAACGCTCAACGACATCGGCATTCCCGTCAAGCTCGACACGAACGGCAGCCGGCCTGAGACGCTCGCCCGCGTCCTCGAGAACGGACTCGTGCAGATGGTCGCGCTCGACGTCAAGACCGTGCCCGAACGCTACGACGCGCTCACGGGCTGGCCGGGCTCCGCGCGTGCGGTCGACGAGAGCATCCAGGTCGTCTTGGACTCGGGCGTCGACCACGAGTTCCGGACGACTGCGTGGCCGGGCGCGCTCACAGTAGACGACTTTCCGCGTATCGCACGCCGTCTTGAGCGGGGTCGGCGCTACGTGATCCAGCAGTTCCGCCCCGAGCAGACGCTTCGCCCTGAAGCGGCCGACGTGCTGCCGTTCAGCCCGGATACGCTCAGGAGCATCGCCGCGCTGTGCAATGAGCACATCCCGACCGTGGTGAGGGGTGCTGCCTGATGGAGCTGCGCATCAAACGCCTCGACCCCGATCTTCCGCTGCCGCGATATGCGCACGAAGGCGACGCCGGGCTCGACCTTTTTGCGGCCGCGGACGTCACCCTCGCGCCATTCGAGCGCGCGCTCGTCCCGACGGGCATCGCGGTAGCGATCCCTGAGGGATACGCGGGGTTCGTGCAGCCTCGGAGCGGGCTTGCCATACGGCTGGGTCTTGGCCTCGTGAACAGCCCGGGGCTCATCGACAGCCACTACCGTGGGGAGATCAAGGTCGTCGCGGTAAACCTCGATCCCACGGAGCCCATCACGATCAAGCGCGGCGACAAGGTCGCGCAGCTCGTCATACAGCAGGTCGCCCGGGTGCGGCTCGTCGAGACTGACGAGCTCGACCAGACAGCGCGAGGGGAGGGGGGCTTTGGCAGCACCGGCGTCTGAGCCCCCACGCATACGCGTGGCTGCCGCCATCCCGGTCGCCGACGGGCTCGTCGTCGTCATCCAACACAAGCGAGGCGCGTCGTACGCACTGCTTCCTGGAGGGGGAGTCGCACGAGGCGAGTCGCTCGCTGAAGCCCTGGTCCGAGAGGTCCGTGAAGAGATCGGGCTCGGCATCTCCCTCGATCGGCTCCTGCTCGTCAACGACACCATCGCACCCGATGGAAGCAAGCACGTCGTGAACCTCACGTTCCTCGCGCACGCAGTGACGCCGATCGAGGAGATCTCACCGCGCGACCCTGCGATCGACGCCGTCGAAGTCGTCCCGCTCGACCGGCTCGCGCAACTCGACCTGCGGCCGCCGATCGGGCGCGAGCTTTTCGCAACGCTGACCGCCGACGAGGGCCTGAGGGCGCCTGCGTACCTTGGGTCGCTGTGGACGCCCGAGCCGGATCGACGTGACGCTGGAAGAGGATCCGACGATGCGCACTAGCACAACTTGTCATAAGCCGCTCGCTCTCGTGCACACGCGCGGCTTCGCGGGAGGTGGTGCCAGGCGCCGCTACCGCTAGAGCACAGCACTTCTTTGCATCGCTTTGCTTGCACGATTCGACTCACGGAGAGGACTGGTGCGATGGAGAAGCTCTTCAAGCTCAAAGAGCGCGGTACTAACGTCAAGACGGAGGTGCTCGCCGGCGTCGCGACGTTCATGACGATGGCGTACATCATCTTCGTCAACCCGGGCATCCTGTCCGCTGCTGGCGTGCCGTTCGCGGGCGCCGCGACGGCCACGGCTCTCGGAGCTGCCCTGATGTGCATCTGCATGGGGCTGTTCACCAACCGTCCGCTCGCTCTCGCGTCTGGCATGGGGCTGAACGCGGTCGTGACCTTCTCGGTCATCGGGTTCCAGCAGGCCAACGTTCCGTGGCAAGTCGGCATGGCGGTCATATTCGTCGAGGGTCTCGTGATCCTGGCCCTCGTCCTGACCGGGCTGCGCGAAGCGGTCATGGACGCCATCCCGATCGACCTCAAGCGCGCGATCGGCGTCGGCATCGGCCTTTTCATCACGACCATCGGCCTCAACGAGGGCGGCATCATCCAGCCGAATTCGGCCACGCTCATCTCGCTCGGGGACTTCACCCAGAAGTACGTGTGGGTGACCCTCATCGGCTTGATCGCGATTCTCATCTTCATGGCGCTGCGCATCAAGGGCGACATCTTGTGGGGCATCGTCACCGCCACGATCGCAGCCCTCGTGCTCGGCGTGACGTCGCTGCCAAAAGGCGGCCTCGTGGCCCCGCTGGACTTCAGCACCTTCTTCGCGCCGTTCCAGACGGTCGACGGCGGTACGATCGCGCTCGCGAAGGTGTTCACGCCGTCGCTCCTGCTCATGGTCTTCGCGATCATGCTCACCGACTTCTTCGACACCATGGGAACCGTGATCTCGATCGGCGAGCAGGCCGGCTTCGTGGACGAGAACGGCAAGGTGCCGGGCATCCGCAACATCCTCACCGTCGACTCCATCGCCGCGAGCGTGGGCGGCCTGTTCGGCGCAAGCTCCATCACGACCTACATCGAGTCTGCCGCAGGTGTGGCTGAGGGCGGCCGCACGGGTCTCATGCCGATCGTCACCGGCGTCCTGTTCGCGCTCTCGGCATTCTTCGCACCGGTCATCGCGATGATCGGCGGCGGGTACGACGTGGGCAACGCGGCGCACTTCGCGCAGCTGGCTGGAGCAGGTTTCACTGTCCCTGAAGGCTCGTACTACATGTATCCGATAACGGCAGGAGCACTCATCGTCGTCGGATTCCTGATGATGCGCACCGTGCGCGACATCCCGTGGACCGACCTCGAGGAGGCGTTCCCGGCGTTCCTGACGATCGTCGGCATACCGCTCACCTACAACATCAGCTACGGCATCGGCCTCGGGTTCATCAGCTACGTGCTCCTCAAGGTCTTCCACAAGAAGGCGAAGCAGGTGCACCCGCTGATGTGGGTGGTCTCGGTCGCATTCGCGATCACGTTCGTCCTGCCCGCCATCGAGAAGCTCATCGGTTAGGAGCGCACAGTGGCTGATACTGCTCGCGTCATACAGACCGACGAGAAGCTGCCGCTCATTCAGGCGGTGCCGCTGTCGGTCCAGCACCTCATGGCGATGTTCGGCGCGACGGTCCTCGTGCCGTACCTCACTGGCCTGCATCCGGGTATCGGCTTGATGACCTCTGGCATCGGCACGATCGTGTACCTGATCTGCGTCCGCAACAAGATCCCCAGCTACCTCGGCTCCAGCTTCGCCTTCATCGCGCCGTTGATCGCTGTGGGCGGGGGAGCCGTGGGAGGCGTCGCCAAGTCGCCGGAGAGAATCCCGTACGCGCTCGGGGGCCTGGTCGCAGCCGGCATCGTCTACATGATTGTCGCCGGCATCATCAAACTCTTCGGAACCGACTGGCTGAACAAGGTCCTTCCGCCGGCCGTCGTTGGAGCCGTCGTCATCGTCATCGGACTCGGGCTTTCCGCCGTGGCCGTCAAGATGGCCATGTTCCCCGGCGCAGACCCCTCGAAAGGCGTGGACCCGAAAGGCCTCGCAGTGGCCGCAGTGACGCTCCTGTCAGCCATCGCGTTCTCGTCGTACCTGAAGGGTTTCGCCCGGACGATACCGGTGCTCTTGGGCATCGTCGTCGGTTACCTCGTGTCCATCCCGCTCGGCATGGTGAGCTTCGACGGCATCGCCCAGGCCAAGTGGATCGACTGGCCGTGGCAGTACTTCACCTATCCGAAGTTCGAGCTGAACGCGATCTTGATCATCGCGCCGGTCGCGCTGGTGGTCGTCGTGGAGCACATCGGCCACCTGCTCGTCATCAACGAGATCACGGGCAAGGACTTCACCCCGATGCTGCCTGAGTCGCTCTTCGGCGACGGCCTCGCAACGGCGCTCTCGGGTGCAGTGGGCGGGACGCCGTCGACCACGTACGCCGAGAACATCGGCGTCATGGCCGTCACGAAGGTCTACACGACGCAGGTCTTCTGGTACGCAGGTGCGCTCGCGTTCATCATCGGCGGGTTCGTCCCGAAGCTCTCGGCATTGATCAGCTCGATCCCGACCCACGTGATGGGCGGCGTCTCGCTGCTGCTGTTCGGCCTGATCGCGTCGAGCGGCCTGCGCCTGCTCGTCGACTCCGGCATCGACTACAGCCACAGCCGGAACCTCATCCTGTCGAGCGTCGTCCTCGTCGTCGGGATTGGCATGGAGACTGGCGGCTTCACGATCCCGCTCGGCAACTACACGATCCCCGGCATGGCGCTCGCAACGCTGCTCGGCGTCGTCCTCAACCTCATTCTGCCGAAAGAGCCCGAGGGTGCCGCATTGGACTCGCCGGACTTCACGGGCGAGCTGCAAGCGGAGGCCTCGCACGAAGCGTAGGCGCCACTGAGCAGAGCGCGGTGCGCAGATCCGCGTGCCGCGCTCTGCGTCTTCTTATCTAGAACCGTGTGGATACGTTCGCGTCCACGGAAAGCGAACTCGTGCGCGGCACACGATGCTGCGCCACACCACGTTCCATCGTTCTCCTCACGCGTGCCTTCTATGTGTGATAATACGTCTTATGTAAAGTCTGTCTTATCGAACTACAGCAGCCCGATCCTGAACCTGCGCGCTCGTCACTCCCCCTCGTGCGACGGCTCCACGTAGACTTCCTCGAACTCGGCCGCAGTCATCTCGTCGAGATCCATCTGCGCCTGCTCGAGCCACGCTAATGCCTCGTCGTAGTCGTCGAAGTCCGCCAGGACCGTCACGTCTTCTTCGTCATCCAGTCGGACGGCCTCGACGCGATAGACGGCGACGTCCTCGGGGACGTCGATGGCAGGGCGCCTCCACAGGATGTCGTCTCGCCACTCGAGGTCGAGGTCTCCTTGCGCGTCAAGCCGTATGAGTCTCAGGCGAAAGAAGTCCTTCGCTTCCCCGAACACGTGAGCCATGACATGACCTCGCTTACTCCTCGAGCCGCGTGTAGCTGCCGCCAGCGGCCACCCAACCCTCAGAACCATCCACGTCGCGGACGTGATACCACCCTTCGCCCTTCTCGATGAGCAGAAGGCGCTGCCCGGCAGTCAGCCGCTTGACCACGGCCGATCCGGTGCTTGGGCGCTCGCGCAGGTTGAGCCCGTCGATCAGCACGACGACCGCAGCGCCGGCTGCCGGTCCCTCCTCCCCTGCCGTTTCCTGAGAAGGACTTCCAGTCGCTGGATTTGCCGCGTCGGTCGCGTCTTGAGATGGGGATTGCGTGGACTCGCGTGATCCCCGCTGAGAGCGCGAGACCGCGTCTCTGTACGAAGCGAACGCGCCGAGCACCATCCACGCGACGACCACGAGAGCCGTCACCGCGGCGACTGCACGCACGAGGTACGGGACGCGGCGCTCATCCGTGCGTTCGAACAGGTCCATCGAGCCCCCTCACGGCCTCAGATGTACAGACCGCCCCCGTACACGACGTCGTCCTCAAGCCGGTACTTGCCTTTCAAGTGAGCGATGGCGGCATCGGCGGAATCGAGGTAGCGACGGATGCCCGGCAGATCGACAGCCGCGAGCTGATCGAGCGTAGCCGGCCCTGTCGCCTCGGATATCGCCTCGGCCTGCTCTGCGACGAGCTCGGCAGCGTCGCTCAAGTCGTCTGCAAGAGGAATGAGCTCCTTCGGCAGCGGCATGGTTGCGAGCTCAATCGCATCGACGCGCATCCTCGAGGCGACCTCTCTGAGAGCCTTTCGGTCCTCGTGCCCGTCGTCGAGGGCGAACGCGATCAGGTCGCCGTCGCTCGCGTCGGCCAGCCGCTTGACGACTGCCGCGAACGAATCCAGCCCCGCCCGTACGCCTTCCCTGCGGCCGATGAGCGTGATGAGATACCGCTTCACGGTGCGTCGCCACAGGAGCAACGCGCCGACGACGACGCCCGCGAGGACGATCGCAGCCAGCGCTGCGAGGAGCACGATCGTGAGGGCTCTGTCCACGTCACTCCACTCGACGGTTGTCGATGACCCGCTTCGCCTTGCCCGCGGTCCGCTCTATTGTACCTGGCTCGACGAGCGTGACTCTCGCGTGCAGGCCGACGACAGAGTATATCTTCTCCGCGACGCGCCTCGTGAACCCGACGAGGTCCGCCATAGCGTCGGAGAAGATGGCTTCCGCGACCTCGATCCGCACCTCAAGATCGTCCATCGGCCCGTCACGGTTGACGACGATGAGGTAGTGCGGCTCCACGCCCTCTATCTGCATGAGCGCGTCTTCGATCTGCGAGGGGAACACGTTCACGCCGCGTATGATGAGCATGTCGTCCGTGCGAGCACGCACCTTCCGCATCCTAGCCGACGTACGCCCACAGACGCACGGACGTGTGTCGATCGTCGTGAGGTCGTGTGTGCGGTACCGGAGAACCGGGAACGCCTCTTTCGTGAGCGTCGTGATGACGAGCTCCCCCTCCTCCCCCTCTTCGAGCGGCTCGCCGCTTTCCGGATCGACGACCTCGAAGA
The DNA here is from genome assembly GCA_001950395.1 of Coriobacteriaceae bacterium EMTCatB1. Classification (GTDB taxonomy): domain Bacteria; phylum Actinomycetota; class Coriobacteriia; order Anaerosomatales; family Anaerosomataceae; genus Parvivirga. The sequence goes on from BDLO01000001.1 coordinate 695,034, forward strand.
GGAAGTGGTCTTCGGCCATGTGCAGGCCGCACTGATGCTCGCACTCGCCTGAGACTCCAGGGCCCATGACCTCAGACAAGCCGTAGTTGTCTGTGGCAAGGATTCCCAGCCTGCGCTCGATTTCCTCGCGCATCCCTTCTCCTGACGGCTCCCCGCCGAACAGCCCGACCCGGAGCGGAAGGGACTTCACGTCGACGCCCATCTGCTCGGCGACCTCGGCGATGTACAGGGCGTAGCTCGGAGTGCAGACGAGCGCCGTGGTCCCGAAGTCCTGCATCATCATGAGGTGCCGCTCGGTGTTTCCAGCACCGGCCGGGAACACCGTTGCTCCGATGCGCTCGATGCCGTAGTGCATGCCCCAGCCGCCAGTGAACATGCTGTAGAGGAACGCCATCTGGACGCGGTCCTTGGCAGTGACGCCAGCGGCCGACGCGATCCGAGCCGTCAGTTCCGTCCACGTGTTGAGGTCGCCGCGGGTGTAGCCGACCACGATCGGCTTCCCCGTCGTTCCCGACGACGAGTGGACGCGCACGACCTCCTCCATCGGCACGGCGAACATGCCGAACGGGTAGGTGTCACGCAGCGCGGACTTGTCCGTGAATGGCAGCAGCCGCACGTCGTCGAGCGAGCGCATGTCCTTCGGGTGCACGCCCCGGGCTTCGAGCTGCTCGCGATAGTACGGAACGCGGTCGTACACCCACGCGACTGTCGCCTGAAGGCGCCTGAGCTGCAGTGCCTTCAGGTCGTCGCGAGACATCGTCTCGTATTCAGGGTTCCATATCGGCATCGGACTGCTCCTTCCTGTGCCACGATCCAAGGTACGCCAACCGCACGTCGTCGTCGCAGCGAAGCTCCACCGCTGACCCTTGCACGACCAGGCGCCCTCCACGCATCACGTACCCACGGTCCGAGTGTTTGAGCGCGAGGTTCGCGTCCTGCTCCACGAGGAGCACGCCCAGACCGTCATCTCTGAGCTCGTCCAGCGCCTCGAAGATCTGCCCGACCACCTTGGGCGCGAGCCCGAGGGATGGTTCGTCGAGGAGCATCACCTTCGGCTTCGACATCAGCGCCCGGCCGATCGCCAGCATCTGCTGTTCGCCGCCCGAAAGCGTTGCGGCGCGCTGCGAGAACCGCTCCTTCAGCACCGGGAACAGCGCGAGCACACGGGCGAGCACGGCCTCGTCGACGCCCGTGGCATACGCGCCAAGCGAAAGATTCTCCTTCACGGTGAGCGACCCGAACAGCATGCGACCTTCAGGCACGAGCGCAAGGCCGCGCCGCACGAGCTTCTCCGGAGCAACCCCGGTCACGTCGTCCGCTCCGAGCTTCACCGTGCCCGCTGAAGGCTGAAGCAGGCCTGCGACTGCCTTGAGCAGCGTCGACTTCCCTGCGCCGTTCGAGCCAAGCAGCGTGACGACCTCGCCGCTCCCGACCGTGAGCGAGACCCCGCGGACGACCTCTATCCGCCCATAGCCTGCGTGCAGGCCCTCGATCTGCAGCAGGTCAGACACGATCACCGACCTCTCCGAGGTACGCTTCCAGCACCGCAGGATCTTTCTGGATGAGCAACGGCGGTCCCTCGGCTATCTTGCGGCCCTGGTCGATCACCACGATCTCGTCCGACACCTCCATGACGAGGCCCATGTCGTGCTCCACGATCAGCAGCGTCACGCCCGTGTCCCTGATGCGCAAGAGCGCGTCGGCGAGGTCCTCGGTCTCTCGGCCATCGAGCCCTGCCGCCGGCTCGTCGAGGAGAAGCAGCTTCGGGCGGGCAGCCAGCGCTCGCGCGACCTCGACCACACGACGAAGCCCGTGCGGCAAGTCCCCCGCCTTCCGGTGCGCGTGCCTCTCGATCCCCAGCATGCGCATGACGTGCGCCGCCTCGACCCGCGCCTCCCTCTCCTCGGCTCGAACCCGGGGAGCGCGCACCGCCGCCCCGAGCATCGACGCTCGAAGGCGAAGATGCATGCCCGCAAGGACGTTCTCCTCCACCGTCATCGAGTCGAACAGCCGGCTCTCCTGGAAGGTGCGGACCACTCCCCTACGCACGACCTCGTGAGGGCGAAGTCCGATGAGCTCGGCGTCCGCGAAGGTTGCGCTCCCAGAATCTGGACGCTCGAACCCTGTGAGGAGGTTGAACACAGTGCTCTTGCCAGCGCCGTTCGGCCCGATGAGCGCCTTGATGGTCTGGGGATGCACGTCGAACGACAGGTCGCGCACGGCGTGCACGCCTCCGAACCGCTTGTCCAAACCTCGCACCCGAAGCAAGCTCACGAGTCCTCACCCGCTTCGGCCTGTTTCCTCGTCGCGAAGCGAAGCGATGCGCCGCGAGCCCGCACGATGAGCGTCAGGACGACCGTCAGCCCCACGAGATCGGGCACCCAGTCCTGGATCGTCTCGGCCACGGCGCGAGGGATCCCCGGGAGGAGCGCCCCGGAGTATGGCAGCAGCGTGAAGGCCGTCATCGCCGCGAGCGGTCCGAGAAGAGACTCGCGCCCGCCCAAGACCACCGCCGCCATGAGCAGGATCGAGAAGTCGAGCCCGAAGCTCGAGGGCGAGATGAACCCAACCGCGTGCGCGTACAGCGCTCCCGCGAGACCCGCGAGCCCGGCAGAGAGCGCGAAGACCCGCACCTTCACCGCCGCCACGTCGATGCCGACGGCAAGAGCGCCCGGCTCAGTGGCGTGCAGCGCGCGCATCGCTCTCCCAGGCCGGGACAGCGTGATGTTCCTCGCCGCGAGGGCGACCGCGAGCGCCACGGCCCACACGAGCACGCACAGCGCCGTCGGCGAGCGCAGCTCGAGCGGCCCGATGGAAGGGAACGGGATGTTCCCGAGGCCGTCGTTGCCGCCCGTGACCGCTCTTGCCTCCACGAACACGACGCTCATTATCTCGTTGAAGCCAAGCGTCGCCATGGCGAGGTAGTGGCCTTTGAGCCGCAGACTTGGAACGGCCACTGCCCAGCCCACCACGCACGCGAGCACGACTGCGAGCGCGACAGCGCCCAGCCACGGCACGCCAAGAGTCCCCGTCAGGAACGCGGAAGCGTAGGCGCCGACCCCGAAGAAGGCGGCGTGCCCAAGGGACACCTGTCCCGCGAACCCGAACAGCAGAGCGAGGCCGACCACGACGATCGCGTTCACGCCGACGAAGGTCAAGACCTTCAGCACGTACCTGTCCGTGACCACGAGCGGCACGGCCAGCATCGCCATCGCGACGATGACGCCGAACCACTGCCTCACCCGGAAAGCGTTCACAGCTTCTCCCCGAGGTGGCGACCGAGGATGCCCTGCGGCCGAAGGACCAGGACGACGAGCAGCACGACGAGCGCCACCGCGTCTTTGTACGTGCCCGACACGACCGCGACGGCGCCGCTCTCGAGCAAGCCCAGAACGAAACCCCCGACGATCGCGCCGACCGGATCGCCGAGCCCTCCGAGCAACGCCGCCGCGAAACCCTTGAGCCCCATGCGCGCCCCGACGTCGTACGCCGTCTGCGTTATCGGCGCGACCACCGCGCCAGCGAGCGCTCCGAGCGCCCCGGCCAGCCCGAACGAGAGCATCACCACCCGTGCGGTATCGACGCCGACGATCCGAGCCGCGTCGTGGCTGATGGAGCACGCGCGCATCGCCAGCCCCATCTTCGTCCAGCGGTAGAGGACCGTCAGCCCCACGGCGGCGGCAAGCGCAAGCACGAGCACCCATACGGCTTGGGGCTCGATCAGGGCGCCGCCCACAGAAAGCGGCTCTCCAGCGGTGAACGCCGGGAGGGCGCGCTCGTCCGGCCCGAACAGGTGTCGAGCTCCTGACTTGATCAGCATCGAGCAGCCGATGGTGATGATGACGAGCGCGAGGCCGCCGGCAGAGCGCGCAGGTCTCAGTGCAAGCCGCTCCACGAGACACCCCACGAGAGTCGTCGCCGCGACCGCTGCAAGGACGGAGACGCCGAGCGGCACGCCAGCAGCCATACCTGCCGCCGCAAGCATGCCGCCCAGCATGAAGAACTCGCCTTGCGCGAAGTTGATGATGCCGGTCGACGCGAACACCAGCGTGAAGCCCAGCGCCATCAGCGCGTAGATCGCCCCGTTCTGCAGTCCCGACGCGACGAATTGCAGGACGTCTGCGCTGCTCATCGACACCGTCTGCCGCGACTCACTGCTCGTCGAGGACCCACGCGCCGTTCTCGACGCGGTACAGCACCAGCTCCGACTCGGTCAAACCGTTGTGATCCTGCGGCGAGTACGTGAACGTGCCGCCGACGCCGACAAGACCTTTGGTCTGCTCGATCGCGTCCCGAAGCTTCGCGGGCGTCGCATCTCCCTCGATCCGCTTCAGAGCGTCGACGACGATCAGGAAGGCGTCGTACGCGTGGCCCGCGAAGATGTCCGGAGACTCTCCGTACTTCGCGGTGTACGAGTCGATGAACTCGGTCGCGACCTTGTACGCTTCCGTGTCGGTGCCATACGCGCTCGGGACGAGGATCTTGCCTGCAGCGAAGCGGAATCCCTCAGCGCCGTCGCCAGCGCCTTGGATGAACTCCTTGCGGCCGTTGCCGGGCCCGCCGAACAGCGGCTGCGTCATGCCGAGCTGCTTCATGCCCTTGGCGATGAGCGCGGCCTCCTTGCCCGCGTTCCACATGAGGACCGCATCGGGCTTCGCGGCACGGATCTTCGTGAGCTGCGAGGACATGTCAGTGTCGCCCGGATTGAAGGTCTCGTCAGCAACGATCGTGACACCGGCTGCTGGCGCTTCCTTCACGATGATCGCGTGCCCGTCTTTGCCGTAGCCGCCGCTGTCCGAGATGACGGCCACCTTCGTCAGGCCCTTCCGCGCCATCGCTTTGAGGACGAACGGCACCACGATGCGGTTCGGCCACGGCGTTTGGAACACCAGCGGGTCGAGCTGGTCGGTGATGACGGAGCCGCCGGCCATCGAGACCTGCGGGACGCCCGCGCGCTGCACCTCGGCCCGCATCGCCATCGTCTGAGCAGTGCCCGTCGCACCGATGATTGCGAGCACTCCGTCCTGTTCGATGAGCTTCGACGCGGCGGCCGCGGCCTTTGCCGGATCGGTGGCGTCGTCCTCGAAGATCACCTCGATCGGATGGCCGTTCACGCCGCCGTTGGCGTTGATCGCATCTCTTTGAAGCTCGATGGCCTTCTTCTCGGGTATGCCGAGCCCGGCATAGGTGCCCGTGAGCGATACGACCACGCCGACCCGGTACGGTTCCTTCTGAGTCGTCCCGCTGCCGGCATCCGAGCCTCCGCCCTCTTTGGCGCCGCAGCCAGCGACCGCCCCTGCGAGCAGCGCGGCAACGACAAGCGCGGCTCCCCACCGCGCGCCTGACCTCGACATCGCCTCCTCCTTCCGAGCGCCCCGCTGCCGCGCGGCGCTCCCCTTCCCCTTCACCTACGGCCTGAGGGCCGCGATGTCCTCCTGGGAGACCAAGCGCACCGGCCTGCCTTCGAGCAGGCGCAGCGCACGGTTCACGTCAGCGACGTTGATGACGACGAGGGTCGCCACCAACGAGTAGACGTACTCGATGTTGACGCCGGCTGCCGAGACGACCTTGAGCACGCTCGCGAGACCGCCGGGCACGTCAGGGACGTCGATGCAGATGACGTCGTCTACCCGCACCGTGAAGCCGGCTGCCTTCAACGCGCGTTCGGCGTCTTCGGGCTTGTCTACGACCAGACGCAAGATGCCGTAATCCGCGGTGTCGGACACCGAGAACCCGCGGATGTTCACACCCGCGTCGCCGAGGATGCCGGTCACCTCGCTGACGCGCCCGGACTTGTTCTCGATGAACACTGAGATCTGCTTGACGGTCGGTCCGGTCGTCATCGGCACGCTCCTTTCAAACATGCCGCCCTGCCGAGCTCGAACGCTTTGAGGTTCGCCTCGACGGTCGCCGGCGGGACTCGCGACGCGATCACCTCGGCCCACGTCTCCTGAGACAGCGGCAGACCTGCCGACGCTGCCCCCAGGAGCACGACGTTCGCGGACTTCGACGACCCCGCCTCGCACGCCAGCGCTTCTGCGTCCACGAATATCGCGCCTTCTTCGGCCAACGCCGCCTCGAGGCCGTCGGGCACCTGCGCCGCTCCCACGAGCACTGGCAGCGGCAGCACGATGCGCTGGTTCACCACGAGGCGGCCTTCCCGTTTGAGAAGCGGCAGCCGCCGCGCCGCCTCGATCATCTCGAACGCAATGAGGTGGTCGGCGGTGCCGGGATCGACGACCGGGGACTGTACTTCCTCGCCGAACCGCACGAACGTGATGACGGAGCCGCCGCGCTGCGCCATCCCGTGGACTTCTGAGAGCCGAACGTCGTATCCCTCGGCCATCGCGACCTTCGCGAGCACGTCTCCCGCAAGGATCGTGCCTTGGCCGCCCACGCCTGCGAGGACCACAGTGGTCACGCTGCTCATCGCGCGCTCCCTCCCAGGTCACAGGCCGGGCCCGCAGGCACGATGGCGCCGAACCGGCAGACCTGCTCGCACTGCCCGCATCCGACGCAGATCGAGACGTCTATCTGCGCTTTGCCGGACTCGGTGCGGGAAATGGCTGGGCACCCGAGCTGGATGCACGCGCCGCACGCCGTGCACACGTCGTCGTCCACCGCGACCGGGTCCTTCGTGCACTTCGAGAGCAGCGCGCACGGAGACTTCGCTATCAGGACTGCGAGCGCAGGAGACGCGACGGCCTCTCGGAGCGCCGCGAGCGTCCCGTGGAGATCCATCGCATCGACGGTCCTCACCCACTCCGCGCCACACGCGCGCGCGAGCGCCTCTAAATCGAGCTCGCGCCCGTGCGACCCCGAGAGCGTCACGCCTGACACCGGATTGCCTTGGTGGCCGGTCATGGCAGTCGTCCGGTTGTCGAGCACGACGACCGTGCCCGCACCTCCGTTGTACGCCATGTGCACAAGGCCGGTGATGCCTGAGTGCGCGAACGTCGAATCGCCGATCACGCCGACCACGGGACGCTCGTTCTCGACGAGCGCCGCGCCGTAGGCCATGCCGACGCTCGCACCCATGCAGACGCACGAGTCCATCGCCGCAAGCGGCGGCGCGGCTCCCAGCGTGTAGCAGCCGATGTCGCCGGTCACGATCGCCTTCGTCTTCTTGAGCGCCCAGAACACCCCGCGGTGCGGGCAGCCGGGGCACATGAGCGGAGGTCGCTCGGGAAGCCCCTCAGGCGATACGCGACCCTCTTCGACCGGCAGGCCGAGCGCGGCCTTGACCGTGGCGGGAGTGACCTCTCCCCACTGCGGGAGCGGGATCTCCTGCACCTGGACGCCCGCAAGCGACACGAGGTCGCGCACAAACGGGCCGAGCTCCTCCACCACCACGACGCGTTCGACTGATGCGGCGAACTGGCGGACGAGGTCGTCCGGGAACGGGTGCACCATGCCGATCTTCAGGACCGATGCCTCCGGAAGCGCCTCGCAGACGGCGCGGTATGCAGCGCCATCCGCAACGACGCCGAGCTCCGTGCCACGCATCTCGATGCGGTTGAGCCCGGCGCTCTCAGAGTGCTCGCGCAGACGCGCGAGGCGACGCTCGAGATCCACCCTTCTGCGACGGGCGTTGGCGGGCACCATGACCCACTTCGCTGGATCTTTGACGTACGGTCGACATTGAGGAGCCACGCGCCCACCATCAAGCTCGACCACACCCTTCGAGTGAGACACTCTCGTCGTCGATCGGACGAGCACAGGCAGGTCGTACGTCTCAGACAGATCGAATGCGAGACGCGTCATGAAAAGCGCCTCCGCCGGGTCTGCGGGCTCCAGCATCGGGACCTTGGCAGCGAACGCGTACCTGCGGCTGTCCTGTTCGTTCTGGGAGGAGTGCATGCCTGGGTCGTCGGCTACGAACAGCACGTAGCCGCCCCCGACGCCGGTGTACGCGAGCGTGAACAGAGGGTCGGCGGCGACATTCAGACCGACGTGCTTCATCGTCACGAGCACCCGTCCGCCTGCGAGGCTCACGCCTGCGGCGACTTCGGCGGCGACCTTCTCGTTGGGGGCCCACTCGCAACGCACCCCATCGTATCGCGCAAGATTCTCGAGCGTTTCGGTCGAAGGCGTGCCCGGGTATCCGACGCCGACCGCGACTCCTGCCTCCCACGCCCCACGCGCGACGGCCTCGTTGCCCGACAACAGCGCACGCGCCACGCCCCACCTCCTGGATACCGGATAGCCGGCCATCGACCTGCTGGTTCGCCGAATCATAACACAGCAGGTATGCAGAAGAAGCGGCAGCGGCGCTCGGTCAGAACCGTGAGGCCCCGACGTAGTCGCCCCTCGAAGCGATCCGTTCGGTGAGCGACGAGACCTTCACGACGTCGCCCATCTGCGGCGCGTGTATGTAGTTCCCGTCCCCGGCATAGATGCCGACGTGGTGGACGCGCGATGGATCGCCGTCTGTGCCGAAGAACACGAGGTCGCCTGGGCGCAGGAGGTCCAGGCGGTCCGGCGGGATGTGAGCGCCTGCTTGGAACTGCGCCGCGCTCGTCCGCGGCAGCGAGATGCCGATCTGGGCGTACACGTACATGCACAGCCCGGAGCAGTCGAACCCTGAAGGCGAAGCGCCGCCCCACACGTACGGCACACCCAGGTATCGCAGCGCGATGTCGACCGCCTCGGGGTGCCCGGCCGGCAAGTCTCCGACGGGCGTCGCCGGACGCCCTCTTCGCGCAGCGGCTGCGGCGGCTGCGGCACGAGCTCGCTCCTCGGCGAGCCGCCTCTGGCGCTCCTCCTCCTCTGCGATGAGACGCTTGACCTCGGCGTTGAGAGCCGACACGTACTTCTGCTGCTTGTCGATCGCCGCCCGGATGTCAGCCGCCTGGCGCTCGGCCTTGGCCTTGAGCGCTGCCTGTTCCTGCTCGCGGGCCTCCAAAGAGGCCTCGATCTCCTCGACGCGTCGCTTCGCCGCAGCCGCGTCCGTCACGAGCTGCGCGTCGTAGCGTCCGATGCGGCTTAGGAGATCCACGCGCACGATCAAGTCCTCGAACGACGTGGCTCCGAACAGGACTTCGAGCAAACCGGCGTCCTCGCCACGGTATATGGCGACCGCCCGCTCCTCCAGTCTGCTGCGCCGTTCCGAGAGATCAGCTTCGGCCTCCGTGAGCTCGGCTTGGGTCTTCGCGATCTGCCGACGGGTCTCGGCCAGCGCTTCCGCGATGGCGTTGTACTGCTCGACGGCGACCTCCAGCTCGTCGCTCATCCTCTGCAGCTCGGCCTGCGCCTGCTGCGCTTCTTGCTGCTTCGCCTGGATCTCGGGAGTCGACGGCGTCGCAACAGCACGCGGCGCAGTCCACGACGAGACGAGCGCCGCTGCCACGAGGATACCGACGGCACGAAGGTATGTCCGTCCGGTAGTCGGCACGCCCACCTCCTGCTGCGTCAGTGCTGCGATAGCGAGGCCGCCTTCGTGCGTGCTCGAGCTGATTCTACCACGCGCCGCAGCCGCGTGCCCTGAGCAGTCACTCTACGTGGATGAGAGAGACGATCTTCGCGTCCTCGCCAAGCTTCGAACGACCGCCGAGGAAGTCCAGCTCTATCAAGAACGCGAAACCTGCGCATCTCGCACCGGTCATCTCGACGAGATGGCGCTTGGCTGCAGCGGTCCCGCCTGTGGCCAACACGTCGTCGACGATGAGGACGTTGTCCACGGGACCGAGCGCATCTGCGTGGATCTCGAGCGAGTCGGTGCCGTACTCCAGCTCGTAGTCCGCCCGTGTCGTGCTCCACGGCAGCTTGCCCGGCTTCCTGGCCGGGACGAAGCCTGCACCGAGCTTGTATGCGAGCGCCCCACCGAAGATGAACCCTCGCGCCTCAGCGCCGAGGACCTTCGTCACTCCGGCACCCTCGAACTCTCGCGCGATCACGTCGATCGCCTCGCGGAAGCCCTCGGGGCTCGCGAGCAACGGCGTGATGTCCTTGAAGATGATGCCTTCCTTCGGGAAGTCCGGGATGTCTCTGATGTAGGAAGCAAGATCCACTGTTCGCATCCTCCTCGTGTGGTCCGACATGACGAAGGCTACCAACTGCCGCGCGGAAGCGCCACCGCTAGAGCATCTCCTCAAGCGTCGCAAGCTGCTCCCGTGTGCCGAGCGCGATCAGCTCATCTCCCGCAGCGAGCCGCGTCTCGGGACCGGGGTTCGGGTTGAGAGCGTCTCCGGAGCGTACGGCGAGCACGAACACGCCGGTCTTGTCGCGTATCTGCGCCTCAGCGATCGTCTGGCCGGCGATCTCGGACTGGCCGTGACTCGCAGCGCGTCGAGACGGTACTCCAGGCCATCTCCGTGCATCACGACGTCCAAGTAATCCGCAACTGCAGGACGCATCAACATCGCCGCCATGCGCCTGCCGCCGATCACGTTCGGGGTGATCACCCGGTCGGCGCCCGAACTCAAGATCTTGCGTTCGGAGGCGATGCTCGTGGAGCGCGCGACGATGAACAGGTCCGGGTTCAGCATGCGCGCAGTGAGCACCACGAACAGGTTGTCCGCGTCGGTGTCGACCGCGGCGACCAATCCCTTGCCTCGTTTCACTCCCGCTTGCAGCAGGATCTCCTCGGACATGGCATCGCCGTGGACGAACAGCCATCCGGCCTCTTCGGCTGCGGCTCTACACTCCTCGCACGAGTCCACGACCACGAACGGCACTCCCTCGTCTGCCAGCGACCGCGCGACGACCGAGCCCACTCGGCCGATGCCGACGACGATGTAGTGATCCGACAGCTCAGAGATGCGCTTCTGCATCCGGCGGCCCTCCAGAATCGTGCGCAAGTGGCCTTCGACCATGAACTCGACGATGGTGCCGAACGAGTACCCGAGCGCTCCGACTCCCATGAGGATGAGACCCATGGTCAGCACGCGCCCAGCATCGCTCAAGGGACGGATTTCACGGAACCCTACCGTGGCGACTGTGATGACAGTCATGTACAGGGAATCGAAGGGATGCCAGCCTTCGATGAGCGTGTAGCCGACCGTGCCCGCCACCAGGATCGCGGCCAGGAACCCGACCGCCCGCAGCAGTCGCCGCAACATCAGCCCATCACCTCGTCGCGCACCACGGCGACGTACGGGAGATTCCGGTATCGACCGCCGAGATCGATGCCGTATCCCACGACGAACACGTCAGGGATCTCGAGCCCTCGGTACGCGATGGGCACGTCGGCGATGCGGCGGGCGCGTCTGTCCATGAGAGCGCACACTGCGAGGCTCGCCGGCGACCTGCCTGCCAAGACCCCTAACAGGTAGTGCAGAGTGAGCCCAGTGTCGACGATGTCCTCGACGACAAGCACGTGCTTGCCGCCGATGTCCTCGTCGAGGTCCTTCACGATGCGGACCGCTTCGCCGCTGCCGTACGACGATATGGCCATGAAGTCGAGCTTGAGATCCAACTGCACATGCCGACACAGGTCCGCAAGGAACACGAGGCTTCCGCGGAGCAGCGAGACCAGCACGAGCTCCTTGCCCCGGTAGTCCTCGGTGATGCGCCGTCCCAGCCGCTCGCACGTCTCTGCGATCTCGTCTTCGGTGAGCATGACCCGCTCGATCAGCGGATCGTGGATCGTGTAGTAGCCGCTCACAGCTCGTGGCCCTCGTCTGGGGCGATCCCGCCTCCGCTCTCGTGCGGAAGCTCTCGCCCTGGGATGCCGAATTTGAACAGCAGCTTTCGGAAGTCCTTCTGATACAGCAGCAGGATCCTCACCTCGGGATACAGCTCCCGCAGACGGCGGACCTTGCGGTTCTTCTTGGTGACGAGTTTCTGGCTCATCGTCGTGAGCTCGAGGTACAGGTCGTAATCGGGCAGGTAGAAGTCGGGCGCGAACGACGCGATGACGTTGCCGCGCGAGTCCCACTCGATGGGGAACGGCGTCGGCTCGTACTCCCAGCGCACGTGGTAGAAGTCCAAGATTCGCGCGGCCACCCGTTCGCTGGGATGCGCGAACGCCGTGCGAGCTGCTTTCTCCGACTCCGGCAGCTCGCCCTGTCGTTCCTCGTCCTCGAGCGGTGCAGCGGCCATGCGTGTCACATCACGTCTTCGAAGGTCCTCGACAGGGCTCGGTGAAGCAGGGCCCGTTCAAGAGTCGCAGTGAGCTCGGTGAGCTTCGCGAGCGCCTCGAGCAGCTGCTGCCTGACTTCGGGAGTCCGGCTCATGTACGCGGGCATGAGCACTTGCGCGAAGAACGCGGCTTCCCTTTCCGCGAACGTCTCGTACATCCGCAGGTGACGCGGCTCGATCCCGAACTTGCGCAGATCCCAGCAGGCGTGGGCGATAGCCACGTCGGCCTGTGAAAGCTCGTCGCCTGATTCGCCTTCCACGAACCCGATCAGCCCGAACTCCTCCAACTCCCGGAGGAACGCCACCGGTATCCCGAGCGACTCGGGAGCCCCCGACAGCGGAACGGTCTGGGCAGACTCGAGCGGCAATCGTGCCGTCTCCGTAGTGCTGACGATGCTGGCGATGTCCGCAGGGACGCGGCCCTTGTCCAAGTCGTCCAGTCGTTCACGGATGACGGCAAGGGGCATGTAGTGCTCCTTTTGCAGCGTCAAGACAAGCTCGAGCCGGGCGACGTCAGCCTCGTGGAACTTCCGGTAGCCTCCCGCCGTCCGCTCCGGGTTGACGAGCCCCTCCTCTTCCAGGAACCGGACCTTCGAGATGGTCAGATCCGGGAAGCGCGGCTTGAGCCGCTCGACGACCTCGCCGATCGTCATGTAGTCCTTGTGAGCGGTGGGCACCCTACACACCCCCTCCCTCGAGGAAGAGCAGCTGGAACCGCCCGATCTGGACCAGATCGCCGTGCTTCAAAGCGGCCTTGTCGACGCGCACGCCGCCGACGTACGTCCCGTTGAGCGAGCCCACGTCTTCGATCGTCACGCCGTTTGGCCCCACCTCGATCACCGCGTGGGCCCTCGAGACCGTCACGTCGTTCAGGAAGATGTCGCTCGCAGGGTTGCGCCCGATCGTGAGACGAGGGCTCTCCAGGTAGAAGCGCTCGCCGGCGTCAGGCCCCTTCTGGACGACCAACACCGGGGCTCGATCGGGCTCAGCAGCGACGCCCGAGGGAGTCCCCGAGGCGGCGGATCCCACGGGCTCGAACGAAGCCGTGCTCTCGTGCAGCCGCGCGCCGCACGCCGCACACGTCTTGGCGCCGCTTGGGGCTTCGGCGCCGCACGCCGGACACACCTGCATCGGGACCACCTCCGAGCGCTCCTGCGCCCGCCTCAGTCGAGGAACCCGAACTCCCGTGTCTTGAAGGAGTGCGCTATCTCTTCCTCAAGAGCGCTCGCGACCTCGGGGTTCTCGAGCACGTGGGCGAGCTTCTCCTCGTTCAGCCGGTTCTTCACGTACGGGTCGCTGAGCACGTCTGTGAGCTTCCGGCCGTTGTGGACCTCGCGGACGATGTACTCCACCACGCGCTCTTCCACGACGTCGGCCGCAAGTTCTTCCAGGAACGCCTGGAGCTTCTCGTTCAGACTCGCCACGCTCGTCTCCTCACGTCGAAGGGCCTGCGGGTCACTCCTCGTCGTCCTCTTCCTCGGTCACGTCGACCGTGGAAACACCCCTGAAGTCGCTCGCTAGGATGTCGATCAGGCGCTCGATGTCGTGGGACGACACGACGTCCTTGCCGCTGCGCCGCTCCTCTTTCAAACGCCTCACGAGCTCAGCGCGCAAGATGTCGATCTTACCGTGCAGCACGCGCCTCCGGTAGCTCACGCGCTGCTCCTCGGCGTACAGCTCGTCGAGCAAAGCGCGCAGCTCCTCGATGGACTTCTCTTCCAGATTCACGAGCGGGGTGTCCTCGCTCTTCTTCTCCGTCATGGCCGCCCCCTCCGTCATCCTTCTCCTCAGAGCATTCTACCAGACACAGCACCTCAGCCGCAGGTTGAGAGTCAGCCCTTTCTGATTCCTTACCCGAGCCGCACGCCGTACGACCCGGCGCTCCTCTCGGCTTCGTCGAGTTCAGGTTCCGAGAGCCGTCCCGGCTCGAACGTCACGCCGAGCGCCCGTTCGAACGACGCGACCACGGCCTCGGCGATGAGCTCTATGGCTGGCGGCGTGCCGAGCGCATCTGCGAGCGTCATCGTGCTCGCCGCGAGCTGCGCTTGGGCCTCGGGATCGAGTTTGAAGATCCGCGACTCCAGCTCGACGTCACGAGAGCGCACGAACGAGCCGTGCTGAAGGCAGGCCTCCGACTGCCAGACCTGGGCGCTGCCCGAGAGCTTGGCCGCCCCAAGTGACAGGTCGGCGTGCGTCGCGTGAAGGTAGCACGCGCCCGCCCCCCTCGTTCCTCTCGGGCGCGCAGTGATCTCGGCAGCGACGCCGAGCGCCTGGTACGCGCCGGCGAGCGCGCGAGAGAACAGCCGGTAGCTCGCCACGACGCCCCGCGGGATCCCGTCCTCTACGCCGGCCACGACCGAGTAGGTGAGCTCGTCGTCGTGCAGCACGCCCCTGCCGCCCGTCGGCCGCCGCACCACGTCGGCGCCGAGCCGCCTGACCGTCTCCGCGTCGACGTCTCCCACGTCTTGGAATTTGCCGAGCGACACCGTCGGACGCCGCCACCGATACAGCCGGAGCGTGGGCGGCGCATCGCCACGTGACCGCGCCGCGAGCATCGCGGCGTCGACGGCCATGTTCCAGGCGCCGTCGCACGCCTCGTCGACGATGAGCCGCCACGCCCTCACTCGCTCGTGCGTGCCTCCGAAGGGGGCCTCCACGCCAAGTCGGGCTCCTTCACCGCACGCGCTTCGTCCAAACGGCGCACGGGCGTCGTGTACGGAGCGCCGTGCAGCAGATCCGGGTCCTGCTCCGCCTCTTTCGCGATGGCAAGCATCGCGTCGACGAACGCATCGAGGGTCTCGAGCGATTCGGTCTCCGTCGGCTCGATCATGAGCGCTTCTTCCACGATGAGCGGGAAGTACACCGTGGGAGGATGGACGCCGTAGTCGAGCAGCCGCTTGGCGATGTCCAAGGTGCGCACGCCGTGCTTCTTTCGGAAGCGGGCGCCTGACGCCACGAATTCGTGCATGCACGAGCGCTCGTACGGGACTTCGAAGACGTCCTTGAGGCGTGCCATGAGGTAGTTGGCCGACACGACCGCCTGCTCCGAGACCTCCGCGAGACCGTCGCCGCCGACCCCGCGGATGTAGGCGTACGCGCGCACGAGCACCCCGAAGTTGCCAGCGAACGACCGCATCCTGCCGATCGAGCGTGCCGGTCGCGCAAGGGCGTATCCGTCGCCTTCCTGGACGACCACGGGCGTCGGGAGGAACTCCGCGAGCGTGTCTGTCACGCACACCGGCCCTGCTCCCGGGCCGCCGCCGCCGTGCGGCGTGCCGAACGTCTTGTGCAAGTTGATGTGCACCGCGTCGAAGCCCATGTCGCCCGGACGCACCTTGCCCATGATGGCGTTCAGGTTCGCGCCGTCGTAGTAGGCAAGAGCGCCTGCCTCGTGCACGAGCCGCGTGACCTCGAGGATGTTCTCATCGAACAGCCCGAGGGTGTTCGGATTCGTGAGCATGATGGCTGCCACGTCAGGGCCGAGCACGGCCTTGAGCGCCTCGACGTCCACGCCTCCGCGCTCGTCGCTCCGAACCTGGGTCACTTCGTACCCGCACATCGCGACCGTCGCCGGGTTCGTGCCGTGCGCAGAGTCCGGGATGATCACACGCCGGCGCACGTCGCCGCGCGACTCGTGGTACGCTCGGATCACCATCAAGCCGGTGAGCTCCCCGTGCGCTCCCGCAGCCGGCTGGAGCGTCACCGCCGGCAGGCCAGAAAGCTCCGCGAGCGCTTCTTGCAGCCTGTGCATCAACCGCAGCGCCCCCTGGACGCTCTCTTCCGGCTGATACGGGTGGATCCCAGCGAACCCGTCGAGGCGGCACGCCCGTTCGCCGATGCGCGGGTTGTACTTCATGGTGCACGAGCCCAGCGGATAGAACCCGGTGTCTACCCCGAAGTTCAGGCCGGCCAGACGCTCGTAGTGGCGAGCGATCTCGACCTCGGTCACGTGCGGCAGCCTCGGCGGCTCCGCGCGCACCGCATCGCCCAACGCTGAGGCGAGATCCGTCTCGGGGACGTCGATCTCGGGCGGCACGACGCACGTCGACTCAGGCGCTCCGATCTCGAAGATGAGGCGGCCGAGGTCGCGGTCAGGACGCACTGCGCTCACAGCGACGCCACCTCCTTCACGAACGAGTCGATCTGCGCCCTCGTCCGCTTCTCGGTGGCAGCGAAGAGCACGACTCCTGACAGCCGCTCGTCGAACCGGCCAGCGTGGACGCCGGCCACGTACCCGCGCTGCAACATCGCAGCTTGCATGGCGGCGACGTCACCTTGGTACCTGAGCGCGAACTCGCGCGCGAACGACGCGGACGAGAACGGCTCGAACCGACCCGTCGCAAGCAGCGCATCGTGCAGGTAGTGCGCCTTCGCGATGCTCGCGCGCGCGATGCCTTCAAGCCCACGAGCGCCGACGGCGGAGAGGTAGACGGCAGCGGCAAGCGCGTTGAGCGAATGGTTGGAGCAGATGTTCGAGGTGGCCTTCTCACGGCGGATGTGCTGCTCGCGCGTCTGCATGGTGAGCACGAACCCCGGCTTCCCTTCAGCGTCGAGAGTGCGGCCGACGATACGGCCCGGCATCTGCCGCAAGAACTCCGAGCGAGCGGCGAACAGCCCGAGCCCCGGACCGCCGAACGACATCGGGTTCCCGAGTGCCTGCCCCTCGCCCACCACGATGTCGGCGCCGAGAGCACCGGGCGCCTCCATGACGCCGAGCATGATCGGATCGGCTGCGACCACGGCGAGCGCGCCTGCATCGTGGGCGATCGAGCACGCAGCACGCACGTCTTCGACGCACCCGAAGAAGTTCGGCGAGGCGACCAGCACGGCCGCCGACCCTGCTGCCAGCTCGCTCAGACCGTCGAGGTCCGTGACGCCGTCACGGAATGGCGCCTCGACGACCTCGATGGTGCCGCCGCGCGCGTAGGTCCGCAGAACCTCGCGCCACTCGGGATGCACGGTCTCGCTCACGACGACGCGGTGCCGCTTGGTGACGCGCGCCGCCATCAGCGCGGCTTCCGCAAGCGCGGTCGCGCCGTCGTACACGGACGCGTTCGCGACGTCCATGCCTGTCAGGGCGCACACCATCGATTGGTACTCGTATATCGCCTGGAGCGTGCCCTGGCTCACCTCGGGCTGGTACGGCGTGTACGCAGTAAAGAACGCCGGCTTGCTCACGACCGCATCCACGATCGCTGGGACGTAGTGGTCGTAGCAACCCGCGCCGGCGAACGAGACCAGGCCCGTCGCGTTCTCGTGCGCCATCGCTTCGAGCTCGGCAGCGAGCTCCACTTCGCTCAGGCCGTCAGGGAGAGCGATCGGGCGGTCGAGCCGCGCTTCGGCGGGGATGGGCGCGAACAGCTCGTCTACCGAGGACACGCCGATAGCGGCGAGCATGCGTTCACGCTGCTCGCACGTCACGGGAACGAACCGCATGGGCTACGCTTCCTCGGAGACGAAGGCCTCGTACTCGTCGGCGGTCATGAGCCCGTCGAGCGCGGCGTCTGGATCGGCGACGCGGACCTTGATCATCCAGCCGTCCTCGTAGGGGCTGGAGTTCACCAGCTCCGGAGAGTCGGCCAGCGCGTCGTTCACCTCGATGATCTCGCCTGAGACCGGCGAGAAGAGCTCTGAGACGGACTTGACGGACTCGATCTCGCCGAACGAGTCGCCCGCAACGACCTCATCGCCGACGGATGGCAGGTCGACGTAGACGACTTCGCCCAGCTGGTCCTGCGCGTAGTCAGTGATGCCGACCGTCGCGACATCTCCGTCGAGCCGGACCCACTCGTGCTCTCGGTCGTACCTCAGATCCGCCGGATACATGCCTCGTGCTCCTTCCGCGTCACGACGCTGCCTTGTCGAGCGACGTCCCCTTCACGAACGGCGGCCTGACGACGACCGCCTTCGACACCTTCTTCCTGATGGCGACGCCAAGCTCCGTGCCCGGCGAAGCCAGCGCTGCCGGCACGTACGCGGTGGCGATGCCCTGCCGGAGCGTCGGCGAGAAGGTGCCGCTTGCCACCTTACCGACCTCGGTCTCGCCTTGCAACACGGGATAGCCGTGCCGTGGCACGCCTTCGTCCACCACAAGCCCGACCAGACGCTGCTTCGGTCCCACCTCCTTGATGCGAGCGATCGCCTCGCACCCGATGAAGTCTCCCTTGCCGAGCGATACCGCCCAGCCCAGACCTGCCGATATGGGATCCACACCGCGGTCCATGTCGCTGCCGTACAAGGCGTAGCCCATTTCGAGCCGAAGCGTGTCACGCGCCCCGAGCCCGCACGGCTGGACTTCAGGGAACGACAGGAGCAGCCGCCAGATCGCAACTGCGTTGCTTGCATGGCACACGATCTCGACCCCGTCCTCGCCGGTGTATCCGGTCCGCGCGAGAAGGACCGGGATGCCCCCGAGCCTCGCTTCGGCGATGCTGAAGCGGGAGGGCGGCTCGAATCCTTCGCCCACAAGCTCCCCGATCACGCGCAGCGCCTGCGGGCCTTGCACGGCGATTAGACCGGTGCGGTCCGACTCGTCGACCGCCTCCACGCTCGCAGGCAGGTGGGACGTGATCCAGTCCCAGTCAGCATCGTGGTTCGCCGCGTTCGCGATGACCAGGTACTCCAAGTCGCCGGT
Organism: Coriobacteriaceae bacterium EMTCatB1; assembly: GCA_001950395.1. Taxonomy (GTDB): domain Bacteria; phylum Actinomycetota; class Coriobacteriia; order Anaerosomatales; family Anaerosomataceae; genus Parvivirga. The sequence goes on from BDLO01000001.1 coordinate 713,749, forward strand.
GTGGTACACGATGAGGTCGTCGATGATTCCGCCGTCCTCGTCGCACATGACGGTGTACACGGCCCTGCCGAGCTCGTCGATCTTGCCCAGGTCGTTCGTCACGATGCGCTGCAACGCGTCCTTGGCGTCGAACCCGAAGAAGCGGAACTCGCTCATGTGGCACACGTCGAACACGCCGACGCGCTGCCGCACGGCCAGGTGCTCCTCGATGATGCCTGCGTACTGCACGGGCATCTCCCACCCCGCGAACGGCACCATCCGGGCGCCGAGCGCGACGTGCTCGTCGTACAGGGGCGTGCGCTTCAGTCCGTCCATCGAGATTCCTTTCTGTCTCACCTGACCGCAGGCGTGTCGATCGTAAGCGACGCCCTCAGCTGACCGCCGAACACGCGGCGCCAGACGCGCGCGGCCCAGATCCGCACCCGCTCGTGCCACGCCGGGGCCCGGACGTCGCGAGCCGCGACCACCGGGATCTGCGTGACGATGGTGTCGCCTTGCAGAATCGTGAGCGTCCCGACCTTGTCGCCTCGTCGAACGGGAGCCCTTACGCCGGGAGTCACCGCGACGCTCGCCTCGATCGCACCGCGCACGTCGAACACGGGAGCGACGGCGCTCGTCGCCACAACAGCAGACACCGTCGCGTCAAGATAGTCCTCGACAGGCACGGCGGCAACCGTCGTACCCGCGGTCACCAGCTCCCGAAGGCGGTAGTGCGCAAATCCCCAGTCGAGCAGCGTGCGGGCCTCGACGAACCTCTCGTTCTCGCTTCGGGTGCCCAGCACGACGGCCACGAGCTCCACACCCTCGCGCTCGGCGGACGCCACGAGACAGTACCCTGCGTCGTCCGTCCACCCCGTCTTCACCCCAGTCGCACCGGGATAGGAGCCGATCAGCTTGTTCGAGTTCTCGTACCTCGTCAGCCCCCACGCGGCCGGCACGCTCACAGAGCGCATGCTCACGATCCTCCGGAACTCGGGGATCGAGAGCGCGTACCGGGCGATGACCGCCAGGTCGTGGGCGGTCGTGTAGTGTCCTGGAGCATCGAGGCCGTGAACGTTCGCAAAGTGCGTGTCCCGGGCGTCGAGCTGCTCGGCCTTGGCATTCATGCGCTCTACGAACGCCGCTTCGGATCCCGCGACGTGTATGGCGAGCGCTGCGGCAGCATCGTTCGCTGAATGCACGAGCATCGCTTCGAGCAGCGATCTTGCGGTCATCCTTTGCCCAGAGACGAAGCCTGCTTCGGATTCGCCGACCGCCGCTGCCTTGGCGTCGACCACGACGGGCTCTTCGAGGTCCTTGATCGACTCGAGGACCACGATCGCAGTCATGACCTTGGTGATGCTCGCCATCGCCCTTCGCTCGTCAGCTGCGCGCGACCACAGCTCCTGCCCGTCGCCGGTGACGAGCGCGCCCGCCGCGCACCGCAGACCAGGCGCGACAGCTTCGAGCTCGGGCGATGCGGAAACCGGCTTCCCGTCCACACGATCAGTCGACCAGACCGATCCAACGGCGGTCGCGGCCGATGACCACACGGCAACGGCGAGCGCACACGTTGCGAGCGTCTGCACGCCGCGCCTCAGGCGACGAAGGACGAGGGGCGGTTCAAGTCTGGAGTTCACGACGCCGATTGTATCGGAAACGGAGCTTGTGGCATCCTGTTCAGCGACGGCAGGCAGATTCGGGGGACGACGATGACGGGTTTTCGAGGCGCCAGACGGAGCGACGCGGGCTTCACGCTGAGCGAGATGATGGCGGTCCTGGTCGTCATCTCGGTGCTCGCGCTCATCGCCATCGCTTCGTACTTCGGCGCCACCAAGCGCGCTGCAGCGGCGGCCTGCATCGAGAACCAGCGGATCATCGAAGAAGCCATCCCCGTGTACATGAGCTTGCACAACGGCGAGAAGCCCGCCACCATCGACGACCTCGAAGCGTACGTCAGAACGTGGTCCAACGTGACCCGGTGCCCGGCTGACAAGAACGTCGAGCTCGTCCTCGACCCCGTGACGCTCAAGGTCTCGTGCCCGCTTCACCCTAGGTAGACTCGCCGCAAGGCGTTCGTGAAGGGAGTCTGGCCGTGAAGTACACGCGCTTCGAGAAGTTCGTCATCGTGCTGGGAGCCGCCGTCGTCGTCGCGAGCGTCATCGTGCCGCGGAATGTGGCTCCGCAGTGGCCCGAACTCGTCGCGCAAGCGCTGCTCTTCCTGACCTTCGCTGCGGCCGCGCACTGGGGCCGTAACGGGGGCTCCGTGGTCGCTACCGCATCGGCGCTCGCCTACGTCCTCACCAGAGTCCCGATGCTTGCCAGCCAGGGTCTGACGAATGACCTTGCCGGTGCACTGCTCGCCCGACTGCTCGCCTTCGCCATCGTAGGTATCGTGGGTGGCGAGGTCTTCGGGCGCATCAAGTACTTCCTCGCTCGCGTCGACGGCTCTGTCATGCTGGACGAGTACACGCAGGTCTACAACCGGAAGTACTGCTCGCAGGCGCTGCGTAATGCGATCGGGCAGTACCAGAGATACCAGACTCCCTACTCTGTAGCGCTGCTGTCGCTCGCGCCCGCCTTGTTCGCTGAGTTGCGCCCTACACGGCAGCACTCGATCCTCAAGTCGGTGGCGAACCACATCAGGAGCGACATCCGCCTCGTGGACGACGTCGGCTACCTCGGCGACGGACGGTTCCTCTTGATGTTCCCGAACACGCCCAAGAGCGGCGCTGAGATCGCGGCCGACCGCGTGCGCGCTGGCGTACGAGACTTGGTCGGAGCCAAGGACGAATCAGTCTCAACCACCGTCTTGAGCGTCGCAGAAGACGGCTCTGCGATCTGCGAGCTTGCACGCTCGCTTGAGCCCCAGGCGCCCCCGCGACTCGACGACGTGTGCGCTGGCGTGCAGGACGAGGGCTAGTCGGCTTCGTAGAGCGCAGACGCGTCCACGAGCGCGATGCCCGCTCGTGCCAGCGCCTCGCGCGCACGATCCGGTTCGTCGACGCGCAGTATGTCGATCGCTGCGTCCCCCGAGGGTTCCACGAAGCAGTACGCGTACTCTACGTTGATGCCGTCGGCCTGCAGCGCCTCCAGCACGTCGGCGAGCCCGCCGGGACGGTCCGGCACCTCGACCGCGAGGACTTCCGTGAGAGACGCCCCGAAGCCCGCGTCGTCGAGCACCTTCACGGCGCGCCTCGGAGTGTCGCAGATGATGCGCACGACGCCGAACTCCGTGGTGTCGGCTACCATGAGCGCGCGCATGTTGATGCCTGCGTCACCCAGCGCCCGCGTAAGCTCCGCGAGCCGACCTGTCGTGTTCTCGAGGAAGACGCTGACCTGCTCGACCATCACGCCGTGCCCCCTTCGTTCCGCAAGTCGAGGACGCGCTTCGCCTTGCCTTCGCTGCGCTGGATGGACTTCGGTTCCACGAGCTTCACGTCGATCGAGATGGCGAGCGCAGACGCGATCTCCTGCGCCACCGTGCGCCTCAGGGCCTCAAGCGCCTTGACCTCGTCGAAGGCGATCTCAGGCGCGACCTCGACGTGCACCTCGACGTGATCCATGACGCCGCGCTTCGTGAGCACCACCTGGTAGTGCGGCGCAACGCCCGGGATGCCGGTGAGCACTTGCTCGATCTGGCTCGGGAAGATGTTCACGCCACGGATGATCAGCATGTCGTCGGTGCGGCCGGAGATGCGCTCGAGTCGTCGGAACGTCCGACCACATGCGCACTCGCCTGGCACGATCCGCGAGATGTCGCGCGTCCGGTACCGGATGACGGGGATGCCTTCTTTGGTGATCGTCGTGAAGACGACCTCGCCTCTCTCGCCGTCGGGAAGCGGTTGCAGCGTCTTGGGATCGATCACCTCGACGATGAAGTGATCTTCGTTGACGTGCAGACCGCACTTGTGGATGCACTCCGACGCGACCCCAGGCCCAAGCACCTCGGAGAGCCCGTAGATGTCGATGGCGACGATTCCCAGCGCCTCCTCGATCTGGCGACGCATGTTCTCGCTCCACGGCTCGGCGCCGAACACGCCGAACCTCAGCGGAAGCTCCTTCGGATCGATGCCCATCTCGAGCGCCGTCTCGCCGATCAGCAGCGCATACGAGGGCGTCGCGCCCAGGCCTGTCACGCCGAAGTCCTTGAGCACTTGCACCTGACGCTTGGTGTTTCCTCCGGAGATCGGAATCGTCGTCGCGCCCAGCCGCTCGCTTCCGTAGTGGACTCCGAGCCCACCGGTGAACAGGCCGTACCCGTAGCTCACCTGGATGACGTCGTCGGGCGTCGCGCCAGCGCACACGAGCGTCCGAGCCATGAGGTCGGCCCACCTGTCGACGTCGCCTCGCGTGTATCCGACGACGGTGATCTGCCCCGTGGTGCCCGAGGAAGCGTGCACGCGCACGATGTCGCGGAGCGGTGCGGCGAACATGCCGTACGGGTACGCGGCCCGCAGGTCGTCCTTCACGGTGAACGGCAGCTTCGGAAGATCGTCGAGGGACGTGACGTCGCTTGGCTTGATGCCGGCCTCGTCGAACTTCCGCTTGTAGAGCGGGACGGCCGCATACACGCGCTCGAGCGTGGCTTTGAGCCGCTCGACTTGAAGCGCTTCCAGCTCCGAGCGCCCCATCGCTTCGAACTCAGGCTGGTACACCCCTGTCCCCTTTCCCCTCCCGACAGCGCCTACGGGCCCAGTGTCGTCGACGTGGATGGCGACGAGGATACCACCTTCGTCCCGACGCGCACGACCTCCTCGGCGGGACGGTAGACCGACTTGAAGGTGTCTTTCCGAACCTCTGCGCCGTTCTTCTTGACGGTGCGCGTGACGATGACCGAACGGCCCTTGACGCCCTTCTCCTCGATCACGCGTGTCCCGACGGGAAGCGTCGGGTCAGGCACCTCCTTGATGGGGTAGTCGCGCAGGTCGAAGAAGTCGCTCGTGGTGTAGCTCACCTCGTATCCCGGGTCGGTGCCGTAGAGCGAGATCGTGATCGTCGAGGACGTGTACGACGTCGCGATGAGGATCCAGTGCTGGGTGTCGTTGCGGAACTTGAAGTCCGGCCCGCCCCAGGACACCGTCGCGTCGCGCCCCTTCGGATAGTGGCTGATGTAGAGCGAATGATTGTGCCGCTCCACCACCGGAAGACCAGAGAAGAACACCGTGTTGAAGATGGTCGTCCCGACCTGGCACACGCCGCCGCCCAGCTGCGGCACGAGCTTGCCGTTGACGATGGCGTTCGCCTCTTGGTAGCCCTTCTCAGCGGTCCTGGGCCCTATGGTCTCATTGAACGAGAACACGCCGCCTGGCGGCACGAGCGTGCCGTCCAGAGCATCCGCCAGCAGGTGGATGTTGTTCACACGCGGCTTGTTCGACGGCGAATAGTCGGTCGTGTAGGTGGAGATCCGCTCCTTGATCCCCATCGCTTTCGCCTTCTCGGTGGTGATCTCCGGCTCGACGCGCCTCATCGGCAGGTCGACCACGCGCTCTCCGTCTCCGGTGAGCGCGGCGAGCGCCGACTTCGAGAAGGCGTCGGCGTCGAGCGCGAGCCCGTCTTCGGACGGGACGATCGTCACCACGCCGTTCGAGACCTTGAAGGAGGCGTCCTTCGCCACCTTCCCCACCGAACCGACGATGGGCGTGAGCGTGCGAGAGACCTCCTCGCTCGCGAGGTAGCACTCGAGCATCGGATCCGCAGACCCGCTCGACTCGCTCGCCCTGAATGCCAGCCACTCGGCGATGGTCGCGGGATCGAGCGTCCATGAGGACTTCTCGTACCGCACTGTGAGCGGAGCGCTCACTGCTTTCTTGGCGGCCTCGTATGCGACTTGCGCCTGCTCGTCTTGGATCGCAGGTGGAATCGGCACGAGCGCAAGCTCGACGGCGCGCTCGTCGCTGGCGAGCGCCTCGGCGATGGCCCGGCGCGCGCGGTCTCTGTCGATACCCGTGCCGTCCTGCGCTGGAACCAGCCGGACGGAGGTGCCGACGACCTCGACGGTGGAGTCCTTCGCTGGCTTCCCGACCGAACCATCGATGGCGTCGAAGAGCGCTGAGACCGCGTTGTCGTCGAGCTTCACGCGCAGCGGAAGCCGCTCAGCTCCGAACCACGCAGCCAACCGCTCCTTGACGGCTTGCAGCGGGTTCCTCGAGCGTCCGATCCGGTAGGCGGCCTGCGCGAGGCCGGTCGCATCGACCGACCCGCCGACTTCCTGCGCAGTGATCGACCACTCCTCGCCGCCAGCCTTCAAGACCACAGTACGCCCGAGCACCTGCGTCGCGCCACGAGAGATCGCCGCGGCGGCCTCGTCGACGGTCTTGCCGCCGACGGCGACGCCGTCGACGCGCACGCCGGGATGGATACGCCCTGCTGAAGCCGCTGCGTCGACGGCGACTGCAAGAACGAGCACCGCCGCGACGACGATGGCGGCGACAAGCCCGGGCCTCGCAGTCAGCCGGCTCCACGCGCTCGCGCGCTCAGATGCGCGTCTGCGCGCTGCTCTGCCCTCGCTGCCATCAGGGGCAGGCGTGCGATCTGTCGTCTCGAAGTCTTGGCTCATGCAGCAGCGTCCCTCGCACGGGAGAAAGAAGAGCGAATCGTCGCAGCAGTATACCTGACGCGAGCGTGCTCGCGCTCGGCTGTCACCGTATCGATGCACGCGCCCTACTACTCGTCGGATATCGCGCGCTCGACGATCCCGATGTAGCGGCGGACGATCTCGTCTGCGCTTTCAGCCGAATCGCCCTCAGCGTGCACGTCCACTGACGCTTCCGACGGGTGCGGCAAGACCAAGGCCCAGCCGTGCTCCTCGATGATGCGCACGCCTTCGGTCATCTCGTGTTCGTGGTCCTGCGCGATCTCGGCCATAACCCGCATCACGGCGCCCTTGCGGGTGAAAGGACACGGGACGCTCGCGTGCTTGAGGTGGAACTCGGGCAGACCGCCGACCACCTCATCGAGCGTCACGCCTCGCTGTTCGAGCATCTTCAGGAGCATGCCGATCGTCATGACCGCGTCGTACGACGCCAAGAAGTCCGGGAAGACGAATCCACCCGTCTGCGACCCAGCGAATCCGATGGCCGGGTCGAGCGCCGCGGACGACAGGGCTCGCCGAGTCGTCCCCACGCGCACGAGGCGCCTATCGGCTCCGCAGATGTCTTCGATGACGCGCGAGGCGCTCACCGGCACTGCCAGCCCACGACCAGTCTCGTCCGTCTTGCACCAGAGGCAGGCCATAGCGTGCAGAGCCGTGTTGGGATTCAGTACCCGACCCGAACCTGTCACGAGCGTCACCCGCTCGGCGGTCGCGTCGATCGAGACGCCCAGAGCAGCGTCGAAGGAGCGGACGGCGTTGGCCAGCGTCTCGATCTGCGCATCCCGCTCCTCAGGCAGCACCCGCGTGCGCTCGGAGTCCACGAACGGGCGCAGCGCCACCAGCTCGACATCCCAACCCATCGCAGCTTGAGAGAGCACGAAGGACGCCGGGCTGTGACCCATGTCGACCACCACGGTCTTGCGGTGCTTCACGAGAGGCGTCCCGCCCAGCGCCTCCAGTAGACCGGCCGTGTAGTACTCCAAGGCTCGCGGCGGGTAGAGGATCTCCCCGATGTCCTCGAAGAACGCGCGACGGAACTCCTGCCGGAAGTACAGCCGCTCCACCTTCTTCTCTTGCCACGGGGCGATGTCGATGCCGCGCTTGTCGTAAAAGTGGATCTCGACGGTCTGCGGGTCTCTGGCCGACGAGCACACGTGGATGCCGCCCTCGCACCGCGTGTCGCGCGTCGTGAACCTGGTCACTGCCGGCGATGCCACGCGCAGGTCACGGACGTGGCAGCCAGTCGCGTTCAGCCCAGCGACCACGGCGCGCTTGATCATGCGAGCGGCCCTGCTCGAGTCACGGCTCACGACGACGTGGCTCTTGCTCGGCAGAAGCGTGCCGAACGCCTGCGCCGCGTGCAGCGCGACGTCCGGGGTGACGTCGATGTTCACGAGCCCCGCGATGCCGTCGGCGCCGAACAAGGAGCGTATGCCCTTAGATTCCCAGATGAGCGAGGACGAGACGATGGCGCCTGCCTCGATGCGCTTGTACGGATAGATCTGCACGTCGTTGTTGAGCACGGCGCCGTGACCCACGACCGTCTCATCGCCGACGGTGGCGCCCGGGTAGATACGGGCACGCGCCCGTACGTCCACCCTCCGGCACAGCACCGCGCCCTCGACGTCGGCTCCGGCGCCGACGAAGGAATCCGACCACACGATCGAGTGCGACAGACGCGCCTCGCTCCCGATGAGGCAGTTGTCGCCGATCACGGTGTAGTCCCCGATGCGCGCTCCCTTGCGGACGCGCGCGTTGGCGCCGATGACGACCTTCGTGCCGAGCTCCACGTCCTCGTCCACGTCGCATCCGGAGCCGTAATACACGTCGCTCGCGCTCCGGACGCCCGGGATGTAGATGTGGGCGAGCCCGTCGAGCACGTCGCGGTGCGCCTGCACGTACGATTCTAGGTTGCCGATGTCGCACCAGTAGCCGTCAGAGACGAACCCGTAGAGCGGATGCCCCGCATCCATGAGCTTCGGGAACAGCTCAGAGGAGAAGTCGTACGGCGTGTCCGCCGGGATGTGGTCGAACACCATCGGATCGAGCACGTAGATGCCGGTGTTGATCGTGTCCGAGAAGACCTGCCCCCACGTCGGCTTCTCCAAGAACCGCTGAATGCGACCGTCCTCACCGACGATGACGACGCCGTACTCGAGCGGATCGGGCACGCGCTTGAGCACGATCGTCACCGGTCCGTCGTGCGAGCGGTGGAACTCGATGGCTTGCGTGAGGTCGATGTCGGTGAGCGCATCGCCGGAGATGACGAGGAAGGGCTCGTCGCGCAATGCGTCTTCGGCGTTCTTCACCGACCCGGCGGTCCCGAGCGGGCTTTCCTCGATCGCGTAGCTGATGCTCATCCCCCACTCATCGCCGTCGCCGAAGTAGTCTTCGATGACGCGCGGCATGAATGCGAGCGTGGCCACCACGTCGGTGATGCCGTGATGCTTCACGAGACCGAGGATGTGCTCCATCACCGGCTGGTTGAATATGGGAACCATCGGCTTCGGCCGCATGCTCGTGAGCGGGCGCAGGCGCGTCCCCTCGCCCCCTGCCATGATGACTGCCTTCACCTCGATGCTCCCTCCTCTGGCGGTCCAACGCATTCACGCGAGTCAGGTCTCCGTAGGGCTCACATGCACGGCGGCTCGCGCGCGCCTCGTGTAGACGACTGCCGTCGCCAGCGAAAGCAGGATGCCCGCGTACACGAAGTAGATGCCCAACGCCACGGGTTCTCCCGTCGTGCCAGGAAGCCACGACGGACCGCCCGTGACAGCCGCTGCCACCCGCGGCCAGTCAGCGATGAGCGAGGAGAAGCCGACCAGCAAGACGGCCGTCGTGACCTTGCCGATGTAGACGACCGGCAGCCGGATCCCTTTGTGCTCCAGGACCCACGAGCCGTAGAGCAGGTACACGTCGCGGGCGACGAGAAGCGCCGGGATCCACAGCGGCAGCACGCCGATCACGTACAGGCCGATGACGCCAGATGCCAGCAACAGGCGGTCGACCAGCGGGTCGATCACCTTGCCCAGCTCGGTGACGGTGTGCGTGCGGCGCGCGATCTGCCCGTCGATCCAGTCCGTGGACGCAGCGAGCGCGTACAGCCCGAACGCCGCGAGCCTCGAGCGCTCCGAACCGCTGACCAGCACGGCGAAGAAGAACGGGACGATGAGCAGGCGAAGCAGCGTGACGAGGTTCGCGACCGAGTACACGCCGTGCCCCTCTGAGCCTTTGTCAGACGGGCCATTCGGCTCGACAGGTTTCACCACCAGCGCCTCCTCCGGAAGAACCACACCATCCACGCGGCGATCACGGCCATCGTGATCAGCACCGCGAAGTACCCGTACCGCCACTGGAGCTCAGGCATGTACCGGAAGTTCATGCCGTAGATGCTCGAGATGAGCGTGAGCGGCATGAAGATGGTCGCGATGACCGTGAGCTGCTTCATGATCTCGTTCATGCGGTTGCTCTGCGCCGAGAGGTATATGTCCATCGCTCCGCTTGCAACGTCTCGGTAGGTCTCGACGCTGTCGATCGCGCGAGCCAAATGGTCGCCGATGTCTTGGAAGTACATGTACGCGTCGGGCTCGACGAACGCCTCGAGGCGCGCCAGCCCGCGAACCACGTCGCGCTCGGGCACGAGCATCTTGTGCAGCTGCACGAGAGCACGCTTGGCCTGGTAGAGGCGCGAGAGGTGCTCGGTCCGGGCGTCAGTGAGCATCGCGTCCTCGAGGTCCTCGAGCGCGTCAGCGATCTGCTCCACCACAGGGAAGAGCGCGTCCACCGCGCGATCGAGGATGGCGTGCAGCGTCCACTCGACACCGCGCGCCAGGAACGCTCCGGCGTCGCTCGCCACGTCATCGACCGCCTTGATCTGCTCGCGGTGCACTGTGACGAGGTGCTCGGCGCCCAAGAAGACGTCGAGCTCGTGGGTGGCGACTCCGTCGTCGTCCACGAGCAGCGGCACGAGCCAGATGGCGAACGTGGAATCGGGATACAGGTCGATCTTCGGTCTTTGCGGGAAATGCAGGCAGTCCTCGACAGCGAGCGGATGCATCGGGAAGCGCTTCGCGAGTGCGGCAAGCGTGCTCTCGTCGGGATCGAGCACGTCCACCCACACGGGCGTGTCGGACGGCAGATCCGCCAGCACGTCTTGGCTTCCCGTCTTGAGCACGCCGTCGTGAATCCAACGCACTGTGACAGCAGCAGACACCGCTACCCCCAGGAACGACGCGGGAAAGCCAGGAATAGGTGCTCCCAGGATACCAGAAGGGCCCGGGTGCCGCCGCGTCTCCGCGGCGATCAGGCAAAGACGGATCCGACCCGCCTGAGCCTCACGCAAAGCGAAGGGCCGCCCGAGTCACGCTCGGCACGGCCCTCTCGATGTCGATGGTCGGGCTGACAGGACTTGAACCTGCGACCCCTTGACCCCCAGATGGCGGCAGTACGTTCGTGGGCGTTCACCAACGTCGCTTAACCGCAGGTCAGGGCGTTTTGGGGTCTTTGGCGGATGCGGGCGGACACCCCGGAACTTTCATGCGTTGCTACACGCGTTGCTACACACACGCCTACGGAAGATGGCCAGATCCCCCACGTCGTCCAAGGGAATTCGAATCTCTCGGTGGTCGTACCGCCAGGATGCAACGCGCACCATCCAGTGTCATAAAGCTCCAGCTCAATGCCTCGCCACCACGGGCTCTGTGCGTTCTGGTGTTAGCCCGAAACCTCTCATACCGTGGAGTTTGGCACTCAAACGGGCACTCGCATCGACCCCTCCCGGCCGAAGCCCTGACTCTCGTCCTAGGACTGCGACTTGCACTCGGGCAAGGGTTCCGGCGCATGCCGATCATGCCATGGCAGTCTGGGCGCCGAGCACGACCGCAGGACCAGCGGCCGCCTGGCTCAGGTTGGCTCGAACTGCCTGTCCTGCCACCAAGCGCATCCGATCGCGACCTCTACGGGCTACGTGGCCACGGTCAGTGCGATTGTGAGCACGGGCGGCGACGAGGATGGTTGGGTGATCGCGCCGCTCACCGACGTACAGTCGCTCAGCAAGTCCGGCAATCGCATCAGCTACCTGCGCGTCAGCGCGCTGACGGACTCGGAGCCTGCCGAGAAGACCGCCGCCCGTCTGTCCGGTTTGATTGACGGCGTTCGTCCTGAGGTCGTCGGCAGCGTCGCGTCCGCAGAGGATAACCTGCTCGGCAAGGTCCAGCTGCTTCTCGCGCTGCTGACCGCGTGCGTTGCCGGGATGTCCGCACTCGGGCTGTTCAGCATGTTGGGCGCCTCAGTCCTGGAGCGTACGGGCGAAATTGGCCTCGTGAAGGCAATCGGCGCCAGCAATGGCTCAGTTTCGAGACAAATCGTGGCCGAAGCCGCAGTGCTCGCCGTTGCGGGAGCCGCTCTCGGACTGCTCGCCGGTGCCGGCATCGTACGCCTCATCGGAAACAGCGTGTTCGGCGTGTCGATGAGTCTCACGATCGGAGCCGTCCCCGTCGCCGTCGCATCCTGCTTGCTCTTGGCGATTTCGGCCAGTCTCGCAGCGGCAAGAAGGGCCGCCCGAATCGATCCCGCCATCTGCTTGAGAGGTGAATAGAATGACGAACATAGTTGAGATTGCAGGTTTGGAGAAGCGCTACGACGAGCGTACGTATGCTCTTCGAGGCATCGACCGCGGATCGCCGAAGGCGAGTGGCTGACCATACTCGGCCCGTCAGGCTCGGGCAAGAGCACCCTGCTGAACATGCTCGGGTGCCTCGACCGGCCGACCGCGGGCAGCTTGCAGGTGTGCGGCGTGGAGACAAGCGGAATGAAGCAACGTGAACTCGCGGTATTCCGACGCGAGAACGTCGGACTCGTGTTCCAGCAGCAGCATGTGATTCCGTACCTGACCGCCCTCGAGAATGTCATGCTCGCGCAGTACTATCACAGCGTCGCCGACAAGGACGCGGCCTCAGCGGCCCTCGAGCATGTCGGGCTCGGCCATCGCCTGCACCACGTCCCCGGCAAGCTCTCCGGTGGCGAACAGCAGCGCGTTTGCATCGCGCGTGCGCTCATCAATCAGCCGAAACTCCTTCTCGCCGACGAGCCGACGGGCAACCTGGACCGTGCAAACGCCTGCAACGTGTACGACATGCTGTCCAAGCTGCACCGGGAGGCCGGTCAGACGATCGTGCTCGTCACCCACGACGAGAGCGCGGCGGAATACGGAGACCGGACCATCCGCATCGAGGACGGACGAGTAGTCGAATCCCCGCATCGGGCCTGCTCAGTGGCATCGTGACACGCTGCCGGTCGTCAGCTTCTCAGCATCCTCAGGCCGCTCGCGATCACGACGAACTCGCTGATCTCGTGCGCAAGCACAGCGGCGGGAAGCGTGAGGAGGCCGCCGAGTGCACCTATCACGAGAAGACCGACGACCACGCCCGACAGCGCAAGGTTCTGCCCGACCACCCTCTGATTGCGGCGGGCGAGCTCAAGTGCATACGCGAGCTTCTCCAAGTCGTCGGCCATGAGCGCCACATCGGCGGTTTCGAGGGCGACATCCGTTCCCGCCGCCCCCATCGCCACGCCGACGAGCGCTTCGGCAAGAGCCGGAGCGTCGTTCACGCCGTCGCCGACCATGGCCACCTGACCGTAGCGTGAATTGAGCTCTCTCACCATCGAGAGCTTGTTCTCCGGCTTCATGTTCGCGTGGAACTCGTCGATTCCGAGCTGGGCCGCGATGGTCCGAGCGGTTGGCTCGTTATCCCCGGTCAGCATCACGACCTTCCCGACTCCGGCGTCGTGTAACGCCTCGACGGCCGCTGCGGCATTCGAGCGCACCTGGTCCTGCAGGGCGACGAGGCCGCGCACACCGCTCTCCGTGCCGATGAGGATTACCGTCTTCCCTTCGGATTGGAGGCGCGCGATGTCTTCGGCTGCCGAATCGACCGAGGTTCCCAGCTCTCTTTCGAACAGCGCCGGGCTTCCGACGTACGTCTCCGTGCCGTCGGCGATTGCCACCGCACCCGCGCCGGGCAACGCTCGATGCGAGTGCATATCCGCCGGTGAAATGCCCTCGCGACGAGCGTAACGCAGAATGGCACGGGCTAGCGGATGTCCGCTCCGCTCCTCAACGCCTGCGGCGAGCGCGAGCGTCTCCTGCCACTCCTGCTCGTCGCATGGAACGACGTCGGTCACCGAAGGCTCGCCATATGTCACCGTGCCGGTCTTGTCGAAGGCGACCACGCGTACCTTGGCCAGGTCCTCCACGTGCATCCCGCCCTTGATGAGCACTCCGTTCCGAGCGGCTGTCCCTAGGGTCGCTACCAGAGTGATGGGGATGGAGATGACGAGAGCGCACGGGGCCGCAGCGACTACGAACACCGTGGCACGCATGAGCCAGGTATCCCATGACGCCCCGAACACGAGTGGCGGTACCAGGGCGACGCCAACGGCGAGCGCGAGCACGATAGGGCTGTATATGTTGCCGAAGTGCTCGACGAACCGCTGGCTCGCGCCCTTGCTCTCTTGCGCCTCCTCGACCATATGGATGATCCGCGCGATCGTGTTGTCCGCGAAGGTCTTCGTCGCGACGACCTCGAGCGCACCGTCCCCGTTCACCGTTCCCGCGAACACGACGTCACGGGGAAGCTTGTCGACAGGCACGCTCTCTCCGGTGACCGGAGCTTCGTTGACAGCCGAAGCCCCCGCCGCGATGGTGCCGTCGGTCGCGACCGCCTCGCCGGGTCTCACGATGAAGGTGTCGCCGACCTCGATGCCCTCGACAGGAATCTCCGTCGCCTCACCGCCTCGCCTCACCAGAGCGACCTTGGGCGCGAGCTTCATCAGCGCCCTGACGGACGAACGTGTCTTCTCCTCGGTATAGCCTTCCGCTGCCTCGCTGATCGAGTACAGGAAGACGAGCATCGCACCCTCGAGGACCTCGCCAGCCAGCGCGGCCGCGATCGCTGCGACGCTCATGAGGAGCTCGATCCCCACCTTGCGTTCGAATACGAGCTCCTCGACGGCCTCACGGCCGAAGAAGTAGCCGCCGACGCTCATCGCCAAGACAAAGAAGATCGACGAGATCCAGTCTGGAGCGCTCGACGCACTCAGCAACCAGCCGACCAGGAACAGCGCGCCGGAGGCTGCGGCCATGACAATCTTCGGATCACGCCAGAGCCGGGACCTTCGCTGCGCCTCGTCGGCGACGCGAGACGTCGCCGCCCCTACTTCGGTCATTGCTGACTCCTTCGGCTAGGTGACTCGTGTCTGCCCCGGAACCTACTGCTGCGGGCCCTTCCAGCGCATAAGGCGCATCCCGTTCAGCGTTACCAGAACCGACGCTCCCATGTCGGCCATGATCGCCATCCAGAGCGTGAGCCACCCCGGGAACATGAGCAAGAGAGCGAGCATCTTGAATCCGATGGCGAACGCGATGTTGATCTTGATGATCCTGAGCGACGCGCGGCTGAGGCCGACGGCGAAGGGGAGTTGCCTGAGGTCATCGGCCATAAGGGCGATGTCCGCTGTCTCGAGCGCCGTGTCGGTGCCCGCTCCTCCCATCGCGATGCCGACCGTCGAGGTCGCCAGCGCCGGCGCGTCGTTGACGCCGTCGCCGACCATGGCCACGTGACCGTACTCACCGAGCAGGCTCGTGACCGCGTCGACCTTCGCCTCAGGGAGTAGTTCGGCGCGGAACTCGTCGACGCCGACCTGGCGAGAGATCGCGGCAGCCGCGGCCGCATTGTCGCCGGTCAGCATGATGGTGTGCCGGATGCCGGAGCGCTTGAGCGCGGCGACGGCCTCGCGGCTCGTTGCGCGGACCTCATCGGCTATGCCGATCACCCCTATGAGGATGTCATCCTGCGCCACGAGAACGGCTGTCTTGCCGTCGCTTTGCAGCTCATCCAGGGTCGGACGAGCCTTCTCAAAGTCGGCATTGCCACCGAACATGCGTGGGCTGCCCACCGCTATCTGGTGTCCGTCGACCGTGGCTTTCACGCCCAACCCGGACAGGGACTGCATCTCGTGAATCGGCAGCAATGTGATGGAGCGCGCCTCCGCCTCGCGAGTGATGGCAGCGGCGAGCGGGTGTTGGGAGCCAGAC
Organism: Coriobacteriaceae bacterium EMTCatB1; assembly: GCA_001950395.1. Lineage (GTDB taxonomy): Bacteria > Actinomycetota > Coriobacteriia > Anaerosomatales > Anaerosomataceae > Parvivirga. The sequence continues at coordinate 729,417 of BDLO01000001.1, forward strand.
TCCAGAGACGCCGCGAGCTGCAGCAGCCGGGTCGGATCGGTCCCGTCGAGCACGACGACGTCGGTGACCGACGGGCGGCCCTCGGTCAGGGTCCCGGTCTTGTCGAAAGCGATCGCCTGTATGGCGCCCATCTGCTCGAGATGGATACCGCCCTTGATCAGGACGCCCTTGCGTGCAGCGTTGGAGATCGCACTAACGATGGACACCGGAGTCGAGACGACCAGCGCGCAGGGGCACGACACGATGAGCAGGGAGAGGCTCCGGTAGATCCACGGCTCCCAAGGCTGCGAGAAGAACAGAGGCGGGATGAGCCCGATTCCCGCTGCGAGCACAAGGACCACCGGAGTGTAGATCGCCGCGAACTTGTCGACGAACGCCTGGGAAGGCGCCCGCTTGGTCTGGGCTTCCTCGACCATGTGAACGATGCGCGCAACGGTCGTGTCGTCCACGAGACGCGTGACGCGCACTTTGAGCAGGCCCTCGCCGTTCAGGGTGCCGCCGAACACCTCGTCGCCAACAGTCTTCTCGGCGGGCACCGACTCACCGGTTATCGTCGCCTCATCAAGGCTCGAAGCGCCGGCTTCGATGACTCCGTCGAGCGCGAGCTTCTCTCCCGGCCGGACCACCATCAAGGCGCCAACTTCGATCTCCTCGACCGGCATCTCTGTGGTGTCGCCGTCGGGCATCTCGACACGCGCGGTCTTGGGGACCCCACCCATCAGGTCGCCGATCGAACGCTTGGCTCGCTCCATCGTCCACGACTCGAGCATCTCAGAGGCGGAGAACAGGAACGCGACGACCGCAGCTTCCTCCCATGCACCGATCGCGCCCGCACCGAGGATTGCCACGGACATGAGCACACTCATGTTGAAGTCGAGCTTGGGAAGCGAGAAGGCCGCCTTGCGGAAGTTGCCCCACCCGCCAAGCACGATCGCGACGATGAACAGCGGCATGAAGATGACGCTGGGGGCACCGAGATTCTCTGCCGCGTAGCCGGCTGCCACGCCGACCCCCGAGGCGATCGTCCGGATAAGCTCCCAGTCGATGCCCTTCTCCGTCTGGGGAGCGGCCTTGCGCTCTTCGGCCGTCTGGATGCGGTAGTTCTCCTTGCGACCTTCGGACCTGATGGCGCCGAGGTCCATGACGCCCTCGACCACAAGCTTGCCTACCGTTGGATTGAGCCTTGCCCCGGTCACGCCGGGGAGATTGGCCACGTTCTTCTCGAACCTGGCCGCACAGTCGAGTCAAGTGATTCCTTCGACGAGCAGGGTGTGCTTCTTTGTGTCGACGGGTGCTGGCATCGGTTGCCTCCTAGGCGTAGGCGGGATACACTCAAACAGTCAAGCGCATGTTTGATTGTAAGCGCCATGTAACTCGATGGTCAAGTAGTCACTTGAGGATATTGGAGGTCCGATGCGCAAACAGACTGACCCGCCCGTATGCGAGGTCGATTGCGTGCATGCCGACAAGGTCGATGAGCTGCGCCCCGTCGTCGGCGGGCTCAATGGCGTCGGCGAGGCCGTTGCAAACCTCGCGGACGATACCCGCTTCAAAGTGCTGTACGCCCTGAGTCAGTCAGAGCTCTGCGTCTGCGACGTCGCCGCTGTCGTGGGCGCTACGACGGCAGCCACCTCGTACCACCTGCGTCTGCTCTACCGCACCGGGCTTGTTGACTGCCGCCGCGACGGCAGGCTCGTCTACTACCGATTGGCAGAGGACAAGATGCGCCCCGTTCTGGAGGCGATCAAGTCATACGTGCTCGCTACGCAGGTACCGTGAGCAGCCTTGGCTGAGATCGAGAGCGCTCGGTTCCCGTACAGCACACATGGGGGCATCCGAAGGCGGGGCGGTCGGCACAACCGACAGGACCACGACAGCGACCACGATCAGCAATATGATCACGAGGAACCGAGAGCACTCGTGTCAGGCCAATTGAGAGCAGGCCTGATGCCTTGTCGACCCTGCCTCATCGTTCGAGCGGGGTTTGCCTTCTAGACACACTCAGCAGTTCCAGAACCAGGGCCGGTTCCGAAGTGGTCCGGCCGTGGGGATGGTCGCCGGGCCCGCTTACCTGAACTCGGAGAGCGTACCCGCATGCCACAACAGCCACAAGCCGAGACAATGTGGAGACGCCACTTGGCCACAGGTGGCCTCTCCCACTGGCGACACCGACGAGTCCCTGGGCCGGCGAGGTTGGTTCCTGAATGGCACCAGAACGTAGGGTCATCGAACGTCGCCTGGACGCAACAGACACACGTCAGTGGTTGTTCCTGAGCGGCGGCGACCTCAGAGCTCTTTGGGCAAATCCAGGGTGATTCCCGACAAAAGGGACTGCTCTTGGAGTGCAAGAGAGCTTAGACAGACCCTCTGAGCTGCGCTTTTGCGCTAAGTCCGCTCTCAGTCGGAAGACATTTGTTGCCCGATTTCGCGCCCAAAATCGACCAAAACAGGCCTCTGACCTGCGGTTTTATCTCTGAGGCACTCAGCTGCTACTGCCTGGCTCGAGAACGGTATCAACTTGAAAGCGGTGAGCGACCTGCTCGGCCACGCCAGCATCTCCATTACCGTCGACTGCTACGGCCACGTGACCGACGCAACCTCCCAAACCGCAATGGACACTCTGAGCGCCGTACTTGGTCTCTCAAAAAATATTGAGCACAGCCAGCCTGAGTAGCCTCCAAAACGCTCGCTGCAGGGTGCGGATATCCCCACAGCTAAGTTCGTTGCTACACGCGTTGCTACACTCGCCCCAGAAACGAGGGAGAGGCCGGCTCACGGTTTCCCGGAAAACGGCCTCTCACCTGCAATTTTATTGGTCGGGCTGACAGGATTTGAACCTGCGACCCCTTGACCCCCAGTCAAGTGCGCTACCAAGCTGCGCCACAGCCCGTCAACCGCCCTACCGGGCAGCGAGACACCATACTACGGGTCACACTACGCGGGTTCAAGTCCGCCCTACGGGCGATCCTGCACCGCATCTCTCACCCGATCGAGGATCTCCTCGGCGATGCGCCACTTCGGAAGCGTCGGCATCTCTTCGGTGCCGTGGTGCGTCACGAACACGACCCGATTCTCGCTCCCCCCGAACGCGCTCCCGTCGCTGACGTCGTTCGCCACGACGAGGTCGAGATGCTTGTCACGAAGCTTCTTGTGCGCATGCTCGAGGAGGTCGCCCGTCTCGGCGGCGAAGCCGACGAGCACCATGCGCCCATCGTTGAGGGCACCGACCTCCGCGAGGATGTCGGGGTTGCGTTCGAGCTCGATGCTCCGAGGTGCGTCATCCTTCTTGATCTTCTCACCAGCGAAGTTCGCCGGCCTGAAGTCCGCCACGGCAGCCGCAGCGATGACCACGTCGGTCTGTGCGAGGCGCGCGAGCACCGCATCGCGCATCTCGAGCGCGGTCGTCACGCGCACGACGGTGACGCCGAACGGGTCTGGCAGGGATACGGGTCCTGTCACGAGTGTGACGACGGCGCCGCGGCGCGCGGCGCGCTCGGCGATGGCGAAGCCCGTCTTGCCGGATGAGCGGTTGCCGATGAACCGCACGGGATCGATGGGCTCGTACGTCGGTCCGGCGGTCACGAGGATGCGCAAGCCCGCGAGGTCCTGGGTGCACCGCGCTTCACGCTCCACCACCTCACCGATGGTCGCGACCTCTGCGAGCCGCCCCTCGCCCACCTCGCCGCACGCGAGCTCGCCGATACCCGGCTCCACGATGATGAAGCCGCGTGACCGCAGAAGCTCGACGTTCGAGCGTGTGGCCTCATCGCGCCACATGTGAACGTTCATCGCGGGCGCGATCACGATCGGCGCCTCGGTGGCGAGTACCGTCGTCGTCAGCATGTCGTCGGCCCGCCCGTGCGCGATCTTCGCGATGACGTTCGCCGTGCACGGAGCGACGCACAGCACATCGGCCTCCTCGGCCAGTGAGATGTGGTGCACCCGCGCGGCCGGCTCGTCATCCCACAGCGAGACCGCGACCGGCTCGCCCGTGAGCGTCCTGAAAGTCAACGGAGCGACGAACCGGGTGGCTGCTTCCGTCATGACGACCTTGACACGGAGATCTCGGCGTTGCAGGTCACGCACAAGCTCGCACGCCTTGTATGCGGCGATGCAGCCCGTGACACCGAGAACGACCGTTGGCGCGTCGGCGCTTCGTCCCACGCAGACCTCCCTCATACCGACGCATCTAGGATACACCGTACCGTGTCACCCCACACGTCGCCAACGCCCGCACGGTCCGCTGGGCGTTCGGGAATGAACAGGCATGAGAGCCTGACGAGACGGGAGGCGCCATGACACTGACGTCGCACGAACTTCGCGTCCGCATCGGCGGTGAGGCAGGGTTCGGCATCAAGGCCGCGGGGCAGATGCTCGCTCGGTCCTTCGTCGACGCCGGACTCGAGACGTTCGACCTCACTGAGTATCCGTCCCTCATCCGCGGGGGCCACAACACGTACCTGCTCCGCGTGAGCGACCGGCCCATCCACTCGCACGTAGAACCGATCGACGTGCTCGTCTGCCTCAACCGTGAGACGCTCACCCGACACGAGGCCGAGCTCCTCGACGGCGGCGCGGTCATCTTCGATCCCGATGACCTCCCTATCGAGGACATCCCTGCTCGCTGCCGCGCCGTCCCGGTCCCGCTCACAGCGCTCGCGCGCGACGCGGGCGGCAGGATCATGCGCAACACCGTCGCGCTCGGCGCTCTGGTCGGGTTGCTCGACTTCCCCCTCACGTACCTCGAAGACGCACTGAGGCGGCAGTTCGCAGCCAAGGCGCCCGAGGTGGCGGAGAACAACATCCAGGCGGCGCGGGCCGGCGCCGCCTCGGCACGAACGGCGTGCCCCGACTTCCCGCTGCGCCTCCAACCGAACCCGGACGCGCCCCGTCGCATCCTCGTCGACGGCAACGAGGCGATCGGCCTTGGAGCGCTCGCCGCTGGCATCGGCTTCTACGCCGCGTATCCGATGACGCCAGCCTCCTCGCTCCTGCACTTCATGGCGGCGCACGAGAAGAGCGCCGGCGTCGTCGTGAAGCACACCGAAGACGAGATCGCGGCGATGAACATGGTGGTCGGGGCCGCGTTCGGCGGCACGCGAGCCATGTGCGCGACGTCGGGCGGCGGCTTCGCGCTCATGGTGGAGGCGTTCGGCATGGCGGGCGTGAGCGAGAGCGCCGTCGTGGTGGGCGTCTTCACGCGCCCCGGGCCGGCCACCGGCATGCCGACGTGGATGGAACAGAGCGACCTGCGCTACGTCATCCACGCAGCACAAGGCGAGTTCCCGCGCGTGGTGCTCGCGCCCGGCGACCGCGAGGACGCGTTCAGCCTGACCTGGCAGGCGTTCAACCTCGCCGATCAGCTCCAGACGCCGGTGGTGATCCTCGGCGACTCGTACCTGTCCGACAACCGGCAGACCGTGCCCTTCTTCGACCTTGACGAGGTGACCGTCCAGCGCGGCAAGCTCCTCGCTGAGGGCGACGTCGCCGACCACCCCGAGGCGCTCGGCCCCGAAGGGGTCTACCTCAGGTACAAGGTGACGGACGACGGCGTCTCGTGGCGAGCGCTGCCTGGCGTGCGCGGTGCGCGGCAGCTCGCGAACTCGTACGAACACGACGAGCGCGGATTCGGCGCCCCCGGCGAGGAGGCCGCTGTCCGGGTCGCGCAGAACGAGAAGCGGATGCGCAAGCTCGAGCTCGCCCGCACCATCGTCCCGCCGCCGGCGCATTTCGGCTCACCGCCGGAGGAGGCCGACATCGGGCTCGTGCTCTTCGGCACGACCAAAGGCCCCGCGCGCGAGACGGCCCGCATGCTGGAGCGCGCAGGCGTCCGCGTCGCGATCATGCAGGTCGTGACCGTGTGGCCCTTCCCCGCCGAGGAGGTCGCGGCGTTCATGGACGCCGCGCCGAAGACGGCCGTCGTCGAAGGCAACTACGCCGGGCAGCTCGAGTCGCTCGTCCGCGAGCACGCGCTGCGCGCGCCGGACGCGCGCCTGCACCGCTACGACGGCCGCCCGTTCTCGCCCGAGCAGATCGTCCGGTTCGTGAAGGAGGTGCTCTGATGCCGACCGCAGACGAGCTCAAGCAGCGGGCGCTCAAGCCCACGTGGTGCCCCGGCTGCGGCAACTACGGCATGTACCGCGCGCTCACTGAGGCGATCGAGGAGCTCGGCATCGAGCGCGAGCGGCTCGCGATGGTGTGGGGCATCGGATGCCACGGCAACGGCGCCGACTTCTACGACGTCCAGGGCTTCCACGGGCTGCACGGCCGCGCGCTTCCGGTCGCCACCGGCATCGCGCTCACCCGCCCCGACCTCACGGTGATCGTCGAGATGGGCGACGGCGACGGGTACGGCATCGGCGGCAACCACTTCATCCACTCGGTGCGCCGCAACATCGACATGACCGCCATCTTCCACAACAACCAGATCTACGGCCTGACGACCGGCCAAGCCTCCCCCACCTCGGACCAGTTCATGCGGACGCCCTCGACGCCCGGCGGCGTCATCGAGGAGCCCGTCAACCCCGTCGGCGTGGCGGTGGCGCAGGGCGCCACCTTCGTGGCGCGCGGGTTCGCGGGCGACATCCCGCACCTCAAGGAGCTCTACAAGCGCGCGATCTCGCACCGCGGCTTCTCGGTCGTCGACGTCTACCAGCCGTGCGTGACGTGGAACAAAGTCAACACGTTCTCGTGGTTCCGCGAGCGCGTCTACAAGGTGGAGGACCTGCCCGACTACGACCCGACCGACCGCACGAAGGCGTTCGACCTGTCGATGTCGACCTTCCACGAGCTCACCTGCGCGCCCGACGAGTGCCGCGTCCCGATCGGCGTGTTCTTCGAGGACCCGGACTCGTTCACGTACCAAGACGGGCTGCCGCAGCTCGACCGCCCGATGTGGAAGCACGCCGAAGCGCCGCGGGACATCACCCAGGCGCTTGAGCCGTACCGTGTGTGAGGGGCTGAAGGGGCTGACGTCGGCTGCAGGGCCTACTTGTAGACAGCACCGGTCGAAGCGTCGACGTAGACGTGCGTGTCAAGACCGTCGGCGCCGGAACCGTAGATGTCCCAGTAGACAGCGCACGACTCAGGGACCTCCCTGGCCTTCGTGACGAACTCTGCGCGTGTGTCGTACAGCGACATGCTCTTGACCTCGGCGATGCCCGATTCCTTGGCGATCCGCACGGCGTCCACGCTGTCGATCTTCCAGACGTCGGACAGGCCTGGCGTCTCGTAGGAGAATCCGCCTCCCCCTCCTTCTGGATACATCGCGGGCTGACCGTCCTGGAGGTAGAAGACGCTCATCTGTTTCTTCGACGCCGATGCGAACCACACCCTCCAGAGCGCCGACACACCTTCAGCGATCGAAGGGTCCTGTCCAGGACGTCCGGACTCCATCTTGTAGGGACGCGCATCGCTCGCCCAGGACACCGCCTTCGGCGTCACGAGGTCGACGAACTCCTTGGCGGTGTACGGGCCTGCCTCCGCCTGCGGGGACGAGCCACCTGCCGTAGGCGCTGGCGGCTGGCCAGAGTCTCCAGTGCCTCCCCCCGTGCCGTTCTGAGCGCAGCCCGTCAGGACCGAGGCCAGCAGAAGGACTGCGCACGCGACCTCCGCCAACGTCACGTGCCTTCTCATCGGTCATCCCTCCCCACAGATGATCGCCGTGTCGGCGAACGCCCGAAGACGAAGCCACTATATGACCGCGAGAACCGTCGTTTCAAGCGTCCGGCCTCAGCGCCTGCGAGCTCGACCTCGACCTCTGCTTGAGCTGAAGACCGTCCGTACCGACTTCATCGCGCTGCGGCCCGGGTTCGGGACGATGCGGCCCTCAGCGTAGTCGAACCCCTCTGCGTCGTGGCACTCCAGCACGGAGCCGATGGCGAGCTCGATCTCGCGGAACACGCCGTGCTCTTCTGGCGCGAGCAGCGAAAGCGCCATGCCGGACTTGCCTGCGCGGGCCGTGCGGCCGATGCGGTGCACGTAGTCTTCCGGGGTGTTCGGCAGGTCGTAGTTCACCACGTGGCTGACGTCGGCGACGTCGATGCCGCGCGCGACCACGTCGGTCGCCACCAGCACGCGCACCCGCCCGCGCTTGAGCCCGTCGAGCGCGCTTTGGCGCTGGCCCTGCGAGCGGTCGCCGTGGATGGCCGCGCTTTCGATGCCACTCCTGCGAAGCGCGGTGGCAACGCGGTCGGCGCGGTGCTTGGTGCGCGTGAACACGATGACGCGCTCGGGACGGTGGCGCTCGATCAGGTGCACGAGGAGCTGCGTCTTCTGCTGAGCGCTCACGGGATACACCCGCTGCTCGATCGCCTCGATCGGCGTGGTGGCGGGTGCGACGTCCACGCGCACCGGTTCGTGCAGCGTCGAGCCGACGATGCGCAGCACCTCCGGCGTCATCGTGGCCGAGAACAGCAGGTTCTGGCGAGCTGCGGGCAGCACGGCGATGATTCTGCGGACCTGCGGCCAGAAGCCCATGTCGAGCATCCGGTCGGCTTCGTCGAGGACGAGCGCCTCGACGTGCGTGAGGTCTGCAGCGCCGCGCTCCATCAGGTCGATGAGGCGGCCCGGGGTCGCGACGAGCACGTCCACGCCTCGCCTGAGCGCCTTGAGCTGCGGCTCGTAGCCGACGCCACCGTACGCGACGGCCACACGATGGCCGGTGTGCGCGGCGGTCTGCTGCGCGACCTCGGCGATCTGCAGCGCCAGCTCGCGCGTCGGCGTCACGATCAGCGCGCGCGGGCCACCGGGGGCCGCCTGGACGCGCTGCATGATCGGCAGCACGAAGGCCGCCGTCTTGCCCGTGCCGGTCTGAGCGCAGCCGACGACGTCGCGGCCTGCTAGGACGTGCGGGATGGCTTCACGCTGGATGGGGGTCGGGCGCGTGTGACCCATGGCTGCCACGGCCGCAAGCAGGCGTGGCGAAAGACCCAGGTTGTCGAAACTCAACGAGTCTCCTTCCTCGTGCGCCGTATCAGGTCGCACTGCGGGCAGACGCAGTCGTCCTGGCACATCACGAGGAAAGCGACGGACTACCGAGTCTTGGGTGGGCGTCCGCTCGACGCGGACGCTGTCATTGGAAGCATCATACACCCTTCAGCGCGCAATAGCGAGCAGGTCGGCCGCACGACCCCCTCAGAACGTGAAGACTTCGTGGAAGAAGACGATCCAGTAGCGCACGACGACTGCAGTCACCAGGAGCAAGCCCGCCCAGACCAGCGCCTTCTTCCACCGAGGGATGCGGCCCGGCCATGCCACCGAATGCCTGCCAGCGGGTCAGGATCCGGCGACCCAGCAAGAAGGCGAGGACTAGCCATAGGACCGTCGTCACGGCAAGCACGATGTAAAGCGTTGGCAAGAAGGGCAAGCGGTCCTCCATCAGACCTCCTCAGAAGGAGATCATCTCGTATGCGAAAAGCGCCCAGTCGGCCCCCATGCTGGTGATCGGATCGAACGGTTGGAGGCTGGCGACGGTCATTGCCGGATGCGCCCGGGGATCCTCATCGTCTATGTCGCCCCGATCGACCCTCGCCGAAGTGATCCACGTGTAGGTCACGGAAGCACAAACCGCGAGAATCGCGCAGGCAGCGTCCTAAAGTCAGGGGTCGACGGATAAACGAGATGGGCTCCTCTTTCGTGGTGTCGTTCTGACATCACGGAGAAAGGAGTCCTCTCGATGACAGCCCAGGGCGGCAATGGCCGCGGATATGCTCGGATCGCGCACGCGCAGCGCCGCAGCCGCCACGCGAGCCGATCTGGCGCCACGACTGCCGCGAACGCCCTCACGAGACCTCCCCAGAGGCCCCGTGTTCCTGCTTTCCATCCTCGCGAGGCGAATCTTGCGAAGCGCTCGCAGCGCGCTTCTGCTCGATCACAGCCAGTGCCATCAGGCCGCAAGAGAGGACTATCGGTGCGAGAATCATCGGCCAACCCAAAATGAACGCTAGCGTCATAGGCGAGACCGCGAAGCTCACCGCTAGCGTCGTTGCAAGCATAAGCAACACGGCACGGCGCATCTGCCCAACAGGCGATATGCCGCGCTCTCGCGCACGCGAAATGGAGACAGCTATGAGGAAGCAACCGAGGACGAACAGTGCGACAGCCAGAATGGCACTCAACGGCGAATCCGCAACCGGCCGGTACCAGACATCCACCTGGGCGAGGCCGATCTTCGCCCTGGTCAGCAGCATCTCGAGCCCAGCGGGTGAGTCCACTTCCAAACCTCCAAATCCCAGGAACGCCCCGCGACGCACTGTTCGCCGGATGGCTCAGTACCTTGTCAACTCCCAGACAGCGAGTCGAATCGACGCGAACGCGCAGATGGTCATCCACAGACCGATCATAGCGGCGCCGACACCTGCCATGATGCGCCCGCCACGCGCTCGCTTGGACACCTCGCTGGCCTCAATGGCGGCTCCCGCCGACGAGATCTTCCTTCCTGCGAGCACGAGCGCGGCTCCTGCAACGAGCCACGCGAGGTCAAGCACGTCACGCATGGTTTCCCCTCTCCTCATGCGCAAGGTCGCCAGAGACTGCCTCGTCAGGCGAGCCGTCGGCTCGGTCCGCAGTCTGAGCTGCTCGCTCGCTCGTCTTGCTCGCGATGCTCTTGACACGAGAATCGTAAGCCCACTGAAGAAGCAAGGCCCACGCGAGCCCCTGTACGCAGCCGCGGACAATCGTCGCAAGGGTCTCGCGCAGCGGATAGCTGAACAGCCAGCCGCTCCACACCGCGTAGGCAGCATACACAGGCAGGACTCTGAACATCACGGCCACCGGTCTCGCGCGACGCCAGATCGCCCACACGACGATTGCGAAGACGACCTGCGCTGCGACCGCTGCACCCTTCATGGAAATCTGATGCAAATGCAGCCACTCGTACGTCGGCGCCATCGCGTGCATCACCCTCTCAGCGTCTGATGGCCCTAGTAGTACGCAAGCTCATATGCTGCGAGACCCCAAGACACCCCGCACGAGACGACGCCGGCCGCAACGCCGAGGCTTGTCAACAATCCCGGGCCGCTAACGGAAGGCATGTATGAAGAAGCGCCCAGCAGCCGATTCGTGCGGATGTCTTGTTCGCTGATGTAACCGGATTCTACACGCATCTTCGTGACGTCAGAGGCCATCATGCTCAAAAGGCCAGACGCCGCCTGAAGGACAGCAGCATCCGCCACCAAGACCAGCCCAACGCCGACTTCAGATGTTGCCATGCCGGCGACGCCGACAACCAACGACGCTGTGCTGAGCAAGGCAGATGCTTCGTACAGGGCGCCTGCAACCCTGTCGAGCTCTGCGCCTACGGCCATGTATTGCAGGGCTTGTGCCATCCCTGCCCGGGCTTGCCGCTCGAGTTCGCTCATGGCCCTGGCAAGCCTGTACGCAGCTTCTCGCTCGATACGCGCCGCGTTCCTCGCCTTCCATACAGCCAAGCGCTCTTTGGCCGTCCTCATCCAGTATGCCGCCATCGCTCTCCAGAACGTGGCGTTCCCTCGGCTGCGTCTGGCCATGCCGATCATGTGCGCCCGGTTGTGCGCCGCGAGCTCGTAGCTGTCCACGTGGCCGTCGTCGTCCCATATCGCGATCGCCCCCGTGGGATCGCTGCCGTCCACCGGGTCGCCTAGGCAGTAGGCGTAGCGGTTGAGCGTGCGGGGGTCGCCTGCAGCGGGCGGCGCGGGGTCCGGCGCGAGGAAGCGGCCCACGGCGGGGTCGTAGTACCGTGCAGGCAGGTAGCACAGTGTCTCGGACGGGAGCGCCCCGGCCCGAGAGCATTCGGCAGACCTTGCGCTAGTCGTGCGACGGGTCAGGGAACACCTCCTCAGGACCCGAGTCAGGATCGACCCCGTAACGCATCAACCACAGACCACCCAAGACCAAAAGTCCCCAGCCGAGCGTCTTCAGCACGTCGTCCCATCCGCCCGCGACAAACGCCAGGTAGCCCGTCGGAATCCAAGCGGGCGCGAGTGCGCACGGAAGCGCCTCGACCGCCTCCCTGACGGTCTTGGCACGAGCCACCCTCCACAGAGCCCAAGCACACGCAGCGAAGACCAGCAGCACGTAGCAGAGGAAGACCCGTTCGCTGTCGTTCATCTCAGTCCCCTCTCCGCGAATGTCCGTGGCCGGTAGCGCGTGAAACGGCCCACGTCGCCAGTGCTGCTGCCCCGAAGGGGAAGAACCCGATCACGACCGATCCTTTGACGGTATTCCAGAAGTCGCCTTGATACGCCGAGAAGGATTGGGCGAACAACGCAGGAGACATGCACAGGACCGGGAACATCAACGCCACCCACCAGCGCATGAAGGTCAGCCCTCTCCATAGGTCCTCCACATACGGAAGCTTCAAGTCCGTCAGCTTGGGTCCGCCGAGGCTTGGGTCACGGATCCACCTCCGTCGCTTTCCATGAGAAGCAGCCACGAAGATCAGGCCCCAGTAGATGCACCCAGGTACCACTGATATCAGGTAGATGGCCGGCCCCAAGTCCAGAAAACCGAAGACCAGGTCCGTCGTCGTGCCCATCGCGCTGCTCCTATTCCATCTCTCTGTTGATCGCCTCGGTTGCGACATATGCATTCAGCCCGCCCCAGGCCGACAGGGCTCTTTCCGCTGGCGCGCCAGAGACGCCGAGGAACGACGTACCGGTCTGCGCGATATCGAACAGAACTGCGCCCCGGCTGCAGTAGCCTCGGTCTGCCCGCAGCCAGTCAGCCCAGGCCATTCCCAGAGATGGCAGGGCGGCTAAGAGCGCGACTGTGGCCGCTATCGGCACGCTGATCGGTGCTGCAGCGACAACCAGAAGAACCGTGCCAGTCGCAATCCCCCCAATGAATGCGCTGTCTTTGGCCACATCCCAGGTGCCGTCACGCTCCCAGTCGTCTACCCAGTTCCAACGCCCCTTGGTCCTCAGCCACTCCCTCTGCCAGTAATCATACCCTTCCGGCCTCTGCCAGCCCAGAAGCGTCCAGCGCATCGAGGGCTTGATCGTCCCAGGGTCTGCAGCACGCCTGGCGCGGACCAGGTGGTCGGCCCGGCGATACGAAGAGCGCCAGCCTCTGTCACCCCGGCGACGCTGGCGCACGACCTCTGAGCGGACAGCCATGCCGAACGCGACGCCATCGGGGTGTTCGGCCCATATGTCTGCGATCGCCCCCGTGGGGTCGGTGTGGTCGACCGGGTCGCCCAGGCAGTAGGTATAGCGGTTGAGCGTGCGGGGGTCGCCTGCAGCGGGCGGCGCGGGGTCGGGCGCGAGGAAGCGGCCCACGGCGGGGTCGTAGTACCGTGCAGGCAGGTAGTACAGGCCGGTCGAGGCATCGTAGTAGTAGCCGCGGTAGCGCAGCGGGTTGTGGGAAGCGATAGGTGCGGACCCTGCTGCGCGATGATCCTGCTGAGAATCGTGCGTCAACACGCAGCTCCTCACCAGCTGCGGCATAGCACCGGATACGGGCGTACGCGGGTAGGCGTACATCAGGCTGTACCTGGCTATGGCATCACCCACTGAACGTGGACTCGAGGGGGCGCGAAGGACTCCCCGGTCGTTCGAAGACCACGAACGCCTCGTTGTCGCACGCACCGACGACCAGGGCGACCATGCGGTCCGCGACGAGACCCGGTGCTTCTGGCTCGATCTTCGGGTCGCCTGATACCGCTGCCTCTGCTCGAACAACGAGCGCTACGAGCGGGAGCGGCCACAGCGAGCCCCGCAATGCGGATGCCAGTGCTTCCGGTTCCTGGATCGGGATGCGGCCGGAGACCGCGCTCTTGCTCGAGAGGAGCTCGCATTCTGCGCGGCCCCTGAGAATCCATAACTCGTTGTGCGAACCAGCATAGCTGGCGCTTAGATGCTCCGCGATCCTATCGTGTGCGATTCGCGCAGGTATCATGATGAACATCGACCTTTGGTAATTGGCGCGGGGCTGCACGATCGGTCTTGCTATCCAGGGAGCTTCGAGCCGCTCGGCACGCACCGGAGAGACTGACCCGGGCAGGAATGCCGTGCATCGCCCCTCTACGAGACCGGAGCGGACAAGCACGGCGCCCCAGTCCTCAGGAAGCAGCGTCAACACGTTCTTCGCGTATTCGCGCGCGTGCGCTGTGCATGGCACCGCCTGGAGTTCGTCCTCTGCGGCAGCGGCCAGCTCCGATTCGAGCGCTTCGCGACGACGGTTGCCGTACACCCGCTTGAGAACGCGCTCACCGTTTTCGATCTCGACGCTGTCCGAATGAGGTTGACCCTCTGGCGGTACGTGCCAGACCCCGACCCCGCCGTGGTTATCTGTCACGATCTTGCCGTAGCCGAGCACGCCGACGAATGACTCTGCGACCACTCGCTGACCGAACGCACGCGCAATCAAGGAGATGTTCCGCTTGACGTACCAGCGCGGATCGTTCACCCGTCCCGACAGGAAGACCACACTGAGCGGCACAACCACGCTCGCGACCACGGCAGCTGCCGGACGCCTCGCGAAGAGCAGCATGCCTCCGCCAGCCAACAATCCCGCGACAACACCGACAGCGGCACGTTTGCGCAGACCGAGACGAATCATCGCCGGCGCCAAGAACATAGGCGTCAGTCCCAGGAAGACCAGGATTACGCCAGCTGCAGTCAGCATGTCAGGTTCACCGGCCATATGACATCCCTTCTGTTAGCCCCCAAGATGCCACCGCACACGAACGGGCGAGCGTTACGGACGAGCACCTCCCTCCGCATGGGCCGCAACAAGAGCCATCCATTGCACTGTTCCCGCAGCAGCCGAAATCCTGCTACCCCAGAGCGACACGTCGTCGGCGAAACGGTCCCTGTCGACAGTCGCTCTCGCGGCCCGTGCCTCAGCCGCTAGAACTTCCCATGCCGCGTACCTCCGCGCCTGCGCCGCTAGAGATCGCTTCGCGGCCCACGCCCTCTGGCGCTCGATCGCGACCACGCGCCACCGCTTCTTGGCGGCGCCCTTCGAATGGCGGTAGTTGTGCGCCGCGAGCTCGCAGCTGCCCACGTGGGCGTCGTCGTCCCACAGCGCGAGCCCCCGTGGGGTCGGTGTGGTCGACCGGGTCGCCTAGGCAGTAGACGTCGCGGTCGAGCGTACGGGGGGTCGCCTGCGGCCGACGCGCCTCACGCCGCCCCTGCCCCGGGCCGCACCATGTCGTGCCAGGCGCGGAAGCGGGTCGCGTGCCGGCCGCGCACGACCACCAGGTGGTTGCCGAGCGGCGCGCGCAGAAGCTCCCCGAGGTCGCCGTCGTCGACACGGACCGTGACCTGCGTGCGGCACAGGTCCTCCGCCTCCCCTGTAGCCACGATCTCGCCCTCCGCGATCCACGCGCGCTCGAGCATGGCGCCGCCGATGCGCACGAGCGTGACCGGCCCGAGCGGCATCGCGCCTTGGATGCCGACGCCCAGCCCCGACTCGAAGTGGGAGCGCAGCCGGTAGCTCTCCACGATCGAAAGCGGCACGGTGCAGTGTGCGAGGACGATCTCCTGCCCCTGCTCGTCGACGCGGGCCGGATTCGCCATCCACGGCGTGGCGCCCACGAGGTGCTGCGCCCACAGCATCGCGATGGTGCTCGGCACGTCGCCTTCGCACCCGGCGATGACGCCCTCGTCGATGAGCGCGGCAAGTGCAGCGCAGCCGGTCGTCCTCGACCTCAAGACGAGGTCGAAGCAGCGCACCGTGAGCGCGTCGAGGTCGTCTTCGCGCACGATACCGCGCAGGGCCGCAACGACCCGGCCGGCTTCCAGCAGGTCGTGCTCGGTCGGCTCGACGCACGCGCGTGCGCCCGTGCGCAGGCGGTCGGCCTCGGCCAGCGCGGCGGCATCTGGCGTCGCAGCCACCGCGTCGAACAGCCGGGCGATCGGGACGTCCACGAGCTCCGGGCCCCACGACGACCGCACGGTCTGCGCGTCCGGCATGCTCGCCACGAGCCAATCGGACGGCTCCCCCACCCGCCCGACGCGCGCCCCCGCGAGCACGCGGGCCACCGCCACGCCCTCGGCGGCTTCCGCAAGCGTGCGTCGGCCGGCGTCGTCAGCAGGCCCGCCGAGGTAGACGACGCGCCCGGCGGACCCGTCGCGCTGCAGCCGAGCGAGCGTCTCGAGCGACGCCGGAAGGGAGTTGTTCGACGGGTGCGCGATGAGCAGCACGGGATCGACCACGCCGCGCGACCGGAGCTGCTCGACGGCCCCAAGCACGATGCCTTCGGTGCCGCCCGTAACCACGAAGAACGCGACTGGAAGCTCGCCTGCCTCCTCGATCGAGCCGAGGCGCGTGCCGCCCGCGTCCTCGAGCAGCGGCCCGTACGGCCCCACGATGCGCTCGACAGTGGCCGGATCGTCGGCAAGCACCGACGCCACCGGAAGGTACCCGAACCTCACGCCCATCGTTCCTCCTCCGTGCTCGTGCAACGCATTTTCGCGCGCACCCGTAACCTCGCGCCCGGCGCGAGCGTTTCTTCTCGCGTGCCAGCATCCCCCTCAGCTGGCACTCCTTCGTGCCGGCCCTCCCCTCGGCCGGCACGCTCCTTTTCCGCGTCACATCGGCGTCTTGCGCCCCATGAGCGCGATGAACGCTTCGGCGATCTCCGGGTCGAACTGCGAGCCGATGCAGCAGTCGATCTCGTGCAGCGCCGCAGACGGCGACATCGCGAAGCGGTACGGGCGCTCGGAGGTCATCGCGTCGAACGCATCGCACACCGCGAGCAGGCGCGCCTCGAACGGGATGCCCTCGCCGCGCAGCCCGTCGGGATAGCCCGTGCCGTCGTACCGCTCGTGGTGGTGCCGCACCCACGGCGCGATGTCGTCGAACCCGCTCGATCGCACGATGCGCTCGCCGAGAACGGAGTGCTCGCGCACGTGCATGACCTCGGCGGCCGTGAGCGGACCGCGCTTGCGCAGCACCCTGTCAGACACGCCGATCTTGCCGACGTCGTGCAAAAGCGCGGCGATCTCCAACCGCCTGACGTGCTCATGCGGCAGCCCGAGCTCGCGCCCGAGCTCGGTCGCAAGCAGCGCGACGTTCTTTGAGTGGAACTGCGTGGCCGCATCGCGCGCATCGACCGCGACCGCGAGGGCGCGCACGGCGCGCACCTGGGTCTCGACCTCGAGCTGCTCGATCTCGTCTTTAGCGTCGAGGGCGGTGATGACCTTCGGGTCGTACACGGCGAATCCGCCCCGGTCGTGCCGCTTCGCCCAGAAGAGCGAGCCTGCAGCACACCGCATGAGCTCGCCACGGCCCCCCGCGTGCACCGGGTACAGCGCGATGCCCGCAGTCGCCTGCAGCGGTGCGCCTGACGGCCCTTTCACGGCACGGATCTCCGAGAGCGCGCGCACAACGAAGCGTTCGGCGTTCTCGAGCGACGCTCCGCCCATGATCACGGCGAACTCGTCGCCGCCGAGCCGTCCGACGACGTCTGAAGAGCGCACGGCGCACGCGATAGCGTCGCCCGCCGCCTTGAGGGCCGCGTCGCCCGCTTCGTGCCCGCACTCCTCGTTCAGGCCCCTGAAGCCGTCGATGTCGAACATCACGAGCGCGACGGTGCCGCCGTTGCGATCGGCGATATCGAGCTCGGTCTGAAGCGCGTCCTGGAACGGCCGGTACGCGTGCAGGCCGGTCACCGGGTCTGTCGAGAGCATCGTGAGCAGCCGCCGGTTCTCAAGCACGGCGAGCGCCTGCCGCACGGCCACGACAGCAGCGATCGCGCCGCCGAGCACGAACAGCGGGCCGCGGTAGCCGTCAGGCACGCTCGTCGCACCGGCCGCTATCGAGAAAACCACCGAAGCGGTAAGGCCGAGCGGGATCGCGGCCGCCACCGCCACGTGCGACCGCGGCATCCGCTGCGGCAGCGGCAGCACGCCAGCGGACGGTCGCACCCCTTCGTGCAGCCGCGCCAGCATGCCAGCGAATGCCAGCGACATGCCTGACATCCACGCGACCTCGATGGCGGCGTCCCACGCGCTCGTCGGCCGAACCATGGTTCCGTACAGCCACGCGGGCCAGAGCGTCGTCGCCAGCGCATACACCCACAGACCGCCGAGCACCCGGCGGAACCACGGCTCGGGCGAGGAGGCGACATCGAGCCCGAAGTTCGCGGCGACGGAGATGAGGAGCAGCGCCCCGAGACCGCTGTACGCCGCAGCAGCGACGCCTTGCGCGCACGTGAAGACGCCCTCGCGGGAGAGCGGGACGACGACGAGCACGAGCACGACCGCGACCACGGAAAGCGCCACACCGACCGCGTCGATGCCGTGCCGCACCCGAGCGAGCGTGCTGTATGCGCGCAGGTCGGCGGCGCGGGCGAGCGCAGCGATCATCATGACGGCCGCTGCCACCGTGAGGACTTCGGCAGCGACAGGCCATCCGGACTCGATGCGCGCGCCGAGCACGACGCGCGCGCTCACGAGCGTCTCGCTCGTCGCGACGAGCACGATCGCTGCAGCGAGCGCGCGCAGCAGCCGACGCTCATGCGCGGCCGCCTTGAGCGCGATGAGGACCGACGAGATCCCGGCCGCCCAGAACGGCAGCAGGTACGCGGCCTGACGCACGGATTCCAGGCGCTGGTCCGGAGCGGACACGCTCAGCACGAGATAGGTGCCGGCGAGCAGGAGCCACAGGGCGACGAGCGGCGCTATCGGCCGCACAGATGCCGTGCGCGCCTCTGGGCGCTGCGCTGCGGTCGCCTCAGCGTCCATTCGCCGCCTTTCGTCGGTCGAACGAGCGTGTCAGAGCCGTGCCATACTATAGCGTACACGAGGACAAGGGCTTTGGAGGGCACGATGAAGCGCGTTGTCATGGTGGTCGCGCCGCAGCAGTTCCGCGACGAGGAGTACGAGCACCCGCGCGAGGTGCTCCGTGCGCGCGGCGCCGAGGTCGTCACCGCGAGCACGCACGCTGGCGAGTGCATCGGCCGGTTCGGCGCGAAAGCGCAGGCCGACGCGGCGATCGGCGAGGTCGACCCCGAAGAGTTCGACGCCGTGGTCTTCGTCGGCGGAGCGGGCTCGGCGGTCTACTTCGACGACGAGCGCGCGCACGAGCTCGCCCGCAGCATCGCGCAGCGCGGCGGGGTGGTGGCAGCCATCTGTATCGCGCCGAGCACGCTCGCGCACGCGGGGCTGCTCCGCGGCAGGCGAGCGACCGCCTACCCGACGCAGAAAGACGACCTCGTCGCACACGGCGCGACGTGGTCCGACGGCCCGGTCGAGGTCGACGGGCGCATCATCACCGCCAACGGCCCGGACGCCGCGCGAGCGTTCGGTGAGGCCGTCGCCGACGCACTGGGCCTGTAAGACCGAAAGGAGCGACGATGCAGCTGAAGATGTACCGCTGCCGCATCTGCGGCGAGACCTACCTCGGGTACGAGGCGCCCGAGAACTGCCCGTTCTGCGGTGCGCACAAGGAGTACCTGGAGGCGCCCGAGAAGTACGACCCGGCCATCAACGCGGTTGCGCTCACCGAAGTCGAGCGGGCCGACCTCGAGGCCTCGATCGAGCTCGAGCGCTCCAACACCCGCTTCTACCTCGGCATGGCCGAGCGCAAGGACAACGACACGCTCCGCTCGGCCTACAAGCGCCTGGCGCGCATCGAGGCGGAGCACTGCTCGCTGTTCTGCAAGCTCGCCGGCGTCCCCAAGCCCGAGGACCTCACGGTGCCAGGCGAGACCACCGGTTCGTGGGCGAGCGACATCGAAGAGTCGTTGCGCCGCGAGAACCGCGCGAGCTCGCTGTACGCGACCTTCGCCGAGCGTGCGACGAACCCCCGGCTGAAGGAGGTCTGGGACGCGGTGAGCGCCGTGGAGGCCGACCACATCACGCTCGACGAGCTCGCGAAGCAGTACCTGTAGCGCATCGCAGCCCGTGAGTCACCGCTACAGCTCCTTGCGCGCGAAGAGGACCGCGGCGCCGGCCAGCGCTGCCGCCGCGATGAGCGCTGTGGCCGCAAGCGGCCACGAAAGCGGCGGACGATCGCCTGCGAGCAGCGCGCCCGGGGCGCCGATGAGGCCTGCGGGGGTGTGCTCGACCGCCCAGCGCGAGAGCGACGCGATGCTGATGGCGGCGTAGACGCCGATGCCGACGCCGGCCGCGCCGCTCGGGCTTTGCACAAGCACAGACGCGAGCGTCATCACCGCCACGAGGAAGAGCGCCCACGCGAGCCACGCCGCCGTCGGCTGCACGATCGGCCGCAGCGGCGCCTCGCCGAACACGGCGAGCGTCACGGCCCAGGTGGCCGCAGCGCCGAGGAGCGTCGTGGCCGTCACGAGCACGGCGTTCGCAGCGGCCTTCGCGAGCACGAACGCGGGGCGTGAGACGGGCTTCGTGAGCACCATGATCGCTGTGCCTGACCGCACCTCCGAGGCCACCGTCCCGCCGAGCATGATCACGAGCGCGAAGGTGACGATCTGGGTGAGGTTCTTCACCCACTGCGCGTAGGCGTCCTTCCAGGTCGGTTCCGGCAGGCTGATGACGGCGCCGCCGAGCTGCTCGCTCGACATCGATCGCAGGATCTCCGGCATGACCTTGGCGAGCACGGGACCCGTGAGCGCGAACACCACGACGATCGACGGCAGCACCCAGATGCGCCAGGTGCGCGCGATCTCGCGGAGCTCCTTGAGGAAGAACGGCCGGAACCCGCGCATCACGACGCTCTTTCCACGAGCTCGACGAACACGTCTTCGAGCGTGGGCTCGACGGTCTCGAAGCGCACGAGACCGGCGCCTGCTGCCGCCACGATTGCGGGCACGTCGCGCTGCGCGGACCCCGGGTCGCTCACGGCCGCCTCGATGCGCGCGCCAACGCGCGTGACGCCGCGGCACCACGCCGCCGCTGCCACCGCTCGCTCGACGCGCTCGACGTCGCCCGCGACCTCGAGCGCGACCTTCCGGCCCGCACGCGACCGGATCTCGTCGACGCTCGCGTTCGCGACGACGCGTCCCCGGTCGAGGATCGCGACCTCATCGCACACTCGCTCGGCGTCCGAAAGGATGTGCGTCGAGAAGAACACCGTCGCCTTGCCCGCCAGCGCCTCGATCATGTCGAGGACCTCCTTGCGGCCGATGGGGTCGAGCGCCGAGGTCGGTTCGTCGAGGACGAGCAGCGCAGGAGCGTTCATGAGCGCCTGAGCGATGCCGAGCCGCTGCTTCATGCCGCGCGAGTAGCCGCCGATGCGCGTGCGGACGCCGGCAAGCCCGGCGGCCTCCAGAAGCACGCCGGCGCGCTTTTTCGCGACGCTGCTTTCAAGGCCGAAGAGCGACGCCACGAACGCGAGGTACTCCTCCCCCGTCATCCACTCGTAGAAGGCCGGCACGTCCGGCAGGTACCCGACGCGCGACGACACCTCGAAGCCTGCGCTCGTCACCTCGCGGCCGAGCACCCGCACCTCGCCTGAAGTGGGGCGCGCAAGCCCCGTGAGCAGCCGGATCGTCGTCGTCTTGCCTGCGCCGTTCGGGCCGAGGAAGCCGAAGATGACCCCGCTCGGGACGCGAAGGTCCACGCGATCGAGCGCCACGACGTCGCCGAAGCGCTTCGTCACACCAGCAAGCTCGACGGCGGCATCAGTCGTCATCGCTCGCCTCGCCGCTCCCGTAGAGCATCTTGGCTGCGCGCGCCATCGTCTCGCCGGCCACGCCAGCGCCAGGCTCCTTTGCAGCGACCTCGGGAGTCCGCCCGACGGCCAGGAACACGACGGCTCCGATGAGGTTCACGAACAGGATGATGAGCACCCACGGCCACTTCTTGCCCAGCCTGATGCGCTCCGCAGGTGTGCGCGCGAGCACGATGAGCGCCGCCGCCTCCACGCCGATCTGCACCGCGCCGAGCACGACGAACGCCGCTCGCACCGCTGTCGGAAGGTCCGCCCACGAGGTCTGCATCATCACGCGCTCCTTCGGTCGCCCGCGTCGCTCAGCGGGAACGCCTGCAGTTCCGGGCCCGTCATCGCACGCTCCCTCGTTCCGCCACCGATTCGAACACCTTCCGGTACTCCGGCGCGAGCCGCTGCACCGTGAACGGCTCGGCGATGCGCCGCGCGGCGCCTGGGGCCGGCCGGTCGAGCACGAGCGCGCGCAGCCGGGCCACGAGCTCGTCATGGCTGCCGTAGCGGTGCTCCGCCGGATAGAGCTCGGGGTACGCAAGCCGGTCGGGCACCACGGGCCAGCATCCAGCGTAGCACGCCTCGACCATCGCGAGCCCGAAGAACTCGTTGCGCGCGGTGGACACCGCAACGTCCGCGCTCGCGAGCAGCGCTGCATACGCGTCCCGGCCCTTAGGCTCGCCGAGAGCGGCCAGGCGCGATCCGAGACCGGCGGCCATGCGCTCGACCTGCTCGCGCGTGTCGCGGAATGCCTGTCCTGCCACCGCGACCTCGAAGTCGAGCCCCTCGGCGGCCAGCTCGTGCACGGCAGCGAAGAACGCCTCCGGGTCCTTGTCGTGCTCCCACCGGTGCGGCCACACGATGCGGACGCGCTCGCCCCGGCGCGCCGCGTGCGCGTCGAACGGACGCGGGTCGAACGGCGGCGGGAGCACGGCCGACTTCGCGGCGATCCGCTCCGGCACGCCGCGTGGCACGAAGTCAGGGAACTGCTTGAGGAACGGCCCGATGCGCTCCACGAACCCGTCAAGGTGCCACTGGGTGGTGAACAGGCACGCGTCTGCTGCAAGCGCGCTCGTGATGTTCGTGAGCGGGAACTGGAAGTCCCACTCGGCCTCGTGCCGCACCGGGTACATGAGCTGGTTCTCGTGAAAGTACACGACGCTCGGCACGCCGTCGAGCGCGGGGCGCGACAGCGCCAGGAGCTCCGGCAGGTTCACGAACGTGCTCGCGTACACGAGGTCCCACCGCACGCCGGACGCGTGCAGCCTCGCGACCTCCTCGGCCATGAGAATCGCCGCGCCGCGCATCCGCCACTTCCACTTCCGCGCAGGCAACGCGAGCAGGTCGTGCTCCCACCCGAGTTCAGGCAGGAGCGCGTCCAAGACGGCCTTGTGCGAGCCGCCGAAGTACGGCTCAACGATAAGAACGCGCATCGTCCGACGAGGGCCAGGCGCGCGGGGCGCGGTACACGGGGCTCGCGAAGTCGATCCACCGCATGCTGGAGACGGCGTCGCTCACCATACGCTCGACCTCAAGGAGAGATTCAGCAGCGTCGACCTCCTCGATGCGCGCATGCGTCTCGGGCGTGCGCGGCATGAACAGCGTACAGCAGTCCGTCTGCGGGCGCGTCGAGATCTCGAACGTGCCGATCCTGCGCGCTTCTGCCGCGATCTCCTGCTTGTCGCTGCCGATGAGCGGACGGAACACCGGCCGGCGCGCCACGGCGTCGATGGCCGCGATGTTCTCGAGCGTCTGCGAGGCGACCTGCCCGAGCGACTCGCCGGTCACGAGCGCTTTGGCGCGCTCCTCATCGGCGATGCGCTCCGCGACGCGCACCATGAGCCGCCGGTAGAGCAGCACCCGCAGGTCCGGGGGCGCGGCAAGCGAGATCTCCCGCTGCAGGTCGCCGAAGCGCACGACGTAGATGCGTCCGAGACCGCCAGTGCGCTCCAGCACGCGCCCGATCTCCGTCACCGCTTCCTCGGAGCTCGCGTCGGTGTGCGGGCGTCCGGAGAAGTGCACGCCCACGACGACCGCGCCACGACGGATGATGCGCCATGCCGCCACGGGCGAGTCGATGCCTGCCGACAGCAGCGCCACGACACGCCCTGCGCTCCCGGCCGGAAGCCCGCCGGGGCCTTGCACCTTGCGCGCGTACACGAACGCCTGGTCGTGCACGACGTCGATGTGGCAGGTGACGTCGGGGGTCGTGAGGTCGACTCCGAGCCCGGTCTCACGCCGTACCCGCTCCCCCACCCGACGGGCGATCTCGACGCTCGGCTCGCGATGGTCGGTCGCAGACCGGCGCGCCTTGATCGCGAATGTGCGCGCGCCGTCGGCCGCCGCTCGCGACACGGCCGCGACCGCCGCTTCCTCCATCGCGCGCGGCTCGCGCGACACGACGAGCGCCTCGGCCACGAACGCGACCCCGGGCACTGACGCGAGACGCTCGATGGCGGCTCCGGGGTCCTCGTCTTCCAACGGCACGACGAGACGGCTCGCCACGATGCGGATGCGGCGAGCGTCCGGCCACCCGAGCGCGAAGGCGAGGTTCTCTTGCAGCCTGCGCTCGAAGGTGCGCTTGTTGTGGCCCTTCAGCCCGATCTCGTGGTAGTGGACGAGCGCTGCGTGCGATGCCATGGCGCCCCCGAAAACGTGACGCGCCCTCGAGCCGACGGCACGGGGCGCGCGCGGATCCCGACTGCCGTCGAGCGCTACTTGTAACTCTCGGCGGTCCGGACGTAGCCGATGTCGCCGTTCGCGATCTCCTCGAGCGCGATCGACAGCGGCTTGGTCTTGGTGAGCTGCGCGATCTGCGGCGTCTGGATCGACTGCAGCGCGAGCGTGGCCTGGTCGCGGATGCCGCGGACCATGTCGTTGATCTGGCGGGCGCGGCGCGCGGCCACGATGCACAGCGTGTACTTCGAGTCGACCTTCGACAACAGCAGGTCGATGTCCGGTTCGATGACCATCTACGATCGCCTTCCTAGGAGGGATTCTGCGATGCCCACGAGCTCGTCTGCGGCTCGGGCGACGTCGTCGTTTTGTACCACATAGTCGTATGTCCCCACAAGCGCGAGCTCTCTTTCGGCCGTCTTCAGGCGCGCCGCGATCTCCTCGTCGGACTCGGCCCCGCGTTTGCGGATGCGCCGCTCCAGCTCCTCGAAAGACGGAGCGACGACGAAGACGCACACCGCGTCGTCGACGAGCCGGCGGACCTGCTGGGCGCCTTGGGAATCGATCTCGAGCACCACGAGCCGGCCCTCGGCGATCTTCTTTTCGACGTCGCTTCGGAGCGTCCCGTAGCGGTTGCCGTGCACCTCCGCCCACTCGAGGAACTCGCCGGCCTTCACGAGACGGTCGAACTCCTCGGGCGAGACGAAGCGGTAGTCGACGCCGTCCACCTCGCCGGGGCGGGGCGGCCGCGTCGTCGCCGACACGGACACCCACGCCTCGGGAACGCGCTCGACGAGCCGGTCGACCAGCGTGCCTTTCCCAGCGCCTGACGGGCCAGAGATGATGAGCAGCCGACCTCGCGGCCTCTGCGCGCTCGTGCGCTCGGTCACGCCGTGCTCGATCAGCCCAGACGCTCCATCAGGCCCTCGCGCTGGCGAGCTCCCAGACCCTGCACGCGACGGCTCTCGGAGATCTCGAGCTCCTCCATGATCTTCTGGGCCTTGGCGCGGCCGAAACCGGGCAGGCTCTCGAGCAGAGCGGAGACCTTCATCCGGCCGATGACCGGATCGTCGGCGCGCTTCATCACCTCGGCGAAGCTGATCTCGCCGCTCTTGATCTTCCGGCGCAGCTCGGCGCGCTCCTGGCGGGCCTTCGCGGCCTTCTCGAGCGCTGCTTTGCGGTCTGCCTCGGACAGCTTGGGCAGGGCCATCGTTCCTCCTCGTGACTCGAACCGACCGGACACGGCGCACCGTTCATGTCGGTGCGCGAAACGGACGCACGGCGAAGATACTACCTGTGACCAGCGAGAATGCCAAGCGATTTCGCTACAGCCGCCTGCTTCCGGGCGAGTACAGCGGCACGCCGGCGGCGCACAGCGCGCACGAATCCGGCTCCCAAGAGTCGACCTCGAGTCGAAGAAGAGGGTACAGCGGGACGTCGAAGGCCTTCGGTCCGCCGCGGTCGATGATGGATGTCACGGCCACCGGCTCCCCGCCGGCCTGGCGCACCAGTCCGATGACCTCGGCCACCGATCCGCCCGTCGTGACCACGTCTTCTACCACCAGCACCCGCGCACCCGCTGGAACCGAGAAGCCGCGCCGGAAGGTCATCGCGCCGTGCTCGCGCTCGCTGAAGATGAACTTCACGTCGAGCGCCTGCGCGACCGCGAACCCGATGATGATGCCGCCGACTGCCGGCGCCGCCACAAGGTCGATGCCGTTCACCGAAACGCGCTCGGCCATCGCCTGCGCGAGCCGCGTCGTGAGACCCGGGTCTTCCAAGACGCGCGCGCACTGCACGTACGTGTCCGAGTGCCGTCCGCTGGTGAGCTGGAAGTGCCCGCTCAAGACGGCGTCGGCCTGCTTGAGCGCCTCCAGCACCTCGGTTTCGGTCATGCCTGCGACCATGCGGCCTCACTCCCCTTCCACGATGCGTTCGAGCGCCGCGACGGGATCCGGCGCGGCAGTGATCGGACGGCCGATGACGAGGTGCGACGCGCCGGACCCGAGCGCGGCTTCCGGCGTCGCGATGCGCGCCTGGTCGTCCGCAGCGGCCCACGACGGCCGCACGCCTGGCGTCACGACGAGGGCGTCCGGCCCGAGGAGCGCACGCATCGCGCGGGCCTCGCTCGGCGCGCACACCACGCCATCGCACCCGTTGTCGCGCGCGAGCGTGGCCAGAAGCTCCACCTGCTCGGCGGGCGGCCGTGCCACGCCCACGGCGGCGAGCCCCGCCGCATCCATGCTCGTGAGCACGGTGACCGCCACGATCGACGGCCGAACCCCGCCAGTCTTGGCCGCCGCGGCCGCCTGCGCTGCGGCAGCGAGCATCGCTGCGCCGCCTGAGGCGTGAACGGTGAGCATGTCCGCGCCGACGTGCGCGAGCGCCCGGACGGCGCCTGCGACCTGGTGCGGGATGTCGTGCAGCTTCAGGTCCACGAACACGCGGTATCCGAGGCGCTTGAGCTCCTCGACGACCGCCCGCCCGCCCATCGCGTACAGCGTCAGCCCGACCTTCATCCAGCCGACCCTGCCGGCGAGCGAGCGCGCCACTTCGAGCGCCCGCTCAGGGTCGTCGTAGTCCAGCGCAACGATGATCTTCTCGCGCACGGTCCTCACCTTCCGAACAGCGTTGGGCGTTCTTCCAAACCTTTCCACAGCGTGTGGCTGTTCGCGCCGTACTCGTTCATGCGCTTCACGACGAGCCGCTGCGTGCCGTCGTCGGTGACGTCGACGTACGCCTGGACGAGGAGATGCCGCTCGGAATCCCAGGCAGGCACGCTGTCCGGCTGCTGATCACGGCCCAGCGAGAGGTCGACGGCGCCAGACTCGCCGATCCGGTACACGGACCCGCCGACCCACCAGACCATCCCGTGCTCGCTCGCTCCCAGAGGCCCCCATGCCGTCGGCAGCGCCAGGACTGTCGCGTCGATCCTGGACGCATCGTCGTCGAGCGAACGCTTCGTTGCGCCGTCTGGGGAGACGGCGAGCCTGACGATCTTGAGCGATGCACTCCACGTGCCGTCTGAGGTGGAGGACGCGGGTTCGGACGACCACGACGGCTCGATCCACACCAGCACGTCCTCGTTCGGATCCCACATCGCTGCCGGGGCCAGCCCCAAGGCGGGCACCTCTTGAGAGCTCACGGGCCAGCCCGTGGACGGGTCGACGACGTGGATCATCCGGGCGGGTCGATAGGGCACCGGTGTGGCCGCGATCTCGTCGGGATCCTCGGGCAGCAGCTCCTCCACGGCGAACCAGCGGCCAGAGGGCGACCAGCCCACCGGCACCAGCGTGCGCCCTGCTGAGACCGCACCCAGCGCTTCTGTCGTCGACGGGCTGCCGCCCGTCGGTCCGAACACGAGCCGCGACGGCCCTGCGCCGAGCGCTCCGTCTCCCGTGAGGAAGGCCGAGACGCCTCCGGGGCCGGCGATCGGCTCCCACCTCTGCTCGGACGGCGCCTCGTGCGGCGCGCGTTCGTCGAGCCGCCAGACGAGCAGCTGCTCCGGTACGTGGTCGAAGGTATCGCCAAGGCCGTCTGCCGTCAGACCGGCTTCGGGATCGACCTTCTCGATCCACACGACTGGGGCGACCGGCTCCACGAAAAGCGCCCGATAGCCCTCGAGCACCCGGCTGTGGCCCGCGGCGACGTCGATGGCGACGACGACCGGCACGCCTGCGGCCGTCGCGTGCTGCACGACGACGTACCGTCCGTCGCCGGTCGTCCGCGCCACGGTGAGGTATCCGCTCCCCGCAACGGCCACGTCCTGGTCGAGGACCGTCTCGCTCTCCGGGCCACCGAAGACCGCATCCAGGGCCTTGAACGCGTACCTCACGCCGAGAGCGCATTGGCCGACGATGACGAGCGCGAGCACAGCGTAGAGGACGCGGCGGCGCCGGGTCAGTGCTCGGGGCGGTGGCGTCGGCACCGGGAGAGGCGCCGGCTGCACCGGCCCGGGAACCTGGCTCTCGTCGCTCATCTGCCTCGTCTTCCGCCCCTCACGAGCCGCTCTGCGTGCCGTGCGCTGCGCCCACGAGGTCGGAGGCGCGCTCGATCCCCCGCTCGCGGCAGTACGCTTCGATACCGTCGAGGATGCGCGTCATCGCTGCCGGGTCGACGAAGTTCGCGGTCCCCACCGCCACGGCGCTCGCTCCGGCGAGCAGGAACTCGACGGCGTCGTGCGGCGCCGCGATGCCCCCCATCCCGATCACCGGGACGCTCACGGCCTCGTAGACGTCCCACACCATACGCAGCGCGATCGGCTTGATCGCGGGGCCGGACAGCCCGCCCACCCGCCGGGCGAGCACCGGGCGCTGCGTCCGCACGTCGATCGCCATGCCGAGCAGCGTGTTGATGAGGCTCACCGCGTCAGCGCCAGCGTCGACCGCTGCACGGGCGATGCCAGCGATGTCAGTGACATTCGGGCTCAACTTCACGATGAGGGTCTTCGTCGTGACGGAGCGCACCGCCGCCGTCACCGCGGCGGCCGCCTCACACGACGTCCCGAACTGCATGCCGCCCGCGTCCACGTTCGGGCACGAGATGTTGAGCTCGAGGGCCGAGACCCCCTCTTCGCGCTCGAGCCTCTCCGCGACGGCCACGTACTCGTCGATGGAGTGACCGCTCACGTTCACGATCACCGCGAGGTCCTGCGACCGGAGCCACGGCAGGTCGTTCGCACAGAACGCTTCGACGCCGGGGTTCTGCAAGCCGATCGAGTTCAGCATGCCCGAGGCGGTCTCCACGATGCGCGGTTGCGGGTTGCCAGGCCACGGCTCCAGCGACACGCCTTTCGTGACGACCGCTCCGATACGAGAGAGGTCGACGAGCCCAGCGTACTCGCGCCCAGACCCGAACGTGCCGGACGCGGGAATCACGCACGAACGCAGCGTCAGGGCGCCGATCCTCACGCTCAGGTCGACCTTCGGCTCGCTCATCGCTTCAGTCCCTCGACCTCGTCTTGAGCCCACACGACGTCTGCCGCGTCGAACACCGGGCCGTCAGCGCACGCCCGCTTCAGGCCGGATCTCGTCGTCACCGTGCACGAGAGGCACGCGCCGACGCCGCACGCCATCAGCCGCTCGAGCGAGACCTGGCACGCGACGCCCGCATCGCGCGCAGCCGCGGCCACCGCGCACATCATGGGCTCGGGACCGCAGGCGTAAACGACGTCCGGCCGGATTTCCTCGATGAGCCCGGGCACGAGCGCCGTCACGAACCCACGCACGCCCGCGGAGCCGTCGTCGGTCGCCGTCGCGACCGTCCTGGCGACGCGCTCGAAGAGGTCCCGCGCCACGAGGCGCTCTGCCGTCGGCGCGCCCTGTGCGACCGTGACGGCGACGCCGCGCGCGGCGAGGTCCTCTGCGAGCATGCCGAGCGGGGCCGCACCGAGCCCGCCCGCCACGAGCAGCGCGTGCGCGGCGCCGTCCGGGACGCTCCACCCGGTGCCGAGCGGTCCGATGGCGTCCATCGCATCGCCCGGCTCGCGCGACGAAAGCCAGCGCGTGCCCGTACCGACGACCTGGTACAGAACCTCGATGGTCTCGCCGTGCGCGCGGTGCACGGAAAACGGCCGCCTGAGGATGAACGCCGTGCCTTCGGCGATCCTCAGGTGCACGAACTGCCCTGGCAGCACCGACTGGGCGATGCGCGGAGCGCGGAGCGCAGCGAGCCCGACGCCTGTGGCGACGCGCTCGTTCGCCTCGACCACGACCTCCTCGACGACGCGACGGTCCGCGCTCATCGGAGCGCTCCGTCGCCGTACATGTCCTGCAGCGCGATCACCGAGAGGCGCCCCGCCTTCATCGCCTCGATCGCCTGCACCACGGCCTGCGCCGCCTGCAGCGTCGTGATGTTCGTCACGCCGTGCTGCACCGCCGCCGTGCGGATGTGGTAGCCGTCAGAGCGCGTCTCGCGCCCGAACGGCGTGTTGATGACGAGCGAGATCTCCCCGTTCTTGATCGCGTCCACCACGTTCGGCCGCCCTTCGTGGACCTTCAGCACCACCTCGACAGGAACGCCGGCCGCCTTGAGCGCCCGCGCAGTGCCGCTCGTCGAAAGGATGCGGAAGCCGAGCTGGTGCAGGTGCCGCGCCACCGGCACGATCGCGCGCTTGTCGCGGTCGCACACGGAGATGAACGCCGTGCCGCCGTCAGGCAGCGAGTAGTCGATCGCCAGCTGCGACTTCGCGTACGCGCTCGGGAAGTCCTCGGCGACGCCCATCACCTCGCCCGTCGACTTCATCTCCGGCCCGAGCACGCTGTCGGTGCCCGGGAACCGCCCGAAGGGCATGACCGCCTCTTTCACGCAGAACCGTCCGAGCTCGCGGTCCTCCGGCGGCAGGCCCATCTCGGCGAGCCGCTGCCCCGCCATCACCCGCGCAGCGACCTTCGCGAGCGGCACGCCTGTGGCCTTGCTCACGAACGGCACCGTCCGCGACGCGCGCGGGTTGACTTCCAGCACGTAGACCTGCTCGTCCTTGACTGCGAACTGCACGTTCATCAGCCCCACGACGCCGAGCCGGAGCGCGAGCGCGCGTGCGTGCGCCTTGATGCGCTCGACCGTTTCGGTCCCGAGCGAGAACGGCGGGATGCAGCACGCCGAGTCGCCGGAGTGGATGCCGGCCTCCTCGATGTGCTCCATCACGCCGCCGATGTACACGCTCTCGCCGTCGCACACCGCGTCCACGTCGACCTCGATCGCGCCTTCCAAGAAGCGGTCGAGGAGCACCGGGTGGTCGGGGCTGACGGCGGTCGCCTCCTCGATGTAGCGCCTGAGGTACTCGTCCGAGTACGCGATCACCATGCCGCGCCCGCCGAGCACGTACGACGGCCGCACCAGGAGCGGGTACCCGATGCGGTGCGCGACCTCGAGCGCCTCGTCGAGCGTCGTGGCTGTGCCGGCCGGCGGATACGCGATGCCGAGCTCGTCGAGCACCGCCGCGAACCGCTTGCGGTCCTCAGCCAAGTCGATCGCCTCCGGCTTCGTGCCGAGGATCGGCACGCCTGCGTCTTCGAGCGCGTGCGCGAGCTTGAGCGGCGTCTGCCCGCCGAACGTCACGAGCACGCCTTCGGGCCGTTCGCGCTCGCAGATGTCCATGACGTCTTCAAAGGTGAGCGGCTCGAAGTAGAGCTTGTCCGAGGTGTCGTAGTCGGTCGAGACGGTCTCGGGGTTGCAGTTCACCATGATGGTCTCGAAGCCCATCTCCGAGAGCGCGTAGGCGGCGTGCACGCAGCAGTAGTCGAACTCGATGCCCTGCCCGATGCGGTTCGGTCCCGCGCCCAAGATGACGATCTTGCGCCGCGACGAGGGCGCCGATTCATCCTCGTCCTCGTAGGTCTTGTAGTAGTACGGCGTCTCGGCAGCGAACTCGGCCGCGCAGGTGTCGACCGCCTTGAACGTCGGCTTGACGTCGAGTGTTTCCCTGCGCGCGCGGACCACGGCTTCGGTCGAGCCTGTGAGGTGCGCGATCTGCGCGTCCGACAGCCCGTAGCGCTTCGCCTCGCGGAGCGCCTCGGCGGACACCTCGTCGAGCGCCCGCCCGCGGAGCAGCGCCTCGTAGCGCACCGCCTCGGCCATCTGCTCGACGAACCACGGATCGACGTGCGTGAGCGCAGCGACCTCTTCTACCGAGCGCCCGCGGCGCAGCGCTTCGGCCATGTACAGCGGTCGCTTCTCGTTGGGCGCGACGAGGTAACGGTCGAAGCGCTCCTCGTCGAACGCGTCCTTGCCGTCCGCACCAAGCCCCATCCGCCCGTTCTCGAGCGAGCGGAACGCCTTGCCGAGCGCCTCCGGGAACGTCCGCCCGATCGCCATGACCTCGCCCACCGACTTCATCCGCGTGGTGAGCGTCGTGTCGGTGCCCGGGAACTTCTCGAACGCGAACCTGGGCACCTTCACGACCGTGTAGTCGATGCTCGGCTCGAAGCACGCCGGCGTCTTCTTCGTGATGTCGTTGGGGATCTCGTCCAGCGTGTAGCCGACCGCGAGCTTCGCGGCGAACTTCGCGATCGGGAAGCCGGTGGCCTTCGACGCGAGCGCGCTCGAGCGGCTGACGCGCGGGTTCATCTCGATGACGACCATGCGCCCGTCGGCCGGGTTGATGGCGAACTGCACGTTGCTGCCGCCGGTCTCGACCCCGATCTCGCGCATGATCGCGATCGAGGCGTCGCGCATCTGCTGGTACTCGCGGTCCGTGAGCGTCTGCGCCGGCGCGACGGTGATCGAGTCGCCGGTGTGCACGCCCATCGCGTCGAAGTTCTCGATGGAGCACACGATCACGCAGTTGTCGTTGCGGTCGCGCATGACCTCCATCTCGAACTCTTTCCAGCCGAGGATGCTCTCCTCGATGAGCACTTCTCCGATCGGCGAGAGCGCAAGCCCGTGCGTCACGATGTCGCGCAGTTCATCGACGTTGTACGCGATGCCGCCGCCAGCGCCGCCCAAGGTGAAGCTCGGGCGCACGACGACCGGAAAGCCGATGCTTGCCACGATCTCTTCTGCGTCCGCAAGCGAGTACGCATACCCGCTCCTCGGCGTTTCAAGCCCGATCCGCGCCATCGCCTCGGCGAACAGCCGGCGGTCCTCGCCTTTCTTGATGACCTCGACCTTCGCGCCGATCAGTTCGACGCCGTAGCGGTCGAGCACGCCTGCTTCGGCGAGCGCCACCGCGCAGTTCAGGCCAGTCTGCCCGCCGAGCGTCGGCAAGAGCGCGTCGGGCCGCTCCCTCGCGATCACCTGCTCGACGAAAGCCGGCGTGATGGGCTCGACGTAGGTGCGGTCCGCGAACTCGGGGTCGGTCATGATCGTCGCCGGGTTGCTGTTGACGAGCACGACCTCGTAGCCGTCCTCGCGCAGCACCTTGCACGCCTGCGCGCCCGAGTAGTCGAACTCGCACGCCTGGCCGATGACGATCGGCCCTGAGCCGATCAGCAGGATCTTGTGGATGTCGTCTCTGCGGGGCATTGCGCTCCTCTACGGCACGATCAGGACGGGACACGACGCTTGCCTGAGCAGCGTCATCGATACGCTGCCCATGAGCACCTCCTGCACGGCGTTCCGACCGCGCGTACCGGTGATGACGCCGGTCGCCCGCCGCTCATCGAGCTCCGCAAGCACCTGGCGCGCAGGGTCGCCCGTGCGGATGACCACGCTCGTCGGGATGCCCTGCTGCTCGGCCATCGCCTCGAGCGCCTTCAGGTGGAACTCGGCACCTTCCTCCTGACGCCTGAGCTGCTCGCCTGAAAGCCCGGGATCCAGCACGTGCAGGAGGTAGAGCATCTTGATGCTTCCTTTCGGCATCTGGAGCGCCTGCATGAGCGCGCGGGACGCCGAGAGCGAGAAGTCGGTCGGCAGCACCACCACGTCGCCGAACCGCTTGAGCATCTGCGCGGGGTCGTCCTTCGAGCGTAGCAGGTCGAAGCGGGCCATCAGCAACGGCACCGACGCGTCACGGATGAGACGCTCGGAGATCGAGCCCTCGACGAGCTGCGAGACGATGCCCTTCGCGTGCGAGCCGCACAGGATCGCGTCGACCGTGCGCTCGGCGGCGAGTGCCGTCAGCGCGTCGAAGGTGTCGCCGGTCGGAACGCGCAGCTCGACGTCGTACCCGCTTTCTACGAGCGTCCCCGCAAGCTCCTGAAGCCGGGCCCTGGCTTCGTCCACCTTGCCGGCGATCACCGGGCCTTCCATGCCCGACGATTCCACCACGTGGACGAGCACGATCGAGCGCACCCCGAGCGCCGAGGCGCCCCGCGCGAATGCGAGCACGTCCAGGCACTCGTCGCTGAAATCGACCGGAACGAGGACTGTCGTGAGCATCATGCCTCCTTGCCTACGCCGCCGGGCATCGCGAACACGTCCGTTTCGCCCTCCATGAGGCGCACGAACGAGCCGAACAGGTACTGCGCGTCGTGCGGTCCTGGCGCCGCCTCGGGGTGGTACTGGACGGAGAACGCCCGCTGGTCGAGCGCACGAACGCCCTCGACCGTCATGTCGTTGAGGTTCACGTGGGTGAGCTGCACGCGGCCGAAGCGCTCTGAGGCCACCACGGGCGCGACGCCTGCCCGCACCCACGCGCCGAGGTCGTTCGGGTCGAGGACGAGGCCGCCGCTCTCCTCGGGAAGCAGCCGCCCGATGCTTCCGAAGTCCACGCAGAAGCCGTGGTTCTGGCTCGTGATCTCCACGCGGCCGGTAAGCAGGTTCTTCACCGGCTGGTTGCCGCCGCGGTGCCCGTACTTCAACTTGTAGGTCGAGCACCCCAGCGCGAGCGAGAGCATCTGGTGCCCGAGGCAGATGCCGAAGACCGGCACCCTGCCCAAGATCTCGCGGAGCGTGCCGTACAGGTACGTGACGGCCGCCGGGTCGCCGGGCCCGTTCGCGAAGAACACGCCGTCGGGTTCGAGCGCGAGCGCCTCCTCGGCGCTCGTCGTCGGCGGCACCACGATGACCTCGCAGCCGGCCTCGGTGAGGCGGCGCAGGATGTTCCACTTGATGCCGGAGTCGAACGCCACCACCCGGTGCTTCGGCCGCACCGGCACGACGCCGGTGTCCACCGGCAGCTCGCAGTCAGGCGGCACCTCCGCGCCCCACGTGAAGCGCTCGCGCACCGCCACTTCGGCCACGAGGTCGCGACCGATGAGACCAGGCGAGCTGCGGGCCTTCTCGACGAGCGAGGCGGGGTCGAGGTCGACCGTCGAGAGCACGGAGCGCATCGCGCCCGCTTCGCGCACGTGCTTTGTGAGCCTGCGGGTGTCGATGCCCTCGGCCGCCACCACCGAGAATCGCTCGAAGAATTCGCGAAGCGTCATCTCAGCCCGCCAGTTCGAGGCGGTCTCGGAGCAGCGCCGCATGACGAACCCGGCCGCGAACACGCCGCGCGACTCCATGTCTGCCGCGTTCACGCCGTAGTTGCCGATGTGCGGCATCGTCATCGTCACGATCTGGCCCGCGTACGAGGGGTCGGTGAAGACCTCCTGGTAGCCCGCCATGGAGGTGTTGAAGACGATCTCGCCTGCGGCCTCGCCGTCGACGCCGCACGCGACGCCTTCGAACACGGTCCCGTCCTCAAGCGCGAGAAGCGCTGGCCGTCTCGCGTTCACAGCGGCACCACCTCCCCGCCCTTGAGGGCCCAGCGTCCGCCCACGAGCACTTCGGTCGGCCGTCCGAAGAGCGTCTGCCCCGCGAACGGCGTGTTCTTCGACTTGCTCTTGAGACCCGTTGGCTCGACCTTCACTTCAGCGTCAGGGTCTACCACCGTGATGTCGGCGGGCATCCCCGCCTCCAGCCGCACCTCCGGCAGCCGGAACACCGCGCGCGGGCCGTGGCAGAGCAGCCGCACGACGTCGCTCCACCCGAGCACGCCCTCGCGCACCAGGTGGGTGACCACGAGCGGCACCGCGGTCTCCAGGCCGATGATGCCGAACGGCGCCAACTCGAACTCCAACTCCTTCTCGTGGGCGGCGTGCGGCGCGTGGTCCGTCGCGATGCAGTCCACCGTGCCGTCGACAAGCCCCGCGACGAGCGCCTCGCGGTCTTCGCGCGTGCGCAGCGGCGGGTTCATCTTGAATGATGTGTCGTACGAAACGATCGCGTCTTCGTCCAAGAACAGGTGGTGCGGCGTCACCTCGCAGGTCACGCGCACGCCGCGGCGCTTCGCCTCCCGCACGATCTCGAGCGAACGCGCCGTCGAGATGTGCGCGATGTGCACCCGGCAGCCGGTGAGCTCGGCGAGCATCACCTCGCGGGCCACCATGACCTCCTCCGCGGCAGCCGGCTGGCCCGGAAGCCCCATCCGCGTCGAGACGACGCCCTCGTTCACGGCGCCGCCGCGGGAGAGAGATTCGTCCTCGCAGTGCCCGACGTAGAGCGCGTCGAACCCCGCAAGATACTCCATCGCGGTGCGCGCCATGCCCGCCGACTGGATCCCGCGCCCGTCGTCGCTGAACGCGACCGCGCCTTCCGCGAGCATGTCGCCGATCTCCGCGAGCTGCTCGCCTTTCTGCCCGCGCGTGAGCGCCCCGATCGGGTGCACGCGCACGATGCCCTGCTCCTGCGCGCGTTCCACCACGAACCGCACGGCGGCGCCGGTGTCGCACACGGGCGTCGTGTTCGGCATCGGGCACACGGCGGTGAACCCGCCGCACGCAGCGGCTGCGGTGCCTGTCGCGATCGTCTCCTCGTCCTCGCGCCCGGGCTCGCGCAGGTGCGTGTGCACGTCGACGAAGCCCGGCATCACGACCTTGCCCGCGCAGTCGATCGTCTCGCCCTTCGGGATCGAGAGCCCCTCGCCGACCTCGACGATGACCCCGTCGCGCACGACGACGTCGGCGACGGCATCAAGGCCGACGGCCGGGTCGACGACGCGGCCTCCTTTAAGCAGCAGCGCCACTGCTGTCACCTCCGAGCAGCAGGTACATCACGGCCATCCGCACCGCAACGCCCGCGTTCACCTGGTCGAGCACCACCGAGCGCGGCGAGTCGGCGACTTCGGACGAGATCTCCACGCCGCGGTTCATCGGGCCCGGGTGCATGACGATCATCTCCGGTTTCGCACGCTCAAGCCGCGCCCCGTTCATCCCGTACAGCCGCGCGTACTCGCGCACGCTCGGGATCGGCATCGCCGCCTCCCGCTCGAACTGCACCCTCAACATGTACGCGACGTCGAGCTCAGGCAGCACCTCGTCGAGCGAGTACGACACCTCGGCGCCGAGCACGTCCGGACGCGGCGGCATCAGGGTCTTCGGGCCGATGAGGATCGGCCGCGCGCCTACCTTCTTGAGCGCCGGCACGAGCGAGCCCGCGACGCGCGAGTGCGCCACGTCGCCGACGATGCCCACCGTGAGCCCTTCAAGCCGCCCGAGCGCGCGGCGCATCGTGAACAGGTCGAGCAGCGCCTGCGTCGGGTGCTGGTGGATGCCGTCACCGCCGTTGACGATGTGCGCGTCCATGCACTCCGCGAGCACCTGCGGCGCGCCCGCGTACTTGTGACGCACCACCACGAGGTCGCACGCCATCGCCGAGAGCGTCTTGGCGGTGTCTCGCAGGCTCTCGCCCTTGGCGGTGGCCGACGCCGAGGCCGAGAAGTTCACGCCGTCGGCCGACAAGCGCTTGGCGGCGATCTCGAACGAGGTCCTCGTGCGCGTGCTCGGCTCGAAGAAGAGATTGACGACGGTGCGGCCTCGAAGCGTCGGCAGCTTCTTGATGCGGCGCTCGTTCACCTCCCCGAACGAGTCCGCTGTGTCCAGCACGAGCGCGATGTCCTCGGGCGTCAGGTCGTCCATCGTCAGGATGTGCGTGCAGGAGAGCATCACGCCTCCCCTCCCTCGGGCACCAGCTCGAGGATGTCCACGGCGTCGACGCCGTCCGTCTCCACGAACGACACCTTCACGCGCTCCTTGCGCGAGGTCGGGACGTTCTTGCCGACGAAGTCCGCGCGGATCGGAAGCTCGCGGTGGCCGCGGTCGACGAGCACGGCGAGCTGGATGGCCGCCGGCCGGCCGTAGTCCATCACCGCGTCCATCGCCGCGCGGATGGTGCGGCCGGTGAACAGCACGTCGTCGACGAGCACGATCGTGCGGCCCTCGACGTCGAACGGGATGTCGGTGCGGTGCACCTCGGGCGACATCCGCGTCCCCACGTCGTCGCGATAGAAGGAGATGTCGACGGTGCCGACCGGCACCCGGGCGCCTTCGATGCGCTCGATGCGCTCGGCGAGCCGCTGCGCCATCACGGCGCCGCGCGTCACGATGCCGGCGAGCGCGAGCCCCTCGACGCCCTTGTTCGCCTCGAGGATCTCGTGCGCGATCCGGACGAGCGCCCGGTCGATCGCCGTGGCGTCCATGACGTGCGCTTTCACGCGGTACTGCATGGACCCGCCTCCCTCGGCTCGGTGTACGAAAACGCCTCCTCGCCAGGCGGCAAGAAGGCGTCGCGACGTCGTCTGAGCTGCAACGTGGTGCTGGCTCTGGTCCGTATGCGGTTGCATCCTTGCCGGCCTCGCTGGACCGGTTTTAAAGGTCGTGCAGACGATACTACAGCTGCATGCCGCGGGCAAGCGCGCGTGAGCGCACATGCGAGGAATCCGTGGACCTACCCGCGCCGCCGCCTCGACCACGCCGCCACGAGGCGCGCGGCGCGGCGGGCGCGCAGCGGAGAGGCGACCGCGCAGCCGGCCTGCGCGGCGAACCGCTCGATGAGCGCGGCGGCCTCGGCAGGGCTCAGGCGGCCGCGCTCCCTGATCGCGGCCTCCAGCCACGCCGCCATCTTCGCGTAGTCGGGCTGCGCCCCCGCGTCGAGGCACGCGAGCGGGGCAATCCTCGCCAGCTCCTCGGCAAGACCGCCTTCGATGCGCGGCTCTCGCCTCCCGAGGCTCGGAATCGAGATGAACACTTCGGTCAGCAGCCACCAAATGGCGATGTCGACGACGATGAACACGGCGACAGCGATGAGCTTGATGATTCCAGCCACGCGGCCTCTCCCTAACTGCTCAAGTACAGGCAATCCTTCGCGACTTCCCTGGCCTGTGCGTCCGTGAACAGCCGCCTCGTAACGCTCGCCCGGGTGACGTACCCGAACCGTTCCGTGAACAGCCGCCTTGTCTCGATGAGCGTGGCCCGGCAGAAGGTCGCCGCGTATCCGGCATGATGGTACACCCACACGGCGAGCGTGGGAAGGCGCACGGACCACTGCAGTTTCGCCACCAGGTCGGTGACCCGGGCGAGCATGGGGTCGACAGCGAACAGCTTAGAAAGGCCTTTCACTGCCCACTTCGCAATCCGCGCCGCCATCTTAGCGGTCGCATTCCCGATCACACGGGACGACGCCCTTGCCCAGACGGCGCTCGCCGCCGCAGAGCTCGCCCACGCTGAGACCGCCGCGTAGACAGCTTGCCGGTACAACCAGCTGCCGACCTTCCAGAGAGGCACCCATGCCGACCAGATCGTCCGCACGGCCCACTCCCCGCTCGGATCGACCTTGCCCACAGGGTCGCCTCCGCAGTACTGGTACGGGCTTTCCTCGCCGTCTGCCTTGGCGGGGTCCTTGGTCAGGAACTGCGCGGTGGCGGGGTCGTAGTACCGCTTCGAGAGGTAGTACAGGCCCGAGTGCTCGTCGTAGGCGTAGCCCGCGTAGCGCAGCGCGTTCGCTTCCGCGATCGCCTCAGCGAGCGGAGCGGAGATGCGCGCCGTTGAAGCCGTCAGGACAGCCCCGGGGCTGCCGCAGGCGTCGTATGCGTAGAGCGCGACGGACGATTGTTGGGCGCCCGATGCCTACTCGTGGGAATGGGACGCGGCGGGCGCCCCACGGCCCGAGCGGCGCTTTGCCACCATGGCAACTATCCCCACCAACGCAGCCGCCGTCACACAGACATCAGCCATGCGCAGCCACGGAGAAATCGACGACCAGCTGCTCCAGTCTGACGCCCAGAACAGCACCGGCATCGCCGCGCCAGCCAAGACCACGCCTGCGGCACCGCGTCGCACACCGAACGCAATCAGCCACCCATGGGCGACTGCAGCGGTCGCCATGAGCAACGCCTCGAGCCAATCTGCTGAACTCGCCAGGTGGTGGGTCGTCAAGCCCGACTCCTCTCTCGACCTAAGCGCTCAGGCGCCACTCAGGCTGCAGTCCTTTGAAACACGTGACCTGGGACCCGCGTATCGGATGACACGACGTCGCCGCGCAACGTGCCACGAACTCAGCCCTTCTGCCGGAGCGTGGACGCTTCTCGTGCCATCCGCACCGTTCCAGCTCACCGTCATCTGCGCTAGCGAAACGCCGGCAAGAGTTTGATCGCTAACACGAGGACTCCCACCGCCGTCCAAACGCGCTCCCAAGCCCTCATCCGCGAAACATCGAGGTCGGGCCTCCGCCGGTGGACGGCCATGCGAGCGGTGCTGGCGGCCCACGTGGCTGCCACAAGATATATGGTTCCGACGAAGCGTCCTACGACCTTCCCATCGACGACGCCGGCCAGGCTGCCGGCGAGGAATCCGAGACCGAGGAATAGCGCCAAGAAGCCGAGAGCGCGCAGCCACAGACGATTCACGAGGTACCACAGCGGGCATGCCAACAAGGCGCCCCAGCTGAATCCACCCCAGAACCGTTCGGCATCGAATTGCTCGCCATGCATCTGTCGCTCCTCACATCACGAGGCCGCCGGCACGTCGCATGCGTCGCGCACGGTAGAAGTGTAGCGAGTTCCAGTCACGCTCCGAAGGCCATCTCCTTCCGCCGAACGCAAGCAGCTCCAACTTGACATGCACGAAGGACACCTCATCACCGCCAGGCACCTTGAGGCATGTGCTGCGCCCGGCCGCTCTCCGGTTGAACACGTCGCGGACTGTTCTTACTTTGGCGCCCCTGAGTCCCCGAAACCGACCCCGGTACGTTTCCGCAGTGATTCTCAATCTCGGACGGATGTCTGCGCAGGACAGGCGCAGCTTCGCCAGCGACTTCCAAGCCACCGAGACCTGCGTGTACCCAACATCGCTTGCGAACCCCACGCGAACGGTGACACGGAGCTTGTACAGGTAGTCTTCACCCCAGTCATCGGGAGGGGAACCGCCGTGCATCGCGGCCCAGGCAAACTGAGCAATGCCGAAACCGACCTTCACGACATCGCCACACACCAATGTCAGTCGGGTGCTCTTCTCATTGCTCCAACTCCATGGATTCGCCCACTCCCCGCTCGGGTCGACCTTGCCTGCCGGGTCGCCTGCGCAGTACTGGTACGGGCTTTCCTCGCCGTCTGCCTTGGCGGGGTCCTTGGTCAGGAACTGCGCGGTGGCGGGGTCGTAGTACCGCTTCGACAGGCAGTACAGGCCCGAGTGCGCGTCGTAGGCGTAGCCCGCGTAGCGGAGCACGTTCGCGCGCGCGATCGCCTCTGCGAGCGGAGCGGAGATGCGCGCGGTTGCGGCCGTGCTCACCTGCCCGGGGTTGCCGTAGGCGTCGTAGGAATACAGCGCGAACGGCGCGCCGGAAGAATCGAGGAGCTCGGCCACATCGCCGCGCGCGGTCGTGGCGATGAAGAAGGCCACGGGCGCAGCGGCCGCGCTGCCTTCGTAGATGCCGGCGAGAGGCGCGCCTGCCGCGTCGTAGAGGTAGGCCACGCTCTCGGTCGTGCCGTCGCTCCTTACGGTCGTCGCGTAAAGCAGCGAAAGCCCGTCGTAGGCGTAGGTGGTGGTCGTGACGAGCGAGCCTGAGGCCGCCACCGAGCGCAGGCGCTGGCCGTAGGCGTCATACGCATAGCTCGCAGACACGCCCCGAGAGGCGTCGGAGCAGCCGACAAGCCGGTCCGCGTCGTCGTAGAAGAAGCGGACGGTTTGCGGAGAAGCGGGCGTCCCTTGCGAGGCGCGCCTGCCGCGGCTGTCGAAGGAGAAGACCGTCTGGGTCGCGCCTTGCGAGAGAAGCGCCGCGATGCGGCCCGAGCCTTGCTCGTAGGCAAGCGTCGTCGTGGGTTCTGAGCCGCGCTTGATGCCGATCAGGTTGCCCGTGCCGGGCTCGTAGGCGTACGCGGCATCCGGCATCCCGGAGATCGAAGCCGACGCGAGCCTGCCGTCTGCCGTGTAGGCGTAGCTGCGCACGCTGTCGGTGCGCCCGCCGAACGCGAACCGGTACGCCTCGGCCTCGAGCCTGCCGGTGTTGCCGTTGTAGGAAAGCTCGGCGCCGGGCACGGCAGGGTCAGAAGCGTAGCCGTAGCCGGACTCGGAAGAAAGCCTGCCCGCCTGGTCGAAGGCGCGCGTCTTCGAGCCGGCGCTCCCCGCGTCGATCGTGCACGGGCGGCCTGCCGCGTCGAAGCCGCCGAAGGACAGCGACAGGACGCCTGCCGGCGTGGAGGCGACGCGCGACGCCTCGCGGCCCGCGCCGTCGTAGGTCACCTCGAGGCTCGATCTTCTCAGCGCCGTCGATCGGCAGGGCCATTCACTGCTCGAAGACGCGCGAGAGCGCCTCCGCAGCGTCTTCGAGAGTGCCTCCCGGATCGACGTATGCGGCCGTGACCTCCAGCTGCTGCGAGTCGTTGCGGAAGAGCATGTAGACGGTCCGGTACAGCCCACCCTGCCCAGGATAGGCCCAAACCCGAGGCGTGCCGAGCTTCGCGGGGACCGACCCGGCGATGCTCTCCGCATCGAGAATCTCCTCGCGGCCAGCGACCATGGTCATGGGCTCCTCGAGATCGACGGGACCGTCGTACTCGGACACCACGATCGTCGGACCGGGTCCGAAGATCTCGAGCCTCCGCAGCTCCCCGCTATCGAGCACGTCGTCGCGAACGGCGGAGTCAGCCCCATGCCCTCCAGCGGTCCGCGTATAGAGCAGGCCCCGCGCGTCTTCCGGCACCACTGCGCGCACTCCGCCGATCGGCACCACCTCCCCGCTCGAAAGCTCCACGCACCGGTAGCCGCGCGCGCAACCGACCATGCCCATCACAAGGACGACGGCGAGCGCAGCAGCGGCACAGCAGCGCCAGCATGGCTTCTGCCGGTCGCAAGCGAGCGCGCGCAAATTACTGTACGTCCCGCTCACTGCAGCACTTGCCTCCCAGGCGAGGGGGTCGTGACGGGTGCTTGGCTGTACGGTACCACGCTATGGCACCTTCTGCAGTCGGGAGGGCGCCATCCGGGTCTATGCCTGCCAAACGGGTTCCCTGACCACTTGGTGCGTTTCTCGTGCGTGCGCAAGTTGGTTACGCCGTCGCCGACCCACCGGCCTGTCGCCTCTGCTTCGAGCCCGACTGCTGAAATCCAGCCATTGGCCCTCGCAGCGAGAGCACATGTGAATCTCCCTTTCGCGCCGCTATTGAAGGCCCACCTATCAAAGGTGCGGCGCCTTCTGAGCGAGCCGTTGGAACGCTGCACCTCGCCCCTGACAGCCAGACCCGCCCGCAAATCGCAGTCGATCTCCGCTCCTTTAGGTATGTAGTCGCTAACGTTGTATGTCACGGCCATGAAGACAACCAGCAAGCCGTTGCTATACAGCGACCAGTCGACCTCTGCGCTGGCTACGATTCCTGCGGAGACCGGAAAAATGATGTGTAGAGCAAGATTGTGCCCTGTGACGCGCAACGACGTTCTCGCGTGGCGGATTCGACGGGCCGCCTCCCCGCTCGGGTCGACCTTGCCTGCCGGGTCGCCGCCGCAGTACTGGTACGGGCTCTCCCCGCCGTCTGCCTTGGCGGGGTCCTTGGTCAGGAACTGCGCGGTGGCAGGCTGTGTAGGCAGTATAGTGAACCAGCATCAGCGAAGGCTGCTGCCACGAGATCGAACTGCGTCAGTAACAGCCCATGCAGCCCAAGGGATTGACGCACCTGCCACGAGCCATGGCGCATATGCCATGAGGAGTGCGCTGCTAGCAGAACCTTTGTGCGCCATCCCGTCCCATATCATGAGCAA
The DNA here is from genome assembly GCA_001950395.1 of Coriobacteriaceae bacterium EMTCatB1. GTDB lineage: Bacteria > Actinomycetota > Coriobacteriia > Anaerosomatales > Anaerosomataceae > Parvivirga. The sequence goes on from BDLO01000001.1 coordinate 773,045, forward strand.
AGAGAACCAAGCTACACCTAGGGGGTAGGCAAGGCTCTTAAGCGCTTTTCGGACCAGCAGCATCATCCCCACTCCCAGCAGCAGCCCGAGTGACACGCCGTGCAGCTTTGCCACCGCGCCGTCTAGCGCAGCCGATGACTGAGCCGCTGCCACGTGGGCGGCAACAACCGCACCAATCATGATGCTAGACCCAAGCAATCTGATGCGCGCAGACACCCTCATACCCACCTGATGTAGTTGACTCTGAACCTCACGTTGCATCTCGGAACCTTCCAATTCTGTGTAAGGTTGACGTAGATCCGCGGAAGCGCCTTTTCTCGCCAGTTCGTCCAGATTCCGAGGTGCTTCCTCCGCACCAGAACACGATGCAAGAAGTAATGGGTCGCTTGGACATGACAGCTGTTGGCAAGGTAGCGACTGTAGTATGCATAGTTGGATACCTCATAGTGAAGGTAGTCCCCCTCGGCCAGCGGGCCAAGATTTACTCTTGTAGCTTCATACATCGCTTGACCGACTCCTACCCCTATTAGAACGTAGGCCCCGATACCGGCAGTCAGTTCTCCCACTAGTGCCGTTCCAGCTGCAACTAGCCCGGCTACCGCCATTCTGAAGATCCTATCCGCCCGAGCCTCGTCTTTCGATACCCTATGGAGCGCATAAAGCGCCCACTCCCCGCTCGGATCCACCTTGCCCACGGGGTCGCCTGCGCAGTACTGGTACGGGCTTTCCTCGCCGTCGGCCTTGGCGGGGTCCTTGGTGAGGAACTGCGCGGTGGCCGGGTCGTAGTACCGTTTCGAGAGGTAGTACAGGCCCGAGTGCGCATCGTAGGCATAGCCCGCGTAGCGGAGCGCGTTCGCCTCCGCGATCGCGGCGGCAACGGGGCCAAGACGCGCAACGTGTCACGCCCGTCACTCCAACGAGTACCCTCCGGTCGCCATGAGCCGACTGCCTTCTTCGAACAGCTCGACCATGGCGCGCCGCACCCCAGTCTCGCCCTTTATGCGATAGCGCACCTCGTATCCGAGCTCACGCCCTAGAGAGCCGTCGCCGACCACGAGGCTCGGGGCTGGCAGCTCCGTCTCACGGACCTCAAGAATCTCCACGTCTCCGGGCGCCGAGATGCCTAGATCTTCGCGCATGGCGCGCAGCTCATTCTCCGGCCAGCGATGGCCGGTGGCGCGCACCAGCGCCTGTTGGTCTGCGCCGGCCACGCCCCTGACGTAGTCAGCTGCGATGTCGGCTGCGATGTCGGTCCGCGACGCCTTGCTGCACCCCGCTATGCCGCCCACAGCCACGAGGACGGAGCACGAGATCATCGCCAGCGCGACCAGGCGGCACACGCAGATGCGCGAAGCCATTCGACCCCCTCCTCACCACATGAGCCGAGTATACCGGACGTCGGTCGCCAGCCGCGATCCCGCAGACCCACTCGCAGCGACGCGCACGGGGCGCCTGTCACCGAAGGGGTTGCTCAGCTCCAGTCTTACCGTTCCCGGCCACTGAACTCCGTCCGAGTACCGTCCCGCGCCCTTCATTCGTGCAGTCAGGCCCGAGACCCAAGAGCGCTCGTAGCGCAGACTGAAGCTGATAAGCTCCGCCTCGTTCTTCTGGCCGCTGACGTAGCTGTCCGACCGGACACACGGCACCGGCGCGGTGTAGCGCCTGCCACGCCCGTCGCGCATGAGACGCATGAGCCGCCCCGTGATCATCACAGCGCTGCTCCGCTCGGTCGAGGACCGCAGGTATCCATAGACTCTGAGCACGCCGTCGCGGAACTCCCAGTGGGCGGCGAGTTCCGCCACGCCTATCCGTTTCGGTTCTGGAAGCAGAATGCTCCTCTTCTCATTCGCCACAAACTCGCTAGTCCCAGACGACAGCATCCAGACACTCACATCGCAACGGACTACCGTGAACCAGTGGGTCCGGGACAGGCGCTTCGCCCGCTCCCCGCTCGGATCCACCTTCCCAACCGGGTCGCCTGCGCAGTACTGGTACGCGCTCTCCTCGCCGTCCGCCTTGGCGGGGTCCTTGGTCAGGAACTGCGCGGTGGCCGGGTCGTAGTAGCGCTTCGACAGGTAGTACAGGCCCGAGTGCGCGTCGTAGGCGTAGCCCGCGTAGCGGAGCGCGTTTGCGCGCGCGATCGCTTCTGCGAGCGGAGCGGAGATGCGCGCCGTCGCGGCCGAGAGGACCGCCCCGGGGTTGCCGTAGGCGTCGTAGGAATAGAGCGCGAAGGGCGCGCCGGAGGAGTCGAGGAGCTCTGCGACATCCCCGCGCGCGGTCGTCGCGATGAAGAAGGCCACAGGCGTGGCGCTCACGCTTCCCGCAAAGATGCCGGCGAGAGGCGCGCTGGACTCGTCGCATGAAGCAGCTCACGGCGACGTGTGCCTCCTCGTTGCCAAGTACGTCTACACGAGCGTGAGGGCTCTTCGGCGATCAGCACCCCGAACCCGGAGCCGATACCAGCCCGCCATTACCTACCTCTGCCAGCTCTCCGAGCACAGCGAGGAAATCTGCACCTGTGTCGTGCGAGCGGCTCTCTCACAACCGCCGCAATCGGACCGCACCTGCCCTCGCTGAAGCAGTCTGTGGCACTGCGACGTCGGCACGACGCGCCAAACGCCAGGCGAACGATTCCCACACTGCCTGGTGGGTCAACATGGCCGCCGCAAGCTCGCAGAGCCGGATCTGCATAGCCAAACAGCCGTTAAGGATCGGTATGAGCTGGTCGTTCTTGCGGGAGTCGATGATGTCCGCATGCCACCCGTCGAAACAGACCTTGACCCTCGCGCACGCCGCCGTCAGATTGCGCAAAGAGACAAGAGGGCGTGAACGGCGAGCGCAACTCACCGTGCGCGACACCAGGTCGATCGCCTCCTGCGTCCACAGCGAGGACGCACGGACAGCGGAGCGCGCAAGCAGCACCCGCACACCGCTGTCTGGCTCGACCCCATTCATGCTTGCCGCACGAACCAGCGCGTCCAGGATTCCAAGGAGCTCGAAGGTTGCCGCACGCGTCGCGGCAAGCGACCCGAAATCTACCGCCCGCAGCATCAACGTCTCTTCGATCAGAGACTCACTTACGGCGTCAGAAGTCTTCGACAGAGCGATGAATCGCTTCACGTGATGCAGGAAGTCATCCGCTCCAGCAACAGTGTAGAAGAGCAGATACTCCACCTCGTGCCCACGGCCGCTCGCAATCTCCTCGGAGTAGCTCGTCGACAGCCATGGCTCTCCGAACGCACCCAAGATGGCACGAGCGATGTCTTCTGAGTGCCTATCGATCCTGCTTCGTGCGACTTCGGACATGTACGGCTCCTATGGTGGGGGCGGAACGACGGGGCATACGGTAGCCGCCGCAAGAACGACAACAATCGCCGCAGTGGCAGCAGCGGTCGTGCATGGCCCGACCGATCGTACCTGGTCTCTCGCATCCTGCAGAACCCTTGCGAGCCGGGCCACCTTCGCTGCAATCGATGCCAACACGATGGTATTGACCGGCTGCCCCTTGCGCAAATGCTCTTTGAGCAGACGGAGGTCCTTGGCGCACAGGCTGGAGTGCTTCTTGATGTGCTCCTTCATGTCGCGCCAGGCCCACGGCTTCCACTTCTTTCCTCCTGGAAGATGCATCAGCATTGCACCCAGGTGTCCATTGAAGTCCCTCAGATGCCGCGTGGCGTCGACCTTGGCCGGGTGGATGCCCCTCTTTTCTTGGTCCTCCCCGCTCGGATCCACCTTCCCCACCGGGTCGCCTCCGCAGTACTGGTACGGGCTTTCCTCGCCGTCCGCCTTGGCGGGGTCCTTGGTCAGGAACTGCGCGGTGGCGGGGTCGTAGTAGCGCTTCGAGAGGTAGTACAGGCCCGAGTGCGCGTCGTAGGCGTAGCCCGCGTAGCGCAGCGCGTTCGCTTCCGCGATCGCCTCTGCGAGCGCAGCGGAGATGCGCGCGGTTGCGGCCGAGAGGACCTGCCCGGGGCTGCCGTACGCGTCGTAGGAATAGAGCGCGAAGGGCGCGCCGGAGGAGTCGAGGAGCTCTGCGACATCCCCGCGCGCGGTCGTCGCGATGAAGAAGGCGGGGCAACGCCTCGCATAGCGCCCGCGACTGTCGTCAGCGAGCTGCTGCCGACCGAACGCCCGGGCCCTTCGACTGCGCCTATCCTCGCAACGCACGCGCGAGCGGCAGCTCGACACCGAACAACCACAACAAAGCAAGGCAGGACGGTCCGGATAGGAGCACTGCTGCGATTATCGCAGGCGCCCACGAGCGCCGGACGCCGAGCGCGGTCCCCACAGCCAGGGCGCACGACAGCAGCGCGGCAAGAGCCCAGACCGCAGCAGGCGACCAGTCGAGCCCCGGATAGCCCCCTCCCAGCACCTCAGCGACCGTTCGGGTCACCCCCATGCGAGCCACCGTCAGGGAGGCCAACCCCCACATCATCGCCAGCGCCATGACGAGCATCACAACCCAGCCGACAGCTCTTCTCACGATGCGCGCCCCCAATCAACGCCAAAGGTGTACATGGTTCCACTTATGCCTGCCGAGACAGAGATGACCGACTGCCCGTTCCCACCTCTCTGCTTGAGCCCTAAGGGCTTTCGCTCGTGATGTGGCGCTCGACAGCGCGCCGGAACCCGCCTGGCCATTCGGCAATCCAATGGTACCGGCTACAGCGGCAATGTCTATGCCTCCGATGCTGACTACGCCAACTATGGCGAGATAGACACAGATGATCTGCTTTCGGGCAGACACGAGATACGGATTGTCCTCACACAGCGTAGAGGCGGACCCAGCGGTCCTTAGAACCCATATCGTTTTCCCGTAGTACTTCAGCCCAAGCGGATAGTAACCCCATGGTCCGAACAGTAGGCGCTTAGGAAGGTGGGTTCTGCGGCCTCCGCCGTACGCGACAGAAACCTCCCCGCTCGGGTCGACCTTGCCTGCCGGGTCGCCTCCGCAGTACTGGTACGATCACCGCCGTGCGGCTTGGCGCTCCATGACCGCCGCGACTGCCACCGCGATCGCGGCTCCAGCCGCCACGGACAGCCCGAACAGCGAGGCAAGCCACACATAGCCGAGACGCTGATCTGGCGGCGCGAAGACTGTTGCGCCCGCGACCATTCCCACAGCGAGCAGCGGAATCCGCAACCGAGACTCGACATCAGGCATCCGGCCCGACTTCTCCGCGAGCGCCAACGATGCGAAACCAAGCCCCGCGAGCAAGCCCACCAGTGCGCTCAGGACGAGGAAGTGGGTGCCGAATTCAGCTGCGGCCTGTGCGGCCCCTCCTCGGACGCTCGCCACGAACGCCGCACCGCACACGACCGCAGCCACAACGACCGGCCAGAGCAACTGCCGCCACGCACCCCCGTTCTGCAAGTCCGATCTCACCACGCTAGCACCCTTCGAGGCCATCCGAGGAAATGCGGGCCCCTGCCCGCAGCCGGGCGACCAGTCCTCGAGTCGTATACATCGCACCTGACAAACCCGGCATACCATTCATCGACAATCCGATACCTTCCCTGCACCTTCCTTTGCAGCTGCCATGCAAACGATACGACAAACCGCCTTGCTGAGTGACATGATGGGCTCCACCGGGCATGTGCGTCTCTGAGCAGTACAAGCAAGTCTCGCTGCTTCCATCGGCGCTTGATCGCGTTCCTGACATCGCTCCAGTTGGAGGCCAACGAAAGGGCTTGATACGCATACCGTATGCCTCGCGGCAACCGGGCAATCAAGGACGCGCCTCCGCTCAAGTACATGAAGAGCGCCTCGGCGCCCCATTTCAGAACCGTTCCTAGCGCCAGCCCAGCATACCTGCAATGCACGTCCCACTCAGTCACGAAGTGGTACGCAACCCACACCCACGCCTCCCCGCTCGGGTCGACCTTGCCTGCCGGGTCGCCTGCGCAGTACAGGTACGGGCTTTCTTCGCCGTCGGCCTTGGCGGGGTCCTTGGTGAGGAACTGGGCCAAGGAGTCGCTAGGGAGCTTTGCGGATTCCTGGGAGCATCACTGGTCGTTGTCGGACGTCTTCGCGCGCCGCTTGCCGCACCGCTCGATCAACCAGAGGATCCCGAGAAAGCTCAAGACTATGGGTCCCAGGATGATCGCCGCAAGCAAGCCTACGAAAACGAACTCCGGAACAGCGAAGCTGGATGCCATGTCTCCTCCTACCAAGGCCTTTTCCACGAGAAGTTCTTCCCCCCGGTGCGAGATCGAGGCCCGAGCAACGGCATGTCCCACCGATAGTAGTCCCCAACTGCGACGAGCCTTCGACCTGCATACAGCTCGTAGTGGCTCCACCATTCCTTACGCCGCGGCGCGGATACCTTGATACCGCCTGTCGTCATCTCGTATTTGCGCCACGTCCGATAACGGTACACGGCTCTCACCATCAACAGACCCGACGCCTCTTCTATGAATCCGATCACGTCCGCTCTGATGGTGACGAATCCTTTCCTCCACTCGCTTGCAAGCCACCAGCTCCAAGCGAAGGCGCCGCCGTAGAGCTGCGCAGCCTCCCCGCTCGGGTCGACCTTGCCCACCGGGTCGCCTCCGCAGTACTGGTACGGGCTTTCCTCGCCGTCTGCCTTGGCGGGGTCCTTGGTCAGGAACTGCGCGGTGGCGGGGTCGTAGTACCGCTTCGAGAGGTAGTACAGGCCCGAGTGCGCGTCGTAGGCGTAGCCCGCGTAGCGCAGCGCGTTTGCGCGCGCGATCGCCGCTGCGAGCGGAGCGGAGATGCGCGCGGTCGTCGCGATGAAGAAGGGCGCAGACGTGGTGCGCCGGGTTCAGCGCACGAAGCGACGGATGGCCTCTGCAGCGTCAGCCTCCCCGTTGCCTTCGAGCACGCTCACCACGAGCCGCACGCGCTCGTTGACGGCAAGCGCTCGGAGCCGAGACCCTGTCCGGCCCTCCTTCGCGTACCACCGCCAGCCTTCGGAGGACGGCAGGGGCTCCCGGGCCGACGTCTCTACGAGCGATTCTCGTTCCGCGAAGAAGCCGACCGCCCGCCGCAACGCAGCGCCATCTTCGAACCGGTCCACGGTCAGGAGCGGGCTTGCGTAGTCCGGCTCGCGGCAGAGCTCGATCGTCTCGACCGTCCCGCTCGGCGCACTGCTTTCCTGGACGAGCGCCACAAACCCCTCGGGCACCTCGAGCCGAGCGCTCGGCCCGAGGTCGATCTGGCTTCCTGGGCCTAAGATCTCAAACCGCCAGTCCTGCGAGACGAGCCTGTTCACGTGGGCATGGACTGCGAGAGCGACGCCGAGCACGACCACGGCAAGAACCGCCGTCGCCACCGCGAGCCGGCTTAGCCAGGAAGGCAGCTTCACACCCATCGCTTCAGCTTCCCCACCTTCAAACCCCCGCTGTAGATATCGGCCATGCGCGCTGCATCCCCGATGTACTGACTTGCGAACCAGGAGTAGCTGGCGTCTCCCCACCTACTGAAGAAGTACTGCAGGCCCCCTTCCACGCCCATAGCCTCGACGTAGGCGCGCGCTTCCCTCCAGCGCCAAGGATTGCTCTGCCGATAATCATTGTAGACGATGCACCGAGCGGTATTCATGAACCACCCTACATTCCTCAAGTACCACGCGAACCTATTTCCCGCCACCAGAACCTTTAGCCCAGGCACCCTTAAGGACCACTCGGAACCCGGCCGCTCCCGGACTACGGCACGCCACAGGGCAGCGATGGGCCTCAGGACCTCCCCGCTCGGGTCGACCTTGCCTGCCGGGTCGCCTCCGCAGTACTGGTACGGGCTTCCCTCGCCGTCTGCCTTGGCGGGGTCCTTGGTTAGGAACTGCGCGGTGGCGGGGTCGTAGTACCGCTTCGAGAGGTAGTACAGGCCCGAGTGCGCGTCGTAGGCGTAGCCCGCGTAGCGCAGCGCGTTCGCTTCCGCGATCGCCGCTGCGAGCGGAGCGGAGATGCGCGCCGTTGCGGCCGAGAGGACCTGCCCGGGGCTGCCGTACGCGTCGTAGGAGTAGAGCGCGAAGGGCGCGCCGGAAGCGTCGAGGAGCTCGGCGACATCCCCGCGCGCGGTCGTCGCGATGAAGAAGGCCACAGGCGTGGCGCTCACGCTTCCCGCAAAGATGCCGGCGAGAGGCGCGCCTGCCGCGTCGTAGAGGTAGGCCACGCTCTCGGTCGTGCCGTCGCTCCTTACGGTCGTCGCGTAAAGCAGCGAAAGCCCGTCGTAGGCGTAGGTGGTGGTCGTAACGAGCGAGCCTGAGGCCACCACCGAGCGCAGGCGCTGGTAGGCGTAGCTCGCAGACACGCCCTGGGACGCGTCGGAGCAGCCGACAAGGCGGTCCGCGTCGTCGTAGGTAAAGCGGACGGCCTGCGGAGAAGCGGGCGTCCCTTGCAGCGCAGCGGATGCAGCCGCGCGGTACGTCAGCGAGGGATTCCTAGGTACGGAGCGCAAGCTCCGCCGCGCTCGCGATGTCAGCGCTCCTGAAGGCCGCTTTGCTCGAACGCAAGCTCCAGGAGATCCGGCCCGTGAGCCCCGGCGCGCGATGCCTGCTCCAGACGAGAGCCGCTTCCCGAGACGGACAGCCCCGGCTTCTCATCGCGTTGCTGGATGTACACGTGCAGCACGTGGAACCCGGAACCGGCCGCTTCGCCGGACAGCACGACCATCGACGCCTCGCCGGACTGAAGCGCGGCCGCCCCGCGCCAGACCACGTTCTTCGCGTCCGCGACCCGGTCGAGAAGACGGCGCAGCCCATCGGCGTCGTACGCGTCGACGGACCAGCTGCCCGCCTCCGAAGAGACCGTCGCGCCGCGGAGCGGACGGCCGCCTCCGCCCGACCGCCCGTAGACCTGCGCGATCGCGCTGGCGCCCTTCGGAACCGTCACCGTCCATCCCTCGGCCAGCTCGAACGAGTCTCCCGGGGCGAGCGTCATGTCTCGGTCGCCCGAGCACGCGTGCAGGAGAGCGCCGCGCCGTTCACTCGTTCGGCAAGTGCGCACCCGAAACCGACAACACCCGGAACACCGTCGCAGCAGCTTGCTTCCTGTCCAGCTTCTTCAAGGATGTCACTGCCATCACCACCACATACCGAGACGAGGAGCCACGGAGCACGGCGATTGCATCGGCTTCCATGCTAGTGTCGGCAGTCTCAAGCCAACCCGATTGCGTGTCGCCCGAGCCGTAGTGTGTTTAGAGCTGCGACAAGACCCGCTGCGCTCCCTTGCCGCCACGACGGAACGACGTGATGGAGACCATCACCTGCTCCCCGCCTGCCTCGCCTTTCAGCAACACATAGTCGCTTCGACCCAGGTCTGCAGCATCACCGACAGGAAGCCACAACGGCACATGCCAGTAGCGGACCCACCTGCCGGACCAACCCTCGGGCACGGTCAGCGTGACGCCGGAGTCCATGACCAGCGACTGTCCGGCTGAGAGCACCTTCTCGGCGCGGACGCCCGACCACCCGCCCAGCCAAACGTTCGCCCCCACGAGCAGGGCCACAACGGCCGCAGCTAGACCGACCCGCATGACCCACGCCCTCATCGATCCTCCCTACGCCCTCACCTCAGTCGACCGAGTCAGTATGCCACGGAGACACCAAGCACACACAGCTTCCCTGCTTCCTTCACGACCCAACGTTTGTACTCGGGAGCATGGTTCCGAATCGTCCAGACCCGCGTCTCGTCCGGCACGGAATCAAAGGGCAGGTTCCAGCCTCGCGAGTATGTGGAAGCGATCGACTGCAGTTCCAGGTAGTACCTCAGCGTCCCTGGGTCCTGCAGCACATAGGCCTTCCAAATCGCTCTGGCCCTGACCCTCCAGTTGCGCTTCAGATACCGCACGGCTGCGATAAGCCGGTAGGCATCCCTGTAGTCCATGGCTTTGAACGCTGCCTTCGATACCCCGAGAAACCGGTCGTACCAACGATACAGGGTATCTAGCGGAATGCTGCAGAACCACGCCCATAACGACTTGTTCCCGCTCGGATCCACCTTCCCCACCGGGTCGCCTCCGCAGTACTGGTACGGGCTCTCTTCGCCGTCTGCCTTGGCGGGGTCCTTGGTGAGGCGAGCCCCCTGCGGAATCGCAGCAGCGTCCAGCGCACCTGCCCCTCACCGCTTACGGCGTCGGGTTCTCGATCAGCGTCGTGATCCGGCCGCCCTGGACGACGAGGCGTGCCCCCGCGAAGGCGAGCGAGGCGCGGCGCGGCTCGTCCCGCGCGTACTCGGCTGCGAACTCCTCCGTTGTGAGCGCGCCAAGCGCGGCGGCAGACGGGCGGCCGAAGCTCGGGACGGTCTCCGGCGGGTACCACAGGACAACGACCGCATCCTCGGCGAAGGGGAGCTCGAGCCTCGCGGCGTCGCGGTTCCGGACGTACACGCCCTCGTCCTCGTTGAGCCGGCGCCCGTCGCGGGCGGCCGCTGCTGCCGCGCCCGCTCCCGTGTAGTACTCGACCGGGTCGGCCACCACTGCGTTCGAGCCGGGATCGACCGACAGGACGAGCGCGAAGAAGCTGCCATCGGAGCACCCGCGCGCGTCGCCTTCGGAGCACGCGGCGTCTCCGAGAAGCGCGAGGTCTTGAAGCGCCCGCCCGAGCAGGGAGGCGCGGTCCGGTCGGGCCTCCTGCGCCTGGCCGGCGCCGGCGTCGTCTGCCAGCCGCCCGTCGGTCCTCTCCTGCGTGGAGCAGCCCGCGCAGCCGACCGTCAAGACGCACGAGACGACGAGCACGAACGCCACGCACGACAAGGCCCGCCGCCTGTTTGCGGGAGAGTAACCATCCGCCACCTCAAGCACCCCCCTATCGAATCACGTTGTGCGCGACCTTGATGAAGAATCGCAGACTCTCTTGAGGTTTCCATGTCCTGAGGCGCGCGTTGAGCCTGTGCTTCGTGGGGCCTCTGTAACGGGGTGAGGACTCCGCTATCCATGGATCTGGCCCATCGGAGACCACGATTGCAACATGGCCGAACCGCCTCCCCGGAGCCCACAAGATGTCTCCGACCTGATACGGCATCCCCCTGCTTCTGTCAAAGTAGCGCACGCTCGGCTGTCCTTTTCGAGGCGCCATGCTGCGGATTCTACCAGTGTTCCAGCCGTGCAACGCGGCATGTGGGAAGAGCCCTGCCCGAATCATGACGAACGTCACGAGGCCAGAGCAGTCGATGAAGCCGTCCGGATTCTTGTAGCCGGGCTCGGGCCCGTATCCCTTGGCGTGACGCAAGACATAGTCGACCGCGCCGAGAATCCTCGCTCTCACGGTGAGCCAAGCAGAGGTGCTCAGCAGCGCCATGCGCATGGCCTCCCCGCTCGGATCCACCTTGCCCACCGGGTCGCCTCCGCAGTACTGGTACGGGCTTTCCTCGCCGTCTGCCTTGGCGGGGTCCTTGGTCAGGAACTGCGCGGTGGCCGGGTCGTAGTACCGCTTCGACAGGTAGTACAGGCCCGAGTGCGCGTCGTAGGCGCAGCCCGCGTAGCGGAGCACGTTCGCGCGCGCGATCGCCTCTGCGAGCGGAGCGGAGATGCGCGCGGTTGCGGCCGTGCTCACCTGCCCGGGGTTGCCGTAGGCGTCGTAGGAATACAGCGCGAACGGCGCGCCGGAAGAATCGAGGAGCTCGGCCACATCGCCGCGCGCGGTCGTGGCGATGAAGAAGGCCACGGGCGCAGCGGCCGCGCTGCCTTCGTAGATGCCGGCGAGAGGCGCGCCTGCCGCGTCGTAGAGGTAGGCCACGCTCTCGGTCGTGCCGTCGCTCCTTACGGTCGTCGCGTAAAGCAGCGAAAGCCCGTCGTAGGCGTAGGTGGTGGTCGTGACGAGCGAGCCTGAGGCCGCCACCGAGCGCAGGCGCTGGCCGTAGGCGTCATACGCATAGCTCGCAGACACGCCCCGAGAGGCGTCGGAGCAGCCGACAAGCCGGTCCGCGTCGTCGTAGGCGAAGCGGACGGCCTGCGGCGAAGCGGGCGTCCCTTGCGAAGCGCGCCTGCCGCGGCTGTCGAAGGAAAAGACCGTCTGCGTCGCGCCTTGCGAGACGAGCGCCGCGATGCGGCCCGAGCCTTGCTCGTAGGCAAGCGTCGCCGTCGGCTCTGCGCCGCGCTTGATGCCGATGAGGTTGCCCGTGCCGGGCTCGTAGGCGTACGAGACGTCCGGCATGCCAGAGATCGACGCGAAGGCGAGCCTGCCGTCTGCCGTGTAGGCGTAGCTGCGCACGCTGTCGGTGCGCCCGCCGAACGCGAACCGGTACGCCTCGGCCTCGAGCCTGCCCGTGTTGGCGTTGTAGGAAAGCTCGGCGCCGGGCACGGGAAGGCCGGCCGCGTACCCGTAGCCGGACTCAGAAGAAAGCCGGCCCGCCTGGTCGAAGACGCGCGTCTTGGACCCGGCGCTTCCCGCGTCGATCGCGCACGGGCGGCCCGCCGCGTCGAAGTCGCCGAAGGACAGGGAAAGGACGCCTGCCGGCGTGGAGGCGACGCGCGACGCTTCGCGGCCTGCGCCGTCGTAGGCCACCTCCACGCTCACGCCCGCGTAGGAGACCGTCATCGTCGTCGTGGGCGAGCCGGACTCCGGGTACGTGGTGCGGCTCCATCTGACGGCGCCGCTCACCAGGTCCGTCACGGTCGTCTCGATCGGACGCGACAGCTCGTCGTACGCGCGGCTCGTACGCTTGAGCACCACACCCGAGGAGCTCTCCTGGGTCTCCTGCACCACGCGCCCGAACGCGTCATGGACGTACCGCGCGGCAGTGCCGTCGGCCTGCCGGGTGAAGACGGCGTTGCCGAGCGCGTCGTACGCGGTCGTCGACGCCTTGCCGCCGACCGACTCTTCGAGCACGCGCCCGCACGCATCGTACGTCCATGTCTTGACGATGCCGTCGGAATCGGTCTCAGAGAGCTTCCAGCCCACCGTGTTGTACACGATGACCGTCGGGGTCGCGCCTTCCGAGGCCGCCGAGACCTGCCGTCCGGCCAAGTCGTAGCAGAACGTCGTGGTGGCGCCGTCACTCGATGTCTCCGCGATCTTCCGGCCGCCTACATCGTAGCCGAAGGACGTGTCCGTCGTGCCGCCATCTTCGGTCGGCTTGGTCTCCTTCAGCGTGTTGCCCGCCTGGTCGTAGACGTACTCCGTCCAGCTGCCGTCCGGGTTCGTGACCCTCTTGACCAGGCTGTTCGGGTAGTAGGTGGTCAGCGTCGCGGAGGTCTCGGCGCCTGGCGCGAGCTCGCGGCACACGCGACCATACGCATCGTACTCCGTGCGCGCGGCTGCCGTGAGCGATGACGTGTCCGAACCTTCCGGCCACGTCACGGTGGCGTTGCCGCGCGCGTCGTAGCGGGTCAGCGCATAGTCGGCCACCTTGCTGTCGTCGCTCGAGATCTCCCTGCCCATCTGGTCGTAGGAGTGCGTGACCGTGGCCGCTGCGGACGGCTGGCCGGCGGTATCGGCCAGGTATCTGGTCTCTGTCAGCACGCGCCCTTCGGCGTCGTACGTCTTCGCGGTCCGGTCGCACCACGAGCCGTCGCGCGCCTGACGCCATGAGAGCGTCTCGTTGCCGAGCAGATCGTACTCGTGATGCGTGACCGTGCCTGTGGCGTCTTTCGTTTCGAGCACGCGGCCAGCGATGTCGTAGGTGCTGGTCTCGACTTCGGATCCGCATGCGTCAACGCGCTTCACGACATTGCCGAACGCATCGTAGAAGGTGTGTTCTATGAGGTCGATGGGCTCTCCGCCCGGCGACAGCCGAACGCTTTTGCGGGTGGTGGTCTGCGCCTGGCCGCACGGGGCGAAATCCGAGTACTCTGTCACAGCCCACTCGCTCGCGTTCAGCCGCTGCCGCTCGAGGACGACGGTGCCCGATGCGTTGTACGAGTACTCCACCCGCGAGCGGTCCGTGCCGGTAAGCTGCTTCTCCTCGGCGATTAGCGGGCCTGCGCCTTCGAAGCCCGTCGACGCGTAGGTACGGTAGGTCGTGCAGCCGCGCGGGTCGACCTCGCGCACGCACCTGTCGAGCGCGTCGTAGACGTACACGGTGCGGTGGCCTTCTTCGTCGACCTCCTCGATGACGTTGCCGCGTCCGTCGACCGTCCGCGAGACCTTGGCGCCAGTCGGCGAGAGCTCCTGGACGGCCTCGTTGGCGGCGTTGTACGCGTAGGTCCACGTCGCGGGGGCCGCCCCTTGCTTGTACGGGTCGGTCTTGGACGCCGTCGTGCCGGTGGGGTTCCACGTATAGGACTGCAGCACGGCGGTGCCTGGCGTGCCCTCGACGGTGCCGAAGCGCGTGATGGTCGCGCTCGCGCCGGAGTACGCGACGTCGATGCGGCGCAGGCTGTCGGACGCGTACCCGGGAAGCCTGAGGCTGGCGAGCCTGCCGTCGCCGCCGTAGGTGACGCTCCACGACGCGGCCACGCCGCCCGGCGCGTAGCCCTCGATGGAGGCCTGGGCCAGCCGGTCGGCAGAGTGCGCAAGGACCGTGGTGCGGGCCGCGTCGCTCCCGGCGTACGCGGTCACCGCGACCACGCCCCCGCCGCGGTCGGCGTACTCGACGGCGCGCGTGCCGGCCGCGGTGGCATACGTCGCGGACTGCACGTGGCCGTCGGCGTCGAAGGAGACCACGATCCTTTGGCCGTTGGCGGCGGTGATCGCAAGCGTCCCTGCGCTGCGCTCATAGGTCACGGCGTTGCCCGCCTGGTCGTAGTCGGCGAGAAGGCGTCCGGAAGCATCGAAGACGCTCGAGCTCCTGTCGCGCTGGATGAGCCGGTAGCGCAAAGCGCCGCCTACGGTCTCGGTCGCAAGCCTGGCGTAGCTCCCGTTCGGCGCGTGGTAGACGCCGCCTGCGAGCACGAAGCGGTCGCGCTGCCCGGTCTCGTCGACGTAGGTGACGCTCGTCGAGGTGATCTCGAGCGCGCGCTCGAAGCTGAAGCGCCACCCCAGAGCGCCATGGAGGAGCGAGGGCGCCGTCGAAGAGGAGCAGTAGCTCCTGGCGATGCGCGCGGCAGGACCCCATGAGGCGATCTCGAGGTCGGTCGCATCGAGCCTGAGCGCGCCCCTGTCGAGCTCGACTGCCGCGTCCATGAAAGCCACGTCGGGAAGCTCGGCGGTGGTGTGGCGGGCCTGGTCGGCGACGCGCACCGTGCGGTTGTCGAGGGTAGGCATGTAGGCCGTGCAGTCGAATACGTCGGGCTGTCCGTAGTCGTTGAACGGGACGATCCTGAACCAGTAGTTCGTATTGTCGTAGTAGTTCGGGATCGAACTCTTGCGATACAGCGGCCGCGGGTCATCGCGCAGATCAAGCCCAGGGCCGAGGTAGCGCCGAACCTCGCCTCTGTCCAAAGAGCCGAGCCAGAAGCAGTCGTTGGCCGGGTCGTAGCACCCGTTGATGACGCGGGTCGTGGCCTGGTTGATGGGCCACTGGTTCGCGATGCGGAAATCCGACAGACGCACCTTGGTCACGTGCGCGGAATCGGTGCTCGCCCACTGGACCAGGTACAAGGCAGAGCCGTCGCACAGTACGCCATCGATGTACTCGGACGGCACGGCGATGGTGCGGTCAGCGCCTTGCTTGACGCCGTCCGTGCCGAACACGCGGATCGTGTAGCCGTTGTACGTCGAGCCGCCGATGCCGTAGGCGACGTTGTAGATGTACTTCCCGTCGGTCGTGACCAGCACGTCGCTCGACGCACCGGCAAGCTCCGCGCCGGTGTCCCGGTCGAGCAGCGGCGCGGAGAACGTGATCGTTCTCGACCGGTCCCCGCCTTCTGGCGCGTCCTTCCAGATGCCGCGGATGGCGTCCTTGGCGACAGCCGCACCGCTGAACAGGAACCCGTCGAGGTAGAACGCGGAGTACGACGATTGCGCGGAGAGATCCGGACCGACCGTGCCGTAGTCCTTGCCGGCCACGGTCCCGTGGAATCCCGTGCCGACGCGCTTCCACGCAGCGGACCCAGGATAGGTCCCCCACCGCCGCACGAACAGATAGGTGCCGTCCGTGACCACCAGGCCGGCCCCGCTTTGTCCCTCCACCGTCACGGTGGCGACCTGCGACATCGCTCTGGGGCTCGCGGCACGCGTAAGCGCGTTCCGCGCCGCCGGCGACCACCCTGCGATCTCAGAGTCTGTCGGGTAGATCCCGCATCCTTGGCTCGTCCACGTCGTGGCGTTCGAGCCGAGAGTGGTGCCGACCTTCTCGTAAGAGTCCCCGTCCCACTGGTAGATGTTGTATCCCTCAGCGCGCGGGGCGGCAGGCCACGCGAGCTTCACGCCACCGCGGCCTGCGCGCGGAAGGTCGTTTGGCGTATCCGATATGCCGTCGCCATTGCGATCGACCTCGCGGAACCATTCGTACGCCTCGTGCGTGCACGCCGAGACGTCGGTGACCGGGTCGGGGATGACGGTGTAGGTCACGACGAGCTTCGGGCGGAGCGCGCTGTCCGAGTACTCGCGCGAGTAGAACTTCCTCCAGTGCGTCGTGTTCTCGGTCCCGTCCTCTTTCTGGTAGCACATGAACCCATAGTTCGAGGACGAGTTTGCGACCCAGCCCTGCACCGTCGTCTTGACAGCGGTCTGGGACCAGTTCACCCACACGCCGCGTCCGGCTATGGACTGGCTGGCGAGGTACGAATACGACGGCTTCGTGTTCCACGTGGTCGCCGTGCCCCATGAGCTGGTGGCCTTCGCGAGGTAGGTCGTGGTCGCGGTGTTCGTGTAGTAGGTGTGGAACTGGTAGATCGAGAACGTGGCGGAATCGACCCGCGCGATCGACGGGATGGCGGAGAGGTCGAATTTCACGAGGGTGCGGTTGTGGCCCGTCGTCGAATCGTAGTAGCCGCACTTGAGCTCGGTGGACGAGTTGTAGTTCGTCGCGGGGTAGGCGCTGGCCACATACGTGTCGAGCGCAGAGATTGCCGTCAGGCTCGGGTCGATCATCACCGGGAACCGGCGGGACGGCTCGGCGAGCCACTTCTCCGGGACCGTGTACGTGACGTACGCGCCGCCGTCGACCGGCTCGACCGTCATCGTGGCGTCGGAGCAGTACGCCGGGTCGCCTGCGGCGTTGCGGCTCGAGTCGAACACGCACAGGCCGCCCAGGCCGAAGACGGGCGCGCCCGTTTCGGGGTCGACGAGCACCCAGCCGCCCGAGCCGTCCTCGCGCACGGAAAGCCCGCCCGCATCGACGAAGAACCGGTAGGAGCTGGCCGCCTTCGGGGAGGACAGCACGATCGTCTGCTTCATCCCGTCGTCCTGCGCCTCGTAGACGAGGCTCGCTTCCGCCGTTACTCCCACGTAGCAGGCATGCGAACCCAATGCGAGCGGGCGGCCTTCCGCGGCACCGAGCATGTTCAGGCCCACCGTGCGCCCTGACGCGCTCACCCGCACCGGCGGGCCGCCAGCGGAGTCGGCGCCGAACGAGCACACCGCTGGCGCCGACTTCGTGCGGACCCTGCCTGTGGCGGGATCGCCCACGAGCGTCGTGTCGATCTCGACCCAGGCTCCGGACACGTCCCGGTAGTGGACCGGCGCCTCGGAGATCACCGCCCCGATGCGGCCGTCGGGCAGCCGGTACTGCTTGGCGTTCCTCGTGCGAAGCGAGACATCCTCGACCGCCCCCGGCGGCAGCCCGTCAGGGCTCGCGGCAGCGACGCCGTCTGCCGCGTCTTCCGCGTGCGCGGTCGACGGGAATGCTCCGAGCACAGGCGTCGTCGCAAGAGTGAACGCGAGCAGGAAAGAGACGAAGCGTGCGGACCGAGCGCGGATGAACGATCGCATGGGACCCCTCCCCCTCCGGTGCAGTGCCTGACAGGACCCCCGGCCTGTCACTGCAGAGGGAACCACGGGGGGGTGGAGGTGTCAAGAGCTTCGATCGCTTGCTCGAAGGCAGTCTGCCGCGCATACGAGGTCGAGAAGAGCTGCGCCGCTGCCTCTCCCGGCCTCTGCCTACTCCCCCGCTGGCTCCTCCAGCGGCAGCCGCACCGTGAAGGTGCTCCCGCGCCCCACCTCGCTCGCGACCTCGATGCGGCCTCCGTGCGCGCGCACGATCTCGTCGGCGACGAAGAGCCCCACGCCCAGCCCGCCGAACCGCCGCGTCGAGGACATGTCGGCCTGCGTGAAGCGGTCGAAGAGCTTCGGCGCGTCCTCGCTGCGGATGCCGACGCCTTGGTCGGACACGGCGATGAACGCCTCGCCGCCCTCGACGCCCACGCGCACCGTGACCGTGCCGCCTTCAGGCGAGAACTTCACGGCGTTGCTCACGAGGTTCTCGACGACGCGGCCGATGCGCTCGGGGTCGCACGGCACGAGCGGCATGTCGGGCATAGCGTCGATGATGAGCAGATGCTCCTTGCCGCGCGGCACGGCCTCCGCGCGCAACCTCACCACCTGCTCCAGGTCGACGGGCCGCTTGGCGAGCTTCAGCCCTCCCTCTGCCTGGATGGTCGTCGCTTCGAGGAGCTCTTCTATCAACGCCCGCATCCTCTCCGCGCTCGCCTCGATCTTGCGCGCTACCTCGCACGCCTTGTCGGCAAGGTCGCCCGGGTGCATGTTCGAGAGGAGCTCAGCGTACCCGAGGATGCTCGTGAGCGGCGTGCGGAGCTCGTGCGACACGTTCGCGACGAAGCCGCTTGTAAGCTCATCGAGCATCCGCTCGTCGGTGACGTCGCGCTTCGTCACGATGAACCGGGGGCTGCTCACGCCGTGCACCGGAGAGACGGACATGCGCTCGTAGTAGCGGCTGCCGTCCTTCCTGAGCCCGATCGCGTCGCCCACCCAGGACTCCGCCACCCCGCCCAGCACGAAGAGCCAGCCTTCGGACTCGCTCGCAGCGACGAGCTCGCCGATCTCTTTGCCGCAAAGTTCCGCTTCGTCGTATCCCGTGAGCCGCGCGAGCGCGCGGTTGCACGACAGGACGACGCCGCGCTCGTCCACGATCGCCACGCCGTCGGTCGCAGAGGCGAGCGCGGCCGACTGCAACGCCTGCTCTTCGCGGCTCTTGGCCAGCGCGATCGCCGTGGCGAGCGAGGCGGTCAGACGCTCCAGCACGCGTATCGTGGCCTCGTCGAAACCCTGCGGCGAGCGCGTCACGAAGACCGCACCGCCCGCGACCGACCCCTCGATCGTGATCGGCATCGCCGCGATGCTACGGATGCCCGCTTCGTCAAGCTCGCTTCCGATCTCGAGTCCTGGCTCTTCGGCCGAGACCAGCACGGTGCGGCCGTCGAGGACGGCGCCCCCACCCGGCACGATGTCCCACGGGACCTCGCGGGCGGTCAACAGCGCCTCGATCTCTGGCGGGCCGCTTGCGGCACGGGATTCCACTCCCCGGCCGCCGAGCAGACCGATGGCAGCAGCGCAGTGGCGGAACTCGGCGGTCAGCGACGCGCACACGTGCTCGATGAGCCCGGAGGCGGGAACGCCGCGCGCCACGTCCGCATTGAGGTCCGCGAGCACGCGATCGAGGGCCTGGGCCCGATGGAGTCCGGTCACGTCCTGTCCGAACAGGTACCGCTTCTCCTCCCCGGCCGCGATCGTCCACGACACGACGCGCGGCTCGCCCCACGCGGTCTGGATCTCTTCGCGAAGCGAGACGCTCGCGCCGACCGCGGCAGCCGCGCCCAGCGTGCTCCCCTCCTCGAGCCGAAGCGCTTCGGCCAGCGGACGCCCGACGGCCTCGTCGCTCGTAACGCCGGTGAGCGCCTCTGCGCCGCGCGAGAACAGCTGCACGCGACCGTCGCCGTCGAGCACGATGATCGCCACGTCGAGAACGTCCACGACGCTGCGCGTGAAGTCGCGCTCTTCTCGAAGGTCGGCTTCGAGCTTCTTGCGCTTCGCGATGTCTGCGTTGAGCTCGGCGATGAGGTTCGCCTTGACCTCCACCTCTTCGGCGAGCATCCGCATGGCGCGCTTGAGCTCGTCGTTGGCACGCTGCAGTTCCGCGGCCTTCTGCTCGACCTTCTGCACGAGACGCGCGTTGTACTCGACCAGCACCTCGTGCTCGTCTTCGATCTCAGGAGCGCGGACCTGCTCCGGTTCCCTCACCAGACGCGCCACCTCGTCGAGCTTCTTGAGGAGCGTGAGCGGGTCGAGCGGCTTGCGCCAGAACGCGTCAGCGCCGAGATCGAGGGCGAAGCGCTCGTCCGCGGGATCCGTGTACGACGCTGTGTAGAACACGAACGGCCGCGCCTTGAGCGTCTCGTGCGACTTCCACGCCCGGCACAGTTGGTAGCCGTCCATCCTCGGCATCAGGATGTCGCTGATCACCACGTCGGGCGGGGCGGCCTCCGCCATCTCCAGCGCCTCGCGACCATCGACAGCTGCGCGCACCTCGTGACCGCCCGACCGCACGATCGACTCCAGCAGGTAGCGGCTGGACGGATCGTCGTCGACGACCAAGACGTTCACGCGAGGACTCCCTTCGACAGCGCACAGCGACAAGGCATGTATCGGCACGAGCAGCGAGACTCTCAACCGCAGTCGTGTGAGAAGGTACCCGAAATCGACGAGCGAGCCCGGGCTTCGTCTCAGCGCAGCCCGAGCAGCGGGAGCGCGCGTTCGCCGTCTGCGGTGACGCCCATCGAACGGTCTTGGATCCGCGCGTACGCGATGCGCAGATCCTCAGGGAGCGGGTCTGTGAACTCGAGATCCTCGCCGGTCGTCGGGTGCGTGAAGCGCAGACGGTACGCGTGCAGGAACTGCCGCGTCAGCCCCAGGTCGGCCTTGGGATGCCGTCTGCCGTAGAGCGGGTCACCGACGACGGGATGCTTGATGTACTGCATGTGGACCCGGATCTGGTGCGTGCGACCGGTGTAGAGCTTGCACTCGACGAGCGTGTAGCCGTCGTCGTGCGTCCCGGCCTCGAAGCGCTCGAGCACCGAGAACGTCGTCACCGACTGCTTCGCCCCCTCGGTGTCGACGACCGCCATGCGCAGCCGGTCTTTCGGGTGCCGACCGATGGGAGCGTCCACGATGCCCGTGTCGGGCGCGATGTACCCGTGGACGAGCGCGGCGTACCGCCGCTCGACCGAGCGAACTTTGAGCGCCTCAGAAAGCGCCGCGTGCGCTTCGTCGCGCTTGGCGACCATCATCAGCCCCGAGGTGTCCTTGTCCAGCCGATGGACGATGCCTGGTCGGTCCTCGCCCGCGAGCGTCCCCAGCTCGTCAGCGTGAGCGAGCAGCGCGTGCACGAGCGTTCCGGACGAGTGCCCACGCGCGGGGTGGACGACGAGACCCGCCGGTTTCGACAGCACGATGACGTGATCGTCCTCGTAGCGGACATCGAGCGGGATCTCCTCGGGCTCCAATCCAGAGGGCTCCGGGTCCGGGATGAACACCTCGATTCGCTCACCTGCACGCACGACGTGGTTCTTCGGCGCGACGCGGCCATTCACGAGCACGTTGCCATCCGCGATGAGCCGCTGAGCGAACGACCGGCTCACGATCGACTCGTCTGCCGCCAAGAACCGGTCCAGGCGATCGCCTGCGTCGTCAGCGCGCACGGTGAGCACGAGCCGCTCACCCATCGCCGGTCTCCTCCTGCTTCTGCTCGCGCGCGAACAGGACGCGCGCCACGACGATCGCCACGCCGACGTCGAGCGCGATGTCGGCCACGTTGAAGACCGGCCACACGTGCACGTCGAAGAAGTCCGTCACGCCACCGAGGAACGCGCGGTCGATCAGGTTGCCGGCGGCTCCGCCGGCGACAAGCCCCAGGGCAATCACCGTCCATCCGTCCTGGGGAGCGTGCCGCCACCACACGAACGCGATGCCCGCCAGCACCACCACGGCAGCGAGCATGAACCACCCCATCGCACCCGGGAAGATGCCGAACGCCGCTCCGGTGTTCCTGACGTGCGTCAAGCTGAGCAGGCCGTCGACGACGGGACGCGAGTCGCCGATGGGCATCCACCTGCGAACGGCCGCCTTGCTCGCCTGGTCTGCAGCGAGGACTGCCCCCGCGGTGAGCACGAGCCGCAGGGCGGGTCGGGGCTGCACTACAGCGACTCCTCCTGCGCCTTGCACGTCACGCACAGCTCGGCGTCGGGGACGGCTTTGAGACGCTCGAGCGGGATGTCGGCGCCACATCGGCGGCACACGCCGTACTCCCCAGACTCGATGCGCGCAAGCGCAGCCTGGACGCGCGCAAGAGACTGCCGCGCATTCTCCTCGAGCGTCTTGTCCAACTCGCGAGCGAAGGTCGCAGAACCCTGATCGGCCATGTGATCGCGGTAGTTGTTCTCGCCGGAGACGTCAGAGAGCGTCTCTTGTCCCTCACGCTCGTACTCCGCGATCTCCCTTTCGAGACGCACGCGCTCCGATTCGAGCACGTCCCTGAGCGCTGCGATGTCCTTGTCCGCGAGCATGCCGCCCTCCGTGGTCATGGCTGCTATCGAAAGACGCCCCTTCGGGGGCGCCGTGTCCTCTGGACGCAGTATACCACGCCGCCTGCTTTCGGCGTGTCGTCGCTGCTCAGGCGCGGTGCTGCCAGTCGCGCGGCAGCACCAGGTCGAAGACCGAGCCGCGCTCTGAGGTCTCCGGCAAGACGACCGAGCCTCCCAGAGAATCGGCAAGCCGTCGCGCGATCGACAGCCCGAGGCCCACGCCGTCGGGACGCGACCCGTCCGGCAGCGAACCCTGCATGAACTCCTCGAAGAGCGTGTGGCGGATGTCTTCGCGAACGCCTGGTCCCGTGTCCCGCACCCGGAACCGTATTCGGTCCGCCTGTGCTCTCAGCTCGACGGTCACGCCGCCTCGATCGCAGAACTTCACGGCATTGCCGACGAGGTTCATGAGGATCTGCTTCACCTTCGTGCGGTCGCTGAGCATCAGCACCTGCTCGCTCGGCGTCTCTGCCGCCACGTCGAGACCTTTGCGGTGCGCCTCCGGCAGCAGCATCTCGACGACCTCGCGGACGAGCTCGACGGCATCGAACGAGGCGATCTCTATCGGGACCTCTCCCGACTCGATGCCGGCCACCTCGAGCACCTGCTCGACGATCGCAAGCAAGTGCTCGCCGGCGTCGCGCACCATCGCGACCTGCCGGCGCTGCTCTTCGTTGAGCTCACCGGCGTACCCTCTCAACAAGACATCGCTGAAACCGATCACCGAATTGAGCGGCGTCCGGAGCTCGTGGCTGACCGTACGCATGAAGCGGTCCTTCGCCAGGTTCGCCTGCCTGAGCTCGTCGACGACCATCTCCAGAGTCCGAGCGAGCCCCTCGAGCTCCGCGGTTCGCGCCGCAACCGCGCGCTCGAGTTCGTCCTTGCGCGGCCACCCGGATCTCCGCGAGCTTGCGGTCGGTCACGTCGGTCATGAAGGTGAAGTTGTAGGGCGTGCCGTCGACGACCACCGGGCTCGTGACGAACTGCGCCCAGATCCGCCGGCCGTCCTTGCGCGTGATCTCCAGCTCGACGAACGGAGCGCCCCCTCGATGGCCGCCATCGCGACCTCGATGGCGCGCCGCCGCTCTTCCGGATCCGGATACGCGAGCTCGAACCAGCCGTGGTCGCGCGCCTCCTGCGCGCTGTAGCCGCTGATGCGCTCCCACGCGGGGTTGTAGAACACGATCTCGCCGTCAGGTCTTCCGATGGAGATGCCGATCGGAGCGGCGTCGAGCAGCACCTGCGCCCACTGGTCGTACGCGAAGGCCGACACAGCGAAACCCACTCGCCACCTCCGGACCGTTCGGCTCCTGTCGAACGTCCGAAGCGCCCATGCACGCCTGCTCCGACGCCAGCGCACGCGCACCTCCGATCGTCAGCCGCCGATGGCTTCGAGCGCACGCGCGCACCGCTCGCACACGTCTGGATGCGAGGGCACGACGCCCAGCTGGCGGTGGTTCCAGCAGCGCGGGCACTTCTCGCCGCGCGCTGGGAGCACCTCCACGGCCACCTCATCGCCTTCGGCAAGGTCGACTTCCGAGACGATGAAGATCTCGGCCAGCACATCGTGGCCGCGTTCGGCGAGCGCTTCGCGTACAACTGGTGGCGCCGTGACCACCAGCCTCGCTTCCTGGCTCTTGCCGATGGAGCCTGCGGCGCGCGCCTCCTCGAGCGCCTTCGTGACCGCCTCCCGGACCTCGAGCACTGCTTCATACGCCTCGCGAAGCGCCTCGGCCTCCTCCGCCGGCACCTCGACGCGCGGCCAGCCCGCCAGCTGAACGCTGTCGATGCCGCCCTTGAGGTGATCCGGCATGAAGCTCCACACCTCTTCGGTGGTGAAGGTCAGGATCGGCGCCAGCAGCCGGACGAGCGTGCGCAGGATCTCTGCGAGCGCCGTCTGCGCGCTGCGTCGCGAGGTCCAGCCCGGGGCGTCCGCGTACAGCCGATCCTTCAGCAGGTCGAGGTAGACCGCCGAGAGGTCGGTCACGCAGTACGCGTGCACCGCGTGGAACACCTGGTGGAACCGCCACTCGTCGTAGGCGGCCGTGACGCGCTCGACCACGTCCGCGAGCTGCACGAGCGCGAAGCGGTCGACCTCGCGCATCTCGCTCCACGGCACCGCGTCGTCCGGCCCGAAGTCGTACAGGTTGGACAGCAGGAAGCGGAAGGTGTTGCGGATGCGGCGGTACGCCTCGCTCGTGCGCTGCAAGATCTCGTCGGACACCGACACGTCTTGCGAGTAGTCGGCTGACGCCACCCACAGCCGCACGATGTCGGCGCCGGAGTGCTTGATGACGTCGAGCGGCGAGATCACGTTGCCAAGCGACTTCGACATCTTGCGGCCTTCGCCGTCGACGATGAAGCCGTGCGTGAGGACGCGCTTGTACGGCGCCTCCCCGTACGCGCCCACGCTCGTGAGCAGTGCCGAGTGGAACCACCCGCGGTGCTGGTCGGTTCCCTCCAGGTACAGGTCCGCGGGCCGGCGGAGCTCCTCGCGCGCGTCGAGCACGCTCGTGTGCGACACGCCGGACTCCCACCACACGTCGAGGATGTCGTCTTCGGGAGCGAGGTCGCCGACGCCCGCGCCGCAGCGCGGGCACGCCGTGTCCGCTGGCAGGTACTCCGCTGGCCTTCGGGTGAACCAAGCGTCCGCGCCCTCGCGCTCGAACAGGTCGATCACGGCGTCGAAGGTGGCCTCGGTCGCCACCGTCTCGCCGCACTTCGTGCAGGCGAACACCGGGATCGGCACGCCCCACGCGCGCTGCCTGGAGATGCACCAGTCGGGCCGGTCGGCCAGCATGGAGCGGATCCTGTTCACGCTCCAACCAGGGATCCACTCCACGGTGTCGATCGCCGCGAGCGCCTGGTCGCGCAGGCCCGTCTTGTCCATCGACACGAACCACTGCTCCGTCGCACGGAAGATGACCGGCTGCTTGCAGCGCCAGCAGTGCGGATAGCTGTGGTCGATGCTGCCCGACGCCACGAGCGTGCCCCGCTCGCGCAGCCACTCGACGATCACGGGGTCGGCCTCGCGCACGTTCAGCCCCGCGAACGGCCCGCCGCCCGCGTCGAACGTCCCGTCGTCCGTGACCGGCATCGGCATCGGCAGACCGTGCCGCACGCCCATGAGGTAGTCCTCCTCGCCGTGGCCGGGCGCAGTGTGCACCGCGCCGGTGCCGGTCGAGAGGTCGACGTGCTCGCCGGTGACGACGACGCCCTCGACGCCCTCGTGGATAGGGTGCGCGTACCGGGCGCCAGCAAGCTCGCGCCCCGCGACTGCGGGCCCGACCACCTCCGCGCGGTCCCAGCCGGCCGCGGCGGCGACGCTGTGCGCCAGCGCCTCAGCGACGACGAGCACGCGCCCGTCGGGCGCTTTTAGCCCGACGTAGCGCGCGTCTTCGGCCAGCGTGACGGCGACGTTCGCCGGCAACGTCCACGGCGTGGTGGTCCAGATGAGCAGCCAGACCTCGCCTTCGGCGTCCCACGGGGTCTGCCCCAGCATCTTGAACGCCACGTAGATCGACGGCGAGCGCTCGTCCGAGTACTCGATCTCGGCTTCTGCGAGTGCGGTGTGGCAGCGGATGCACCAGTGGATCGGCTTCGCACCTTTGTAGACCGCGCCGTCGAGGTACATCTTCTTGAAGATCCGCACGTTGCCCGCCTCGTACGCGGGGTCGAGCGTCAGGTACGGATCGTCCCAGTCACCGCGCACGCCGAGCCGCTTGAACTCCTCGCGCTGCGTGTCGACGAACTTGAGCGCGTACTCGCGACACAGCGCACGGAGCTCCGCCTGCGAGATCTCGGCCATGCGCTCGGGCCCCAAGTTCTTCTCGACCTGGTGCTCGATCGGCTGGCCGTGGCAGTCCCAGCCCGGGACGTACGGCGCGAGGTACCCGCGCATCGACTTGTACTTCACGACGAGGTCCTTGAGCACCTTGTTGTAGGCGGTGCCCATGTGGATGTGGCCGTTGGCGTATGGCGGGCCGTCGTGCAGCACGAACAGCTCGCCGTCGGCGTTCTGCTCGAGCGAGCGGCGGTACACGTCGATGTCCCGCCAGAACTCGAGCCACTGCGGCTCGCGCTGCGCGAGGCTCGCCCGCATGGGGAACTCCGTCTGCGGCAGGTTCATCGTGTCCTTGTAGTCGTTCGCCACTTGATCCGCCTTTCGATCGCTCGAAACGAAAACGCGCTCCGCCCCAGCCGGGACGAAGCGCGAACAGACGCTCCGCGGTACCACCCAGCTTGCGCGAGGACCGTTCCCGCGCGCCACTCGGCTGCCTGGTAACGGAGGCTCCCGTCGGCGCCTACTGCGCGTGAAGCGGTTCGGGCCGAGGCTCGGAGGTGATCTTCGCTGCGCGCTCGCCTGCGGGCTCGCACTGTCCCCGCTCGCTGGAAGGTCTGCTCTCGCAGCTACTCGTCCTCGTCGCTGCCTGTGTCGGTGTTGCCGGCGCCTGCGCGCCGCGTGGTGCCGATGCTAGCGCAGCGCAGCTCGCACGGTCAACGCGCCCTACAGGAGCGGCGTGGGCCGCGGCCCGAACGCACGCTCCAGGTCGGGCTCGTCCACGCCGTCGACCTCGACGAGCTTGTGCCGTGACGTGTGCCCGCGCACGACGCGCACCGACGACTTCGGAACCCCGAGAGCATCGGCGATGACAGCGCACACCGCGGCGTTCGCCTGCCCCCGGTCAGGAGCGGCGGTGACGCGGACAGCGAGCTCAGCGCCCGACCAGCCGTCGCAGCCGTTCGAGCGCGCCTTCGGCGTCACTTTGACGCCGAACACGACGCCCATGGCGCTAATCGATCTCCTCGATGTCGAGGTCGTCGTCCGTCGCGCCCGCCGCGCGGAAGTCCAGCTTGAACTCAGGGACCTCGAAGCGCGGCTCCTCCTCGGTGATGTCGGGCGCCGCCACCTCGCCGAGCTGGATGCCCTGCACGAAACCGGGAGCCGGCGGCTCGCCGACCGGGGCGGCCGGCTTCTCCGCCGCAGCCTCGGCGGCCGGCTCAGCAGGAGCCGCCGCACCTCGGATCTGCGCCTCCAACGCTTCGCGGTAGGAGCGCTGGGCGCTCGTCTCCTCTGCCGGAGCAGGGGCCTGCGCTGCAGCGACCTCGACCTCGCCGACGACCTCGCCGCCGACCTCAGCGGCGAGGACCTTCACGTCCTCGGGCAGCGGGATCTCGGCCACCGAACGCAGGTGCGACTCGAGAAGCGCCCGGAACTGGGCCCGGAACGCCTCTTCGGCCTGCTTGATGCGCACGAGGTCGGCCTGCGCCTTCTGCTTCTGCTGGAGCGCGTTGTGGATGATCTCCTTCGCCTTGACCTCGGCGTCTTTCAGCACCACCTCGGCCTCGTGCTTCGCCTTGGCGATGATGTCGTCGGCGGACTTCTGCGCGGCGAGCAGCGTGTTGTTGAGCGTCCGTTCCATCTCCTGGTACGCACGCACCTTCTCCTCGGCCGCCTCGATGCGCTCGGAAAGCTCGATGTTCTCTTTGAAGAGGCGTTCGAGCTCGTCGGCTACCTGATCGAGGAACTCGTCGACCTCGACCTCGTTGTAGCCGCGCAACGACTTGCTGAACTCCTTGTGGTGGATGTCGAGCGGGGTGAGTTTCATCGGTCCGGTCCTCCCTGACCGTCGCTACGAGACCTGCAGGACCAGTCTAACCAATATCGGCCGGATGAGGTACTGCAGCGTGAGCAGCGCAACAAACGGCGAGAAGTCGATGGAGCCGACGGGCGGCACGATCCGGCGGAAGACGCCGATGTACGGCTCGCACAGCTGTCCGAGCACGCGGTAGACGTCGTAGAACACCCCCGTCGGCCGGAACCAGGACATCAAGACGTACACGATGATGAGCGTCGAGTAGAAGCTCACGAGCGAATCGACGATCCCGAGCACCGTCACGACGCCTCAGAGCTCCCGCGCACGGCGCACCGCAGCCGCCACCGCTTCGCCGAACGCCGCGCGCACCGCACGCTCCTCGAGCACCTGCACAGCCGCGATCGTCGTCCCGCCCGGGCTCGCCACCGCGTCGATGAGCGCCTCGGGGTGCGATCCTGTCCGTTCGATGAGCTCGGCCGTCCCCTTGATCGTCTGCAACGCGAGCGCGAGCGCGACGTCCTTGGACAGCCCTTGCGCGACGCCCGCACGCGCGAGCGCGTCGGCGACGAGCGCGACGTACGCCGGCCCCGACCCTGAGATCGCGGTGGCGACGTCGAAGTAGCGTTCGTCAAGCACAGTGGCCGTACCGAGGGCCTCGAACAGCGACCGCACCGTCTCGACCGCCTGGTCGCTCGCGGCAGCGCCGCCGCACACCACGCTCATGCCAGCGCCGACCATGGCGGGCGTGTTCGGCATCACGCGCACCACCGCGACGCCGGCCGGCAGCAGCGCCTCGATCCGGCGGGTCTCCACGCCCGCTGCGATGGAGACCACGATCGCCTCCCGAGGGACCTCGTCTGCAAGGTGTGCGAGCACCGCGTCGATGACCTGCGGCTTGACGGCGAGAATCACGATGTCTGCGTCTCGCACGATCTCGTGACCGTCCGGGACGGCCACGACCCCGTGCGACTCGAAGACCGTCCTGCGGTCTTCGTTCGGCTCAGCGACCGAGATCTCTTCTGGGCGAGCAGCGCCCGAGGCGAGCAGGCCAGCGACGATCGCTTCCCCCATGCGGCCACCGCCGATGATGGCGATACGTCCGAAACCCACCGCTACACCCCCGAGTCGAACAGGCCGCGATCGCGCAGTTCCTTGCGCTGCGCAGCCGAGACGTCCACGTTCGCGGGCGTGAGCATGAAGACCTTCTCCGAGACCTTCTGCAGGCCGCCGTTCAGGCCGTACGTGAGACCGCTCGCGAAGTCGATGAGGCGCCGAGCGAGCTCCGGCTCGGCCATCGTGAGGTTCATGATCACGGGCTGGCCGCTCTTGAACTTGTCCGCGATGGACTGCGCCTCAGAGAAGGAGCGCGGCTCGACGATCTGCATCTTGACCTGCGGCACCGCCCGCACGCTCGTCGTCGGCAGGGGCTCGACCGACGCGGTCCGCGCACCGTAGCCGCGGGCGCGGTCCAGGTCCGGCTCGCGCTGCAACCGGCGCACGCCGGTGCGAGCCTCGGCCTCGTACGGGCTGCGCACCGCCGGCACGTCGAGGCCGTCGGCCTCTTCGTCTTCGTCCTCGGCGTAGTAGTCGTCGTAGTACTCGTCTTCATCGCCGCGGCCCAGCCGGGCCTTTATCGAATCCCAGAGTCCCACGGCTGCATCCCTTCTCGACACGCGCTCACTTGCCGAATATGGCCCTGCCGACACGGACGATGGTCGCGCCTTCTTCGATCGCGACGCGGAAGTCGTTGGTCATCCCCATCGACAGCTCGTGCATCTCGGTGCCATTGAACCGCAACGCGGACAGAGAGGCAAAGAGGTCCGCGAGCCCGCGGAACACCCAGCGCACCTGTTCCGGTCGAGCGAGCGGCGCGATGGTCATGAGCCCGTCCACCCGAACGGAGCCCATCTCCGCGGCGGCCTTGAGCGCGTCTTCGACCTCTTCGGGCGCAAACCCGTGTTTCGTCGCTTCGCCGGAGACGTTCACCTGAAGGAGCACCGGCTGCACCACACCACGTTCGGAGGCGATACGGTCGATGCGCGCGAGCAGGTCCACCGAGTCCACGGAGTGGATGAGGACGGCACGTCCGACGACATCTTTGACCTTGTTCGACTGCAGCGTGCCGATGAAGTGCCACCGGACGTCGGGGAACAGCCCGTACTTGCCCAAGAACTCCTGGACGCGGTTCTCCCCGAAGTCCCGGATGCCGGCCGCGATGGCCTGCCTGATCTCCGCGACGCCGACGTTCTTCGTGACGGCGACGATCGTGATGTCGTCGGGGTCCCTCCCCGCCGCATCAGCAGCGTCAGCCACGGCCCTCCGGACCGCTCGGTATCGCTCGGCTATCACGCTCACTGAGCATCAGGCCTCGTCGTCTTCGCATGACGCGAAGTGGCCGGTCACCATGTACGTGATGCGCTCGCCGATGTCCACGGCGTGGTCGGCGATCCGCTCGAGGTAGCGCGACGCCAGCACCATCGACGAGCCCCATTCGATGTCTTCCTCGTCCTGCAACCGCGCCAACTCCCGGAAGAACTGCTTGAAGAGATGATCGATCGGCTCGTCGAGGTCCTGGAGCTTGCGCGACATCTCCAGGTCGTTCTTCTCCAGCGCCTCGAGCATCGCCTGGAGCACGCGCTGGACGAGGTTGCCCTGCGCCTGGATCAGGTCGTACAGCGTCTGCGGCCCCTGACGGCCGGCCGTCCGGCGCGCCGCCTTCGCGATGTTCACCGCGAGGTCTGCCATGCGCTCGAAGTGCATCGCGATGTACGCCAGCGAGTGGAGCAGGCGCAGGTCGCGCGCCACGGGGAACTGCGTCGCGATGATCTCGAGCGAGCGCTCTTCGATCCCGAGGCACCGCGCATCGATGTCGCTGTCGCCATCGATGACGCGCTGCGCGAGCTCGACGTCGCCCTCCACGAGCGCCCGGACCGCGTCGCGCGTCACGTCCACGATGTCGTGGCCGATGGCGATGACGCTGGCCTTCAGGTCCTTCAGCTCTTTGCGGAATCCTTCTCGCATCATCGGCCCTTCCTCGATCGCATCTGCCTCTGCACGGATTATACCGTGCCGGAAGCCCGACGGCGCCTCGGCCGAGCCGCGAGACGGCAACGGGGCGGCGCTTATCCGAAGCGGCCGGTGATGTAGTCCTCAGTCCGCTTGTCCTTGGGGCTGGTGAAGATGTCGGCCGTCCTGCCGAACTCGACCAGCACCGCCGGCTCTCCCGAGCGTTCCTGCAAGAAGAACGCCGTCTCATCGCTCGTGCGCGCCGCCTGCTGCATGTTGTGCGTGACGATGATGATGGTGACGGACGACTTGAGCTCCGCCATCAGGTCCTCGATCTTCTGGACGCTCGTGGGGTCGATCGCGGAGCACGGCTCGTCCATGAGGAGCACGTCTGGCTGCACGGCGAGCACGCGGGCGATGCACAGCCGCTGCTGCTGGCCGCCGGAGAGGGTGAGCCCGCCGCGGTCGAGGATGTCTTTGACTTCCTTCCAGAGGTTGGCGCGTTCCAGCGAGTCTCGCACGATGTCGTCGAGCTCGGACTTCTTCTTGACTCCGTGCAGCCGAGGCCCGTACGCGACGTTGTCGTAGATGCTCATCGGGAACGGGTTGGGCTGCTGGAAGATCATCCCCACCCTGCGCCTCAAATCGACGGGATCCACGCCCGGGCCGTAGATGTCCTGGCCGTCGAGCAGGACGGTGCCGTCGACACGCGTCCCTGGGATGAGGTCGTTCATGCGGTTCAGGCAGCGCAGGAACGTCGACTTGCCGCAGCCAGAAGGCCCGATGAACGCAGTCACCGAACGCGCCTTGATGTCGCACGAGATGCCCGTGAGCGCGTGGAAGTCCCCGTAGTAGAAGTCGAGGTCGCGAACGGTGATCTTGACCTCAGGGGCGGCCCCCTCGACCGCAGGCGAAGCCGCACAATCGAGCGTGTCGCTCATCCTTGCATCCTCCTGTTCCTGCGCAGCAGCCACCGCGCGGAGAGATTGAACGCGAGCACCATCGCCATCAGGAGCAGCGCCGTGCCGAAGGCGGCAGGCATGTTGATGCCCTCCATGGAAAGCTGGTACAGGTGGACGGTCATCGACCGCCCGGGGTCGGTCGGCAGGATCGGCGTGTTGATCATCGTCCCCATGGTGAAGATCACGACGGCGGTCTCGCCGACCGCCCGCCCGGCGGCGAGGATGATGCCGGTGATGATCCGGGACGCCGCCGCAGGCAGCACCACGCGGCTCACCGTCTGCCACTTGCTCGCGCCTAGCCCGTACGAGCCCCACCGGATGTACTTCGGCACGGCACGGATGGCCTCTTCGGTGGTGCGCATCACGATCGGCAGCATCAGGAACGAGAGCGCCAAAGCGCCCGAGATCACGGAGAACCCGAGCCCCATCGACTCGACGAACAACGCGAGGCCGAACAGACCCATGACGATGGACGGCACGCTCGCGAGCGTGTCTGCCGCGAACCGGATCGTCCGCACGAGCCTGCCCTGCACCGCGTACTCCGCGAGGTAGACCGCCGCGAGCACGGCGACCGGGGTCACGAGCAGCATCGCAAGACCGGTCACGTACAGCGTCGCGACGATCGTCGGCCAGACGCCGCCTTCGGCATTCACGCCGTGCGGGTTCGTGAAGATGAACTCGGGGCTTATCTGCCTCGCTCCGTTGATGAACACGTAGCCGATCACGGCGAACAGCACGACGACGGTCGTGATGCCAGCGACCCAGAACGCCGCGAGGGCGAGCGTGTTCGTGAGGTTCTTCGCGTCGCGCTTCATCGCGTCCCCTCACGCAGCCGGGAAAGCCCGCGCACCAGACCCACCAGCCCCATCGAGATGAGGAACAGGATGATCGCGAGACCGAACAAGGCGGTGCGATGGACGCCTGAAGCGTACGGCATGTCCATGACGATCTGGCTCGTCAGCGTCGAGACCGGCTTGCCGATGCCCCGGAAGAAGACGGGCGCATTGCCCACGACCATGAGCACCGCCATCGTCTCGCCGATGGCCCGCCCCATGCCGAGGATCACCGCATCGATGATGCCGATCTTTGCAGCAGGCAAAAGCACTCGCCAGATGGTCTGCCACGTCGTCGCGCCCATGGCGTAGCTCGCCTCGCGGATCCCGTCCGGCACCGACCCGAGCGCGTCTTCGGTCAGGGTGGCGATGGTCGGCACGATCATGATGGCGAGGATGAGCCACGCCGTGAGCGGCCCGAATCCGAGCCCTCCGGTGAGGTCAGCGACGATCGGCCGCACCACGAGCAGCCCGAAGAAGCCGAACACCACCGAGGGAACGCCGGCAAGCAGCTCGACCGCCGGACGCACCACAGACCGCACGCGCGGAGGCGCGATCTCCGAGAGGAAGACCGCCGTGCCGACCGCGAGCGGGGCCCCAAGGGCGAGCGCGCCCAGCGTCACCACGAGCGAGCCCACGAGCAGCGGCAGGATGCCGAACAGGCCCTGGGTCGGCAGCCACTCGGACCCGCCAAGGAAGCCCTTCAGCCCGACTTCGCTGAAGACCGGCCACCCGCGCCATCCGACGAACAGGAAGATGAGCACGACACCCGCGACAGCCATGGTGGCGCACAGCATGAACAGGTTCTTGAGGGCCGCTTCTTTGAGGTAGGTCGACCTCGACATGAGCTTGAGCTCGCGCGGCGCTGAGCTTGTCTGCGTCTCGCTCACTGGTGTGCGTCCTTCGCGGTCACCGGGATGAAGCCTGCATCGCGAACCACGTCTTCCTGCACCTCGGGTGAGAGCACGTAGTCGATGAACTCTTTCACGAGCCCTGTCGGCTCGCCACGGGTGAGGAAGTGCAGCACGCGGCTGATCGGGTAGCGTCCGTTCACGACCGCCTCCTCGGACGGTTCGACGCCGTCGATCGCGAGCGCCTTGACCTCTGGGGTCACGAATCCGAGCGAGATGTACCCGATAGCGCTCGGAGCCTGCGCGACCACCGAGCGCACCTGCCCGGTGCCCGGCAGCACCACGGCCGTCGGATCGAACCGCTCCTTGTCCAGCACGATCTTGAAGAACGCCTCCCGCGTCCCGGACGCTTCGTCACGGTTCACGAGCCCGATCTCCATATCTGGCCCGCCCACCTGCTTCCAGTTGGTGATCCTGCCCTCGAAGATGGCTTTGACCTGCGCCTTCGTCAGACCGTCCACCGGATTCGACGGGTTGACGATGACGGCGATCGCGTCGTAGGCGATCGGCGTGTCCACGAGCCCCGCGTGAAGCTCGTCACCTTTGAGGTCGCGCGACGAGGTGCCGATGTCCGCGGTCCCAGCGATGACGTTCTCGATGCCTGCCGATGAGCCTACGCCGCTCACGAGGATGCGCACGCCAGGATGCGCCCGCTCGAATCCCTCCTTGGCGACTTCCGCGATGGGCTGGATGGTGGTCGAACCGGTCACGATCACCTGGTCGGACGCGTGGCTCCCGTTCGAGCAGCCCGCAAGCGAGACCGTAAGCGCGCTCGCCACGATCAGTGCGACGGCACGATGCACGCGAGTGCGGCGTGGCGCCCGGTGCGCCCCTCGGCCCGGTAGGAGTAGAAGCGATCCGTATTGTGCGCGGTGCATATGCCGAGGTGACACTGGCGCTCTTCCGGGACTCCTGAAGACGCGAGCTCTTCTGTGACCGCCGCCCGCAAGTCCAGCGTGGCGGAAGCCCGGCGTATCGTAACAAACTTGTGAGCGAAATGCGAAACGAGCTCGTCGCCGACCTCGTAGCAGCAGGCCCCGATGTGCGGACCGACGTACGCCGCGAGAGGCTCGGCCGGTCCCACGAGGTCGCGCAGCGCCGTCACCGCGTTCGCCACCACGCCGCCCAGAAGGCCACGCCAGCCAGCATGCGCCACCGCGATCGCCCGCGCGCGCTCGGCCACGAGGACGACCGGCACGCAGTCGGCGAACAGGAGCATGAGCGGGGCCCCCTCGTGCTCAGTCGCGAGCGCGTCGGCGCCTGCTACCGGCGGCACACCTCCCGCTGCCCTGCCGCCTGAGCCGGCCTGAGAGGGCCAGACCGTCTGGACGCGGACGCCGTGAACCTGCTCCGCGCAGGTGAGCCGATCGCGATGCTCGCCTAGTCCGAGCGCGTCGAGGAACCGCCGCCTGTTCTCATCGACGGCGTCCGGCGCATCGCCGGTGTGCGCTGCCAGATCGAGGGATTCGAACGGCGCCTCGCTCACCCCGCCCGTGCGCTCGCTGAACGCGACGACGATGCCGCTCCGCTCGCGAAGCGCGACGTCTTCGTGCCACGCGATCTCGCCGACGGTACACCTGCTGAGGCTCGGCGCAGGCATCGACCTCGCGTGCTCAGAGCTTCCCGTGCTGGTTTTTCTCCTCCCGCTCATACAGACACAGTAGCCGATATCGCCCCTCATGGTGCAGAATGGAAGCGCAAGCACGAGATCGCTCGGGCTTGCGACTGCGGTGAAAGGGGGTGATCGCATGAAGCAGTCTGTCAAACGCGTCGCCCCTGTCCTCGTCGCCGCCGGCACGCTCCTTCCCGCCGCGCAGGCGTTCGCGCAGTACGAGAGCACGGACGACAACGCGGCGCTTGGCGCGGTCTGAGGATCTACGCGTGCCTCGGCATCTTCGGGCTCCTGTCGCTCGTCTTCTGGATCTGGATGCTCGTCGACTTGATCCAACGCCAGGAGTACGAGTTCCCGAACTCGAACGGGAAGAGCAAGACCATGTGGATCATCATCATGGCCGTGTCGTGGTTCTTCGGAGCAGCGCTCATCCCCGCGATCGTGTACTACTTCATGGTCTACAAGAAGACCAAGCGTGGGACCGTGGCAGCGTCCGGTCAGGTCGGCGGGTACGCGCCGCCGCCACCAGCGCCTCCCGCACCGCCGGCGCCACCAGCGGCTCCACCTGCGCCGCCAGCGCCCCCCGCGCCACCAGCACCTCCAGCGCCACCCGCGCCACCCGCGGCGCCCGAGCCTCCGGCACCGCCAGCACCTCCGGCACCGCCGGAGACCCCGGCCGAGTAACGGTCGCACGACGCCGAGCGGGCCGCGCCCTCCTTGCGAGAGTGCGGCCCGCTCGAATCGTTCGCGCGGTGAACGCGCATCACCTGCGCTTGAGGAACTCCGGGATGTCGTACTCGTCTTCCTCGAACGCGCTTCTCACCGGCTCGAACGTCGGGATCGCCGGACCGGCTTCCGCGGCCTGCTCGAACTGCATCGCTTCCTGCTTGCGCTTGGCGCCGAAACCGGTCGCGATGACCGTCACACGGATCTGGTCCATCATCGAGTCATCGATCACCGCGCCGAAGATGATGTTGGCGTCGGGAGCCGCTGCAGCCTGCACGACCTCCGCGGCCTCGTTCACCTCGAACAGGCCGAGGTCGCTGCCGCCCGCGATGCTGAGCAAGACGCCCTGGGCGCCCTCGATGCTGCTTTCCAGCAGCGGGCTCGAGATGGCTGCCTTCGCCGCGTCGTGCGCACGGTTCTCTCCGCTCGCAAGGCCGATGCCCATGAGCGCCGACCCGGCGTCTTTCATGATCGTCCGCACGTCCGCGAAGTCGAGGTTGATGAGTCCTGGCACCGTGATGAGGTCCGTGATGCCCTGCGTGCCCTGGCGAAGCACGTCGTCTGCGATCCGGAAGGCATCGAGGATCGTCGTCTTCCGCTCGGCCACCTGCAGCAGCCGGTCGTTCGGGATGACGATGAGCGTATCGACGTGCTCCTTCAGGCGCTTGATGCCCTCTTCGGCCTGCAGCGCGCGCTTCCGTCCCTCGAACGCGAACGGCCGGGTCACGACGGCGACGGTCAAAGCTCCGATCTCTTCTTTGGCGATCTGCGCGATGACAGGCGCTGCACCCGTGCCTGTTCCGCCGCCCTCGCCGGCCGTAATGAACACCATGTCGGCACCCTGCAGCGCCTCTTTGATCTCCGCGCGGCTCTCCTCGGCTGCTTGCAAGCCGACATCAGGATCCGCGCCGGCGCCGAGACCTTTCGTCAGCCCTACGCCGATGTGCACCTTGTAGTCGGCATCAGACATCAACAGCGCCTGCGCATCGGTGTTGATGGCGATGAACTCGACGCCTTTGACGCCTGCCTCCACCATGCGGTTGACGGCGTTCGTTCCGCCTCCGCCCACACCGACGACCTTGATGACCGCCAGGTAGTTCGCCCCCGTCTCTAGCATTTCTACCTCCCGCTGCCGGGACCGCCGACAACCATCAACCTCAAGTTGATGTATATATGAGTGCCAGAACGGTCAATCTTTGCATGAACTCTACCCTATCGTCGCAAGGTGTGCAAGTACTTGCGAATACGTCATTCGCTCAGACCTCGCGACACGGGTCGATCCGGGTTGCGGACGTCGATGAACACGACCGCTGCGCCCTGTTCTTGCATGATGCGCCGAGCGACTTCGTCCTTTTTTGGGACGTCCGCCGCCTCGCCCATCATGATCTCGACGTTGTTCGTCGTGATGAGCGAGGTCTCGTCGATCGTCGGTGCGCTCACCGCCCTGACGCTCGAGTACGATTCCGGTGCGATGCCTGCGAGGATCTGCAGGGCGTTGTGGAGCACCTCGGAGGTTGCTTTTCGCCCCGGCTTCAGGTCGAGGCCAGGCACGTCCCGCACGACTGGAAGCGTGGAGCTGGCTTCCGCCGAGTCCTCACCGAGAACCATCCCGTTCGCGTCCACGATCCATATCGACTGCCCCGTATCCACTCTGGCGAATGGCACGCGTTCCACGATGCGGATGCGCAGCGTGTGGGGATAGTCTCGCGTGATGTGCACCTCCGCCACCCAGGGGTCCGCAATGATGCGCTCTGCAATCGCGCGTTTCGGGAATCGCAGCAACGTCGCTCCAGCAGGGACGGCCGCCTTCCGCACGACTTCGTCGACGGGCACGTGCTGAGCCCCCACGACGTCGACGTGCCGTATCTCGAAGAGCGAGGACCGTGCGATGGCGCTCGTCCCGAAGACGATCGCAGCCGCAAGCGCGACCGCCGCCGCCAGGCGGACCTGGTTGCGACGCCTGCGCTGCTGCCGCCTGCGCTCGCGCTCCAAGCGCTTGGATTTCGCGATCCTGTCGCCGATTCCGGGCTCGCGAGGCTCGTGCCGCACGCCGCTCGCTCGTTTCGCTCGCTTCTGGCTCACGGGGTCGCGGAGGCGGTCGCCCGTCACCGAGTGGGTCTTGTCCGGGCGATCGTGGCTTCTGCGGTTCGCTCCGCGACCTGGCTCACGGCCTGGTGAAGTCCCCGAGGAACCTGATCTCCGGTCGTAGCTCGACGCCATGGGTTTCCTTCACGATGAGCTTGATCTTCCGTATGAGTCCCAGCACGTCTGCGGCTGTCGCGCCGCCGTCGTTGACGATGAAGTTGGCGTGGATCTCCGAGACCCTCGCCCCGCCGAGGCGGGTGTTCTTCAGCCCTGCCTGCTCGATAAGTCGCCCAGCAGACTCCCCTTCGGGGTTCACGAACACGCTTCCGGCACACGGCTTGCCGATCGGCTGCGTCTGCTTTCGCCGAGCGAGCGATCGCTCCATCTCGTGCCGTATCCGCGCTGGCTCTCCTTCCCGGAGCTTGAGTTCGGCCTCGACTATGATACCCCGAGCGTCCAAGCCGCTTCGACGATAGCCCCACTCCACCTCGGAGCCGTGCACGAGCTCGAGCCCGCGTCCGGGCATGAAGAGCGTGACGGTCTCCACGACCGAGGACATCCACACGTCTCTGCTGCCCGCGTTCATTGCCAGCGCACCGCCGAGCGTGCCCGGTATGCCGACGGCGAACTCGAGACCGGCCAGTCCATAGTGGAACGCGTCTTGCACCAGATGCGCCAGAACGGCGCCTGCGCCCGCGCGGATCGCCTGGCCCTCGCGCACGCGCGTCCTGAACTCGCGTCCGAGCAGCAGGACCGCACCGCGGTACCCCTCGTCGGACACCAACAGGTTGGTGCCCTTGCCGATGACGACCCACGGGACCTGCTCTTCGCCCAAGACCTCTGTCGCGAGAGCAAGGTCCGAGACCGTATCGCACATCACGAGCAGGTCGGCCGGCCCTCCGATGCGGAACGAGGTGAAGCGGCTCATGGGCTCGTTTGCGCGGATCTCGCCCTCGATCCGCCCGGCAAGCCGCTCGCGCGCGCGCTCGATGGCCTCTCGCATGCGGCTCAGCCCTCTTCCCCGCGCAAGACGCGCACCACGTCGCGCGCCAGCACCGTCACGTCGCCAGCGCC
The DNA here is from genome assembly GCA_001950395.1 of Coriobacteriaceae bacterium EMTCatB1. GTDB lineage: Bacteria > Actinomycetota > Coriobacteriia > Anaerosomatales > Anaerosomataceae > Parvivirga. The sequence continues at coordinate 812,166 of BDLO01000001.1, forward strand.
GAGCGTCATCACCAAGTCGCCAGGTCGAGCCCGCTTCGCTACGTACGGCGCGATGTCTGCGCGATGCGGGAAGTACGCGACCTCAGCATGAGCGTCGTGCTCCAAGACTGCGTCGAGGATGCTCTTCCCCGACACGCCCGGGATCGGCGCCTCTCCAGCGGCGTAGACGTCCATGAGCACCACCTTGTCAGCGTCACCGAACGCTTCGCCGAACTCTCGCGCCAACGCCGCTGTCCTCGTGTAGCGGTGCGGCTGGAAAATCGCGAAGATGCGACGCGCGCCAGCCGCCTGCCGCGCTGCACGGAGCGTGGCGCGGATCTCCGTGGGATGATGGGCGTAGTCGTCCACCACGACGATCCCGTCGACCTCCGCGACGCGCTCGAAGCGCCTCCGGACCCCGCTGAAGCCAGCGAGCGCCGCCGCAGCGCCGCTGACGTCGAGGCCGAGCGCCCACATGGCCGCGAGCACCGCCGTGGCGTTCGAGACGTTGTGCAACCCGGGGACGGACGTGACGCACCGAACGGCGTTCCCATCAGGGAACGTCGCCTCGAACGACCACCCGAGCCCTTGCTGTTCGAGCGGCTGGAAGCGGACGTCGACGCCCTCCGAGGCGCCGTACGTGATCACTCGCGCGCGCGCCCGCTGCCGGGCCACGGCCGCCAGACGTTCGTCCTCTCCGCAGACGACGACTGCGCCGTTCGGCGAAGCCTTGGCGATGAAGTCGCCGAACGCAGCGACGACTTCGTCGAGAGAGCCGTAGTGGTCGAGGTGGTCCGCCTCGATGTTCGTCACGACTGCGACGAAGGGGTCCAGTCTCACGAAGGACCCGTCGCTCTCGTCGGCCTCGACGACGTAGAACTCGCCGGCGCCGGACCGCGCGTTCGACCCCATGTCGTTGAGCTCGCCGCCGATGAGGAACGTCGGATCGCACCCGAGGCTCGAAAGCGCGGTCGCAAGCATCGAGGAGGTCGTCGTCTTGCCGTGCGTGCCTGCGACTGCAAGCGTCTTCAGCCCTCGGCCGAGGTGCGCGAGCATCTCGGCGCGCGACCACACCGGCAGGCCTCGGCGACGCGCTTCCACAAGCTCTGGGTTCGTGTCCGGTATCGCGGAGGAGACGACGACCACCTCGGGATCGCCGAGGTTCTCGGCCGCATGACCGAACGCCACGGGGACGCCGAGATCGACGAGCGCTTGCGCGTACCGCGACTCCTTGAGATCGGACCCGGATATCGGCACGCCGCGCTCGACGAGCACGCGAGCCAAGGCGCTCATGCCAGCGCCGCCGATCCCGATGAAGTGAGCGTAGACCTTGCTCACGGCCTCTCCTCGCCACGCGCTTCTTGGGCCGCCTCACGAACGAGCGCAGCCACTCTCTCTCCAGCGTCAGGTCGACCGAGCCCCGCCGACGCCGCGGCCATCTCATCGCACAGCGCTCGGTCCGAGATCAGCCGCATCACCGCGTGCGGGAACGCGTCACCGTCGAGCTCGGCGTCGGGCACCACGATCGCAGCCCCTGCGGCCGCGACTGCCCGAGCGTTCAGAGTCTGGTGGTCATCGGTCGCATACGGGTACGGAACCAGAACCGCCGCTCGCCCGATCGCCGTGATCTCCGCAAGCGACGTCGCTCCGGCCCTGCTCACGATCACGTCGGCCGCCGCGATCGCGCTTCCCATGTCCTCGATGTACTCGTGGAGCTGATACCGCCCGTCGCTCGCCGCGAGAGCGTCGGCCATCGCTTCGGCCACGGAAGCGGCCTCGATCCTACCGGCGACGTGGACCACCTGCAAGCGATCGACAGATGCGAGAAGCGGCCAGATCCGCACGAGCGCCTGGTTGATGTGACGCGCTCCCCTGCTGCCCCCGAACACGAGGAGGACCGTCGCGTCGTCGTCGAGTCCCAGCATCCTCCTGCCACGTGCTCGATCCGCAGTCCGGATCTGCTCTCGCACGGGGTTGCCCGTGACCACCGCTCGATCCGGACGCCGCAAATGCTTGATTGAGCCAGGATACGTCACGCCGACCGCTTTCGCGAAGCGCGACAGCAGCCGATTCGCGAGCCCCGGCACGGAGTTCTGCTCGTGGAGCACGAGCGGCGTGCCAGCGAGCACAGCGGCAATCCCCACCGGCAGCGACACATATCCCCCGAAGCCGACCACGACATCCGGACGCTCCCGCCGGATGAGCGTCGCTGCCCGCGCCACTGAAGCGAGCACGCGAGCCCCGGACGTCACGAGCGTGAGCGGCCGGCCTCTGTCGAATCCCGCAGCGGGAACGCCGACGAATCGAATGCCCGCCTCACCGACGAGACGGGCCTCGAGGGAGTCGGGCGTCCCTACGAAGACGACCTCGTCATGCTCGCCCTGCTCGAGGATGTGCGCGACGGTCAGCGCGGGGTAGATGTGCCCCGCGGTCCCTCCGCCGCTCAACAGGAATCTCACGCAACTGTCCTTTCCGTGACAAACGCGACGCGTCGCGGGGCGCTGCAACCGTTCGCGGTTGCTGGGGCGCACGACGTGCCCGCACCGCCGTCGGAGAGCGCTCCGCTCGCCGGGCGACTCCCAGCACGAGGCCGACGCAGCCGAGAGTCAACATGAGCGAGGAGCCCCCGTAGCTCACGAACGGCAACGGGATGCCCGTGACTGGCATGAGCCCCGTAGCCGCGCACATGTTGATGATGGCCTGCGTCCCGATGAGTCCGGTGACGCCGCCCGCAAGCAATCTATCGTACTCGCTCGCAGAGCCGATGGCCACCATGAAACCGCCCACGACGAATGTCGCAAACACGAGGACTACCGCCAGCGACCCGATGAGCCCAAGCTCCTCGCCGACGATGGCGAAGATGAAGTCCGTGTGCGCCATCGGCAGATACGAGAACTTCTGGCGCGACAGGCCCAGACCGACTCCGCGGATGCCCCCTGAGCCGAACGCAAGCAACGACTGAACGATCTGATACCCCTTGTCGCTCGGGTCGCTCCAGGGATCGATGAAGGCCATGAGGCGGTCCATCCGGTACTGCTCGACGAAGACGAGAAGGACGCCTGCCAGACCGCCGGCACCGGCCACACCTGCTAGAAGCCAGCCGTTCACCTCCGCTAACACGAGGAGGATGAACACGCCGATGGCTATCGAGACCGCAGTGCCCATGTCCGGCTGGAAGATGACGAGCGCGAAGACGAGGCCAGTCATCCACCCGACTTGCGCGACCGCTTGCCATCCGCCAAGCTCGCCGCGCTTCCACTTCGCGAGCAACGCAGCCACCAAGAGGACGCACCCGAGCTTGGCGAACTCAGATGGCTGCAGACCGACTCCACCGAGCTCAAGCCAGCGCTTCGCCCCATACCGCTCGACGCCCGCTGCCAACACGGCCACGAGACCCGCCACCGAGAGCCCCCACGCCGCGAACCCTACCGCGACCGCATCGCGGTGCAGGGGCAGGCTCCTTGAGCTCAAGCGGAGGTCGAGCCTTGATGCGAAGAGCATCGCGAGCAATCCCACGACCAGCCACTGCGCTTGCTTCGCGAGGTGGTACGCGCTGTTCCCGAGGACCTGGTAGTCCTTGACTGACGATGCGGAGTACACCATGACCAGGCCGAAACCGCTCAGTGCGAGCACGCTGATGAGCACGAGCGCCCGTCCGGTGCGAACCGTTGAGCGCCGAGCCCTCACCTCGACCGCCCCGCATCCTGCACCATGCGGCGGAACTCCGAGCCGCGGTGGTCGTAGCCCATGAACTCGTCGAAGGAGGCGCACCCGGGCGAAAGCAGGACTGCGTCTCCTGGCTCCGCTACCGATCGTGCGGCCTCGAACGCACCAGCGAGCCCTGGAGCGCGCAGCAGACGAAAACCGTCGAATCCATCGAATGCGGCCGCGATCTCGTCCGCCGCCTCGCCGAACACGACGACCGCCTTGGTCCGCTGCGACGCCGCCTCAGCCACAGGCACGAAGCTCGACCCTTTGTTCCTGCCTCCGAGCAGCAGCACGAGCGGACGGTCGTCGAACGCGGTCAGCGCCTTCAAGACGCTGTCTGGATTCGTCGCCTTCGAGTCGTTGAAGTACTCGACGCCGTCGACGACCCCCACGGGCTCGAGCCGATGCGGGAGTGGCTCGAACGTGCGAAGACCTTCTCGAACACCCGCCGGATCTGCGCCCGCCGCGAGAGCTGCCGCCGCCGCTGCAAGCGCGTTGCTCACGTTGTGCGAGCCCTTGATCCGGAGCTCGTCACGCGGCACGAGCTCGACTGGGCCTTGCCCAAGATCGACCACGAGCAGACCGTCTCTCAGGTACGCGCCTGGCGCCCACGGCTGCCGCGCGCTCACGCGGACCACTGAGACGCCAGCCCCCTCTGCCACTGGCGCGTACACGGCCGACCCCTCATCGTCGACGTCGATGACCGCCGTGTCCCCAGGACCTTGCTGGGCGAATATGCGGGCCTTGTCTGCCGCGTACGCTTCGAACGAGCCGTGGTAGTCGATGTGGTCAGGGGTGATGTTGAGAAGGACCGACACCCGTGGCCGAAACATAAAGCTCGACTTGAGCTGAAAGCTTGATACCTCCGCGACGAGCACCGTGGCTGGCCCTGCGTCCTCGACGACCGAGATGGCGGGACGCCCGATGTTCCCCACCACCTCGCACGCCACTCCCGCACAGTCGAGGAGGTGGCCGACGAGCGCGGTCGTCGTGGTCTTGCCGTTCGTCCCTGTGATGGCGACCCACGGCGAGCGCGAGGCGCGGTACGCGAGCTCGATCTCGCTGATGACCTCAGCAGCGGTCGACAGCGCGGACTGCATGAGCGCGCTGTCCGGCCGGACGCCGGGGCTCGCGACGACGATCTTGGCTGGGGCCGTCACGGCATCAGCTCCGAGCACGCACTCGACGCCGAGCTCCGCAAGCCCCTTCGCGCGTTCACGCAGCTCCGGGGTGTCTGCGGCGTCGTACGCGACCACGCGGTCAACACCGGCCCCGATCCGTTTCGCGAGAAAACGGCACACCGCCTCACCCGAGCTTCCAAGCCCGAGGACCGCATAGGAACCGGATGGTATGGACCGCTCGTTCATGCTTGCTTCCACAGAGCCGTCGACACGAAGTAGAGCGCGAATCCCGCACCTGCCATGATACCGGTGATGATCCAGAATCTCACCATCACCTTCGTCTCGCTCCATCCCAGCATCTCGAAGTGGTGGTGAAGCGGCGCCATCCTGAAGATCCGCTTCCCCGTCAGCTTGAAGGAAGCCACCTGAAGGACCACCGAGAGCGTCTCCAGCAGGTACACGCCGCCAATCAGCAGGAGCAGAAGCTCGGTCTTCGTCACGATGGCCATCGCCGCGATGGCCGCCCCTAGCCCGAGCGAGCCGGTGTCCCCCATGAAGATGTCCGCGGGATGGCTGTTATACCAGAGGAACCCCACGCACGCGCCCGCCACCGTCGACGCCAGCAGCGACACAGGCAGGGAGTCCTGGCGGAAGGCGATCGCCGCGTACGACAGCATCACGAGCGTTATCGTGCCCGCCGCCAGCCCATCTAGGCCGTCCGTGAGATTCACGGCATTGCTCTCGCCGACCACCATGAACCACACGAGCATGAGGTACAGCCACGGCACCCGGACGGCGAGGTCGCCTACACGCACGATGCTCGACAGGGTGCCGAGGTCCACGTACCCGACTGGCGGCGTCAGCACCTTCGTGGAGATGTGCGCCCAGTTCACCGCAGCAAGCGCCACCAGGATCGCGACGACGGCCTGACCGGCGATCTTCGCACGCGGGCGCAAGCCGAGCGACCGCTCGTGGACCACCTTCGCGTAGTCGTCGATGAAACCCAGAAGCCCGCACGCCAGCATCGCCATGAGCACGATCAGACCCTTTCGGTCGATCTCGCCCCCGCCGAGGTACACGACTGCGACGACGAGCAGGATGAGCACGCCGCCCATGGTCGGCGTGCCCTGCTTGACGAGGTGTCCCTGGGGACCGTCGGCGCGCACCTGCTGACCGATGTTGCGATACCTCAGGATCCGTATCCACAACGGGAACAGCGCGCCCGCGAGCGACATCGCAACCACGGCCGCAAGGAGGACCTGGTAGGTCGGGTAGCGAGCTATCTCAGGTATGACGCTAAACATGAGGTCTGATGATCCCCTCGACCACGCGCTCCAAACCCATCACCCGCGACGCCTTCACCAGCACGACGTCCCCGGCCTCGAGGAGGTCGTCGAGCACTTCGCTCGCCTCCTCGGGCGTCGCGCACGGGCGCACCGCATCGGGGCCCATGCCCTCCGCTCTCGCGCCCTCTGCGATGCGACGGGCGAGCGTCCCGACGGTCACGAGCACGTCGATCCCGGAGCGCCCGACCTCCTCTCCCAGCTGGAAGTGCGCCAGCTCTGCAAGCGAGCCAAGCTCGGCCATGTCGCCGAGCACCGCTATCCGCTTACCAGCCGCTCTCGTGTCCATCAACGCGCTGATCGCAGCGCGCATCGACACGGGGTTCGCGTTGTACGCGTCGTTGATGACCGTGACGCCAGACGCCGACTCGAACACGTCCATCCGCATCCCGCTCATCCGGGCCTCAGCGAGCCCGTTTACGACGCGTTCGAGCTCGACGCCGAGATCGAGCGCGACTGCGGCTGCTGCGAGCGCGTTGTAGACGTTGTGCTTGCCGAGGACGGGCAGCTTCACCGAAGCACGAGCGTCGCCGGCCACCAGTGTGAAGACCGGCAGCCCATCCTCGTCGACGGCGATCTCTTCGGCCCGGACGTCGCACTCTTCGCTCGTCCCGTACGTGACGACGCGTGCGCGCGCCCTCTCGCGGAGACGCGCAGTCCATGCGTCGTCGCCGTTGAGGAACACGGCGCCGCTCTCCGGTATCGCCTCGACGAGCTCCCCTTTCGCCTCCGCGATGGCTTCCTGGCTCCCGAGCACTCCCACGTGGCTCAAGCCGACGTTCGTCACGAGACCGTGCGTCGGACGCGCGATCGCGGCGAGCTCCGCGATCTGGCCGGGGCCGCGCATGGCCATCTCGACGACGAGCGCGCCGGTATCCGCTCCCGCTTCGAAGATGGTGAGCGGGACGCCCAGCTGGTTGTTCCGGTTGCCCTCGCTCGCCACCACCTTGAAGGTCGTGGCCAGCGCGGCCCGCATGAAGTCCTTCGTCGTCGTCTTGCCCGTGGAGCCGGTAACGCCCACAACGGGGCACGTGAGCCGCGACCGATGGTACGCGGCCATCGCTTGGATGGCGGCGACGGCGTCTGCCACGAGCACGACCGCCGCTTCTGGATGGCGTGAGCCAGCGACCGCCTCGAGCACCGGCTCGTCAGCGCGCGTGACGATGACCACGCGCGCGCCAGCATCCACGGCTGCTCGCACGAAGTCGTGCCCGTCTGCGTGCTCGCCGACGAGCGCCACGAACGCGTTTCCGGGCTGCACCTCACGCGAGTCGATGGAAAGCCCGTTCGCCATCACCGATCCGTCGCCAGCGACGAGCTGACCTTGCGTGGCTTCTGCGATGCGCTCCGCGCTCATCCTCAACACAGCCGCCTCAGCTCCTCTCGCGCGACCTCTCGGTCGTCGAAGTGGATCGTGCGGTCCGAAAAGATCTGGTAGTCCTCGTGCCCCTTGCCCGCGATCAGGACGGCGTCTCCGGGCTGCGCCTGCTCGATGGCTGCCCGTATGGCAGCCCGCCGATCGACCTCCACCTGGTAGCGGGCATCGGTCCCCCGCAGCCCGTCTTCGATCTGCAGGATGATGCCGACAGGATCCTCGCTCCGCGGGTTATCGCTCGTCACGATGACGACGTCGGCCCGAGCGCCCGCCGCGGCGCCCATCAGCGGCCGCTTCTCTCGGTCCCGGTCGCCGCCGCATCCGAACACGACGATGACGCGGCCGCTTGTCACCTCGCGGACCGCCTCGATCGCCTTGGCGAGCGAATCCGGAGTGTGTGCGTAGTCGACGAGCACCGAGAACGGCTGCCCCTCGTCGATGCGTTCCAGGCGTCCGGGTACTTGTGGGCACGCCTCCAGGCCCGCGACGATCGCGTCGGCGTCCACGCCGAGCGCAAGGGCGCAGCCGACCGCGACGAGCGCGTTCTCGACGTTGTGCGCCCCCGGCAGCGGCAACCGCACGCGGCGACGCCACGAGGGCGTCACGAGCTCGAACTCGGTGCCGTCCGCTCGGTGCGTCTCGTCGATCGCTCGCACACGCGCACCCTCAGAACGTCCGACCGTGATGACGTCCGGCAGCCCTGAGGCCAGCTCGGCTCCGGCCGCGTCGTCGATGTTCGCGACGCGAACCCCGACGTCGTGCTCGGTGAACAGCCGCTTCTTGACCGACCAGTACTCCTCGAGCGTCTTGTGGTAGTCCAGGTGGTCCTGGGTGAGGTTGGTGAAGGCAGCCACCGCGAACCGGATGCCGACCACCCGCTTGAGGTCGATCGCATGCGACGAGACCTCCATGGCCACTCGCTCGACGCCAGCAGCCCGCATCTTCGCGAGCAGCTCTTGAAGGTCCCTGGACTCCGGGGTCGTGCGGCCGGACGGCACGCGCTCGCCGCCGATGCGGACCTCGACGGTCCCGATGATGCCCGTCTCGTCTCCGGAGGCGCGCATGATGGAATCGACGATGTACGTCGTCGTCGTCTTCCCGTTCGTCCCCGTCACGCCGATGACAGACAGCGTCTGGCTCGGATCGCCGAGGAAGCGCGCTGATGCCAGCGCTAGCGCCTCGCGGGCGTCCCGAACGACCGCCACCGGCACCGAATGTGCGATGACCGGCAGCGGGCGCTCCGCAACGACCGCTCGCGCGCCACGCGCAACCGCGTCAGCAGCGAAGTCGTGCCCGTCGTGAGCGAATCCGGGTATGCAGAAGAACGCGTCCCCTTCTGAGACGCGATCGGAACGATACGCGATGCCGCTCACAGAAACGAGCTCTCCGGGCATGCTCACGACGCCCGCGCCCGCCAACAAGTCGTCAAGCCTCACGTCACCCATCGCACTGCCTGTCTCGTCGTCAGCCGACGCATCGTATCACAGCGCATCAGCATCCAGCTTACCTGCCCGTATCCTGTGACGAAGCCGTTGCGGTCGTGGCTGAGCTCTCGTTCGAGCTGGTGGCCTCCCCGACCGTCGGCATCCGCGGCGGGATCCCCAGGTGAGCCATGCAGAACGCGCCTATGCGCGAGAACGCCGGCGCCGCGACCGTGCCGCCGTAGATCGCGCCCTGCGGCTCGTCCACGGTCACGACGATCACGACGGCGGGGTCGTCAGCCGGCAGGAACCCAGAGAACGATGCGACGTACTTGCCCTTCGCGTAGCCCCGCACCCCGTCCGTGCGCGCCTTCTGAGCCGTGCCCGTCTTGCCCGCGACCGTGTACCCCTGGACGGCCGCGCCCTTGCCCGTCCCTTCCGTCACCACGGCCTTGAGCACCTCGCGCATCTGGGCTGCAGTCTTCTCTGAGATCGCGCGCCTCGTGGGCCACTCGAGCTTCGTGGTCGGTGAGTCAGGCAGCTCCTGCAGCACGTGAGGCGTCACGAGGTAGCCGCCGTTGCCGATGGCCGCGATGGCGCGGGCGAGCTGCAACGGAGTCACCGCGAGCCCCTGCCCGAACGGGATGTTCCCGATGCTGGTCGCCGACCAGTCCTTCGGCTTCGGGACGCTCGGCATCGCCTCCCCAGGGAAGTCGACTGCGGATCGCTCGGTCAGCCCGAACTTGTCGAGGTACTCGTACATGCCCTGAGGCCCAAGCAGCATCCCGAGCTTCACCGCTCCGACGTTGGAGGAGTTCGTCACGATCTCGGTGAGCGTCCAATCGACCGTCCCACGAGGGTGCGCCTCGTGAATCGTTCGATCCCCGATCTTCAGCGTCGGTGGAAGCCGGAACACCGTGTCGGGCTTTGCGAGCCCCTTCTCGATGGTTGCTGCCGCCGTCACTGCCTTGACAGTGGAGCCAGGCTCGTAGCGGTCCGTGATGGGGCGGCAGCGGAGCGCCTGCGGATCGGCTTCCCAGTACCGGTTGGGGTCGAAGTCAGGGACGCTGGCGAGCGCAAGGATCGCACCCGTCCTCGCGTCCATGACGACCACCGAGCCGCTCTTGGCCTTCCACCGCTCGACGGTCTCGGCGAGAGCGACCTGCGCCTGGTACTGGACGTCGGCGTCGATGGTCAAGACGACGTTCTGCCCGTCCGTCGGCTCCTCTCTGAAGGTCACGCCCCCTGGTATCGGGACGCCGCTCAGCCCCTTCTCGCAGATGAGCTTGCCGGGCTTCCCCGCGAGCAGCTCGTCGTACTGCTTCTCGACGCCTGAGAGCCCCTCGCCGTCCACGCCGACGAACCCGAGCAGTTGGCACGCGAGGCTGCTCCCCGGGTAGACGCGGCGAGTGTCGTCCTGGAAGTAAATGCCTTTCAGAGCGAGATTCTCGAGCGCCTGGGCCTGCTCAAGCGGGACCCTGCGGGCAAGGTAGACGAAGTTCGACTTCCGCTCGAGCCTCGTGCGGTACTTCTCCTCGCTGCCGCCGAGGGTCTCGGCGAGCGCCCGAGCGGTGCCCGCCTTGTCCGCGACCTCACGGGGAACCGCGTATACCGTCTTTGCGGCAGTCGTCACGGCAAGCGGCTTGCCCTCACGGTCGTAGATCGAGCCCCGCTGCGCCGGCAGCTCGAGCTCGAGGTCTCGTTGCTCCTTGGCCATCGCGGCGTAGGCCCGACCTTCGACAGCTTGGATTTGGACGAGCCGCACAGCCACTCCGGCGAACGCCACGAGGAGCGCAGCCAGCACGAACGCGTGCCGCCCGGATCGCCGCACCCGGCCTCGCTTCGCCCTCATCGTCGTCCCTCTCTGCCGAGCGCGTCCGCTCATCTGCTCGACGCGAGGCCGACGTCTCCCACGAGCAGCGCCTGCGCCTCGCTCGCCACCAGCTCCTCCACGAGAGCGGCAAGCCCGCTCGTGCGCGTCGCGCCCGCGTCCTTACGGGCAGCCGCGTCACGCGAGCGTTCGGGCTTCTCGTCGGCCGGAGGCACGCAGATGTACTTCGGCGGCGAGGTCGTGCGCATGTTGAGGGCGCTTGCTGCAAGGGTTCCGATGCGCGACGGGGCCTCGAGCGCGCTGCAGTCCGCTTCCAGCTTCCGGCTCTGCAGCAGCTCGGTGCGGATCGACCGCTCGAGCCTGTGCGCGTCGATCGCGGCCTCCGCCGCACGCACCGCGACTGCGACGCGGGCAACACCAGCGAACGCTAGGAGCGCGATCGCCAGTATCGAGACCTGCGTGATGAGGGTCGACGCATGACGGGTCTTGCGCCTCGCAGCGGCAGACGAGCGCGGACGAGCGCCCGATCGCTTGATCGGCCGCTCCTCGTACTCAATCTTCCGCGCTGGAAGACCCATCGCTCACCTTCTCACGCTATCGCTTCTGCAACCTTCTCGGCCACCCGCAGCTTCGCGCTGCGCGCCCGCGGGTTGGCCTCGACTTCCTCGGCTCGCGGAACGACCGGCCGCTTCGTGACGATCCGGAGCACCGGCACCCTGCCGCACCTGCACTCCGGGAGGCCAGGCGGGCAGACGCACCCCTGCGACGCTTGCGCGAAGACCCGCTTCACGATGCGGTCTTCGAGCGAGTGGTACGAGATCACCGCGATCCGTCCGCCAGGCACGAGCCACCGGATTGCCGCCTCAAGGCCGCGCTCCACGGACCTCAGCTCCTGATTGACCTCGATGCGGAGCGCCTGGAACGTCCGCTTCGCGGGATGGCCGCCGGCACGTCGGGCCGCGGCAGGGATCGCCGCCTTGACGACGTCGACGAGCTCACCGGTGGTCGTGATCGGATGGCGGGCCCGCGCGGCGACGATGAAAGCTGCGATGCGCGAGGCCCACCGCTCCTCCCCGTACTCGTGGATGATCCGGGCGAGATCCTCCTCGCTGTAGCTGTTGACGATGTCGGCCGCGGTCGGCTGCGATGATGCGGCGTCCATCCGCATGTCGAGCGGCGCGTCGCGGTGGTACGAGAAACCGCGGCCGGCTTCGTCAAGCTGGAAGGAGGAGACCCCGAGGTCGAAGATGAACGCGTCGACGTACGGGATCCTCGCCTCGACGAGCAGGTCGTCGAGGTCCCCGTAGTCACCCTTGAGCAGGATGATCGTCTGCTGGCCGAGGGGTAGTGCGTCGTGTGCTGCGGCAAGTGCGGCGTCGTCTTTGTCGATTCCCACGAGGATCCCCGTGGGCGCGATAAGCTGTGCAGCCCGTTTCGCGTGTCCTGCCCCGCCCAAGGTACAGTCGACAACGATCGAACCGTCGTGCAGTGAGAGGTGCTGCGTCACCTCGGCCAGCAAAACTGGGGTGTGCCGGTATTCCATTCTCAAGGCCCTAGAGGATGCCGAGCTCAGCGAGTTCCCGTGCGACGTCCTCGATGCGCTCAGCAGTCTCGCCGTTGTATGCGGCCCAGCGAGCCGCGTCCCACAGCTCGATGCGGTTGCCGTTGCCGATCACCGCGACCTCCTTCTCGAGGTGCGCGTGCTCCCGCAGGTTCGCCGGAAGCGAGATGCGGCCGGCTGAGTCGAGCTCGGTCTCGATGGCGCCAGAGGTGAAGAACCGCCGTACCTGGCGGAACCGCGGATCGAAGTCGTCTTGCTCCATAAGCCGACGGATGAAGGCCCGGTACTCCTCGGCGGAGTACACGTACAGGCACTCCCCGAGACCCTTGGCGACGACCAGCTTGCCCGTCATCTCCGCCCGGTACTTCACAGGCAAAGACAGGCGCCCCTTGGCGTCCAGCACGTGCTGGTACTCGCCGAGAAACATCCCGTCCCTCCTGGCTCCTCCGGGACACCTTCCGAGGCGTACGGCGCCTCGCTGCCACTACGATATTCCACTGCGTCCCACTTTGCAACACTTTTTCACCCAATTTCCCACGAAACCACCCGAGACGCCACGTGTCCACCACCCCAAGGTGCGATCCGCCACCTGACGCGAACCTTGACGACACGCCAGGCGTCAAACGGGGTGCAGGCAGGAATCGGGCCTTGACAGCGGAATGAAGGAAGCGACGGCTCGTCCCAGTTGCCCACGACTGGCGCTGAGGGATAGAATCAGCGCGTACCCGCGGGCGCGATGGAGGTGAACACCCCTATGGGAGATTTCGCACCACTGGGCTTCAACGTCGCGAGCATCGTGTTCAACATGCTCGTCGTCGCTTTCTTCGCCGTGGTGGCGATCGGGATCGGTTTCCTCGCCTACGCTGCCAAGCAGCTGAAGGCGCGCGAAGACCAGGTCTCGTAGCGCCCGCACGCGACACAACCGCTGGCTCGACGCCCTGTTCCGCCTGACGCACGAGGCGGCAGGGCGTCGTCGTTTGGGCCCACGAGATGGAGGTCTGAGAGATGAAGCGGGATGTGCGCAGGATCGGCGTGGCCATATCGGCCGTCGTGCTGACGTTCGTGCTCCTCGCGTCGACGGGATGCTCCGGCGTCCAGGAGCTGTCAGACGTGCTCGGCTCCGCTCGAACGTCGGCAACCGCCACGTCGCGAGACGTGGCGCTCGAGAAGGGCGTCGCTGAGCAAGCCCCATACGGGTCCAGCGGCGCTGCTCCGGCGGAGGGCGTTGCCGACCAGGGCGTCTCGGCTCCCACGATCGCAGGACCGCTCGTCATCAAGAACAAGACCATGCGGATCGAAGTCAAGGCCGTGCAGAAGGCCGTCGAGGAGATCCGCGCCTTGGCGACCGAGCACGGCGGCTCGATCACGGCGCTGAACGTGGCGACGGACGACGAGCAGCCGATCTACCGGCCGGAGGCGGTCGACTACGGAGACGGAGCTGCTCTGCGAGGCTGGGTCACGGTGCGAGTGCCCGTCGACAAGTTCGAGGCGTTCGTAGCCGACGTCTCGGGAATCGGCACCGTCAAGAACCAGTCCGAGTCGGCAGAAGACGTCACTCAGCAGCACGTGGACCTCAAAGCGCGGCTGGACAACCTGCGAGCCGAAGAGAAGCGGCTCCGCGACTTCTTCGCAGCCGCGAAGAACGTGAACGAGATGCTCGCGGTGGAGCGCGAGCTTGCACGGGTCCGTGGCGAGATCGAGAGCCTCGACGCCCAAGTGCAGTACCTGGAGCGCCAGGCAGCCATGGCAACGGTCACCGTGGAGCTCACAGAGCCGAAGCCGGTCATCAGGCCGCAGGGCGAGAGCTGGGGCTTCCTCGACGCGATCACCACCGGTTTCCGAGGCGCCGCAGCCACGATCAAGATCCTAATCGTGCTCGCGCTCACGCTCCTGCCGCTCGTGGTTCTGGGAGCTGCTCTGTACTACCTGGTGCGGAGCATCATCAGGCGCCGTCGCGCGCGCAAGGCCCAAGCAGCCTCAGCGTCGGACGCGTCGGCTGGCAGCGTCAGGTAGCGCCGCCATATCCCGACCGACGGCCGCGCACGAGTCCCGCCGCGAGCGCTAGGAGCACGTGCGCGGCCGTCATCACGCATCCCGCCACAAGAGGCGCCACGACCAGGTCGCGGACTTCCAGCGAGGAGGCGCCGGGGGCGCCCTGGGTTCCCGTGTAGGTCAGCAGCGCACCACCGAGCACCCCGAGAAAGACGCCAACGCCCCACGCAAGCGCGTAGGCAAGCTCACGCCCGAGACGCCAGTCACGGCCGTCGCCGGCAACGAGCCGCACGGGCCTACCCCTTCTCGTACGGCTGCCCGACCGCCGCAGGCCCGACGGCGCGACCGATGACGCCAGCCAGGACGATGACGGTGAGCACGTAGGGCAGCATGAGGAAGAACTGCGGCGGGATGTCGATCTGCCCTCGGAACATCTGAAGCTTGATCTGCAGCGCGTCGGCGAACCCGAACAGGAGCGATGCCAGGTACGACCCCGCCGGCGTCCAGCGACCGAAGATGTTCGCGGCGAGCGCGATGAAGCCTCGGCCGTTCGTCATGTTCTCGGTGAAGCTGCCGACCTGCTCGATGACCAGGTTCGCCCCGGCAAGACCCGCGAGAGCGCCGCTCATGAGCACTGCCGCCCACCTGCCGCGATACACGCTGATGCCGACGGTGTCCGCGGCCTTCGGGTGCTCGCCAAGCGCACGGAGCCGCAAACCCCAGCGCGTCTTGTACATGGCCCACTGCGCGACCACGGCGATCACGATGGCCGCATACACGATCGGCGTGTGCGACAAGAAGACGCCTTCCACCCAGCGCAGCACCTCGCCCACGAAGCCTTCCGGCGGCTTAGGCAGCGAGAAGAGCGGGCGGATCATCTTCACCGGGTCGGTCGTGCCGGGATGCCCGTACAGCCGCTCCATCAAGAACCCCGTGAGGCCGAGCGCGAGGATGTTCAGCCCCGTGCCTGAGACCACCTGGTCGGCCCTGAGGTTGATCGAGGCGAACGCGTGGATCGCCGCGATCGCGACTCCAGCGAGCACTGCCGCAAGCACGCCCACCCACGGGTTGCCGGTAGCAAGCGTGATCGCGGCCCCGGCGAACGCGCCGGTGAGCATGATGCCCTCAAGGGCGATGTTCACCACGCCAGAGCGCTCGCATATCGTCCCGCCGATCGCCGCCAGCGCAAGCGGCGTCGCCATCCTGAGCGCCGAGGCGAACAGGTCCGGTGTGATGATGTCACCGAGCACGAGCGAGCGCCTCCTTCTGCCGCTTCTGGATGAACCACTGCACCACAGACTCAGCCGCGATGAGGAATATCACGAGCGCCTGGATGATGAGCACGATCTTCTGCGGCACGTCCGCCTCGAGCTGCATCGTCCCGGAGCCCGCCGACATCGCGCCGAACAGGAGCGCCGCCGGGATCACCCCCAGCGGGTGGTTCTTCGCCACCAGCGCGACGGCGATGCCCGTGAAGCCGAAACCCGAGGAGAACTGGTCGAAGATGCGGTGATGGACGCCCATCACCTCGACCGCTCCCGCAAGACCGGCGAGCGCCCCAGAGATGCACAGGGACTTGATGATGGTCGCGGGGACCGAGATGCCGGCGTTCTCGGACGCCCACGGGTTGTACCCGACCGCCCTGTTCTCGTAGCCGAGCGTCGTGTACTTCAAGACGAGCCACACTGCCACCGCGAAGAACAGTGCGACGAAAATGCCCATGTGCCCCCTCCCGAGCCTCAGGAAGGGAAGCGCCTCAAGCGTCGCGTCTGAGAAGAGCGATTGGATGCGCGGCAGCTGCGCCGAAACGCCGATCATGTTGGTCTGCGGTATCTGCCCCGGTGCCTTCAGAGGCCCCACCACCAGCCAAGAGACGATGTACTTCGCGATGTAGGTGAACATCATGGTCGTGATGACCTCATGAGCGCCGATCCGCGCCTTGAGCAGCGCAGGCACGAACGCCCACGCGGCCCCGGCCGCCATCGCTCCGAGGAGCAACGCCGGCAACGCGAGCGCAGGCGGCCAGCCGGCGAGCGCTACGCCGAGGTACGCAGCCGCAAGACCGCCCATGAACAGCTGGCCTTCGGCGCCGATGTTGAACAGGCCCGCTCGAAAGCCGTACGCGACCGCAAGACCGGTGAACATGAGCGGCGTCGCCCTGAGCAACGTGTCCCCGAGCGCCTTGGGGCTCCCGAGCGAGCCCTTGAACAGCGCTGCGAACGCGGCCATCGCATCGTAGCCAGATACCCACATGATGACCGAGCCGATGCCGATCGCGACGAGCACGGACACGACCGGCGCGCCGGCCCTTTGAACGAGGGTCATCCACGGCTTCTGCTCCGGCAAGGCCTCGTGGGTCTCGCTCATCGCTCCCCTCCAGTCTCAGCGGCTGCAGCCGCCGCAGGCTCGAGCTTCGAGCCGCCACCACCGGTCATGTAGTAGCCGAGCGTCTGATCGTCCGCTTCGCCAGCAGCGAACTCGCGCACGATCCTGCCCTCGTAGATGACTAGGATGCGGTCCGCCAGAGCCATCACTTCCTCCAGCTCGAAGCTCACGAGCAGCACCGCCTTGCCCGCGTCTCGCTGCGCGATAATCTGGCGGTGCACGAACTCGATCGCCCCGACGTCGAGTCCGCGCGTCGGCTGCGCTGCCACGAGGAGTTCCGGTCCTCGACCGATCTCGCGCGCCACGACGACTTTCTGCTGGTTGCCTCCCGAAAGCGCTGAGGCGAGCACGCGCTCGCTCGGCGTCCGCACGTCGTAGGCGCTGATGCGCTCGCGCGCCATCTCGGCGATGACGGACGGCCGCATCACTCCCCGCTTCGCGTACGGCTCCTCCCGGTGGTCTCCGAGGACGAGGTTCTCGGCGATCGTGAAGTCCAAGACGAGACCCCGACGGTGCCGGTCCTCGGGGATGTGCGAGATCTTCGCCTCGATGGCCTCTCGGGCCGTCGCGTGCGTCACATCTCGCCCCTTCGTGCGTATCGCGCCGCCCTGGGGCCGCCTGAGCCCCACGATCGCTTCGACGAGCTCGCGCTGGCCGTTCCCGTCAACGCCTGCGATCGCCACGACCTCTCCGCCGCACACGGTGAACGTGACGCCGCGAACCGCCTCGAGGCGGCGGTCATCGAGCACGTGGAGGTCCTCGACCTCGAGGACCGGCTCGCCGCAGACCGACGCTCCCTTCTCGATGCGCAGCACGACGTCGCGGCCGACCATCATGCGCGCAAGCCCCACCATGTCGGTCTCCGCTGGCTTCGTCTCGCCGACCACCCGTCCGTCGCGCATGACGACGATGCGGTCGGCGACCGCGATCACCTCTTCCAACTTGTGGGTGATGAACACCACGGACAGCCCTTCCTCGACGAGCGAGCGCACGACCGAGAACAGCTCGTGCACCTCTTGCGGTGTGAGCACGGCCGTCGGCTCGTCCAAGATGAGCACGCGAGCGCCCTGGTACAGCGCCTTGAGGATCTCGACGCGCTGCTGCATGCCCACCGAGAGGTCTTGGATCTTGGCGTCCGGGTCGACCTTCAGCCCATACTGCTCCGAGAGAGCGCGCACGCGCTCACGCGCAGCGGCGAAGTCGATCACTCCCCACCGCCCCGGCTCACGTCCCAGCACGATGTTCTCGGTGACCGTGAGCGGCTCGACCAGCATGAAGTGCTGGTGGACCATACCGATGCCGTGATCGATCGCGTCCCGAGGGGACTTGATCCTCGCAGGCTTGCCGTCGACGAGGACTTCACCGCCGTCAGCGGACAGCAGCCCGTACACGACGTTCATGAGCGTGGTCTTGCCCGCGCCGTTCTCGCCGAGGAGCGCGACGATCTCTCCGGAATCGAGCGTGAGCGAAACGTCGTCATTCGCCACGACTCCTGGGAAGATCTTCGTGATGCCACGAAGCTCGAGGACCGGCATCAGCGCCTCCGTCCCTGCTCTCGATCGTCCACACGAGAAGGGCGGTCGGGATGATGCCCGGCCGCCCTTCCAGTCTACATCACGAGCGCCGCGCAAGGCGCGCTCGATGCGGCCCTGCTACAGCTTGTCAGGGACCTGGATGGTGCCGTCGATGATGCCCTGGCGCGCCTTGGCGACGGCGTCCTTTATCGACTGGGGCACCTTGTTCTCGAAGTCGTGGAACGGCGCGAGATCGACGCCGCCCTCCTTAAGGCCGAACTCCTTGATCGTGCCACCCGGGAAGTTGCCGTCGACGGCCGCCTTGATGGTCTCGAAGACCGCAACGTCGACGCGCTTCATCATCGAGGTGAGCATGACGTCGCCGCTGCCCGGGACCGTCAAGTACTGGTCCGCGTCCACGCCGATGAACAGAGCGCCCTTCTCCTTGCACGCCTCGATCGTGCCGAGGCCGACGGCGCCGGCCGCAGCGTAGATGACGTCAGCGCCCTGCTCGATGAGCGAGTAGCCGAGCTCCTTGCCCTTGGCTTGGTCAGTGAAGTTGCCCGCGTACAGCGAGATCACCTTGACGTCGGGGTTGACCGACTTGGCGCCAGCGATGAAGCCGGCCTCGAACTTCTTGATCAGCGGAACATCCATGCCGCCCACGAAGCCGATCACGTTCGCGTCGTTGATCTTGTCAGACAGCGCCTTCTCCTTCGTCGCCAGACCCGCGACGACGCCAGCCAGGTAGCTGCCCTCATGCTCTTTGAAAGTGAGGCCGACGACGTTCGCAGGAACCGGGTCGAAGAACTCGTCCACGCCGCCGAACTGCGTGTCCGGATACTGCGGCGCAAGCTTGGCGACGGTGTCGGTCATGAGGAAGCCGACCGCGAAGATGGGGCTGTAGCCAGCGTTCGCGAGCTGATCGATGTTGGACTCGTAGTCGGTGATCTCCTTCGACTCGAGCACCTTGATCTCGACGCCGAGCTCCTTCTCGGCACGCTTCAGGCCCTCGTACGACAGGTCGTTGAACGACTTGTCGCCCAGACCGCCGACGTCGGTGACCATCGCAGCCTTGACCGTGGTCTTCGGCTCCTCGGTCCCACCGCCCGTGCCCTCGTCTGTGGTCTTCTTGGCGCACCCGGGTACGAACGCCACGAGCAGCGTCAGCGCAAGAGCCACGGCGAGGATCCTGCTCCACTTCGTGTTCACGCTACAACCGCCTCCTTCTATACCGGAACCGGCAAACCTTATTCATCATACCCCTCTGCTTGCAACGTCTACCAGATGCGCTGAGCAGGGATTTCTCGTTCGTTGGTCTACCGCATCCGTGCGCGAGGATGCGTGCTGAGATACTCCTCCACCAGGTGGCTCCGGTCGACGTGCGTGTAGATCTGCGTCGTGGCGATGTCGGCGTGGCCGAGCATCTCCTGCAGCGACCGCAGATCGGCGCCACCTTGAAGCATGTGCGTCGCAAACGAGTGCCGCAGCGTGTGCGGGTGGATGTCGATCCCGGCACGCGCACCGTAGCGCTTGACGATGGCGAACACGGCCTGCCGCGTGAGCCGCCCGCCGCGCTGGTTCACGAACAGCGCGGAGCGGTCCTTCTGAGCAGATGAGCGCTTCGCGCGAAGGAACGGCCTACCGTGGTCGAGGTACTCCGCGACGGCTCGAGCGGCATAGCCCGCGATCGGCACCACCCGCTCTTTCGAGCCCTTCCCGAACACGCGCACGAGACCTTCGGCGAGGTCGACGTCTGCCACGTCCAACCCCACGAGCTCGCTCACACGCACGCCACAGCCGTACAGGACTTCGAGGATGGCCCGGTCGCGCAGACCCGCCGGACCTTCCGGGAACGGCTGCGACAGCAGCCGCTCTGCCTCCTCCACCGAGATGGCGTCCGGCAGCCGGACTGGCACCTTCGGGAGCGGCAGTCCCCGCGTCGGGTCGAGCTCGGCCAGCCCTTCTCGCACGCAGAACCGATGGAACGAGCGCACGGCCGCCATGTTCCGCTCCACGGTGCTCGGCGCGAATCCAGCCGCGACGAGACGCCGCTGATGCTCGACGACGTCCTCGCGACGTGCGAGAGGCGGCGCAGTCACGCCGCGGTCGGCGAGCGTCTCTTCGTACCGCACGAGGTCCCTGCGGTACGCGTCGAGCGTGTGCGCGGAAGCTCCGCGCTCGACGGCGAGGTGGCCCAAGAAGTCTCGGATGCTCGGATCCATGCCTGCATTGTACGCGAGCCCCGGATCGCTCCGGGGCTCGCGTCAAAGCGGATGACCGCACGCTCCTCTAAAGGAGCTTCTCGAGCGGCGTGTAGTTCATGCCGTGCGCGTCGGCGACTGGCTTGTAGGTGATGTTGCCGTCCAGCACGTTCACGCCCTTGGCCAGCGCCGGATCGTCGAGGACGGCTTGCCTCCAGCCCTTGTCGGCTATGGCGAGCCCGTACTTGAGCGTTGCGTTCGTGAGCGCAAGCGTGGACGTGTTCGGCACCGCGCCTGGCATGTTCGCCACGCCGTAGTGCAGCACGCCGTCCACGACGAACGTCGGATCCGCGTGCGTGGTGGGATGCGTGGTCTCGATGCATCCGCCCTGGTCGACCGAGACGTCCACCACGACGGCGCCGCGCTTCATGTGGGGCAGCATCTCGCGCGTCACCAGCCACGGCGTCTTGGCGCCCGGGAGCAGGACCGCGCCGATGACGAGGTCGGCCTGGTAGACGGCTTCCTCGATGTTGTGCTTGCTCGAGTACAGCGTCCGGATGCGGTTGCCCCAGATCTCGTCGAGGTAGCGCAATCGGTCGATGTTGATGTCCATGACCGTGACGTCGGCGCCCATGCCCATGGCGACGTACGCCGCGTTGGTGCCGACGACGCCCGCACCCAGCACGACGACCTTCGCCGGCAGCACGCCGGGAACGCCGCCCATGAGGACGCCCCTGCCTCCGAACGGCTTCTGGAGGTACGTCGCCCCGACCTGGGCGGCCATGCGGCCAGCGACCTCCGACATGGGTGCAAGCAGGGGCAGCGTGCCGTTCGGCAGCTACACCGTCTCGTAGGCGATGCACACGGCGCCGGACTTGATGAGGCCCTGCGTCTGCGGCAGGTCCGGCGCGAGGTGGAGGTACGTGAAGAGGATCTGGCCAGGCCGCAGCATCTCGATCTCGACCGCTTGCGGCTCTTTCACCTTCACGATCATCTCGGCGCGCGCGAAGACCTCTTCGGCGGTGTCCACGAGCTCAGCGCCAGCAGCGGCGTACGCCTCGTCCGGGAACGAGGATCCCTCCCCTGCCGAGCGCTCGACCAGGACGGTGTGGCCGTGATGCACGAACTCCCGCACGCCTCCGGGCGTCATGCCGACGCGGTACTCGTTGTTCTTGATCTCCTTAGGAACCCCGACGATCATCGCTGGTCCTTTCCCCGTGCACTTGACCGAACCTGTCCTGCATCGCTCTGACGCGCCGCAAGCGGCAAACACGCTCGACGCCGCATCAGTGTATCACCTAAGCAGAGCCACCGGGCTTCTGATGTATGAGCGTCGCAGCGACGCGTCCCGCCGCCGCTGCCGCGAGGAAGAACGCCGGGTCGTCTTCAGGCGTCCGTCCCATCGACACGAGCGGCACCCCACGCGTGTCGGGGATCCGCGCGTCCACGACCACGCGCTCGTGCCGCTCCCAGATGCCGGCTGACTCCAGCGCGCGATCGATATGCTCGCTTTGCTGGGCGTCCAAGACCGGCACAGCCACCAGCGCGGGCGCCAACGCCACGCGCCCAAGCGCGACGAGCGAGTGGTGGCTCACGCCGCGGTGCCGTTCCCGCGCATCCGCGAACGACACCCGAAGCGCCGCGACGGGACGGCCGCCGAGCGCGGCCGCCGCGTTGATGGCTTCGCCTGCAGCGACGCCTCCGTGGCCGAACCTGCTCGCCGTGCCCGGAATGCCCGGTCCGATCGCCGTGACGACGACATCTGCGGACAAAACGCGCGCGGCGGCGAGCAGCGCCGAATGCAGGGTCACGGCCTCCAGGTCGCCTCCGAACGCGTGTCCGGCCGTGACCGTCCCATCCACGAGGCCGACGCGCCGCATGTCGGCCACGGCGTCGGATATCGCGAGCGGAAGCGCCGCCTCGTCCGTCATCACGTACGCGACGCGAGCGTCCGGCGCGGCCTCTTTGACCGCCGCTGCGACCGGCAGGACGTGGGAGTGCAGCGGACAGCAGACGACGGGAACGCCGCCGAGGTCGTCGGCGTCGCGAAGCTCGGCAGCGTGCTCGCTCGCGGCCTCTTCCACGGCGAGGACGTCCCGCTGCAGAGGCGTGTAGCGGAGCTTCATGATGTGCCCGCCAGATGCGTCCGAGAATCCTCGGCCGTCCCCACGCGCGACCACGAAGTGGGCGCCGCCGGTGCCGAGGCCGAGGTCGACCGCGGTGGTATTCAGCAGCACCGGCTCGCCGGCTGCGCACGCGCCGGCAAGCGACGTCAGGCACAGCGCGAGCGCCGTCCCACCGTCGACTCGGACGCTGAGCCGCTGGAGCCCCGGCCGCTCTTCGACGATCTCGATGACCTCGCCCCAGAC
This sequence comes from Coriobacteriaceae bacterium EMTCatB1, assembly GCA_001950395.1. GTDB lineage: Bacteria > Actinomycetota > Coriobacteriia > Anaerosomatales > Anaerosomataceae > Parvivirga. The sequence continues at coordinate 834,969 of BDLO01000001.1, forward strand.
CAGCCGCATGGCCTCTTCTCCGCTCGTTCTACGGGCGCTCTGCTCGCCTGCGCACGGCTGCCCCGACGAAGTCGCGGAAGAGCGGGGCAGGTCTGGTCGGGCGGCTCTTGAATTCGGGATGCCCCTGGTTGCCGACGAACCACGGGTGGTCGGGAAGCTCGACCATCTCGACGAGACGCCCATCTGGGGAGACGCCGCTGATCACGAGACCAGCGTCGACGAGGGTTTGCCGGTACGCGTTGTTCACCTCGTAGCGGTGCCGGTGGCGCTCGTAGATGACCTCCTCGCCGTACGCCTCCCATGCCTTCGTGCCCGGCGTCACCTTGCAGGGATAGGCGCCGAGCCGCATCGTGCCGCCCATGTCGCGCACGTTCTCCTGCTCGCGCATCAAGTCGATGACGGGGTGCTCGGTCACCGGATCGAACTCGCTGGAGTTCGCGCCCTCAAGTCCTGCCACATTGCGAGCGAACTCGCACACCGCGACCTGCATGCCGAGGCAGATGCCCAGGTACGGGACCTTGTGCTCGCGAGCGTACTGGGCGGCCCTGATCTTGCCTTCGATGCCCCGGATGCCGAAGCCGCCGGGGACGAGGATGCCGTCGTAGGGCTTGAGAGCCTCCTCGACCTCATCGGGAGTCAGGCGCTCGGCGTCGACCCAGTGCACGTTCACCTTGTGGTCGTGGAAGATGCCGGCGTGCTGGAGCGCCTCGGTCACCGACAGGTACGCGTCAGGCAGCTGCACGTACTTGCCGACGAGCGCGATGTCGACTTCCTTGGTGAGCGCTTTGCGATGCGCGACGAACGACTCCCACTCCGCGAGGTCCGCGTCCCCGCAGTCCAGGCCAAGCCGCTCGATCACCATCGCGTCGAGCCCCTGCTCCTTGAGGGTGAGCGGCACCTCGTAGATGCTCTCGGCGTCCACCGCCGAGATCACCGCCTGGGGCTCGACGTCGCAGAACAGCGCGATCTTGCGGCGGATGCCGGCGTCGATCGGCCGGTCGGAGCGGCAGACGATGAAGTCGGGCAGGATGCCGATGCTGCGGAGCTCCTGCACCGAGTGCTGCGTGGGCTTCGTCTTCAGCTCGCCCGAGGCGGCGATGTACGGCACGAGCGTGACGTGGATGTAGCACACGTTGTCGCGACCGCGGTCCTTGCGCAGCTGGCGGATCGCTTCGAGGAACGGGAGCGACTCGATGTCGCCGACGGTGCCGCCGACTTCGGTGATGATGACGTCCGGCTGCGTCTGCTCTGCCAGCCGCACGATGCGGCCCTTGATCTCGTTCGTGACGTGCGGGATGACCTGCACCGTGCCGCCGAGGAAATCGCCGCGTCGCTCCTTGGCGATGAGGGATTGGTAGACGGAGCCCGCAGTCACGTTGCACTCGCGCGAGAGCGACTCGTCGATGAACCGCTCGTAGTGGCCGAGGTCGAGGTCGGTCTCGCCGCCGTCGTCCGTGACGAAGACCTCGCCGTGCTGGAACGGGCTCATCGTCCCCGGATCGACGTTCAGGTACGGATCGAGCTTCTGGATGGTGACCTTCAGTCCACGAGACTTGAGGAGCCGACCGAGCGACGCTGCAGTGATGCCCTTGCCCAACGATGAGACCACGCCGCCCGTCACGAAGATGTGCTTCGTCGCCATCCGGATGCTCAGACCTCCAAAGAACCGTCGCCAGCGCTGCCGTTGCCATCATAGCGCGAAGCGCCGTCGTCGTGGGGTCCCGTCGGGCTGTCTGGCGAGCGTGGCCGCCCCAGACCGTCAAGCCACGCGAGGATCCGGACGCGCTCGATGACCGCGCTGAACGACACGCGCTCCGAGAGCAGGTTGAGGGCGAGCGCCACGGCCCCGAAGGCGACGACGCCAGCCAGCGGCAGAGCGGAGACGATCGCTAATCCGGCGACCGCGCCCATCGCGTTGGCGCCGGCGTCGCCCAGCATCGCCCGCTCCCCGAGGTCGTAGCGCCAGCACGCCACCGCCGGGCCGAGGAGCGCGACGCCGATGAGGGCTGCGACAGGGACGAAGCTGCCGCCAGCCACGCGGGCGGCCGACAAGCCGACGAGCACGGCTCCCGCAAGCGCCAGAACGACGTACGCCTTGAGCGCCCGCCCTGGACGCAGGTCGAGCAAGTTCACGAGATTGGCGGACAGCGCGACCGAGGCTCCCGCCGCGAGCACGCCGATCGGAGACTCGCCCCACTCCGCGAAGCCTGCGACCGCCCGTGCCGCAGCGACGCTCGCGACGCCGATGCCGACGAGCTTCAATCCGCCCGTCGTCAGACGTCCTCGAACGAGCGCTGTCAGGTGGCCCTTGAATCCGCGCGCGTCCCCGGTCCCGTACGCGTCGTCGACGAGCCCGAACGCGCTCGCCGCGACCGCCAGCACGCCGGCCGTGCCGAGCACAGCTGCCACGCTCGACGGAGACCCAAGGTCTTCGAGCAGCCACGCCGAGATCAGAGCGCTTCCTCCCCACGCCATCCAGACTATGCCGAGCCCGAGCATGACCTCCGAACCTCGCCAGTTGACCGCTCGTGCGCCAGGAGACGCCTCCAGCGCCGGAAGGAGCAGGCACGCAACGGCCCACGGCAACCCCGCGCACAACACGACGACGCCGGCAAGTGCGATCGCGAACGATGCAAGCGGCATCTCATGCCTCCTTCAAAGACGCATCCGCTGTTGCCGCACTGAGAGCAACGCCCGCAAAGAGTGCAAGCAGCGCCATCACCACGACACTCGAGTCTTCGGTAAGCGACGAGACCACGCCGCCTGCAAGCGCAGCGGTGAGGGCAGAGCGCACCGCAGGACGGTCGGCCAGCACCGTTCCCATCTTCGCGGGCGGCCGCAGCCTCACCGCAGCCGACACGAGCCACGCCGCGAACCCCACGAGAGCTGCTGGATGCTCGACGTACGCGCGCAGCACCGCTGTCAGCCGCTCGAGCACGATACCGATGGCTCCCCCGGTCCTGCCGGCCTCGCGCACAGCGAGCCCTACGTGCGTGCCCGCTCCGGCGAGACGCTCGACGCCGACGACGACGGCGACGGCGACCACCGCGGCGATCGCGATGAGCCCGACGTCGCGCCACGCTAGACGCCCGCGGGGGGTCTCTGCGAGGAAGACGCCCGCGACAACGGCCCCCCAGACAGCGACGACGGAGTTCGCGCCGAGCACAGGCAAGCTGCAGATGGATACCGCGAGGATGCCGGATGCGAGCGTCACGCGCCTCCACGCGGGCTCGGGGAGCCACCCGCCTTTGAGCGCGCACGCCGTCAACCACGAGCCGACGAGGATGGCAGCGCCTTCGTTCCCGATTCCGTAGAAGCGGAAACCCGCCAAGGGAGCATAGGAGAACGCCGTTCCTGGGGCAAGCGGGGCCCCGAGAAGCTGGTCGGCGGAAGCGACTGCGGCGGCGAAAGCACACACCGCCGCGACCGCCGCCGACACCCCGCGACGTTCCATCACCGCCATCGCCACGATCCACAGCACGCCAGCGGCTCCGACGGTCAGCGTCAGCAGCCGAGGCGCAGTCGCCGGGTACCGCTCGAGCACGCGCGCGAGCAGCGTGGCGGGCGGCACGCACAGCGACAGCAGCAGCGTCCGTGAGAGCACGACCGTCCAGTACCTGCGAGCCGCCTCTCGGAGCCGTGAGAGCGGGAGGCCCCACAGCGCGAGCACGGAGACGCACGCCAGCACGCCGAACGCGACGACGATCGGCGCTTGCGCGGCGCGCGCGGCATCGAAGTACGCCTCCTGGCGCGCGAGGGACTCGGGCGCTTCGCGCTCAGGAACGACCGAGAGGACCGGGCGAGCGCCCGGACCGTGCTCGCCCGCAAGCTCCCGCACTAGGGCGGCGACGTCCTCGGCTGCGATCAACCCGGCACGATGCGTGTTCGCGCTCGCGAGCAGCCCTGCTGGGATTCCCTCGCCCGCCACGCAGACGAACCCATGCGCGAAGCCAGAAGGCTCGCTCACGACGACGACGGCCTCCCCTTCGGCTTCTCCCTGCGCCTGCGCGATCGCTCGGTCGACCGCAGCCGCCTGAGAAGCCGCGTCTCCAGCGTCGACGATCTTAGCCGCTGAACCCATCGCCGCCTGTTGCAGCGGCGGCACCTCCCGAGGCGAACTCGCCACGAGCGCCATCGCCCCGCGCTCGGCGAGGGACTGGAGCGCGGGCATGCTCCCGTCGACGGCTTGCTTCGCGCTAAGCGAGGTGCACGCGACGACTGTCACGCGTCTGGCAGCGGACAGCGGCTCGTGCTCCGCGGCGCAGCCGGCCGCCGACGCGAAGAGCAGCGCGGCGGCGAACGAGACCAGCACCTTGTGAGCACGACGACGCACGGGCAGCTCCCTGCGAAGAGTCACCGTCCTGCCGGCCCCTCCGGCCGGCGGGGCTCGCTTGCAGTGTATACCGAAGGCAACGGCTGCGTCTCGGCGACGCGCACGGCCCGCCCGCCTCGGATACAATCGTGCAGTCATGCCGCTCGACCACGGGAGCCACCCATCGACAAGAAGCCGTCCATAGCGCGATCGACCGCCACGATGTCGGTGGCGACCACGCTCTCGCGCATCACCGGTTTCGCGCGCACCTGGGCGATGGCCTACGCCCTCGGCGTGACGGTGCTCTCGGCCTCGTACCAGGTCGCGAACAACATCCCGAACATGATCTACGAGCTCGTCGCCGGCGGCACGCTCTCGTCGGTGTTCATCCCGCTGTTCATCGAGCGCATGCAGCGCGACGGCAAGGACGAGGCGTGGCGCTTCGCGAGCACCGTGCTCAACATCACCGTGCTCGCGCTCGGGCTCGTCGCGCTCGCGGGCACGCTAGTCCCCGAGCCGTTCGTGCGCACGCAGACCTTCCGCATCTCGCCGGAGAAGGCGGCCCTCGCGGTGCACCTGTTCCGGTTCTTCGCGGTGCAGGTCGTCTTCTACGGCGCGCTCGCCATCTGGACGGGCGTCTTGCACTCGCACCGCAAGTTCTTGACACCCGCTGTCGCGCCCATCTTCAACAACGTCGTCGTCATCGTGACGATGCTCTTCGTGTACCTGCCGCTCAAGGACACGCACCCTCAGGCCGCGATCGACGGGCTTGCGATCGGCACCACCTTGGGCGTCGCCGCGATGGCGCTCGTGCAGGTGCCGGCGCTCATCCGCATCGGTGCCAAGTTCCACCTCTCGATCGACTGGCGCCACCCTGGCTTGAAGAAGCTCGCCGCCAAGATGGCGCCGATGGTCGTGTACACCATCATCAACCTGGTCTGCATCTCGTTCCGCAACGCCTACGCCTTCCAGACGAGCGAGACCGGACCCGCCGTGCTCGCGTACGCGTGGAACTTCTACCAATTGCCGTACGGCATCTTCGCCATCGCGCTTTCCACCGCCATCTTCCCCGAGATCGCCTCGCTCGCGGACGCGCGCGACTGGGACGGCTTCAAGCGCATGTTCGTGCGCGGGCTGAGATCGCTGTCGGTCATCATGCTGCCGCTCGCGGCCATGCTCATCGCGCTCGCGACCCCCGTGATCCGCCTGTACCGCGCGGGCAACTTCACCGCATCCGACGTGCCGGTGGTGGCCGAGGTGCTCGTGTGGTGGGCTGCCGGGCTTTTGTTCATGGCCGCGAACATGTACGTGCTCCGCACCTTCTACGCGCTGCAGGACACCAAGACCCCGATGGTCACCAACTTCTTCGGAAGCATCCTGCAGGTCTCGCTCTACGCGCTGCTCACGAGCGGCATCGGCTCGTGGAAAGGCATCGGGCTCGCGGGCATCCCCGTCGCGGACGGCGTGTTCTTCGCGCTGCACCTCTCCGCGCTCCTCGTCATCCTGCGCCGCAAGGTCGGGCCGTACGGGCTTGGCGGCATCGTCTCCACGGTCGCCAAGACCGCGCTCTCCTCGCTTGCAGGCGCCATCGCGGCAGCCGGCTTCGTGCGCGCGACGCCGGGGCTCTCGGGTCCTGGCGTGTTCGTGGCGCAGCTCGTGGCCGCAGGCATCATCGGGCTCGGCGTCAGCTACGGTGTCGCCGCGCTCCTCGGCGTGAGCGAGGTCTCATCCGGCGTGCGGCGCGCACGGCAGATGGTCTCGTCGCGGTTCGCGAGGGGACGACGATGAGAGCGGCGGTTGTGATCCCTGCGTACAACGCGGAGGACACGATCGGCGCGACTGTTCGAGCCGCCGCCGCGATCGAGGGCGTGGCGCAGGTCATCGTGGTCGACGACGGCTCGACAGACGCCACAGCCCGGCCGGCCGAGGAGGCAGGAGCGTCTGTGATCCGCCTCGACCGCAACAGCGGCAAAGGCGCCGCTCTCAACGAAGGCATCCGCCGCTTGGATCCAAAGACCGAAGCCGTGGTCTTGTTGGACGCCGACCTCGGCGAGACTGCCGTCGAGGCCGCAAAGCTGCTCCGCCCGCTCGTCGACGCCACGGCAGACCTCGCCATAGCCGTGCTCCCCGCTCCCACGCGCTCAGGCGGCATCGGGCTCGTGAAGCGCACGGCGCGCTGGGGCATACGCCGGCTGTCGGGATACGACGCGACAGCGCCGCTCTCAGGCCAGCGGGCTCTGACCCGGCAGGCGCTTGACGTCGTGACGCCGTTCGCACCTGGATTCGGCGTCGAGGTCGCCATGACCGTCCGTGCTGCGTGGGCCGGTCTGCAGATCGTGGAAGTGCCCGTCGCCATGAGCCACAGCGCCACCGGCCGCGACCTTGCTGGATTCGTCCACAGGGGAAGGCAGTTCGTCGACGTGGTGCGAACGCTCATGGCGCTCGCAGCATCACGATCCGCGCGCAAGCGCTGAGGGCAGGCCCGTCACAGGTCGGGGAACGGCTTGCTCGCGCCCTTCTTGACTCCGAACCACCCCTCGGCTCGGCCCGCCAGGCACCACACCAAGGAGCAGGCGCCGGCTGGAGCGTCCACGTCGTCGACCGCCGAAAGACCCGCCCGCGACGCCGCTGCCGCGACTCCCGTGTCTCGGCCCATCGCTTCCGCTCCGACGCACGCAATCCCGCGATTCTTGAGCGCGGCTGCCAAGGCGATGCCGAACTCGTCCGGCTCGTCACCCGCCGTCGCTATCACGACGCACGCATCGACCGGTCCATCGAGATTGCGAGACGAGACCGCTCCGGCAGATCGCAGCGCATCGAGCACAGGCCGCGGACCAGCGGTGGTGAGCTCAGACGACAGGGCTTCCGCTGCTTTCGCGTACGCTTCGGACCCGGTGGCCACGTCGCTCCCCAACGCTCTCGGCACCGCCACGTCGAGATCCGCTCGCGGCCTTTCGAGCATGAGGACCGCCACTTCCCCGCCTGCTTGCTCCACTGCGGTCCGGACGGCGTCCAATCCGTCCGCGCGACCAGCGTTCGTCACCACGAGAACCCGACGCCCGTCGAGCGCGCCTCGCACCAGCGCCTGGGCGGCCGCCTGCCCGAAGGCGCGCTCGGCCTCGAAAGAGCGCTTCAAGCTGGTGTTCTCTTGCTGCAGCGTGTCGAAACGCGACTGCAACTGTTGGACGAGCGATTCGACGCGACCGCTCACCGAGCCGCGCTCAGCGACGACACCCCCGAGCACGAGGCCCACAGCGAGCGCCAAGAACACGGCGACGAGAGACACGACGTGGTACCGCAGGTTGTACATGTCAGATGCTCCTCACCGAGCCGTTCAGATCCCGAGAGCCGACCGGACGCGCAGCACCACCAAGCGGACGAGCGTCCGCGCACCCGGCGAGATCAGCACCGCCGCAGCGATCACGCCGATGGCAGCCAGCGCCAGCGCCACCATCTCGCCGGCTCCGGCAGACGCCTTGTACAAGCGGCTCACGCCCTTCGCGTCCACGAGCTTCGAGCCCACCTTGAGACGCACGAGGAACGTCGAGGCGGCCCCTTTGCGTCCCTTGTCGAGCTGCTCTATCAGGTTGGTGTGCGTCCCCACCGCCACGATGAGCTCCGCGCCGCACTCGTACGCGAGCAGCAACGCGAGGTCCTCGCTGGTTCCGGGCATCGCCCACTCGACCCCAGCCAGGCCGAGCGATTCGAGGCGTTCGCGCCCGGGGCAGCGACCGTCCGGATAGGCGTGCACCACGAGCTCCGCGCCGCTTCGGAGCGCCTCGTCGCTCACCGAATCCATGTCCCCCACGACGACATCGGGCCGAAGCCCGAGCTCCATGAGCGCGTCCGCGCCCCCGTCCACGCCGACGAGCACCGGACGCACTTCGCGGATGTACGGCAGCAGAGCCCGGAGGTCCTCCTTGTAGTCGTAGCCGCGCACGACGACGAGCACGTCCCTGCCCGCCATCTGCGTCCTGATCGCCGGCACGGAGACGCCCTTCGTGACCAGCTCTCTCTCTTTGAGCATGTGCTCGATGGTGTTGCGAGCGAACTGCTCGAGCTGTTGATCCAACCCGTCCTTCGCCGCCTCCATCGCACGCTCGACCGCGTCGACCGAAAGCGGCGTGCCCGAAGCGACGACTTCTCCGTCCTTGAGGACCTCCCCGCCGTCGATCTCGATCTGGTCGCCGTCAGACAGCCGCTCGAAGATCTCCTGACCGACGTCGTCGATGAGCCGGACACCGCCACGCACGAGCACGAGCGGCCCCAGATTGGGATATGCGCCGGATATCGACCGCGAGGCGTTGACGACGGCCTCCACGCCGGTCTCCAGAAGCGCTTCCGCGCTCACGCGGTCCATGTCGACGTGGTCGACGATCGCGATGTCGTTGCGACCGAGACGCTTCACGAGGTCTTTCGTGCGGCGCCCGAGACGCGCTGTGCCGACGATGCGCATAGATGCCTTTCACACGACGACGACCAAGTCTAGCAGACCTCGCGAAGCGGCTGGTCACGCGGACGCAGTCGCCAACAGCTCGCGCGCGTGCTCGACGCTGACGGCGCTCGTCGCGCCAGACAGCATGCGCGCGATCTCTGTGACGCGCGCTTCCCCAACGACCTCGACCGCGTGCGTCGCCTCGCGCCCCCCGTCTCCATCGCGCTTCTCGACCACGACGTGGCGATCGGCGTATGCGGCGACCTGCGCGAGATGCGTCACGACCAGCACCTGGTGGGAGGCCGAGAGCTCTTTCAGACGGCGACCCACGGCGAGCGCAGTCGCGCCGCCGATCCCTGCGTCGACTTCGTCGAACACCAGCACCGGCGTGCGGTCGGCAGCGCCGAGGATGCTCTTGAGCGCCAGCATCACGCGCGACATCTCGCCACCCGAGGCGATCTTCGCCAAAGGCCGCGGGCGCTCGACCTCCGAGGACGCGAATAGGAACTCGACGCGGTGCGGGCCCTCGCGTGTCCAACGCTCGAACGGAAGGTCCTCGAACGCGACGTCGAAGACCGCTTTCGGGAGCGCCAGGTCTGCGGCCGCATCGCGAAGCGCGCGCGCGAACCGAGACGCCCCCTCGCGCCTGACCGACGCGAACGCCGCGCCCGCCTCCTCGAGCGTCTTCGTCGCCTCCTCGACACGTCGCTCGGCCTCAGCCAGGTCGGCCTCGACAGAGTCGAGCCGATCGAGCTCCGCTTGCGCTGCGGCTGCCGCCTCCAACGCTGACACGAGCGTCCCGCCGTATCGGCGCGCGAGCTGCCGAAGGGCCGCGTGGCGTTCCTCCAAGCGCTCCAGCGCCGCCGGGTCGTGCTCGAGCGCGGCCTCGTAGGACTTGAGCTCGAGACCGATGTCGTTCACCCGCTCGGCGATCGAGCGCACCTCTTCCGCGAGCGCTCCGAGCGAGGGGTCGAGCTGCGCCGCGGAGGCGAGCGAGCGTTCGGCCTGGCCGAGAAGGTCGAGGGCCTGGCCGTCGCCCTTCAGCGCGCTCCACGCCTCCTCCGCAGCGGTGGCGAGCCGGTCGGCGTGCCGCAGACGGGAGAGGCGCTCCTCCAGCTCGGCATCCTCGCCCGGCTTCGGGTCGAGCGCCGTCACTTCGTCCACCAGGAAGCGCAGCTCCGTCGTGCGCGACTCGCGCACTGCCGCGGCGGCTTTCAGCTCCTCGAGCGCACGCTCGGCCGCTCTTCGCTCGTCGAAAGCGCGCTGGTACGCGGCGAGGGCAGCTTCGGCTTGCTCGCCCAAGTAACGGTCGAGGAACGCCGCGTGGCGTGCGGGTGAGAGCAGGGACTGGTGCTCGTGCTGGCCGTGAAGGTCGACCGTCTCGCCGAGCAGCTCGGCGAGCGCACCGACAGTGGCCATCTCGCCGTCGATCTGACAGCGCGAACGCCCGTCGCGCCCGATGCGCCGTTTCACGACGTGCTCCTCGCCGTCCACGAGGAACCTGCCTTCGACGAGCGCTTCGGCAGCGCCCTCCCTGACTGCAGACGGGTCCGCTCTCTCCCCGAGAAGCAGCTTGAGCGCCCCGACGAGCACGGTCTTGCCAGCACCGGTCTCGCCGGTGAGCGCGGTCATCCCTGGCCCGAACTCCAGCCAGACCTCCTCCACGAGCGCCAGGTCTTTGACGTGCAGCTCGAGCAGCACCTCAGCGCTCCAGCAGTTTGGACGCGAGCACCCGATAGAAGTCCTCGCCCTCGATCTTCAGCAGCGCGGCCTCGCGCGATCCGCTCGTGACGGTGACGCGCTCGAGGTTGCGCCTGCACGGTATCTCGTCTCCATCCACGGTCACGCACGCCTCCGAGCGCGCGGAGTTCGGGCACGAGACCTCCACCACGTCGCTGGGGCCGGCCACGATCGGCCGAGCCGAGAGCGCATGGGGCGCCACGGGGACGATGAGGATGCCCCGCACGTCAGGTGAAACGATCGGCCCGCCTGCCGAGAGCGCGTACGCCGTCGAGCCCGTCGGTGTGGCGAGCACGACCCCGTCGCAGATGAAGCGCCACAGCGCCACGCCGTTTACCGCCACCTCCAGCTCCACGGCGCGCGAGCCGCCGCTCCGACCCACGAAGACCTCGTTCAGCGCGTGGAACGTGCCTGCCTCGCGTCCGCCCACGACGACAGAGGCTTTGAGCACGCCTCGGCGCTCGACACGGGCCTCGCCCGCAAGAGCCGCTTCGAGCGCTTGCTCGAGGTGTCCGGACTCGGCTCCAGAGAGAAAGCCCAGCCGGCCCAAGTTCACGCCGAGGAGCGGCACCTCTGGCGAGCCCACGGTGTGGACCGCCTTCAGCATCGTCCCGTCTCCCCCGAGCGCAACTGCGAGATCGACCTGCCGCGCCTCCGCGCGAGGCATGCCGCGCTGAGGCATGCCGCACGCTTCGGCGTCGCGCGCTTCCAAGACCGCCTCCACGCCGCGCTCCGCAAGCCACGTCGCAGCCGCCTGCGCGGCCTCGATCGAGCGCGGGTTGGCGGTGTTCGGTACCAGCAGGACTCTCACGTCACTCCCCTAACCGGCGATGCGCCTCGACCACGACCTCTGACGGCTGCACGCTCGCAGGCTCGCCGTCCGCGGCGGCCCACACCCAGAACTCTATGTTACCTTCTGGTCCCTTGAGCGGCGAGAACGTCAGCCCGCGCACGACCCATCCAGCCGAGCGGACGGACTCGACGACGCCCTCGAGCACCTCCTGGTGCAGACCGGGATCGCGAACCACGCCCTTCTTACCGACTCGGCCTTTCCCGACCTCGAACTGCGGCTTTACCAGAGCAAGGATGTGTCCTCGCTCGCCAGCCAGCTCGACGAGCCGCGGCAAGACTGTCCTCAGCGAGATGAACGACACGTCGCACACGACCAGGTCGAACGGCGCGCCGAGCGCGCGTGCGTCTGCCGTTCGCACGTTCGTGCGCTCGTGCACCGTGACGCGCGGGTCGGTGCGAAGCTCCCACGCCAGCTGCCCGTAGCCGACGTCGACTGCCACCACCGACGCCGCGCCTCGCTTCAGCAGACAGTCCGTGAATCCGCCCGTAGACGCTCCGACGTCGACCGCTCGAAGACCCCGCACGTCGATGCCGAACGCGTCGAGCGCTCCTTCGAGCTTGTGGCCGCCCCGCGAGACGTAGCGTTCCTGCTGCGCGACCTCGAGGGCTGCGTCCTCTCCCACAGTGTGGCCTGGCTTGGTGACCACGACGCCGTCGACTTTGACCTCGCCAGCGAGGATCGCCGCACGGGCCCGCTCGCGCGTCGGGAAGGCGCCCCGCTCAACGAGCGCGACGTCGAGACGTGTGCCCCGCACCGGAGCGCCTCTCGCTTCGAGCCGGAAGATCGAGCAGCCGACCGAGCACGGCGTCTCTGACGCCCTCCGGATCCAGACCGATCTCGCGGAGCAGCACCTCGGTCGCGCCGTGCGTGACGAAGCAGTCCGGCGCAGCGAGCCGCAAGACCGGAACCTCGATGCCGAGATCCGAGAGCGCCTCGAGCACCGCAGCGCCGAAGCCGCCGCATCCCGTGTTCTCCTCGACGGTCACGAGCAAGCGATGCCGGCGGGCCGCTTCTGAGAGCATCTCCAGATCCAGGGGCTTCACCCAGCGCGCGTTCACCACCGTCGCGTCGACGCCTTCGGACGCGAGAAGATCCGCTGCCTGCTCCGCGACCGGAACCATGCGGCCGACGGCGACGAGCGCAACGTCTGAGCCGACGCGCCGCACCTCGGACTTCCCTGCCTCCACCACCTCGGGGGTTCCGGGCAGAGCGACCCCGGCTCCGGCCCCTCTCGGATACCGGATCGCCACGGGCCCGTCCAAGGTCACCGCCGTGTGCAGCATGTGGACCAGCTCGGCCTCGTCAGCGGGCGCCATGATGCTCATCCCAGGTATCGAGCGCAGGTACGTCAGGTCGAACACGCCGTGGTGCGTCGGGCCGTCCTCCCCGACGAGCCCCGCCCTGTCAAGCGCGAAGACCACGTGCAGCCCCTGCAGCGCGACGTCCATGATGAGCTGGTCGTACGCGCGCTGGAGGAACGTCGAGTAGATGGCCACGACGGGCAGAAGCCCGCCGGAGGCGAGCCCAGCGGCGAGCCCCACCGCGTGCTCCTCGGCGATCCCCACGTCGAAGAAACGCTCCGGGAACCGCTCGGCGAAGTACGAAAGCCCGGTTCCCGACGGCATGGCCGCCGTGATCGCCACGATGCGCTCGTCGCGTTCGGCCTCAGCCACGAGCGCGCGGCCGAACACCTCCGTGTACGAGCGCGCGCCCCCACCTCCGCCGTTCACCTTCCCGCTCTCCACCGAGAACGGGCTGATCCCGTGGAAGGCGTCGGGGCGGTCCTCGGCGTGCACGTAGCCCTTGCCCTTGCGCGTCACGGCGTGGATCAGGACCGGACCGTCCACGTCCTTGGCAGCACGCACCGCGCTCTCGACTTGCCCGACGTCGTGGCCGTCGATCGGCCCGACGTACTTGAGCCCGAGCTCCTCGAACAGCATGCCCGGGACGAGCAGCTGCTTGAACGACTCCTTCGCGGCCTCGCCTGCGGCGACCATTGCGGCGCCGATCTTGGTGCGCGCCAGTGCGGACTCCACGTCGTCACGAAGCCGCCGGTACCGTCGATCCAGCCTGACGCGGCCCAGGTAGTTCGCGAGCGCACCGACGTTTCGCGAGATGGACATCTCGTTGTCGTTCAGCACGACGATCATCCGCGTCTTGAGGTGGCCGAGGTGGTTGAGCGCCTCGAAGGCCATGCCGCCCGTGAGCGACCCGTCCCCGATCACCGCCACGATCGTCTCGTCGCCGCCGACGCGGTCGCGGGCGCACGCGAGCCCAAGCGCCACCGACACCGACGTGGACGCGTGCCCCGTGTCGTGGACGTCGTAGGGGCTCTCGGAGCGCTTCGGGAAGCCGCACACGCCGCCATAGCTGCGCAGGGTCTCGAAGCGTTCACGCCGCCCGGTCAGGAGCTTGTGGACGTACGCCTGGTGGCCGACGTCCCACACGATCTTGTCCCGAGGGCAGTCGAGCGCACGGTGCAGCCCGAGAGTGAGCTCGACGACCCCCAGGTTCGGAGCGAGGTGGCCGCCCGTCTTGGAGACCGTCTCGATGAGCGTCTCACGGATCTCCGCTGCCAGACGCTCGAGCTGCTCGCGGGACAGCTGCTTGAGGTCGGCAGGGGACTCTATCGTATCGAGGATGCGCTCAGCGCACACTGGCCTTCATCTCCCACGCAGCACAGCCGCGAAGCCGACGGACCTTTGGATGGTAGCACGAGCGCTACGTGCGGCGCCGTCGCGGTCACCGTCCCGTCACGTCTCTGGCGCTGCCTCGGCTTCGGCGTCGTCAGCGCCGCCGTCCCGCCCGTCTTCGGCCTCCCCCGCAGGCGCCGCCTCTTGCGCAGACCCCGCGTCCATGGTCGCCCCGAGATCAGTCCGATCCACGAGCTCGGTGCACACGTTCGCGAGCCGGACGCTTTCTTCCAGCAGCTCCAGGCTCTTCTCGAGCGACGTGTCCTTCTTCCGCACGAGCGAGGCGATCTCCTCCAGCCTCGCTTTCGCCTGCTCGAACGTGTACCGCTCGTCACTCACGCACGTCCTCCATTGCCTGCGTCTCCACGCCCTCGTGCTTCTCCGCGATGCGCCCGAGGACGCCGTTTATGAACTTCGAGGAATCCTCGCCGCCGAACACCTTGCCGAGCTCCACCGCCTCGTTGATGGCCACCGAGTGCGGCACATCGTCTTCGAACATGATCTCGTACACGGCGATGCGCAGGATGTTGCGGTCGACGAGGGGCATCCGGGTGAGCGTCCAATGCTCCGAGGTCTCCTCGATCTCGGAATCGATGCGGTCCTGGTTGGCCTCCACGCCCGCAAGGATCTGTCGGCAGTACTCGGCGGGCTCACCGTCTTCGAGCGCGTAGCTGCGCTCAGCGAGGATGCGCGAGACCGGATCGCCTGTGATCTCCCGCTGGTAGAGGATCTGCAACGCTTGCCGCCTCGCGCGGGTCCGCTCGAGCATCATCATCACCGCAAGACCGGCATCACTGCTCTGGGAAGACGATGCCGTCGATGAACACGTCCACCGCGCCGACTTCGTGGCCGGTTTGAGCGCGCATGGCATCGGCGATCGCGGCCTTCACGTCCTCCGCGACCTGACGCAGCGGCTTCCCATACAGAACGGTGACGTGGACAGCGACCGACAGCGCGCCGCCATCGCCCACTTCGACGGACACGCCACGCGAGGACTGCTTCCCCACCAGCCCGGCCACCGGACGGCTCGACACGGCTGCGACGCCCTCGACGCCTTCCGCGGCGAGCGTCGCGATGGTCTCGAGAACCGAGGGAGCGACGCCGAGCCCCTCGAGCAGGATCTCCTCACCCATCGCTTGCCTCCTTACGGTGACCCCGCACGAACGCCTCGAGCGCTCCGTGGGGGACGTGTTGCTCCACGTAGTCAGTATAGACCTCGCCGCGCACGAAGTGCGGCTCCTCCACCACGAACTGGTGGAACGGGATGGTCGTCGGGATGCCCACGATGATGAACTCGTCGAGCGCGCGTCGGGCCCTGGCGATGGCTTCCTCGCGGGTCTCGCCCCACACCACCAGCTTGGCCAGCAGAGAGTCGTAGTGCGGCGGGACGTGATAGCCAGAGTACACGTGCGAGTCGAACCGGACGCCGAAACCGCCCGGCGGGCCGAACACGTCGATCCGCCCCGGATGCGGACGGAAGTTGTGCAGCGGGTCCTCGGCATTGATGCGGAACTCGATGGCGTGGCCCGACAGGTGCACGTCGCTTTGCTTGGCGTGCTTCATCGGCTCGCCGGCCGCGATGCGGATCTGCTCTTTGATGATGTCGACGCCAGTCACCTGCTCGGTGACGGGATGCTCCACCTGCACGCGGGTGTTCATCTCCATGAAGTAGAACCGCCCGTCGACGTCGAGAAGGAACTCGACGGTCCCTGCGTTCACGTACCCGACAGCGCGGACCGCTTTGATGGCCGCCTCGCCCATCGCAGCGCGGGTCTCGGGCGTGAGAGCCGGGCTCGGCGCTTCCTCGATGAGCTTCTGATGCCGTCTCTGCACGGAGCAGTCGCGCTCGTACAGGTGCACCGCGTTGCCGTGGGTGTCGGCAAGGACCTGGATCTCCACGTGACGAGGGCGGGTCAGGTACTTCTCTAGGTACACGGAGTCGTCACCGAATGCGGCTGCCGCCTCCGTTCTGGCGGCCGTGAAGTTGCGCTCCAGCTCCCCGGGATCGTGCGCCACCCGCATGCCTTTGCCGCCGCCGCCGGCAGCCGCCTTCACCAGCACTGGGTAGCCCACCTCCGCGGCGAAGGCCAGCGCGTCCGCTATGTCCTCGACGACCCCGTCGCTCCCAGGCACGACCGGCACGCCGGCCGCCATCATCGTCGAGCGAGCGACCGCTTTGTCGCCCATCTTCTCGATAGCCTCAGGCGACGGCCCGATGAAGGTCAGCCCGGAGTCTGCGACCGCTCTGGCGAACGCCGCCTTCTCGGCGAGGAAGCCGTAGCCCGGATGGACGGCCTCTGCTCCCGTGATGAGAGCAGCCGACACGATCGCCGGCATCGAAAGGTAGCTCTGCGCGGAGGGCGCGGGGCCGATGCACACGGCTTGGTCCGCCATCTTCGCGTGCAGGCAGTCCCTGTCCGCCTCCGAGTAGACGGCCACCGTGGCGATGCCCATCTCCCTGCACGCGCGGATGATGCGCAGCGCCACCTCGCCTCTGTTCGCGATGAGTATCTTCTTGAACATGCTCACGCCAGCGGCTCGTAGTAGAACAAGACGGTGCCGTACTCCACGGGCTGCCCGTTGACGGCGCACACCTGCCGGATGATCCCCGGCTCCTCCGCGGCGATCTCGTTCATGAGCTTCATCGCCTCGAGGATGCAGAGCGTCTGGCCTTCCTCGACCCGGTCACCGACCTTCACGAACGGGTCGGCTCCCGGGGATGGGGCCTCGTAGAAGGTGCCGACCATCGGCGCGGTGACCGCCTTCCACGTCGAAGGCGCCTCGCTCGGCTGATTCGCGACGTCGAGCACCTGCGGGGACTCCGGCGACGCAGGCGTCCCCTGCTCTGCCGCGGCCGCTTGGCGAGCGTGCGACGGAGCGGGCTCGGCCGAGACGCCGCCCTTACGCACGACGATGCGCGTGTCGCCCTCCTCGACCACGATCTCCGTGACGCCTGATTCCTCGACCATCTTCACGAGCTCACGGATTTGGCTCACGTCCACGGCGTCGTCCTCCTTGACCGTCCGGATCTCTTCTCCCGTGAGGAACACCGCGCGCTCGACGCCTTCGCGGTGCTTCTGCAAGTACGCCCTCGCCTCGTTCGGGAAGAGCGCGTACATCAGCACGTCCTCTTCGCTTCGTGCGAGATCGCCGATCTCCTCCGCGACCTGCTCGTAGGTGGTCGTGACGAGGCTTCCTGGACGCACGTCCGGCGGAAGCGGCTTCTCGTCGCCGAGCACGCGCCTGACGACGTCCTCGTCCATCGGCCCCGGCGCCTTGCCGTACAGGCCGCGGACGTAGTCCTTCATCTCCTGGGGCACCACCGACCAACGGCGGCCGGTGAGCACGTTGATCACCGCTTGCGTGCCCACGATCTGGGACATCGGCGTGACGAGCGGCGGATAGCCCACCTCTGCTCGCACGCGCGGGATCTCCCGCAGCACGTCTGGCAACCGGTCGCCCGCCTTCTGGAGCTCGAGCTGGCTCACCAGGTTCGAGAGCATGCCGCCGGGGACCTGGTGGCTGAAGACCTCCATGTGCATGAGCGACGTCACGCCTCGCTTGAGCTTCTTCTCCTCGCGGACCCGCTCCCAGTACTCGGCGATCTCGAACAGCAGGTCGAGATCCAGACCGGTGTCGTACTGCGACTCCTTGAAAGCGGCGACGATCATCTCCACCGCTGGCTGGCTGTTGCCGAACGCGAGCGCGACGACGGCCGTGTCGATGATCTCGGCGCCGGCCTCCGCGGCTTTCAGGTAGTTCATGGGCGCCATGCCGCCGATGTAGTGGCAGTGGACGTGCACCGGCAGCCCGATCTCCTCTTTCAGCACGCGCACCATGCGTTCTGTGCGGAACGGCGTGAGCATGCCTGCCATGTCCTTGATGCAGATGGTGTCCGCGCCGAGCTCCTTGAGCTGGTGTGTATACTCGACGTAGGCGTCGAGGGTGTGCACCGGCGACACCGTGTAGCTGATGGCGCCCTCGAAGTGCCCGCCGCACTCCTTGACGGCCTCCGCGGTGACCTGGACGTTGCGGATGTCGTTGAGGGCGTCGAAGATGCGGAAGACGTCGATGCCGTTGCGCTTGGCGGCGAACACGAACCGGCGGCAGATGTCGTCCGAGTAGTGGCGGTAGCCGACGAGGTTCTGACCTCTCAGCAGCATCTGGAGCGGCGTGTTCGGCGCGTGCTGGCGGATGATCCGAAGCCGCTCCCACGGGTTCTCGTCGAGGAACCGCAACGCGGCGTCGAACGTCGCGCCTCCCCACACCTCGAGAGACCAGTATCCCACCGAATCCATCTTCGGCAGGATGGGGAGCATGTCTGCGAGAGCCATCCTCGTCGCCCACAGCGACTGATGCGCGTCGCGCAAGGTGGTGTCCGTGATGCGGATGCGGCTCATACCACCGTCCCTTCGGCCGCGGCCGGCGCCGCAAGGTCAGCCGGTCATGGTCGCATTAGTATACAGGACGGAGAGCGCGTCTTCGCTCCCCGTCCTGCTCTCGGCAAAGCCGGATCGGCCGACCGGTCAGACCCTCGTCACGTAGCGCCCGTCGCGCGTGTCGACCTTGATCACGTCTCCGGTGTTCACGAACATCGGCACCTGGACGACGGCGCCCGTCTCCAGCGTGGCGGGCTTGCTGCCGCCCTGCACCGTGTCTCCCTTGAATCCGGGCTCGGTGTCGACCACGGCAAGCTCTACGAACATCGGCGGCTCGACGCCGATCATCTGACCGTCGGCGATCAGCACCTCCGCCTCGTCGTTCTCCTTGAGCCACTTCGCGGCGTCGCCGACGAAGTCGGCTGCGAGCTCGAACTGCTCGAACGTGTCGGTGTCCATGAAGTGGTACGCAGCACCGTCCGAGTACAGGTACTGCAGCTTCTTGGTCTCCACACGCACGTCGTCGACCTTCTCACCGGCTCGGAACGTGACGTCGACGACTCGACCGGTCTTCAGCTCCTTGAGCTTCGTCCGGACGAATGCGCCGCCTTTGCCCGGCTTGACGTGCTGGAACTCCACGATGATCCACATCTTGCCGTCGTGCATGATGCACATGCCGTTCTTGAAGTTGTTGGTGCTGACAGCCATCGTGACCGCGCCCTTCCTCAGTCGAGCTGGATCAATTCCTTCGGAGATCGCGTTAGGACGCGGCATCCCGCCTCCTCGACGACCACCAAGTCCTCGATTCTAACACCGAAGGCGCCTTCGAGGTACACGCCCGGCTCGATCGTCACAACCGCGCCGGTGCGGAGCTGATCCCGGCTTTCGGCGTTCAACGTCGGGAGCTCGTGGATGTCAAGACCGACTCCGTGACCCAGGCCGTGCGTGAAGCGCTCTCCGAACCCTCGCTCCGTCAGGACGCTTCGAGCGGCAGCGTCCACATCGCTCGCGGCGACGCCTCCTCTGACCGCCGCGAGTCCCGCTTGGTTCGCGGCCAGGACCGCGGCGTACACTTCCTGCTGTCGCTCATCTGCCCTGCCGACGACGATCGTCCTCGTCATGTCGGCGCGATACCCGTCGACGCACGCTCCGAAATCCAGCTTGAGGAAGTCCCCTGATTGGATGACGCGATCGCTCACCGTGGCATGCGGGCGCGACGAGTTCGGGCCGCTCGCGACGATCGGAGCGAACGCGACGCCCTCCGAGCCGTTCTTGCGCATCCAGAACTCGAGCTCGAGCGCCACCTCGCGCTCCGTCAGCCCCGCCCGGACGTATCCGAGGATGTGTTCGAACGCAGCGTCGGTAAGCCGAGCGGCTTCCTGGATGCGCTCGATCTCCGCAGCTTCCTTGACCTGCCGGATGCCTTCGACCAGTCCATCGGTGACGCGGACCGACCCGACGAACTGCTCGGATATGAACTTGAAGCGCCCGTACGGGACCGAGCTCTCCAGCGCAAGCTGGGCGACCCCTTCCGACTGCAGCTCCCGGCAGATGTCCACGTACATCGAGCCCGACGTCTGACGGACCGTCCAGGGAGTGCCCTCGGCGGCCGCTCGGGCCGCTTCCGAGTAGCGCGCGTCCGTGTAGAAGCGCGCGTGCTCGCTCGTGACCAGGCACGCCGCGTTGATGCCGTCGTCGAAAACGCCGTCGAAACCCGTGAGGTAGCGCATGTTCGAGACCCCCGTCACGAGCATCGCCGGGATCTCGTCGTCCGAGAGGATCCGCCTGAGCGCCGCCAGGCGCCGCTCCACCATCACGACGCCGCCTCCTTCATCGCCGAAACGACCGCGCGCAGCCCAAGCGCGTACGACTGCGCGCCGAAACCCGCTATCAACCCGATGCACGCAGGGGCTGTCACGCTCACCGACCGGAAGTCCTCGCGCGCGTGGATGTTGCTCAGGTGGACCTCCACCGCAGGGACGCCGACCGCGAGCAGAGCGTCTCTGAGCGCGTACGAGTAGTGCGTGAACGCGCCCGGGTTGACAACGATGCCGTCTGCGTCGTCCGCCGCCCGGTGGATCGCGTCGATGAGCTCGCCCTCGTGGTTCGACTGCACGAACGACACTTGCACCCCGAGCTCTTCAGCAAGACTCACCAACTCGCCTTCGATCTCGGCCAGCGTGACGCTTCCGTACACCTCCGGCTCGCGCGTCCCCAGCAGATTGAGATTCGGGCCGTTGAGGACGAGCACCCGCTTCACGTCGAAGCACCCCCTTCGTCTGACGCCTCCTGGAGCATCTTGAGGAGCACGCTGTCTGGAACCGGCTCGACCTTCCACTCGCCCGGGGCCTTGAGCAGCACGAACCGTATCGCCCCGCCCGACGCCTTCTTGTCCGACCGCATCGCTGCCACGAGAGCCTCTGGCTTCAGGTCCGCCATCGGTGCTCTCTCGATGCCGAGCGCGTCGAGCACCGCCCCGACCCTGCTCGCAAGATCCGGGCTCGCGCCTGCCAGCGCCACGCTCAGACGCACAGCGAAGCGCAGTCCCTCGGCGACTGCGACACCGTGCGGCACGACGCCGTACCCGGCCTCACGCTCGATGGCGTGCCCGAGCGTGTGTCCCAGGTTGAGGCATTCGCGCACGCCGCTCGATTCGCGTTCGTCTCGCGACACCACGTCCGCCTTGAAGCGGACGCAGCACTCCACAGCGGACGAGACCGCGTCGTCGTCGCGCGCTGCCAAGTGCGCGACCCCACGCTCCACGACGTCCCAGAACTCGCCGCCCGCGAGGAGGGCCGTCTTGACCACCTCGGCCCAACCGTTGGCCCACTCGCTGTCTGGCAGCGTGTGCAGGAAGTCCTGGTCTGCGATCACCGCATACGGCTGCCAGAACGTCCCCGCGAGGTTCTTGCCTGCGACCAGATCCACAGCCGTCTTGCCGCCGATGGAGCTGTCGACCTGCGCGAGCAGCGTGGTCGGCACGTGCACGATCGGGATCCCTCGCATGTACACGGAAGCCGCGAAGCCGGCGAGGTCCCCGACCACGCCTCCTCCGAGCGCGACCACTGCGCTCGTGCGGTCGAGGCGCGCTTCCGCGAACCGCTCGAGCAGAACACCCGCTGATTCCCACGACTTGGACCGCTCGCCGACGGGCACCGCGAACGTGCTCACCGACAGCCCAGCGTTCGCAAGCGCGCTTTCCACGCGATCGCCGTGAAGCGCGCGCACCGCCTCGTCCGTGACGAGCGCCACCGCACCGCCTGGAGCCGCTTCCGCGACCGCCTCTGGCAGCTGCCGTACGGCGCCTCTGCCGACGATCGCCTGATAGCCGGAGCCAGCGCTCACCTCCACGACCAGCAACCCAGGGCCCTGCAGGAGCTTCACGACCTCATCAGCCACCTCCTGAGGCGTGCGGCCCGTCGTGTCCACGGTGATGTCGGCAGTCGCGCGATACAGCGCCAGGCGCGCGTCCAAGATGCGCGGGGCTATCGCACGGGCGTCGCCCGCGAGCAGCGGCCGGTCCGCCGCGTCCCCTATCCGCGCGAGCGCCTCTTCGGCCGACACCGCGAGGTAGACGACTCTGCCGTGCTCCTTCAGCAGGCGCCGGTTCTCGTCGCTCAGCACCACCCCGCCGCCGCACGCGATCACGGCGTCGTCACGGCGGACCGCATCCGAAAGCGCTCGGCGCTCGGCCGCGCGGAAACCCTCTTCCCCCTCCGTTCGAAAGATGTCAGCCACGCTCGCGCCGGCGACGCGCTCTATCTCTGCGTCGAGATCCACGAATGGCAGCCCGAGTCGCTCGGCGACGATCCGACCCACCGTGGACTTCCCAGAGCCCATGAAGCCAGTGAGGAAGACGTGGCTCATCTTGGAAGCCTGTCCTTGTAGCGTTCGAGCGCTTCCAGCATGTCTGAAAGGCACCGGCCGCCGAAGGCCTCTTGGTACGCGGTGGCGAGCACGAGCGCGACCTCGGCCTCCGCGACGACGGCCGCTGCTGGCACGGCGCACACGTCCGACCGCTCACGCGCGGCGTCGACAGGTTCGAGGGTCTCAAGGTCTACGCTCGGCAGAGGACGTATGAGCGTCGGGATGGGCTTCATCGCGGCACGCATGACGACCGGCTCGCCGTTCGTCATGCCGCCCTCGATGCCGCCTGCCCGGTTGGTCGGCCGGACGATGCCCCTGCCCTTCTCGTATACGATCGGGTCGTGGACGAGCGAGCCGGGACGTTGCGCCGCGGCGAACCCGTCGCCGATCTCGACGCCTTTGATCGCAGGTATCGAGAGGACCGCTGCGCCGAGCCGCGCGTCGAGGCGCTGGTTTGCCTCCGCGTATCCGCCGAGCCCCGGGACGACGCCGAGCGCTGCGACGACGAAGACGCCGCCCACGCTCTCTCCGTCCGCTCTCGCAGCATCGATTGCCTTCCGCATGTCCTCGGCCACGGAATCGTCCGGGCACCGCACGTCAGACGCCTCGACTGCGTCAGCGTCGATCTCCCGCGGATCAGGTTCTGTGGCGAGCGCCGCTTCGCCGATGCGCGTCACGAACGACAGCACGCGCACCCCGAGCTGCGTGAGCAGCGCCTTCGCGACCGCACCAGCAGCCACCCGTGCTGCGGTCTCTCGCGCGCTCGCACGCTCGAGCACGTCCCTGACGTCGCTGGCGCGATTCCGGAGCACGCCGGGCAAGTCCGCGTGCCCGGGCCGCGGCGCGGTGACCCGCGCGCGATCGACCGGCTCCCCGCTGACGGCCATGACGTCGAGCCACTGGTCCCAGTCCCGGTTCGCGATGACGAGCGCCACGGGCGAGCCGATGGTCGCGCCGAACCGGACGCCGGAGAGGATCTGCACCTGGTCGCGCTCGATCGCCATGCGCCCGCCGCGCCCGTATCCCTGCTGGCGTCTCGCGAGATCCCGGTCTATGGCGGCCGCGTCGATGGGCACGCCGGCAGGAACGTCGCTCACGATCGCGACGAGCGCTCTGCCGTGCGACTCTCCTGCCGTGGTGTAGCGCATCACGCCCTCCTTGCCACGATTCTACCGGAAATGTGAAGCGCCGCATGTACGCGGCGCTCACGGGGTCCTGGTACCGGGCGGGGCACCCGGGACTGCTTCGTGACTGCGATTGCGTGCGGCGCTACTTCTGGATGCCTTGCCCGACGCTCAGCACCACCTGCTGATCGCCGTAGAGCATGACGACCGAGGTCGTGCGGATCTCCAGCAGCCGCCACGGAGAATCCGGGATGGCGTCGCCCTCCTGGAGCGTGTACTGCTGCCGATCCCACACCATCACGGCCGACGGCGTGTCGCCAGTCGTGCTGATGCTGATGAGGTACAGCGTGTCAGCCGCGTAGTCGGTCACGTCACCCGTGTCGGTGGTCGTCTCGCTCGGCGTCGGCTCAGCCGAAGTCTCCTCGACCGGCTTGATCAGCGGGTCGAAGATGTCGCGGAAACGGAAGACCTCGTCGTACGAGACCGCGGGCGCCGGAGAAGCCGGCTGCTCCCCTGGGGTTGTCGTGGCCGGCTTGCTCCCTTGCTGCTGTTGCGGCACGCGGATCTCGATTTCTTGCGGCTGCGGCAGCACCACCTTCAGGACGAACGCGACGGCGACGCCTGCGACGATCGCCAGCACAGCAAGCGCTGCCACGACCATGACGATCTTC
The DNA here is from genome assembly GCA_001950395.1 of Coriobacteriaceae bacterium EMTCatB1. Lineage (GTDB taxonomy): Bacteria > Actinomycetota > Coriobacteriia > Anaerosomatales > Anaerosomataceae > Parvivirga. The sequence continues at coordinate 859,043 of BDLO01000001.1, forward strand.
CCGGTCGAGGTCGAAAAGAAGCCGCCCTTTGCCTGCTCGGGCTGCTGCGGGGTCTGGATGTTCTCGTCAGCCACCGTGGCCTCCCGCGTTTCCTACTCGGACGGCGTCGCGCCCGCTGGGGGCGTCGACGGCGTCGACGGCTGTCCCGTACCGCTCGGGACAGAGGGCTGGACGATAGACATGGTGTAGACCTCGAGCTTGATGACGCCTTCGACGTATGCTGGCTCAGTGTCGGTCTCTGCTACGTACGTGTACGTGGCATCAGTCACGCGCACACCGCGCTGGAGCTTCGAGAGCCGCCGCAGGTAGTCGATGTGATCCGCCCAAGCGCCCCGGACTGTCAGCGCGATCGGGATCTTCGTGAAGCCGAGATCCTTGTTCGATGCATCCACCGCCGGTGCGGGCTCACCAGGCATGATCTGTGCGAAGGTGAGCCCCGCAGCGTTCGCGGCGTCTTGGAGGTTCACGATCACGGTCGGAAGCTCCGGTGCCTCTGGCACCTCGTTGGCGATGCGCAGCATCTCGACCTGCGCCTCGGCCGCCTGCGCCTTCGCGCTCATACGGCGCGCGACGAGCGCTTTCTGCGCCTGGATGTCGCTCTCGACCTGAGAGATCTCAGCGTCGATCTGCTTTGCGCGGTCGAACTGCGGGAGGATTGCAAGGAACACCGCCCCGAGCGTCACGGCGACGATGACGACGATGCCGATGATGAGCTGGTTCTGCGCGGACAGCCGGTTCATCTCGTCACCTGCCCCCCGCGCCGGCGGTCGCCGTCGCTGTCGATGCCGGCTTCACGACCGAAGCGGTCACGGTGAACTGCAGCGCCGGCTGATCCTCCACCTCGGTCTTCACCGAGTTCGAGAGCCAGACGTCTGCGAGCTGCTCAAGCTCCGCCAACCGCACGAGCAGCTTGGCGACCGTCTTGTGCCCATAATCCGGGGTGTCCGTGGTGTCGACCGAGTACCCGTCGAGCTGCAGCTTCGATTCGGCCGTCGCTGCCAGCGCGGAAAGCCACATGTCCGACGGCAGCACGAGAGAGATCTCGTCGAAGAGCTTCGCCCAGTTCTGACGCGCGTCAAGCGCGAGCTGCGCGACCGCCTTGCGCCTGGCGAGCTCGGCTTGCTGGAGCTCGAAGATCTCGAGCGACGCGGCCTGCTGCTTCACCTGCTGAAGCTCCTGCTGCTTGGCCTCGAGGTCGCGCTGCTTCGAGTTCGCTCTCGTGAAGGCGAAGCCCCACACGCCCACGAGCACGAGAGACACGATCACGAGCGCGGCGACCATGTACGCCAAGCGCTTCTCCGCTTTGCGCTTCTCGAGTATCTCCGGCGGGAGCAGGTTCACGCGGATCATGCCTGCAACCCCCCCATCGCCAGACCGACCGCCGTCACGCAGCCCATGCGGTCCTCAGTGAGCAACGCCTGCAAATTGCCGGGGATCTGCAGCCTGTCGAGCGGATCCCCAGGCACGACGCTCGCCTGCAGCCCCTTCTCCAGGTAGCCGATGAGGTTCTTGAGCTTCGCGCCGCTTCCCGTGACGACGATCTTCTGGATCGAGCGCACTTGCGACGTCTGCGTCAGGTAGTAGTCGAGCGACCGCCGCACCTCGGCGATGAACTTGTTGACCTCGCGCTCAAGGGCGTCTTGCACCGCTTGCGCGGTCTGTGCGTCGATCTCGGGCGGCACGTCGCCCACTCCGGTCGCGATGTCCGGCAGCCCGACCTTGATCTTGAGCGCCTCGGCTTCGTCGAATGTCAGCCCGAGCGCATTCGCGATGGCGTTGGTGAACTGCTCGCCCGCAAGCGAAGAGATGCGGTTGAAGCGCGGGATGCCCCGCTCGACCACGGTGATGTTGGTGATGTCCGAAGCGATGTGCACGACGCCGGTGGCGCCGCCCTCGTCTTCGAAGAAACCGCCCGCACCTCCGAGCAGCGCGCGCACGATCGCGAACGACGTGACGTCGATCTGCGTAGGCCTGAGCCCGGCGCCTTCCACGGCCGCGACCACGTTGCCGATCATGTCACGCTGGGCCGCGACGAGCAGCACCTCCATCATGTGCTCGTCAGAGGGCGTCATGTAGTCGCCGAGTATCTGGAAGTCGAGGATGCTCTCCTCGACCGCCATCGGGATGTAGTCCTGGGCCTGGTACTGGATGGCGCCTTCGAGCTCTGCGCGCTCCATGAACGGGAGGTCGATGAGACGCACGACGACCTTCTGGTTCGCCACGCCGACGCAGACGTCCTTGCCGCGGACGCCGGAGCGCCGCCACAGCTCCTTGATCGCGCCTGAGACGCTGTCTGGGGCGACGATCTCGCCAGCCACCACCGCCCCCATCGGGACGTCGACCAGCCCGTACGCGGACACGGCGAAACCCGCCCCCGACGGACGGAGCTGCGCGACTCTCACGTGATCGGTCCCGATGTCGAGACCTATGGCGGACGATCCGCCACCGAAGGAGACGGAAACCACGCGACCCTCCTTCAACAGTGCCACGACAAGGCTACGACTGGTGCTGGCAGCGTGCTACGTGTACCCCCTCGTGGTTCCATCCAGGCCTACGAGCGAGCGGCCTTGTGAATGAACGCGTATACATCGAACCGCAGCATCGGCGCATTGTCAATACGCAAGCCCTCAAGCAGCCGTTCACCTGCGCGTCCACAGACTAGGCATCAGAAGCCCGCGGTCCGCACCGGGAAGCGACGGCGGCAGGTAGGTCGGCAGCGCCGGGTTGGTCACGAGGCACATGTTCGGGTGCCGCGAGTCGATTCGGCCCGCTATGACGGAGCCCCGCATGAGCACGTTGTGCATGAATATGACATCGCCCTGCGCGTAGAACGCCCCAGCGACCGTCGGCTGCGCCGTCCTCGCCTCTTCGAGGTTCGAGTTGCCGCCAAGCGGGTTGTTGTCTTGGGTGGCGACAGTTAGGTTGCCCGGAGTCGCAAGCCCAAGGGCCCACTTGTTCTGCTCGCCGATCGAGTTGTCACTGCCGTACGGCCTCAACCTGCCGTTCACGTAGATGTTGCCGTTCGCGACGATGGTCCCGTTGCCGACATACATCATGTCCTTGTCGAAGTACACCGGCCCGTCCACGAACACGGTGCCTTCGATGTACAGGATGTTACGGGCGTCGTCGTACGCAAAGTCGTCGTGGCTGTTGGCGAGCGTGTAGTGGCCATCGCCAGGCAGCGTCGTGTTGGTCGTCGTGAGCGAGCCCCACGAGCCGAACGACCGGTTGCCGATGTGCAGCGCCGTGGTGCCCTGCCCTGGCGCGGAGATGGTGCCGTCCGCGTTGCCGATGAACTTGTAGCAGGCGTTGCGAACCCCGGCGGCACGCGTATCGGCGTATTGGCGGATCCACGTCGCCGAGTTCGGTGGCTGCATGGTGGTGTAGGTGTTCGGATCGTTGCCGACGGCCTCGAGGTTGGCGACTCGCGGCGAGCGGTCAGGCGGTCCCATGATGTTGTCGACTGACTCGTCTCGGGCTTTCGTCGCCCAGGCCGCCAGCTGCTCGGCCGTGATGCTCGGCGTCCTGATGTCGGGCACCGAGCGAGATACCTGGCTTACGAACACGCCTCCGGCGCGGCCTTTCGTGTAGTTTGGCGGCACCGTGCCGTCGCAGAACACCCGGACGTACTGGGTGGGCGAACCCAGCTGGCCGCTCGAACCCACGCTGATGTTGCCGCCCTTCACGAAGAGCGGTCCTTCAAGGACGGCCATGTTCGCGGCGATGGCGAGGTTCCCCTTCATGTAGAACGGCCCGACGATGTTGCTCGTCCCCTTCAGGCCGCCCGAACCGCTGATGAGCGTCTGGTCGCCCGTGCCGGCGAAGTTCATCTTCCACAGGTTCATGAAGTAGAACTGCTGCGACACGGTCTCCTGGGTGCCGTCTTTCCCGACGCCGACCGACGTCAAGCGGTACTCGCCGTGGTCCAAGTCCTCGATCGTCACGGTGTACGAGCCGTCAGGCGTCGTGCCTGAAAGCGGGAACGTCCCGTCCGTCAAGCTCTGCTCGCTGAACGACGCCAAAACGCGCTCAAGGCCAGAGTTGGCCGCGCGGAACGCCTTCGACTCGTTCTCCACGCGCTTCGTCTCGTGGAGCGACTGGCTCGCGATGGCATACGAACCGACGGCGAGCACCGTGATGATGGCGATGACGCCCAGCACGGTGAGCATCGCCACGCCCGAATCGTCTCGCATCGTTCTTGGCATGCGCACGAGCATCGCTACCACATCCCATCATCTGTTGCGGAACAAGATCGTCTTGGAGTCCGAGAACTGCTTGCCGTCGTAGACCGTCACGACGGTCACCACAGCTCGAATGGCCTTCGACGGCACGTCGCCCATGTCGGTTATCAGGTTTCCTGCCTTGTCGTAGAACCGGAAGAGCGGCGTGCTTGTCTGCACGTTGTAGTTGTGCGTCGACCACGCGTACGAGATTTGCGCTCGCTCGTACGAGCCGTCCTGACGGATCTCGGCATTCGAGAGGACGAGCCGGTGGTCTGCGGTGGCCGTGATCTCCCACACTTCACGATTGCCGTCGTTGTCGGCGTCGGTCTCGCACTTGATGCGATACGCCGTCACGCCAGGGGACGTCGAGTCGATGCGGTACTGCTGCTGCAAGACCCGCTCGATCTGAAGCAACGGCGCGCTCACCTCGCGGGCGAACCAGCCCTGGCGGTCTGAGAGGCGGCTGTAGTTGTGCGATGCCTGGAATCCAGCCCAGGTTGCTGCAAGGATGATCCCAAGCAGCCCGAGCGCCGCCACCAGCTCCGAGAGCGTGAAGCCTTCGTCTGTGCGTAGCCGCCTCATCGTCATCACCAGATCACCGGAAGTGGAGAGGTGCCGGAAGGCCCGACGATGTTGGAGCGGATCGTCACGGGCGTCGGCGCGGGCAACCGCCCACCCGCGGTGCCGGTCGGCGTCACCGTCACCTCGAACTGGTAGTAATAGTCCGTCGTCTTCTTGAACGTGTTCGAGTAGGTGTTGCTCGCAGCCGTCGCCAAGAACGCGAGGGCCGTCGGCGAGGTGCCGCGGTACACCTTGTAGGTGATCGATGAATACGGGAACTGGGGGGTCGAGCACGTCAAGGTGACGGTTCGATTCGAGCCGCTCGTGGTGCTTGTGCCCGAGAGCGCCGGCCGGCTGACCCACGCCACCGGGTGGTAGTACCAGTCAACAGGATCCAGCTCGTCACGCGGGCTGTGCGCCTGCATCCTCATGTAGTACCGCGAGAACGGCTGGGTCGCGAAAAGGCCCGACGTGCCCTTGTAGATGTACGTGCCGCCCACGTAGCCCGCAGGCGTCCAGGTTTCCGGAAGAGACTGAGACTGCACGTAGCCCTCGACGCGGTAGTGATCCGCCGGCGTGGTGCCGTCCATGACCTCGCCCCAGGAGATGCGCGTTTCGGTCGCAGTCAACGGCTCGACGGTCGAGGTGGTCGGCAGCGGCGGCGCCACGTTGTCCACGAGGAAGTGCCGCACGGTGTACTTGCTGACGCCGCCTGAATCGAGCACGTACGCGCTTATGGTCCTGTATCCGTCGACGATCACCGTGTTGCCGTACTCGTCGGTCTGCCGGGTGTTCCACACGAAGGACGGGGTCGTGAAGGACTGCTGGTCGATGTTCGCCCAGGAGCCGAGGTTGCCCATCGTGTCCTTCAAAACGAACTGGTCGTCGCACCACAGAACGACGGAGCTCACCGCCCTGCCTTCCCCGGCTTCGGCTTTCGCGCCGATCGTCAGCGCACCCCCGGCGTACTGGCTTCCCCACACCACGGTGCCTTCTGGCGGGGTCGTGTTGGTGAACGCGATCGTCGGGTCGGTCTGCGGACTGCTGACTGCCTGAGTCAAGAAGGTGTCCCTGTCGCGGATGAGCACCTCGGTGGTGTACGAAATCGGGTTCGCTCCGCCGCGAGTGACGGTGACCTGAAGGCGCAGGCGCTTCAGGTTAGGGTCGTCCTGCGAGGTCATCGTCGTCGGGATGGAGACAGTCGGGCGGATGACCACCGTGTACTCGCCGACCGTCTGCGTCTCCACCTCGGAGAGCGCTCCCCCCTCGCTCACGAGCGCCACCTGCGAGAACGGCATCGCGCTCACGCGCTCGACGTAGGCGTTGATGGCGTTCGTCATGACCGCCCGCTGCTTGGCCGCGAGACTCATCTGCGTGGTGGTGCCGAGCAGGCCGAGCACAGCGGTGAGCACGAAGAAGAAGATGACGGCCGAGACGACGATCTCGAGCATGCCGAGACCGTCGTCGGCAGAAAGCCGCTTCAAGATCGTCGCTTTGCGCATAGCAATCGCCCCTGATGTCTAGTCGCGTCGCTTCTCGGTGTATCGGCGCGTCCGTTGCAGGTCTTGAGCGTTCCGTGACGCTCAACACACTCTCAATTGTACCCCCGCTGTCACGCGAGACCCGCAAGCCGAAGATACGCGGCGAACAGCCGCTCGCCCCACAGCGCCGTGATGACGGCGCCTGCAGCCAGGTACGGCCCGAAGGGTATCGCCGCGTCTCGGCTCCGACCACGCGCGGCAAGCCCCACGATCGACCCCAAGATGCTGCCGAGAAAAAGCGCGATGAGCACGTGCGGCCCGAGGAACAGTCCGAGGGCTGCGAGCAGCTTCACGTCCCCCATCCCGAGGCCGGCGCGGCCGCGGATGCGCTCGTACGCGAGCGCCGCAAGGAGCGGCACGCCGCCGCCGAGAAGCAGGCCGACTGCGGCGTCGCGGACAGCCGCGAGCCCTGTGGCCGCTCCCGTGAGCGGGCAGCCAGGAAGCCCGAACGCGCTTGCCACGACGCCTGCGGTCCCGAAGGCGGCCAGCAGCACGACGAGAGGGTTCGGGAGCCGCCGGTGATCGAGGTCGATGAAGGTGAGGATGAGCAGCAGGTAGAACAGCGCGACGCCGAGAAGCGTCCTCAATGAGAACCCCCACCGCAGCGCCGCAGCCGCCCACAGCAGCCCTGATGACGCCTCGACGAACGGATACCTCGGGGAGATGGGCTCCCCGCACGCCCGACACCGACCTCGCAGCAGCAGCCACGAGAGCACCGGGACATTGTCGCGCCACGTGATCGGCGTGCTGCACGTCGGGCAGTGAGACCCAGGAGACGACAGCGACTCCCCTCGCGGCAGCCGCCAGATGACGACGTTCGCGAACGAGCCGAAGACGAGGCCGAGAATCGCAAGGAGTGCGATCGCCGCCACGGACCCTCCTCACCTCACTGAAGCGACGTGCAGCACATCTTCGCACGAAACGACTGTTCGCACACCTGCCCCCAGAACACTGAAGGCGGCCGGCACATACGCCAGCCGCCTTCCGAGGAGCGCTCACGTCGGCCTAGAAGTGACCGTGCACGCTGCAGGTGACAGTCTTGGCGGTGTCGTCGAAGGTGTAGGTACCGCCCTCGGGGCATGTGGGCTCGGCCTTGATGTAATCAGGCACGAGCTTGCCCATGATCGCGTCCCAGTCGTCTCCGGTGACGGTGTAGTTCGGGTCGGCCGCGAGATACTGCTCGACTGCGCCCTCGACGGTGCGCTCGTTCGAGTGGCAGGTGCGCTCACGCGCGGTCTTCGTGGCTGCGTTGAACACCGGGATAGCGATGGCGACAAGGATACCGATAATAAGCACGACCACCATGAGCTCGACGAGAGTGAAGCCCTCGTCCCTTCTGAACATCCGCATGGATGCCCACCTCCTCTTCCTCGGGGCTCCCGCCCCAACTGCCTACGTCGCTTGTATCGGCATTACTGCACGCCACTTTAGGCGCAATCCGGAAGATTCCCGAAAACGGCCCCGCCGTCACTTCACGAGCGTGATGACTTGGAACATCGGCATATACAGCGCGATGACGATGCCGCCGACGACGACGGCCAGCGTGGCCATCATCAGCGGTTCGATCACCGAGGTAAGACCGTCCACAGCCGTGCTGACCTCTTCGTCGTAGAAGTCAGCGATCTTGGTGAGCATGGCGTCTAGCGCGCCCGTCTCTTCGCCTACGGCGATCATCTGCACGAGCATCGACGGGAAGATCGGATTCTCGCCGAGCGGCTTGGCGATCGTCTCGCCTTCTTTGATCGCGGAGCGCACCTTCTTCACCGCTTCGGCGATGACCTCGTTGCCAGAGGTGTCAGCGACGATGTCGAGCGCCGAGAGGATCGGCACGCCAGCCGCCACAAGCGTTCCGAACGTGCGAGTGAACCGCGCAAGCGACATCTTCCGGACGAGCGGCCCGACGATCGGCATCCTCAGCTTGATGCCGTCCCAGATGAGGCGACCAGAAGCCGTGCTCTTCCAGGTGCGGAACGCGATGGTGCCGGCGATGACTGCCACGAGCGTGATCAAACCCGGTAGACCGCGTGCGCCTTCCGAGATGTTCACGAGGATCTGCGTGGGAAGCGGCAGCGTGCCTCCCATGTCAGCGAACATCTTCTGGAAGGTCGGCACGACGAAGATCATCATCGCCACCAGCACGAGGAACACCAGCGCCGCCATGGCGACCGGATACGTCATCGCTGACTTGATGCGCCCCTTGAGCTTGGCGTCGTTCTCGAAGTGGTCCGCCACACGGAGCAGAACCTCGTCGAGCACACCGCCGGTCTCGCCGGCGCGCACCATGTTGATGAAGATCGGCGGGAAGATCTTCGGGTGCTTGGCCATCGCTTCCGACAACGACTGGCCAGCTTCGACGTCTCTCCCGACCTGCGCGATGACCTCTCGAAGCTCCTTGCTCTCCGACTGATCGGCAAGGATCGACAAGCACTTGGTGAGCGAGAGGCCGGCATTGATCATGGTCGCGAACTGCCGAGCGAAGATCGTGATGTCCTTGGTCTTGACCGAGGTGCCGAACTGGATCTTATTCAGAGCAGCGAGCCGATCTTCGCTCAGGTCGAGGACGATGTAGCCCATCTGGCGGAGCTTCGCGGCGACCGCATCCCTGCTCTCGCCTTCGAGCCTGCCGCTTGCGACCTTGCCGGTCTTGTCCCGGACTGTGTACTTGAAGGTGATGGTGGCCATCGTGCGCCCCTTCTTTCCTGCTGCGACTGCCGCTGCGTTTCCTGGTGTTTATCGGCTCCTAGCGAGCAACTGCTTGAGCGTATTCTGATCAATCGCCCGCTGAAGCGCCGTCTCCGCGGAAATCAGCCCGCGCCTGCAGAGCTCTGCGAGGCATTGATCCATCGTGACCATACCATACTGCTGGCCGGACTGCATCGCCGTGGTGAGCTGGTGCGTCTTGCCCTCGCGGATGAGGTTGCGGATGCCAGGCGTCGGCACGAGCACCTCGCACGCGAGCACACGACCGCGACCGTCGGCCGTCGGCAGCAGCTGCTGGCTCACGATGCCTTGCAGCGTGCCGGCCAGCTGCACCCTCACTTGCGCCTGCTGGTGCGGCGGGAACACGTCGACGATGCGGTCGACCGTCTGCACAGCGTCTTGGGTGTGCAGCGTCGCGAGCACCAGGTGCCCCGTCTCGGCGGCGGTCAGCGCAGCCGAGACGGTCTCGAGGTCCCGCATCTCCCCGATGAGGATCACGTCGGGGTCTTGCCTGAGCACGTACTTCAGCGCCATCGAGAAGCTCTTGGTGTCCGATCCCACCTCACGCTGGTTCACCATCGCCTTCTTGTGGTGGTGCAGGTACTCGATGGGGTCTTCGACCGTGATGATGTGCACCTCGTGATGCTCGTTGATGTGGTCGACCATCGCGGCGAGCGTCGTCGACTTTCCCGAACCCGTGGGGCCGGTGACGAGCACGAAGCCGCGAGGCCGGTCGCACAGCTCGGCCACGACCGGCGGCAGCCCCAGCGCTTCGAACCCGCGGATTTCCGCAGGGATGTGGCGGAACGCCGCCCCGACGCTCGCCCGCTGGTAGTAGGCGTTCACTCGGAACCGCGCGACGCCGGGAAGCGAGTACGCGAAGTCGAACTCCCACTCGCGCTCGAGCCGCTCACGCTGGTCTTGCGTGAGGATGGAGTACACCAGCTCCTTCGTGTCGCGGCTGGTGAGTCTCGGCCGCTCCGTCGCCACGAGGCTCCCGTTGATCCTGAGCACTGGAGGCATGCCGACCGTCAGATGCAGGTCGGACGCCTCTCGCTCGACGAGCTCGACCAGAAGCTCTGTGAGATCCATGCTCCCCCCGATCAGACGACGACGCGCGCGATCTCCTCCAGCGACGTGAGCCCCAGGCGGACCTTCTCGAGTCCGTCTTGCCTGAGCGTGAGCATCCCCTGCTCGATGGCGACCTGCCGTATCTTCTCCGCAGTCGCCTCCTTCACGGTGAGGTCAGAGATCTCCTCGCTCACCAGCATGACCTCGTGGATGCCCATTCGGCCTTTGTATCCGGTGCCTCCGCACTTCTTGCAGCCGACTGCCCGGTAGATGCGCTCCGGCAGGTTGTCCTCCGGGAAGCCGGCGTCGATGAGGGCCTGCTTCGGCGGCGTGTACTCCTCCTTGCAGTCCTTGCAGAGGCGACGCGCGAGACGCTGCGCCAGCACGCAGTCGACGGCGGACGCCACGAGGAAGGGCTCCACCCCCATCTCGATGAGCCGCGTGATCGCACCCGGTGCGTCGTTGGTGTGCAGCGTAGAGAGCACCAGGTGACCGGTGAGCGCGGACTCGATGGCGATCTTCGCCGTCTCCTGGTCGCGGATCTCGCCGACGAGGATGACGTCGGGCGAGCAGCGCAGGAACGAGCGTAGCGCCCGGGCGAACGTGAGCCCTGCCTTCGGGTTCGTCTGCACCTGGTTGACACCCGGCAGACGGTACTCCACCGGGTCCTCGGCGGTGATGATGTGCCGCGAAGGTTCATTGAGGACGTTGACGGCCGCGTACAGGGTGGTGGACTTGCCCGAACCCGTCGGGCCCGTCACCAGGATGGCGCCGTACGGCTTGCGGAAGGACGACTCGAACCGCTCGAGCGACTGAGGCAGGAAGCCCAGGTCCTCGAGCTTCAGCATGATGTTGTCCTTGCGCAGGATACGAAGCACCACCCGCTCGCCGTACACGGTCGGCAGCGTCGAGACGCGGAAGTCCATCTTGTGCCCGCCGATCGTGAGCGCCGTATGACCGTCCTGCGGCTTGCGCGACTCGGCGATGTCCATGTCGGACATGATCTTGAAGCGGCTTATGATGGCTTGTTGCGTAGACTTCGGGCTCCGCATCATCTCGTGCAGCACGCCGTCGATGCGGTAGCGGACACGGAGATCCTTCTCTTGCGGCTCGATGTGGATGTCTGAGGCCCTGTCCGCGACGGCTTTGTTGATGATGTAGTTGACGAGCTTGACGATGGGCGCTTCGTCGACGAGCTCCGTGAGCTGCGAAAGATCGATCTCCTCTTCTTCCACAGCGCCAGCGTCCACGTCGATCTGCTCGGCGACGCGGTAGTACTCGTTGATGGCAGCGACGATGTCGTCTTTCGTCGAGATACCGGGCTTGATCTCGTAGCCGGTGATGATCCTCAAATCGTCGAGCGCAAGCACGTTGTGCGGGTCGGCCATCGCGACGACGAGACGCCCCTCCTCGTCGAACTCGACCGGCATGAGCGTGTAGCGGTTCGCGAGGTCTTTCGGGACGACGGCGATCGCCGCGGGATCGGGCTTCTGCTGCGCGAAGTCGATGTACGGGATGCCGATCTGACGCGCCATGACCGAGAGGATCGCGCCTTGCGAGGCGTATCCGAGGTCCACGAGGACGCGGCCGAGCGGGCTTCCAGTGGCCTTGTGCACTTCGAGGGCGTCGTTCAGCTGGCGCTCGGTGATGATTCCCGCGCGCACCAACAGCAGACCGAGACGTTCACCAGCTTCTGCCAACTCAGACGACCCCCGTCACGCATCTCGCGCCCGACGGCGCACAAGCCCACATAATGCTACGACGAAGATGCGGCGATTGCTACTGCTGAGCGCGCGACTGTGCTTGCTTGAGCTCGCTCAAGAGCGCGTTCGCGAGCCTTTGGAACTCGTCGTGCGTCCGGGTGCCGGGCCGGACGCCGATGCGGCCGGATCCCTGGGTGAAGTGCAGCTCCACGGGCGCCACGAGACGGTACTCGGGAGCAGGCGGGGCGGCTGCTGCCGGGACGGCAGCTGCGGGCGGAACGGCGGGTGGTGGGACGGCGGCCGCGGGTGGGACGGTGGCCGCGGGCGGGACGGCAGCTGTCGGCGGCGCGGTTATCGCAGGCGGGACGGCAGCCGCTGGTGGGGCAGCAGCCGCGGCCTGGTCGCTGATCGCCGACGGCGCCACAGGCGCCGGCGCCTGTGCGGCGGCGAGCTCTCGCTCGGCCTGCTCCTGCAAAGACGCGAGCAGGGCAGCGATGCGCTCGGTCTCGTCAGTCGGAGTCGACGCAACCGTGACGGCGGACGGCTCCTCAGGGCGAGCTTCCAGAATGGCGGGCGACAACTGCACCGATGGCTCAGGTGGCGTCGCTTGATTGGTCGCCGCGGGCTCGAAAGCATCAGCCGCGGCTTCCCCGCGCGTCTCGGACCCTGTCTCTCGCGTCCTGGAAGGCGCGAACGGGTCGGCGTCGAGGACGGGGGGAGGACCGCCAGGAACGATCGGCTCCGGAATCGCCTCGACCTCGCCTGAGGGCTGAGCGACCGCTTGCCGTCGGCGAGCTCGTGCTGCACCCGAGACGTAGCCGACGACCGCGGCTACGAGATACAAGACCGCCACGACCGACAAGAACGCGAGCCCGCCAAGGATGTACAGTCGCGGATCCAAAGCCTCAGCTCATGCTTTCCAGGATGCGATAGAGCAGTCCAAGCAATACGGCCTTCACGCTTTCCTTGCTGCGAGCATCGCACGGCAGTAGAGGCACGTCGGCCGACAACCCGAGCTCGGATCGGATGCGGGCGAGCGATGCTGTGTCGTCCGCCTCCACTTTGTTCGCCGCCACGACGAAGGGCACGTCAGACATGTTCGTGAAGAAGTCGATCATCGAGCGTGCGTCAGAGATCGAGTCGGCGGACAGCCCGTCGACGAGAAGCACGAATCCGAGCATGCCCTCGGAAAGCGTCTCCCACATGAACGAGAACCGCTCCTGGCCAGGAGTGCCGAAGAGGTACAGGACCACGTCGTCGGAGATCGTGATGCGGCCGAAGTCCATCGCGACCGTCGTCTCGCCGCCGCCTTCGCCGGAGATGTCGCTGACCTGCCGCTCCGTGGACAGCACGGTGATCTCGCTCACCGCCTTGATGAAGGTGGTCTTACCAGCGTTGAACGGGCCCGTGACGACGACTTTCACTGACTGCATGCGGGTTCCGCTCCTCGTCTACAGCTTCTCGATGCCATCGATGATCTTGAGCACCAGGTCCCGGTCGACGAGCCGGTCTCGGTGGATAGAGGGCTGCTCCCCCGGCTCAGGCAGCTTGGAGACCGTGGCCGTCGGACGCGGCCTGGACGTGCCGCCGCCCGTCAGCGCCGTGATCTCGTCGGTGAGAGCGCTCGTGAGCGTCACGTCGCTCTCGAACTCCGCGAGGTACGCGTCCGTCGAAATGACCTTCGGCGCTTCCTCGGGCTCGGAAGACGCTGTAGTCTCTTCTTCCCCTCCGAGCGAGCGCAGCAGCTCCGAGAGCACGGCGTCTGTGGACACCTGCTCGACTGCCGGCTGCCCCGCTTCCTGAGCCCCCAGCGGTTCGCGGACTGCGGGTTCGCCCGCGTCTTGCGTCCCGAGCGCCTCGCTGGCCGCGGGCTCCTCCGCCTCCACGGTTCCCAGGGGCTCGCTGATTTCTTGCTCTTCCGCAGGGAACTCTCCGAGCCCGAGCGCGAGCAGGTCTTTCTCGAGGTCGCCGGTGGGAACGAACGACGGCGTCGGAGGCACCGGCGGCTGCTCGACCGACTGCGCTTCCTCCTCGAGCACGGGCGCGACGGGGATCTCGCCGAGCTCAGCCGGCGAGATAGGCCCTGCAGCCGCAACCGGTTCCGCTTCGAGTGGCATCTCAGCTAGGGACGTCTCAGGCCACGTGGGCTGCAGCTCCTCGATGGCAGGCCCAAGGACCGCCTCTTCTGCCACAGGCTCGGCTGTTGCCTGCGGCACGGCCTCGACCTCCTGCGGTGGCGCCGACACTTCCGGAGCCGCGGCAGGCGCCTCGAAGCCAGCGGTGATGCTCTGCTCTTCCGTCGGGAGCTCGATCACAGGCGCCGCCTGCTCTTCAGGAACCTCGACGCCCGCCGGCTCCGGATGCGGCTTCAGTACCGCGCCCATGACCTGCTCGAACACCGCCATGTCGTCTGCGCTCGGCGCCGCCTTGGGACCGGCGAGGAACTCGGGTTCCTCGACCGGCTCGCGAGGCGGAGCAGCAGGCGCCTCCGCGGCCTCCGCCTGCGTGGCCTCCGGCTCGGGCGCCGCCTCGACCGCTGGTTCAGGAGCAGCAAGGACCTCCGTCTCGGGAGCGGCGGGCGCAGGAACGGCTGGCTCTGGAGCGGCCGTCGCTGCAGCTGCTTGAAGCTTCGCCGCCTCGGCGGCTTGCGCTGCGCGGCGCGCCTCGCGCTCCGCGCGTTCTGCGCGCAAGCGCTCGACCTCGTCGTCGGAGGCTACCTCCAGCAGTCCCGCTGAGAAGAGACCGTAGATGACGCGCGCGACCTCGAAGTCGGTCTTTCCGAGGTCACGAGCGAGCTCGGCCACGCTGCGCGTGCCGTCCGTCAGAAGGAGCAGGTTCCATTCCGTGGGCTTGAGCGAGATCTCGAAGGTTCCCTCGCCGGGCGCGGTGGCCATCTTGAAGACCATGTCCATCGAGGGGACCTTCTTCTTGATGCGGTTCCACTCCTCGATGCGACGGCTGCCCTCCATCACGATGTTCTCGACTGACACCGACAGACCGATGTCCTCGTCGACGACCTCTGGCAGTATCTCGAAGTCGAACTCGCCCTCGTCCCACCGCATCAGGTCGAAGATGGTGTCTTGGATCTGCTCCTGGACGAACGCTTCGAGAACGGGCTGGGTGATGTAGCCCTCGTCCACGAGGATCTGCCCGAGACGGCGGCCGCCGGCAGGCTCCTGAGAGCGGATCTCGATCGCCTTGGCAAGCGCGCTCGGAGTGATGCGCCCCGCGTTCACGAGACGCTGACCAAGGGGCTCGCGATTCCAGTCCGATTGCGCGAAGAACACCTCTCCGTCGCGGAACCAGATCGAGCCCTCCGCGTCAGAACGCTTGATGCGCAGAACCCCCGTCTTCTTGCTCAGCTGGACCAGCTGGAAGACATCTGGAAGACTGAAGTCTCTGAGGTTGCCGCGAAGCGCCATGTCGCCTGCGTTCGCCCTTCCCGTCTGCGCTGCCTCCGCCGCGCGCGGCGGCCTCCCCCGCTACCCGAGGATCTCCGCTACCTGCGCTGCGGCCGTCTTCATATCGTACAGGACAAGCCCGAGCTTGGCTTGCGCGCTCGCCATCACGGTCAGGACCGCGCGCGAACCAGCAGCCACCAACAGCACGTACCCGTCCTCCCCCTCGATGAACACTTGCGAAAGGTGACCCCTGCCCAGCTCCGCCGCAGCCCGCTCGCCGAGGCCGAGGATAGCGGCTGACATAGCGCCGACTCGGTCGGACTGCATACCTGCCGGAAGGGCTGCAGCCATGGTGAAACCGTCGAGACTCACGAGCGCAGCGGCTTGGATGTCAGGATCGCCCTGGATGAGCCCGTCGAGAACAGCAGCGAGCCGCTCCTCACGAGACGCCGGTTGGCCGACGGTCGCGACGGGCCGCGACGTGATCGGCGGCGCGATCGGCGCTTGCGGCGCAGGAGCCGACGGCGGCGCAGCGGCGACTGCAGGAGCAGGGGGCGCCTGCTGCGGCGCAGGGGGCGCTACCGGAGCGGCGGCAGCGCTCGGCGCGGCAGCCGCCGGCGCGGTCGCCTGATGCGGGATCACGACCGGCGGTTTGAGCAGGTCGTCGTCCTCGATCGGTTGCACGTCGGCATCGCTGATGAAGTAGTCGCCGACTCCTTGGTCGACCATCCCATACACCTCCGAGCGCGGGTCGTGCGCGAAAGCCGCGACGCGAACGCACAGCGTCTACGCTGCGCGAACGTGCTCAGTTTCTCACGCTTGGCAGACTGATACAACAGCCAGGGGGCGGCTACACGACGACGCGCAGCACTTCTTCAATCGAAGTGAGCCCCATCCGCACCTTCTCGAAGCCATCGTCCCTGAGCGTGCGCATCCCCTGCGATACCGCGATCCGCTTGATCTCGTCGCCTGAAGCGTGCTCCACGCACGCCCGCTCGATCTCCTCGGTGACCGTCATGACCTCGTGGATGCCCATACGGCCCTTGTAGCCGATGTTGTTGCACTTGTTGCAGCCCACCGGCCTGTACAGAGTCGGGATGTTGCCTGGCTCGTACGGGAATCCGACTCGGTCGAGCGTCTCTGGATCCGGCGTGTACGGCTGCTTGCACTCCTTGCACAGCCGCCTCGCGAGACGCTGGGCAAGCACGCAGTTCACCGCCGATGCCGTGAGGAACGGCTCGACGCCCATCTCGGTGAGCCGTGTGAGCGCAGACGGCGCGTCGTTGGTGTGCAGGGTCGACAGAACGAGATGGCCCGTGAGCGCGGCTTCGATGGCGATCGTGGCGGTCTCCTTGTCACGGATCTCGCCGATCATCACCACGTCCGGGTCCTGGCGCAGTATCGAGCGCAGCGCAGCGGCGAAGGTGAGCCCCGCCTTCTCGTTCACCTGCACTTGCGAGAGGCCCGCAAGGCGGTACTCGACCGGGTCCTCGACCGTGATGAGGTTGACGGTGGGCTTCGTCGTACGGTTGATCGCCGCGTACAGCGTGGTCGACTTGCCTGACCCCGTCGGGCCGGTGACGAGGATCGCGCCGTACGGCTTGTCGAGCGCGGCGAGCAGCTTCTGCATCGGCTCGTCGAGGAAGCCGAGGTCTTCGAGGCCGAGCATGATCGCGTCCTTGCGCAGGAGACGCATGACGGACATCTCGCCGTTGACCGCGGGGAGCACCGCCACACGGAAGTCGACTTCCTTGCCGTCCAGCACGACGCCGAACCGGCCGTCTTGCGGGATGCGCTTCTCCGCGATGTCCATGCCCGAGGCGATCTTGATGCGGCTGATGAGCTGACGGTGCAGCTTCTTTGGCGCGCGCATCACTTCCTGACACACGCCGTCGATGCGGTACCTGACGCGGAGATCGTTCTCGAGCGGCTCCACGTAGATGTCGCCAGCGCCCTGGCGGATCGCCTCGGTCACGATGATGTTCATGAGCTTGGCAACCGGGGCGCTCTCGTCAGCGGCCTCTTCCTCGGCTTCTCGCTCGGCCTCGACGGTCGTGCCCTCCAAGTCGCCCACCATGCGGTCGACGTCTTGGTGCATCGTCGCGAACTTCTCGATGGCCGAGAGCACGTCGCTTTCCGTAGCTACGACGGGCCTGACCTCGTAGCCCGTAACGATGCGCAGGTCGTCGATGGCGAAGATGTTGGCCGGGTCGGCCATCGCGACCAAGAGCTCGTCTTCCTCGATCTTGATCGGCAGCGCTTTGTGCCGTTTCGCCAGGTCAGGGCTGAGCATCATGGCCGCGTTGGGGTCGATCTCGTAACCACCGAGGTCGACGAAGGCGAGCCCCATGTTCTCGGCCACGGCCTGCGCGATGCGCTGCTCGCTCGCAAGACCCATCTCGACGAGGACGGAGGTGAGCGAGACGTCTTCTGCCTCGCTCTTCTTGAGCGCCTCCTCCAGCTGCTCAGGCGTGCAGACGCCGGCCTGCACGAGGATCTTGCCGAGGCGCCGTCCTGAAGCCGCCGCCGTCATCGCTCGCTCTCCGCTGCGCTCGGTCGGGCGAGCGCCTCCTCAGCCGCTCGCCGCATCACGTCGCGTGGCACTTTCAGCTGCGAGGCTCCGCTCCAGATCTCGATCGCGAGAGCGCCCTGCTCCACGAGCATCGGCAGCCCGCCTATAACGGTCGCCCCGGCATCTCGGGCCACGCGCATGAGGTCCGTCTCGGGACGCTGGTAGATCATGTCGCACACCACCTGGCCCTCGTGCAGCCACTCGGGCGGCACCGGGCTTGGGTCGCCGTCCACCATGCCCACAGGCGTCGCATTGATGACGAGATCTGCCGACTCGACCGCCTCGCGTGCGTCCCGGTCGAGCGGAAGAGCGACCGCTGACGCCCCTCGCAAGTACGGACGCATGCGCTCCACGATCGCCTCAGCGCGCTCCACCGAGCGGTTCACGACGGCGACGCTCGAGGCCTTCCCGACGATGAGACCCACCACTGCGGCCCCAGCGGCCCCACCAGCGCCGATGACGACTGCCTTCTTGCCAGCGGGATCGAAACCGACCTCCGCTTTCAGGGCATCGATGAGCCCCCGTCCGTCCGTGTTGTATCCCACGAGCGTTCCGTCCACGCAGTGCACGGTGTTCACCGCGTCCGCCATCTGCGCGAACATCGCGACCTCGTCGCACAGCGGGAGGATCGCTTGCTTGTATGGCATCGTGACGTTGAAGCCGACGAATGGCAGCGCGCGCACCGCGTCCACGAACCGCACGAGCCCGCCCTGGTCCTGCACCGGGAATGGCAGGTACACCCAGTTCAGCTCGAGCGCCTCGTACGCGGCGTTGTGCATCGCCGGCGACAGCGTGCGGTCGATCGGCCACCCTACGACGCCTGCGAGCCTCGTCCGTCCGTCTATCCGCATGAGGACTCCTCTGATGCGCGCTCTGCAGCGCTCTTCCCCATTATGAGCGACTCGAGCCGTCGAAGCATCAAGGTGTGCGGCAAGTCGTACGACGAGCGAGGCGGGACCATGATGGACGTACACCCGACGATCCGCGCACCGAGCACGTCGGTGAAGAGCTGATCGCCGATGACCACGCACTCGCGCGCCCTGACGCCAAGGATCGCTAGCGCGCGCCAGAAGGCGAACGGCAGCGGCTTGATCGCTTTGGCGACGAGCGGCAATCCGAGCTCGGCCGCGACCTCCCTAGCCCTCTCGTGCCAGTTGTTCGAGACGAGGCACACGCGAAAACCGGCTGCTTGCACCTTCGCGAGCCATTCGCGCACGGATGCGGGCACGTCGTCTTGGTCGCGAGGCAGAAGCGTGTTGTCGAGGTCGACGATCGCGACCGAAGCACCCATCGACGCGAGGCGCTCCGGCGCGATGCTCTCGACGTTCGCACAGAACCTGTCGGGTCGCAGCACTGGGCCTCACTCGCCGTCGTGATGGTGCTCGTTCGCAGCGTCCTCGCCGGCCTCGATACGGGCGCCGATCTCGCGCATCCTCGCCTCCACGTCGCGCGCCTCGGCCTCGAGACCGTTGGCCCGCAAGATGTCGCGCACGAACGCGTACGCCTCGAACTGCTCTTCGAGCGAGCGCCACGACATCTCGGGCCCCAGGGCCATTTCAGCGTAGGAAAGCGCGCCCTTCGCGTCGTGGTGGAAGAGGTACAGCATCTGCGCGTACGACGCCGCGAGCAGCCCCGATCGCGGGTTGGCCTCCATGCCCTTGCGAGCCAGCGCTACGCCCTCCTCCACCTTGCCGTTCCGCGCGACGATCCACGATCCGACGTACCACGGATCCAGCAGCGACGGATCGAGCGAGGTGACCAGCGCGATCCACGGAAGCATGTAGCGTTGCTCGTCGAGAGGCACGTCACGGTAGTACGAGTGGAATATCGGCTCGATCCGGTTCCACATCACCGCCGCCGCGAACGTTCGCAAACCGCCGAGGTACGACCATCCCGCTCTGGCGACGACGCGCGTGGTGGTGGTGCGTTCGGCCGACGGGAAGACGGTCTCGCCCGCGAGCTGCCCTAGGAAGGCCAGCGCGAGGAAGCACGCGCCCAGAGCGACAGCGAGCACGCGGTGGTTCGCCCTGAGAGCACTCGTCATAGGTCTCTGCCTCCGAACAGAGCCGCGCCGATGACGAGCAGCACACCCACGAACCCGACGAACACGACGACCATGCTCGCCAGATAGAGCGGCGGCACGCCGTTGCCGTGCGTCACCGGAGCGACGACGTTGAACGCGTCGAGCGACGGGTAGAACGCCTTGAGCGCGAGAGCCCCCTCTTCGCCCACGAGCGTCGCTTTCGAGTGCCCCACGAAGAGGAAGGCGGCTTCCGCGACGGTAGCCGTCACTGGAGAGACCACCGTGGAGACCGCGATGCCGAAGGCCGCGACGACGCCCATCTCGAGCCAGATCCCGAGGGCGCCGATCATAAGCTTCCACAGCAAGGTCCCGTACACGGCAGCGCCCACCGCCACGTCGACGGCAGCGAAGGCGCCGACGAGGACGCCCACCATCGCGAAGGTCCCGAGCCACGTGCCGACGAGGTACTGCCATCGCGCGACCGGGCGCGCAAGCACGGCGTAGACGGTGCGCCGCTCGACCTCGCTCGGCACGCGCGTCACAGACAACCCGAGCGTGACGACGAGCGAGGCGACGAAGGTGACGGCGAGCGCGATCTCGCCGAAGACCGCTTTTTCGACCCCGAGCCTGTAGTCAGGCAAGGACGGGATCAGCGCCACCATGACGCCGGCGAACACGAGCACGGCGAGCAGGATCCGACGTCGGATGCTGTCGAAGAAGACGGCCTTGGAGACGGTGAGCACGCTCCTCATCAGGCCACCTCCTCGCTCGCGCTCGCAAGCAAGCGAGCGAAGTAGTCCTCGAGCGACTCCCGCTTCGGCTGCACCGCGAGCACGACGCCGCCCGCGTCGTCGATCGCATCCACGACTGCGCGGACGGATTCGTCGGGCACCGAGAACGCCCACACGCTGCCGGAGAACGCGACGTCGTCGGCGATCGCCGCAACTGCGTCTGGAAGCGCTTCGATGCCGCGCGCACGGACGCTCGTCTTGCCCTCGACGTTCAGCAGCCGGTCGATGTGGTCCTCGGCCGCCACCACGCCGCGGTTGATGATCGTCACGCGGTCGCACACGGCCTCGACCTCTGAAAGCTGATGCGAGCTCAAGAGCACCGTCGTGCCGTTCGCGCGCAGGTCCAGCATGAGGTTCCTGACGTCGCGCTGGCCGATCGGGTCGAGGCCAGACGCGGGCTCGTCCAGCACCACCACGGACGGCGAACCAAGGAGTGCCTGAGCGATGCCGAGACGTTGCAGCATGCCGCGCGAGAACTTGCGAAGCTCGACCCGCGCGGCATCCGCAAGTCCGACTCGCGCAAGCAGCGTGGCGGCCTCCTCGTCGAGCGTGTCCGCGGGAACGCCCGTGAGCGCCCCGTAGAACCGCATCGCCTGCATCGCGGTCAGGTGCACCGGGAAGTACGGCTGCTCCGGCAGGAATCCCACGTGCCTCCGGCTGCTCAAGACGCGTGCGTCAGCGCCCATGATCTCGAATCGTCCCGCGCTCGGACGCACCAAGCCGAGCAGCATCTTGAGCGTGGTCGTCTTGCCAGCGCCGTTCGGACCGAG
Source organism: Coriobacteriaceae bacterium EMTCatB1 (assembly GCA_001950395.1). GTDB lineage: Bacteria > Actinomycetota > Coriobacteriia > Anaerosomatales > Anaerosomataceae > Parvivirga. Next base: position 880,399 of record BDLO01000001.1, read on the forward strand.
CACACCGTGGATGGTGCCGCGCGCCACGGTGATGGAGACGTCGCGCACGGCCTCCTTTTCCTTCCCGAGGAACGAGCGGTAGACCTTGCGCGCCCCTTCGATGCGGATCGCGACGTCGCCGGCCGCCGTCTGGCTCACGGTATCACCTCCTTCGACTTCGCCTTCGCGCGCTGGAACTCCTCGTAGGTCGTGCAGAACGTATGCGAGCCGTCTTTGCTGGTCAGCACGTAGTACAGGTATGGAGTGTCGGCCGGCTGCGCCGCCGCTTTGAGAGACGCGAGCCCTGGGTTCGAGATGGGCCCGATCGGAAGCCCGGGATACAGGTAGGTGTTGTACGGGCTGTCGATCTTCAGGTGCTTGTTCAGCAACCGGGGCCGGTTGCCCGGCAAGATGTACTCGATCGTGGCGTCGATCTCCAGCTTCATCCCTTTGCGCAGCCGGTTATAGATGACCGACGATACGAGAGGCCGCTCGCGATCCAACCTCGCTTCCCGCTCGACCATCGACGCGATGATGACGACGTCGTGCAGCGTCAGGTTCTTGCTCGCCGCATAACTCAAATCGACCTGGGCGATCTCCTTGTCGAATTGCTCGAGCATGGTGCGCACCACGTCGTCTGCCGTCATGCCTTCGGTGATCCGGTACGTCTTCGGGAAGAGGTACCCCTCAAGCGATCCGTTCTTGACGTTGCGCAGGTACGGACGCTCGGCGGCGTACCGCTCGGCCCCCTTCTTCGCAAGCGCGAGGAACTCGTCTGCAGGGATGCCCGCCTTCTCCTCCAATCGGGCGGCGATCTGGTCGACCGTGAAGCCCTCGGGGATCGTGACGTCCACATATGCGACGGGCGGTCCTGCCACGAGCCGCTTCACGAGCTCGTCGTAGGGCATGCGCGTGGCGAGCTCGTACGTGCCTGGCTTGAGCGTCCCGTCGACGCCGTCGAGCCGTGCGCGGAGCCGGAACATCTGCGCGTTCTCGACCACGCCCGCCTGCGCGAGGATGCGTGCGATGTCGGCGGTCCCGGAGCCCTCTGGGACCGTCACCGTCACCGGCCGGCCCGCCTCGACGCGGACGTCCGGCTTGAGGAGCAGCGTGTAGGCCGTGAACGCCGGCACGCCGACGGCGATCAGGATCCCCACGAGCACCACGGTGGCGAGCAGCGTCTTGCGGCGCTGCACGCGCTCCTCCGGATGCAGCCGCCCCACCACAGCTGTCTCGCCTGAGGCCGCCAGCCGCTCCTCGGGCACGGGCCGACGCCGCGCCGCGCGCGGCACGCGCCGCTCGTCTCGCCTGCGGTCACTTCCCATCGGAACGCCTCGCCTTCCGCGAGTCGAGGTAGGCTTGCAGCATCAGGGCGGCGGCCGCCGCGTCGATCCGGCCGCGCTGATCGCGGGTCTTCACGCCGCCCGACCGCATTGCGGCGCTTGCCTCAGCACTGGTGAGCCGCTCGTCGAAGTACTCCACGGGCACGCCGAGCGCCGCACCCAGCGCGTCACCCGCCGACCTCGCCCGGTCGGCCTGGGGCCCCTCTTCGCCCGCCATGGTCACCGGGAGACCGACCACGAGAAGCCCGACACCTTCGTCCTCGACGATCGCCTTCAGCTCGCTCGGGTCGTCGAACAGGCGCTTGGCGTCGAGCACCGTGCGTGGCACGGCGACGGATCCGCTGGGGTCAGAGATCGCCACGCCGACCCGAACGCTTCCGATGTCGAGCCCAAGCACGCGCACCGCTCATCAGGTCCCGAGCGCAGCACGCACGGCAGCCAAAGCTTCGTCGACTGCAGCCGGATTCTTGCCGCCGGCCTGCGCGAAGGCTGGCTTCCCGCCGCCGCCGCCGCCGACGATGCGAGCGGCCTCGCGCACGAGCGCACCCGCGTCGAAGCCCTTCGCGACCGCCTCGTCAGTACCCGCCGCCACGAGCAGGACGGCGCCCTCGTGCACGCTCGCGAGGAAGACGGCGTCGGAGACCGTGCGGAGCTCGTCGGCAAGCGTCCGGAGCGCGCCGGCGTCGAGCCCGTCGACCCGCCCAACACGCACGGAATAGCCCGCCGCGGCCACGGCTTGTGGCACGGAGCTCGCGTCGACGGCGCGACTGGCCGCCGCCTTCGCACGCGCCTCTGCCTGCTTGACGCGCTCGAGCAGCGCCTCGACCTTCGCGGGCAGCTCGGCCGTGCGCGCCTTGAGCACCCGTTCGAGCTCGGCCAGCACCGCTTCCTCGCGGTACACGTGCTCGAGAGCGTCGAAGGAGGTGACCGCTTCGATGCGGCGCAGGTTCGCGCCGACGCTGCCCTCGGAGACGATCTTCAAGAACCCGATCTCGCTCGTCCGGCCGACGTGCGTGCCGCCGCAGAGCTCCTTGCTGAAGTTGCCGACCTCGAGCACTCTGACGATGTCTCCATACTTCTCGCCGAAGAGCGCCGTCACGCCCATCTCACGCGCCGTCGCAAGCGACGTCTCGTAGTTGCGCACCGGGTGGTTCTCCATGATCTTGGCGTTGACGAGGCGCTCGATCTTGACGAGCGCGTCTGCGCCAGGCGCCTCGAAGTGCGTGAAGTCGAACCGCAGGCGGTCAGGCGCGACAAGCGAGCCGGACTGCCGCACGTGCTCGCCGAGCACCGTGCGAAGCGCCCAGTGCAAGATGTGCGTCGCGGTGTGGTTCCTGCGGATGCGCTCTCGACGAGCGACGTCGATCGCCGCGTGCACGCGGTCCCCGACCGACAGCGTGCCGCTCTCTACGACGCCGACGTGCGAGATGACGCCCGGCGCAGGGATCCTCGTGTCACGCACGACGAAGCGCGCACCTTCGGCCCCGATGACGCCGGTGTCGCCGACCTGCCCGCCCTGCTCGCCGTAGAACGGCGTGGCATCGAGCACGACTTCCGCCTCGGCGCCGGCCTCGACGCGTTCGACCTGGTCGCCTCCGACGACGATGCCGGCGACAACCGCGTCGCACTCGTTCTTCGCGTAGCCGACGAACTCGACGCCGCCCAGCCGCTTGCCGATCTCGGCGAATGCAGCGCTGATGCCGCTCCAAGATTCGTCCTGGACGGCAGCGCGCGCCCGCTCGCGCTGCTCACGCATGTTGCGCTCGAATGCCTCGTGGTCGACCGTAAGCCCTGACTCCCCCGCGATCTCGGCCGTGAGCTCGAAGGGGAAGCCGTAGGTGTCGTGCAGCATGAAGGCGAAACCGCCGTCCAACACGGCGCCGCCTTCCGCCTTCGTCCGCTCGACCTCGGTCGTCAGCAGCGCGAGCCCCTGCTTGAGCGTCGCCCCGAATCGCTCTTCCTCGCTCAAGACGATGCGCTTGACGAGGTCGTGATGCTCGACGATCTCCGGGTACGCATCGCCCATGCGCTGAACGACCTCGTCGACGAGGTCGCCCATGAACGGCCTCTCGACGCCGAGGAGCCGTCCGTGGCGGACGGCGCGGCGCAGCAGGCGCCGAAGCACGTAGCCGCGGCCCTCGTTCGAGGGCAGCACGCCGTCGGCGATGAGGAAGGTCACCGCACGCGCGTGGTCCGTCAGGATGCGGAGCGAGGTATCCGTCTTCGCCGAGCTGCCGTACTCGACGCCTGAGATGCGCTCGGCGACCGCCAAGATACCGCGCAAGATGTCGGTCTCGAAGTTCGAGTGGACGCCTTGCATGATCGCCGCGACTCGCTCGAGCCCCATGCCGGTGTCGATGTTCTTCTTCGGCAGCGGCACGAGCGTGCCGTCTTCCTGGCGGTCGTACTGCATGAACACGAGGTTCCAGTACTCCAGGAACCGATCGCAGTCGCAGCCGGGCGCGCAGTCGGGCGAGCCGCATCCGACCTCGGGCCCCTGGTCGTAGTAGAGCTCCGAGCACGGGCCGCACGGACCCGTCGGACCGGCGCTCCAGAAGTTGTCCTTCGCGCCCATCCGCACGATCCGCTCGGCCGGCACGCCGACCTCGTCCCGCCACACCGCCTCGGCCTCGTCGTCGTCCTCGTAGACCGAGAACCAGAGCCGGTCGGGGTCGAGCCCGAGCACCTTCGTCGAGTACTCGTACGCCCACGCGCACGCCTCGCTCTTGAAGTAGTCGCCGAAGCTGAAGTTGCCGAGCATCTCGAAGAAGCTGTGATGGCGGCCGGTGGTGCCGATGATGTCGATGTCGGTCGTCCGCGCACACTTCTGGCACGTCGTCGCACGGGTGTAGCCCGGGTCGACGAGACCCAGGAACACCGGCTTGAACTGCACCATGCCCGCCGAGGTGAGCAGAAGCGACGGGTCGTCGGGGACGAGCGACGAAGACGGCACCCTCGTGCAACCCTTGCCTTCGAAGAACTGCAGGAAGCTCTCTCGAATCTCCGCTGACTTCACCTAGCGCTCCTCGTCTGTCGCACTGCGATCGTCGGCCTCACACGGCGCCGCGCTCCGGAACAGCGCCCCGTTCTCCGTCGCCAGCCTCGACTCGGTCCACTTCTCGAAGTAGTAGACGAACAGACCCTTGGCGATCGCGGCTACCGGGATGGCGAGCACCATCCCGACGATGCCCGCCAGCGCCGCGCCGGTGAGCAGCGAGAATATCACGAGCACGGGATGCAGGTCGACCTGCTCGGACATCACGCGCGGCGTGATGAACATGTCCGTGATCTGCTGAGCGCCCATCACGACGAGGACGGCTCCGGGAGCGAGCCAGGGGCTGACAAACGCCGCGGCGATCGCGGAGATGATCTCCGCGACGAGCGGACCGAACCACGGCACCACGTTGAGAGCGCCCGCGAGAAGCCCGAGGACCAGCGCGTACGGGACGCCCAGGATCGTGAACCCGATGGTGACGATCACCGCGGTCACCGCAGACACGATCGCCTGGCCGCGGAGATACCCGCTTAGGACCGTCGAGACCTTCCCCATCACCACGGACGCCTCTTCGCGGCGCTTGGGACCCGCAAGCATCACGAACTCGCGCTTGATGACCTCCATGTCTTTGAGCAGCCAGAAGGCCACGACGAGCGCCAAGAAGCCGTTCAACAGGAACGTGAGCGCGCCGCCGCCGACCGAGAAGATCTCCTTCGCGAGATTCGTCGACCACGCCGCAAGCTGCTTGGCGAGCTCGTCACGGATGCCGACGAGCGCCTGGTCGAGCCAGGCGGGCCACGCTACGGCGCTGTACTGCTGCTGCAGCTGCTCCCACAGGTGGAGCACCTTGTCGTAGTACCTCGGGAAGGCATCGAGGAATTGGCGCACCTGGTCCACGAGCGGCGGGACGATGAAGAGTCCCGCGACCACCAGCGCGCCCAGGATGGCGACGTAGCACACCGCCACCGCCAGCCCCCGCTTCAGGCCGCGCCGCTCGAGCATCGCGACCGGCGACCTCAGGAGGAACACGATGATGAGCGCAAGCCCGAACGGCACGAGAGCCGACGAGATCCTGACGAGCGCGAACGTCGCGGCTGCAGCGAGCACGAGCATCCCGACGAGCGCCCACGACACCGTAAGGGCCCGACGCCACCGTTCAAGCGACGCCGCACGATCGGCCACGGTCACACCCCCTCTGGAACGAGCGCCTCACGAAGGACGCGGAGCGTCTTTCGCAGCATGCGCGAGACCTGCATCTGCGAGACGCCGAGACGCGAAGCGATCTCGGTCTGCGTGAGCCCCTCGAAGAAGCGCAGGTAAAGCACCTGCTGCTCAAGGGGCGTGAGCTGCTTGAGCCCCTCCGCGAGCAGCGCTCTGTCCTCCACGACGTCGATCAGGTGGTCGTTCTTCCCGATGTACTCGAGGATCGAGAAGGTCGAGTCCTGGGTCTCGCTGTTGCGATCGCCCTCGAGCGAGACGAAGTTGTACGCCTCGCTCGATTCGAGCGCCTCGAGCACCTCTTCTGCCGTGGCGCCGACGCGCTCGCCGATCTCCTCTATGGTCGGAGCACGCTGCAACTCCTGCGTGAGCGAATCAAGCGACTGGTTCACCTTGAAGGACAGCTCTTGCAGCCGCCGCGGCACTTTCACCGCCCACCCCTTGTCGCGGAAGTGGCGCTTGATCTCCCCCACGATGGTGGGCGTGGCGTATGTGGTGAACTCCACGTCCCTGTCCACGTCGAACCGGTCGATGGCCTTGATCAGCCCGATCGTGCCGACTTGTACGAGGTCGTCGAGCGGCTCGCCGCGGTTCCGGAACCGGCTCGCAAGGTAACGGACGAGGTTCAGGTACATCGAGACGAGCTCGTCCCGAGCCGCCTCGTCGCCGTGATCCCGGTACCGGCGGAACAGCTCCCGGGTCCGGGCCTTGTCCCACACGAGACGCCGCGCGGGCTTCTTCGAGGAGCCGGACACAGTCACTCCTCGTCGCCAGACGCGCGCTTGACGATGCGCAGACGCGTCCCGTCGTCGCCTGGCTCCACGACGAACGTGTCGCAGACGGCCTCCAAGATGAACGCTGCGTAGCGGCCTTGCGCATCGTCGAGCGGAGATCCGGACCCCTGCTCCTGGCTGATGGGACCCACGCACATGGTGAGCGCGTCGCCTGCGAGCTCGAACTGGAAGACGACGGTTCCTTCGGGGCCCGACCGAGCGCACGCGTACACGAAGGCCTCGTCCGCGGCCATGCGCACGTCCTCGATGCGGTCATAAGCCATGCCGAGTCGGACGGCCAGCTCGGATGCGGTCATCCGAACGGTCCGCGCGTATTCGCTGCGCGCCGGTACTGTGAGCGTGACTTGCTCTGGCGACATGCTTCCTCCGTTCCGCGCGGCCTACGATCGGCGCGCCCGCGAGATGGCGCGTGCGATCCTGCCGCCAAGGGAGCTCAACGCCTCCACGGGCGATCTGATGACCTCTGTCGCGCTCGACACGGTGTCAGACACGTTCTCGACGTCGCTGACGATGCCGTCGATGCGCAAGAGCTCGACGTTCACAGCGTCGACCGCGACGTCGATCTTCTCCACGAGCGGCGGCAGCGCCTCTTCGAGATGCGCGATGACGCGCTCTGCACGGCGAGCGAGCCGGATGACCTCCACCCCCGCGTAGATGGCCACGCCGAGCGCGACCGCACCGAGAACCGCCAAGACGATCGATACCCTGTCCATGCCCTCACGAGCCCTTCCCGCTGATGTGCGCTGCGGTTCCAGTGTAGCAAACGGCGCGCCTATCGCTGCGCGTCGTGTGCGCCCCCGGCGGCGTCTCCTGAGCTCTCCTTCGGCCGGTAGAAGCGCCGGCCTGCAAGCTCCGGCGGCAGGTAGGACTGACGCGCGGCCTCTTCCGGCCGATCGTGAGGATAGACGTACTCGGGGTACGACTCGGCTCCAGGGCGGTGACGGTCGCGCAGGTGCTCGGGAACGGCGGCCGCGGGACCTTTCTCGACTTCTGCGAGCGCTTCGTCGATGGCCCGATAGCAGGCGTTGGACTTCGGCGCGAGCGCAAGGTAGATCGCGGCGTGCGCGAGGTTGATGCGGCACTCGGGAAGCCCCACGAACTCGGCCGCCTTCACCGCAGCGTGAGCGACAAGCAGCGCCTGCGGATCCGCCATCCCGACGTCCTCGGACGCGAAGATCAGCATCCTTCGCGCGATGAACTTGGGATCCTCGCCGCCGGCGATCATCCGCGCAAGGTAGTAGACGGCCGCGTCCGAGTCGCTCCCGCGCATCGACTTGATGAAGGCCGAGGCGAGGTCGTAGTGCTCGTCGCCTGCCCGGTCGTAGCGCAGGTGCCGCGTCTGGGTCACCTCCGCGACGTGCTCGACGGTCACGCGAGCCACGCCGCTTTCGGTGCGCTCAGCGATGGATGCTGCAAGCTCCAATGCCGTGAGCGCAGCACGGGCGTCGCCGGAAGCCACGAGCACGATCCGGTCCTCTGCTTCCGGCTCGAGCTCGACCCGGCCGCCGAAACCGCGCTCGGGGTCTTCGAGAGCGATCCGGACGATCGTCCGGATCGCGTCGTCGGACAGCGCCCGCATCACGATCACCCGCGAGCGGCTGATGAGCGGCGCAGCAACCTCGAAGAACGGATTCTCGGTGGTCGCCCCCACGAGCACGATGAGCCGATCCTCCACGGCGTGCAGCAACGCGTCTTGCTGCGTCTTGTTGAAGCGGTGGATCTCGTCGATGAAGACGATGGTCCGCTTCCCCGTCATGGCGAGCCGGTCCCGGGCCTCGTCGATGAGCGCACGCACTTCCTTCACGCCAGACGTCACCGCGGAGATCTCAGCGAAGTGCGCGTCGCTCGCCTGCGCGATGACGCGGGCAAGCGTCGTCTTGCCGCACCCCGGAGGGCCGTAGAGGATGATGGAGGTCAGCGAATCGCTCTCGACCGCATGCCTGAGAAACGTGCCGGGGCCGACGACGTCGTCCTGGCCGACGATCTCGTCCAGCGTGCGCGGACGCATCCTCACCGCAAGCGGAGCCGATGCCGCAAGCGCGTCCTGGGCGCTGGCAGAGAACAGGTCGTCCATCGTCTCGCGCCGGGTCACTGCGTGGCGCGCAGCACCTCGCGCTCGATGACGTCGCGGTCGACGAAGCCCAGCCAGCGCCAGGTGATGAAGCCGTTGCGATCCACCACGATGATGTATGGCGTGGCTTTCACGCCGAGGTCGGCAGCAAGCATCGCGGCTTGCTTCGCGGCATCCGTCGCCTGCCCAGAGTCGCCGCCCTTGACGTCGAAGGCGACCAGATCGATCAGCCCACGGTACTCGCCTAGGACCGCATCGATCTCGGCTCGCTGCTCCTTCGTCTCAGGCTCGTCAGAATCGTAGAAGAACATGAGCATCGGACGCCCCGCGTCGAGCTTCGACTTGACGGCGCTCGGAAGGTCGGTGGACAACGCAGAGGGGAACGGCACGAGCGTCGGGGTCTCGACCGGCGAGCGATCGACGACTTGGGGCTGCTGCTGCTTGGCGGGGGCTGCCTGCTGGGCTGGGGCTTGCTGCTGCGTCTCCTGCTGGCCGCCGCCTCCTCCACCGCCGCATCCCACGAGCGTCAGCGCGAACACGGCGACGACGACGGCTGTGATGGTCCTGCGCATCGACACCCTCCCGACCTCGGCACAGTAGGAACTCCGCCTCGCGCGCCCCGGCAGGTGAACCTGCCTCAGCAGGTGGGTGCCCGCACCCCGGCTTCGCGCTTCCCCGGCGAGGGGGATACCGTTCCGCCGAGGGATCGTTAGGGCTCCCTGTTCAGTGGTGTTGGTTCGACCATTTTGGCCGAAGCAGCGCAAGGCGAAGCAGTTGTATCGTAGCACCAGCCGGCCAGCGGTGCCACCGATGCCTACTTCTGCTGCTCGGATCCTTCAGGCGCCCCCTCGGTGAGCTGACGCGTGAGCGCCACGTGCATCCGCACGTACCCGAACGCGGCGGCGAACGAACCCAGGACGATCGCGACCGCGACGGCTGGGTCCGATCTGCGCGACCACGCAGCGACGGCAGCGAGCGCCACTAGCGTGACGGCTCCGATCGCGCGCATCGCGTACGCATTCGTGCGCGAGGTGAGGTCCCAACGGGTGATCGTCCCGGCGACCACGAAAGCCGCCGAGGACAGGATCACGATCGCGACAGCCGCGACGAGCTCGACAGACATCGTCCCCCCCTTCTCGCACGCTACTCAGGCCGCAGGTGCACCTCGCGCAGCTGCCGCGCGGAGACTGGCCCCGGAGCTCCGGTGAGCGGGCACGCCCCCGACGAGGTCTTCGGGAACGCGATGACGTCCCGGATCGAGTGCTTGTGCGCGAGCAGCATCACGAGGCGGTCGAGGCCGAGCGCGATTCCTCCGTGCGGCGGCGCGCCGTAGGTGAGCGCGTCCAGCAGGAAACCGAACTGCTCGCGCGCCTCGTCCTCTGCGATGCCGAGCACCTTGAGCACGCGACGCTGCAGGTCGGCGTCGTGGATGCGCAACGTGCCGCCCCCCACCTCGATGCCGTTGATCACGAGGTCGTACGAGTACGAAAGCACTGACGCCGGATCCGACTCGATCAGATCGAGGTGCTCGTCGAACGGCCGCGTGAACGGGTGGTGGTTCGCGCTCCACTTGTCCTCTTCGGTGTCCCACTTGAACAGCGGGAAGTCCACGACCCACAAGCACGCGAAGCCCTCTTTGGCGAGGTCGAGCTCGCCCGCGAGGTGCGTACGGAGGGCGCCCAGCACCTCGTTCGCCGTCATTCGGGCGTCTGCGGCGAACAGCACGAGGTCTCCGGGCTCCACGGCCAGGCGCTCTCGCACCGCCGCCATCTCTTCTTCGCGCAAGAACTTGGCGATCGGCGAGCGCACCTCGCCTTCGGACGAGAACGCGATCCACGCAAGCCCCTTGGCGCCCGCCTCAGCAGCCACGGGCGCAAGCGCGTCGATGCGCCCGCGGCTCCAATCGCCCGCGCCCTTGGCGCAGATCGCCTTCACAACGCCGCCGCTCGCCAGCGCGGACGCGAAGACCTTGAACTCCGTGCCGGCGAATACGTCCGAGAGGTCCACGAGCTCCATGCCGAAGCGCAAGTCGGGGCGGTCGCTGCCGAACCGGTCCATCGCCTCGGCGTACGTCAGACGCGGCAGCGGGATCGGAAGGTCCACGCTCGCCTCGCGGAGCACCTCGCGCATGACCTCCTCCATCATCGCGAGGAGGTCGTCTTGCGTGACGAAGGACATCTCGATGTCGACTTGCGTGAACTCCGGCTGACGGTCGGCGCGCAGGTCCTCGTCGCGGAAGCAGCGCGCGATCTGGTAGTAGCGCTCCAGGCCGCCCACCATGAGCAGCTGCTTATACAGCTGGGGCGACTGCGGAAGCGCGTAGAACTTGCCGGGGTTGAGGCGGCTCGGCACGATGAAGTCGCGCGCTCCTTCAGGGGTGGACCGGCCGAGCATCGGCGTCTCCACCTCGATGAAGCCGCGGTGCTCCAGCGACTTGCGGAAGCGCTGCGTGATACGGTCGCGCAGCGCGAGCGCGTCGAGCACCTCGGGGCGTCGCATGTCGATGTAGCGGTACTTGAGCCGGAGCGTCTCGTCGGTGGCGATGGCGCTCTCCACCTCGAACGGCGGCGTCTCGCTGCGGTTGAGGACTTCGGCCTCCGTCACGAGCACCTCGACCTCGCCCGTGGCGAGCCCTGGATTCTCGGTGCCAGGCGGGCGCTTGCGCACGACGCCCGAGAGCTTCACCACCCACTCGGGCCGCACCGACTCCGCAACGACGAAGGCCGCCTTCGAATCCTCGGGGTCGAACACGCACTGCACGAGACCGCTTCGGTCGCGCAGGTCCACGAAGATGAGCCCGCCGTGGTCGCGCCTCCTGTGGACCCAGCCCGCGAGCGTGACTTCCACGCCAGCGTCGGCAGCGCGAAGGGCGCCGGCCACGTGCGTCCGGATCGAGTATCGAGCGTCGAACATGAGCTGCCTTCCTAGCCGATGAGCGCCGCGACGCGCGCAGGCACGTCCACGAGCGCGACCCGTCGTTCGTCCTTCGTGAGCATGTCGCGCACCGTCGCTTCGCCCGAGGCCAGCTCGTCTGGGCCGACGATGACGGCGACGCGGGCGCCGAGCTTGTCGGCGTGCTTGAGCTGCGCCTTGAGACTCCGCCCGCGGTGGTCGAGCTCTGCAGCCACGCCCGCGTCCCGAAGCGCCATAGCCAGCCCGAAGACGGCGTCTCGCGCGCTCTCGTCGACGGCCGCGACGTACGCGGCCACGCCCTCGGCGGCCCCTGGCTCCACGCCAGCGGCTCTCAGCGCGAGCAGCGTGCGCTCGAAGCCCAGCGCAAAGCCGAGCCCAGGCGTCGGCGGGCCGCCCAGCGTCGCGAAGAGCCCGTCGTACCGACCGCCGCCGCCGATGGCGTTCTGGGCCCCGAGCCCCTCTGCCTGCACCTCGAAGACGGTGCGCGTGTAGTAGTCGAGCCCGCGCACGAGACGCGGCTCCTCCTCGTAGGCGACACCGAGCGCGTCTAAACGCCGCTTCACGGCCTCGTAGTGCGCCCTGCACTCGTCACACAGCGCGTCCGAGATGCGAGGCGCGCCAGCCATCACTGCCTGGCAACTCTCGTTCTTGCAGTCGAACGCGCGCAGCGGGTTCGCGTCCGCGCGGCGGCGGCACTCCTCGCACAGGCCGTCTTCGTGCGCGCGGATGTATGCCGCGACCGAATCGCGATACGCAGGACGGCACGCCTCGTCCCCCATGCTGTTCACGAGCAGCCGCCTGCGCTCGCGCGGGAGCCCGAGCGACTCGAAGTACCGCACCAGCAGCGCGATTACCTCGGCATCCGCGCTCGGCTCGGCCGCGCCGAGGAGCTCGACACCGATCTGCCAGAACTGGCGCATGCGGCCCTTCTGAGGCCGCTCGTATCGGAACATCGGACCGGCGTAGTAGAACTTCGCCACTGAGCCCTGCGGCACGAGCGAATGCTCGATCGCGGCCCGGACGACGCCTGCGGTGCCCTCCGGGCGCAGCGTGAGCGAGCGGCCAGAGCGGTCTGCGAACGTGTACATCTCCTTGGTCACGATGTCCGTCGCCTCGCCGATGCCGCGCGCAAATAGCTCGGTGTGCTCGAACAGCGGCGTGTAGATGGGCTCGTAGCCGTAGCGCGCGAAGAGCGCATGCGCCGTCTTGGACAGCCGCTCCCATGCGCGAGCGGCGTCGGGCAGCATGTCAACGGTGCCTTTGGGGGCACGAAGCTCCACGGGGTGCCTTTCTGGACGGTTGCGGTGCGGTATCCGAGTGTACCGGAAGCAGCGCGCTCCTGCTATGCGTCGGGGGCCGGGGGCGAAGCGGCAGCCGCGTCCTCCCGCCGCGCCTCGGCCGCACGCTGGAACGCCTCGAGCGCTGCCTCCCCGCGTTCGCGCGCTTCGGCGTCTTCGGCGCCCGCCACGAGCTCCTCGACGACAGCAGGGCACGACAGCGTCACATCCTCGTCGCCCTGCTCGCGCCGCAGCTCGAGGTAGTCGGTTTTGGGAGAGCGGCTTGAGACCAGCATCGACTTGAACTTGATCGAGAAGTTCACGTATGCCTCGAGCAGTCGGAACGTGCCGGTGTCTCCAAGCGGGCCCACCGAGCGGTCGCTCACCGCGAGCTCGGCCCTCTCGTTCACGACCCTCGCGCGGCCCACGATCTCGAAGCCGCCCCGCTCGTCAGTCCATCCGAGGTTGTCGGTCTGCACCGCGATGACCGTCGGAAGGTTCGCGAGATCGTAGTGGCAGAGCAGCCCCAACTCTCCGTGCGGCAACGGATCCCCCGTCGCGGGATCGATGGCGATCACCCGCGTCCACGGCGGCGCGGGCTTGTGCCGCTTCCCGCTGCGCCCAAGGACGGCGTTGCGGAGGGTGTCGTCGAAGTAGTTCGTGGCGCTCTCGGCCATCCCGAGCGTGTTGATACACCAGGCCTCCTCGATGCCGAAGGTCTCGAACGCCATGGCGTAGAAGTCCTCGCGCGTCATCTCACCGAACCGTCCACGGTACCCGCCGCCGTCGCACAGCCGGCTGCCCGGTGGCAGGCAGAAACGGATGCGCTTGCGCAGGCACACCTGCATGAAGTACACGAACGCCGAGGTCGCTCCGACCATCGCCACCGGCGTGCCGTCCGACTCGGACTGCCGCAGCATGGCGATCATGCGCTTCACGTCGACGCCGGCGCGCCCCACCAGAAACGCGCTGTCCTCCGTCCCGAACCGCTTGCGCGTCTCGTCCATGCCGATCGCCATGCCCATCGTCGGAGCGAGGTCGGGCCCAGGGGTCAGCAGCAGCAGCCGCAATCGACCCGTCTTCTCCCTGTCCGGGAACAGGTAGCTCCCCGTCATGACCGCGTTCGCGGAGAGAATCAGGCGCCGGCCCACCTCGTCCCTGAAGATCTGCCCGCGCTGGTTGGGCGAGGTCGTCCCGCTGGTGATGTTCGCCATCACCGCCTCTGAGAGCGGGAACGACGTCACGATGTCGCGCTTGAACGCCTCCGTCGGATACGCCGGGATGTCGCGCCAGCTCTCAGCGGACGCGGGCGTCTTGCCCGCGGCGTCGCAAAACGCGCGGTACGGCTCGTTGTGGGCGTACTGGTAGCTGAAGACCTCGATGGCAAGCGCATCGAATGCTGCGAAATCGCCGTCCACGCCCGCCTCGATCATCGCGACGACGGCGTGCGCGAGGCGCTCCCTATCGTCACGTGCGACCATCTCGCTCCTTGACCAGCGTCATCAGCCGTTTCCTCGTCCGTACCCACATCGCGAAGCCCGCGATGACGGCCGCCGCCATGAGCGCGTGCTTGACGAGGAGCGCCGGCACGATCCCCTTGACCACCGCGGGATCCCACTCGTAGCGCGTGAAGAAGATCGTCCGCGGGATCCCGCCGACCACGATCCACACGAGCGCGACACGGGCGAACCGTGTGAGAGCGGGGTACGAGCGCTCAAGCGCGGCAAGCGCCTCTGGCGCCTGCTCGGCCTGCCGTTCGAGCACGCGCAAGATCACGGCGCTCGACAAGAGAACCGCCGTGGCCACGTCGTGGAAGTAGTTGTTGAGGATGACGAGGATCGCGGTCATGGAGCGGTCCTTTCGCTCGCCGCCCCCTCGTCGCGCGAGACGACGTCGCTCACCAGCCACACGTCGCCGCTCTTCACGAGCTCGTACCGCAGGCGGTACACCACGCCGCTCTCTTGACGGATGGTCTGGCTCGTGTCGAGCGAGACGTGCTTGTAGTCCCACGTCTCGGTTGTGTCCACGCTGGCGCTTGTCGTCTCTGAGAACCGCACAGGCCCGAACTCGACCCTCACCAGGTGAGCGACCATCCGCGCTCGACCTTCGCCGAGCGCGGACATGAGCACGTACTCCTTGATGGCCTGCTCGGGCGTGGCGACACCGCGAAGCTCGTCCATGTCCATCATGGCGTACCCGCGCACAAGCGCCTCGTTGTACGCACGGACGGCGTCCTTGACGCGTTCGGCCTCGTCGTCGACGCCCGACGGCGAACAGCCGGCAAGAAGGGCTCCGCAGAGCGCCGCTGCCAGCACGAAGAACCACGACCGTGACGTCATGACCGGAAGTATACGGAGTGGACGGAACGCGTGATGAGCGAGGTGCCGAACAGGGACATCAGAGCAAGCGCAAAGCACACCACGAGCAGCACCGCTGCCTTGCGTCCGCTCCACGCGTAGAAGCGCCTCAAGTGCAAGTACGCAGCGAACAAGAGCCAGGTGATGAGCGACCAGGTCTCCACCGGATCCCATCCCCAGTACCGGCCCCACGCATGGTTGGCCCAGATGGAGCCCGTGAGCATGCCGATCCCCCAGAAGGTGAACGCGAGGCCTGCGTAGCGGTACGACAGCTCGTCCAGCGCCGCTGTGTCGCCGATGCGAGCCGTAAGCGCGCCTTTGAAGCGGTCGCCAACCATGAGCAGCGCCGCCGCTGCCACTCCCGTTGCAGCCGTGCCGAACGCGAGGAAATAGAAGCCCGCGTGCAAGACGAGCCACACTCCGGTGAACGTCGGAGGCAGCGACGACGGCTGCTGTCCGGAATACAGCGCGATCCCGAGCATGATGAACGCGACCGGGAGCAGCACGAGCCGCACCGCTCCGAGGTCCCGGCGCCTCTCAGCGATGACCACGCCAAGCGCAGCTGAGACGAATGCGTAGGACGAAAGGTTCTCGAAGCGGGTCACGACCGGCCCGTGGCCCGTGGCTGCCCACAGCGCAGCGATGCCCGCCGCATGCATGGCGAGCCCAGCGAAACCAAGCACCCGCGCGGGCCCGTCGGCACGCAGAGCCGATGCCGCGCGCAGCGTCACCGCGACGAACGCACATGCGTACAGCACGGCGGCTCCAAGGTGCAGAAGCACCGCGATCTGCGCCAGCGCCATCAGCGACGACCTCCTTCAGCCGCGCCGCGCAAGGAATCCAACTCAGACCGGTACAGCTCGTGGAAGCGCGGAACGTACCAGTCGGCCCACACCGACCCGTCTTCGCGACGATACACGGTGAGCTCTCGTGGAACGGAAGCGTACAGCAAGACACCTCCTGCGAACACGACGAAGAAGCTAGAAAAGAGCAGACCGTATCCCCTGCTCTGGTCGATCGTCAGGACGGCCCACCGCCGCACGCCGTCGAGCGAGACGCTCCACGCCCCGATCTTCGCTGCGTCGCCTTCAGTGAGCGATGCCTCGCCGATCTGCCGCCCCTGGCGCAGGAGGCGCAGCGTCAGCCGCGGCTGGGAGCCCGCAGGCTCGTCTACGTCGCACCGCGCCTTGAGCACGCTCGCATCCGGGAGCGCGCGCTCGACGTACGACGGCTCCGTCGGGGACTGCGGCTGCGGAAGGTCGAGCCTGATCTTCTGCGCGTCGTGTGGCTGGCTCAGCGTCACGAAGAACGCGTATCCCACGCGGCCTTCTTGGTGGTAGCGGGTCTGTTCGAAGGTGCGCGGCGAGTTCGTCGTGATCTCCAGGCGCGCCGCCTTCGGCCCGTCCCCGATCACGTACACGCCCGTGTACCGCCTGGGCTCCCCTGTGTCCCAGAAGCGCGCGATGACCCGCTCGAGCGTGATCGTCTTCGGCACGGCTGCAGCTGGCCCGAGCGGTCCGTGCGAGGGATCCGCAAGCGCTGAGCCTTTCGGCAAAGTCTGGCCTTCTACGAGCGTCAGCAGACCGACGCTCCGCGTGAGCGTGACTATGACCACCCCGAGCCCCGCGAGCAGCAGACCCGCGTGCAGGATCGTGGCTCCGAGCAGCCCCCACGGATGCTTGACGAAGCGGCTCTCAGCCGGGCTCCGTCGCACGCGCACATAGCCACGTCGCTTCACCTCGCGCGAAAGCGCGCCCGCATCGACCACCTCGAATCGCTCGCCCGCTGGGCCGCGCGGCCGCACGAGCCGACGGATGTCACGCCGCGTGATGCGGAGCGTAGCGCACACGATCTGGAGCAGCGCCACGCAGACGAGCGCCCGGAAGCTCCAGGTGGTGACGACGTGGTCGAGACCGAGCGTCGAGACAGCGTCAACAGTTGAGGCGCCCGCCTGCGGTTGCTGCGGCACGAGCGCGATCACGAGACCGTACGCCACGGCAAGCGCAGAAACGCTCAGAACCGCGCGGCGAGAGGTCAGCAAGGCGATCATGGAGCGCTGCGATGGACGCATCGAAACGCGGCTGACACGCATCACCAGTTGCCTGATGCTGATGAGTTGCTATGCCCCCTGCAACCGCTCGCAGTCGTCACAAAGCAGTTGCTCCGGTTGTTCCCATCACCACCGATATAGGCCGACACGAAGAGATTGCTCTTCACGTTGTTGTACGCGTACCGCGAAGGCATGTTGCTGTTCGCGTCGCCTATCAAGCCCTGAAGACCACCGCCATGCGGAACCACGATGTGGCACCGGTAACACGGCTGACTCTGGTGGTTGTTGTTCCGGTGCACTGATGGACCGGTAGTGATGCTGACTTGGTGGCACCTCGCACAGAGCAATCCTGTCTTGTCCCCTGCAAGCGTGTACGGGGTGCCGCTCGAGTTCAGCGGCCAGCGTCCCTTCAAGACATGTTTGACGACGGATCCGTGCGGACCGGCCGCCGCACCGCTGAAGTCGCCGTGGCAGTCGGAGCACGTCATCGTCTGGTTCGCCACATTCTGCCACTGAGCAAGCATCCAGCCACTGTACGTAGCCGCACTGTTGGTCGTTTTCGCGAATACCGGGTGATACGACGCGTTGTTGGGGTTGAACTCGAGCGCGACGTCTGTCCAGGCATCAGCGCCCGTGCCGCCCCAGCTCGAAAGCGCAGCGTTCGTGCCGGTCGTGTGGCACTTGAGGCAGATCTGGTACTCGTAGGTCACGCTGGTGACGAGCGAGTACCTGCTCGCAGTCGGGGTCGTCCAAGCCGAGAGCCCGCTCGTGTCGATCGCGTAACCCCACACGCTGGCCAGCGCCGGTCCGGCGACGTTGCCGTTCCCGCCGCCGATCGTGTGGGTCCCCCGCTTGGCAGCGTGGGGGTTGTGGCAGTCCGCGCACTCGATGTGCTTGCTTTGCGCCTGGCCGATGTACGCAGTCGTCTCGTCGGACGGGGACGCCTTGTGCTTCGCCGAGTAGCTCTGGACCTTATGGCCGTACGATAGCTGCATCTGCCCGTACACCGCGACGGAGGTCGCGCTCATCGACGCGACGCCGTAACGGTCGTACTGGTACGACGCGGTCCACGTCGCACCCTGGCCGTCTGAGGCCCTGCTGTGGCACTTGTAGCAGAACTGCTCCTCGTACGGATTGCTTATCGCGCCGCCAAGAGAAGCCAGGATGCGAGCCTCCGCGCTCAGGTGCACGCCGAACGTCGCAAGGGTTCCGAGGGGGCTCCCCTCATCCTGGTACTGCTTTTGCATCGTGTCGTTGTGACACTTGACGCAATCCGCCCTGAAAGGCGAGGCCGTGAAGGTCGCCGTGGCGGTGTAGCGGTGCTGAGAAGCAGCGTACCCCGTCGCGTCGACGCTCACCGTGTACGTGGTGCCGCTGGATTTCTGGTCAGCGTTCTGCTTCACGCGAGCCACGGAATGACATGACACGCAGACGCCCGGAGCGCCGGCCGTTCCCGGAGCGATGAAGTCTGTGTTCGTGGCCGTGCCGCTTGCCGAGGCAACCGTCGTCCGCAGGTTCGCACCCTTGTTGCTGTTGAACAGATCGTGATCCACATGGCACGAGACGCAGTACACGTCGGTCACAGTCGTCGGATACTGAGAGCTGGCGGCAGGCGCGAAATCGCCCTCGTACGTCGTCGAACCGAGCACGTGGTGGTAGTACGAGAGGCGACTTGCGCCGCCCGTCACCGAACCGATGCTGTCTTCCATCGGCTGGTATTCGCTGTGACAGCCGTAACACGACACCTTGCCGGAAGAGATCCCCATCGTCGGGGCATGGACATTCGGAGATCCCGCTCCCGAATAAGTGCCTCCGTGACAGTCGTAGCAACTCTTGGTCGACGAGGAGGAGTGAGGATCGCCGCCCCCGAGCGCCTTCAGACGAAGGTAGTTCTGGCCCAGCGAGTACCCGCTCGGGCGCGTCTGCCCTGGAAGCAGCGTGCCATCACGCCTGAGCCCATAAAACAGCATGTCGGACGTCACGCTCACGTACGAGGACGCACCGGAGTCCCACACCTTGCCGTCTGACGAAGCGTGGCAGGCGAAGCAGAGTTTCCGCACTTGCGTAGCCGCCGTCACGACTTGACCGCTGCTGCTTACCGTGGCGTCGAGACTGCCGCCAAGAGTGTCTGCGATGAGCATCTTGTTGCCGCGTGTCGACCCGTGCGGGTTGTGGCACTCGTAACACGGCAGCGGCGAGTTCACGGGCAAGACGGCCCCGCCAGTCTTGATCCGGTGGCCATTCGTCGCTGAGGCATCGTCCGGTGACTTCGTCGCGTACTGCTTGATGTCCACCGCGCCAGAGGCGACCCACGAGCCGCCCCCGTGGCACGCGAAGCACGCCGCCGCGTAGTCGCCGTTCGTGCGATCCAACGCCGCCGTCTCTGTCGCCGGCGGGCTGTACGTCGCTAGCAGGCTGTCGTATCTGCTCGGTCCGCGATGGCCGGCATGGCACCACAAGCAGTCACCGCGTCCTCGCACGACCGTCGCAGTAGCCACCAGCGGATCGGGCACGGTGCCGGTGGGTATGCGCGAGTGCGCGTTTGCAGTCGAGCTCGTGTAGACGCTCTGCCCTGGGAACGTTCCGTACACGGGGTACTGCGTCTCGTCACGGGAGGGCGAAGACATGGACGGATACGCCGTGCTGGTCGTCGAGCACCACCAGTCCTGCGAGTCGTTGTGACACGCAAAACACCACGTATTGTCATTGGTGGCTGAAACGACGTGGGTCCCCGACGAGGTCACGATGGACGGCCTCGGCAGCCGCGGCGCCGTGGTGTAATCGCGATGCGGAGAGTGGCAGCTGTCGCAGTCGTGCGTCAGGTCTCGAGGAGACGCAGCGCTCGTTGCGAGCTGATGCCCGCTCGCCAAGCTGAAGGAGTTCGCTGCTCCTGTCTGGACATTCGTCCTCGCGCCCGCCTGCGCAGAGCCGCTGTGGCACGAGTAGCAGAATCCAGTGACTCCAACGTCGGAGTCCGGCGTCGACGTGGTAAGAAGGAGAGCCGAGGGAGCAGCATGCGGCTTGTGACACATCCCGCAAGCGCTGGTACCAGAAGAAAAACCGACGTGAGGCGCGTCCTGCGCCATCGCATGAGGAGCAGGGCGTAGCGCCACTAAAGAGACGAAAAGGGCGACCGTTACGACACCGCGCACCGGCCTGGCGCTCCGCCTCTCTGTTTGAGGACGATTTCCCAAGCGCTGCCCTATCGACTGCGACTTGCGGAAGAGTTCACAAACGAATTATAGCAGGTCGGTCAATGCCGACGATGCCCAAGACTCCCTGCCTCACGCGCGCGGGAAGAACGGGTTTATCCTGCGCTCGCGGCCGATGGTCGTGTCGGGGCCGTGGCCCGGGTGGACGAGGGTGTCGTCAGGCAAGCCAGCCAGCCGGGCGATCGATCTCGCCATTGCCTTTGGGTCTCCGCCTTCAAAGTCGGTGCGACCGACGCTCCCCGAGAACAGCGTGTCGCCGCTGAACAGGTGGCCGCTTCCGAGAAGGCAGATCGAGCCCGGCGTGTGCCCCGGCGTGTGCAGGACGGCGAGCTCGACGCCACCCGCCTTCACGACGTCGCCGTCTGCAAGCAGCCGATCAGGAGCCGGAGCTTCCACGTCGAAGCCGAAGGCCCGGCCGCCGTTGCGATCCGCGGAGGAGATGGCGCCGGCATCCGCCTCGTGCACCGCAACCGGCGCTCCCGTTTGCGCCGCGAGTGCAGCGACGGCGCCGATGTGGTCGAAGTGCCCGTGCGTCAGCACGATCGCCTCGACGGAGCTCTCCCCGACGATCTGGAGCAGGCGCACCGGCTCGCCTGCCGGATCGACGACCACCAGACGCTGCCCGTCGCCGGACACGAACCAGCAGTTCGTCTCAAGGGGACCCACGATGAGGCGCTCCACGATCACGTCCGGCTCCTCTTGCGCCCGTTCGGCTCCGGCAGGCTCCGCCGCGCGTCGAAGACGCCGCCGACCGACCGCACCGAGCCCAGCACCTTCGTGAGCTGGTCCATGCTGCCGAGCTCGAGCAAGAACCGCATGGTGGCGATGCCCTGGCGGTCGGTGGAGACCGACGCTGAAAGCACGTTCACGCCCGCGTCGGCGAGCGCGATTGACACATCTTGCAACAGGCGTGTGCGGTCGAGCGCCTCGATGATGATCTCGACCTGGTAGACGCTTGCAACACCCGTGTCCCACTCCACCGCGATGATCCGCTCGGGCTGCGCCAGGAGCTCGCGCGCGTTCGGGCAGTCCTTGCGGTGCACCGACACGCCACGCCCTCGCGTCACGAAGCCGACGATCTCGTCTCCCGGCACCGGATTGCAACACCGCGCGAGCCGGATGAGCAGGTCGTCGACCCCCGCGACGCGCACGCCCGCGGTCGAGCGCCTGCGCTTGGCCCGCGGCGGTGTCATCGGCTTGTCGAGCGGCAGCCCCGCCGGCTTCTCCTCTGCCGGCAGCTGGACGACCCCCTCGCGCGCGAGGTGCTTGATGAGCTTGGTGGCGACCTGCCTCGGGCTCTGCTTGCCAGCGCCGATCTGCGCGAGCAAGTCGTCCGCGCTCGCGAGGTTCATCTCCTTGGCGACGGCTTCGAGCGCCTTGGCCGCGCCGTGGCTGCCCAGCCCGAGGCCGTGCTTGCGGAGCGCTTTGAGGAGCTCCTCCCGGCCGGCCTGCAGGTCGTCAGTGCGCGCGACCTTGCTGAAGTACGCCTTGATCTTCGAGCGCGCAGACGACGTCTTGACGATCGCGAGCCAATCGCGCGAGGGGCTGGCGCTCTTCGAGGTGAGGATCTCGACGCGGTCGCCCATCTGCAGCTCGTACGACAGCGGCACGATGCTGCCGTTGACCTTCGCTCCGACGCAGTGATGGCCGACCTCGGTGTGGATGGCGTACGCGAAGTCGATCGGCGTCGATCCGCGGCGAAGCGAGATCACGTCGCCTTTCGGCGTGAAGACGAAGACCTCGTCCTCGAACAGGTCGATCTTGAGCGCCTCCATGAACTCACGCGGGTCCTTGAGCTCGGTCTGCCACTCGAGCATCTGCCGCAGCCACGCGAGCCGCTCGTCGAACGACTCGTCCTTGCCGCCTTCCTTGTAGCGCCAGTGCGCCGCGATGCCGTACTCGGCCGTGCGGTGCATCTCCTCGGTGCGGATCTGGATCTCGAGCGGCCGGCCCGCAGGCCCGATGACCGTGGTGTGCAGCGACTGGTACATGTTGAACTTGGGCATGGCCACGTAGTCTTTGAAGCGCCCCGGGACCGGCTTCCAGATGGAGTGCACCGTGCCGAGCGCGCCGTAGCAGTCCTTCACGGAGCCCACGATGACGCGCAGCGCGATGAGGTCGTAGATCTCCGAGAAGTCCTTCCCGCGCTGCGTCATCTTCTGGTAGATGCTGTAGAGGTGCTTCGGCCGTCCCGAGATCTCGGACTCGATGCCGACCGCCTCGAGCTCGCTTCTCAGCTGCTGGATGACCTGCTCGAGGTACGCCTCGCGCGCCGCACGGCTCTCCGCCACCATGCGCTGGATCTGGTTGAACTTCTTCGGCTCCAAGTAGAAGAACGCCAGGTCCTCGAGCTCCCACTTGATCTGCGAGATCCCGAGGCGATGCGCGAGCGGCGCGTAGATCTCCATCGTCTCGATGGCTTTCTCGCGCTGCTTCTCTGGCGGAAGCGCCGAGAGCGTGCGCATGTTGTGCAGGCGGTCGGCGAGCTTGATCAAGATGACGCGGATGTCCTTGGCCATCGCGACCAGCATCTTGCGGAGGTTCTGCGACTGGGCTTCTGCGACCGTCGAGTACTTGATGCGCCCCAGCTTGGTGACGCCGTCGACGAGGGAGGCGACCTCTGAACCGAACCGCGAACGGATCTCTGAGAGCTTCACCCCGCTGTCTTCGACCACGTCGTGCAGGAGCGCCGCCTGCAGCGTGATGGTGTCGAGGTGGAGCTCCGCGAGGATCTTCGTGACTTCGAGCGGGTGCGAGATGTACTCCTCGCCGGAGCGACGCTGTTGTCCCGCGTGCTTCTCGAGCGCGAACTCGTAGGCAGCCCGCAGCCCTGCCAGGTCTGCACCTGGGCTGTACGACTGAACGATCGCCTCGATGGACTCGATGGTCGCCGTCACGCCTGTTCCTCGTCGCGCATCTGCACGCTCGCAGCCGTCGCGGGCGAGCGGTAGCCGTAGTATACGCGCTGGAAGAGCGGACTTGGGTGGACGCGGGCGCCTATCCTGCACGCGACGGCAGGATCGGGCGGTTGACGCGTGCGAGCAGCTCGTCTGCGCTGGCCGTGAGCACCCACTGCTTGAACTGAGCGAACTCCGCCACCGCACGCTTGCCTTCCGCGTAGCGGACCGAGCTGTCGAGGTCGACCTTCCCGCCGCCGGCGTCCAGAAGCTCGATGCGGCGATACGCGGCGATCCCGCTCGAGCGCACGAGCCCGAGCTCGCGGAACACCGCGAGCGCCGTCGAGACGCCAGACTCGTCGAGCCGCGAGGTCGGACGCTTTCGCTTCGCCGCCTCGGCGAGCTCCGCGTTCGTGGCCTCGATGCCGCCATCTTCCGCGCCGCGCGCCATGTCGCGGAGGGCGAGGTACAGCGCAGCGAGGTCGTCGCGCTCGGGAGCGAGCGAGCCCACGATGGACTCGTTGATCCGCGCATCGCGCTCACAGAAGAGCAGGTGGATGGATGCCGGCGCCCCGTCTCGGCCCGCACGGCCGCACAGCTGATTGAACTCCACCGAGGAGAAGGGCACGTGGTACAGCACCACACGGCGTACGTCGGGGACGTTCACGCCCTCGCCGAACGCGCTCGTCGCGACGACCGTCCGCACCGAGCCCTCGCGGAACGCCTCTTCCACGGCGTGGCGCATCGACCGGCCCAGGCCGCCGTGGTAGAACGCAACGGCGTCACGCACCCTCGGCGCCGTGCGGCGCAGGTGCGCGGCGAGGCGCACCGCCTCCTCGCGGCTGTTCACGTACACGACGCTCTTCTCGCCGTCTGCGAGAAGCGAGGCGAGCGCGGTGCGCTTGTCGGGCGCTCCCCGGCGGTCGTCGATCTTAAGGTTGCTTCGCACCGTCGGATCCAACACTCTGCGCGTCACGCCGAGCGCCTGCTCGATCGCATCCGCGACGTCGTCGTCAGCGGTCGCCGTGGTGGCGAGCACCTCGCGCACGCCGGCCGCGTCGAACGCCTCCGCCAGCCGCGCGTACGCAGGCCGATGCCCGCGCCGGGCCGCTCCCACGTGATGTGCTTCGTCGACGACCGCGAATCCGACGCGGCCCGTTGCGCCGAAGCGCCCCGCATGCCGCTCGAAGAACTCCGGCGTCGTCAGCACGACGTCGATGCAGCCGTCCGCGAGCGCCTGAAACACCTCGTCGCGCTCGCTCGGGCTCGACTCGCCCGTCAGCACCGCTGCGCGGCAGCCGGCGCGCGCGAGCGTGCCCGCGAGGTGGTACGCCTGATCAGCGACGAGCGACCGCAGGGGGTAGATGAACGCCGACGCCTCGCTGCGCTCGATCGCCCGCCTGACTGCGTGCGCGTGGAACACGAGCGACTTCCCACGGCCCGTCGCCATGACGAGCAGAGTCCGCTCCCCCGCCTCAAGCGCCGCGAGCGCCTCTCGCTGCGCCTCGTGCAGCGTCACGCCCGGGGCGATCGCCTCGATGACGCCTTCGAGCAGCCGCTCGCCGGGAAGCTTCGCGATGCGGTCGCGCGCATCCGCCGCCTCGGACGCTTCCTTTGCGCCCTCGTCCTCTGCGTCCGCCTTTCGCACGAGCACGTTCACGCCCAGCGCGCCGTCACGGGCATCGCCCGTGACCTCGCTCACCACGACCTCGTAGACCGCACCCGCGTCGATGTGGGGGGCGAGCGCCGCGGCGAGCCGGCGGTTGAAGTACCCCACGCGCGCTCCGCTGGGGTCGTGCAGCGCGCACGCGAACGGGTCGTGCGGGTTGTCCGGCTCGCGCACGATCCGAAGCGGCGTGCCCGGCTCCAGCTTCGCGACAACCTCCTGCCGCCCCTCGAAGGTCACTCCCGCGAGCTTGGTGTGGAACGCGGGCTCCTCGGCGATCGTCGCGTACTCGCTCCTGTCGAGCGACGCCTCGGCGCCGTCGAAGAGCGCCTCCACGAGCTCGCGCGCAGGAGCTTCGGGGGACGGGGCGTGCGGGTGCACTCCCCTGACGAGCAGCCGCACACGGTCGCGACCTCGCCACGACGAGCGCTCCAGCTCTGCGACGACGTCGGCGGCGGTCTCGTGCGCGACGAGCGAGTCGGGATCCGGGCAGCGGAACATGATCGCGTCCGCGCGCGCGATGCCGTCGTGGACTTCCATCATCAGGTGCCGCCCGTCGGAGCCCACGAGCCGGCAGCGGTCCAGGAACACGCCTGGGAGCGCGAACGTCGGCCGCGGATTCCCGAACCCGAAGGGCTCGAGCAGCTGGATCTCAGCCGCCGCCTCGATCCCGACGTCAGAGAGGCGCGCAACCGCGTCGACCACGGCGACGCGCGGCCCAAGACGAGCCACGTCCGCCGCAAGCGCGTCAGCGATCGCCGCGCGGAACGCGTCGATGCTCGCGGACGGCAGCGCGAAGCCGACTGCCGCTTCGTGACCCCCGAACCGCGTGAGCAACGCCTCCGTGCGGGCGAGCACGCCGTACAAGTCGACGCCCGGCACTGAACGGCCCGAGCCCACGGCCTCGTCGCCCTCGACGCACAGCACCAGCGCCGGCAGCCCGAACCGCTCCACGAGGCGCGACGCGACGATGCCGCGGACGCCCTCGTGCCAGCCCTCCCCCGCCACGACGATCACGGGCGGCTGCGCCCCGCCGTCTGCCTCGAGGCTCGCCAGCGCCGCCTCGAAGACCTCGGCTTCCACCGACTGCCTCACGCGATTGTGCTCGTCGAGCACGCGCGCCAGCTCCTCGGCTTCGCTCTCGTCGGTCGTCATCAGCAAGCGCAACGCAAGCACCGGGTCGGCCATACGGCCGGCAGCGTTCAGCCGCGGCGCGAGACCGAACGCCACGCGCTCAGCCGTAAGCTCGGCGAGATCGATCCCGGCGACGGCCGCGAGCGCACGGATGCCGGGCCGGTCCGTCGACCGCAGCGCGGCGATGCCGGCCGCGACGAGCGCGCGGTTCGGGCCCGTGAGCGGCACGACGTCCGCGACCGTCCCGATCGCCGCGAGGTCGGCGAAGCGCAGCCACCCGTCGCCGTCTCCGAGCCGCTCCCCCACCGCTCGAGCGAGCGCGAGCGCGACGCCAGCGCCGGAAAGCTCCGGACCCTCCGCCACGAGCTTCGGGTCCGCGACCGGAACGCCGTCGGGCACGAGCGCTCCCGGCTCGTGGTGGTCGGTAACCACGACGTCGACGCCGTGCTTCTGCAACACACGCACTTCTGCCGCCGACGAGATGCCGCAATCGACCGTGACCACGAGGTCGGGGCTCGCCGCCAGCACGCGTTCGAGCACGGCCTCGGTGAGGCCGTACCCCTCGCGGAAGCGGTGCGGGACGATCGGCGTCGCGTCGGCGCCGAGCCCCTCAAGGGCCAGAGAGAGCAGCGCCGCCGCAGACACGCCGTCCAAGTCGAAGTCGCCGAACACGACGACGCGCTCGCTCTCGCGCACCGCGCGCGCGACGCGCTCAGCCGCTTCCGCAAGCCCGGGGATCGCCTGCTCATCAGGCCAGTCGCGCACGAGGGAGGGCGTGAGAAAGCGGCGGGCCTCGCTTTCTGCGGCCATCCCTCGGGCAAGGAGGATCGATGCCGTCAGCCGCGAGACGCCGAGGGCATCGGAGAGCCGCTCCGCATCCGCAGCCTCGACCTCACGCCGAAGACGCCATCCGCTGGTACCGCTCATCGACTCCGTATCCTAACGCGCAGGGCCGACACGCGAGGCGCGCATCGGCCCTGTCGATCGACCAGAGTGTGCCTTGCTACGAAGCCTTCGCCGGCTTGCCCGCTTGCTTCTTGCGGAGCGCCTGGTAGCGCGGCTCGGTCTCCTTCCACACTGAGTAGACGGTGCTTGCCACGCCCACCGAGGAGTACGCGCCGGAGATCATGCCGACGAGCAGCGCGAACGCGAAGTCCTTGAGCGTCTCGCCGCCGAACAGGAACAGCATCGTCACCGGGATGATCGACGTCAGGCTCGTGTTGATCCAGCGGGCGAGCACCTGGTTGATGGAGTCGTTCGCCGCCTCGGTGAACGTCTTCTTCGTGAGCGTCCGCGTGTTCTCCCGGATGCGGTGGAACACGACGATGGTGTCGTAGAGCGAGTATCCGAGGATCGTCAGCAGCGCCGCGATGGTGTTCGGCGTCACCTCGCGTCCTAAGATCGCGTAGATGCCGAGCACGATGAGCGCGTCGTGCACGAGCGCAAGCACCGCAGTCAATGACATCTTATACTCGAAGCGCACCGAGATGTAGAGCAGGATCGCGAAGATCGAGATCGCAAGCGCCGTGAGCGCAGAGCGCGTGACGCTGCGGCCCCACCCCGGACCGATGGTCGTGACGGTGACTTCTTGCTCCGGAAGCTTCAGCTCGTCGACGACCTTCAAGAACGCCTCTTCCGCTTTCTGCGGATCCGATTCAGACGTCCGCACGAGGAACGAGCCGTCTTGCGTCGTCTGGATGGTCGCATTGCGCGCATCTGGCACGCCCGCCGTCTCGAGCGCTTTGCGGACCTGCTCAGCCGTGACGCCGGGCTTGGTCTTGAGCGTCATCACCGTGCCGCCTTGGAACTCGATGCCGAACACGAGCCCTTTGAGCAGGAGCGCCGCGATGCTCACCGCGATGAGCACGCCGGAGATCGCGAAGAACAGGTTCTTCTTGCCGAGGAAGTCGATGTACAGACGTTTAGCCATCCTGGCCTCCCTTCACGCCGAAGAGGCCAGGCGCCTTCGAGACCACCGACTCTGCCAGCAGGACCACGACGCTTCGGGTGAACATGAACGCCACGAACAGGTCGCACATGATGCCGAGCGCGAGCGTGAGCGCGAAACCCTTCACCGGGCCGATCGCGAAGATGAAGATGACGATCGCGCTCACGAGCGTGACGAGGTCGGCGTTCAAGCTCGTGATGAGCGCGTGCCGCGTGCCCGACTTCGCCGCGCTGCGGAAGGTCTTGCCCATCCGCACCTCTTCTTTGAATCGCTCGAAGATGAGGATGGACGAGTCCGCAGCCACGCCCACGGTCAGGACGAGGCCGGCCACGCCCGGCAGCGACAGCGCGTACGCGCCGGCGCGCGACAGCAGCGCGATGATGCCGAACAGAAGCGAGAGGTACGCCCCGAGCGAGAACCACGACAGCACGCCGAAGCCACGGTAGTACGCGAACATGAACAGCGCCACGAGCCCGAAACCTGCCAGGCCAGCCACAAGACCCTGCTTGAGCGACTCCTGGCCGAGCGTCGGCCCGACGACCTGCGTCGAGGACGGCGTGAGCTTCACCGGCAGCGCACCGGCCTGCAGGACCGCCGCAAGGCGCTTGGCCTCGTCGGCGGTGAAGCTGCCGGAAATCATGGTGCGGCCGTCCGTGATCGGCTCGCGGATGGTCGCGACCGACTGCACGACGCCGTCGAGCGTGATGACGATCGTCTGCCCCACGTTGGCCGTGGTGTACTTCGCCCACGCGTCCGCGCCCTGCTTGTCGAAGTCCAGCGAGACCGCCGGGCGGTTGCTCTGATCGACGGTCACTCCAGCGGTCTTCACGTTCGCGCCGGTGACGATGATCGCGCTTTCCGGGTACGCGCCCTCTGGCAAGACGGCGCCGTACTCGAGCGCGACGCTCGTCGTGGTGATGCTGCGCGCGTCGACGAAGTCGAGCCGGCCCGTGGATCCGAGCGTCTTGAGCGCCTCGCGAGAGTCCTTGATGCCGGGGATCTGCACGAGCAACGCGTCAGCGCCTGAGCGCTGAACGCTCGCCTCGCTCACGCCGAGCGCGTTCACGCGCTCAGTGAGGATCGTCTCCGCCCGGTTCATCATGTCCTCGGTGAGCGGCTGGCCGGGCGCCGGCTCGGCAGTGAGGATCACCGAGAGGCCGCCCTTGAGGTCGAGACCTTGCGAGATCTTCTTGTCGAGCGGCCAGAAGGCCCACCACGACAGCGCTACGAGCACCACCACGATGCCGAGCGCAAGGACGTTCTTCGACTTGTCGTCCATCCCGTCTCCAGTCTTCCCGTGACGCCTATCGATGACGGCTACTCGCCGCTTGCGACCTTGCGCGCGATCGCCGACCTCGCGTACGTGACCACGACGCCCTCGGCGATCTTCAGATCCACCGTGTCCTCGCCAAGCTCGACGATCGTCCCGTACATGCCGCCTATGGTGACCACGCGGTCACCCACGGCAAGCGAGGCCATGAGCTGCTGCTGCTCCTTCTGTCGCTTCACCTGCGGGCGTATGAGCAAGAAGTAGAACGCCACGACGAGCAAGACGAGCGACAGGAGCTGGCTGTACTGTTGGTTCATAGCAGACCTCCTCGGTCCAGCGCACGCCTGGTCCATGCGTGCACACGGCCACACATCATACCATCAGCGCGCGCGATGCACGGCAGCATCAGTAATCGTCGGCGCCAGGGCCGTCCATCCACGCACGCACGAACGCGGCGTACTGCCCTGCCAAGATCGCCCCTCGCGCGCGCCGCACCAGATCGAGCAGGAAGTGCAGGTTGTGCGTGGTGAGCAGGATCGCGCCGAGCATCTCCTTCATGTTCACCAGGTGCCGGATGTACGCGCGGGTGTACGACGCGCACACAGGGCACGAGCACTCTGGGTCGAGCGGCCCGAAGTCCCGCGAGAACTTGGCGTTGCGCAGATTGAGCCGCCCCTGCGACGAGAACGCCGTGCCCAGACGCGCCGTGCGCGTCGGCAGCACGCAGTCGAACATGTCGACGCCGAGCGCGATGGCCTGCACGATCGTCGTGGGGTTGCCGACGCCCATCAGGTACCGCGGCCGGTCGGCCGGAAGGAGCGCGCTCACCTCGGCAAGCGACTCCAACATGAGCTCGTGCGGCTCGCCCACCGAGTAGCCGCCGATGCCGTAGCCCGGAAAGCCGATCTCGCCCAGCCGCTCGATGCTCTCGCGCCTCAGGTGCTGATAGAGGCCTCCCTGGACGATGCCGAACAGCGCCTGGTCCTCGCGCTCGTGCGCCGCAGCGCACCGCTTCGCCCACGCGGCAGAGCGCCGCACCGCCTCGGCGACGAACGCCTCCTCGGCAGGGTACGGCGGGCACTGGTCGAGCTGCATGATGACGTCGGCTCCGAGCTGCTCCTGGATGCGCACGTTGTCCTCGGGCGTCCAGCGGTGCCATGCGCCGTCCACGATGCTTCGGAACGTCACGCCGTCGTCGTCCAGCTTGAGCGTGTCCGCGAGCGAGAAGATCTGGAATCCGCCAGAGTCCGTGAGTATCGCGCGCTTCCAGTTCATGAACGAGTGCAGCCCGCCCGCCTCGGCGACCACGTCCGCCCCCGGCCGCAAGAAGAGGTGGTAGGTGTTCGCAAGCACGACCTGCGCGCCCAGCGCCTCGAGCGCATCCGGTGTGATGCCTTTGACCGTCGCGCGCGTGCCGACCGGCATGAACACGGGCGTGCGCACCGGACCGTGCGCTGTGTGGAAGACGCCCGCGCGAGCGCCCGTGGCGCCGTCGGCCGCCTCGATCTCGAAGGAGTGCATAGTGGACATGCCGGCCATTCTAGCAGCAGCGCTCCTGCGGTACGGTATGCTTGTGCCGCGAACCGCCGAGCGTTGCCGACCGTCTTAGGCAAGGAGAGGCAGTGGACCGCACCGGCGCCAACCGCGAGAGCGACCTCGTGGCCCGAGCGCAAGCGGGAGACGAGCGCGCGTTCGAGGACCTCGTCAGAGCGCACGCCGACGCCGTGTACGGCCATGCGCTGAGGTTCTTCGGCGACCCTTCTGCTGCCGAAGAGGCGACGCAAGAGGTGTTCATCAAGGTGTACCGCTCGATCGGATCGTTCGACGGCCGCTCGGCCTTCTCGACGTGGCTGTTCCGCGTCACGCGCAACGTGTGCCTCGACATCGCGCGCTCGCGGAAGCGCACGCCAGTGCCCACGGACCTCGCGTCGTTCGACCCGCCCCGTGCAAGCGATGCGTCCGACGCGGTCGTTCTCGCGCACGCCGTGGAAGCCGCCGTCCGGACCCTGCCGCCCGAAGAGCGAGAGGCGCTCGGCGCGATTGCGCTGTTCGGACTGTCGTACGAGCAGGCGGCAGATGCGCTCGGCGTGCCCGCGGGCACCGTGAAGTCGCGCGTGTTCCGTGCGCGCAAGGCGCTGGCTGTCCTGCTCACCGACAGCGGAGGAGGCGCGTGATGGACTGCGAGCGCGCGCTGGAGATCCTGCTGGAGGCGGCAGACGGCCTCGCTGCGCCCGAGGCGGTCGCTGAGGCCGAAGCGCACTGCGAGACCTGCGCCGAGTGCGCCCGCGTCCGTGCCGGACTGAAGCTCCTCGCGTCGGCCCCCGCTCCGAAGGCTCCCGCAGGCCTCGTCGATGCCGTCCTTGAGGCCGTGCGCGACGAGCGCCAGCGTGCCGTCGAGCACGCCGCAGCAGCCGTGACGACTGCGACGCCTCCGGAACCCGCGAGCATGCCCGCGCGCTGGCGATGGCAAGGCTGGGAGCGCCGGTTCGCAGGCTTCGCGGCGGCTGCAGCGATCGTCGTCGTCGGGCTGGTCGCCGTGGGGCTCGCCATCCCGCGTGTGGCGAGCGTGTCGCAGCAAGCGATCGTGAAGAGCGCAGACGAGTACGGCGCCGAGAAGACCGTGGAGCCGCCGCTCGCGACCCAGCCACAGACCGAGAGCAGCTACGGCGACGTCCGCGCCTCGACGATCGCGAGCGCGCCGCCCTACGTCACGCTCGAAGGCATGGTCTTCGTCCTCGACGGCGTCGAGCGCTCGTCGCCGTCGTCGCTTGCCACCGCAGGCGCCGTCGTGAGCGCGCTCGACGACCCGGACAGCGACCCTGCGACGATGACGGTGCTCGCCGAGCCGGTCGAACCCTCGCCGACCGCGATCTGGGTCGCGGCGCCCGACGGGCGGATCCTGCGGTTCCGGCTCGTGACGCGCTCGTACGCAGGCGACGCGTTCGCGCTCGAGAGCGGCACGCCCATCGCGCGCTTCGGTGAGTGGCCGACGCTGCCCGCCCGCTTCGCTCCCCCCACCGCTCCCGACGGTTCCCCCACGTTCCGGTACTTCGGGTCGGACGACGGAGGTGTGCGCATCTACGTCCCGGCAGGCGCCAGGCCGCTCGACGGGTTCGCCGTCGCGCCTGGCACGTCCCCGGACGACCCGGCGGCCGGCAATCCGAACTGGACCTGGTGGGTGCGCCTCGACTGATGCTCAGACGATGAGCATCGCGTCCCCGAACGACAGGAACCGGTAGCGCTCGCGCTTCGCCGTCTCGTACGCGCGCATGATAAGGTCGCGCCCCGCGAACGCGCTCACCATCATCAGCAGCGTGGAGCGCGGCATGTGGAAGTTCGTCACGAGCGCGTCGACGGCTCCGAAGGAGAACCCGGGCAGGATGAACAGGTCCGTGACGCCTTCGGACGCCTCGACGAGCCGAGTCTCCTCGTTGTAGGCACTCTCGAGCGCGCGGACGGTGGTTGTCCCGACGGCGAACACGCGCGAGCCGCGGCGATGCGCGTCGTTCACCGCGTCGGCCGTCCACGCGGGGACGCGGTAGTGCTCGGCGTGCATGCGGTGCTCGCGAGGGTCTTCGGCGGTCACTGGACGGAAGGTGTCCAGCCCCACGTCGAGCTCCACCTTCGCGAGGTGCACGCCTTGGCGCTGGATCTTCTCGAGCAGCTCCTCGGTGAAGTGGAGCCCCGCCGTCGGCGCAGCCACGCTGTGCTCTTGCGCGGCGTACACGGTCTGGTACTTCTCCGGGTCGTCGAGCGTGGCGGTGATGTACGGAGGCAGCGGCACCTCGCCAAGCGCGTGCACGGCCTCCATGAACGTGCCCTCGCGGACCGAGAAGGTCACGACGCGGCCGCCCGTCTCCTCGATGACGTCGACGATCAGCCCCGTGAGCAGCCCGTCTCCGAAGACGACCTTCGCACCCGGCTTCAGCCGCCGCCCGGGTCTGACCAGGCACTCCCAGGTGGTTCCGTATCGCGGGCGAAGCAGCAGGACCTCCACCGCGCCGCCCGTCTCGTCTTTGGCGCCTTTCAGTCGCGCCGGAAGGACGCGCGTCTCGTTGACCACGAGCACGTCGCCCTCGTGCAGGTACTCGGGGAGGTCGCGGAAGGTCTTGTGGTCGATCTGCCCGCTCCCGCGCTCGACCACCATCAACCGGCACGCATCGCGCGGCTCTGCCGGATGCTGCGCGATGAGCCCGGTGGGAAGGTCGTAGTCGAAATCGGCGGTCCTCACGTCTCCTCCACTCGCCTGCACACAAGCCCCAGCCAGTGTAACGCATCCGTTGCTTCGCTATCCCGCTAAGCGCGCTTGCAGTACCATCACGCCGTGACTGACTGGGCATCTGCCGACATACACGTGCACACCATGGCCTCGGACGGGCTGTACACGCCGCGGCAGGTCGTCGAGTGGGCCGCCGAACGCACCGACCTCGCCGTCATCGCCATCACCGATCACGACACGATGGACGGCGCGTACGAGGCCGCCGAGATAGCTGCGCAGCTCCCCATCGAGCTCGTGTTGGGGCAGGAGATCAGCTCGACCGACGGGCACGTGCTCGCGCTGTGGATCCGGGAGCCGGTCCCTGCTGGCATGAGCGCTTTCGAGACGGTGGCGGCCGTGCACGAACAGGGCGGCATAGCCATCGCCGCCCATCCTTTCGCGCCGAAGTGGTGGGCCAAGCACGGGCTGTGCCGCGGCGACGAGAGCGTGTACGACGCCGTGCCGTTCGACGCATTCGAGATACACAACGCCACGCCGCTTCTGTTCCACGCGAACCTGCGCGCGCGACGCTACACGCGCCGATGCCCCGGACGCTTCGCGATCACCGGCGGGAGCGACGCTCACATCCTGTCGGCGATCGGCGCCACGAGGACCCTCTTCCGAGGAACGACGGCGGCCGACCTGCGCCGGGCGATCGAGGAGAAGGAGACGCGGGTCGACAACACGCTCTTCTGGCTGACGCGCAACGCGCGCTACCTCGCGCACATGCCGCGGATCGTCAAGCGTGAGCGCGAAGAGAAGCGAGCCGCCGACTCGGGTCGCTAGCCGCGGTTCGCCTGCGCCTTGCGCGAAGCGCGTTCCGCGCGAGTGCGCGCGGCCACCACTTCGGACAGCATGCACCCGCAGTAGTTCTGGCGGTACATCCCGAGCTCCTTCGAGCGCCGCACGGCTTCTTGGTAGCGGCTTCGGAAGTCACGCCCGACGTACGCGAGGCCGGCGCTTTCGCACACCTCGCGAGCGACCTCGTCGAGCGCCTGTGCGTCCTGGTACGGGCTCACCGTGAGCGTGGTCGCGAGCGTTCCGACGCCTCGCTCGACCGCCACGCACGCCGCAAGCGTCAGCCGGAGCCGCCAGCACGCGCGGCAGCGCTCGGCGGGGTCGCGCCACAGCCCGGCCGTCGCCTCCAGCCAGAGCACGGGGTCGTACGGCACCTCGACGACCGGCACCTCCGCACCAGCCGCGTACTCCGCCAGCACGTCTCGACGACGCTCGTACTCGGCGAGCGGATGGATGTTCGGGTTCGCGTACACGACGAGCGGCTCGAACCCGTCTGCTCGCAGAGCATCGAGCGGCTCGAGCAGACACGGACCGCAACACGCATGCAGGACGACCGGCTTCATGCCCCTATCCTACCGCGCAGCGCGCATCAGCGCATGGCGGCCGCCACGCGCAGCCCGATCGTGAGCAAGCCGAATGCGACGAAGATGAGCGCCGAGACATACCGCAGCTGGCGCTCGGGCAATCGCGTGCCGAGCGCACGCCCGACGACGATCGCGAGGACGTCGGCCGACACCATGCCGAGCGTCGAGCCGAGCGTGACACCCCAGAAGCGCGCCCACCCTCCCAGGTCGGCGTCTTGCACGATCCCGACGGCGGCAAGCGTCCTTGAGATGCCCGCACCCGCTCCTCTGAGCGATTCGAGCAAGGCCGCCCCCGGGTCGGCGGCGATCGCCATCGTCATGATCTGGGTCTTGTCGCCGACTTCAGCCAAGAAGAACCCTGCGGCACACGCGAGCACGGGACCGAACCGTGCGAGCCGTCCCGGCGTGCCGTTCCCCTCCTCGTCGATCTCGTCTCCCCGAAGCGTCCAGACGCCGAACCCCACGAACATGAGCCCCGAGAGCCACGAGAGCAGCTCTTCTGGCAACAGCGACCCGAGCCCTTGGCCGACCGCCACGGAGGCCACGTGCACCACGAACGTCGACAGCGAGAGCCCTGCGATCACCTGCCATGCCTTGAACCGTGAGGCGAGCACGAGGGCCAGAAGCTGCGACTTGTCGGCCAGCTCGCCGACGAAGATGAGCGCGAACGCGACGAAGAAGACGAACGCCACCTGTCCTCCTTCACGCGCGTCGCCACGAGAAAGCGGGCGGTCCCGGGTCCAGGACCGCCCGCCACGTGGCGACCGGAGAGGTTCTAGAGCTTGCGGACGTTGCTCGCCTGGAGCTTGCCGTTCTGGCCGGTCGTGATCTCGAAGGTCACTGCCTGCCCTTCCTCAAGGGTCTTGAAACCCTCCATCTGGATCTCGCTGTAGTGCACGAACAGGTCGTCCCCGTCCTCACGCGAGATGAACCCATAGCCCTTGTCCGGATTGAACCACTTGACCGTTCCCTCTGGCATGCACTTCCGTCCTTCCGCCCCGCGCGGGGCCACGCTCGTGCGACGTGTCTGCCGGCGACCTCGAGGCGCTCGTTGCGCGGCTGTCCAGACGGGCGGTGCGTGCTCGTGGCGCTCTTCGGCGTGACAAACCGTCTCGCAGTAACCTTGGGCTTACGCCCACTCCGGCCACGATGGTAGCACAACCCAGCAGAATGCAAGAGGGTGTGTCACGCGCTCTGCGCGCGCTCCCGGCGTGTCACGACCACGAGCGCCGCGACGGCGAGCGCAAGACCGGCCACGGCAGCGAGAAGCACAGGGCTCGTCCCGCTCGACGAGGCGGCGCCAGATGCGCCTGCCCGCTTGTAGCTCACGCTCACGTCGAACTTCTGGCCGGCCGCAAGCCGCACCGGCGCGAGGACGTAGAGCGTCTCGCCTTTCGCGTTGGTCTGCGGCTCGCCCACGGGATTCGGCGAGATCTCCACGTCGGTCGCGCCCGCTTCGACCACGACGGAGAAGGTGTACGTCCCTTCCTCGCCCGCGTTCACCCACGCGAGCTTGGACGAGACCCTCGACCCGCGAATCTGCGGCTCGCCGAGCGAGGCCTCGACCTGGGCGATCGGCTTTTGCTCCAGACGGAACACCGCCGCGAGCGCACCTGCGGTGGGAACGACGGACGGCTGACGGAACGGGTCGTTCGCGGGGTCGCCGCCCAAGATCTCGCCGCTCCACAGGACCTGCGCTCCTGCAGGCAGCGGAACCGTGACCGTCGCCGGCAAGCTCTCTTCCGGCGAGAGGATGACGTTCACGATGACCTCGGACGAGCTCGTCTGGCCGACGGGCAGGAACTGCACCTGGTACTCAACCACGCGGGCATAGGCGGCAACCGGAGACGCCATCACCGCAAGGATGAAAGCGAGCGTCGCGACCCACGCTGCCGCACGTCGATCGAAGGACATCATCTGCTCGCCTCCTCAGTCGCCGCGACTGTGTTCGCCATGAGCATCGCCCGCGTCATCGGCCCCACCCCGCCGGGAACCGGCGTGATGGCGCTCGCCAGAGGAGCGATGCTGTCGAAGTCGACGTCTCCCACGAGACCGCTGTCTGTGCGGTTGATGCCGACGTCGATCACCACGGCGCCGGGTTTCACGTAGCTTGCGTCGATCATCTTCGCGCGCCCGATGGCCGCCACGAGGATGTCCGCTTCGCGGCACACCGCACGGAGGTCGGCGGTCTTCGAGTGGCACACGGTGACCGTGGCGTCTGCCTGCAGGAGCAGGAGCGCCATCGGCTTGCCGACGATCACCGACCGCCCGACGACGACCGCGCGCTTCCCACGCGGGTCGATGTCGTAGGCGCGCAGGAGCTCCATCACGCCTGCGGGCGTGCACGCGTGGAGGGACGGCAGCCCGCGCACCAGCCGCCCGATGCTCACAGGATGGAACCCGTCCACGTCCTTTTCAGGAGCGATGCGCGCGATGACCGCTTCGGCGTCGAGCCCGCTCGGCAAGGGCAGCTGCACGAGGATTCCGTGCACCGCCGGGTCCGCGTTGAAGCGGTCGATGAGCGCTTCCAACTCGTCTTGGGGAGTGTCCGCAGGCAGCCGGACGTCGATCGAGCGGATCCCGACCTGCTCGCAGTCGCGTTCCTTCATGTCCACGTACGAGCGCGAAGCGGGGTCGTCGCCTACGAGCACCACCGCAAGGCCCGGCTCCACCCCTCGATCCTTGAGGACCGCAACGCGCTTCTTGACGCGCTCCTTGACGTCCGCTGCCACCTTCTTGCCGTCTATGATGACTGGCGCCACCCGCTTCACCCTCCGTCCTCGGTCAGGAAAGCCCTATCACGTTCCCGTCGGCGTCGATGTCGATGCCTTCGCCTGCCGGCCTGCTCGGCAGGCCAGGCATGGTCATGACGTCTCCGCACAATGCGTACAGGAAACCCGCGCCCGCCGAGAGCTTGACCTCGCGCACGGGAAGGCGCCACCCGCTCGGGCACCCCTTCGCCTGCGGGTCGTGCGTGAGCGAAAGGTGCGTCTTGGCCATGCACACCGGAAGCCGCTTGTACCCCATCGCGGAGTATGCGGCGAGCGCCCGTTCGGCCGCTGGCGAGAAGTCCACGCCCTCGGCGTTGTAGATGCGCGTCGCGATCGCCTCGATCTTCTCGCGCGGCGGAAGCGTATCGTCGTAGGTGAGCTCGAACGAACTCTCGCACTCCCACGCGCGCGCGATGGCGCGCGCGAGGTCCTCGCCGCCCACGCCACCGTCCGCGTGCATGGTGTGGACGACCGCGTCGCACGCGCCCGCGTCGAGCGCCGCACGGCGGATCAGATCGTGTTCGGCGTCGGAGTCGGTCGGGAACCGGTTGATGGCCACCACCACCGGCGCGCCGAACGCTCGAACGTTGGCGATCTGCTTGCGGAGGTTGCACAGCCCCTCGCTCACCGCCTCCAGATCCTCGGCGAGCAACCCGGGGTCGAGCGGCTGCCCGGGCTTGATCGAGAACCTGCCCGAGTGCGCTTTGATCGCGCGCACCGTGCACACGAGGACGGCCGCATCCGGCTTCAGCCCTGAGGCCCGGCACTTGATGTTCGCGAACTTCTCGAAGCCGAGGTCCGCCCCGAATCCCGACTCCGTCACGACGACGTCCGCCAGCCCCAGCCCGATCCTGTCGGCGATGATCGACGAGTTGCCGTGCGCGATGTTCCCGAACGGACCGGCGTGCACGATCACCGGCCCGCCCTCGAGGTTCTGCAGCAGGTTCGGCTTGACGGTGTCCTTCATCAGCACGGTCATCGCGCCCGCGACCTTCAAGTCCTCGGTGGTGACCGGGCGGCCTTCCTTGGTGGACGCCACGACGATGCGTCCTATGCGCACGCGAAGGTCGTGCAGGTCCTCGGCCAGCGCGAGCACCGCCATGAGCTCGCTTGCGGCCACGATGTCGAAGCCTGTCTGACGCGGCAGCCCGTTCGCTCGCCCGCCGAGCCCGATGACGACGTCGCGCAGCGCGCGGTCGGAGACGTCGACCACGCGCCGCCACGAGATCGAGTGCGGGTCGATCCCAAGCCGATTGCCGTGGTGCAGGTGATTGTCGATGAATGCCGCGCACAGGTTGTGCGCCGCAGCGATGGCGTGCGCGTCCCCCGTCAGGTGCAGGTTCAGGTCTTCCATGGGAACCACCTGCGCGTACCCGCCGCCGGCCGCTCCGCCCTTGATGCCGAACACCGGCCCGAGCGACGGCTGCCGGATCGTCGAGACCGCACGCATCCCGATGCGCTGGAACGCCTGCCCGAGCCCCACGGTGGTGAGCGTCTTGCCTTCCCCGAGCGGCGTCGGGGTGATCGCCGTGACGACCACGTACTTGCCGCGGGGCGTCTCGCGCACGCGCTCGAGCGCCGCGAGCGAGATCTTGGCCTTCGAAGTTCCGTAGGGCTCGAGCTCCTCTGGGAGCAATCCGAGCTCTTCGGCGACTTCTGTGATCGGACGGAGACGCGCTGCTCGCGCAATCTCGATGTCAGACTGCATGACGCTCCTCGTCGTAGGTGCTTTCCGGGCGCGAGTCGCTAGTGTAGCGCAGTGCGCGCTCAGGCGGACGCATCGCGCTCTTTGACGATGGCGAGCACGCGCTTGAACTCCTCTGTGCCGGCTCGCCCGAGCATCTCGTACAGCGCTTGCTCCGCCGTCACGACCTCGACGCCGTGGTGCCGCAGCCGGTCGAGGGCGACGTCGCGGTCGAAGTCTCGACGCGAGCACACCGCGTCGGCCACGACGACGGGTTCGAGGCCGGCTGCTGCCATCGAAAGCGCCGTCTGCGTGACGCAGATGTGCGCCTCCATGCCGCAGAGCACGGCTTGGCGCCTCCCGAACCCGCGCAGCGCTCCTACGAACGCCGGCTCAGCCATGCAGTCGAACGACATCTTGTCGATGGTACGCGCGTCGCCGAGCGCCTCGGCGATCTCGGGCACGATCTCCCCGATCCCCTGCGGGTACTGCCGCGTGGCGATCACGGGGACTCCGAGCTCCCCTGCGCCCTGCACAAGCATGCGCGCAGCCGCGACGGTCTCCGCACGGCGCGGCATGGCCGCAGCCAACCGATCCTGCACGTCCACCACCACCACGACAGCGTCTTCACGCCCGATGGCACTGCCTCCGTCGAAGATCATCGCTACCCGCCTCCCGCTTGTTGGGTATGAAGTCCCGTGACGCGAACGATACCAACGCACGAAAGGAGAGCGCTATGCCTGACGCACCCGTTCTCGGCCCCATCAACCTGGTGGCAGACCGCGCGTCTGTCGGCGATTTCGAGAAGAAGCACACACCGTACGTCGAGGTCGAGCGGCACGAGGACGGCTCGATCACTGCGACGGTCACGGTCGGGCGGGACGTCCCGCACCCGAACCAGCCCGACCACTACATCACGTGGATAGAGCTCTACGCCGACGGCGCGCCTGTCGCACGGTTCGACTTCGTGCCGGTGGTGTCCTGGCCGAAAGTCTCCGTGAAGCTCGCGCTCGACGCTGGAACCACGCTTCGGGCAGTCGAGCACTGCAACCTGCACGGCTTATGGGCTGCCGAAGTCGTCGTGTGACGCGCGCTCCTCGGCGTCGCGCCGAAGCGTCGAGCGCACACCGAGGAACGTCCCGAGGACGATGATGGCAAGCCCAAGGATGACGCCTGGCAGAGTCTCGCTCGTGATCATCTGAAACCTCCATCGAAGGAGCCGCCCCGAGGGGCGGCTCCTCCATCCTAGCGCATGTCCTTGCTACCGGATCACCACAGCAGATCTGCGATCGCGTTCGACACCGCGGCGCTCACGGCGCCCGGGCCGCCGATGACCGACAGCTTCAGGATCTCCGATGCGTTGCTCTCGATGGCCGTCTTGGTCTCTGGGCTCAAGACCGTCGGCTCGGTCAGCAGCATCACGCCCTTCTGCTTGCCGATGCCGACGCCGCCCGTGAGCGCGTCCGGGAAGTTGCGGCCGGTCGCGACGCCGACGACGGTCCAGACCGCCCAACTGTTGCCGACCGCGGTTTGAGCGATCGTCGCGGCGGTCGCGTAACGGTTCGCGCCGCCCATCCGATGGGAGGTCGTGCCGCTCGGCAACTGACCCACCACGCGGTTCGACACGGCGCCGACGCCTCCAGCGATCCACACGTCGCTGACGCTGAGATCGCTCAGCGCTGACCTCGTGACTGCCGGCAGGTCGTTCGGCATCGTCAGCAGCACCGGCATGGCTTGGCGATACGCGTACGGCGACACTGCGACGCCGTCCGCGTACTCGTCACCACGCACCAGGAACGCATCGCTGAGCGCAGAGCCTCGCAGTGCAGCGATCTTGCGAGCGACCTCTGCCGCCGTGGCGTACCGATCCGCGCCTTGGACGCGCTCGATGCTCACGCCAGGCAGCGCGTCGACAGCGGACGCGACGTTGCTCGACAGCGCCCCGGTCCCGCCGATGAGGTACACCTTCGTTGCTCCAAGCCGCGCGATCTCGTCGCGGACCTGAGGCAGAAGCGTGTCAGGCTTCGTGAGCAGGACGGGGCCCTTGACCTGGCCAGCAAGGCCGGAAGCGCTCAGTGCATCCGGGAACTTCTCGCCCGTCGCCAAGACGACCGCCTCAGCTGCATCGAACGACTGCTGGCTGACCGCCACCGCGGTGTCGTACCGCGTGTCGCCCATCGCGCGGACGATCGCGTCCGTCGTGCTGAACGGCAGCGCGGTCGAAAGCTCGTCGCCATCGCGCGACAGCAGCCCGTCGATCTCGACCAGGTATTCGGTCGAAGACTTCAGCATGTCTTGCGGCGTCAACACCACGTGACCTGTCTCCGCATCCGCAGACACGTCGAGCGGGATCTCCTCGGTGCCGTCGGTGAGCGTGAAGGTCCCGTCGCCGATGCTGTCCTCGTCCAGCCGCTTGCTGAACTGGATCTCGATCGCAGTCGTGGGACTCATCGCCGGCTGAGACGGGTTGGGCGTGTACTGCTCGACTTCGAACGGGTACGACAGCTCGAACGGGATCGCGATGGCTCGCGGCGCCTCTGTCGGACCCAGGTAGACGACTCCTTCGTACACGCCCTCGCGATCCGGAAGGTCGCCGCGGTACT
This sequence comes from Coriobacteriaceae bacterium EMTCatB1, assembly GCA_001950395.1. GTDB lineage: Bacteria > Actinomycetota > Coriobacteriia > Anaerosomatales > Anaerosomataceae > Parvivirga. The sequence goes on from BDLO01000001.1 coordinate 922,221, forward strand.
TCGTCCAGTCCACCGACATCGGCACGACCTGCCCGGCCACCAACGGACCCGCCGGCAGCCCGGTCACGGTGACATCGTCGCCCATCGGGTAGGACGCCGTGATCTCGAAGGTGTCCGTGCCAGATACGCTGTAGCCGTAGACGTCGACGACGTAGCTGCCGTCAGCCGGCTGGTCGATCCGGACGTGCTCGTCGCCCGTGGCGGTCTCTGACGCGCCGACGAGCTGCCAACTGGATCCGTCCCACCACCACACGTACAGATCGAGGTCGGAACCGCCGGCCGCCGAGATCGACACGTCCAGGTAGGCAGCGCCAGAGAGCTCGAGGTCGTAGTACACGTCCTCGTCTTGGCTGATGCTCTCTGCTGGGTAGTGCAGCCGACGGGTGACCCCGTAGGACTCTGAGGCGAGCCCGTTCAGATCCATCGTCGTGGTGAACTGCAACGGCACGGAACCCGAGCCCGCAGAATCGCACACGTCGATGCTTGACGGATCGACACCCACCACGCCCGCCTCGCCCGAGACGGGCTCGCGCCACGACTCGCCGGACCAGACCACGCTGTGCAGCATGATCTCGTTCAGTCCGCGCTCCAGCGGGCCAGCGACCCACTCCTCGGTCGTGCCGGTCGTCGTCTGCCACAGCCAGATGCCGCTGCCGATGTTCGTGTTCGAGGACCCGCCCTTCAGCTCCATGCCGTGCGGTCCGAACACGCCAGGGTCCATCGATGACCAACCGTCGTCGACCGGCCCGTACAGCAGCGTGTCGATGTCGGTGTCCACCGGCTGGCCGCTGTCCGGCCACGTCGTCTTCACGAGCCAGGTTGCGCCTGCTGGAAGCGGTTCCTCGTCCTTCACGTCGGCGAAGTAGAAGCGCCAGTCTCCGGACTCTGCTCGCCAGTTCCAGCTCTGGCCGCCGAACAGCTGGTAGTTCGGCAGGAGCGGGCTCGGATCGGCCGGGCCCAGCCCTGTCGGTCGCAAGCCGCGCGGCTCCACCATGCCCACGTCGCCGAACGCGAAGTTCGGCGAGTCGGAAGCGACAGTGATGTGCACGGGCACGACGCTCGTGTACAGGTCGCCGCCGCGATCCGTGGTGAACACGAACTCGCCCTCGTACACGCCAGGCTTCGCGTCTTCCGGAACGGTGAGCCGCACTGGGACCTGCATGGAAGAGCCGCCCATGAGCAGGTGCGGCGAGCCCTCCATGCTGGAGCTCAGCCACGGATGGTCGGTCTCCTTGTACAGCTCCACCACGATCTGGACGGAGACGGTCTTGTCGGCCGTCGCGTCGTTGTTGTGCTGCAGGCCGAGGAAGATGCCGTCGTGCATGCGCTCGACCGGGTTCTGTACGCGGATCTCGTGGCTGTTTGCGAAGTTGTTGGAGTACGTGAAGCGCATGTACTCGCCCGAGTCCATCTCGCCAGGATCGACGTAGCCGTCGCCGTCGCCGTCGTTCCACAGCACGCCGTCCTCGTCCTGGTCCTTCCAGTCGTACGCGAGAAGCCGCGTCGTGTTGTGCGTGGATCCGCTCGTGTTGAACGCTCCAGTGGGAGCGAAGTCCGCGAAGGGAGTCGCGGTCCTGACGACCATGAGATCCGGATCGTAGTCGCGGACCAACGCCGACAGGTCGCTCAGCCAGTCAGGCCTGTTGAAGTCGTACGGCGACTCCTTCGAACCGTCGAGCTCGACCAGCATCGACGAGGCAGCCACCGGCTCGAGCGTCTTGTCTGAGACCGTGACGTTTACGTCGGAATCCGTGGTCGACCGATTGTCGACCTGCAGCGTGCCGTCGTAGGTCTGGCCCGGGTAGACGACGCTCGGGAACGACGCGTATGTCTCGCCACGGTAGTCGCCGGGGTACCACTGGCTCGGCGAGATCTCGATGCCGCCGTCCCCGGTGATGATGTCGATGGACTTCTTCGCGTCGACCATGCCAGCGCCTTGGACCGCCGGGTCGTAGCTCAAGTCACGCGCACCCGCCATCAGGTAGTTTCGGGCCTGCCAGTAGGTCGGGTAGCGGCCGAAGCGCTGCTTGAACGCGTCGTATATGAGGGCCATGTTCCCCGCTGCCACCGGACACGACCGGCTCGTGCCGCCCCAGACGATCCACGAACGCCAGCCGTCCCACGCACCTTGGTTCAGCGCCATAGCGCCGGAGGAGTACGCGCCGTCGGCCACGACGGCAGGGCCGGCATGCCCCATCGCCGAGGGACCGCGGTTCGACCACGGGATGACGTCGCCGACGGTCACCTGGTCCGCGTCGTAGATCGAGTCCCACCCGCCGCACGCGCCGAGCTGCGTCGAAGCGCCGATGCCGATGCCAGTCGACGGCGTCGGCGGGGCGTTCGTGCCGTAGCCTGGCGCGCCGTTGCCGGTCGAGAACAGGAACGACGTCATCGAGTTGACGTAGGTGTTGAGCGCGGTGACGTACCGAGAGTGGTAGTCCCACTCGTCGGCGTCCACGGCGGAATCGCCGTAGGAGTTCGACACGATCTGGATCTCGTCTCCAGTCCCCGCCTCCATGTCGGCGCCGAACGTCGCGTAGTCGTACGCGAGCAACGTCGAGGTGAAGAAGTTCCAGTAGATGTCAGAGAATGCGACGACCTTCGAGTCACGAGCCGCGCCCTGGACGATGCCATCGCCGCCGCCCGTGGGCGTCTTGAACGGCGGATAGACGCCGTCGTCCATGATCGGGTCCGACGGTCCGTCGGTCATGCCCTGCCCGACGACGTTGCTCGCGCACAGCGTCCCGTGGTTCTCGTCGAAGTTGAGAGCGCCCATGAAGCACACGAGCTCGCCGTTGCCGGGAACAGGCGCCGATGGATCAGAGCCGTTTATCAGGAACTCGAACCCTGGGGGCTGGTGCTCTCCGTCGGAGATCCAGTACACCGTACCGCCCGACAGGTCTGCGTATCCGTCGGGGCCGTAGTCATCGGCTTCGGAATCCCAATAGTCGAGGTACGAGATCGGCGAGTCGATGGTGCACGGCTTCTCGTACGAGAAGTCGTAGTCCATCCAGACGTCCACGTACACCGTGTCGTAGACGCCGGGCGTGGTTTCGTCCGCGACGAGCACGGTCGGATACTCGCTCCAATCGCTCATCCACGCGTACAGGTTCTCGTCCCACAGGTAGCCGATGTGGTACGTGCCCGACAGGCTGGTGCCGGGCGTCACGAACGTCTTGCCGTCGAACGTCGGATCGGCCTCGGTGATGGTCGCGCTCGTGTCAGACCACCAGGTCTGGCCGTTCGCGACGTACGACGTCCCGTAGTAGACGTCGTAGGCGTACAGGAGCGCAGAGTAGGGATCGAACGCTTCTGGCCACCCATAGTACGGTGAAGCCGGGTCGGACACGACCGACTGCGTGCCCTGCAAGTCTGGGTGCGCGAAGTCGACGCTGTCGTCAGCGACGGCGATCTTCACGCCGGCTCCGGTGTAGCCCGCATCCCACGCAGCGGCAGAGTTGTGACCGCGCGGCGAGACGTCGAACCACCCCGTGGCGCCTCCGCCATCGTAGACTGCGTCCGCTCCGCGGAGCACCGCCTCTTTGGAGGAAAGCGGCCTGCGTGCTGGACGCACCTGGACCCCGTCGGCATCGAACAGCGAGCGGAACTCCTTGAGGGCGCCCGCCTTCGCTGCTTGCGCGAGCCGCGCCTTCATCGCCTTGGCCGCCTTTGCGCGTTCCGCCTTGCTTGGAAGCGGCTTGTCGGGAATGGGCGGCGGGGTGACGCGACCGTTGTCGAAGACCTTTGCCACGCCGGCAGAAGTCGCGACCTTCTCGAGCAGCCGCACCTTGGCCTTGCCTGCGTACAGGTCGTGCGCCGGATCGGCCCTGAGTGCGATCTTCAGCGGCATCTCGAGCTCTTTGGGCGGCTTGGCGCCCTTTGACACGAGCACGGCCACGTCAACTCGCGCATCGCGGTCTTTCGGTGCCTTCGCAGAGGTGATGCGCTCCTTGAGCTTGGCGTCCAGACGGTCGCCGCTCAGATCGAACAGTCGAGCGGCTGCACCAGACGCCGACTTTCCGCTCGGCAGCGCCGCTTTGGGCCTCGGCGCCGCTGCGGCGAGCCCAGGTCCGGCCATGCTCGCCACGAGAGCGATCGATACGAGGACCCCAAGGACACGCCTGGACGGACGATGACTGCCAGCCATACGCCCTCCCCCTTCCCGTAGAGGCGCCGCGACGGCGCCCGCCGACTCCCGAGCGCGAGCACGACCGCTCGCTTGACCACACCCTGGCAGCGAGTATGCGCTCGCGTGTACGCCGCATGCAATGCGGGAGCGACGAAAGGCGCCTGACGAGGTACGAGCGGCGTCAGAACAACCCGGACTGGCCTGACTGGCCGGGGACCGTCATGCCGAGGTGCTCGAACGCGCGAGGGGTGGCCTGACGGCCCTTCGGAGTTCGTGCAAGCATGCCGAGCTGCAGCAGGAACGGCTCGTAGACGTCTTCCAACGTGCCGGGCTCCTCGCCGACGGCAGCCGCGAGCGTGCCGAGCCCGACCGGGCGCCCGCGGAACGTCGTCGTCAGCGCGTGCAGGATGGCGAGGTCCATCTTGTCCAGCCCCATGTGATCGACCTCGAAGAACGCGAGGGCTTCGGCTGCCACGTCTTCGGTGATGGCGCCGTCGTGCCGGACCTGCGCGTAGTCGCGCACCCGCTTGAGCAGGCGGTTCGCGAGCCGAGGGGTGCCGCGCGACCTGCGCGCGATCTCCTGCGCGCCGTCGTCGCTGATGCGCACGCCGAGGATGGCGGCGCTGCGCTTGACGATGGCAGCGAGCTCTGCAGGCGTGTAGTAGTCCAGCCGGAACGACATCCCGAACCTGTCGCGAAGCGGGCTGGTGAGCAGCCCCGTCCTCGTGGTTGCTCCGACCAGCGTGAACTTCGGCAGGTCGAGACGCAACGATCGCGCTGCAGGGCCCTTGCCGATCACGATGTCGATGGCGTAGTCCTCCATCGCGGGGTAGAGGACCTCTTCCACCACGCGGTTCAACCGGTGGATCTCGTCGATGAAGAGCACGTCGCGCTCTTCGAGGTTCGTGAGTATCGCCGCCAGGTCTCCAGGGCGCTCGATCGCAGGCCCGCTCGTCGTCCTGATCGTCACCCCGAGCTCGTTGGCGATCACGCCCGCGAGCGTCGTCTTGCCGAGCCCCGGCGGACCCGACAGCAGCACGTGATCGAGCGGCTCGTTCCGTGCACGCGCAGCTTCGATGAGCACCGCGAGGTTCGCCTTCACCGTCTCTTGGCCGAGGTACTCGTCGAGCGTGCGCGGGCGCAGCGTGCGGTCGATCTCGAGGTCGTCCTCGGTGTGCTCCGCCGCCACGAGCCGCTCGGTGCGCTCAAGCGCGTCGTCTGCCTCCCACGTGCTCATCGCTCGACCCGCCTCGACATCACACGCCACCGCCCAACCGCCGAAGCGCGTGCTTCAGAGCCGCCTCAGCGTCTGACGGCGGACCGTCGTAGCCCTTCAGCGCCGTCGCCACCTCGGCGGCTGAGAACCCCATCGCGAGCAGCGCCTGCTCGGCCTCGCGCACCCCTCCCGCCGTCGGAGCCGCAGCCTCCCTCACGCCGCCGCCGAAGCGGTCCTTCAAGTCCACCACGATGCGCTCGGCCGTCTTCTTGCCGATGCCCGGCACGCTCGCGATGAACGCCGCATCCTGGCGCGCGACCGCATCGAGAAGCGCTTCGGGCCTGAGCGCAGACAGCGCGGCGAGCGCGACTTTCGGCCCCACGCCGCTCACGCTCAGCAGCGCCAGGAACACTTCTCGCTCCAGCGGCTCAGCGAAGCCGTACAGCGCAAGCTCGTCCTCCCGGACGTGCAGGTGGGTGAGGACCGACGCCTCCCTGCCCTCTGCCGGCAAGGCCGATAACGCGCTCGTCGACATCAGCACGCGGAATCCCACGCCGCCGACGTCGATCACGCAGCCCGCCGCGTCCTTCGAGACGAGCCTGCCCGTGAGCGAAGCGATCATACCGCCGCCTCCGCGTTTCGCACGCCTCGCATGTGCGCGTGGCAGATCGCGGCCGCCAGGGCGTCCGCGGCGTGGTCGGGAGCGGGTTCGTGGTCGAGCCCGAGCAGCACGCGCACCATGTACGAGACCTGGCGCTTGTCGGCGCTTCCCACCCCGACGACCGCATCTTTGATCTGGGCCGGGCTGTACTCGCCGAGACGAAGCCCCTTCTCCGCGAGCGCGAGAAGCGCCACACCGCGCGCCTGCCCGGTGGCGAGAGCGGAGCGTGCGTTCGTCCCGAAGTACACGCTCTCGACGGCGCACTCAGACGGAGCGTATCGCTCGATGACCGCCGTCAAACGCTCGTGGATCTGAGCGAGCCGCTGCGGCAGGTCATCCGACGCCTCCGTGCTCACACACCCGTAGGCCAGGCAGCGCAGTCTCGAGCCAGACTGCTCGACGATCCCCCACCCGGTGTTCGCAAGCCCAGGGTCGATGCCCAAGATGATCAACGCCGCTCCTCGGCTTCCCGCCAGACCGAACATATGTTCAGGGGCAGGATACCACCGGCGCCTGACAGGCGCTACTGCTCGTCGAGCGCCGCAGCGATCTCCTCCGTGAGCTCCATGTTGTGGTAGACCTCTTGGATGTCGTCGTTCTCCTCCAAGACGTCTACCAGCCGCAGCACCTTCTTCGCGGTCTCCACGCTCACCTTGACCGGCGTCTTGGGCCGCATCGAGAGTTCGGCGCCCTTCACGGGCACCCCCGCAGCGACGAGCGCGTCACGCACGCTCGCAAGGTCGGCGGGGTCCGTCGTAACGACGAACTCCTCATCGTTGTCCTCCAGGTCGTTGCCGCCCGCGTCCGCCACGAGCAGCAGAAGCTCCTCCTCGTCAGGTGCGCCCGCCTTGTCGATGACGATCTCGCCCGTCCGCTCGAACTGGAACGCCACGGCGCCCGCGCCCGCAAGGTTCCCGCCCGCTCGCGTGAACGCGGAGCGCACGTCGGCTGCCGTGCGGTTCCGATTGTCGGTGAGCGCCTCGACGTAGATGGCCACGCCGTCGGGGCCGTACCCCTCGTACACGATCTCCTCGTACGCACTCGCGTCCGCTCCGGCGCCGAAGGCCTTGTCGATGGCCGCCTGGATCTTGTCCTTGGGCATCGAGTAGCTGCGCGCCTTCTCGACGGCGGCAGCAAGTCTCGCATTGTTCTCAGGGTCGGGGTCGCCCCCGAGCTTGGCAGCCACGGTGATCATGCGCGAGAGCTTCGAGAACAGCGCGCTGCGCTTGGCGTCTTGTGCGGCCTTGCGGTGTTTCGTGGTCGCCCACTTCGAGTGCCCAGACATCGTGCCGTCCTTTCGTGCGGGCCGTCAGGAGCCGACGACCTGATCGAGGAAGAAGCGGTGGACCCGAGGGTCGCCCGTGAGCTCGGGGTGGAACGTCGTCGCCATCACTCCCTCGCCACGGGCGGCCACCACGCGCCCATCGTGGGTCGCGAGGACCTCGATGCTCTCCCCGACCTGCTCGATCCACGGGGCTCGGATGAACACCCCCCTGAACGGTCCGTCCGGCAGGTGCTTGAAGTCGAGGTCGGCCTCGAACGAGTCGACTTGGCGCCCGTACGCGTTGCGCCGCACCTCGATGTCCATGAGCCGCAGCGGCTCCTGGTCAGGAAGCGCGTCGATGATGCGCGATGCTATCAGGATCGCGCCTGCGCACGTCCCCCACACCGCCATGCCCGCTCCGTGCTGCTGGCGGATGGCGTCGTAGAAGCCGTACGCAGCCATGAGCTTGCCGATAGCGGTCGACTCGCCGCCAGGGATGATGAGCGCGCTCAACTCGCCCATCTGCTCGGGCTTGCGCACGGCGAGCGCGTCGACGCCGAGCGCCTCGAGCATCATGATGTGCTCACGGAACGCTCCTTGGAGCGCCAAGACCCCGACACGCACGCTACCAGCCCCGCTCCTGCATGCGCTCGGCCTCCGGGATCTCCGAGATGTTGATGCCGACCATCGGCTCGCCGAGATCGCGCGATACGCGGGCGATGACGTCCGGGTCGTCGTAGTGCGTTGTCGCCTCGACGATCGCCCGAGCGCGCTTGGCCGGGTCGCCGCTCTTGAAGATGCCGGAGCCGACGAACACCCCGTCGCACCCGAGCTGCATCATCATCGCAGCATCGGCCGGCGTTGCGATGCCGCCAGCTGAGAAGTTCACCACGGGCAGCTTGCCATTCTCGGCCACCCACTTGACGAGCTCGTAAGGCGCCTGCAAGTCCTTGGCCGCGGCGTACAGCTGCTCGGGACGCAAACCCTTGAGCCACGCGATCTGGTCGGTGAGCGTCCGCATGTGCCGAACGGCCTCGACGACGTTGCCGGTGCCCGGCTCGCCCTTGGTGCGCAGCATTGCGGCGCCCTCGGCGATCCGGCGCAGGGCTTCTCCGAGGTCGCGGCATCCGCAGACGAACGGCACGGTGAATTGCCACTTGTCGACGTGATGCTCCTCGTCAGCGGGCGTGAGCACCTCGGACTCGTCGATGTAGTCGACGCCGATCGCCTGGAGGACCTGCGCCTCGACGAAGTGGCCGATCCGGCACTTGGCCATGACCGGGATCGACACCGCGTTCATGATCTCCTCGATCTTGCCAGGGTCGGCCATGCGCGCGACGCCTCCAGCGGCGCGGATGTCGGCAGGCACGCGCTCGAGGGCCATGACCGCGACGGCGCCCGCGTCCTCTGCGATACGGGCCTGCTCAGCGGTCACGACGTCCATGATGACGCCGCCTTTGAGCATCTCTGCCAGGCCGGTCTTCACCCGCAGGGTGCCGGTCTGGGGTGTCGTCTTCTCAGTCACCGCGCTCGTGCTCCTTCGTGATCAGGGACAGGCCCGGCCGGCCTCGCCGGACGGGCATATCATTGTACCCGCGTGCCGCGCGCGCAACAACGCAGCAGCACGCCTCATCGCATCGTGATGTTGATGGACGGCTGGATCACTTGGATCCAGGTGTTGCCCGGTGAGAGCAGGATGGGCTTGCCGTCCTCGCCGACGAACGTCGGCGGCGCGTCTTTCGTCGCGGTCCACGTCCCGTCGAATCGCTGACCGTCGCGGAACACCGTGCACGCACCCGTGCCTTCCAGCACGATCTCGTAGGTGGTCGAACCCACGACGTCGTGGCTGGCGGGCACGTGCTTCGCCCTGATGACGACGACGTTGCGCGCAGCGATCTGCTTGCCAGTGCCCTTGTCCATGTGCTTCGCGCCGTTGTTCTCGCGCAGGTACGTCCTCGTCTCCGGGTCGTAGGTCCAGCGCACTTTGTTCGCGGGCGAGAACGGGATGTAGATCTCGCTCACGGTGGGCGTGGCCTCGACGGCCTTCCGGCCGAACAGCAGACCCTTGATCGCCATGGTCTCTGGCATGGACCTGCGCTTCGCCTCTTCGCGGACCTTTGCCAGCACGACGTAGAGGTTGTGGGGAGCCGGCCGCTCCTTCGATCGAAAGTACGGATACGAGATCCCGGCGTCCTGAGACAGGTTCTCGGAGATCGCCGACCGGATGCGAGCGTTCACGCTGGTGCTGGCGCCCGAGAACACGAACAGCGCGTGGTACTGCGGCACGATGTACAGGTCCGAGAGCCGCGCGCTGCGGACCGGACCGACCACGTCGGGCTCTTTTGAGTGGAAGAGCGCGTTGAACCGCGTGATGCCGCCTTCAGCCACGCTCTCATACACCACGTCGGCCAGCGAGAGGTTCGTCTGCGGGCGAGCGGCAGGCGAGTTCTCGATCTTCACGGAGATCACGCGACGCGTCACGGCGTCCTCGCTGGGGGCCTCTTCGCCCGTGAGCGGCCACCGCGGGGGCTCGGGCGGCTTCGGGACCGACCGCTCCCGCTCGACCTTCGGCCAGAGCGACACCACCTCCGGAGCAGTCGCCTTGCACCCCCACGACGTCGCGACCACGGCCGCCGCGATCACCAGCACTCCCACCAAACGACGTTGCACAGAAACCATCCTCCTTGTCTCCTGCGTCAGTCTAGGGAGCGCCTGCTCCCGGGTCAACGCGCGTGACGAGCGGGTCGCCGCGCCGTAGAATCGCACTCAGCCAGACCTGAGGAGCTCTCATGCCCTGCTACCTGCTTCACGTCCTTGAATCGCCCGACGAGGACCCGTACGCCGATCCGGAGGTGAAGGACGTGATCGGCAAGATTCCGCAGTTCTTCTGTACCAAGTGCCAGCCGATCCTGCGGCTGCCGCCGAGCGACGGCGTCAAGTGCCTGCGGCGGGAATCCCCCTGCTGGAAGCCAGGCGGACCTGAGTGCCGCTGACGAGCGTCACGGCTGGCCAGCGGTCTCAGGGGTCGAACCCGCGCGCCGCGCCCACACGAGGAGCGCGATCCCCGCTGCAACCATCGGGAGGCTCAACACCTGCCCCATCGTGAACGGCCCGGCGATGAACCCGAGTTGCACGTCCGGCTCCCGGAAGAACTCCACCGCTATGCGGAACAGCCCGTACAGCGTAAGCAAGGTCCCCAGCATGGTCCCGTCAGACCTCTTCTTCCGTGACATCACGAGCATGACGGAGAACAACACCAGACCCTCGAGGAACGCCTCGTACAGCTGCGAGGGATGCCGGGGGAGCGGCCCAGCACCGGGAAACACCACGCCCCACGGCACGGTCGTCACGCGTCCCCACAGCTCGCCGTTCACGAAGTTCGCGAGCCGCCCCAAGAACAGTCCGATGGGGGCGCCGACGGCGCCGAGATCCGTCAATCGCAGGAACGGCACCTTGAGCCGTCTCGACATGATCCATCCGGCGAGCAGTATCCCGATGAGGCCGCCGTGGAACGACATGCCTCCCTGCCATGTCTCCAGGACGCGCAACGGGTGCCGCCAGTACTCCGCGCCGCCGTAAAACAGCACGTAGCCCAGCCGCGCTCCGACCATGAGGCCGATCACCGCGGCGAGGACCACGTCGATCTCCTGGTCTACCGTAAGCCCGACCTCCCACCGCTTGTTGAGGCGGTGGAGGATGGCAGCAGCGAGCGCGAACCCGGCCACGTACGCGAGCCCGTACCACCGAACCTGGAGCGGCCCGATCGCGAACGCGACCGGGTCGAGGTCCGGGAACGCGAACGCAGCCACCTACATCGCCTCCAGACGCTTGATGCGCTCCTCGATCGGCGGATGCGTGTTGAACAGCGCGTTGAGACCGCCGCCGTAGTCCTTCAGCGGGTTGTAGATGTACAGCGGCTCGGTCGCCTTGTTCGCGACGGCCAGGCGATTCGTGTCAGCCGCGATCTTGCGGAGCGCAGACGCGAGACCTGCGGGGTACCGCGTGAGCAGAGCCCCGTTGGCGTCTGCAAGGTACTCGCGCTGTCGAGAGATCGCCATCTGGATGAGCGTCGCGAACAAGGGCGCGAGAATCGCAAGCGCGATGCCAATGAGAGCGAACAGCGCCTGCAACTGACCTGCTCCCTCGCTGTCACGACGCCTCCCGCCTCGCCACCACAGCGAGCGCAGCATCCAGTCAGACGCCAGCACGACTGTTCCGGCAAGCACCGCCGCAAGCGTCTGGATGAGCGTGTCCCGGTTCTTGATGTGCGACAGCTCGTGCGCGACCACGCCTTCGAGCTCGAGCCGGTCGAGTTTCTGCAAGAGCCCCGTCGTGACCGCTATCGCGGCGTGCTCGGGATCGCGGCCTGTGGCGAATGCGTTGGGAGCCGGGTCGTCGATCACGTACGCGCGCGGCACTGGCAGGCCGGCTGCGATCGAGAGCCCCTCGATGGTGTTCACGAGATACGGCTCGATGTCGCGATCGACGGGTCGCGCTCGGCTGAGCGCGAGCACGATGCGGTCCGAGTACCAGTAGGAGCCCCACGTCATCGCCACCGCGACGACGAACGCGATCAGCACGCCGCCGTACCCGATGTCGAACGCGCGGCCGAACACGTACCCGATGGCGAGCACGAGCGCGAAGAAGACGACGATGAGCAGCGCCGTGCGGCGCTTGTTCGCGGCTATCTGGTCGTACATGGGAGCGTCAGAACTTCACGGCGACCGGCTCGCGCGCGGCCTCTTCGATCTCGAAGTACTCCCGCTCGCCAAACCCGAAGATGTTCGCGACGATGTTCGACGGGAACACCTGGATGGCCGTGTTGTACGTCATCACGGAGTCGTTGTAGAACTGCCGCGCGTAGGCGATCTTCGACTCGGTGCCGGCCAGCTCTTCTTGCAGCATCAAGAAGTTCTGGTTCGCCTTGAGGTCCGGGTAGCTCTCGGCCAGCGCGAACAGGCTCTTCAGCGTGCCGGTGAGCGCGTTCTCCGCCTCGCTGCGCTCCTTCACGGTCTGAGCGCTCATCGCCGCGCTCCTGGCCTGGACGACCTGCTCGAGCGTCTCGCGCTCGTGCGCCGCGTAGCCCTTCACCGTCTCGACGAGGTTCGGGATGAGGTCGTAGCGCCTGCGCAGCTGCACGTCAATCTGCGACCACGCGTTGTCGATACGGTTGCGAAGCGTCACGAGCCGGTTGTAGATGCCGATCACGGCGAACGCCGCGACCAGCGCGACGAGCCCGACAGCTCCGATGCATGCGAAGCCCATACGGTTCCTCCTTCGGACCGACACTCCATGTCGGCGCGACGCGCACGCGCTACAATGCGTCGAGCGCCACGGCCACAATCCTACCAGAACCGCACGAGGAGCAGCGTGATACCGATCAGAGACGAGAACCCGACGCGGTCGTTCCCTATCGCGACCGTGCTCATCATCGCAGCCAACCTCGCGGTGTTCCTGTACGAGTACTCGCTGGACCCGGTGTCATTGCAAAGCTTCATGTCCCGCTACGCGCTCTGGCCCGACCGACTGCTCGCCGCGCCGCTCGGCGCTGCCGCCTTCTCTGTGCTGACCTCGATGTTCCTGCACGCCGGATGGCTGCACGTCCTCGGGAACATGCTCTACCTGTGGATCTTCGGCAACAACGTCGAGGACCGGCTTGGCACGGCGCGCTTCGTGCTCTTCTACCTCGCGTCCGGCGTCGTCGCAGCGGTGGCGCAGGTGCTCGCCGCAGGACCCGCCTCGATCCCCGTGGTCGGCGCGAGCGGCGCGATCGCCGGCGTCCTCGGCGCGTATCTCGTGCTGTTCCCCGGGGCAAGCGTAGTCACGCTGATACCTGTCTTCTTCTTCGTCGAAGTCGCCCGGCTGCCGGCGTTCATCGTCATCGGATTCTGGTTCCTGCTCCAGCTCGGCAACGGCGTGGCTTCGCTCGGGGCCGCCACAGCCGCAGCTGGCGGTGTGGCCTGGTTCGCTCACATCGGCGGCTTCGTGGCGGGCGTGCTCATCGCGCTTGTGGTCCGCGCCACGCTGCCCGACCGCACGAGACGCTACTACGGCTGGTAGCGTCGGCTACCCCGCGTCGATCTCCGCCAGCAGGTCCTCCACGCACGTGACGCGCGAAAGCTGGCGGCGGAAGTACTCGCAATACGCGTCCACGACCCGCTCCGGGACAGCGGCGTCGCCGGTCTCTGGTCGACCGTCATCTGCACCCTCATCGAGAGCGAGGTCGATACGCGCCTCGGCCTCGCCCAGACGGGCGATCTCCATCGCCACCTGGAACAGCGCCGGAGCCTCGACGGTCGCGCGCAGCGCCGTCCCGCAGTGCGGGCAGATGAACACGATGTCGCAGCTCGTAGGACCGTGGAACACGACGGCGGAGATGTCCTCCATCCCGAGCTCGATCTGTCCGTCACGCGGGCATATGAGCGTGAACTCCACTTCCGCCTCCTTGCCGCTCACTTCAGATTGTACCGCGCCTCGGCCCTTTGCAAGCGTGTGCTAGCATGTGCGGCATGTCTTCGCCGGCTACCGACACATCCGCTCGCGCGAGCGGCCGGCTGGCCCGGTTCACGCGCGGCGTCCGCCTCGGGTTCCCGATACTGCTCGGGTACGTGCCTGTCGGCATGACCTTCGGGGTCCTGGCACGCAAGATCGGATTCTCGTCGCTGCAAGCCGTCGTCTGCTCGGCGACAGCGCTCGCCGGAGCCGGGCAGTTCATCGCCCTGTCGGTGCTCGCAGCAGGCGGCGGCGTGCTCGCGGTGCTCGCGGCCACCGTCGTCGTCAACCTGCGCTACGTGCTCTTCGGAGCGACCCTCGCTCCGCGACTTGGGCGGGTTTCGCACGCGCTTCGACCGTTTCTGGCGTTCACGCTCACGGACGAGACGTTCGCGGTGAACACCACCGACGCACGCATTGCAGGCCTCGACCCAGTCTCCGCGCTCGGCGTCGGAGCGATCGCGTGGCTTGGTTGGGTGAGCGGCACGGCGCTTGGCGCTCTGGCCTCCGGAGCCATCCCCGACCCCTCGCGTTTCGGGGCTGAGTTCGCGATGCCGGCGATGTTCACGGCGCTGCTGGTCGGGCAGATCGAGACCCGCTCGCACGCGTACGCGGCAGCGATCGCAGCTGCAGTCGCGCTCACGACCGCCGCTGTCCTGCCTGGCACGTGGGGAGTGACCATCGGGGCCGTAGTCGGGGCCGCCATAGCCGCGTGGAGGCTCACGTGAGGGATCCCGGCACGATCTGGGCCGTCATCGCGGGCATGGCGATCGCCAACTTCGTCGTGCGCTTCACGCCGATCGCGCTCGTGTCCCGCGCGCGGATCCCCGAGCCGGTCGCTCGATGGCTCTCGTACGTGCCGGTTGCCGTCATGGCGTCGCTCGTCGCAACGGAGGTCCTGCGCCCAGGCGGCTCCTGGTTGCTCACGCCTCGGAACCCCTACCTGCTCGCTGCCATCCCGACCGCTTTCGTCTTCGGAAAGACGCGGAGCTTCCTTGGCGCGACTCTCGCGGGCATGGTCTCGTTCCTGGCGTTCCGGGCGTTGGTCGGGTAGACTTCGCCTACCGCAGAACCACCGCAGAGAGGACATCGATGCCGCTCGTCCGTCCCTTCCAGGCCGTCACCTACGACCCCGCGCTCGGACCCGACATCTCGGCCCTGGTCGCGCCGCCGTACGACGTGATCGACCCACAGATGCGGGCGCGGCTCCTCGCCCGCGATCCGCACAACGTCGTGGCTGTCGATCTTCCCGAAGGGTCAGACGACCCCGAAGCTCCAGACTATCGCTACCGCCTGGCGCGCGACCGTTGGCGGCAGTGGCTCGCAGAAGGCGTGCTCGTGCGCGATTCATCGCCGGCGTTCTACCTGCTCGAGCAGACCTGGGAGCACGAGGGTCGTCATATCAGCCGGCGGGCGATCATGGCTGCCGTGCGCATCCATCGCTTCGAAGAGAACGTGATCATCCCGCACGAGCGCACGCTGCCGAAGGCCATCGCTGACCGCCTCGAGCTCACGCGCGCGTGCGCCGCGAACCTGAGCCCGGTCTTCGGCCTGTATTCAGACCCAGCGGGCGAGACGGAGACGCTCATCGAGGCCGCGGTGAGCGAGACGCCGCTGTTCGAAGCTACGAGCGAGGACGGCGTGCGCTCCCGGCTGTGGGCGATCCGCGACCGGCGCGCCATCACCGCCTTCCAGCAGGTCCTCGCCGGCAAGCAGATCTTCATAGCCGACGGCCATCACCGCTACACAGTCGCGATCGCGTACCGAGACGAGCGCCGCTCCCACGACGCTGCCGCCGGGCTGACGCCGCACGAACCCGCGTACGACTTCGTGCTCATGGCTCTCGTGAACATGGACGACCCCGATCTGATCGTCATGGCGACCCATCGCGTCGCGCGCGCCGCCGGAGTCTTCGATGCGGAGATGTTCTTCAGCGCGCTGGGCGAGCGCTTCGATCTGCAGCCCGCGTCTATCGACGACGTCGCGGGTTTGGAGCGGATCCCCCGGCCGGCATTCATCGTTGCGACGAAGTCCGGAGACGCTCGTCTCGCGGTGGTGAAAGCCGACGTCGACCTCGACTCCGCTATCCCGCTGCCCGTCTCGAGCCACTGGAAATCGCTCGACGTCGCCGTGCTCCAAGAGCTCGTGCTGCGACCGCTTCTCGGCATCCACCCGGACGAGCCGGAGACCCTCGACCGCCTCTCATTCGTCAAAGACGCGCGCGCTGCTTTCGCTGTGCCTGGCGGAGACGTCGCTTTCGTCATGCGACCAACCCGCATGGACCAGCTCAAGGCCGTCGCGCTTGCCGGCGAGACCATGCCGCAGAAGTCGACGTACTTCCACCCGAAGCTTCCGACCGGTTTGCTGTTCCACGCCCTCGACTAGCGGCGGACGCCGACGCCTTCCGGTCGTATCCAGACGAGCCGCGGGCACGCCGAGACGAGCGGGCAGGCGTCGCAGCGCGGCACTGTCGGTCGGCAGAACTGACGTCCGATCAACCACGTCGCCAGATCCACCGAGCCCGGGTCCTCCGGCTTCACGAACCGGGCAGCGTCCCGGATCGCGCCAGGCGCATCGCGGTCCACAAGCCCGCTGCGCAAGAACACCCGTCTCACGTGGACGTCGTACGCGACGCAGCCGTCCTCGAGACCCGTGAGCCGCACGCCCAGGTGACGCACCAGGAGCTCCACGGCCATGGCTGCCTTCTTCTCGCCGATGCCAGGAAACGAGCGGAGCCGTTCGGCCACCTCTGCCACGGTCGCCCCATGCGGCCAGATCGCGCTCGCGTCGCCGCCGTATTCGCTCACGACGCGCCGCGCCGCCTCGGAGATCCACTTCGGGAGCGTCTTGACGAACCGGTGCAGCGCGGGAGGAGTCGCGACGGCTCGCGATACGGCGTCTGTCTCAAGCGCCAAACGCTCGAGGTCGAAGTGACCGAGCCGCTGCGAGAGACGCCACGGCCCCGCCCACGCCCGCTCAGCAGGTATCCCCTGCGTGAACAGCACGCCGATCAAGAACGCTTCGGGACGCGACCGGAGAAACGCGTCCGCTTCCGGAACGTCGGTGAACGCGCACCCCGCCTGGACCACGCCCTCGTCTGAGACACGGCGCGCGTGCACGAGAAGCGCGTCAGCAACCTCGCGCCGCTTCGCGACCACGCTCACGTCACACCCGCTCTCGACGGGGCCCCTTCGCGAGGAAGAACTCGCAGCTCAGGCAGACGTCCTTGATAGCTGCGTCCCGGTCGACGTCGGGATCGAAGATGAGCGCGGGGTCGGAGGTGACGCGGTGCTGCGGTCGATCGCACTTGGCGTAGTAGCACTCCGCCGGGCACCGCTCCGTCGCCACGCTCGCGTGCGGACACTTCGACTGCAGATCCTCGTCACACCCACGAAGCGACCAACAAGCGCTCACCGATGACCTCGCATCTCGTTTGAAGTCGGACTCGCATACGGTACCATTCGAGACGATTCCTCGCACCAATGCGCTTTCGCGTCGACCCGAGGTGAAGCCGTGCCTCTCGCCATCGCATACGCTCCCACGAGAGACCGCTACCGCACCGTGGTGGTCGGAGCCGGACCGGCCGGCGTCCTCGCCGCCGCGCACGCCGCTGCCGCTGGTCCTGTCTTGCTTTTGGAGGCATCCGACCTGCCTCGCCACAAGAGCTGCGGTGGCATGATCCACGCGCTGTCCGTGCGGGCGCTCGCACGCCACGGTGCGCGCATCGACAACGCCATCCGCGAGCCCGAGCAGGTGCGTTTCCGGTTCCACGACTGGGACGCCGAGGTCAAGAAGCCGTGCTCGCTTACGTTCTACAACGTCGACAGGGACGCCTTCGACGCGCTGCTGGTCGAGATGCTGCCACCGAACGTCGAGGTCGCTGCGAGATGTCGAGCGCTCACCGTCGAACAGGACGCTGAGGGTTGCACAGTCACTGTAGACGCACAAGGATCCGTCCTGCGGATCCGCTGCTCGCTGCTCATCGGGGCTGACGGAGCCCGCTCGACGATCCGCCGAGCGATCGCATCGGCGGGGCGCCCATACGTGACAATCCAGGACCTTGTGGAGTTCACATCCCCCATCGAGCCCTTCTTCGACTGCATCTACAGCAGCTGCATCGGTGAAGGGCACGCGTACTCGTACGTTGTCCCGAAAGACGGGCACGCGCTCGTCGGTTCCGTCTTCTACCCGGGAGCGAAGCACCCTCATCGCATGCAGGAACTGGTGCTCCAAGGCGTCCGAGAGCGGCTCCCGGCGGTCGGCGACACGGTCGCACGCGAGGCCTGCGCCGCCGCTCACATCCGCTCGATGGACGACGTGTTGGCTGGAACCGGCCGCGTGCTGCTGGCAGGCGAAGCTGGCGGCTTCCTGTCGCCGACCTCAGGTGAGGGCATTTCGTACGCGCTACGCACGGGCGAGATGGCTGGCCGCGCAGCCGCTCTGGAGCCTGCGCTCGCACTGACAGCGTACCGGCGCTCGCTCCGCCCGCTGATGGCGCAGATACGGGGCAAGCTCACGCTCCTGCCCATCATGGAATCAGGCGCCGGTCGCGCGTTGGCTCGCGTGCTCCCAGCGCCTGTCGTCAGCGCGATCACGCGCTACCTGTGAGCGCGACTCGTCTCTCGTCAGAAGTTCTCGTAGGACCTGCTCGGCGTCACGTCTGACTGGCCTTGGTACTTGCTGCCGAGGCCAGGCGTTCCGTACGGACGCTCGACTGCAGTCGTCATCTGCAGGAACGAGATCTGCCCGATCGCCATACCTGGCGTCAGGAGGATCGGGAGGTTGGCGACGTTCGAGAGCTCGAGCGTGAGCTTGCCGTCCCAGCCAGGATCGACGTACCCCGCCGTCGAGTGTATGAGCAGCCCGAGCCGCCCGAGCGAGCTCTTGCCTTCGAGCCGTGCGACGATGTCGTCTGGTAGCACGATGCGCTCGACTGTCGTCCCGAGCACGAACTCACCTGGGTGCAGCACGAACGGAGTCTCTGGCGTCGCTTCGACCAGCTCCATCAGCCCGTCCTGCCTGCGTGCAGGATCGATGTAGGGATATCGGGAGTTCCGGAAGACCTGGAACCGCGGCCCCAGGTGCAGATCCACGCTCGAGGGCTGGATGTCGTCAGGATCGCACGGCTCGATCCTGATGCGACCAGCCATCATCTGCTCTTTGATCGAGCGGTCTGAGAGGACCACTGCTCCTCCTCACGCGCACTTGCTGAAGCCGCACGAACGGCACACCGCGCACCCGCTCTCGTGCTCCAACGCGCTCCCGCACTCGGGGCACGCGCCCGTGAGCCCGTCCAGGCCCTCGACGTCCTTCGAGACTGTCGTGCTTTCGGCGCCCGTCTCGAGCCACTCGAGGTAGTGCTCCATCGCGATCCCCACCGCGTCGGCGCACGACAGCACCTTCCCGCCCTGCGTCCACGCTGGGCTCGGGCAGCGGATGCCGCGCAGATGCTTGATGATTGCGCGAGGATCGACGCCGGCGCGCAGCGACACGGAGATCATGCGCGAGAGCGCCTCGGACTGCGACGCGGCACATCCGCCTGACTTGCCCATCTGCGTGAAGACCTCGCACAGACCGTGTTCGTCGGAGTTGATGGTGACGTACAGGTTGCCGCAGCCGGTCTGCAGCTTCTCAGTCCTGCCCATCGTGACGGCAGGTCGCGGCCGCGGCTCGAGCTCGCCTGGCTTCGCCGCGCCACCCTGAGCGACCTTCGCGGTCTTGCCCGTCGAGAGGACCTGGTTCTCCTTGCTGCCGTCGCGGTAGATGGTGACGCCCTTGACGTCCAGCTCGTAGGCCAGGTCGTACACGCGACGCACGTCTTCGACGGTGGCGCTATTCGGGAAGTTCACCGTCTTTGACACCGCGTTATCTGTATAGCGCTGGAAGGCCGCCTGCATCCGCACGTGCCAATCGGGCTCGATGTCGTGGGCGGTCACGAAGATCCGACGCACGTCCTCGGGCACCTCCGGGATGTCCTGCACCGAGCCATGCTCGGCGATGCGCTCCATGAGCTCGCGGCTGTAGAACCCGCGCTTGACGGCGATGTCTTCGAACAGCGGATTGACCTCCACCAGCCGGTCGTTGTCCATGACCGTCCGCACGTAGCTCACCGCGAAGATCGGCTCGATGCCCGACGAGCAGTTCGCGATGATCGACAACGTGCCCGTCGGCGCGATGGTGGTCACCGTCGCGTTGCGAAGCCGCATGCCGTCCGGCGTGTCGTAGATCGACCCCTCGAAGTTGGGGAACACGCCGCGCTCCTCGGCAAGCTTGGCCGAGGCCGCCCGGGCCTCTGCCCGGATGAAGCCCATCACCTTCTCGCCGAGCGCGACCGCCTGCTCGCTGTCATATGGGATGCCCATCATGATGAGCATGTCGGCCCAGCCCATCACGCCGAGCCCGATCTTCCGGTTGCCGCGAGCCAGCTCGGCTATCTTCGGCAGCGGGTACTCGTTCACGTCGATCACGTCGTCGAGGAACCGCACCGCCCTGTGCACGACGTCCGCGAGCCGGTCCCAGTCCACGTCCGGTCCGGCATCCGTGTGACGCACGAAGTGCGACAGGTTCACGGAGCCGAGGTTGCAGGCCTCGTACGGCAGGAGCGGCTGCTCGCCGCACGGGTTCGTCGACTCGATCTCGCCCAGGTGCGGCGTCGGATTGTCACGGTTCATGCGATCGATGAAGATGATGCCGGGGTCTCCCGTCGCCCACGCCATCTCAACGATCTGGTCGTAGACCTCGCGCGCGTCGAGCTGGCCGACCACCTGGCCATTCCGCGGGTTGACGAGGTCGTACGGCTCGCCGGCCTTCACCGCCTCCATGAACTTCTCAGTGAGCGCAACCGAGATGTTGAAGTTCGCGAAGTCCCCGTCGGCCTTGCAGGTGATGAACTGCAGGATGTCCGGATGGTCGACGCGCAGCACGCCCATGTTCGCCCCACGCCGCGTGCCGCCCTGCTTGACCGCCTCGGTCGCCTGGTTGAAGACGCGCATGAACGAGACCGGACCGCTGGACACGCCTTGCGTGGACTTCACCTGGTCGCCTGCGGGGCGCAGACGCGAGAAGGAGAACCCCGTCCCGCCGCCCGACTTGTGGATGATCGCGGTGTCACGCACCGCGCCAAAGATCGACTCCATCGAGTCCTCGACCGGCAGCACGAAGCACGCGGACAGCTGCTGGAGCTCGCGACCCGCGTTCATCAGCGTCGGAGAGTTCGGCAGGAAGTCGAGAGACGTCATGAGCTCATAGAAGTCGTGAGCGATCTCTTCGACCTGCTCCGGCGTCGCGCCGTAGCGCCCCTCGGCCGATGCGATGTTCTCGGCAACCCGGACGAACATGTCCGAGGGCTGCTCGACGGGGTTGCCCTCGTCGTCCTTCTTCAAGTAGCGCTTCCGAAGGACCTTCAAGCTGTTCGGTGAGAGGGTCTCGTCGATCGCCCGGTCATACGTGGTCTGCTTCGCTTCGCTCATAGCTCGTCCCTCTCGATCCTCGCTGCTAATCGTGTGCGCCGCTGCCCCCGAAGATGCATACAACATCTAGCGCACGAATAGTGTACGTGCCCAATATCTTGGGCGCAATGGCTGTCCGACGAACGGCGTAGGCTGGCGAGCGGACGGGCACGCCAGACGCGTAACGAGCCGACAAACGACGATGAGCGCCGCGCAAAGCGACGCTCATCGCTGATGCCTCACGACCCGGGCTAGACCGGCTCGACGCGAACCACCTCAGGAATCTCCTGCTTGAGCACACGCTCGACGCCGTTCGCGAGCGTCAGCTGCGACATCGGGCATCCGCCGCACGCGCCGACGAGCCGGACCTTGACGACCCCGTCCACCACGTCGACGAGCTCGATGTCTCCACCGTCGGCCTGCAGAGCCGGCCGGATCGTCTCGAGCACTTCTTGGACTCGTTCCTTCACGCTGTCTCCCTTCAACCGGCGGGATCTCGCGCCCGCAGGTTCGTCACCGAAAAGCGCACACATCATACCACCCGGGCGCTTCGCTCCCCAGACGGCTTCTGCGTTCACCGCAGCAAAACGCGAGCCGCCGGGTGTGTTCAGCGGCGACCTACTCTCCCACCCTCTACAGGGCAGTACCATCGGCGCTGGAGGGCTTAACTTCCGAGTTCGGAATGGGATCGGGTGTACCCCCTCCGCCATAACCACTGAACACACCCGGCGGCTCGCGTCGCCGGAAGCTTCCGCTATCCGGTTGTCAATCCTCAGGAGGCGTCCTGCACCCTGAGAGCTGTATAGCGATCACGAGAACGTTGAATAGAAGACCAAGACCTCGGCCGATTAGTACCGCTCGGCTGAACACATTGCTGTGCGTACACCTGCGGCCTATCAACCTCGTAGTCTACGAGGGGCCTTACCTGGTTGACCCAGTGAGAGACCTCATCTTGAGACTGGCTTCCCGCTTAGATGCTTTCAGCGGTTATCCAAACCGAACGTAGCTAACCAGCGGTGCCACTGGCGTGACAACTGGTACACCAGAGGTTCGTCCATCCCGGTCCTCTCGTACTAGGGACAGGCTCTCTCAAGTCTCTTGCGCCCACGGTGGATAGGGACCGAACTGTCTCACGACGTTCTAAACCCAGCTCGCGTACCGCTTTAATTGGCGAACAGCCAAACCCTTGGGACCTACTTCAGCCCCAGGATGCGATGAGCCGACATCGAGGTGCCAAACCTTCCCGTCGATGTGGACTCTTGGGGAAGATCAGCCTGTTATCCCCGGAGTACCTTTTATCCGTTGAGCGACGGCCATTCCACTCTGAGCCGCCGGATCACTAGAGCCGACTTTCGTCTCTGCTCGACTTGTGGGTCTCGCAGTCAAGCCCGCTTATGCTCTTGCACTCTACGAACGATTGCCAACCGTTCTGAGCGGACCTTACGCGCGCCTCCGTTACCTTTTAGGAGGCGACCGCCCCAGTCAAACTACCCACCTGACACGGTCCCCTGCCCGGATCACGGCACAGGGTTAGACCTCCAGCCCGACGAGGGTGGTATTCCAACGGTGGCTCCACCGGAACTGGCGTCCCGGCTTCACAGCCTCCCACCTATCCTCTACACGTCGAACCAAAGATCAATATCAGGCTGTAGTAAAGGTTCACGGGGTCTTCCCGTCCTACCGCGGGTAATTCGCATCTTCACGAATAGTACAATTTCACCGAGTCTACGGTTGAGACAGCGCCCAAGTCGTTACGCCATTCGTGCAGGTCGGAACTTACCCGACAAGGAATTTCGCTACCTTAGGACCGTTATAGTTACGGCCGCCGTTTACTGGGGCTTAGGTTCAGAGCTTCGCGTCCCGAAGGACGCTGACCCCTCCCCGTAACCTTCCAGCACCGGGCAGGCGTCAGTCCCTATACGTCGTCTTACGACTTAGCAGAGACCTGTGTTTTTAGTAAACAGTCGCTTGGGCCGTTTCACTGCGACCCCGGTCCGCTCACACCGCGAGGATGATCACGGTCCGAGGTGCTCCTTCTCCCGAAGTTACGGAGCCATTATGCCGAGTTCCTTAACCGTAGTTCTCTCGATCGCCTTGGTATGCTCTACCTGCCTACCTGTGTCGGTTTGGGGTACGGGCACCGGCAGAACTCCCTAGAGGTTTTTCTTGGAAGCATGGGCTTACCGACTTCGTCTAAAGCGACTCGTCATCAGCTCTCGGGCTTGTGTGTGGGACGGATTTGCCTATCCCACGCCCTACGGCCTTGAACCGGGACGACCAACGCCCGGATCGGCTACCCTTCTCCGTCACCCCATCGGTGATAGCGCGCTGCCAGTGGTACAGGAATGTGGACCTGTTGTGCATCGACTACGCCTTGCGGCCTCGCCTTAGCTCCCGACTGACCCTGGGAGGATTAGCCTTGCCCAGGAACCCTTAGGCATACGGCGGAAGTGTTTCTCGCACTTCTCTCGTTACTCATGCCAGCATTCGCTCTTCTGTCCAGTCCACCGACGGTCACCCGCCGACTTCGTCCCGAACAGAATGCTCCCCTACCACTCCGCTACGCGAAGTCCGCTGCTTCGGTATCCAGCTTGAGCCCCGTGTATTGTCGGCGCATGTCCACTTGACCAGTGAGCTATTACGCACTCTTTAAATGGTGGCTGCTTCTAAGCCAACATCCTGGTTGTCTGGGCAGACGCACATCCTTTGCCACTTAGCTGGAACTTAGGGACCTTAGCAGGCGGTCTGGGCTGTTTCCCTCTCGACAATGAAGCTTAGCCCCCACTGTCTGACTCCCGATCTCTGGAGTACCGGCATTCGGAGTTTGGCTGACTTCGGTAAGCGGTGAAGCCCCCTAGGCCATCCAGTGCTCTACCACCGGTACTGAACGATCGAGGCTAGCCCTAAAGCTATTTCGGGGAGAACGAGATATCTCCAGGTTTGATTAGCCTTTCACTCCTATCCACAGGTCATCCCCTCCGTTTTCAACCGAAGTGGGTTCGGCCCTCCACGGGGTCTTACCCCCGCTTCAGCCTGCCCATGGATAGATCACCTGGCTTCGCGTCTACGACGTGCAACTCAACGCCCGTTTAAAGACTCGCTTTCGCTGCGGCTCGCTTCTAAGCTTAACCTTGCTGCACACCGTAACTCGCTGGCTCATTCTACAAAAGGCACGCCGTCACCCTGCCGTCCCCGAAGGAACGGCCTTCCGGGCTCCGACTGCTTGTAAGCACACGGTTTCAGGTACTATTTCACTCCCCTCTCGGGGTGCTTTTCACCTTTCCCTCACGGTACTGGTCCACTATCGGTCACTGGAGAGTATTTAGCCTTGGAGGGTGGTCCCCCCAGATTCCTACAGGATTTCACGTGTCCTGCAGTACTCGGGTGGTCATGCACGGAGTCGACGCGGTTTCGCGTACAGGGCTTTTACCCTCTATGGCCGGCTTTTCCAAAACCGTTCTGCTACCACATCGATTTGTGACTCCGCCCCAGGTCTGTGGCCCTGAGATGATGACTCCCACAACCCCACGCGCAGCAACGCCCACAGGCTTGAACGCATACGCGGGTTTAGGCTGTTTCCCGTTCGCTCGCCACTACTAGGGAAATCTCGGTTGATTTCTCTTCCTCTGGGTACTTAGATGTTTCAGTTCCCCAGGTTGCCTCCTCGTGCCCTATGTGTTCAGGCACGGGTGACTGGGCATGACCCCAGCCGGGTTTCCCCATTCGGACATCTCCGGATCGACGGTAGTGTGCACCTACCCGGAGCTTATCGCAGCTTGCCACGTCCTTCGTCGGCTTCCAGTGCCAAGGCATCCACCGTGTGCTCTTAGTATCTTGGCCTGAGTACTATTCGCGATTCTCGATCACGCTATACAGCTTTCAAGGTGCAGAACGCGCCCCGAAGGACGCGCATCAGGGCCTGAGCCCTGAAAACCGGATACTGTGCCGCGACTGCGGATCGAAGCCAGATCGACTCTTGGCTTCTAGGGCCCCGGGAGCAAGCTCGACCGGGACGCCGCCGGCTCGCGCCGGCGCCAAAGCTCCCTAGAAAGGAGGTGATCCAGCCGCACCTTCCGGTACGGCTACCTTGTTACGACTTCACCCCCCTTACCCTCCACACCTTCGGCGCCTCCCTCCCTTGCGGGTTGGGCCAGCGACTTCGGGTGCAGACGACTCGGGTGGTGTGACGGGCGGTGTGTACAAGGCCCGGGAACGTATTCACCGCGGCATGCTGATCCGCGATTACTAGCAACTCCGACTTCACGAAGGCGAGTTGCAGCCTTCGATCCGAACTGGGACCGGTTTTATGGGATTCGCTCCACCTCGCGGTATCGCAGCCCATTGTGCCGGCCATTGTAGCACGTGTGCAGCCCAGGACATAAGGGGCATGATGACTTGACGTCATCCCCACCTTCCTCCGGCTTGACGCCGGCAGTCTCCCATGAGTCCCCAACTGAATGCTGGCAACATGGGACAGGGGTTGCGCTCGTTGCGGGACTTAACCCAACATCTCACGACACGAGCTGACGACAGCCATGCACCACCTGTGCAGACTCCTTTCGGCCACGGCGTTTCCGCCGCTTCATCTGCATGTCAAGCCCTGGTAAGGTTCTTCGCGTTGCGTCGAATTAAGCCACATGCTCCGCTGCTTGTGCGGGCCCCCGTCAATTCCTTTGAGTTTTAACCTTGCGGCCGTACTCCCCAGGCGGGGCACTTAATGCGTTAGCTGCGGCACGGAAGGAGTCGATGACCTCCCACACCTAGTGCCCATCGTTTACGGCTAGGACTACCAGGGTATCTAATCCTGTTTGCTCCCCTAGCTTTCGCGCCTCAGCGTCAGTCGTGGCCCAGAAAGCCGCCTTCGCCACTGGTGTTCCTCCCAATATCTGCGCATTTCACCGCTACACTGGGAATTCCACTTTCCTCTACCAGACTCGAGGCTGCCAGTTTCAGGTGCAGGCCGCGGGTTGAGCCCCCGGTTTTCACACCTGACTTAACAGCCCGCCTACGCGCGCTTTACGCCCAATGAATCCGGATAACGCTAGCCCCCTACGTATTACCGCGGCTGCTGGCACGTAGTTAGCCGGGGCTTCTTCTGCAGGTACCGTCAGTTTCGTCCCTGCTGAAAGCGGTTTACAACCCGAAGGCCTTCATCCCGCACGCGGCGTTGCTGCGTCAGGCTTTCGCCCATTGCGCAATATTCCCCACTGCTGCCTCCCGTAGGAGTCTGGGCCGTGTCTCAGTCCCAGTGTGGCCGATCAGCCTCTCAGCTCGGCTACCCATCGCAGCCTTGGTAGGCCGTTACCCCACCAACTAGCTAATGGGCCGCGAGGCCATCCCCCTCCGCCGGAGCTTTCCCGGCAAGACCATGCGATCTCGCCGGAGTATCCGGTATTAGCTCCGGTTTCCCGGAGTTATCCCAGAGAGGGGGGCAGGTTCCTCACGTGTTACTCACCCGTTCGCCGCTCGTGTACCCCCGAAGGGGCCTTACCGCTCGACTTGCATGTGTTAAGCACGCCGCCAGCGTTCATCCTGAGCCAGGATCAAACTCTCCGTGGAAGATGTCACGAACCGAAGCTCGTGTTCTACGAAGTGTGGACCTGGCTGGTCCGGACGACCCACCTTCGCCGGCAAAGGAGTCCGACGCGGTTTGGGTCTTGGTTCGGTCGCACCGGTTTGGCCTGTTGACTGACCCTCTCGGTTCGACGGGAATCATGCGGTCCGACAAGCGGACCTTACTGGCTTCATCACAGTATCCGGTTTTCAAGGTTCAGGCGCAGCGAGGCGATACATTACGCATTGCCCGTCCCGCTGTCAACGCCTCTTTTCGACCTTTTTCGCGCTTCTTGATCGCCCCTCGGGGGACGAAAAACGCCTCCGCATCGGAGGCGCTGGATGAGCGGGCAGGCGTGCAGCCTGCTTGCGATCCCGCTATCCGATTGGCCTCGCCCTCACGTGGCTTTTCAAGACCGCGCTCCACTCGGTCGGTAGAAGCAGCCCCGTTACTCTAGCACCGTGCTTGAACAGGTGCAAGAGGTTTCGGGGCAGAACCTTAGATACCCGCCGAAGCGGCGGCCTAAACCTCGCTGCGCCTCGCGCGCACGCGCGCGAACCTCCTCTTGCCGACCTGCAGGACGGCGCCGTCGACGAGCGCTCGCGGGACGTCATACCGGCCAGCAGAGACGACTGAACCGCTGATGCGGACGCCTCCCTGGTCGATCATGCGCCGACCCTCCGCGTTCGAAGCCACGAGCCCGACCGCGCTCAGGACTGCTGGAAGGTGAACGGGGTCGCTCAGCTCGAGGAGGTGCTCGGGCAGGTCCTCGGGCGCCTGATGCTCTTTGAACACGCGATCGAACGCCGCTTCCGCCTCCAGGGCGGCCTCTGGCGAGTGGTAGAGCGCGACGATCTCGCGCGCGAGCCGTCGCTTCGCAGCATTCGGGTGCTCAGCGCCCGATGCAAGCCGCGACTCGATCTCGTCGATCTCAGTGACAGAAAGCGCCGTGCACAGCCGGTAGTACTTCATCATCAGCTCGTCCGGGATGGACATCACTTTCCCGAACATCTCGGCAGGCTCGTCCGTCAACCCGACGTAGTTGCCGTAGCTCTTGCTCATCTTCTGGACACCGTCGGTTCCTTCGAGCAGCGGCAAGGTGAGGCACACTTGCGGGCTCACCCCGAGGCGCTCCATCAGATCACGGCCGGCGAGAAGGTTGAACAGCTGGTCGGTGCCTCCGAGCTCCACGTCCGCCTCGATCGCTACAGAGTCGTAGGCCTGCGCCACCGGATAGAGCAGCTCGTGCAGGGAGATGCCGATGCCTTCCCGGTACCGCTTCTGGAAGTCGTCGCGCTCCAGGATCCGGGCGACCGTGAACTGGCTCGTGAGGCGCAGCAGGTCCTCGAACGTGAGAGGCGCAAGCCACTCGGAGTTGCGCCGCATCTCGGTGCGCGTTGGATCGAGGATCTTGAACGCCTGCTCGATGTAGGTCGCGGCGTTCCTCTCGACCTCCTCGCGCGTCAGCGCCGGGCGAGTGCTGTTGCGCCCCGACGGATCGCCGATGAGCGCGGTGAAGTCGCCGATGATGAGCACGACCGTGTGTCCGAGGTCTTGGAATTGCCGAAGCTTGCGCAGAGGCACCGCGTGGCCGAGGTGCAGGTCTGGAGCCGTGGGGTCGACGCCGAGCTTCACGCGCAGGGGCCTGCCTTCTGCGAGCTTGCGCGCGAGGTCTTCCTCGGGCACGAGGTCGGCGATGCCGCTCTTGATGACGTGCAGCTGCTCCGTGACGTCCAACCTACGCTCCTGTCTGTGAAATCGACGACGGGTTCACAGATGCCTGCCCGGGTTGGCTCCCCAGGCGCTCGACCGTCATACTAGCACGACGGGACGAGCCCTCAGGGCTGCCCGCGGCTTACGAAAGAGGCTGGGTACGCACATGAACGCTCCACACGACCGCTCCGGGCACAGGTCCGCGCGCCCGCGCCCCCGTCCGCGGCGCCGGACTGCGCAGACTCGTCGGGACGCTGCACGCGTCGACGCCTCCAAGAGCGCGCTCGCTCCGACTGCTCGCGGCGTGCAGGCCTCTCGGCGTGCCAGCACCCGCACGACAGCTCGACCGCCACGCAGGAAGCCGGGGCGGAGAGGCCGCAGCGTATGGCTCAAGCGTCTCGGGATCGCCGCCGCGGCGCTGGTCGCAGCGGTGCTGGTCGCGGGCGGCGTCACCTACGCGGCGATCGCTCGCGACCTCCCCGACGTCGGCGCTCCGCTCAAAGGCCGCGACCAGACCACCGTCGTCTACGACCGCAACGGCGCGGTCATCGCCAAGCTGTTCGCCGAGCAGAACCGCACGGACGTCCCGTTGGAGAAGATCCCGGCCGACTTGCGCAACGCGGTCATCGCCACGGAAGACCAGCGGTTCTACCAGCACAAGGGCGTCGACCCGCTCGGCATCTTGCGTGCGCTGTGGGTGGACATAACGAGGCCGAACGTCTTGCACGGCGGCTCGACCATCACGCAACAGTACGTGAAGGTCGCGATCGTCACCCCGGAGCGGACGCTCAAGCGCAAGCTCATGGAGGCCATGCTCGCCTACCGCCTCGAACGGAAGTACTCCAAGGACCAGATCCTCGCGCTGTACTTGAACACCATCTACTTCGGTCACGGGGCGTACGGGGTGGAGGCCGCCGCGCAGACGTACTTCGGGAAGCACGTGAGCGACCTGGACCTGGCGGAGTGCGCCATGATCGCGGGCGTGATCAAGTCGCCGGGCCGGTACTCGCCGTTCATCGACATGGAAGCAGCCAAGCAACGCCGTGCGACCGTGCTCTCGCAGATGGCTGACCTCGGCTTCGTCTCTCAGCAGGACGCCGCGAAAGCCGCGGCCTCAGAGATCAAGCTCGCTGCGCATAAGAGCGTGGGCACCGCCGCTCCGTACTTCGTCGAGTACGTGAAGCAGACGCTTACGGAGAAGTACGGCGCCGACATGGTGTACCGGGGCGGTCTCACGGTCAGGACGACGCTCGACCTCGGCATGCAGAAAGCAGCCGAGGAGGCGATATCCTCGAAGCTCGACCGCAAGGACGATCCGTCGGCGGCCCTGGCGGCGATCGACCCAGCGACTGGAGAGATCCGAGCGATGGTCGGGGGACGCGACTTCGCGACGCAGCAGTTCAACGTGGCGGTGCAAGGCCTCCGGCAGCCAGGTTCGGCCTTCAAGCCGTTCGTGCTCGTGACGGCGCTCGAGAAAGGCGTCTCTCCCGAGCAGACCTTCGAGTGCGGCCCCCGCAGCTTCCCGCTGCCGAACGGCCAGACCTGGAAGGTCACGGGCGCACCCGGCGGTCGCAAAGGCCCGATGCGCCTTCGCGAAGCCACGGAGAAGTCGGTGAACTCGGTCTACGCGGCTCTCGTGCTGGAGGTGGGCGCCGACTCGGTCGCGGAGACGGCCAAGACGATGGGGATAGCGACCCCCATCAAGCCCGTGCCTGCGATCGCCCTCGGCGGCCTCGACAAGGGCGTGAGCCCGCTCGAGATGGCCGCCGCGTACGGCACGCTCGCAAACGGCGGCCTCCGCACGACGCCGCACGCGATCGCCGAGGTCCTGGACGCGAAGGGAAAACCGCTCCAAGCCACGAAGCCGACCTCGGCGAGAGCGATCCCCGCCGAAGTCGCGTACCTCGCCACGGATATACTCAAGGGCGTGATCTCCAAGGGCACTGGCACTGCAGCCAAGATCGGCAGACCGGCCGCCGGCAAGACGGGGACGACCCAGCAGTACCGAGACGCGTGGTTCGTCGGATACACGCCCGACCTGGTAGCTGCGGTGTGGGTCGGCTATCCCGACTCTCAGCGCGAGATGCTGTCGGTGCACGGACGCAAAGTCACCGGCGGGTCCTTCCCCGCCGAGATCTGGGCCGCGTTCATGAAGAAGGCGTTGGCCGAGACTCCGAAGCGCGACTTCGCTCGGCCGGACGGGCTGAAGAACGCGACGATCTGCCTCCAGTCAGGCCAGCTGGCGAGCGAGTTCTGCACCCAGACGGCGACGGGACTCTTCCTCGCCGAGCACCTTCCTGAGAAGTGCGAGCTGCACACTCAGCCGACCGAGATACAAGTCCCGAACCTCATCGGCATGGCGAAGGAAGAAGCGCTCGCGCTGCTTAGGAAGCTCATGCTCCTGTTCAAGGTCGTGGAGCGACCGAGCAGCGACGTTCCCGTCGGCATCGTCTTCGATCAGAGCCCCAAGGCTGGCAGCGTCGGGACGACCCAGACGGTGGTGACCATCGTCGTTTCGAAAGGACCGGAGCCCAACGAGCCGCCGCAGCCGTCGTTCACGGTCACGCCTGCAAGCCCGCGAGCCGGCGAGGTGGTGACGTTCGACGCATCGGGCTCCACCGATGACGGGACGATCGTCACGTTCGCGTGGGAATTCGGAGACGGCAGCCCGATCGTGAACGGCAAGACCGTCCAACACACCTACGCGTCGCCAGGCGCCTACACGGTCACCCTGTGGGTGACGGACGACAAGGGTGTCGCGCAAAGCAAGACGACGGTCGTCCAGGTGCGCTGAGCCGCCTCGCTACGAGATACGGCGGAAGTAGTGCCCCGTCGTCGAGGGCCGGTACAACGTCACCGTCGCCGGATCTGCGTTCGTATCGAGCGCGGCCCTGAGCGCGCTCACGAGCCGACGGACCTCGGCTGGCGGCTCTATCGTGACGTCCAGCCGGACGGCGCTCGCGCCGCTCTCGACGACCTCGTCGAGCACGCGCACGAGATCGAGCGGCACCGCGTTGTAGACGTGCGAGCGGCCGTCCGAGTCCGTGAACACGGGCATCTCGAAGCCCTTGCGGTCACGCAATACCGCCGGCTTGGAACGCGTGGCGCACACGTCGCACGAAGCTGCGCACCGGCCGGCCGCCGCCAAGACGCAGTGCTCGGCGACCATGAGCTCGAGCCGCCCTGCGAGCAAGACCCCCACCGGCTTGGGCGACGCGCTCGCAGCGGTGCGGACGAGCGCCCCGGGCAGCTCAGGAGACAGCCAGACCCGGCTCGCGCCAAGATCCGAGAGCGTCGCAGCCGTCCACTGGTTCATGGCGTTGAGCGGCCAGTCTGCCTCGACCTGGGAACCCGCATCGGCAAGCGCGCTCAGCATCCCCAGCGTGCCGGCCAGAGCGCGGGCTGGCGTTTGGCCGCCAAGCCAGGCAGCCGCGATGTCGTTCTGCGGCGTCACCCGCGGGAAGGCCGGCCAAGCGCCAGCAGGCACGCGGAACAGGTCCTCTGGTCGAGCCACGCGCACGAACACCGCGTCGGCTCCGGCTTCGAGCGCGGCCTGGGCCTGCTCACGCGTCCACGCCACGACTGCGAGCTCCGGAGTGCCGTGCGCGCGCGGCGTCGCGGGAAGCGGAGGAGGCCCGACGACGCTCGGCACGCTCCTCGTGCGCCACGCTCTCAGACGCGATTCATCGAGCTTCTCAAGCGCCTCTCGTCGCAAGCGGTGGAGCACCGAGAACCCGATGCCCGCACCGGAGTCGATCTCGACGTCCCAGGAGCGCGGGCGGTACCCGGTCCCGCCCATGCGCCCGACGTGCTCGACCACGTCCTCGACGCTGACCGGACGCGTCCGGGCCGTCTCCACGATCGGGCCCTCCGACGACCCCTCGTGCTCGCCGCACCGGAACGAGACTCGGGCTGGCTGCCCGACCGTGAGCCGCACGGACACGTCGACGTCGGTCGCGCGCGCGTCGACTGCCGACGCCGGCTCGAACGTTCTGCGCGCTGCCGCGATGAGCGTCGCGCTCGACACGCGAAAGACGCGGTCGCCCGGGGCTACCGGCTTCTCGACCGAGAGGACGGCCCGCTC
The DNA here is from genome assembly GCA_001950395.1 of Coriobacteriaceae bacterium EMTCatB1. Taxonomy (GTDB): domain Bacteria; phylum Actinomycetota; class Coriobacteriia; order Anaerosomatales; family Anaerosomataceae; genus Parvivirga. The sequence goes on from BDLO01000001.1 coordinate 954,782, forward strand.
CCCCGCCGACGCGGTGCGCACGAAGGCGCCACGGACCTCGAGCTGCCCGGCGCGCTGCGCGTGGTGCCCCCGAGCAGTCCAGAACTCGACGACGTCGTCAGCATCCAAAGCACGCTCCAGAGCGATCGTCGCTCTGGATCCGTCTGTGGCCGCCACGCGCCCGATCGCCGCCCCACGGTTGTTCGGCCGCAGATAGGCCATCATCTCGTTGCCCGAACGCCCGTCGAGATAGGCGTCAGTGAATCCACGGCTGAACGCCTCCTCGAGCATCTCGGACTCCGCAGGCAACACCGACCACGAGTCTGGGTCCTCGGCGAGCCGGTCCAGCGCCGCCCGGTACACCGAGGTCACGACCGCCACGTACTCCGGCGCTTTGGCCCTCCCTTCGATCTTGAGCGCTGACACGCCCGCGCTCACGAGCTCGGGAAGCCGTTCGATGGCGGCCAAGTCCTTTGGGGAGAGCAGGTAGCGCCCCGGGGTCTTTGCAGGAGAACCATCGACGATGAGCTCGTGCGGGAGCCGGCAGGGCTGGGCACACATGCCGCGATTGGCCGAACGCCCCCCGATGGCAGACGACAACAGGCACTGGCCCGAGTACGAGAAGCAGAGGGCGCCGTGCACGAAGGACTCGACCTCGATCCCGCCCGCCTCTACGATCGCAGCGATCCGGTCGAGCGGGGTCTCGCGCGCGAGCGTGACGCGCGCGAAGCCGAGGCGCGCGAGCCCGCGGACCGTGGCAGGGTCGTGCGCGTCGATCTGCGTCGAAGCATGGAGGCGGATGTCCGGAAGCGCGTCGCGGAGCACGCGAGCCAGCCCCAGGTCCTGCACGATCACCGCGTCCACGCCTGCAGACCATGCCTTAGCGACGAGGGACAGGGCCTCGGCCATCTCGTCAGGCATGACGACGACGTTCGCGGTCAGGTACACGCGGACGCCCCGCAGGTGCGCGAAGTCGCAGGCCCACCTGAGCGACTCCAGATCGAAGTTCTCGGCGCCCCGGCGGGCGTTGAAGCTCGACAGCCCGAGGTACACAGCGTCGGCGCCGTTGTTGACGGCAGCGATGAGCGACCGCTTGCCTCCCGCAGGAGCGAGCAGCTCGGGTATGTCGGCGCGACGACGTGAGATCATGGTTGCAATCTGGTTTCGAGCCCGGTTGTAACGGGCCGTTCGTCTCCTTCTTCAGGGTATCCTAATCGAATGCTCGCGGCCTTGCCTGGCACAGGCTGCGGTTTCCCGTCACAATGGTTGGGACGAAAGGAGGGCCATGTCGCGCAGAGCGCGTCTTCGCCGACGCTCCCGCAGCGCCGCGGCTCGCACGGCATTGAGCGTGCTCGCGGCAGCGGCCGCGCTGGTCCTGTTCGCGGGCACTGCAGCGGCAGCGGCCGGGACGGCGCTCGTCGGCAGCTGGCTCAAGGACCTCCCAAGCGTCGACGACAAGAGCGCGTTCGCAGTCGCGCAAACGACGCGCATCTACTCGGCAGACGGCAAGCTCCTTGCGAACCTGTACCTCGAGAACCGCCAGGTCGTGCCGCTCTCGAAGATCTCCCCGCACGTGCAGAAGGCGATCGTCGCCGTCGAGGACGAACGGTTCTGGTCCCACAAGGGATTCGACACCATCGGCATCGTCCGCGCCGCGATAACCAATCTGCGGGCCGGCGGCGTCCAGGAAGGCGCGTCGACGATCACGCAGCAGATCGTCCGCAACACCGTGCTCGCGGACGAACGCTTCGACATCTCGCTCAAGCGCAAAGTGCGCGAAGCCTACCTTGCGTACCAGCTGGAGAAGCGCATGCCCAAGACGGACATCTTGAGCATGTACCTGAACACGGTCTACTTCGGCGAGGGAGCGTACGGCGCAGAATCCGCCGCTCTCACCTTCTTCGGCAAGCACGCCTCCGACCTCACGATAGCTGAGGCCGCGCTCCTCGCTGGGCTTCCACAGGGGCCGAGCCGGCTGAACCCGTACGACAATCCCGACGCGGCCTTGGCGCGGCGACAGTGGGTGCTCAAGCGCATGTACGAGACTGGCGCCATCTCCGAAGCCGAGTACGAGGACGCCCGGAAGCAGAAGCTCGCCCTCAAGCGGTCACCCGCGGTCGCTGAGACGGGCGTGTACGAGGCGCCGTACTTCGTCGCACACGTGAAGAAGGTGCTTCAAGAGAAGTACGGGACCGCCCTGGTCTTCAAGGGCGGGCTCACCGTCTACACGACGCTCGACACCCGTATGCAGACCCTCGCAGAGAACGCAGTCCGCAATGTGCTGGACAGGCCCGACGATCCGGACGCCGCTCTCGTCGCCATCGATCCGAACAACGGGTACATCAAGGCGCTGGTCGGAGGCAAGGACTGGGAAACGAACAAGTTCAACTTCGCGACGCAAGCGCATCGGCAAGCCGGATCGGCGTTCAAGGTCTTCACGCTCGTCACCGCCCTCGAAGAGGGCATGCCCCCGCACCGCAAGCTGGACTCGTCGTCGCCTGCGATCATCAAGACAGGCGGCGCGCCGTGGATCGTCAACAACGCGGAAGGCCACGGGAAGGGATACATCACCCTTCAGGCCGCGACGGTGGGATCCGTGAACACCTGCTACGCTCGTCTCATCAAAGAGCTGGGCGCCGAGAAAGTGGCGAAGACCGCTAAGCGCATGGGCATCAAGACCCCGCTCAAACCGTACCTCTCGCTCACGCTAGGCGCGCAAGGAGTGACCCCGCTCGAGATGGCTTCGGCGTTCGGCACCCTCGCGGCGAGCGGGCGCCACTACCCGCCCATCGCCGTGACGAAGATCAAAGACGCGAGCGGCAAGGTCATCTTCGAGGCCAAGCCGGAAGGCGAGCAGGTCCTGGACCGCTCGATCGCGTACGCGGCCACGAAGATCCTCAAGGGCGTCATCACGAGCGGCACCGCGACCCGTGCACGCATCGGACGCCCGGCCGCTGGCAAGACCGGGACGACCCAGGACTACCGGGACGCGTGGTTCGTCGGGTACACGCCGGATCTCGTCTGCTCGGTCTGGATGGGATACACGCCGGAGAAGCCGATGCGCAACGTCCACGGCCGACGGGTCTTCGGCGGAACCTTCCCCGCCCAGATCTGGCACGACTTCATGATCCAAGCCCTGAAGGGCACGCCGGTACGCGACTTCCCATCAGCCCCCGCACCGAAGTACACCTGGAAGAAGGAGTGGGACGTCCCGGAGACGAAGGTTCCAAGCGTCCTCGGGCTTTCTGAGGCGGCCGCGGTCAAGGCGCTCGAAGACGCCGAGTTCGTGGTGGAGGTCTCGTACGCCTACAGCGCGACCGTCCCGAAAGGCAGCGTGATCTCGCAATCGCCCGCAGCAGGGACGAAGCTCGCTCCAGGAGAGACGGTGACGATCGTGGTCAGCAAGGGGCCGGACCCGAACGCCCCGCCGCCACCTCCTCCACCCCCACCGCCCGAACCGACGAGCACTCCTGAACCCACGAGCACACCGTGAGAGATACGGCCCCGGTGGAATTCGCCGGGGCCGTATCATCGCGTGGCGCGGAGACGCCGTCTAGAAGCGGCGGACGCGGACCATGCCTGAGATCTCGAAGACCTCGACGCCCTTCGGCTCGATCTCGTCCAGCACGAGGTTCATGCCGAGCGTGTCCGACGAGACGTGGCCGGCGATCACGAGCGCAAGTTTGAGCTCCTCGGCGCGCTTGCGGTGCTCCTCCGAGTAGTGCATACCGACGAGCGTGCCGACGCCGGCCTGGGCGAGCCGGTCGAGCGCGTCGGTCGGCCCTTCGGTGCCGCCCGTCATGTCGACCACGATCCTGCCGCACCGCTGCGATTCGCTGCCCTGGACGATCGCGGGGCCGTAGCCCTTCTTGGCGGCGTCCGCGTACTCCGGAATCGATCTGAGCGCCTTCACGAGGTCGCCCAGCGTCTTCGGCGACTCGTCGTCCAAGAACCGTTGGACGAAGCGGTTGACCGCGTTGTCCGCAGGGGTATGGCACGACATCGAGGCGAAGCCGAGCAGCCGGGCGGCGTCGACCGCTCGATAGTGGTTCACGGGCATGATGCGGCGCCGGATCTCCTCCGCTCTCGGTGCGATGAGCGCGTCAGCCGCTCCGATCGGCACGCCTTGCGCGGCCCACAGGTCCGCCTGCATCGCCATCACGCGGTGCAGGTTCGCGTAGCCGGGACCTTCGGGGTGGTGCGAGAGGATCAGGTCGATCGGCGCTCCCTTCTCGCGAAGCCGATCGGCCACAAGCACTTCGCCGACCTCCATGTCGATGCCGACTATGAGACCGCGGATCTCGTCGTCGGGCGATCCTGCACAGATGCGGGTGTCGTCGTACGGGTTCGTGAGCCGCTCCTCGTCGAAGAAGGGGCGCTCGGCTTCGTCAAGCTTGTCGCGCTCAGCTCGGGCCTGGTCGAGCACGCGCTGCACCCCGTCCTCTCCCCGCTCGTCGTTGCGGATGCCGACCTCGATGCAGGTACGGTAGATCTCTCCCAGCTTCATCGTCTCACCTTTCGTCTGAGGACCGCTTCGCCGCACGCCGCGGTCCTGGCTTGGCTTTCGACACGAATGGGTTGCCGTCGAGGTAGAACCAAAGCTCGACGTCGTGGCCCCGAGACAGGCCGATCCGGCCGCTGCAAAGCACTTCCTCGGCAGGCGGTGGGGCATCGTAGCAGCACAGGGGACCGTCCGGCGAGAGCGCCGTCCCGTTGTGCTCCAGCGTCACCGCGAGGGCCGAAGCCACCTTGCCTGGCCCGTTCGTGCACTCGTGGCCACGCCGGCCTCGACGCTCGACAATCACGTCCTCGCCCACGATCGGCTCGATAGCGCGGATGAGCACCGCTCCTGCGATCCCTTCCGGCTCGGTCACCAGATTGAGCATGTGGTGGTTCCCGTAGGTGAAGTACACGTACGCGTGCCCCGGTGGGCCGTACATGGTGGCGTTGCGACGTGTGATCCCCTTCGTCGCGGCGTGCGACCCGGGATCGTCAGACCCGAGGTACGCCTCGACCTCCACGATCCTGCCGCCTGCCAGACATCCTCCTATGCGGCTCACCAGGACCTTCCCGAGCAGGTCGCGAGCGACTTCGGCGGTGGGGCGAGCGAAGAAGCTCGGCGGGAGGGGGCGCGCTGTATGCAGGTAGAACGGCTTCACAGGGCAGGAGTATACAGTACGCTCCGCTCACACCCGCCGATTGCGCTTGAGGAGGCGCAGCATCTCCTCAAGGGGCCGCGCGTTGAGCACGTCTTCACGCCTCGCCCAGCCACGCCGCGCCTGCCAGACGCCGTACCGCATGAAGGCCATCTGACCCGCCTCGTGCGCGTCCGTGTCGACGGAGATGAGGGCGCCCGCCTCCACTGCCATCCGCACGACGACGTCGCTGATGTCGAGACGGTCCGGGTACGCGTCGAGCTCGAGGACCGTGCCCGTCTCGACCGCCTTGGCGACGACCGCCTCCAGGTCGAGCGAGATCGGTTCTCGGCGGCGCAAGATCCTGCCGGTGAGGTGACCGATGACGTCCACGTGCGGGTTCTCCATCGCCGCGAGCACGCGCGCGGTGGCCACCTCGCGAGGCTGACCCCAGCCAGTGTGCAGAGACGCGATGCACACGTCGAAGCGCGCCAGGACCTCCGGCGGGTAGTCCACTTGCCCGGCGTCGTCGATGTTGAGCTCGATGCCTTTCAAGAGCCGGGGACCCTGCCCGTCGGCATTGAGACGGTCGATCTCCTCCCACTGGCGCTCGAGCGCCGGAAGGTCGAGCCCGCCGACCATCCGGAGCCTCTCTGCGTGGTCGGTGATGGCGACGTACTCATACCCCAGGTCGCGCGCGCGATCACGGATCTGGGCGAGCGTCGAGCGGCCGTCTGTGGCGACCGAGTGGACGTGCAGGTCGCCGCGGATGTCCCCGACCTCGACGAGACGCGGCAGCCGACCCGACTCCGCGGCCTCTATCTCGCCTGCGTCCTCTCGGATCTCCGGCGGCGGCGTCGCGAGGCCGAGCGCGCGGTACACGTCGTCTTCGGAGCGGCACGGCAACGCCGTCCCGTCCGAGCGGCGAGCAAGCCCGTACTCGCTCACCTTGAGCCCCATCTTCTTGGCGCGCTCGCGCAAAGCGACGTTGTGGGCGGCCGAGCCGGTGAAGTGCTGCAAGGCGGCGCCCCAGGTCTCCGGCGCCACCACGCGGACGTCTACTTCGATCCCGCCAGCCGTCTGCAGGCGGTGGAACGCCTCCCCGCTCGCCAGGACATCAGCGACGATCGGCATCTGCCGGAGCGCACGCGCAAGCCCGAACGGATCCGTGCTCGCAACCAAGATGTCGACGTCGCCGACCGTCTCCTTACGTCTGCGGATGCTTCCCGCAGGCTCCGCATGCACGACGCCAGGCACCGCGGCGATCTCCGATGCGAGCTTCTCTGCGAGCGGCAAGGCGTCGGCGAGCAGCATGCGCTCGCCCAAGCGCCTGTATCGCTCGACGCCCTCCTTGAGCGACTGGACGGTTGCCGCACCGAAGCCTGGCAAGGCGGCTACGCGGCCGTCGCCAAGCGCCTGCTCCAGCTCGTCCACTGTGCTCACGCCAAGCGAGTCGTACAGCACGCGAGCGGTCTTCGGCCCGACACCCGGGATCTGCATGAGCGTCACCAGCGAGGGCGGCAACACGGCAGAGACCTCGTCAAGCTCCGGGAACGAGCCACGCCCGAGGATCGACGATATGGCGGCCGCGAGCTTCGCGCCGACGCCCGGGATCTCCGTGAGGCGCCCTTCCGAGACGAGCGTCGAGACGTCTTCCGGCCACGACCGCACGTTCCGAGCAGCGGTTCGGTACGCGAGGTAGCGGTACTTGTCAGCTCCCGCTATCTCGAGCAGGTCGGCCGTCTGCTCCAAGATTCGCGCGACTGCTGCGTTGTCGAGCTCGGCCACGCGTCGCCCCTACACAGGAGGATTCTCGGCGAGCCACCGCTCGTCGGCCGCCAGCGATGCGCCCGCCGCGGCGATCTGCTCCCTGACCCGCTCAGGCGCCGTGCCGCCCTCGCTCGTGCGGCGCGCTACCACCGACTGTATGTCGAGAGCGGCCAACGCGTCCTCGCCCAGGTCGGGACACGCCGCCGTGAGCTCGGCTGCGCTCAGATCCTGCAGTCGGCGACCGGAGCGCTCGCACGCAAGGACCAGCCGCCCCACGATCTCGTGCGCCTCGCGGAAGGGAACGCCTTTGGACGCGAGCAGGTCGGCGAGGTCCGTAGCCGCCATGTAGCCGCCGAGCGCGGCGGCCGCCATGCGCTCGGTGTTCACCCGCATCGTCGAGAGCATGCCCTCGACGGCTACGAGCGAGTCCGCGTAGGTGTCGAGCGCGTCGAACAGCGGCTCCTTGTCCTCCTGCATGTCCTTGTTGTACGCGAGCGGGAGTCCCTTGAGGGTGACGAGGAGCGCCACCAGGTCGCCGACCGTCCGACCCGTCTTGCCCCGCACCAGCTCGGCGAAGTCAGGGTTCTTCTTCTGCGGCATGATGCTCGAGCCCGTCGCCCACGCATCGTCGAGCGTGACGAACCCGAACTCCTCGATGGACCACAGCACGAGCTCCTCGCACAGCCGCGACAGGTGCACCATGCCGAGCGCGCACGCGTAGATGGCGTCTGCGGCGAAGTCGCGATCGGAGACGGCGTCCATCGAGTTGGGAGCGACGGAGGAGAAGCCGAGCTCTGCCGCCGTCGCGCGGCGGTCGATCGGGAACGTCGTGCCCGCCAGCGCGGCCGACCCGAGCGGCGAGACGTCCGCGGCGTCGTACGCGGCGCGCAAGCGACGCACGTCGCGCGTCACCATCCAGAAGTACGCGAGCAGGTGGTGCGCGAACGAGACCGGCTGCGCCTTTTGCATGTGCGTGTATCCGGGCATGACGGTCTCGACGTGCGCCTCAGCCAGATCGACGATGGTGGCGCGCAGGCGATTCGCGAGCGCGACGATCTCTTGGACGCGCCGCTTCACGAACAGCCGGGCGTCGGTGGCGACCTGGTCGTTGCGCGAGCGTGCCGTGTGCAGTCGCTTGCCTGCCTCCCCGACCCGTCGGACGAGCTCCTTCTCGATCGCCATGTGGATGTCTTCTGACGCGACGTCGAACTGCAGGCGACCCGCCTCGATGTCTTCGCGGATCGCTTGAAGCCCGCTCACGATGGCGTCCACGTCCTCTCGCGAGAGCACGCCTTGCGCGCCGAGCATTCGCGCATGCGCGATCGAGCCCGCGACGTCTTCAGCGTACAGACGCTGATCGACGGGAAGCGACGCACCGAACCGCTGCTGGAAGCGCTCCGGCGTCCTCTCGAAGCGCCCGCTCCACGGCGTCGCGCCGCCCTCCGGCGTCGCGGACATCGCTCACACCTCGCCTTCCTTGCCTACCTTGCGCCGCTGACGCGCCCACACCTTGGTCGGCAGCCCCCACAGCTGCACGAAGCCGGCCGCCGCCTTGTGATCGAAGGTGTCGGCCGCGTCGTAGGTGGCCAGGTTGTAGTCGTACAGGGAGTACGGCGAGCGCCTCCCGACGGTCACGCACGACCCCTTGTAGAAGCGCAAGCGTACGTCGCCCGTGACGAGCTGCTGCGTCGTGTCGATGAACCCGTCGAGCGCCTCTTTGAGCGGGGAGTACCACATGCCGTTGTACACGAGCTCGGCCCACTTCTGCTCCACGCCGAGCTTGTAGTGAAGCAGCTCGCGCTCCAGGCACAGGTCCTCCAGCGCCTTGTGCGCGGTGATGAGCGTGAGCGCCCCCGGCACCTCGTAGATCTCGCGGCTTTTCACCCCGACCAGCCGGTTCTCGATCATGTCGATGCGCCCGAACCCGTGCTTGCCTGCGATCTCGTTCATGCGGACGATGATGTCATGGAAGCTCATCTGTGCGCCGTCGAGCGCCACCGGAAGCCCCTGCTCGAAGGAGATCTCCACGTACTCGGGCTCGTCGCACGCGCTGCCGCGCGAGTCCGCCGTGAGCGTGTAGATGTCCGCAGGCGGCTCGACCCACGGGTCCTCGAGCACGCCGCACTCGATGGCGCGGCCCCACAGGTTGTCGTCGATCGAGTACGGGCTCGCCTTCGTGGTCGGCACGGGGATGCCGTGCTTCGCCGCGTACTCCATCTCCTCTTCGCGCGTCTTCAAGTCCCACTCGCGCACGGGAGCGATGACTTCGATGTCCGGGTCGAGCGCAGCGATGCCGACCTCGAACCGCACCTGGTCGTTGCCCTTGCCGGTGCAGCCGTGCGCGATGTAGCGCGCCCCGCAACGGTGCGCCTCCTCGACGAGGTGCTTCACGATGATCGGGCGCGAGAGCGCTGAGAGGAGCGGGTACTTGTTCTCGTACAGGGCGTTCGCCCTGAGCGCCTTCGCAAGGAAATCCTGGACGAACTCCTCCCGCACGTCTTTGACGATCGACTCCACTGCGCCGATCGCAAGCGCTTTCGTGCGCACCATCTCGAGGTCCTGGCGCTCCTGGCCGACGTCCACGGCGAGGGCGACGACGTCCACGCCTTTGTTCTCGATGAGCCATCGGATGGCCACCGAGGTGTCGAGGCCGCCAGAGTACGCGAGGACGCACTTGGGTCGTGTCACTGGATGAACCGCCTTTCGTCTGCCACGCCGCGCGAGCGCACGATGCGCCTCGGCGCGAACCGCTCTACTGCCGCCTGCCTCGATACCGCTCGATGCCGTCCACGACGCTTTGCGCGTCGGCGTCGCTTCGAGCGATAATCAGGATCGTGTCGTCTCCCGCGATCGACCCCAGCACCTCGTCGAGCTCGGCGCCGTCGATCGCCGCCGCCACGCCTTGCCCTGCGCCCGCCGTCGTCTTGACGAGCACGAGCTGTCCCGACCGCACCACCGAGGTGACGAGCTCGGAGATCATCCTCTGCAGGTGCAGGTCCTCCGCGAGCACGTAGAACCCGTCAGCCAGCTTCCGTAGCCCCATGTCGGCGATGTCGCGCGATACCGTGGCCTGCGTGCACTCGAAGCCGTGCTGGCTGAGACGCTCGACGAGCTCTCGCTGCGTTTTGATGTGCTCGCGTCGGACGATCTTCCGGATCGCCTCTTGCCGCTGCTTGCGCTTACGCACTGGAATCGACCACCCCTCCGTCATCACAGCACCAGCGAGAGCCACGCCCGCTGGGCATGCAGCCTGTTCTCCGCTTCGTCGAACACGACAGAATGCGGCCCGTCGATCACCTCGTCGAGCACCTCTTCCCCGCGGTGCGCCGGAAGACAGTGCATGAACAGCGCGTCCGGCTTCGCCAGCGCCATGAGCTCCTGCGTGACTGTGTAGCCGGCGAACGCTCGCACCCTCGCGTCGTGCTCGGCCTCCTGGCCCATGGACGCCCAGGTGTCGGTGACGACCACGTCTGCCCCGCTGACGGCCTCTTCGGGCGAAGTCGTGACGCTGATCGAGGCCCCGGTGCCGTGCCTCTCGGCGAGCTCGACGGCGTCTCTCACGAAACGCTCCTTCGGCTCGAAGCCGTGCGGGGACGCGACCACCACCTGCATGCCCGCGAGCGCGCCGCCTATCATGAGGGTGTTCGCCATGTTGTTGCCGTCGCCGACGTACGCGAGCCGCAGGCCAGCCAGGAAGCCCTTGCGCTCGCGGATCGTGAGCAGGTCTGCGAGCACCTGGCACGGGTGGTAATCGTCAGTGAGCGCGTTCACGACCGGCACGGATGCATGCTGAGCGATCTCCTCGACGTCTGCCTGCGCAAAGGTGCGGATCACGATCACGTCGACGTACCGCTCGAGAACCTTGACCGTGTCATGGATCGTCTCGTTGCGCGAGAACGCGTCGCCTGGGCCCAGCACCACGGGATGGATGCCGAGATCGACGCACGCGAGCTCGAACGACACGCGCGTGCGCATCGACGGCTTCATGAAGATGAGCGCCGCCGAACGCCCCGTCGGCTGCGGAGCGTGCCTTGCGTTCGCGCGGGCGCGCTTCTGCGCATCAGCGCGGTCGAGCACCGTCACGAGCTCTTCTGGGGTGAGCTCTCCCAAGGTAAGGAGGTCCCGGCCTTTGAGGCTTTGCATCACAACCCCTTCGAGATGTCGTCAAGAACGCCAATAAGTGTATCAATTTCGGATTCTGTGCATACGAGCGGCGGCAGGAAGCGGATGATCTCCTCGCCGATCGCGTTGAGCAAGATGCGACGCTCCAGAGCGGCGTCCGCCACCTGCTTCGCAACGGGCCTGCTCAGCGTCGCGCCGACCATGAGCCCCCGACCGCGCACTTCGGCAACGAGCCCACTGCGCTCGCCGAACCGCACGAGCGCCTCGTGCAGGAACTCGCCCGCACGCGTCGCGTTCTCGCCCAGACGCTCGCGTTCGAGTGCATCGAGCGTCGCCAAGGCCGCTGCGCACACCACCGGCCCGCCTGCGAACGTGGAGCCGTGGTCGCCCGGCTCGAGCACCTCGGCGACATCGGCTCGGGCCACGACCGCTCCCACCGGCAGCCCGCTGGCCAGCGCTTTCGCAAGCGTCATCACGTCTGGGCGCACCTGGTACCCCTGGTGCGCGAACAGAGGCCCCGTGCGGTGCATCCCCGTCTGCACCTCGTCGAGCACGAGGAGCGCGCCGTGCTCGTCGCACAGCGAACGCGCCGCACGCAGGTACTCGGGATCGCACGGGAAGACGCCGCCTTCGCCCTGGATCGGCTCCAGGAGCACCGCGCACACGTCAGGGCCCATCGCACGCTCGAGCGCTGCGACGTCGTTCAGTGGCACGTGCGTGAAGCCCGGGAGGAGCGGCTCGAACTTCTGCTGCTTGCTCGCCTGGCCCGTCGCCGACAGCGCTCCGAACGTACGCCCGTGGAACGAGCGCTCGGCAGCGACGATCCGGAAGCACTGTTCGCCGCGCATGCGCCTGCCCCACGCCCGCGCGACCTTGATGGCGGCCTCGACCGCCTCGGTGCCCGAGTTGCACAGGAACACGCGGGAGGGCTCGCCGAACAGCGCGCAGAGCCGCTGCTCGAGCTCGGCTCGGTGCTCGACGTGGTAGAGGTTGCTCACGTGCACGAGCCGCTCGACCTGGTCGCGCACGGCGCGGGTGACGGCCGGATGCGCGTGGCCGAGGTTGACGACGCCGATGCCGCTCACGAAGTCCAGGTACTCGGCCCCGTCGTCGTCGTACAGACGCATGCCGGAGCCGCGCACGAACAGCACCGGCTTGCGCGCGTACGTCGGCCAGGCGTAGCGGGCGTCGAGCTCCAGAGAGCGCTGCAGGGCTGCACCCACTCAGATCGCCTCGCCTTCGACGGGCGCACCGTTGCGCGTGATCATCGTGCCTACGCCCGCATCGGTGTACACCTCGAGCAGCAGCGCATGCGGCGTCGTGCCGTTGAGGATGTGGGCCCTCGCGACGCCGCCTTCGAGCGCGCGCACGCACGCTTGCACCTTCGGGAGCATGCCCTTCTCGACTTCGCCGGCAGCGAGCATCGCCTGGGCCTTTGCAAGCGAGAGCGCGCTGATGAGCGAGCCCTTGTCGTGGAAGTCCGCGTACAGTCCGTCCACGTCCGTGAGGAAGATGATCTTCTCAGCGCCGAGCGCAGATGCGATCTCGCCGGCCGCGGTGTCGGCGTTGATGTTGTACGATGCCCCGTCCTCCCCGGCGCCCACCGTGGCGATCACGGGGATGAAGCCGTCGCCGATGAGGTTGTCGACCACGGTGGTGTCGATCCCGGTGACCTCGCCCACCATCCCCAGAGCGGGATCGAGCTGGCGGGCGCGGATGAGGTTCCCGTCGTCGCCCGAGATGCCGACGGCGTACCGTCCGTGGCTGTTGATGTCGCTCACGATGTCTTTGTTGTTCTTGCCGACGAGCACCATCTTGACGACTTCCATTGCCTCAGGCGGCGTCACCCGCAGGCCGTCTCGGAACTCGACGGGCATGCCGAGACGCTGCATGTACGCGGTGATGTCTGGGCCGCCGCCGTGCACGATCACCGGGTTCACTCCGACGAGCTTCATCAAGACGACGTCTTCAGCGATCGACGCGCGCATCTTCGGATCGGTCATCGCGGAGCCGCCGTACTTGATCACGACCGTGCGCCCCCAGGTGCGCTTGATCCACGGCAGCGCCTCGGTGAGCGTGAGGGCCTTGTCGAGCAGCGTCTGCATGTGTTCGTTCATGAGCGATACTCCCCGTTGATCCGCACGTACTCGTAGGTGAGGTCGCACGTCCACACCGTGGCAGCCGCGTCGCCCACACCGAGGTCCGCGACGACTTCCACCTCGGGCGCTTGCAGCGCGCGAGCCGCCTCCTCCTCGCTGAACGGCACAGCCGTGCCGTTCTCGCACGTGAGGATGCCTGCGAACACGATCCGCACGCGAGCGGGGTCGAGCGCTGCGCCCGACTTGCCGAGGGCCATGGCGACGCGCCCCCAGTTGGCGTCGCCTCCAAAAACCGCCGTCTTGACGAGCGGGGACTCGGCGATCGCGAACGCGGCACGCTCGGCGTCGCGCTCGTCTCGCGCGCCCGTGACCGTGACGGTGATGAGCTTCGTGGCTCCTTCGCCGTCCCGGGCGATCATCCGCGCGAGCTCGCCGCACACGTGCTCAACGGCGGTGGCGACCGGCTCGAAGCGCTCGTCTGACGGGGTGATGGGTTCGCCTCCGGCCGCTCCGCTCGCCAAAAGCGCGCACATGTCGTTGGTGGAGGTGTCCGAGTCCACCGTCACGCGGTTGAACGTGCGCGCGACCGCCTGCCGAAGGGCGGCATCGCATGCCTCAGGATCCAGCGGGGCGTCCGTCGTGAGGAACGCCAGCATGGTGGCCATGTCCGGCTTGATCATCCCGCTGCCCTTGGCGACCCCGCCGACCGTGTACGTCCGGCCGTCGACCTCGAACCGCACCGCGACCTGCTTCGGGAAGGTGTCCGTCGTCATGATCGCTTCAGCGACGGCATCTCCTGTGACGAGGTCGAGCTGCTCGACGGCCTCCTCGATGCCGGCGACGACGAGGTCCACCGGGAGCGGAACCCCGATGACGCCAGTCGAGGCGACGAGCACGTCGCGCGCATCGCAGCCGAGCGCGGCGGCCGCCGCCTCAGCCATCGCGCGGGCGTCTGCGACGCCTTGGTCGCCCGTGCACGCGTTCGCGTTCCCTGCATTGACGACGATCGCCCGTGCGTACCCGTCAGCAGCGTGCTCTCTCGAAACGATGACCGGCGCGGCGGCCATCGCGTTGCGCGTGAAGACCGCAGCCGCCGCGCACCGCTCCTGCCCCGCGATCACAGCGACGTCGCGCTTGCCCGAGCGCTTGAGACCCGCACTCACGCCAGCGCCGAGGAATCCGCGAGCAGCCAGCACGCCGCCCTCCACGTATGCGAACCCTTCGAGCACGTGAAGCCTCCTCACACCACCGGGGCCGGCACGTCCAGTCCCGCAGTCTCTGGCAAGCCGAGCACGATGTTCGCGCACTGGACCGCCTGGCTGGCGGCTCCTTTTCCGAGGTTGTCTATCGCGCACGTGGCGATGAGCATCCCGGCGCGCTCGTCGAGAGCTATCCCGACGTGGGCCCTGTTGCTGCCGGAGACCTCCCGTGTCGCCGGCATGCGGCCAGACGCGTGCACCGTCACGAAGGGCTCGCCGGCATACGCTGCTTCGTACACCTGCTGCACCTCCTCGAGCGAGATGCCATCTTCACAGCGCAGGTAGACCGTCGACAGCAACCCGCGCGACATCGGCACCAGGTGCGGGACGAACGTGACGGTGGCTCCCGCAAGCCCGCACCGCTCGAGCCCTTGCTCGATCTCGGGCGTGTGACGGTGCGCTGCTGCCTTGTAGGCCGCCACGCTCTCGTTCGCTGACACGAAGTGCGTGGCGGCGCTCGGCGTGCGGCCTGCGCCCGATACGCCTGACTTCGCATCGACCACCACGTGCGACGCCGCCACGAGCCCGGCACGCACCGCAGGCGCCGCAGCCAACAGGGTGGCTGTTGGATAGCAGCCCGGGCACGCCACGAGACGCGCTCCAGCGATGCGGTCCCGCCACAGCTCGGGAAGGCCGTACGCAGCATCGTCGAGCAGGTGCGGCGCCTCGTGCGCCACGCCGTACCAGCGCTCGAACACCGCAGCGTCTGCCATGCGGAAGTCTGCCGAGAGGTCGATCACGGTGAGCCCTGCCTCGAGCAGCCCTGGGGCCAACGCCATCGCCGCGGTGTGCGGGACCGCCAGGAACGCCACGTCAGCCGACGAAGCAAGCGCCTCGACAGAGGGCTCGACGAACGCGAGCTCGCACGACGCCAGAGCAGGGTACAGGTCGGCGACCCGTCTGCCTGCATCCGCAGACGAAGTCACAAGGGCGAGCTCCATTCCGGGATGCCCGAGCACGAGCCGCATGAGCTCGGCCCCGGTATACCCAGCAGCTCCGACGATGGCTGCGCGCACCATGGAAGACCCCTTCGCCGCGACGCAAGTGCAGGACGAAGGGTACCCTCAAAACGCATACGCGTCAATGGTTATGCAATTATGACGCAATCTTTACGCATCAAAGCACAATATGTGTGCAGAAGCACACCATCCACACGCACTCACGCCCGAAGCGTCGCCCCTACCTTCGCGCACACGCGTTCGACCAACCGCTCGTGGACCGAGCGGACCTCGTCCTCGGACAGCGTCCGATCCTGGGCCCTGTACTCGAGCGCGAACGCGAGACTCTTGGCACCCTCCGGCAGCCTGCGCTCGCGAGCATCGCGCGGATCCTCGTACACGTCGAACAGCCGGACGTCTGCCAAGAGCGGCTTGCCGTACGAGCGGATGGCGAACGCGACTGTCTCGGCTTCCACCTCTCGGGGAACGACGAACGCCACGTCGAACTTCACTGCCGGGAACCGCGGGATCTCCTCGTACCGCACGACGGCGGCAGATGCGCGCGCAAGCGCACGGACGTCCAGCTCCAACGCAGCGACTGCGCCGTCGATCTCGAACGCCTGCAGCACGCGAGGCGCGACCTCGCCGATCCACCCGACGACCTCGCCTCGGACCACCACGTCGGCGGACCGGCCTGGCTGAAGCCAGGCGTGCTCAGAAGCGTCGAGCCGCCAGCGGTCGATCCGCAGCCCTTCGAGCAACACCTCCAGCACGCCCTTCGCGTCGAAGAAGTCGAGCGGGCGCGGGCGCTCGTACCACCGCTGCCGGTCCCACGCACCGCACAGGACGGCGCTCACGACGGTCCGCTCTTTCGGGAGCTTGCGCCCCGGCGAAGTCCGGAAGACCCTGCCTACCTCGTAGAGGTGGACTTCGCCCACTCCCCTCCGCTGGTTGCGCGAAACGGCCTCCAGCAGGCCCGTGAGCGTGCTCACGCGGAGGTGCGACTGCTCGCTCGTCATCGGGTTCAGCAGCTCCACGAGCTGCTCGTCGGGCCCGAGCTCGAATCCGCACAGCTCGACGCGGCGCGGATCCTCGAATGCAAGCCCGATGTGCTCGTTCAGGCCGCAGGCGCGCATCAGCGCCCCGATGCGCCGCTCGACCTTCTGGGAGGCATCCAGACCCCCGACTCGCTCTCTGCCGTCAGGCAGGGTCGAGGGCACGCGCTCCATGCCCCAGATGCGCACGACCTCCTCGTACAGGTCGACTTCGCGCTCGAGGTCCGGGCGGAAGGTCGGGACCACGCAGGCCAGGTCGTCTCCGGAGGGTTCGGCCGCTATGCCGAGCCGCGTCAGGATGGCGGCGGCTTCCTCGCGCGCGATCGAGGTGCCGAGGAACGCGTTCATCCGCGCGCAGCGGAGCGTGATCGGCCTCGGCTCGACGCGACGCGTGTACACGTCGACGATCCCAGGCGCGACCTCGCCGCCGCCGAGCTCGGCGATGAGCGCCGCGGCTCGTTCCGAAGCGACTGCGGCAAGCTCGGGGTCGACTCCTCGCTCGAACCGCAACGAAGATTCTGAAATGAGCCCGAGCGCGCGGCTCGTCTTCGAGACGCTCGCGCGGTCGAACGACGCGGCCTCGAGGAGCACGTCGACCGTGCTCTCCGAGACTTCGGTCGCCTCGCCGCCCATGACGCCCGCAAGCGCGATCGGGCCGCGCTCATCGGCGATGACGAGCATGCCTGCGTCGAGCGCCCGGTCCTGACCGTCGAGCGTCTTCAGGCGCTCGCCTGGCCGCGCGCGCCGCACGACGATGCGGGCGACGCCGCCCGAGGGGGCGATGGTCGCGAGATCGAACGCGTGGAGCGGCTGACCGAGCTCGAACAGCACGTAGTTTGTGACGTCCACCACGTTGTTGATCGGCCGCGCTCCCGCCGCGACGATCCGCTCGACGAGCCAGTCCGGCGAAGGGCCGATCTTCACGCCGCGGATGAGCCGGGCGGTGTACCGCGGACACAGCTCAGGGTCCTCCACGCTGACGGAAACGGCTTGGTCGACCGGCTCGCCGCTCGTGGCCAGATCCCACTCGGGGAAGCGGACGTCGGCGCCCAGCACCGCGCCGACCTCCCGTGCGACGCCCACCATGGAGAGGCAGTCCGGACGGTTCGGCGTCACCTCGAGCTCGAGCACCGTGTCGGCAAGGCCGGCGTACTCCGCGTAGCTCGCGCCGACTGGCGCGTCTTCCGGGAGTATGAGCAGCCCTGAGGCGTCGCTCCCCGCTCCCAGCTCGCGGGCAGAGCACATCATGCCCTCGGACTCCAGTCCGCGGAGCTTCGCGCGCTTGATCGTGACACCGCCAGGAAGCGTGGCTCCGACGAGCGCCACGGGCACCTTGTCCCCCTCGGCGAAGTTCGTCGCGCCGCACACGATGCGCAGGGGCTCTCCAGCGCCCACGTCCACCCGGCAGTACGAGAGCTTGTCAGCGTTCGGATGCTGCTCTTTGACGAGCACCTGTCCGACCACCACGCGTTCCAGCGCCTGGCCGGTCCTGACAACGCGTTCGACCTTGGTGCCGGTCATGTCCAGCTGGTCGACCAGCTGCTCGACGGGCAGGTCGACGTCGACCAGCTCTTTCAACCACTTCAGCGAGACGCGCATGCTTCGATCTCCTCGACTCGTGGGATCCGTCAGAACTGCCGCAAGAACCGCATGTCGCCTTCGATGAGCAGGCGCAGGTCGGGGATGCCGTGCTTGAGCGCGGCGATCCTCTCCGCCCCCATGCCGAACGCGAAGCCGCTGTAGCGCTCCGGGTCGATGCCGACGTAGCGGAACACGTTCGGGTCGACCATGCCGCAGCCGAGCACTTCCAGCCAGCCCTCGCCGCCGCACGAACGGCAGCCCTCGCCGTTGCACATCGCACACGACACGTCCACCTCAGCGGACGGCTCGGTGAACGGGAAGAAGTGCGGACGCAACCGAACGTGGCGCTCAGGCCCGAAGATCTCGCGCACGAAGTGCTCAAGGGTGCCCTTGAGGTCGCCGAAGGTGATGCCTTCGTCGACGACGAGACCCTCGATCTGCGTGAACTGCGGCAGATGGCTCGGATCGGCGACGTCACGGCGGAAGACCTTGCCGGGCGCAAGCACGTAGATCGGCGGGCGCTGCCTCTCCATGACCCGTACCTGGACGGGCGAGGTGTGCGTGCGGAGCAGCACGTCGGATTCCAGGCGCCCGCTCTGTTCGTCCGTCGAAAGGTCTCTCACGTAGAAGGTGTCCGTCGCGGCGCGGGCCGGATGCTCCGGCGGATGATTGAGCGCCGTGAAGTTGTAGTAGTCGAGCTCGACTTCTGGACCTTCGGCTATGCGGTATCCCAGCCCGACGAACACGTCGACGATCTCGTCGACTATCTGGTGGATGATGTGCTGGTGCCCGAGCGGACGCCGCCTGCCCGGAAGCGTCACGTCGACCGCTTCGGCGGCGATGCGCTGCTCGAGGGCCTCGCGCTCCAGCACGGCGCGGCGCTCGGCCAGCGCCTGCTCGATCGCATCACGCACCTCGTTCGAGACCCTGCCGACGGCAGGCCGCTCTTCCGGCGAGAGCTCCCCGAGCCCCCGCAAGACCGCCGTGAGCTCGCCTTTCTTGCCCAGGTAGGCGACGCGGACAGACTCCAAGGACTCCAGGTCGGCCGCCGCCGCGATCCGCCCCAGAGCCTCGTCTCGCAGCTGGACGATCTTCTCGACGATGCCCATGTACGCTCCCTCTCGTCGGTCTTGCGTGTGCCGCTGATGCAAGGGAGCCGCTCCCGCCTCAGGAAATCCCAAGGACGGGAGCGGCTCCCGCGGTACCACCCTGGTTGGCGCCTGCTGCGCCCGCTCAGTGCGCGACCTCGCGCTGCTGGCCTCGCGCCAGCCGCCCCGTATCGGCGGGATCCGGCTCGCCTACTTGAGCCGTGCGGCCCGTTCAGCTCGCTGCTGGTGGAGTGAACCGCGTGCGCCCGCTCGTGGGACCCTTCCAGTCGCCGAGGTCCCTCCCTGGCCGAGCGTCCACGCGCACGCGCCTCTCCGTCATCGCGTTGCGGTGTTCGATTGGCGGTTGAGTATAGCACACGACCCGAACCGCTCTCCTACGCATCTCCCCCAGCGCCCGATCGGCACGATCCCGCATACGACGCCACGCACCCGCGTCCGCGGGACGAGCTCGCGGTCTGGCGCGGGATTGGCGTCGCCTTGCGTCTGAAGCAGCCCGCCCGGCTCGAGCGCACGAACGCGGTGCAGCACGCCTCCTGGCCATCCCTCGTGGTCGAACAGCACGATGTCGCCCTGAGCGATGGCGCTCCCGCCCCGCCGGTAGATCACGACGTCGTTCGGCGCCAACGCAGGTTCCATCGAACCGCCTCGCACCACCGTGACCCCGTAGCGGGCGAAGACGAGCCCCCATACGAGCAGTGCCACCGCACCGAGGACCCGCCGCGCGATCAGCCACGCTGGCCGCTCACCCGCATCACCCATCAGTGGACCTGCTCCGCGTCGAAGTACACCGAGAGCTTGACGTAGTCGCCTGCGAGGTCGTTCCCAGCAGAGGCAGGCAGTCCGATGGTGAACGTCATCCGGGCGCGCGCTCCCGGCGCGATCTCGAACGGCGTCGTCCTCAGCTCAGCGAGCGGTCCGCTGTAGACCGGCACGCCGTCAGCCGCAACATCGCAGGTGAGCGCGTTGTAGAAGTCGGTGATGCCCGCCTTCTTGGCTCCCGTCACGACGACCGTGCTCGGAAGCGTGCCTGAGTTGACGACCGAGATCGAGCGCTCGCACGTGCTCCCCGGAGCCAACGCGTCGATCGACAGCGCCGCCGACGTCGGTTCCGTCGAGACCGCGACTGCGCCGGCACGGATCACGTTGTCTGGGACCTCGGCCCTGCTCGTGAAGAACGCCCCCGCTCCTCCTAGACAGGTGAGACCCGCTGCCAGCGCACACACCGCCACCACGATCTTCCGCTTCATGCTCCTCCCCTTTCACTCGTGCCGTCCGAGGGGAGGACGACAGTGGATGCTGCAACCGCGCGGTCGCGGCCAGTGTCGCGCGCGACGCTTACCGCGCCCTTGCCGAGAGCTGAACCCGCCGGGACCGCGAAGCACGAAGGGGCCCCGCATCACTGCGGGGCCCCTTTCTCGTCGAATCGCATCGCGTGCGCGTTACGCGCTCAGCTTCTCCTTGGCGAGCTCCACCAGCTTCGCGAAGGCGGCCGGATCGTTCACCGCCAGGTCGGAAAGCACCTTGCGGTCGAGGTCGACCTCGGCGCGCTTCAGCCCGTTGATGAACGCCGAATACGACAGCCCGTTTTGGCGAGCGCCGGCGTTGATGCGGGCGATCCACAGCCGACGGATCTCACGCTTCTTGTTCCTGCGGTCGCGGTACTGGTACTGGAGCGAGTGCTGGACCTGCTCCTTCGCGGCCCGGTACGACCGGCTCTTGGCACCGTAGTAGCCCTTCGCGCGCTCGAGGACCGTGCGACGCTTCTTCTTGGCGGTGACTCCACGCTTGACTCTAGGCATTGCTCATCACTCCTCAGGTGCGCGGCTCGGGTCACCCGATGCCGAGGTTCTTCTTGATGACGTCCGTGTCCGCCTGGCTCACGAACGAGGGCTGACGGAACGCGCGCTTGCGCTTGGGGCTCTTCTTCTCGAGTATGTGGCTCGAGTACGCGTTGCCGCGGCGGATCTTACCGCGGCCGGTCAGCCGGAACCGCTTCGCGGTGCCCTTGTGCGTCTTCATCTTCGGCATGGCTTGCTCCTTCGTCCTGTCATCTCACTCGGCGGCGTCGGCGGCGCCTTCGCCGTCCTCGACCGCCTGCTTGGTCGTGCTCTTCGCGTCGCGCTTGACCGGTGCGAGCACCATCAGCATGTTGCGCCCTTCAAGCTTGGGCTCGCTCTCGACGGTCCCGAGCTCCTTCACGTCCTCCGCGAGCCGCTCGAGTATTGCGAGCCCTCGCTCGGCATGCGCCATCTCACGTCCGCGGAACATGATCGTCACCTTCACGCGCGCCCCGCTCTCCAAGAACCGCACGACGTGCCGTTTCTTCGTCTCGTAGTCGTGCGTGTCGATCTTGGGGCGGAACTTGATCTCCTTGACCTGCACCGTGGCCTGGTGCTTGCGCGCCTTCTTCGCCTTGATCGCCTGCTCGTACTTGTACTTGCCGTAGTCCATGATCTTGCACACAGGCGGGTCGGCGTTCGGCGCGATCTCGACGAGGTCCAGACCCTGCTCGTCTGCGATCCGCAGCGCGTCGAAGGTGTTGAAGATGCCGAGCTGCTCTCCTTCGGTAGAGATAAGCCGGCATCGCGGCGCCCGGATCCTGTCGTTGATCCTCGGCTCGGTCGTGCTGATAGGCGTTCCACCTCCATCGTCAGCGGCCTTCGTCTGACCGCCCCTGCAACAAGAAGTCCCTGTGCGACGCATGCACAGGGACAAGGCGCCCTCGGATCCGGGCGTTCACCTCGACCGTACAGCTGCACCATGCGCCGTAGGGTGGGGACGCTCGAGCGTCCCGCTTGACCTCTATTCGGTTGGCTGCGCGAGTATACGCGCTCTGCGTGCCGCCTGTCTAGCGGTCAGAACCGCTCCCACCGGCGTGGGTACAGGGCAGTTCGAGCGTGAAGGTCGAGCCCTCGCCCAGCGCGCTTTGCACGGTCACGCGACCGCCGAGGAGCTCCGCCAGACGCTTGGAGATCGCCAGCCCAAGGCCGGTGCCAGGCGAGTCCCCCGGCGGCCTGAACCGAGTGAACGCCTCGAACGCGCGCTCGATCTGCTCCGGCGTCATGCCGGGGCCGGTGTCTGCCACGGCCAGCCACGCTGTGCGCCCATCGCTTCCGACCTGCACGCGCACGAAGCCCTGCTCGGTGTACTTGATCGCGTTGCCGAGCAGGTTCCAGACGATCTGCCGCACGAGCTGCGGGTCCGTACGGCACGAGACCTCGGCATCGCCTGCGACCTCGAGCGCAAGACCCTTCTCCTCCGCAAGCGGCCGCACCGCAGCGACTGCCTGGCGAGCGAGCTCTCCCAGATCGATGTCCGTCACGTTCACGGAAACCCGTCCGTCCTCGATCCTGGACAAGTCGAGGACGTCGTCCACGAGCGAGAGCAGGTGCATGCCCGCGTCGCGGATCATGCGCACTTGGATTTTCTGCTCGTCGTTCAAGGGTCCCGGAAGCTCCTGCTCGAGCAGGCGAGAGAATCCGATGACTGAGTTCAGAGGAGTGCGAAGCTCGTGGCTCATGCTGCGCAGGAAGTCGTCCTTCGCCTCGTTTGCGCGCGCGAGCTGCTGGTACGCCTCCTCGAGCTGCGCCGTGCGCTCCTCCACTTCGTCCTCAAGGCTGGCGCGGTACCAATCGAGCTCACGCTCTGCGCGCTTGCGATCGGTCACGTCGACCACGATGGTGAACAAGAACTGCTTGCCTTCGAACGTGATCGGCGTCGCGTAGACCTCCACGTCCAAGACGTCGCCAGACGCCGTCCTGTGCCGATACGAGCCGACGTATTGGTCTTCCTCCAGCGTCTTGCGCACCTCTTCGAGCACTGCGTCCAGAGGTTCTTCGGCGCTCAGGTCAGCGATCGTCATCGATCGCAAGTCCTCCACCGAGCGGCCGTACAACCTCGCCGCCGCTCGGTTGGCGTCCACGACGCGAGCGCCGTCTGGGTCGACGAGCAGCATCGGCTGCTCGCTCTCCTGGAAGATGGCGCGGTACCGTCGCTCGCTCTCCTCGAGCGCGCGCTGGGCCCGTACCCGGTCGCTGACGTCGTGGACGATCGAGTACAACCACTGCTCGCCGCTGGGCCCGGGGACTGGGCCTGAGTAGACTTCGACGTCTCGCACTTCGCCTGACGCGAGACGGTGCCTGAACTCGAAGTGGTTCTTCTGAAGGGCGCGGGCGCGCTCCATCTCCGCTTGCACTTCTTCAGGCGTGAGCGTGTTGATCTGGCTGATCCGCATGCACGTCAACTCTTCGCGCGACCAGCCGTAGAAGCGCTCCGCAGCTGCATTCGCATCCTTGATGCTGCCGTCAGACGGATCGATGAGCAGCATCACCGAGGCGCTGTCTTGGAAGAGCGACCGGTAGCGGGTTTCGCTCTCGGCGAGCTGGCCGCGCACCTGCTGCAGGTAGCCGATCACGAGCCCGAACGCCACGACCGTCGCGAGGACCGAGCTGAGAATGTACCCCGCGTAGCCGAACCATTCCGGGAACACCCACCGCAGCGGGTAGTCGAAGGCGTGGATGCCCCATGCGATGAGACCGATCCCCGGGAGCGCACGACCCACGCCGCTGCCCCGGGCGGTCTTCAGCCAGTACAGGCCAGCGACGATGCGGGCGACGCCTTGCAGCAGGAACGCTGGCGCCACGACCACGGCCTGGTGCAGCCCCGACCGGTCGAACAGCACGAGCAGCGCCGTCGCGACGACTCCCGAGACGAGGAACGCCCGCCACGGAGCTCGACCGCCGGCAAGCCGCATCGCCCCCGCGAGCAGTAAGAGCGCAGAGGCGATCGAGGCGGCGTGCACGCCGTAGCGAAGCCCCGCAGCGGCCGGCCAAGCAACGAGAGCGGCCTCGGCGCCGAGACGCACGGCGTACGCTGCCCAACCGAGGCCGATGAGCAGCAACGCTGACTTGCGCTCGACCCGCGCGAACGCCATGAACAGCACCGCTGCGACGACGGCCGCCGTCAGCGGCGCAGAGATCGCTGCTATCGTCCACTCCACACGTTCGTCCCCCTACGGGTGCTCGGCAGCCACCCTCTCCACGAACGCGTCCACGCTCATCGCGCCGAGATCGCCCGCGCTGCGCTCACGAACCCCGACGGTGTTCGACTCGACCTCTCGGTCGCCCACGACAAGCATGTACGGCACCTTCTGCTGCTGCGCCTTGGCGATCTTGATGCGCATGGGCTCGTTCTCAGCATACACCTCTGCCCTGACGCCCGAACGCCTGAGCGTCGCTGCGACCTCGTCGCAGTACGGCAGATGGCGGTCTGCGATGGGGACGAGCACCGCCTGGACCGGGGCGAGCCACACCGGGAACGCGCCGGCGTAGTGCTCGATGAGGATGCCGAGGAACCGCTCCATGCTGCCCAGGATCGTGCGGTGCAACATGAACGGGACCGCCTCGGTGTTCTCGGCGGTGCGATACGTCAGCCCGAACCGCGAGGGGAAGTTGAAGTCCACCTGTATCGTGGAGCACTGCCACGTGCGTCCGATGGCGTCTTTGAGCTTGATGTCGATCTTGGGCCCGTAGAACGCACCGTCGCCTTCGTTGATCTGATACTCCAGCCCGTGCGCCTCGCACGCGGACATGAGCGAGTGCGTGGCGTGCTCCCACATCTCGTCGTCGCCGATGGACTTCTCCGGCCGCGTCGAGATCTCCGCGCTGTACTCGAACCCGAACACGCCCTTGAGCACGTAGTCGACGAGGTCGAGCATCGCCACGACCTCGTCGTGCACCTGCTCGGGCATGCAGAAGATGTGCGCGTCGTCCTGGGTGAACCCTCGAGCGCGCATGAGACCATGCACGACGCCGGACATCTCGTGGCGGTACACGGTGCCGAACTCGAAGATCCGCATCGGAAGGTCGCGGTACGAGCGCACGTCGTTCGCGTAGATGAGCACGTGGCCGGGGCAGTTCATCGGCTTGACGCCGTACTCGTTGACGCGCCCGTCGCCCTCGTCCACCTCGAAGAAGTACATGTTCTCGCGGTAGAAGTCGTAGTGCCCGGAGATCTTCCACACGTCCGCCTTGTAGATGTGCGGCGTGATCGCCTCGGCGTACCCGCGCTCGTACAGCACGCCGCGCAGCCACTCCTGGAGGATGCGCAAGATGCGGGCCCCTCTCGGGTGGTACACGGGCAGCCCAGCTCCCGCGACCTCGTGGAAGCTGAACAGGTCGAGCTCGCGACCGAGCTTCCGATGGTCGCGACGCTCGGCCTCCTCGATCCGCTCAAGGTACGCCTTCAAGTCCTTCTCAGAGAACCACGCTGTGCCGTAGATGCGTTGGAGCATCGGACGCGACGAGTCACCGCGCCAGTAGGCGCCCGCGACCTTCGTCAGCTTGAAGGCCCTGATCCAGCCCGTGTGCGGGACGTGGGGCCCGCGGCAGAGGTCGCTGAACGAGCCCTGCATGTACACGGAGATGGGCTCGCCTTCCGGCAGCTCAGCGATGAGCTCCTGCTTGTACGGCTGGCCCTCGAACGCGTCTTCGGCCTCGAGCCGGTCGAGGACCGCGCGCGCAAACGGCTTCTCCTCCGCGACGATGTCGCGCATCCGGTCTTCGATGGCCGCGAGGTCCTCGGGCGTGAAGGGCCGGTCGACGTCGAAGTCGTAGTAGAAGCCGTCTTCGATCGCAGGCCCGATGCCGAACTTCGCCGTGGGAAACAGGTCCTTGACCGCTTCGGCCATCACGTGCGCCGCCGAGTGGCGCAGCACGTGCAACGCCTCTGGATCCCGATCGGTGACGATTGCGACCTCGTCGCCCTCGTGGACGGACGCCGTGACGTCGACGAGCGCGCCGTTCACCCGGCCGGCGACCGCTGCGTTCGCCAAGCGCGGACCGATCGCGCGAGCGACGTCGGCGACCGTCGCGCCTTCCTCGACCTCGATGCTGCTGCCGTCCGGGAGCCGGACGCTGATCCGAGACATCAAACAACCTCCATCGGGATAGAGCCAGCGCCCGGCGGCGCCTACTGCTTGGTCTTGCAGTACGGGCAGACCGTCCAGTCGAGCTTCAGGGCCCGCCCGCAGCTGATGCACTCCTTCTTGAGCTTCTTCATGCACGAGGGGCAGATCAAGTAGTCGTCTTCCACCGGCTTCGTGCAGGCAGGGCACACGGGGAACCTGCGCTGCAGCTCGGCCTCGCGAGCACGGATCTCGAGCTCGCGCTCCCGCGCGTCCGCAAGCGACTCCGGCGGCCGGACGACCATGTAGACGATCCACCCGGGCACGTTGAACAGAAGCACGACGAGTGCCCAGAACCACGACATCGCGCCTCTGCGCTCTGCATCGCGCCACGTCCAGAACACGAGCGCGAGCGAGAAGATGACGAAGAACAGCCAGCACAGACGCTGAGAGAGCTGTACCAGCGGATTGTCGAGCACCGGTTGAAGCAGCTCGTTCACCATGGTCTTCCTGCGCTCCCCTCCCGCGGCGGCGGCGCGGATCTTCGGCACGGTCATGCGCGATTCTAGCGCATCCGGCGTGGCGACACACGCTGAGACGCGCGGCCCGGCAACCGCTATCATTGCCAGGGCGCGGATCGCGCTTGTCACGAGGGGACACGGGATGGACGACGCACCTGCACGGCGCATCAGCGTGGACCTGGTCTCGGAGACCGTCGGCGGCGCCACCGGCCACGGCGTCCACACGGCGTTCACGCAGACGTTGGCGGCGCTCGAGCGAGCCGGCATCGACGTGCGAGTGAACACTGCCGAGCCGTGCGACGTCACCCACGTCGAGACGATCGGGCCAGCCGGGCTCAGGGCTCTGCGCGCCTCACGCGGCCACGCGGTGGTGACGGCGCACATCGTGCCCGAGTCTTTGGTGGGGAGCTTCGCGTTCGCGCGCGCGTGGCTGCCGATCGCTTCCGCGTACATCCGATTCTTCTACTCGCGAGCCGACCTCGTGCTCGCCGTGTCGCCGGCCGTCGCCGAGGGGCTCGCACGCATGGGGATCTCGACGCCTGTGCGCGTCGTGCCGAATGCGATCGATCTCGAGCGCTTCCGCCCGCAGCCGAGATGGCGGACGGAGGTGCGCGCCTCGCTCGGCATACCCGACGACGCCTTCGTCGTGATCTCCACGGGGCAGGTGCAGCCGCGCAAAGGCGTCGACACGTTCATCAAGACGGCTCGGCAGTGCCCCGAAGCGACGTTCCTGTGGCTGGGCGGCATGCCGTTCAAGATGCTGACCGCGGGGTTCCGCCGCATGGCGCGCGCGACTCGGCATGTCCCGGAGAACTGCAGGTTTCTCGGGGAAGTGGCCCACGAAGAAGTCCCGAAGTTCCTCGCGGCTGCTGACTGCCTGCTCTTCCCCTCTCGGCAGGAGACCTTCGGCTTCACCATCGTCGAGGCGGCCGCGGCGGGTCTCCCACTCGTGCTGCGCGACCTCGAGGTCTACCGACCGCTCTTCGACGACGCGTACATCGCGTGCCAGGAGGACGGCTTTCCGGACGCCGTGCGTCGGCTGATGACGGATGCGGGGCTTCGCGCCGAGTACGCGAGCCGTGCCCGGACGATGGTGGAGCGGTACGGCCTCGAGCCGCACGCGAAAGCGCTCGTGGAGGCCTACCTGTGGCTTCTGGAGCGGAACGAGGCGATAGCCTCACCGGCGACGTAGAGACTGCCGGTGCACAGCACGCCTGAAGCGGAGCGCCGCACGGCGGTCTCGACGGCGGCGGGCACGGAGCCCTCGACCGCCAGCACGCTGCCGCCTGCCTCACGCACGACCTCGGCCAGCGCGTCCGGGTCCATCGCGCGCGGCGAGGCGCTTCTCGTGCACACGAACCCGCTCGCGACCGGCGCCAGCGCCTCGGCGATGCCGAGGGCGTCCTTGTCCGCCATCACCCCCAGCACCACCACAGGGCGGCCGGGCAGCATCTCTCGCACGGCGGCGGCGAGCACGCCTGCAGCGTCAGGGTTGTGCGCCCCGTCCACGACGAGTGGGACGCTCTTGTCGAGCACATCGAAGCGCCCCGGCAGTCGCAACGCACCGAACGCTGCCCTCACCGCGCTCTCGTCCAACGGCCCGAGAGCGGCTTCTGCTGTCGCCACGGCGGTAGCGACGTTGGGCGCTTGGTAGGACGGCGCCACGAGCTCCACCGCTCGGTAGGTCCGCTCCGCGCCGAAGACGTCGAGCGTAAGCGGCTCAGACAGAGCGTGCGGCCGTGCTCGCACGAGCCACGCGACGTCGTCCTCTCCCTGCCCGACGCGGACCGTCGGGACGCCGCAGGACAGCGCCCGTTCGATCAGCACGTGCTCCACGCCTGCGCATCCCGGGCCGAGAACCGCGACGCTTCCGGGCTTGATGACGTGTGCCTTGTCGGCAGCGATCTCCTCGCGCGTCTCGCCGAGCCGGTCGGTGTGGTCGAGCGCCACGCCGGTGACGACGGCCACCGCCGGGCTCACGACGCTGGTGGCGTCCCACCTGCCGCCCATGCCGACCTCGAGGACCGCCCACTCTGCGCCTGCGGCTCGGAAGGTCTCGAGCGCGCCCGCGGTGAGCAGCTCGAACTCCGTGAGCTGCGCGGCCGCGTCTGCGTCGTCGAGCCCGAGCGCCTCGGCAGCGCTCGCCCCCAGACGCTCCGCGGCGTCAAGCGCAGCCGAGAGCCCGTCGGCGAACACCGTCGGCTCGACCGGCTGCCCATCGAGCTCGACGCGCTCCTCGTACCGGACGAGGTGCGGGCTCGTGTAGGCGCCGGTGCGTGCCCCGTGAGCGGACAGCAGCGCCGCCGTCATCCTCGTCACGGACGTCTTGCCGTTCGTGCCGGTCACTTGCACCGACCGGAACGCCCGCTCCGGATGCCCGAGCACGTCGACGAGCGCGCGGATGCCGTCCAGGGACGGGTTGATGCCGAACTTCAGCGCCCGCCCGAGCTCGCCGATCACCTGCTCGTAGGTGCGCGCCACGGCGAATCTCAGTCCGCGAGCGCCGCAAGCTGCTCAGCGAGCCGCCCGACGCTGTGCGCGAGCTCCGCGGCGCGTGCGCGATCCTTCTCGACGACCTGCGGGTCGGCCTTCGCGAGGAAGTTCTCGTTCGTGAGCTTCTTCGTCAGCCGGTCGAGCTCGGCTTCGGCCTTCGCCAGCTCCCGAGCCACACGGTCGCGTTCAGCAGCGAGGTCGACGACGCCTTCCAGCGGGACGAAGACCTCCATGCCCGCGGCCACGGCGACTGCGGCGTGCGGAGGCCGCGCGGCGCCGGCGTCCACGGTGAGCCTTTCGACGCCAGCCAGGTCGTGCAGGTAGTGCCGCTGCGACTCGACGAGCATCGCGTCCGCGCCGGACGCCCGCACGATGGCCTCGATGCGCGCCTTCGGAGGGATAGCGTACCGCGCACGGATCGCGCGCACCTCGGTCACGAGCTCTTGCAGAATCCGCATCGACGTCTCTGCCTCCTCGTCGCGGAAGCGGTCCAGCCCCGTGGGCCACGCCGCGACCATGAGCGCCGGCGCAGCGTCCGCTTCCGGAAGAGGCAGCCGGCTCCAGATGTCCTCGGTGATGAACGGCATCATCGGATGCAGGAGCCGCAGCGCCTTGTCGAGCACGAACACGAGGTTCCGCTGAGCGGCACGGGCCGCCTCGCCGCCGGCTGCCAGACGCGGCTTGGAAAGCTCGATGTACCAGTCGCAGAACTCGCTCCAGAAGAAGTCGTACAGAGCCCGCGCGACCTCGCCGAACTGGAACGGCTCCTCGCCCGCCTCGCGCGCGGCATCAGCGTCGAGCCCGCGGTCGACCGCTTCCTGGAGCGCGGCCAGACGCGAGAGGATCCAGCGGTCCG
This sequence comes from Coriobacteriaceae bacterium EMTCatB1, assembly GCA_001950395.1. Taxonomy (GTDB): domain Bacteria; phylum Actinomycetota; class Coriobacteriia; order Anaerosomatales; family Anaerosomataceae; genus Parvivirga. Next base: position 984,603 of record BDLO01000001.1, read on the forward strand.
CGACCGTCTCGGCTGCCGGCGGACCGGGCTCGTAGCCCTCGCCCAGGTTCATCAGCACGAAGCGGCTCGCGTTCCAGATCTTGTTGGCGAAGTTGCGGCTGGCCAGCAGCTTCTCTTCTGAGAACCGGATGTCCTGGTTGCCGGTGGTCTGCAACATGAGCCCGAAACGCATCCCGTCGGCACCGTAGGAGTCCATGAGGTCGAGCGGATCGACGCCCGTGCCGAGAGACTTGCTCATGCGCTTGCCCTCTGCGTTGAACACCGTCGGGTGGATGATGACCTCGGAAAACGGGATGTCGCCAACGAACTTCAGACCCTGCATGATCATCCGCGCCACCCACAGGAACAGGATGTCCCGGGCGGTGGAAAGCACGGTGGTCGGATAGAAGTACGCGAGCTCTGGCGTGTCCTCGGGCCACCCGAGCGTCGCGAACGGCCACAGCGCGGAGGAGAACCATGTGTCGAGCACGTCCGGGTCTTGCCGCACCGGGCCGCCGCACTTCGGGCACTCGATGAGGTCTTCCACGCTCGCGGTCATCTCGCCGCACGCGTCGCAGTAAAACACGGGGATCTGGTGGCCCCACCACAGCTGCCGCGAGATGCACCAGTCGCGGATGTTCTCCATCCAGTGGTAGTAGACGTTCGCCCAGCGCTCCGGGCTGAAACGCACCCGTCCCTCACGGACCACGGCGATCGCCGGCTCGGCGAGCGGCTTCATGTCCACGAACCACTGGTCCGAAAGCCACGGCTCCACCACCGTGTGGCAGCGGTAGCAGTGACCGACGGAGTGCACGTGATCGTCCACGCGCACGAGCAACCCCTGCGGCTCGAGGTCCGCCACCACGCGCCTGCGAGCCTCGAAGCGATCGAGCCCCGCATACGGACCGCCAGCCTCGGTGATGCGCGCGTCCGCGGTGAGCACGTTGATCTTCTCGCAGCCGTGGCGCTCCGCGATCTCGAAGTCGTTGGGGTCGTGGGCAGGCGTCACCTTCACCGCGCCGGTGCCGAACGACGGGTCGACGTAGGAGTCCGCGACGATCGGGATCTCTCGGCCAAGCAGCGGCAGCACGACCGTCGCGCCGACCAGGTCGCGGTAGCGGTCGTCGTCGGGATGCACTGCCACGCAGGTGTCGCCAAGCATCGTCTCAGGACGCGTGGTGGCCACGACCACGTGATCGCGGCCTGCGACGGGCTCCTTGAGCGGATACTTGATGTGCCACAGGTGGCTGTCGAGCTCCTCGTGCTCGACCTCGATGTCAGACAGGGCGGTCGCGCACCGCGGGCACCAGTTGATGATGCGCTTGCCACGGTAGATGAGCCCTTCGTTGAACAGGTCGACGAAGACCCTCCGCACCGCCCGCTGGTAGTCCGGATCCATCGTGAAGTGCTCGTCCGAGTAGTCGCAGGAGCACCCCATGGCCTTCAGCTGGCTGATGATGGTCGACCCGTGCTCAGCGCGCCACTCCCAGCACAGCTCGACGAACCGCTCTCGCCCGACGTCGTAGCGCGACAGACCCTCCTTCGCAAGCTTCTGCTCCACCTTGTTCTGCGTCGCGATGCCGGCGTGGTCGGTGCCGAGGATCCAGCGCGTCGGCTTGCCCGTCATGCGGGAACGGCGGATCAGCACGTCTTGGATGGTGTTGTTGAGCGCGTGACCCATGTGAAGCGAGCCAGTCACGTTGGGCGGCGGGATGGCGATCGTGAACGGCCGCTTCCCCTCCACGATCGGTTGCTTGAAGTACTCGCCCTCAAACCAGCGCTCGAGCACTCGCGGCTCGACCGCTTTCGGATCGTACGCCTTCGGCATCTCGCTCATGTGCGTTCCCTTCCGTTCTCGTGCTGCAGATTCTACGCGATGCGAGCGAGCGCCGCAGCCGCGAGCTGCGATGGGCGTATCGGGAAGCTCGTTCATGTGAACAATTGCGCAAACGCTCCCGCACGGCTATGCTCAAGGAGCAAAGGATCGCCTACCGAGGAGGTGCAGGATGGCGGACTGCAAGCGCTTGGCCAAGTGCCCGTTCTTCAACGACCAGATGGCAGAGATGCCGTCGATGGCCAACATCATCAAGCAGCGGTACTGCCGCACCGACAGCTCGCAGTGTGCACGCTTCATGGTCGCCGAAGTCCTCGGGCCTGAAGGCGTGCCCGCCGACCTCTACCCCAGCCAGGTCGACCGCGCCAAGGCCATCCTCGAAGGCCGCGCTTAGGCCGCTGCGCGCTCGACGCTAGGCTGAGGCGCCTCGACGAAGGTCCCCGAGCTCCACGACGGGCTCTGAGGTGCCGCGCACGGCTTCGGCCGTGATCGTCACGCTGAGCACGTCCGTGCGGCCAGGCAGCTCGTACATCAAGTCGAGCAGCAGCGACTCGAGGATCGAGCGGAGTCCGCGCGCACCCGTGCCGTGCTTGATCGCCTGCGAAGCGATCGCCCGCAAGGCGTCGTCGGTGAACACGAGCTCGACGCCTTCCAAGGCGAACAGCCGCTGATACTGCTTGACGAGCGCATTCTTCGGCTCGGTCAAGATGCGCACCAGGTCGTCTTCGGTGAGCTCCTCGACGTGCGCCATCACCGGTATGCGACCCACGAACTCCGGTATCAGCCCGAACTTGTGAAGGTCCTCCGGCAACACCTGCGCGAGCAGCGTGCCCGTGTCGTGCTTGCGCGCATCCACGAGGTCCGCGCCGAAGCCGACGCCCTTCTTGCCGATGCGGTCGGCGATGATCTTCTCCAGCCCGACGAAGGCGCCGCCGAGGATGAACAGGATGTTGGTGGTGTCGATGCGGATGAGCTCCTGCTGCGGATGCTTGCGGCCGCCCTGCGGCGGAACGGCGGCTTCGGTGCCCTCGAGGATCTTGAGCAGCGCCTGCTGGACGCCCTCGCCCGACACGTCGCGCGTGATCGACAGGTTCTCGGCTTTGCGCGCGATCTTGTCGATCTCGTCGATGTAGACGATGCCGACCTCGGCTTTCTCCACGTCGAAATCAGCTGCAGTGATGAGCTTGAGCAAGATGTTCTCGACGTCTTCGCCGACGTAGCCGGCCTCCGTGAGCGTGGTCGCATCGGCGATCGCGAACGGCACCTTGAGGATGCGCGCGAGCGTCTGTGCGAGCAGCGTCTTGCCGCATCCCGTCGGACCCAGAAGCAAGATGTTGCTCTTGGAGATCTCGACGTCCTCTGCACCGTCGCACGGCTTGCAGCGGATTCGCTTGTAGTGGTTGTAGACGGCGACCGAGAGCGTCTTCTTGGCCAAGTCCTGACCCACCACGTACTCGTCGAGTATCGCCATGATCTCCTTGGGCGTGGGGAGGTCCTCAGGCGTGAAGTGCTGCTCCTCGTGGATCCCGTCTTCGTCCACGATCTCGTTGCACAGCTCGACGCACTCGTCGCAGATGTACACGCCCGGCCCGGCGATCAGCTTCCGGACCTGGTGCTGCGGCTTGCCGCAAAACGAGCATCGCAGCTGCTCGGCGCCTTCGTCTCGATCCATCAGAGCTTACGCCTCGACCTTCTTCTCGCGCGTCTCCATGACGGCGTCGACGAGGCCGTACTCCTTGGCCTCGCTGGCGATCATGATGTTGTCGCGCTCGGTGTCCACGTGGATCTTCTCCACCGGCTGGCCGGTGTGCCTTGCGAGGATCTCGTCGAGCTGCGCCCGCATGCGCAACAGCTCCTTGGCCTGGATCTCGATGTCGGTGACCTGGCCTTGCGCCCCACCCCACGGCTGATGGATGAGGATGCGGCTGTGCGGCAGCGCGTAGCGCTTGCCTGGAGCGCCCGCAGCCAGCAGCACGGCCGCCATGGAGGCGCACTGACCGATGCAGATGGTGGACACGTCGCACCGGATGTACTGCATCGTGTCGTAGATCGCCAGCCCCGCCGTCACCGAGCCGCCTGGCGAGTTGATGTACAGACTGATGTCCTTCTCCGGACCCTCGCTCTCGAGGTGCAGGAGCTGCGCGATGACGAGATTCGCGACCGTGTCGTCGATCTCGTGGCCGAGGAACACGACGCGGTCGTTCAGAAGGCGCGAGAAGATGTCGAACGAGCGCTCGCCCCGCGCGGTCTGCTCGACGACGATGGGCACGAGCCCTGTGGCCTCAGGCATCATCCCTCGGATCCCTCCTCTGCGGTCGCCTTCTTCGTGCGCCGCTTCTTCGGCCGATCCTCCGCTTTCTTCTCTGCCGGCTGCTCGGCTGGCGGCTCCTCGTCTCGCACCTCGACGTTCGCCATGAGCCATTCGAAGGCCTTGTTCTGCGCGATGCTCTCCTTGAGCAGCGGCAGCGTCCCAGCAGACTCGAGCTGGGCGCGCAGGCGCTTGGCCTGTTCGGCATCGCCCTCTGCCATCCCCAACAGCGCCTGCTCCACGTCCTCGTCCGAGACCTCGAGCCCGACCGCGCGGAACAGCGCTTCGAGCGCGAGCTCCTCGCGCACGCGGGACTCAGCGTGCGTGCGGATGTCGGCCTGGATCTGCTCCACCGTCACGCCGGTCGCTTCGACGTAGTCGCGCAGCGTGATCCCGCGCTGCTCGAGGTTCTCGAAGAACTCGCGCGTCATGGTGTTGATGCGGCCTTCGATCATCTGCTCGGGAATCTCGCCTTCCAGTCGCGACGACACCAAGTCCAGCGCGAGCACCTCGATGCGCTTGGCGCGGCCCGTGGCCTTCGTGGCGTCGAACTTCTGCCGGATGTCATCGCGGAGCTCTTCAAGCGTGTCGAAGCCGCCGACCGAGGCGGCGAACTCGTCGTTCAGCTCGGGCAGGACCTTGGCCTTCACCTCGTGCACGTCGATCTCGAATCGGGCAGTCTTCCCGACGAACTCCGGCACTGACGAGGTCTCCGGGATCTCGAACTCCGCGACGACCTTGTCCCCGGCCTTGGCGCCGATGAGCGCGCGCTCGAACTCCTCCGGCATCAAGTCGCGACCGGTCTCGTACAGGTACCGGTCCACCGTGTTGCCCTCGTATGGCTCGCCGTCGACCGTCCCGACGAACGACAGGTCGACGAAGTCGCCGGTCTGGACGCCGCGGTCCACCGGCTCGAGGGTCGCGAACCGCTCGCGATAGTGCTCGATTTGCGCGTCGATCTCCCGCTCGCTCGTCGTCGCAGGACCGGCGTACACCACCAGGTCGTCCGGCGTCGAGAGCGTGAGCTCCGGCCTGACTGCGACCTCGGCGGTGTAGGTGTACGGCTGCCCCGGGACGAGCGCCTCGAGCTCGCCGGTGTCCGGCGCCTCGATCGTCCGCAGGTCCTCGCGAGACAGCGCCTGCGGGTACGTCTCGTCGACGAGCCGCTCCAGCGCGTCGGCGAGCACCGCCTCGCGCCCGACGTGCGTGTCGATGATCGGCTTCGGGATGCGCCCCTTGCGGAAGCCGGGGATCCGCAGCTTCTGCGAGATCTCCTTGTACGCCGCATCGATGGCCGCATCCACCGTCTCCGCTGGGACGGTCACAGTGAGCCGGACGCGGTCGCCTTCCAAACGCTCTACGCTGGTCTCCAATGGTCCTCCTGTCGTGCAGGGATCGAACGTGATTGTGGTGCGGGCGAGAGGGGTCGAACCTCCACGAGTCGCCTCACCGGGACCTAAACCCGGCGCGTCTGCCAGTTCCGCCACGCCCGCACGCACCGGCGCAAGGCCGAGGAATCACTATAGCAAAAAGGCCGGGCGGTTTCCGCGCCGACCTTGTTCGCGATGGTGGGCCGTATAGGGATCGAACCTATGACCTTGGGATTAAGAGTCCCCTGCTCTGCCAGCTGAGCTAACGGCCCGAACGCGTGCATATTCTAACGCCTGCCACCAGGATTGCAAGCAGCAAGCGGGTGGCGCGCCGGCGCCCTACAGGTCGATGCCGTTCGTGACGCGCTTGTCCTCGGCTCGCTTCGCCATCTTGGTGAGGAACTCCATGTTCGAGCTGGTCTGCTTGAGGCCCTTGATGAGCATCTCGAGCGCGCGCTCCGGAGAGTCGACGCCGTGCAGGATCCGGCGCAGGCCCCACACGAACGGGGCCTCCATCTGGTCGAGCAGCAACTCCTCCTTGCGCGTGCCGGACGCGACCACGTCGATCGCAGGGAAGATGCGCCGGTCGGCCATGTTGCGGTCGAGCCGAAGCTCCATGTTGCCGGTGCCCTTGAACTCCTCGAAGATGACCTCGTCCATCTTCGATCCGGTGTCGACGAGGGCCGTCGCAAGGATGGTGAGCGACCCGCCGTTCTCGATGTTGCGCGCCGCGCCGAAGAACCGCTTCGGCGGGTAGAGGGCCGTCGAGTCCACGCCACCCGAGAGGATCCGGCCGGATGCCGGAGTGGCGAGGTTGTACGCGCGAGCGAGGCGCGTGATCGAGTCCAGCAGGATGACGACGTCGTACCCGCTCTCGACGAGGCGCTTGGCCCGCTCGAGCACGAGCTCCGCCACGGCGATGTGGTTCTCGCTCGGCATGTCGAAGGTCGAGGAGACGACCTCGCCACGGATGGAGCGCTCCATGTCGGTGACTTCCTCTGGACGCTCGTCCACGAGGAGGCACATCAGGTAGACCTCGGGATTGTTCGCCGTGATCGCCGCGGCGATGTCCTTCAGCACGGTGGTCTTGCCCGCCTTCGGCGGCGAGACGATGAGTCCCCGCTGGCCCTTGCCGATGGGCGCCACCAAGTCGATGACGCGCGCGGTGATGAACTGCGGGCCGTGCTCCAGGCGCAGGCGCTCGTCAGGGTAGACCGGCGTGAGGTCGCGGAAGTCCCTGCGCTGACGCGCTTCCTCCGGGTCCTGCCCGTTGATGCGGTCGACCTTGATGAGCGCTGGGTACTTCTCCGACTCCCGAGGAGGCCTGACCTGGCCGTGGACCATGTCGCCCCGCCGCAAGTCGTGCTTGCGGATGAGCGACATGGAGCAGTACACGTCCTTGTCGCCCGGCAGGTAGCCGCTCGTGCGCAAGAAGCCGTACCCCTCGGGCAAGATGTCGAGGATGCCGTGGACCTCCACGAACCCTTCAGCGCGCACCTTGGCTTCGTAGACCGCCTCGACGAGCTCGTCTTTCTTCTTGAGGGCTTTCGTGTCGAGCTCCAGCTCCGAGGCCATCTGACGGAGCTCGGCGACGGTCTTGGACGCGAGCTCCTCCCGCGTGATGGACGGTGCGACTTCCTGCGGCGCGCCGCTGCGGCGCCCGCGCTTGCGAGGACGTGCGCTCATGCGTTCTTCACTCTCTCCCAGTCGGCAAGGAAGGCCTCGAGCCCTCGGTCGGTCAACGGATGCTTCACGAGCTTCTGCAGCACTGCGAAGGGCACCGTCGCGATGTCGGCGCCCATCAACGCTGCAGCGACGACGTGCTGGTTGTGACGGATCGAGGCGGCGATGACCTCGACCTGGTGCCCGAAATCGTAGTTGTTCAGGGCAGCGACTATGTTGCCCAGGTGCTCCAGACCGTCTTCTGAGATGTCGTCGAAGCGGCCGACGAACGGAGACACGTACCGCGCGCCTGCTCGTGCGGCCATGAGCGCCTGAGGCACCGTGAAGCACAGCGTCATGTTCACCGCGATGCCTCGCTCAGCAAGCGTCTTGGTGGCAGCGAGCCCCTCTGGCATCACGGGCACTTTCACCACGACGTTCGGCGCGATGGCCGCGAGCTCCTCGCCCTCCCGCACGATGCCGTCACGGTCGAGCGAGACCGTCTCGGCAGACACGGGGCCGTCGCAGATCTCGCAGATGCGCTTGATGTGCGCGTGGAAGTCCGACAGCCGTCCGCCGATCTTCGCGTACAGCGTGGGGTTGGTCGTGACGCCGGCGAGCACGCCCCACGACGCCGCCTCTTCGATCTCGCCGATGTCTGCCGTGTCCAGGAAGAACTTCATGCTGTGTCCGCTCCTTCGCGCTTCTGTCCCGCCTCGCGGGGCTTGCCCTCCTCGTCGTGCCTGATCGCGGCGTTGACGACCAGCTCCAGCACTTCGGCCACCGTCTTGTCGAGCTGGTGGCTGTGCACGATGGGGATCCCGTGCTCTATCGCAAGGTCCTCGATGTACCTCCCGAGCAGCCGGATGTTCCCGAAGTTCGCCCGGTACTTCTCGAACGGCCTCGTGCCGTCTGTCTGGATCTCTCGTATGTAGAATCGGCTCCTGTGCGCCTCTTCGTCGTCGACCGTTATCAGGATCTGCACGACGACCGCGTTCGAGAACTGCGAAGGTTCGATGTACCCGGGGACGATGTGCACGCCCTCGACCACGACGCTCTCGCCTTCGATGGTGGCCCGCTCTACGAGCGAGCGCACGCCGGTCGCGACGACTGCAGTCTGCTCCCGGAAGCCGACGATGACCGGATTCGCCCCGTGGGGCACTGGGACCCGGAGCCCTCGCCAGGCGTTGAACGAGGATTCGTAGATCGCCGGCATGAGCTCCCGTGCAAAGATACCACGCATCACCTCTCTGATGGAATCCGTCGACACGATCCGCGTGATACCCAAGCGGTGCGCGATCTCCGTGGCGATCGTAGACTTGCCCACACCGGTGGTGCCACCGATCATGATGACGAGCGGCCGCTCGAGCTTCGAGAGCTCGATGAGCTTCACGTACCGGTCGGCGTACTCGTCTCCTACATGCTCTCGCAGGACGCGCTCGGCCATCTGTTGGAGCTCGCGTAGTGTGATCTGCCTGATGCCCCGCTCGACGAGCTCGTCTTGGAGCCGCTGCGCTGCCACGTACGCGCGAGCAGGCGAAAGCCCTGTTGCGGTGAAAGACTGCGTCATCAGCCCGCGGCTGTACGGCAGCCCGTGCTTCTCGTCCTTGATGAGTATCGGTGGGACCGAGGGAGCCACGTCACGCACCGCCCTTGCCGCCGCGCTCCGTAGCCAGCGCGTGAAGCGCGCCGATCAGGCCGTCCAGATCGTCGTCACCCACTGGCTCAGGGACGTTGTCCGCGAGCACGGTCCTCACGCCCATTTCCTCGCCGAGCGCAGCCACCACGTCGATGGCTGCGGCCTTGAGCTCGGTCACGTACACGTCGACCTTCCCCGCCACCGCGGCGATGGCGTCACGGAGCTTCGCTCGGTTGGAGAGGTCCGGACTCGTCGCGACCACCTCGCATCCGTATGCTGCCTCGAGGTGCCGCCCGAGGCGCTCGAGGAGCGCTTCGGGCGCGGTGGACGCGAAGAACACCCGCGCGCCTTCGATCGGCTCGAGCGGCCGGGGCCGGAAGACCGTGCGGACGACGGGCACACCCGGGCGGATCCGCTCGATCGCGGCGACGAGCGCCTCGACCTGAGCGGCCGACGCGACGGGTTCTTCGGCTCCCGCGACGACGACGCCGTCAGCTCGGGCGAGGCGGAACGGCCCGAAGTAGCCTTCGACATAGCGCACGCCCTGGCCCGCCCCGACCACCAGGAGCGTCGCATCGGCTGCCACCGGCGGGATCGCGGCGCCCGATCCCTCGAGCACGACGAGGTCCTTGCCGAGCGTGTCAGCGAGCCGAGCGCCTTCTGCGACGTTGCTGAAAAACGTCTCGCCCGCGAGCCCGCCGCCGCACCGGCGGCAGCCGACCGTCGTCACGCGGCTCATCATCGCGTCCTCGTAGTTGTCTGACGCCGCGTGCTTGCCTTGCTTCGCCAGTTGCAGGAGATCGGCCGTGGTGAGCTCGACCTCGTCGCCCCGGATGAGCTCGGGGGCCGCTGGACCCCCTCTCCCCATCGCGACCACGACGACGTCGACACCGCGCTCCTTCAACCATCGGGCGACGTGCGCCGACACCGCGGTCTTGCCCACGCGCTTGCCCGTCCCGATGATGGCCAGAGCGGGCGTGCGCAAGTCGAGCTTCGCGCGCGGCGGCGAGAAGGTGAAGTCTGCGCCCCGGTACTCGACGCCATGAGCGAGCGCGATCGACGCGAGCCGGAAACGGTCGTCTGCGGATAGGACCGGCTCGTCGGACAGGTCGACGACAGCGTGCGGACGATAGCGCGCGATCGCCTCAGACAACGCCTCCGCCGCGGTCGCACCGCGGATGACCGGCACCCCGTAGACCTCATCGTTGCCTGAGTCCACCTTCTCGGTGCCTCCGACGAACGCTGCAGTCACGACGTCGAACTCGGACGAGAGCGCTGCGAGCGCGGAACGGACCACAGGCGGGTAGTGCTCGCCGTCTATGAGAGCCACGACGGTGCTCACGTCACGCCTCCTCGCTCGTCATCGCCAGCGACGATCGCGGCACCTGCACCGTGCGGCTCGCGCGTGGGAAGTCGGCTACGATCTCAGGCGGGTCGAACGGGCGCTTCAGAACAATCTTCACGCGGTCTTCGTGTATCTCGACGATGTTGTAGCAGGCCTTTGCCTTTCCGCGCAGCCGGTACGTGCAGGCCGTGCCGGCGTTCACGACCACCATCTGCTCCAAGCGCCACACGTTCGGGACGTGCTTGTGGCCGCACAGCACCATGTCGCAGCCGCAGTTGGTGAGCACCCGGAGCAGGTCGCCCGCATCGTGCACGATGTTGCGCTCCCGGCCAGTGCCTGGTACCGGCAGCAGGTGGTGGTGCAACGCGGCGATCTTGAAGTCGTCCGGCTCCGAGAACCGCTCTTCGATCCAGCGGTACCGCTCACGGCCCACCCGTCCGGTGTCCAGGTCCGGCTCAGACGAGTCGAGTCCCACGATCCGCACGCCGTCGAAGGCGATCTCGTTGGAGCGAGCACCGAACAGCTCCTCGAAGTGCATGTCGCCCACGTTGCGTGCGTCGTGGTTGCCGGGCAAGACCATCATCCGCGACACGCGGATCCGGGACAGCAGCCGCTTGGCGGCCCTGAATTCTTGCCGGAATCCCATGTCCGTCAGGTCGCCTGTGACGACCACCGCATCAGGGGACAGCTCGTTGATCTCGTCCACGACGCGTGTCGCCAGGCTCGGGATGTGGTACTGCGACCCGAGGTGCAAGTCGGAAATCTGGACGACGACGATGGGGAAGCGGTCGCTCACGGGGACCTCCCGTAGAGATGCGAGGTTCGGACGACGATCGAACCCGGGATGTGGCTCTATTGTTCCCAGAACCGGCGGGCTGCCGTCAAGAGCGCTGCTCGGCGTCATCGCTTGGCGCGCGCGTCGGACTCGCCGACAGGACCTCCCGCAATGCCGCCAGCACCAGACCGAGCACGAGTCCCAGCACCGCAGCGGTCGCCACAGACGAGCCTCGCCGCCGCGCAGGAGCCACGTCTTCGGTGGCCACGTTGCCGTTGTAGTAGTAGGTGGAGCGCATCTGCCGCAAGGCCAGCTTGTCCTCGTAGAGCTTCATGCGCATCTGCCACTGCGTCGCCACGATGTCGAGCGACAGCTCGGCAGAGCGCCGACCGGACGTCTGGTTGTCGATCTTACGGACGGCCGTCAGGCTCTTCTCCGTGTCCTCGATGCGCCCCTCGAGCGCGCGTATCTCCGCTCCGCCCATCTCGATGGCGCGCTCCGCAAGGACTTTCGCGGCGACCGCCGCCACCCCCGCTGCCTCGCTCTCGTCCCGAGAACGGAACCTCACCACCAGCCGGCTTTGCGGGTCATCAAGCGTGTACGTGGACAAACCTGCCGACAACGTCTCCGTCGACACGCCCGATTCCTCGGCGATCCGCGCAAGCACGCCGTCTTTCTGGACCTCCTGCATCACGTGGTCTGGTCTCGGCAGGTCGGGATACTTCTGCAGGAAGCTCGAATCGATCGCGATGACTGCGCGGGCCTCGTACAGCGGCTCGCCTGGCCTGCTCGAAAGCGCCAGCGCCAAAGTCGCGGCCAGCGCAACGACCAGAAGCGGGATCCACCACTCCCGTCTCACGACCGCGTCCCAAGAGCGCGGCTCAGGCTGTCTCGGTGCCATCGGACGCTCGCTTCCGGTAGCTCGCGGCTGCAGCGAACAAGCCGAGGTAGATCCAGAGGTACTCGAAGTACAGATAGTACTGGAACAACGACTCAGCGACCAGGACGAGCGCGGCGCCGGCGGCAGCGGCCGCAAGCGGATCCCATCCCCCGTGCGCCATGCGCCGCCACAGGAGAATCGCCACCCCCAGACTGGCCACGAGCGCGAGCAGCCCCGCCACGCCGGTCTCTGCGATGAAGGACAGGGGGACCTGATGCGGGTGAGTGATGCGCGGCAAAGCGCCAGGCAACCGGTACTCGGGGTACACGGCATCGTGCTGCCCGAGGCCCACGCCCGCCGGCGCGTGCTCGATGAACATGCGCACGTCCGAGATCGCCATGAGGTACCTGGTGGAAAGCGACGTCGCACGCTGCGGCTGGAGGAGCTGCGCCACGCGGCCGTAGACGCTCTGCGGGACGACAGGCAGCGCGGCGAGCACGACGACGACCAGGGCCGTCGCGAGCGCAGTTCGCCGCTGGCGGGGCGCCGTCGCGACCACGAACAGCGCACCGAGCGCGAGCCCGACGAGCGCCGAACGGGAGGCCGTGACCAGCACGCCTCCCACGCAGACGACCGCGCAGGCAAGCCACGGGGCAGCCTCGCCGAGCCGGCGCGCGTGCGTGGCAAGCACGCCTGCCGAGACTGCGCACGCCGACAGCCACCCGCCGAGGAAGTTCGGGTCGCGGAAGAAGGCCGCGGGACGGACGATCTCGCGAAACGCGCTCAGCCCCTGCACCGCAGCACGGCCTATCTCGGCCTGAGGGAACAGCAGCTGGACGACGGCTACGCCCGTCATCACGCACCCAGTCCCGACGAGCACGGCGTGGATCGCACGCGCCCTGTGCGGCGCCGAAGCGACGTCTGCGACCATCATCGCGATCGCCCACATCAGCACCAGCCGCACGCTCGCTGCCACCGTCGCTGCTGGATCAGGCGAGCCCGCAGCCGAGATGAGCCCAGCGAGAGGCAGCGCTCCGAGCGCGGTCATGAGCGGGGCAGCTCCTGGCGGCAGCGCGACGCCTCGGCGAAGACCGCGGATCGCCCAGCCAGCAAGCGTGCCGGCAAGCGCCGCGTGCCCCGCGGTGAGCGCGACGCCCACGGGACCGATCGTCGCGGCATCGAACAGCGGCAGCACGCAGAGCCACGCGAGCAGCCCCGCGACGGGCGACGCGATGCCGATGGCGAACAGCGCGACTCCAGCGATCCCTGCGGTCGCCGCTGCGTCAGCCGACCACTGAGGACCGTACACCGCCGCCACGGACGCGGCGCACGCGCACAGCAGCGCGAGCACGAAGAAGCCGAGCCGGCCTTGCAGCAGACGTTCGGCCACCTCGACCTCCTCAGCTCGTGACGTCGAGGTACGCCCCTCGGCAGTCGACGCCGACCACGAGCGCCTTGCGACCGACCGGCAGCCGAAGGCGCGCCGATGCGTCGTGCGCTCGCTCGAGCGCCTCGAGATCAGATACTCCGACGAAGATGCCGAGCATCGTTGGGCCCGCGCCGGACAGCACAGCGGCGTCTGCGCCGGCTTCGAGCAGAGCTTGACGCGTGTCCTCCGCGTCGGGGATGAGCTCCGCACGGTACCGTTCGTGCAAGAAGTCCGAAGCGCCGGCCCGCACCAGGTCTCTCCGGCAGCCCGCGATGCCCAGCGCGAAGAGCGCGGCACGACCCGCGTTGGCCGCGGCGTCGGCGTGTGGGACCGTCTCCGGCAGCGCGCGACGGGCGTCAGCAGTGGCAAGCTCGCGATCGCTGAGCGCCGCCACAACGGCGATCCCGCCACCTGGCTCGAAGCGCTCCGCCTCGATGCCGTCGTCCTCACGGCGCACGATCACGAAGCCGCCGAGCAACGCTGCGGCGACGTTGTCCGCGTGGCCTTCGATCCCCGCGGCGAGATCGAGCAGCTCTCTCCGAGACATCCCAGCACCTGATAGCGCGCTCGCAAGAAGCAGCCCTCCGACGATGGCGGCCGCCGACGAGCCGAGCCCCCTGCCGACCGGGATGCGGTTCTCACAGCGGATGCGAGCGGCGCTCTTGACGCCCGCGGCTTCGAACGCCCGCTTCGCCGCGACGACGACGAGGTTGCCCTCGTCGCGCGCAAGCGTGTCCTCGCCCTCGCCGACGACCTCCACCGACCACTCGTCCGCCGCCTCGGCCTCGAAACGATCGCGCGCGTCGAGCGCGAGACCGAACGCGTCGAAGCCCGGCCCGAGGTTCGCAGAGGTCGCAGGGACGCTGACCGTCGCTTTCGCTGGTGCGCTCACAACCGCTCCACGCGGATGACGCTTGCGATCTCGGCCACCTTCTCCAGATCCGCTATCTCGTCGAGCGCAGCACGCAGGGCGCGCTCGGAAGCCTCATGCGTGAGCCAGACGATCTCCGCCAGCGCATCGCCCACGGAACGCTTCTGGATCACCGATGCGAGCGACGCGCCGTGAGCGCCGAACACGGCAGCGACCGACGCCAGCACGCCGGGCTCGTCGTACACGTGCAGCCGCACGTAGTAGCCCGTGACCAAATCGCCGATGTCGCGCACCGGCAGGTCCTCGGAGCACGTGCAGCCGACGAGCGCCACGCAGCCGGTCTGCATGTGCCGAGCCACCTCGATCACGTCGCCGACGACTGCGGAGGCTGCGGGAAGCGATCCAGCGCCCTCGCCGAAGAACATCGTCTCGCCGACCGCGTCGCCGACGACGTAGATCGCGTTGTAGACGCCGGAGACCTTCGCGAGCGGATGGTCGGCGCGGATCATCGCGGGGTGCACGCGCACGTCGATGCCCGTGGGCGTCCGCCGCGCCACCGCGAGCAGCTTGATCGCGTAGCCCATCTCCGCCGCGTACTCGATGTCCACCGGCTCGATGGCACGGATGCCTTCCGCGGGAACCTGATCGAAGGTCACGCGCGAGTTGAACGCGATGGAGGCGAGTATCGCGATCTTGGCAGCCGCGTCCAAGCCATCGACGTCCGCCGTGGGGTCGGCTTCGGCGTAGCCGCGCTCCTGCGCTTCGGCCAGGGCGTGCGCGTAGTCGAGCCCGTCTTCGGCCATGCGGGTGAGGATGAAGTTGGTGGTGCCGTTCACGATGCCGTACACGGCCTCGACCTCATTGCTCACGAGCGAGCGTTTGAGCGGCAAGATGATGGGGATCCCGCCGCCGACGGCCGCCTCGAACATGATGTCGACGCCGGCCTGCTCGGCGGCCTCCATGACCTCCTGTCCGTGCGCGGCCATGAGCGCTTTGTTGGCGGTGACGACGCTCTTGCCGGCTTTGAGCGCCGAGAGCACGACTTCGCGCGCCGCACCCGTGCCGCCGATGAGCTCGATGACGATGTCGAGCGTCGGGTCGGCCACGAGATCGGCGGCTTCCGTGGTGCACGCTTCCGGCGGAAGCCCGAGCTCTGCGAAGCGTTCGGGGTTGCGGTCCGCGAAGCGTGCGAGCTCGACGTCCACGCCAGCGCGCTTCACGAAGTCGGCGCGGTGGCGTCGGAAGATCTCGACGACGCCGCTGCCGACTGTGCCCAGACCGACGAGTCCCACGCGGATGGTGCGCATGCGTCCCTCCAGACGACGAAGCTTCCTCGCGGGTATTGTAGCGGAGCAAAGCGCCGCAGCCGTCGACGCTCAGCCCAAGTCTGTCGCCATGAGGTCGTCGTACGTTTCGCGCCGCACCGACCAGCGCCAGGAGCCATCCTTCACGAAGACGATGCCGGGACGGACCTGCTTGTTGTAGTTGCTCGACATCGAGTAGCAGTACGCGCCGGTGGCGCACACGCACACGACGTCGCCGACCTCAGGCTCCTGCAGCGGCGCATCGCGCACGACCACGTCTCCGCTCTCGCAGTGCTTGCCGGCGATCGTCACCACCACGGAGCGCGGCTCGTCGGCTTTGTTGGCGATGAGCGCCTCGTAGTGCGCGTCGTAGAGCGAGGTCCGGATGTTGTCGCTCATGCCGCCGTCGACGGCGACGTAGGTGCGGATGCCGGGGATCTCCTTGATGGCCCCGACGGTATACAGCGTCACGCCCGCGTTCGCGACGATGCTCCTGCCCGGCTCCACCGCCATGCGCGGGACAGGAAGCCCGTGCTTCTCGCACTCTTCCTTGATGCCGTCGACGACGACTTTCCCGAAGTCCTTGATAGACGAGGGCTCGTCCGGGACGCCGTACTTCACGCCGAGCCCGCCGCCCACGTCCAGCATGCGCACCTCGGCGCCAGTGCGGTCGCGGATCTCGCGCATGAACGCGACCATCACCTCGATCGCCTTCGCGAAGCTCTTGAGCGCGAAGATCTGGCTGCCGATGTGCATGTGCAGCCCCTCGAACTCGACGCCTGGAAGCGCGATCGCACGCTCGACGGCCTCCATCGCGAGCCCCTGGTTCAGACCGAAGCCGAACTTCGAGTCCTCAGCGCCCGTGATGATGAAGTCGTGCGTGTCCGCAGCGATGCCGGGCGTCACGCGGATGAGCACCCGCTGCTCGACGCCGCGCTCGACCGCCATGCGCGAGATGCGCTCGAGCTCGACGAAGTTATCGACCACGATGCGGCCGACGCCGGCGTCCAGGCACTCCGCGAGCTCCTGGGGGGTCTTGTTGTTGCCGTGCACCTGCACGCGCTCCATCGGGAAGCCGGCGCGAAGCGCGTACGCGAGCTCGCCGCCCGACGCGCACAGAAGGCAGCAGCCCTCCTCCTCGATGATGCGCACCATGTGGAGCGTGAGGAACGCCTTGCCTGCGTACACCACGTCCACCTCGGGCCAGTGGTAGCGGGTCCAGCGCACGTACTCCCGAAGCTGGTGCCGGATCGTCGCCTCGTCCATCACGTACAGCGCGGTCCCTGCCTCTCGCGCGAGCTCGACGACGTCCACCCCGCCGATCCACAGGTGGCCATCACGCACCTCGGCGGTCATCGGCAGGACTTGAGCGAGATCGGCCGCGGTCCGCTGATCGGGCTCAGCAGGCGGCCTGGGTGATGCGGGTCGAGCTGACATCGCGGCTCCTTCACATCCTGACGGGCGCGCCCACGCCGAGCAGGCCGAGCGCTGCGGCTATGGCGAGCCGCGTCGCGTCGCACAGCGCCAGCCGCGCAGCGCTGAGCGCAGGCGCCTCGGGGTCGACGACGCGGCAGACCGTGTAGAACTGATGGAACGCGGTGGCGAGGTCCTCTGCGTAGCGCGTGATGCGATGCGGAGCCCGCTGCTCGGCCGCACCCGCCGCGACTTCCGGGAACTCCGCGATCTTGCGCAGCAGCGCGAGCTCGGCGTCCTCTGAGAGCAGCGCCAGGTCGACGTCTGCGGGCACGAGACGCGCCGCGAGCGCGTCGACGTCGGACGCCCCTTCCTCGCCGGCCGCCTTCCGCAAGATCGAGCAGATGCGAGCGTGGGCGTATTGCACGTAGAACACCGGGTTCTCGTTGGTCTGCTGCTTCGCAAGCCCGATGTCGAAGTCGAGCGATTGGTCGGTCGAACGACGGAGGAAGAAGTAGCGGGCCGCGTCAGCGCCGACTTCGTCGAGCAGCTCCTCGAAGGTGACCATCTCGCCCGTCCGCTTGCTCATGCGCACGACTTCGCCGTTGCGGAACAGGTTGACCATCTGCCCGATGATGACCTCGAGCTGTCCAGGGAAGCCGAGGGCAGAGCACGCCGCTTCCATGCGCTTGACGTACCCGTGGTGGTCGGCGCCCCACAGGTCGATGACGCGGTCGAAGCCGCGCACGCCGAACTTGTCCCAGTGGTACGCGACGTCTGCCGCGAAGTACGTGTACGAGCCGTCGGCCTTCACCAGCACGCGGTCCTTGTCGTCTCCGAACGACGTCGAGCGGAACCACACCGCGCCTTCGTGCTCGTAGACGTGGCCGGCCTCGCGAAGCCGCCCGATCGCGCGCTCGATCTCGCTCGGGCCTCCGTCTGGCGCTGGAGCGTGCAGCGCGCGCTCCGAGAACCACACGTCGAAGTCGACGCCGAACGCGTGCAGCACGCGCTTGAGGTGCTCGAGCACCTGGGTGTACGCGCGCTCCTTGAAGTGCGCCTCGCGCTCCGCGGCCGGCCGATCGGCCCACGCCTCGCCTTCGTCCTCGAAGATCTCTCGGGCGATGTCGGTGATGTAGGCGCCGCGATAGCCGTCCTCTGGGAACTGCACCTCGCGGCCGCAGAGCTCCATGTAGCGGGCAGAGACGCTCGCAGCGAAGATGTCCATCTGCACGCCGGCGTCGTTCACGTAGAACTCGCGCTCGACGTCGTAGCCGGCGTGCTCGAGCAAGCGGGCGATGCTGTCCCCGAGCGCGGCCCAGCGGCCGTGCCCGACGTGCATCGGACCGACCGGGTTCGCCGACACGAACTCCACCTGCACACGCTCGCCCCGGGGCGGCTGCGCGCCGTACCGCTCGCGCTCGCGGCGGACCCGCTCGACCTCGCGCTGGAACACTGCAGGAGCGAGACGGACGTTGATGAAGCCGGGACCCGCGACTTCGACCGACGCGATGTCCGGGTGATCGGCGATGCGCTGCGCGATGAGCGCCGCCAGGTCGCGCGGCGCCATCCCTGCGGCCCGGGCGGACTTCAGAGCGACGTTCGTCGCCCAGTCGCCGTGCCCCGGATCGCGCGGGCGCTCGACCTCGACCGCGGGCGGCTCTGCGAACGACACCTCCCCGGCTTCCACGGCGTCTTGCAACGCTTGCGCGAGCATGCGCTCGACGACCTCACGCACGTGCGGCTCCACTTCTTCCTGGATTCTGTGTGGCTGTCCAGGATACCGCAGCCGGGAAGCGAGACCAAACCACCCGGAACGCCGGTCGGCCGCGGCCCGCCCTACCGGTGGTACGGCTCGCCGCGGGCGATGCGGAAGGCGCGGTAGATCTGCTCGAGCAGCACGACCCTCGCGAGCTGGTGCGGCAGCGTCATCTTCCCGAGCGAGAGCGTCTCGTCGGCGCGCTCGAGCACCACCGGATCCAGCCCCGCGCTGCCTCCGACGACGAACGCGATGCTCGAGCGGCCGTCCAGTGCGAGCGCCGACAGCCGCTCGGCGAACTCTTCCGACGAGCGCTGCACGCCGCGAGCGTCGAGCGCCACGACGTGAGCGCCTTCGGGAAGCGCGCGCAGCACAGCTTCGGCCTCCGTGCGCCGCGCGCGCTCCTCGCCCCGCGCGAGGTCTTGGTCGGGGACTTCCACGACGCGGACCTCCGCGTACGGGCGCAGCCGCTTCAGGTACTCCTCGGCCGCCGCCTGGAAGTACGGCTCTTTGAGCTTCCCGACCGCGACGACGGCGATCCTCATCGCCTGCCCGTGTCCGCCGCAAGCGTCGCTTTGAGCGTCAGCCGCTTGCGTCCGCGCACGACCTCAACCTCGACCTGCTCGCCGACCTTGTGCGATCGGACCGCCGCGAAGACGTCTTCGACGCTTTCGATCTTTGCGTTCCCGATGCGAACGATGATGTCGCCGGGCTGGATGCCCGCCGTAGCAGCCGGCGAGCCCGACACCACGCTTTGCACGTAAGCGCCCGCTGTCACCGGAAGCTCGAACCGCTGCGCCGTCGATTCGTCGATGGTTGCGGTCGCCACGCCCATGAACGGATGCGTCGCGCGGCCCGTGGCGATGATCTCGTCAGCCACGCCCATCGCGAAATCGATGGGGATCGCGAAGCCGATGCCGGCGAACGCGCCCGAGGTCGACTGGATGAGCGTGTTGATGCCGATGACGCGGCCCTTGGCGTCGCACAGCGCGCCGCCGGAGTTGCCTGGGTTTATGGCAGCGTCGGTCTGGATGAGCGAGGTGTACGCCGTCAGCCCGCTCGCGCTCTCGGCCACGCTCGAGCGGCCGAGCGCGGAGATGATGCCGGCCGTGACGGTCTTCTCGAGCCCCCACGGGGCGCCGATGGCAACCACCGGCTGGCCGACCCGCAGCTCGGCGGAGGAGCCGATCTCCGCGGCCGGAAGCCCGGTGCGATCGACTTTCACGACCGCGAGGTCGGTCGAGGGATCGGTGCCGACGACCGTCGCAGTGACGTCCTCGGCCCCGATGCTCACCACGAGGCGATCAGCGCCGGCCACCACGTGGTTGTTGGTGAGGATGTAGCCGTCTGGCCTGATGATGACGCCGCTGCCATTGCCGACCGCGCGCGCCACGGTCCGGCCTGTGAACGGGTCGAACCGGAGCTGCTCGATCTGCACGAACACCACCGAGGGCGTCGCCTTCGCGGCCACCGCCTCGGCGAACGTCACGTCGCCAGTGACCTCGATGCTCGCAGGAGCCGTCTGGGTCGCTGTCTGCTGCAACGATGAGCTCGGCGACTCGGTGCGCTCACCGGGGACGACGAGCGCGAGCATCACCGCGACGGCGAGCGCAGCTCCCACCAGCACGCCTGCGAGCCCGAAGAGGAACGCGCGGCCACCGCCCTGGCTGCGCGGCGGCTCCGGAGCAGACGGGGCAGGCGGGACCCACGCGGGCGGGGGCACGACGGCGGGAACCGGCTCTCGAGGAACGGTGCTGTCGTCAGACATCTGCAACCTCCGAGAAGACCAAGCGCTTCACTCGTGCGCGTGCGATCACGCGAGCGATGATACCCCTCGCACGAGCATGACGAGGCGGCCTTCCCCGGCTCTTCACAGAATCTTCGCGGCTCGCGCAGACCAGCGCTGCGTGGCTAGCCCCTGATACCAGGCAGCGACAGCAGCTCGGCCACAGCGAAGGTCACGAGAAGCGTCGCCGCGGTCGCGATCGCGATGGCGACGCCGGAGGCCAGGCTCGGGCGTGCGCGCTCCTCCGACGGCGCCGGAACCGCTTCGGCGAAGAACGCTGTGCGGATGAGCTTGAAGTAGTAGCCCGCGGACACGACGCTCATGACTATCGCCACCACCACGAGCGCCGTGCGTCCCGCGTCGAGCGCCGCCCCGAATATCGCGAGCTTGCCGAAGAAGCCGGCCATCGGCGGCACGCCGACGAGCGACAGGAGCAGCACGACGAGGGCCCACGCCACCGCCGGGCGCCTTTGGAATAGCCCCGCCCAGTCGTCGACGGCGGTCCCCTCCTCCGAGGCCACCAGCATCACCGCGAGCGACGGGATCGCGTAGATGACCGCGTACCCGAGCGCGCTCGCGCTGCCAGCGCCCACCGCGAGCAGCACGTAGCCGCTGTGAGCGATGCCCGAGTACGCCATCAGACGACGGACGTCGCGCTGCGGGTAGGCGCCGAGGTTGCCGAGGAGCATGGATGCGAGCGCGGCCGCGCCGAAGTACAGCGGCAAGAGCTCGCCGGCCGAAAGCGCTCCCGTCAAGCGCAGGAGAGCTGCGACACCCGCCACCTTCGGCACCGTCGAGACGAACGCCACCGCGGAGGCGGGAGCGCCCGCGTAGGCATCGGGCGTCCAGAAGTGGAACGGCGCCGCCGAGAGCTTGGCGAACAGCCCCGTGAGCGCGAAGACGACAGCGAAGGACCCCAGCAGCCCCTCCGGCGACATGGCTCCGGCGTGGTCGAATCGCGTTGTGCCGGCAAGCCCGAACAGCAGCGAGAAGCCGTACAGCATCACCAGGCTCGTCGTCATCGAGAGCAGGTAGTACTTCAGCGAGCCCTCGAGCGTGCGCGCATCCGAGCGCTCGTACCCCATCATCACGTACGCGGGCATCGTGCCGAGCTCGATGGCGATGAAGAGCGTCGCCAGGTCCTGCGCAGAGGCCATCAGCATGCCGCCGAGCGCTGCGAACTGCGCGAACGCCGCCATCTCCCGCACGCGCCCGAGATCCGACCCGGACAGCCACAGCAGGTAGAGCGCAGCGAGGGCCGCCACCGCCACGCGCGCGTCGCGCGCGAGCGCGTCGAAGGCGAGCGTCCCGCCAGCGATGGGCTCTCGCACGCCGATCGCGGCAGCAGAAAGCGCCGCGGCTGCCGCGAGCACCCAGCCCAGCCGCGCGGCGGTGCGGTCCCCGCCGGGCAGCCGCTCGGCGAACAGCGCCGCAAGCGCGCCTACGAGCACGAGCGCCTCTGGCAGCAAGACGGCGAGCTCGCTCACGACCCCATCACCCTCTGGGCGAGCTCAGCGGCCACCGGCGCGACGTAGCGCAAGAGCGAGTCCCACCACACGCCGACGACGAGCGTGAGCGTTGCGAGCGGGACAAGCACGCCGATCTCGCGGAGCGTGAGGTCGGTCATGCCAGCGACCGCCTTCGACGGCTCGCCGAGCACCACGCGCTGCACCATCGTCAGCATGTACGCGGCCGCCAGCAAGACGCCCACGGCAGACACCACGACCCAACCACCCGAGAACAGCGTCGACTTCCACGCTCCGAGCAGGCTCAAGAACTCGCCGACGAAGCCCGAGAGCCCCGGCAGCCCGAGCGAGGCGAACGACGCGAACGCCAGCAGCCCGCCGGCAACGGGGACTTGCGACGAGAGCCCGGACACGTCCTCGATCATGCGCGTGTGCGTGCGCTCGTACACCATGCCCACGAGCAGGAAGAGCATGCCCGTGACCACGCCGTGCGAGAACATCACCGCGACCGCTCCCGACAGTCCCTCTGGTGTGCCAGCGGCGATGCCGAGCATCACGAAGCCCATGTGCGACACGCTCGAGTACGCGACGAGCTTCTTCAAGTCCTTCTGCGCGAACGCGAGCGCCGCTCCGTACACGATGGAGATCGCAGCGAGCGCGGCAATCGCTGGCGCCCACGCCCGGGACGCGTCCGGCAGGATCGGCAGCGCCACGCGGATGAAGCCGTAGGTGCCCATCTTGAGCAAGATGCCGGCGAGGAGCACAGACGCCGCTGTGGGCGCCTCGACGTGCGCGTCAGGCAGCCAGGTGTGCAGCGGGAAGACCGGCACCTTCACTGCGAACCCCACGAAGAACGCGGCGAACACCCACATCTGGAACTGCTTTGGGAAGGTGCGCCCCGCGAGCGCCACCATGTCGAGCGTGCCGCCCTCGGGATGCAGGTACAGCGCGATGATGCCGACGAGCATGAACACGGATCCGAACAGCGTGTACAGGAAGAACTTGAGCGATGCGTACTGGCGCCGTGGGCCGCCCCACCACGCGATGAGGAAGTACATAGGCACCAGCACGAGCTCCCAGAACACGTAGAACAGCACGAAGTCGAGCGCCACGAACACGCCGTTCATGCCCACCTCGAGCAGCATGAGCAGCGCGAAGTAGGTCTTGGGCCGCTCGGTCACGTTCCACGAAGCCACGACGGCGAGCACCGAAAGCAGCGCCGAGAGCGCCAGCATCGGCAGCGAGATCCCGTCCACACCGAGGTGGTAGTCGCTGCCGATCTGCGGGATCCACCGCGCACGCTCGACCAACTGCATACCGGCGCCCGTGTCGAACCCGGCGACGAGCCACACCGTGAACGCGAGCACCGCACCCGACGTGACGAGCGCGAGCGCTCGCGCGACGCGCGGGTTCGGCGCCAGCGCACACGCTACCGCGCCCACGAGCGGCAAGAAGACGATCGCAGTCAGCAGATGGGAGGTCACAGCTCAGACCCCTTTCACGACGAGCAGCACCATGACCAGCACGATCGCGCCGAACATCAGCGCCTGATACGCCTGCACGCGCCCGACCTGTATCGCCCGCGCGCGTTCGCCCCCGGCGACAACCGCCGCAGCCGCGCCGTTCACGGCGCCGTCCACGACGTTGACGTCGAGCCACGACCCCAGGCCGGACAGCACGTTCCAGAGCCGCCCTGCTCCGTTCACGACGCCGTCGATGACGCCGA
Organism: Coriobacteriaceae bacterium EMTCatB1; assembly: GCA_001950395.1. GTDB lineage: Bacteria > Actinomycetota > Coriobacteriia > Anaerosomatales > Anaerosomataceae > Parvivirga. The sequence continues at coordinate 1,008,149 of BDLO01000001.1, forward strand.
GGTCGAATGCGGCGAGCCGCTCCGCGAGCCGAGCGTAGGGCTTGACGATGAAGTGGTCGTACGTGAGGTCGAAGTACAGCTTGAGCGCAAGCGCCGTGTACAGCACGCCGGCCCGCTCCTTGAGCGGCCGCGTGTTCACGACCATCGTCCGACGGCCGTACACCCACCAGCCCGCGGCAAGACCAGCCGCGGCCACGCCGACCGACGTAGCGGCCACTCCCGGCTCGGGCCACGGGATCTCGTGCCCGAGGAACTCGCCGATCGCCGGCCCAGCGAATCCGAGCACGAGCGTGATCGCGGCCAGCGCCACCATCGGCGCGAGCATCTCGACGTGGGCCTCGCGCAGCCCCTCGGTCTGAGGCGGTCCCGTGAAGACGCGGAAGAACAGCCGCGTGACGTAGAACGCCGTCACGAACGCCGCTGCAAGCGCCACTGCGAGAGCGAGGTACTGGTGCTCGTGCAGGAGCACCGTCAGGATCTCGTCCTTGCTGAAGAAGCCCGCAAGCGGCGGCACGCCCGCGAGCGCGAGCGCGCCCGCGCCGAACGCCGCAGTCGTCACGGGCATGTGCTTCGCCAAGCCGCCCATCTCGCGCATGTCTTGCGTGTGGGCGGCGTGGATGATGACGCCGGCGCCCAAGAACAGCAGCGACTTGAAGAACGCGTGCGTCACCAGGTGGTACATGCCCGCAGCGAACCCGCCAGCGCCCAGGGCGACGAACATGTACCCCAGCTGGCTTATCGTCGAGTACGCCAGGACCTTCTTGATGTCGTGCTGCACCGTGGCGAGCAGCCCCCCGACGAGCGCCGTCAGCGCGCCCACCACGAGCGTGACCGTGAGCGCCACGCCGCTCGCCTCGAAGATGGGCAGCGCTCGGCCGACGAGGTACACGCCGGCTGCGACCATCGTCGCAGCGTGGATGAGCGCGGAGGCCGGCGTGGGACCCGCCATCGCGTCAGGAAGCCACACGTGCAACGGCAGCTGCGCGGACTTCCCCATCGCCCCGAACAGCAGCAGCAGCGCCACGAGCGTCGCGGCCTTCGGCTCCCATGCGTGCCCGTGCAGCACCGTCGCGAAGTCGAACGAGCCCACCGTCGCGTACATCACGAGCAGACCCAGCAAGAAGCCGACGTCGCCCACCCGGGTGGTGAGGAACGCCTTGATCGACGCCGCCCTCGGCCCCTCCTGCTGATGCCAGAACCCGATAAGCAGGTATGAGCACAGCCCCATGACCTCCCACGCCATGAAGAGCTGCAGGAAGCTGTCGGCGAGCACCAGCGTGAGCATGGCGGCCGTGAACAGCGACAGGACCGCGAAGTACCAGCCGATCCGGTCCTCGCGGTGCATGTAGCCGATCGAGTACACCTGCACCGCCGATCCGACGATCGTCACGACGAGCGCCATGAGCGCGCCCGTGGGGTCCACGACGATGCGGAACGGCAAGGCGGCGCTCCCGACGTGCGCGAACGCCGTCGAGAACGCCACGAGCGGCTCGGCTTCGTGCCCGCCAGGCCACACGCGTGCGAACACTGAGATCGACAGCGCAAGCGAGCCCAGCACCGCCGCCACCGACAGCGGCACCAGCCGGTTGCGCCACGCGCGCGGCAGCGGCGCCAGCACGGCGAACGCCAACGCAGGCAGAAGCGGTATCAGCGCCGCGTGACCCATGCCTTACCCCTTCAGCTCTTCCATCGCCTCGAGCTCGATAGTCTTCTTCTGCCGGTAGATCGCCAGCACGAGCGCAAGCCCGAGCCCGATCTCGGCAGCGGACACCACCATCGAGAAGACCGCGAAGTACTGCCCCGTCATGGCCGCCGGATCGGTGAAGCGCGAGAGCGCGACGAGGTTCAGGTTCACCGCGTTCGCCATGAGCTCGAGCGACATGAGCACCATCACCGCGTTCTTGCGAGAGAGCGCGCCGTACAGCCCGAGCGAGAACAGCACGGCCGACAGCGCCATGAACTGGGTCGCTCCCGCGGGCGCCCCGAACGTCATCGCCGGTCACCTCCCGACCACCACACCGCGCCCACGAGCGCGACGAGCAGCACCAGCGAGGCGATCTCGAACGGGACGGCCCACTGCGTGAACAGCACGCGGCCGAAGTCGGCCGTCGTCGGCACAGACGCGGGCATCGCGCCGATCGGCAGCTGCGCGCGGGAGATCGCGAGCAGCATGGCTCCGCCGAACAGCGCGGCGAGCGCCAATGCGCCCCAGCCGGGCTCGAACGGCCTCACCGCGTCCTCCCGGCGCCGCAGGGTGAGCATGATCGTGAACAGCACGAGCACGGACACCGCGCCTGCGTACACGAGCGCCTGCACGAGCGCGAGGAACTCGGCGTCAAGCAGCAGGTAAAGCCCTGCCGTGGCGAGCATGACTTCGAGCAGCCAGAACGCCGCGTGCACGACGTTTCGGGTCGACAGCATCATCACGGCGCCGCCGATGCTCGCGAACGCGAGCAGGAAGAACGCGATCCCGTCGACGGTCTCAGCCATCGGCTCGCTCACCCGCCTCCCCCGCCGCGCCTTCGGCCTTCGGCTTCTCCTCGCGGTGCTTCGCCGCGCTCGCAGCGTCGACGTCTGCGAGCAGCGTCCGGCGCAGACCCTTCGGGTCGGTCACCGCGAGCTCGTATTCGTGGCTCATCTCGATCGCGTCGAACGGGCACGCCTCGACGCACAGACCGCACATCATGCAGGCGCCGATCTCGTAGTCGAACCTCACGATGTGCTTCGATTTGTCCTCCCGCGTCTCGACCTCGAGCGACAAGATGTGGTCAGGGCAGACGCGGACGCAGGTCATGCACGCCGTGCAGCGCGGCGAGCCGTCCTCAAAGCGTTTCGGGGCCACCGCCCACCGCGCGCGCTCCGGCAAGTCCAGCTTCTCGTGCGGGTACTTCACCGTGATCGGCCCGCGCAGCAGATTGCGCATCGTGATCCAAAGCCCGTTCAGAAGCCCTGCGCCCCACATCTCAGCCCACCACCCTTGCGAGAGCAGGCATCGCCTTGATCACGATGCCCATCACGACGACGAGCGCGAGCGAGATCGGGATCAGCCGCTTCCACCCGAGCTCCATGAGGGTGTCGATGCGGACACGCGGGAAGGTGCCGCGGATCCACATCATCACGAAGATCCCGACGTAGGTCTTGAGAATGAAGGTCACCGGGGCGAGCGACGCGCTGACGCCCTCAGGAACCCACGGCAGCAGCCAGCCGCCGAAGAAGAGCGTGACCGCGAGCGCCGAGATGATGAAGTGGTTGCTGAACTCCGAGAGGAACAGCAGGCCGAACTTCATCGCCGAGTACTCCGTGGCGAAGCCCGCGACGAGCTCCGATTCGGCCTCGGACATGTCGAACGGCGTCTGGTTCGACTCGATGAGCGCCGCGACGACGAACACAAGGAACGTCGGCCACAAGAGCGGGTCGAAGATGAACCACCGCGGCAAGAAGCCCGCCCATACGCCGCTCTGTGCCTCGACCAACCGGCCGAGGTCCGTAGTCCCGGTGAGCATCACAATCGGGAGCACCGACAGCAGGAGCGGCACTTCGTACGCGATCTGCTGGCCCGCCGCGCGCATCCCGCCGAGGAGCGACCACTTGTTGCCCGACGCCCAGCCTGCCATCAGGATGCCGAGCGGCACGAAAGACAGCGCCGCGAAGGTGTAGAGCAGCCCCGTGTCGAGGCTCGTGGCCCGAAGCGTCGACGAGAACGGAAGCGCGGCATACGCCGCCAGCGACGGCACGAAGACCGCAAGCGGTGCGAGCCAGAACAGCGCCTTGTCCGCCGCGCCCGGCATGACGTCTTCCTTCGTCAGAAGCTTGAGCACGTCCATCGTGGTCTGCAGGATGCCGGAAGGCCCCATCTCGAGCGGCCCGTACCGTAGGTGCAGGTGGCCAAGCACCTTGCGCAGCATCCAGATCATCACCACGCCGTTGGCGAGCATGAGACCCAGGCACGCCAGCACTTTCAAGACCGACACGGCAAGCGGGCTCATCGGTCGATCTCTCCCATCATAACGTCGGTCGAACCGATGATCATGACCACGTCAGCGATGAGGTGGCCCGGCACGATCTCCTCGAGCGCCTGCAGCGCGAAGAGCGACGGCGCCCGGTAGTGGAAGCGGTACGGATGCTCGCTCCCGTCCGAGACGAGGTGCACTCCCGTCTCGCCACGCGACGACTCCACCGCAGCGTACACTTCGCCCGCCGGCGGGCGGAGGACCTTCGGCACCTTGGCCGCGTGCGGCCCCTCGGGCATGCCGTCGATGAGCTGGCGGATCAACCGCGCCGCCTGCCGCATCTCCTCCATGCGGACGAGGTAGCGATCCCACGCGTCGCCGGTCTCGCCGACGGGCACCTCGAACTCGAGCTCCGGGTACGCGGCATACGGGCGGTTCGCGCGTACGTCGTACCGCACGCCGCTCGCGCGCAGGTTCGGACCCGTGAGGCCGAACGCCAGCGCCTGCTCACGCGTGATGACGCCGATCCCCTTGACGCGGGACTGGAAGATCTCGTTGCCGCCCAGAAGCGCGTCGTGCTCCGGCAAGTACACGTTCTCGAAGCCGTCTACGAATGCCCGGATCTTCGCGTCGATGCCGGGCGGCAAGTCACGGACGACGCCGCCAGGTCGGACGTAGTTGAACATCATGCGCTGGCCGCTGATGGCCTCGAGGATGTCGAGGATGGCCTCGCGGTCGCGCATGGCGTACAAGAACTGCCCCATCGCGCCCGTGTCGAGACCGAACGTGCCGTACCACACGAGATGGCTCGCGATGCGGTTGAGCTCGCTCGTGAGCGAGCGCAGCCAGTGAGCCTTGCGCGGCACCTCCACCTCGAGCAGCTGCTCGACGGCGAGGGCGGCGGCGAGCTCGCCCATGATGCCGCTCACGTAGTCGCCGCGGTCCATGAGCGTGCCGAGGGCGTCGTACCGGCGGTGCTCGGCGAGCTTCTCGATGCCGCGGTGGAGGTAGCCGATGGAGGCTTCCGCGTTGACGACCTCCTCGCCGTCGACCTCCACGAGCATCCGCAAGACGCCGTGGGTCGACGGGTGCTGCGGGCCCATGTTCACGACCAGGTGCTCGGTCCGAAGCCCATCGACCCCGCTCGGCGAACGGCGCAAGCCGGCCGGCAGCACCGGCGGCTCGTGCATGCCCTCGCCGATCAGGCCGGCTTCGTAGACTTCGTACCGTGGGTCGCTCATCGCCTGAACTCCTCCGGCGTGCGAACCGCGACGTCTTTGCGCAACAGCGGCTCGACGCCGTCTGTCGTGAGCAGACGCTTCGGGTTCGGGTGCCCTGAGAGCCTCAGACCGAACAGCTCCGCCGTCTCTCGCTCAGGCATGAGAGCCGCCGGGCAGATCTGCCACACGCTCGCCAGCTCGCCGTCGTACGGGACAGCGGTCTTCACGAACACGTCCTGCCCCGCCTCGTACGAACGCAGGTGGTAGGTGATTTCGACGTGCTCGCCCGTGTCGGTGCCCAGCAGATCCACGAGCCAGTTGAAGCCCGCGACTTTGAGCTGCGCGAGCGTCTCTTCGACTGAGCCGCGCCCGACGCGAACGACGATGCCGAGCCGCTCCTCAGAAGCAGCGGCGCCTTCGATGCCGGCCACAAGCCGCTCGACGTCAGCCACGCGCAGCATCGACGCGCTCCTTCGCACGCTCGGCGATCTTCTTCTGCAGCTGGATGAAGGCGTACTGCACAGACTCCGGCCGCGGCGGACAGCCCGGGACGTACACGTCCACGGGCACGATCTGGTCGACGCCCAGCACCACGTTGGGATATTCGCGGAACGGACCGCCCGTCGACGCGCACGCACCCATCGCGACGACCCACTTCGGCTCCGGCATCTGGTCGTACAGCCGGCGCACGGTCTCCGCCATCTTCCGGTTGACGGTGCCGGCGACGATCATCACGTCCGCTTGCCGCGGGCTGGCGCGGAAGAACACTCCCATGCGGTCGAAGTCGAAGCGAGGGCCGCTCGCGCTCATCAAACCCTCGATCGCGCAGCAGGCGATGCCGAACGCGAGGTACCATAGCGACTTGCTTCTCGCGTAGTCGAACAGCTGCTCGCTTCGCGCAAAGAGGATGGAGTTCTCGCCAGTGAGCCGGTCTAGCGCCACGTGAGCGCTCCCTCCTTCCAGGCGTAGGCGAGGCCGAGCGCGAGGATCGCGATGAACAGCAGCATCTCGACGAGCACGAAGACGCCCATCGCGTTGAACGCGACCGCCCACGGATACAGGAACACCGTCTCGATGTCGAAGACGACGAAGAGCAGCGCGTACACGTAGTAGCCGATGCGGAACTGCACCCAGGGAGGGCCGACCGGCTCGACGCCGCACTCGTAGCTCGCGGCTTTCTTGGCGCTCGGCTTCGAGGGGGCGAGCAGATTCGACGCGAGGACGGCGACGGGCACGAACAGCGCCCCCACGACGATGAACGCCGCGAGCGTCAGATGGTCTAGAGCGGCAGTGTGCACGGCACTCCGCACCTCCTCCCCGGACACAGCCAGCTGCCGAACCAAGCATACCCAGGTACGGCAACGCCCACGCGGCGGGCACCGGGGGAGGCCCGTCCGGGGGCGAGGTTGGCGTACTATAACACGAGTTACAACCTCGCGCAACACCCCGGAAGCGCGTCGCTCGGGCGCACGCACCTCATGCGTGTCCGAGGCAACGGAGTTCGCTGACGGTGCCTGACGATCGCCGCCCGCTGCACGCGAAAGGCCCGCTCGTCGCGAGCGGGCCTTTGAACCTCGTGGAGCCGACGAAGGGACTCGAACCCTTGACCTGCGCATTACGAGTGCGCTGCTCTACCAACTGAGCTACGTCGGCGTATTCCCTTTGTCCCCGTTCGGCTGGCCCTTCGGCTTGCGCCGCCTGCGCTTGCGCGGCGCCGGACGCTGCGTCTCGGCCTGCGGGGGCTCTGGAGCGGGCGCCGCGGCCTCTGGCTTCGTCGCGGTCCTGCGCCGTCGCTTCCGCCGCGCGGGCGGCTGCTCGGCTTCGCTCGCTGCGTCCTCGGCCTGTCCGGCTGTGCTCGGAACCGCCGCCAATGCCTCGAGCACCGGGGCCACAGAGGGCGTCGGCGCTTGCAGCGCTTCGGCACGCACCCTGCACGGCCTTCCGCCGCTCGCCTCGCACTCCATCGCTGAAAGCGGGACCTTCAGCTCGGAGCCGTCCTCCAGCTTGATGGCGACGATCTCCTTCGGCGTGTTCAGCGCCGTGACCTTGCCAGGCCCTTTCGGGGTTTCAACGATCGATCCGCACTTCGGGGCACGCTGCTTGAAGTCTTTGTAGGCATCGTACTCGTAGCGCAGACAGCACATTAGTCTGCCACACAGACCGCTGATTTTCAACGGATTGAGCGGCAGGTCCTGCTCCTTCGCCATACGGATCGACACGGGCTCGAAGTCCCCGCGCATCCGCGCGCAGCACAGCTGCTGCCCGCAGTGCCCGACGCCCCCGACGATCCTCGCCTCGTCTCTGACGCCGATCTGCCGCATGTCGACCCGCGTCTTGAAAGTCGACGCGAGCTCGCGCACGAGCGCCCGGAAATCCACGCGCTCTTCAGCGACGAAGTAGAAGACCTTCTTCGAGCCGTCGAAGAGCGTCTCGACGGCTACCGGCTTCATGTCGAGCCCGTGCTGCTCGACCATCTGCTTGAAGATCTCGAGCGCTTCCGCATCAGCAGCGGCAAGCTCCTGGGCTCGACGCACATCCACCTCGTCGGCGATGCGCACGACGGGTTTGAGAGGAGCGACGATCTCTTCGTCGGGAACCTCGCGGCATCCGAACACGACCGTGCCGAACTCCTCGCCGCGCTCCGTCGAGACGACGACGGGATCTCCTGGCTGTGGGTCGGTTCCGGCCGGATCGAAGTACAAGACCTTCCCGGCATATCCGAGCTTCACTCCCACTACCGTGGGCACTTGAGGACCTCCTGCAGTTCGAACAGCATGACCTCGATGGCCAGCTGGGGGTTCACATTATACGAGACGCGCTCGCGCGCCGCCTCCACGGCTCTCAATGCGCGCACGGCTGCCGCTGGCGACATCACGGCCGCCACCTCTTCGATCGCGTCGGCCTCGTCTGCGTTCGCGGCCAAGTCCTCTCGGCCAGACCCCACCACCAGCGCGTCCCGGATCCAGCTCGCTGCCGCACCCAGAAGGAGATCAATCGCCTCGCGCTCGCGCGCGGTGAGCTCCCGCTTGTGCCGCTCTTCGAGGGGCTTGACGGACGCGTCTGTGCCGAAGAGCTCGCGGCGCTCGGCGAGCTCAGCTGCCTGCGTGGCCTTCACGTCCTCGAGCGGAGCTCGAACGGCAGCGAGCAGGTCTCGCGCCGCCATCAGCACGTCGTGCCCGTCGAGGAACGGCAGCCGCTTGAGCGTGTCGAACACGAGCGTCCTGACGACCAGAGACGACGGCGAACGCAGCAGCGCTTCGGCTCGAGCCAGGGTTCCGCCTGCCGTCGACAGAGCCGCCTTCGCCTGTTCGGGCGAAGCGCCGGTCCTTTCCACGAGCAGCGCGACCGCCGTCGGCTCTGGCACCGGCGCGAACCGCACGACCTGGCAGCGAGAGGCGACCGTCGGCAGCACAGCGTCGTACGAGCGCGCCAACAGCACCATGACCACGCTCGACGGCGGCTCCTCGATCGTCTTGAGAAGCGCGTTGGCGGCAGCAGGACCAAGCCGGTCGGCGTCTTCGATGACGTAGACCTTCCGCCGTCCGAAGACGGGTCTGAGGGCGGCGTCGTGCGTGAGCTCCCGCGCCTGGTCGACTGTGTAGCCCACCGCGCCTTCCGGCTGCAACCTCATGAGGTCAGGGTGGCTCCAGGACCACACGCGGACGCACGCAGGGCACGCGCCGCACCCGCCGTCCTCGCACAGCACCGCGCACGCCAGCGCCTGCGCCATAGCGAGCGTTCCGGAGCCTGGCTGCCCGACGAACAGGTACGCGTGCGCGACCTTGTCCGACTCGACCGCAGCTTTCAGCCGTTCCGCGATCGGCCGCTGCAAGGCGACGCGGTCCCACACGCACCCGCGCGTCATCGTTCTCCCTCGTCGATCCTGACGCCAGCTCCCGCAAGCACCGGCGCCGCCACGCACGAGACCTCACGCCACACCGCGTCGACCGGCCCGCGCTCGATGACCTTCACGCGCTTCGGCTCGGCCGCCGCGATAGCGGCGTAGCCCGCCCGGACCCGCTCGTGGAACGCGATCGCCTGCCGCTCCATGCGGTCCGCGCCTCCAGCGCTCGCCGCCGCGACGCCTTGGCGAGGATCGACGTCGAGCACGATCGTGAGGTCGGGCACGAGACCGCCCGTCGCGGCCTCGTTGACGCGCCGCACAAGGTCGAGGTCCAATCCGCGCCCGTATCCCTGGTACGCGGTGGTGGAGTCCGCGTACCGGTCGCAGAGCACGACGCGGCCCGACTCGAGCGCCGGCACGATCACCTCAGCGGTGAGCTGCGCGCGGCTCGCGGCGAACAAGAAGAGCTCCGCGACCGCCGTGAGGTCGTCGTGCGCCGGACCGAGCAGGATCTCGCGAACGCTCTCTCCCGTCCGAGTGCCGCCCGGCTCGCGCACGACCACCGGCTCGACGCCTCCGCGACGCACCACCTCGGCGAGCAACCGCATCTGCGTGGTCTTGCCAGCGCCGTCGCCGCCTTCGAAGGTGATGAACACGCCTCTCACGATGACTCCTGCGTTGACTGTGCAGCGACGGAAGCATACAGATCGCCGCCCGTGGCGTCGATGCCGACGAACACCGGCAGGTCCCGAAGCTCGAGACGCACGAGCGCCTCGGGGCCAAGCTCGGGGAAGGCGACGACCTCAGCGCGCACGACCCGCTCGCCGAGGAGCGCAGCAGCCCCGCCGACCGCCACGAGGTAGACGGCCCCCGTCTCGGCGCACGCGCGTCGCACCTCCTCGCTGCGCGGCCCCTTCCCGATCGTGGCGACGACGCCGGCGCGCAGGAGCTGCGGGGTCCACGCGTCCATGCGGCTCGCCGTCGTGGGTCCCACCGAGCCGGCCGGACGGCCGGGACGCGGAGGGGTCGGGCCGGCGTAGAACAGCGCCTGCCCGACCAGCCCGTACGGCAGGGCTCCCAGTCGCTCAAAGTCAGCCACAAGCCGCACGTGAGTGGCGTCGCGCGCCGTGAAGACCACGCCTGACAGCGCGACCTCGGCGCCCGCCGCGAGCCCGCGCAGCAGGTGCGCCTCGTTGGGAAGCGTGATACGCACCGGCTCACGCATCTGCCGCCTCCTCTGCGCTCGCAGGACGTCGCCATTCGAGACGACGATACCCGTTCCACGCAGCCGCCAGAACGAGCGTCGACGCCAAGAGCAGCGTGAGACGCGGACCCGACAGCCACACGCGTGCAGGATCCACGCCTTGGGCCTTCACGAGGGCTGCGATCGCAGCGTTGACGAGGTCGCCGATCGGCGCCACGACTGCCATCGAGAGCAGAAGCGACACGCGGATGACGGCATCGAGCGCGGTGAAGACCCTGCCGCGGAGCTCGTCTGAGACGGTGATGACCACGTAGGTGTTGCCCGTCACGCTCAGCGTCGCGATGCAGAATCCCGCCACCAGCGCGAAGACGGCCGCGATCCAGTATGCGCTCGACAGAGCGAAGACCACCATGCCCGCGCCGAACACGCTCACCGCACCCAAGAAGAGCGCCTGCAGCGGGAGACGCCCGGTGAGCCGAGGGACGATGAGGGCCCCCGCGACCATGCCGAACGCGATGAACACGAGCATGAACGTCTGGGGCGCAGCGATGAGCCGACGGAAGAGCTCAATCCTGTCCAGGAACGGGACGCCTCCTACGAGGTTGCGCTGCACGTGCACGAGGCCGACGGAGATGAGAGAGCCCCCTCCCATCAACGCGAGAGCCACCGTGACGAGCAGCCCCCGGAGCTCGACGCGCTCCTTCAAGAAGCTGAAGGACTCGCGAAGGTCGCGGCCGATGAGCGTGAGATCGAATCGACGCGCTTCGCCCGCGCGCGCTCTGACGCGGATGCTCAGCACGAACGCCGCGGAGATCACGAAGCTGAGCGAGTTCAGCACGACACCGGCACGCGGCCCGAGCAGCGCCGGCGCGAGCGGGCCGGCCAGCGCGTCCACCACCGGCAGCTTCGCCCGCAGGACCGTGCGGACGATCGCCTCGAACGCCGCCAGGATCGCGCCTGACGCCGTGAGGCCGATGAGCATGCTCGCCTGCTGCGTCGTGTAGGACAGCCCGTTGGCAGCGGCGATGTCCTCCTCGTCCACGAGGTACGGCACGAGCGCGCTCTTCGCGGGATTGAAGAACAGCGACGCCATCTCCATGAGGAACACGATCGCGTAGATGACGGCGAGCGAGTTCGTGAAGAGCAGCCCGAGCGTGAGCAATGCCCGCGCGACGTCGCACGCGATCATGAGCACGCGGCGGTCGAACCAGTCGACGAACACCCCTACGAACGAGCTTAGGAGCAGCGACGGCAGGATCTTCACGATCATGATGCCGGCAACGGCAGAGGCCGAGCCGCCGGAGAGCGTCGTCACCAGCGGGATGAGCAGACCGATGACGAGCCAGTCGCCGATGCCGCTCACGAACTGGCTCAGCCACAACCGCCGGAAGCGGCTGTTCCTCAGCAGCGGGCCGTAGCGCGCGTTGGAGAGGTCGACGACGGCCGCCGTCACGCGCCGCTCACCTCGATCGAAGCCGAGCGCATCGCGCAGCACCCGAGGTTGACGGCCACGGGCAGCGCAGCGATGTGCGACGGCGCGGTGAGCACCCGCACCCCGAGCGCGGTCGTGTCGCCCCCAAGACCTGCCGGCCCGATGCCCGTCGCGTTCACTGCCGCGAGGATGCGCTCTTCGAGAGCGCGCGTGCGCGGGTCAGTCGCGGGCGCGTCGAGCGAGCGCAGGAGAGCGCGCTTCGAGAGCTTGGCGACGGTGTCGAACGTGCCACCGATGCCGACCCCGATCACGAGCGGCGGGCACGCCGAGGCGCCTTTCTCGGTCACCGCGCCAAGCACCGCCTCGACGACGCCGTCCTCGCCTGCGCTCGGCGGCAGCATGCGCACGCACGACGCGTTGTCAGAGCCGCCGCCCTTGAGCATGACGTGCACCGTTGCGCCGCTTCCCGGGCGCCACGAAACGTCGAGGAACGCAGGGGTGTTATCGCCCGTGTTGGAGCGGTCGAGCAGCGCGTCTCTCACCACGCTCATGCGAAGGCCGCTCGTCTGATACGCGTCGCGCACGGCGGCGTCGAGCGCCTGCGCCAGCCCCGGCGGCACGCACTCGTACTGCCCCGCCTCGACCCACACCCACACCGTGCCCGTGTCCTGGCACAGCGGCGAGCCGTCGCGCTCGGCGATCGCGGCGTTGTCGAGCAGCATCTCGATGACGCGTCGGCCGCGCTCGGAGCGCTCGGCCGTGAGCGCCCGTTCGAGGGCTTCGCGGACGTCGGCACGAAGAGAGCACGCGAGCCGCGGGATCGCTTCCCGCACGACGTCGCCGATAGCGCTCGCGTCCAGCACGTCACTCCTCGAGGCCGAGAGCGGCGATCCCCTGCGAGACGCCAGCCGCCGATCCGCGGAGCGCCGCAAGCTCGTCCTCGGTCAGATCGAGCTCCTGCACCTCGAGGACACCGCCCGCCCCAATCACGCACGGAACCCCGACGCTCACGCCACGCAGGCCGTACTCGCCGTCGAGCACGGCGCAGGCCGGCATCACGCGCCGAGCATCTGACAGCACGGCCTCCACCATCGCAGCGACCGAAGCGCCGGGGGCGAAAAACGCGCTCCCGGACTTCAGGAGCGCGACGACGTCGGCCCCGCCGTTCACGGTGCGCCGCACGACCTCTTCGATCTGCTCAGCAGCAAGCACGTCGGGAAGCGGCCTGCCGCCGATTGTCGCCAAGCGCACCAGCGGCACCATCGTGTCGCCGTGGGCGCCGATCACCATCGCGTCGACGTCCGCAACCGGCACGGAGGCCGCCTCCGCGATCGCGTGCGCGAACCGCGCCGAGTCGAGCACGCCGCCCATGCCGAACACGCGACCGCGCGGCATCCCAGACGCCTTCCACGCGAGGTACGTCATGACGTCCAGCGGATTGGTCACGCAGATCACGACGGCCGTGGGCGCGACGCGAGACACCTCGGATATCACCGATCGCACGATGTCCCCGTTGACCTTGAGCAGGTCCTCGCGGGTCATGCCGGGCTTTCGCGGCAGACCAGCGGTGATCACCACCACGTCGGAGCCCTCGCACGGCTCGTAGGAGTTCGTTCCGACGATCCGCACGTCGAATCCTGCCACGCGGCGAGCGTGCATCATGTCGAGCGCCTTGCCCTGAGGGATCCCCTCCGCGACATCCACGAGAACGACGTCCGCCGCCTCCCGCAGCGCCAACGAGTACGCGGCGGTCGCGCCTACCTGCCCTGCTCCGACGATGGTGACCTTGCGACGCGGCACGGGCTCTCCTTCCGTTGTTGCTGCGCGCGGAATCGAGCCGGCTGGCTCAGGGAGGATTCTACCATTGCAGCGCGCGCGACCGTGCCGCGAGGCGCGTTAGGAGAGGTCTGCGAGGTAGTCGACCTCGGGCTTCTCGCCGCGATGACGAGCGAGGCGCTGCCGCAAGATGAGCGGCGGCTCGGGATCCGGCGCGCTGGCGTCGATAGGTGGCGGCGGGACCGGCACGTCTGCGAGCACCAGGTCTTCCGTGCCAAGCGCCTCGGCGACCACCTCGCCCGCGACCACGATCGCGCTGCCTCCGTGGCCGGGAGCCCCGATGTCACCACCTCCGTGCTCCGCGACGACGACGACGCTCGCGACCGACACCGACGCGGCGATGGCAAGCTCAAGCACGCCTTCCGCCTGAAGCTCCGACTCAGCGCCCGGCATGAGCACCAGAGCGGTCGGATGCGCGCGTCGAGCTTTCGCGAGCTCTGCGGGGTCGATGGCCGCGTCCCCCTGCAGCACCACGACGTCTCCCATGGAATCCACGCCGTCGAGAAGCGCCTCCTCGCCTCCCACCGGCGCAGCGATGAGCACCTCGGCGCCCTGCGCAACGGCCCGTGCCCTGAGCTCGGCGAGCGCACGGGCCTGGGCTTCCCGGTCTTGTCGGATAGCAGCCTGCAGCACGGCGACTCTCATGACGACCTCCTCGTGAAGCTCTGCGCGCCTGCACTCAAGAGCATGCCCGAAACGGGCGCGCGCTTCACGCTCGGCGCGCTACGAGCGCTTCTTCCGCCTCGACGCCGGCTTGCGCACGGCACGCTCCTGCTTCTGGGGGCACGCCGGGTCCACGCACACGCGCCACGGACCGCGCCTCGTCTGCACGACCACGATGGGCGCACCGCACTCGCACGTCTCGCCCGTCGCGGAAAGCTCGCCGCTTTGCGGAAGCGGATAGCTCACGCCGCACTCCTCGTAGCGCGTGCACCGTGCGAAGCGCTTGAGCGTGCGGGACGAGCGCTGCGCGATGATCCGTCCGTCCCGCCCTGCTGCGGCGCACACCGGGCACGCGCCGATGTCGAGCGGCTGCTCTGCGTTGCTCGGACACGCGGGGTCGATGCAGCGCACCTCCGGCTTGCGCCTCGCCTGTATCACCTTGACCTTGGGAGCGCCGCATACCTCGCACGGCTCTTCGACCGGCTCGATCTTGCCTGCCGGGAGCGGGTACGTGACGTCGCACTCGGGGTAGCCCGTGCAGCCGGCGAACTGCCCTTTCGTCTTCGGCGACGACCGGACCACGAGGTCCTTGCCGCACTTCGGGCACGAGCCGACCCGAGCGTCTTGCAGCGACGCCTCTTTCAGCATGTCGCCCACCTCGGAAGCGTGCTCGAGCAGGTCCCGCAGCGCCTCGTCGAGCATCTGACGCGAGTGCGCCACGACCGCGTCCTTCTTCCCTTCGCCGTTGGCGATGGCGTCCATCTCGGCTTCGAGCTCTGCCGTCATGTCCGGCGTGGTGATGCGCTGCGCGAACGCCCCGAGCGCGTGCACGACCGCCCGCCCGAGGGACGTCGGCTCCACGGGATCGCCCGTGACGTACCCGCGGTCGTACAGCGTCTGGATGATCTCGTGCCGCGTGGCTTTCGTCCCGAGCCCGCGCTTCTCCATCTCCTGGATCAGTGCGCCTTGCGTGAACCGCTTGGGCGGCTGCGTCTGCTTGCTCTCCGAAGAAGCGCCCTTGAAGCGTACCCTCTCGCCTTCCTCGACGCCGGGCAGGCGCTCGTCCTTCTTCGCTCCGTACGGGTAGATCTCCCGGAACCCGGGCTGCACCACGACGTCGCCCTTGGCGAGGAAGCGCTCGCCGCCGACTTCGACGACGAGCTTTGTCGCCTCGATGACAGCCGGGTCCGAAAGCGTCGCCAAGAAGCGGCGGGCGACCAGGTTGTAGAGCTTCCACTCCTCTGGCGACAGCTTGTCCGGGTCGGCGGGGCCCGTCGGGTGGATCGGCGGGTGGTCGGTGGCCTCCTTGTTGCCGCGCGTCACCGTGAGCGTGCGCTTCTGAAGAAGCCGCGCGGCGTAGTCCCGGTACACGGGCACCTCGCGGAGCGCTTTGAGCGTCGCCCTCAGATCGAGGCTTGGCGGGTAGACGGTGTTGTCCACGCGCGGGTACGAGATCAGCCCGTTCATGTACAGCGTCTCGGCGATGCGCATGGTGCGCGCGGGCGAAAGCCCTTCTGCGGCAGCGGCGGCCTGAAGCGCAGTGGTGTTGAAGGGAGCAGGCGGATTGACGGTTCGGCGCGACTTCTCGACGGCAGCGACGACGCCCGAGTCGTGCCCCGCGACCGCCGCGAGCACGCGCGAAGCGTCCTCTTCGGACGAGAAGCGCTCGGTCTCGTGCGTGGCGCTGAACTCCTCGCCTCGAGCCTCGAACAGCGCCTTGACCACCCAGTAGGTCTCCGGGACGAACGCCTCGCGCTCCATCTCGCGCTCGACCACGAGTCGAAGCGTCGGGGTCTGCACGCGGCCCACGCTCCGCGGGCGCCCGACGCCCGAGAACTTGACCTTGGTGAGGTAGCGAGTGAGCACCGCGCCCCAGATGAGGTCGATGTCCTGCCGGGTCTCCCCCGCTGCCGCGAGCGCCTCTGAGATCTCGCCGGGCGCCGAGAATGCGCGCTCGATCTCGTCTTTCGTGATAGCAGAGAACCGGGCGCGCACCACCGGCACGCGCGGGTTCACGGACTGGACGATCGAACGGGCGTCCGAACCGATGAGCTCGCCTTCGCGATCGTAGTCGGTCGCGATGACGACGAGGTCCGCCTGCTTCGCAAGGGACTTCAGCGCCTCCACGATGTCACGCTCGGCGACGCGCTTGCCGACCGGCGACCACACCAGGTACGGAAGCGACTGCAGCTTCCACACGGATAGGTCGACGCCGTCAGGAAGGTACGGCTTGGTGCGCTTCTGCCACGGCGGCGCAGGAAGCCCGCTCGGCAGGTCGGCTGGCGTCGCCTTCCCGTCCGGCCACTCTGCGATCCAGCCGCCGTCCCGATGCCGAAGGGCCTGCGGGAAGTCCAGGCCGAGGATGTGGCCCTTGAGCCCGATGGCCGCCCACTCCTCGCCGTCGCGTCTGAAGCGGTAGACCGGCACGGCGTGGACCTGCTCAATCTTCGGCTTGCCGGTGGCGAGGATCTCAGCGATGCGCCGGGCGGCTATGTTCTTCTCTGAGACTATCAGGCGCATGAGCGCGGCTCCCGTGTCGGTGGCGGCTCATGCGAGTATAAACGCCGCGTCAAGCGCCGCGGTGGCTACAGGCCGAGCTCCTCAGCGTGTGTTTGCATCGCCGCGAGCGAAAGCGCAAGGAACTCGTCTCGCTCGAGCCCGAGCTCTGCGCACGACGCCATCTGCTCGCGATCAGCACCGCGCGCGAACGCCTTCTCCTTCCAGCGCTTCTTCAGGCTCGAGACTTCGACGGCGCGAAGCGACTTGTCTGGGCGCACGAGCGCCGCAGCGACGATGAAGCCGGTCACAGGATCCGCAGCGTACAACGCCTTGTCCATCAGCGACTCGCGCGGCGCCTTCGCGGCGTGAGCGAGGATCGCATGCGCCATCTCGGGATCGATGCGCGCGCCGAGCATCTCGACCGTCACGCGGCCGTGACGCTCGAAGTCCTCGGCAGTCGTCGCGTAGTCAAGGTCGTGCAGGACGCCCACGACTTCCCACCGGTCCGCGTCGGCGGATGGAATGGCCAGCCGCTCAGCGAGCGCCCGCATGATCCAGCCGACGGCAAGGCAATGGTTCTTGAGGTTGGCCGCTGGAACGTGTTGCTCGAGCAGCGCAATCGCTTCGTCACGCGTCACGTGAACCGCCCTCCTTCGCCGCCTCGATGCGCTCGGTCAGCCACGCGACCCACGCGTCCACGCCCTCCCCGGTCTTCGCCGACATCGGGAAGATCGGAGCCCTGGGATTCAGGCGTCCCACTACCGAGCGGAACTCCTCTTCGTCGAAGTCGAACACGGAGCGCGTGTCGTACTTGTTGAGGATGACGGCCTGGGAGATCTCGAAGATGCCTGGGTACTTGTACGGCTTGTCGTGGCCCTCGGGCACCGAGAGGATCATCACTTTCGCGTGCTCGCCCAAGTCGAACTCCGTCGGGCACACGAGGTTGCCGACGTTCTCGACGATCACGAGGTCGAGCTCGTCCAAGTCGAGCTGGTCGATGGCGCGGCGGATCATCGCAGACTCCAGGTGGCACGCGCCGCCCGTGTTGATCTGCACTGCTGGGATGCCGTGCTCCGCGATCTTCTCGGCGTCCACCCGCGAAGCGATGTCGCCCTCGATCACCGCGATGCGATACCGGTCGCGGAGCGCTTCGATCGTCGCGAGGATGGTGGTGGTCTTGCCGGCGCCCGGGCTCGCCATCAAATCGACGACGAAGACGCCCGCCTCCGCAAAGCGCCGGCGGTTCTCCTGCGCGAGCGCGTCGTTGTGCTCGAGGACGTCCTTGGCGATGTCGATGCGCACGCGGCCTCCCTAGTCCACGTCGATGGCGTCGATCCGCAGCTCGCGCCCCTGCACGAGCGTGCTCACGTACGAGCCGCATTCGGGGCACTTCGGGTCGAAGCGGTCGTGTCGGAACACCGCGCCGCAGTCCGTGCACTGCGAGCGCGCTTCGACGTAGTTGACCACGAGTTCGGCGCCTTCCGCCATCGTCCCGGTCTTCAGCGCCTCGAACGCGAAGCGCAAGGCATCATCCATCACTTCGGTGAGCTCTCCGATGCTCACCTCTATGCGGTTGATGCGCGTCGCACCGCTATCGCTCGCCGCGCGGACGGCAGACGAAAGGATCCCGTCGCAGATGCCCATCTCGTGCACGGGCCGCTACTCCTCGTCAAGCGCGAATGCGGCGCGCTGGTTGCGGATCTTCTTGGCGAGCAGCACGCGCAGCAGGAGCATCGTGCCCTCGAACAGCCCGATCATCGCGATGGCGAGCAGCCCCATCGTCACCGGCGACCAGTCCGGCGTGATCATCGCCGCGATCGTCGCCAGGACGACCCACACCACCCGCCAGTTCTTGCGCAGCTTGTCGTACGGGATGACCCCGAAGTACACGAGATAGAACACGAGGACGGGGACCTCGAACGCGAGGCCGAATCCCAAGATGAAGTACATGGCGAGCGTCACGAGATCAGCTCCCGTGGGCAGGTAGCTCAAGATCTCGCCGTTCTGCTGCGCGAGCCACTGGGCGCTCGGCTCCAGCACCACGAGGTAGCAGAAGGCCGCGCCGGCCAAGAACAGCACCGCCGCGGCTGCGAACGTCCACAGGAACCACACGCGCTCTCTCGGCTTGAGAGCCGGCAGGAAGAAAGCCAGGAGCTCGTAGATGATGACCGGGCTCGACACCACGAGCGCACCCCACAACCCGAGCTTGAAGCGGATGCCCATGGCCTCGAGAAGCTTGAGCGTCACCGCAGGCTTGCCTTGCAGCACCGGTTGGAGCGGCGCGACGAGGAGCTTGTAGATCGGCGTCGCGAAGAAGTACCCCGCCAGGCCGGTGACGGCGAGCACGACCACGATCACCGTGAGCCGGCTGCGCAGCTCGGCTAGGTGGCTCATGAACGGCATGCGCTTCGGGGAGATCGGCATCGCGCGCGAGACGTCGCTCTCAGGCGTCCGCCTCGACCTCCTCTCTGCTTCCGTCGTCCTCCGTCGGCGCACCTGGAGCGGGAGCCCCGGCCGTACCT
This sequence comes from Coriobacteriaceae bacterium EMTCatB1, assembly GCA_001950395.1. Lineage (GTDB taxonomy): Bacteria > Actinomycetota > Coriobacteriia > Anaerosomatales > Anaerosomataceae > Parvivirga. The sequence goes on from BDLO01000001.1 coordinate 1,027,319, forward strand.
GGGACCCACACGGTGTCAGCGAGCTCAGGCGCAACGAGCTCCGGGTCGACCTCTTCGTCTTCGACCGCTGGCTCCGGCTCGCTCACGCCTTCGGTGGACGCCTCGGTCGTCTGCGGCTCCTGCCCCGGGATCGTCGTGCCCGCTTTCTCCCGATACTCGCGCGCCGCCTTGAACGGGTCCTCTTTGGACTCCTTGGTCGCCGCCTCCGACTGAGCCGCGTAGACCTCCGCACGGATGACCGATTCCATCATGGCCTGATAACGCTTGAAGTCTGCGGTGAAGCGACCGATCGTGCGGGCGATCTCAGGCAGCTTGTCGGGCCCGAACAGAAGCAGCGCGAGAGCCGCTATCAGAAGGAACTCGGTGCCGCTCAAACCGAACACGAAGCGTCGCTCCTTGGACGAAAGGGTGTGGTGCTCGCACGAGTCTACGGGTGCAGCGGCCCCCGAGCAAGCACTAGAAACCCGCGGCCTCTTCCGCGCTCGACACGATGGGGAACACCTTGTCCAGCCCCGTGATCCGGAACACCTTGAGGATGTTGTCCTTGGTGCAGACCACGCGTAGGCTGCCGGAGCGCTCCTTGACGCGCCGCAAGCCGCTCACGAGGGCCCCGAGGCCAGAGCTGTCGATGAAGCTGACGCCCTCGAGGTCGACGATCAAGTCAAGGCACCCGTCGTCCACGGCCTCGCCCAGGCGTGACTTGAGGAGCGGCGACGTGTACACGTCGACCTCCCCGCGGACTGCCAGCAGGCAGGTGGTGCCGTCCTTCTTCACGTCGATGTCGAGCTGCATCGCCACCCCTTGCGTCGCGCGTACCAGCCTCTTGATTGTAGCCGTCCACCGTCTCGGTGAGAAGCCGCCCCCTTTGGGGTAGTAAACAGTAGATGTTCGGATTGCAGGAGGTCAGACGTGTCGCTCTCCATCCACATCGATCCGCTTGAAGACCATTGGGTGCTGAAGCTCGATGGCGGCCTCGACTACAGCGAGTGCGCGAGCTTCCGCATGACAGTCGATCGGGTGCTGCGCGACGCCCCTCCCAGCACCATCATCGATCTTACGGGCGTCGACTACCTGGACAGCTCCGGGCTCGGTCTGCTGCTTTCGCTTTCGAAGGAGTACGGAGCCACCGGCGGCCGGCTCGTGCTGGTCACGAACGAGGTCGTCGACAACATCCTGGAGCTCACGCGGTTGTCGAGCATCTTCTCCACCGCTCCCGGCGTCGAAGAGGCGCGCCAGATGCTGGCGGACACCGCTCGCCTGTAGCGGGGGCTTCGATCGCTACGGAGACGTCGTCGAGCCAGACGACTGCGTGGCAGGCACGCTCCCGCCGATCTGCGACAGGTACTGCTTTGCGGCCTCGATCTGCTGCGTGAGCGTGGGGTCGTTGGTGGCGATGAACCGCTTGAGCGACTCGGCTGCATCCGGAGCGCCCGAGTAGTACGCGGCGAACGCACGATCCCCGAGCACCTGCGCGTTATCGGGCTGCTTCGCAAGCACCCTATCGTAGTACGTGATCGCCACACTCCAGAGCGGCTGTGCGGCGTCCGCCAGACCCGCGTTCGTCAACTCCGCAGCGTAGTCGTAGTATGCATGACCAAGCTGCATGAGGATGCCCACATTCTCGGGATCCGCCTTCTGCGCCGCCAGAAGCGCGTCGATCGCCGGCTGGTGCTTGGCCGCGATCGACGACTGCGACGCGGCCGTCCCGCCGTTGCTCCCAGAGGAGCTCCGCGAGCCACCAGCTCCGATAGCCGCCAGTCCTGCGACGGACGCCACGAACGACAGCGCCACCGCGATGATGACGATCTTCACCCAGGTCGGGGACGAAGTCTTGTCGATGGCCATGAGCCACCCTCGCTTTCTTGTCCTGTGGAGACCGACGCTGAGCCGGTCACGTGCGCAGGCGTCAGTTGCCGGTGCCGGTCGTCTCGGTGCCGGTGGCGGACCCGCCCGTGGCGGTCGCGGTCTGACCGCCCGTCATGCCGCTGATGTCGGGGTGGCCTGGCGGCAGCTGGCCGGACTGCAGCTGCTCCGGCGTCAGCTGCGGGGCGATGGCGCCTGTACCGGTGTCGGTCGCCGTCGAGCCGCCGGTCGGTATCAGGATGCCGATGATGACGCCGATCAGGAGCGCGATGACGGCCATCAGCGCAGCGACCGTCATGCTGACGCTCTGCTGGAAGACTTGCTGCTTGGCCGCAGGAGCCGCGACCTTCTGGGCCGACCGTGCGCTCGGCGCTTTCTTCTCTGTCTTCTTTGGGGTCACGCTCTCTTCTTCGTCGAAGAAGAAGTCCTGGTCGCTCACTCGTACCTCCTGTCAGCGGCGGCGTCGTCGTGACGGTCGCCTGAATCCGTGTGAACGCGCGTGATTATACCACGCACGAATGGGGCGAACTCCTCTTTGCGAGCCAGCTCGCGCTCGCGGAAGAATACCGCGGCGAGGACTGCTGTAGCGCTCCCGATGCCGGTGAACGCCCCGACGGTATCCGGGCTCCCGTCACCACGTGATGCAAGCAAGAACCCGGCCAAGTATCCGGCGAAGAGCGCGATGAGCGGAGCGACGTAGATGGCGAGCGCGGCCTGCACGCGAAGACGCTCAGGGATCTCGATCTCCACCTCGTCACCGACGCTCGCTCCGGCACGGTCGATGACGTCCGCGAGCAGCATCTCGCCCGAGGCCGAGCTGAGCGAAGCGCACGCCTTGCACCCCGCGCACGCCGCCGTCTGACCGAGGGCCACGTCCACGCGGCTTCCGCGCACCGCAACTACCGTCCCACGCTCTCTCACGCGGAGCCCCCGTCGCGCAGCTTCGCCTGGACGCGGTCCGCGCGCTCGACGAGATCGGCGAAACTCGCCGCGTCGACGGAGCCGCGGTCGAAGACTACCTCCCCGTCGATCATCGTCAGAAGCACGTCATCCTGATTCGTGGTGTGCACCACCGCACCGTACGGATCGCGCGTCGGGACCTGGTGGCTGCGGGATAGGTCGACCGCCACGACGTCGGCACGCTTGCCGGGCTCGAGGCTTCCCACGAGGTGGTCGATGCCGAGCGCTCGCGCGCCGTCGAGGGTCGCCATGCGTACGAAGCGCTCCGCTGGATAGAATCGCGCCTCGCCGGCTAAACCGCGCTGGACGAGGAGGCCGATGCGCATCTCGTCGAAGAAGTCCATGGTGCTGTTCGAGGCCGGGGAATCGGTGCCGATGCCCACCACGACGCCGGCGTCCACGAGCTCGCGCAGCGGAGCGATCCCCATGCCGAGCTTCAGATTGCATCGTGGGCAGTACGCAACTGCCGTCCGCGTCTTGGCCAGGATGTCGACGTCTCCCTCGTCGAGGTGGACACAGTGGACCGCGAGCATCCGGGGCACCTCGAGGATGCCCCACTGATACACGTAACGCACCGGGCTCACGCCCGTCGGCAACCACCCGATGCTCGACCAGCCCGAAGCGTCACGGTAGTCCTGGCCGAGAAGCGACGACCCGTACTTCACGAAGTCGTGCTCGTCCTTGGAGCCCGCGAGGTGCATCGCCACGGGCAGATCCTCCTCGACAGCGGCGTGCGCGACGGCTTCGAAGAGCTTCGGATGGCACGAGTACGGCGAGTGCGGAGCGACGCCTATCTCGATGCGAGCAGAGGCCGCGTCCTTCCACCGAGCCACGTCTCCAAGCGCCTCGTCGAGCGCTTGCTCCACTCGGGCGCGGTCCATCGTCGAGACTTCTCGGTAGATCACCCCTCGCAACCCGGCGGCAGACGCTGCGCCCACCGAAGCGCCGGAGTCAGTGATGTCCGCGATCGTGGTGATGCCCGACCGCACGGCTTCCGTAGCGCCGAGCTCGGCAGAGACGGCCCAGTCCTCGGGCTCGAGCGCGGCCTCCTTGCGCATCACCTGGAGCTTCCACTGCGAGTACGGCGCATCGTCCACCATCCCGCGGAAGACGGCGTACTCGAGGTGCGTGTGCAGATCCACGAACCCGGGCATGAGCGCTGCCTGCCCGAAATCGCGCACCTCTTCTTCGGGATACCGCGCGACGAGATCGTCACGAGCGCCGACCTCAACGATGACGCCGTCGCGGACCAGCACGGCCCCGTGCTCGACGAACGGCGCGCTCACGGGAAGGACGTAGCGGGCTGCAAGCAGCATGGGCGACCTCCGAGACGACCAGATACGCAAGACATCCTAGCACGCGCGCGGCGCCGACTGCGCGGGACGGCTCAGACCTCCGCGACGTGCACCGCCACGATGCCGCCAGTGAGGTTCCGCCACCGCACGCGCGAGAATCCGGCCGCCTCGAGCTCGCGTGCAAGCTCTGCTTGCTTGGGGAACGCGCGTATCGAAGCATTGAGGTACTCGAACGACGCGCGGTCCCCCGCGATGAGCGCTCCAAGCGCAGGAATGACCCGCCCGAGGTACGCGTGGTACACCGCACGGAACAGAGCGCACTGCGGCGTGCTGAACTCGAGGATCACGTACCGCCCGCCGGGGCGCAGCACCCGCCTCACCTCACGGAAGTTCGCCGCACGGTCGGGCAGGTTGCGCACGCCGAATGCTATCGTGACGACGTCGAACGACGCATCCGGGAAGGGCAACGCTTGCGCGTCCGCGTGCGCGAACGAGATGCGCGTGGGGCCGTCGTATCGCGCTGCCTTGCGCTTGCCGACCTCGAGCATCTCCTCGACGAAGTCGGTCGACATGACCGAGGCCGGTCGGCCGTGCCTGGCGATCGCAAGCGTCAGGTCGCCGGTGCCAGCAGCGAGGTCGAGCACGTCGGACTCCGGCGTGAGGCCGGCCATGCGCACTGTCGTACGGCGCCACAGCCGATCGAGGCCGAAGCTCGACACCAGGTTGAAGGCGTCGTACCGCGGAGCGATGCGGGAGAAGATGCCGCGAACCCGTTCGGTGGTGGGGGCTCCGCTCGAGGGCTCTCGCGCCTCGCTCACCCAACGCCCCCTTCGCGCGCCAGCCGACGCCTTCGGATCGCCGGGAATAGCATCTCGATGTTCACCTTGAGCCACAGGTGCGCATTCGCGATGACGTGCGTCGGGCGCACGCTCCGAGGCCACTGGAGCTCCGACTTCACGCACACGGTGTTCTCGTTGAGCTGATCGATCTCTCGCTTGAGCGCGGCTAACCGTCGCTCGCGCTCCTCGCCTTCCGAAGACTCCACGATCTCGTCGATGCGCCGCATCGTGGCCCGCGCCTCGCGGATGCGCACGTCAGTCGCAGCCGCAGCCGCAGCGTCCAGGATGCCGATCTCGCCCTTGATGCGGTTGAAACCGAGCGCCGCTTCGTACGTGCTGTCGACGAGCTCGTCGCGGGTCATGCCGTCTGGCTCGTAGTTCAAGATGTGCTTCCACGACGGTTGGAGCAGCAGCTGCCGATGCTCCTCCAGCGTACGGGCGCGGAGCCGGTAGCCGTACGCGTCCGGCTGGTCGAACACCATGGAGCCAGGATCGAGGAACGGCGCCATCGGCGAGATGAAGGCGAGCAAGCGCTTGTCGTCGCCCACACTGGCGTACAGATCGCGAACGGCAGGGACGGTGTCGAGCACGGACTGCGCGGTCTGCGTCGGGATGCCGGTCATGAAGTAGAGGTCGAACCGCGAGCAGCCGTGCTTGAACGCGTGGCGGATCGACTCTGCGACCTCCTCGAAGCTGTAGTGCTTGCCGAACGCGGCGCGCACCTGGTCGTCGTGGCTCTCGCAGGAGACCTCCATCGACCAATCGTTCAGGTTCTCGCCGAGGAACGCGCAGAACTCCTCTGTGGGCGGCGTGAAGAACTCGAACCCGATGGGGTTCTTGAAATCGATGCGCTTGAGCCCCTTGATGAAGGCCTCGACGTACTCCTGCCCTGCCTGCTGGAAGTCGTTGAGCACGAATACGGGACCGGGGATGTGCTTTGCCACGTGCTTGATGTCGGCCACCAAGCGTTCGGGGTCGCGGAACGCGGGCCGCGTGCGCCCGAAGTGCCGCGCGAAGGCGTACGCGGAGCCGCCGCACGTCGGGCACTGCTTCGTGCAGCCGCGACACACGAGCGACGCGGTCACGGGGTAGCCCAGCCAACCGCGGAACGGCAGCGAGCTCGTGAAGTCGCGGTCACGGATGACCGCTCGCATGTTGAAGCTGTAGTCGAGCTTGACGTGGTCGAAGGTCTCGGGGACCCACGAGAGCTCGTTGACGACGACGTCTCCTGCCCGCGTCTTGTAGGTGAGGTTCGGGATGTGCGCGACCGACCCGCCGCGCCGAAGCGCGAACATGAGCGCCGTGAACGGCGCCTCGGTCGAGTCCCCCCGGAGCACGTAATCGACGCAGTCGTAGCGGATGAGCTCCTCGTGGAAGTACGAGGCCGACAGCCCACCCATGACCACGGGGATGTCCGGATGCAGGCGCTTGCAGATGCGGGCGACCTCGATCGCGCCGTGCGCGTGCGGCAGCCAGTGCAGGTCGATGCCGAACGCGACTGGACGCATCGCACGGATCGCCGCTTCGACGTCGAAGCGCGGCTTGGCGAGCATGTGCATCGCGAGGTTGACGATGCGCACGCGAAGACCTTGGCGCTCCATGTACTCCGCGAGCGTCGTGAAGCCGATCGGGTACATCTCGAAGATCGGCGTCGAGGGCACGAGGTCAGACACCGGCCCGAACATGATGGACCGCTCACGGAAGTCGTACACGCTCGGGGCGTGCAGCAGCACGAGATCGGTGTGAGGCACGACGCTCCTTCTCGCACAGGCCGCCTGCGCGGAGCGGCCCCCAGACCGTGCGCATGATACCACAGGAGGGTGTGTTCGTTCACATGCCGCGGGCTCCTGCAACGAGCAGGCACGCCGCGGGGCTCGGTGCGTGAGCAGCGCGATGAGCAGCTGCGCCTTAGCTGCGAGGCAACCGCGACCCGCAAGACGTCCCGTGCGCTCAGTCGTTCGGTCGGCCAGCGCCGATCGGCACCTGGCACTTGCACGCGAGCGACTTGATGTCGCACGGCACGCGCACCTGGTGGATCTGCATCCCTTCCGGCTTCCGCACGTGGATGACCGGCGTGATGAGCAGCACGCCCGTGATCCCGGCGTTGGCGAGCAGGTCCAAGGTGACCTGGACCCACCCCGGCGAGCATGCCACCAATGCGACGGTGACGCCCAGGTTCGTATCCAGCTTCGCAAGATCTGTGAGGTGCTGCACGGTCAAGTCGCCTATCTTCGTGCCGGCATCTTCGGGGAGCTCCGAGAACAGAGCGACGGGCTTCACACCGTAGCGCTCGGACGGGAAAACGACCTGCAGCGCTTCGAGCATCTTCGCGGTTCCGACGAGCGCAATCGGGTACTCCTCGGACAGACCCAGGTACCGCGTGAACTCACGATAAAGGTCCCCGGGCTTGTAGCCGGCTCCCGGACGTCCTATCTCGCCCACGAACGAGATGTCCCGACGAACCGTCTCCTCCTTGATACCGAGTTCGCGGGCGAGCTCTGACGACGTGATGCGCTCCGGCGCGCCCACTCGCAGAAGCTCGCCCAGGTAGCAGTGATAGAGCGAGAGGCGGTACAGGGTGGCATCGGGTGCATTGCGGCCGTCCGGCATAAGACGGAGCCCTCCTCGCGTGAACGTGAGACCGTTATCGAGCCTTAGACTACCACAAGCAATCGGCAACTCGGTAACGATTCTGCTCCCAGAGCGATTCGCTGAAGTGCTGGGAAACGCAAAGTCACGGTTCTCGAACGCAGTCGCTCTAAGTCGCCGATAACGGACTTCAGTATCCGATGAGGTACGCGCCGTGGATCGACTTGTAGACCAACGCCACGCCGACGAGAGCGAACAGCACGATCGGCAACGCCGCGATGGCTGCCCAGGCGAAACGCCGACCGCGCCAGCCAAGCGTCAGCCGTCCGTGGAGCACGAGAGCGTACGCCAACCATGAGATGAGCGACCACGTCTCGATCGGATCCCACCCCCAGTACCTGCCCCACGCCTCGTTCGCCCAGATAGCGCCTGCGGCGATCATGATGCCGAGGAACAGGAATCCGGCCGCCACGAACTTGAACGCCAGGTCGTCGAGCGTCTCAGGCGCCAGTTTCCCGAGGAGAGGGTCGCCTTTCGCCGTCTTTCCCTCGCGAACCAAGAACAGCACGGCAAGACAGAACGCCGTGATGAACGAGCCGTACGAGAGCTTCGCGAAGGCGACGTGGATCGCGAGCCACCAGCTCGCCAGTGTGCCGGTTATGGCCAGATCGCTCTTGGGCGCAAGCATCGCGCCCCCAAGGCCGAGGAACGCGATGGGCATCACCACGGCAGCCAGCGGCTGCAAGACGCGCTTGCGCGCGACCAGGAGCGTGAACGCCGCGACCCCGACGAATGCGTACGACGAGACGACCTCGTAGAAGCCCAGGAACGGACCATGACCCACGCGCACCCAGCGATAGCCGATGCCCACGGCGTGCACGGCCAGACCTGCAAGCGCGACGACAGTCGACGCGCGTTCAAGGGCAGGCTTGCGGAACACGAAGCCGAGGATCGCGCACACGGCCGAGACCGCGTACAGAGTCACCGCGATCCACATGACGATAATCTCAGTCGTCACCTTCGGACCTCCTCTTGACTGTCGTGGGCGCGATGCCCGAAAAGCGCTCGACGCATCCCTGCACCCGCCGGGCGAATGAGGGGTCCCGCCGCACGTGGCGGGCCCGCACGTAGACGACGGCGGCTCCCGGCCGCACCTCTAAGAGCGCGGCCGCTTCGCGATACGGCGCAAAAAGCGCGATGGCGAGCGCGATGGCAGCGAGCGCGAAGATGAGGTACATCGGATAGACGCTCCAATCGTCGGCCACGGAGAGCCGTGCGTAGTATCGTACGCTGCCGACGCCTACCTCGAAACCTGGCAGCGGTTCGAATCTCTCACCAGGCGCTACGACGCCGCTCGAGCGGCCGCTCGGCCCGGACGCCGTCCACTCGACGCGAGGCTCTCTCGGCATCGCCGTCACGCACCTGCCTCGCGACGTCTCCAACGGCACGGACAGCTCCATCTTCGTCGTCCCGTCGGGGCCGGCGACCTCCAGCACGCTCGCTGAGCGCGCGACGCACGCATCCTCGTCGAAGTCGAGAAGGACGTCAGTCGTCGCGCCGTCAGGAGCGGTGAGCGTCACGGCTAACCCGACGGCATTGGAGTGAACGACCAGCGACTTGTACCGCAGCGGGTGGTTCGGGAAGACGTATCCGGACGCCACGGGCTGCGGTCCGTCGTAGAGCTCCACGTACGGCGTCGGCCCCCTGTCGATGCCGTCCACGACGTGGGTGAGCTCGAGCGAGGGAACCGCGACGGTCAGCATCGTGAAGCGCTTGTGCAACGGCCCTTCGCTCACCACGCCGTACGACTCGCGCGTGTCCAACCGCGCAGAGCCCACAGGCACGCCCATCAGGCCCTCGGCCCGGGTGAGCTGGCCAGCTCCGATGACGGCGATGAGCAGCACGAGCAGCCAGTGGAACACCGGACTGCCCCACACGCCGAAGCGCGCAGATGTCGCGAACACCGCCTCGTCTGAAGCGGAGCGCACCACGAGGCCCGCCTCGCGAAACGCTTCTCTCACCGATCGCGCGGCCTCAGATGCGTCGCCGAGAGCGACCGTGAAGTCGCTGTTGCTCGCTGAAGGCAGGCTGCGTGGACCGCCCGCGCGGGCGCGTCGCCACAGCCGCAGCGCGCCTCTCGTGCGCTCAAGCGCACACGCCGCCGTCGAGCACATAAGAAGCACAGCGAGCGCAAGGAAGATCGGCGCGCTGAAAGCGTGGTCGAGACCGATCGCCGCAGCAAGCCCGCTCGCGGGCGACGACCGGGCAGCGGCGCTGCCGCGCTGAGGCACCACGGTTGCGAGAGCCGACCAAACCGCCGTCGCGGCGAGGAGCGCCGCGGCAAGCCGCCTGGATCGAAAGAAGTCGTACACCCTGGAGAGGACGGGCATGGCAGCGCCTCAGGGCAGTGGCGTCGGGGTCGCGTCGCCGGACTGCGACAGCACCTTGGTGTGCGCGACGAGCCACCCGCCGCTCCTCCGAGAGAGCAGGTACTCGACCTCGTAGGTGGTGTCGGCCCAGTCGGTGGACGGCTGGCGGGTGCTGAGACTCCAGTAGCGCCAGCGCCACGCCTCGCTCGTGCGCACCGTAGCCGAGGTCGTCTCTGCTGACGGCGAGTCCGCCGAGAGCACCGAGAACGCCGTCAGGTCCATCTCCAGGGCTTGGCCTTGCTGCCGGTTGAGCTCGATGTACGCGTCCTCGCGGACCTCTTGCTCTTCGGTGACGTACGGCGCCACGATGCTCGTCTCGAGGCTGTAGTACGCCTCGGCAGCAGCCGAGAGATACGCAGTGACCGCCTGCTTCGGGGTGCTCGACGGCAGGCGCTCGACCGGCGCATCGCCGATCGGCAGTACACCGGAAGTCGGCTCTCGTGCGGGCACGTTCTTGGCGCGCGCGCATCCAGCCGCGACCGCGAGCGCAGCGCAGCACACGACGCACACGACCAGTCGTATCACACGAGATCTCACGAGCGCCATTCTACGACACCTCGCATGAGCAGCGGGTCGCGAGCAGTGACCCGCGACCCGCGCTCAGACACCCATGCGGATGTGATCGCTACTGGAACACCCTCAGCTCGGCGATGCCGTAGCCATTGTTGCGACCGGTGCCCGTTTTGCGGCACTCCACCTTGACGTACCGGGCATCGCGCGCCGAGAACGTGACCGTCGTCGTCCCTTTGACGGCGCTGGTGGTCGAGTACACCTGCGTCCAGTTGCGGTTGTCGGTGGACACGTACACGCGGAACTCCTTGGCCCAGTAGTCACCGTACCAGGCGACCTCCACGCGGCTGACTCTGTACCGGGAGGCGAGACCCACCTTCAGCCACTGGGTGTCTGATGCCCCGCCGTCGCGCTTCGACCACCAGTACGTGGACTCGCTGCCGTCTCCTGCCTTTGCGGGAGCGTAGCTCGAGCTCTCGTACCGCGAGGCGGTGAAGGTCTTCCCGAGCGCGAGGTTGCTGCCGCCGCCCGTCGAGGTCGGGGTCAATGCGGCGTTCACTGTGACCGTCGAGCCGTTCACGACGGTGACCGATGAGGACCACGACTGGTACCCGGTCGCCGTGACCGTCATCGTGTACGTCCCGCCGGCGATGCCTGTGATGCTGTACTTCCCATCAGAACCGGTCGTGGCCGACTTACCAGCGACGCTCACCATCGCGCCAGCAACTGGAGCGCCAGTCGAGGAGTCGGTGACCGTGCCGGCGACGTCGCCTGTCGTCGGGGCCGTCGGGTCGAGCACCAGCGGCCACACCGGCGTGACGGAGCTCTTGTGCTCGCCGCACGAAGTGGAGCAGTCGCCTTCGCTCCACTGCGTGGGCGTGTAGCTCTTCAGCACGAGCCCCGTAAGGCCAGTGCTCGCGTAGGGCGACCCGTCGGTGGTGTACGCCAGCAGACGCGGACGCTTCCACCCGTGCGGCACCTGAGCGTGGCACAGGATGCACTTACCCCTGTTGGATCCCTGGTGATCGCCCTTCTCGTGCACCTTGTTGCTCCAGGTGTTGCTCGTGCCGTTGAGGTCGTGGCACTTGGCGCAGATCACCGTCGTGGAGCTCATGCCGTTGGACGAGTTGGTGAGGTACGCGCTCTTCCAGCTCGTCGGGTACGCCGGGTCGATGTTCACCTTCATCGCGGCCCCGTGAGGACCGGACGCGCCGGTGTAGGTGTGGCAGGAGTCGCAGGACATGACGGAGTCGGTGGACCAGCCGCTCTTCAGGAACGAGGAGGCGGCGGGAAGCGTCCAGGTGTACGTCTTGCCGTTCACGGAGAACGACGACTGCATGCCTGGCAGGTCGCTCGAGACGCGGTGGCCAGACGACATCTTCGGCGTGAACTCCCACGCCTGACGCGCGTTGTGCGGTGAGTCCGGATGGCAGGTCAGGCAGCGCCGGTCGCCTGCAGCGATCGCCGCCTGCACCGTGGCGTTCGTCGAGCCGTGGCAGGTCTGGCAGGTGTATCCGAGCGCCGCGTGCTCATCGTCCAGGTACATGAAGTGGCAGCCCTTGCAGCCGCTCGGGTTCGCGCCCGAGGCGTCGTGCGCCTCGTGGTGGTTCGGCCCGACGCCAGCGTGGCAGACAGTGCAGTCGGTGGTCGTCGCTGGCTGATCGGGACCCTTGTGGCACGCCGAGCAGCCGCCTTGCGGCAGCCCGGCGTGGATGGCGTCCACCTTCGTGATGTCGTGGCAGCCAGTGCCAGCGCACGCCGTGTTCGTCGACTGGTGCTTCGTCTGCCGCTCAGCGTGCTTCACGGGGTGGCACGCGCCGCACGTCTTGTCCCACGGAGCCGTGAAGGCGTCGACCTTGAGCTCGTGGCACTGCACGCACGTCACGCCGACCGTGGGCTTGAAGTGCTCGGCCTTCATGTCTTTGTAGTGGCACTGGCCGCAGCCGGACTCGGCAGAGGCGTCGTGGGCAGCGGCCGGATAGTGGTTCGGATCCACCGGGCTCAAAGCGCCGTGGCAGTTGGCGCACTTCGTGGACGCAGGAAGCGTCACCTGCGCGTTGTGGCAGTAGTCGCACGACGCTTCCTGGCTTGCGCCGTGGATGTCGCGCACGTCCGCGGTCTCGTGGCAGTCCACGCACTCCTGGCTGTCCGGAGCGGTGTGGATGGCGGCGATGTCGCCGTGCACCGTATGGCAGCTCGAGCAGTCCGCGCTCGCCTGGCTCCAATCGATGCGAGCGGGGTCGGCGTTCTGGTGGCACAGAGCGCACGTCGTCGCGTACTGCGGATAGCGAGACAGGTACGGCTCATGCGCTTCGGGCAGGGTGTTCGCGGCATGGCAGCGTGAGCCGACGCAGCTCGACGGCATCGCGCTGAAGGTGTGCGCCTCTGGCAAGCCGCGATGGTAGTCCGTGCCCTCCGCCGCATGGCAGCTCGCGCATGCAGCCGTCTTCGCCGTGATGTCCGGAACCCTCGTCGGGTTGGCGTGGCACACTGTGCATCCGCCGAGCGCGGCGTTCTTATGCACCACGGTCACGTCGAGCGGCTGGCCCGCAGCACCGTGGCACGAGGAGCAGCCGTCCACGCTCGCTTCGTCATCGGCCGTGTGCTTGACAGCGGCGCCCGCGTGGTAGCTCGCGTGGCACGCCGTGCACCGCGTGTCGTTCGCCACCTCGATCGCGAACTGCACCTCTTGGCCGCGTTCGCCCTCGTAGTTGCTGTGGCACACGTCGCAGCCGTTCAGCTGCTCCCCGCTTGGGGTCGTCGCCGTCACGCCTTCGTGAGCATCGACGAGCGATGCCGCGTGGCAACCGCTGCAACCCTGGTCGCCTGACGGCGTGAAGGCGCTGCGGTGAGCAGTCGATGTGGGGGCATGCACGGGATGGCAGGCCTCGCAGTTCGTCTTGCCAGTGGCGATCGCGTCCAGGACTTCGAGCTTCGAGGACTTGTGGCACGAGTCGCAGGAGAGCGGTGTGCCGTCAGATGCGTACCTCGGAAGACGGGTGACGACGCCGTTCGACGTGCCCATGTGCTCGTCGATCAGGTTCGACGTGTGGCACATGATGCAGTCGCTCGTAGGCGCGGTCGACGCGGAGCCGGTGTAGTAGCCGTAGTGCGGACCGGTGGCGTCGACGAGCGGCGGCTCGGCCCAGTGGATAGCGCGGTGCGCATCGCCAGCCGTAGCGTCGTGGCACGCCCCGCACGCCGTGTCGCCTGCCGAGATGGCGGCTGCGTAGCGCGGGTCAGAGGTGTTGCCGTGGCACAGCGTGCAGCCCTCGCCGGGGCGCCGCGCTTCGTGCTCAGCGACGAGGTCGCGCGAGTCGTGGCAGCCGGACGCCAGGCAGCCGTCCATCGACCAGGTGCTCAGGTGCGTGTCGGCCGCGTAGTGCTGGTCGAGCGGCTTGTGGCAGTTCGTGCACGCCGGCAGATCGGCGCCCGCAGAAAGCGCGGCCTTCGGATGGCACGCAGCTGCGTAGCACGAGACGGGTCGCGTCCCGTAGTTGAACGTGCTCTCGATCGTAACCGCTCCGGCGGCGCCCGTGCAGACTTGGCTTGGCACCGGCGCGTACGACGCGACCGCAGATTGCGCGATCACGTGATCGCCATGAGAGGAGGGAGCGTCGTGGCACGCGTCGCACGCTGCGGCGAGGTGGCAGTTCTTGCACCACTGGCTGGAGAAGTCGCCACCAGTCACCCAGTCGGCGTCGCCGTGGATGCGATGCAGCTCCTCGGGTGAGGTCATGAGAGAGGCCGATGATGCGAACCGACCAGCCACAGGGTCGTAATACTGTCCGAGCCACGCGGTGTTGGCATCCGTGCGACCGTGGCACTGGCTGCAAAGCGGCATGTACACCGACTTCTCGTGAATCCCCGAATCAGGACTCATCAAATGGCACGCTTTGCACTTCTCGAGAGAGACCGGGGCGCCGAAGTCGACCGTCTTCGACGAGCTGCCTGCGGTCACCGAATGACATCCGAGACACACCTGGTTCTCAGCCGGGGCTGCGGCGGAGGCAGCGCCCATGAAGACGAACAGCACGAGAACCGCAGCCGTCGCGAGCAGGATCGCTCTTCTCATGACTCCCCTCTTCCCACGTGACGAGCAAGGTCCGATGTCGCCAGCGGGGACAAGGGGCGTTTCGTGATTCGGCGGTCTCGTGCCCCGGCACTGTCCTGCTGACGCGCTCTCGGCCGGTTGCGCCACTGGCTCGTCGCCGCCCAAGGCGCCCACGTCACGGGCAGCGAGTCATCGCCTCCGAACCGCAGACCGGCAGTGCGCCCCTCACGTCCGGACTCGCGGTGTGTGAATTGTGAGCGAAGTCACCGGATTAGTCAATAGTGACTTTGGTCACATAGCGGCTGTGAAGGCGATGGTGGGCGTCAGAAGTCGATGCCGACGCGCTTGCCAGGCACGACCTGGTGACAGATCAGACAGTTCCCGTCCCTCGGAAAGTCGTAGTACCTGAGCATGTAGTTCTGCTGCGTCCCGTGGGGGTTGTGGCAGGTCGACGTGCACGTGAGCGGCTTTCGCGCGTTCACGTCGTAGTGCTTAGGTCTCACGGGATGGTTGTTGCGATACTCCGTAGCCGAGGACTCGTCGAAAGCGGATGCGGGGTGGCACTGCAAGCACACCTCGGGCTGGGGCTTGATGAGCAGCGGCGCCCAGTTCGAGCCGTGCGGGGTGTGGCACCGCACACAGAGCGTGTCGAAGTGCGCGCTCCGGTCATAGGTCGCCTGTATCGCCGCCCGGTGGCACTGGTAGCACATCGCGTTGTTCTTGGCTGCCAAGAGCGCCGGATAGTCGGCGGCATGCGGGTTGTGGCAGTCCGCGCAATTCAGCTTCACTGTGCCGACCGGATGATGGCTCGGCTTCAAGAAGTCGTACTTGATGCCTGGATGGCACCTGTAACAGAGACCTGGCTGGTACTCGATGAGAAGCGGAGTGTAGTCAGACCCGTGCGGCTCGTGGCAGCCGGTGCAGTTGTCGTATAGGAACGGGTGGTGCTGCACCGGCTTGAGCGACAGCGGCGCCACCGTCGGGTGGCAGGTGAAACAGAGGTCACGCTGATTGTCCACGAGGATCCCGCGGTAGTTCGACGCGTGCGGGTCGTGGCAGTTCAGGCACCAGCGGCCCCCGGCGGGCGGATGGACCTGCGCCCTGTTCAGCTCACGGCCGATCGGATGACAGGTCACGCACAAGTCGCGCTCGTCTTGGGTGAGCAGCGCGCGGAACTTCGACGCATGCGGCTCGTGGCATTCCGTGCAACGACCCTCTTGGAACGGGACATGGGGATAGTCGCCCGACAGCAACGGCCCCATATCGCCGTGGCACATCCAGCAAAGCTCGCTTTTGGGAAGCGTCGGCTCGGAGTCCTTGCCTTTGACCTTCTTCTCGGTCTTGGAGACGACCTCCCCGCCCTTCTCCTCGGCGACCTTGCCGTCGCCGGTCGAGAAGACGTCGAGCACCACCTTAAGCGGCAGCCACTCGACGAGCGTCTTGACGCGCTGCCAGACCTGCTTCGCCCCCGCGATGACAGAGGTGACTTCGACGTGGCCGTGGGGCGTGTGGCACGTCGTGCAGTCCTTTCGCATGAAAGGATCGTGCACGGTCGGATACGAGAACTGCGGGATCAGCTCCGAGTGGCACTGCAGGCACTCGAGGTTGCGCGTGATGCGTTTGATCTGCTCGGGAGTCTTCGTCGTGTAGGTTTGGACGACGGTGGTGATGCCGCACGCGAGCAGCAGCACGAGAAGGGCGGCCCCGAGGGCGAGCCGGCCGCGCCGCTCATTGGCTCGATCGTGCTGACCGTCGGACTTCGGCCCCGCTTTGACCTCGGCGTCGCTCACCCACCCCTCCTCAGGCGCACACGCGATCGGTGAATAGAACCGCTCATGTGAAGTCTATCACGCACAGAACCTGTGGGGCAGCCTCGTCCACAAGATTCGCTAACGTCCCGTCAGTCGAACGCACTGCACGCGTCCATTCTCCTTATCGGCGATGACGAGGAAACCCCTGAGGCGCTCGACGTCGTTCGGGAAGTTGAGCTGGCCCGGCTCGGTCCCCCTCTCTCCGTAGCGCGCGGTGATCGTGTGCTCCTCAGACGAGATCCGCACGAGCTGGAACGCGAACGAGTCGGCCACGAGGACGTCGCCGTCGTCCAGAACCGTCAGCCCACGGGGAAGCTGAAGCGGGCGCGGCGAGCGGTCGTTCAGTCCCTTCGGCGGCGTGCCGACGCTCCACAGCGGCGTGCCGTCTTGGCTGAATGCGGTCACCCTCGCGTGGTTTGAGTCCGACACGTACACAGTGCCGTCCGCGCCGACTGTCAGGCCATTGGGATGGTCGAGGTCACCGATCTCGAGCCCCGGCTTTCCCCACTGGCGGACGAACGTGCCGTCCCGCTTGAAGACGAACACCTGCCACTGGTCCGTGGCAAACACGTAGTCGCCGCTCACGGCGACGTCCGTGACGGCGATGCCTCCTCCGTCTTGACCGGACGACCCGCGACCGACGGGCTTCGTCGGGTCCGGGAAGCGTCGCAGCGGCTTGCCGTCTGGGTCGTAGACCTCGATCGAGTCGTTGTAGAAGCTCGCGACGTAGACGTTGCCGTCCTGGTCGACGTCGATGCCGACCGGGTAGTTCAGCCGCCCAGGCTTGTACGAGTACGTGCCGCCTGGGACCGGTTTCGCGACACCGAACCCGCCGAACTCGAACAGGAACCTGCCGTTCGAGTCGAAGACGCAGACGCGGTTGTTGCCCGAGTCGGTCACGTACACTCGACCGCCCTTGCCCACGGCGACGCCCATCGGGCGATCGAAAAGCGGCTTGTCCCCGACTCCTGGCCCGTACACCTGCCAGACCGGTTTGATGCCTTCCTTGGGCGGCACGGACCCGAGCGACTCAGGTCGGCCCAAGAAGTAGAAGAGGTACACCAGCAGAGCTACCAAGAGCAGCAGCAACACCACCGCCAGCACGGCGAACCACTGCCGCGGGGTGAGCCGGATGCCCTTCTTGAGCGGGGCGAACGGATCGAGACGACGCTTCGTCACTGGCTGGCCCCCAGTCTCTTGAGCCCGTCTTTCGCTTCTGCCATGTCTGGCGCGTACTTCAGCGCCGCGCGGTAGTACGCGATCGCTTCGTCGCGCTTGCCCAATTGCTCGCTCGCGTAGCCGGCGATGTACTGCAAGTCGGCGTACTGGGGCTGGCTCTTCAGCACCGGCTCGACCGTGAACAGCGCCGACTTGTAGTGCTTCTGGCTGAGGTACAGCTCGCCGAGCGTCTTGGCGGCCAGCACGTGGTCCGGGGCGACTTTCAGCACCTCCCACAGCGCGGCCTCCGCGTCCTTTGACTTGCCTTGCGCGAGCAGCACCATCCCGCGGTTGTACATCGCCGCGAGGTTCTGTGGATCGCGCTTGAGGACTTCTTCGTACTGCGCGAGCGCGTCGTCCCAACGTTGCTGCTGCTGATACGAGTACGCGAGGTTGAGCCGCGCCTCGAGGTCCTCCGGGTCGCGCTCAAGCGCTGCCTTCCAAGCGTCCTCCGCGACGGTAGCCGGCGTGGCCTGCTTCCCGCGCGTGAGCACGCCGCGAAGCACGAAGCCGCCAGCCGCCGTGACTGCGAGCAGCAACAGCAATACGAGCAGCGCAAGCCAGCCAGGAACGAGATCCTCCTCGCGCGGCTCGCGCTCGGAGCCTTCACGCTCGCTCGCTTCGACGCCCGCCGCCTCCTCACCGACCGCGAGCGAAGCGTCTTGCTTGAGCACGGGCTCAGCGTCCTCCGAGAGCTTCTTGGGCGTCATCGAGCCCCCTCCTGCTGCGCAAGCCGGAACGAGAGGATCTGCAAGTCGGTCGAAAGACACACCTGTCGGACGTTCACGTCGTCCGGCACGACGAGCCGTGTCGGCGCCAGGTTGAGGATCGCCTTGACGCCGCCTTCGACCACCGCGTCTGCCGCGAGCTGCGCGGCGTGCGGTGGCGTCGCTAGGATCGCGATCTCGACGCCAAGCTCGCGCAGGACCTTCGGCGCTTCGTCGAGGTGGTGGACCGCCAGGCCGTCGAAGACCTGGCCGACCTTGGCAGGGTCCACGTCGAACAGCGCGACGACCTCGAACCCGCGCTCCGGAAAGCCAGGGTATCCGTGCAGCGCGGCGCCCAGCTTGCCATACCCGACGATCGCCGCCTTTCGCCGTTCCTTGACGCCGAGGATCTGCGAGATGTGCTCTACGAGAGCCGCGACCTCGTATCCGATGCCGCGGGTCCCGAGCTCTCCCAGGTACGAGAAGTCCTTGCGGACCTGCGCAGCGTTCGTGCCGCACAGCGCCGCGAGCCGTTCGGACTTCACGAGCGGGACACCGAGCGCCTGCAGCTCGATGAGGCACCTCAGATACTGAGGCAGCCGCTCAATCGTGCTCTCCGGGATCCCGGAGCCGTTCTTCTCGCTCATCGTGTCGTCTCCTTCGCCGCCAGGCTCGCTTCGACCGACTGGAGCGCCTGCTGGGCGTCCGCCCTGCCGCCAGACAGCTGCACCGCCCTCTCGAACGCCGCTTTCGCGCCCTGCAAGTCACCGAGCAGTCGCCGAGCGTCGCCGAGCGCCATCCACGCCTCGACGTAGTTCGGGTCCTGATCTGCTGCCTCGGCCGCCTGAGCGGCAGCATCAGCGAACTGTCCGCGCGTCATCAGCGCGAGCGCAAGCTGCACGCGGATGGCAGGCCCGAACGGCTCGACCTCGACGCCCCTGCGGGCGATCTCGACCGCTTTGTCTGCATACGCGGGATCGAGGTAGTACGATGCCTGATTGTACAAATTCGCGAGGAACACGTAGTTGTCGTACTCGGTGGGCACGAAGTCGATGACCGACAAGAACTCGCGCTCAGCCTGAGACAGATAGTACTCCGCACGCTGTCGAGATTGCGCGTCGCCGACGCCCTGCATGACCTGCGAGATGAACAGATCCTGCCACGCGAGCCCGACCTCCGTGCGGTACATGTCGTTGTACGGGTTCAGCTTCACCGCCTTCTCGGCGTACTCCACGCGAGTCATGCCCTGCGAGCCGATGCGAGCCTTCAGGTACATGTTGTCGGCGCGTACGTACACGACGTTGCCCACGAACAGAGCGGCGCACAGGCCGCAGACGGCCGCGGTCGCCGGCATACCGAGCGAAGGCGCCTCGACCTCACGCACGGCGGCGTGCGGCGACAGGAGCAATCCCAGGCTCAACCACAACAGCACCGTCGAGCCCGTGATCGAGAGCCCGAAGGTGAGGTGCACGATGTACCCGAGCGCCGCTGCCCAGAACCCCGCGAGCACGATCCGCTCGGTGCCGCTTCCCTTCACGAACACCGTGCGGAACGACCGCGCGAGCGTCCACGCGAAGAAGCCGTAGAGCATGAGCAGCCCTGGGACGCCTATCGCAGACGCGAGCTGGAGCGGGTAGTTGTGCACGTTGTCCGCCACCGACAGGTAGCCGGCAGTGCCCGTGTAGGCCCGCGGCTTGAAGCGCGGGAACAGCAGCCGGAACGTGTCGGCGCCCCAGCCCAGGATCGGCCGCTCCTTGATGGCGGCCAGCGCGGCCTGCCAGATCTGGAACCGCGTGAGCGCGCTGCCCTGCCCGAACTCGAAGATGGACTTGATGCGCGCGACGACGTTCGTCACGCCGTCCGTCGACGACAAGCTGCGGACCGTCTCGACGACCGCGAGCACCGCGCTCACGCCCACCGCTCCCCAATCCACGCTCGTCCATGGGGTGCGGGCGACGAGCGCCGCGGCAGCGATGGCGACGATCGCGACCGTCCCTCCGATCCACGCGCCGCGCACGTACGACACCAGCAAGCAGAACCCGATGACGGCGAACGCCGCCCACCAGCCGGCCCTCGCCTCGCGCCGCTTCTCCGAAAGCGCGAGCGAGAGGGCGACCGCGAGCGGGAAGATGAGGTAGCCTCCGAGCAAGTCGGGGTTCCCGAAGGTCGAGAACGCGCGACGCTGCTCGAACGGAAGCGAGCCCCAGGGAGCCGGGTCGATGCCGAAACGCTGCGCCACGCCGTAGCCCGCGACCAGCACGCCGCCGACGACGAGCGAACGCGCGAGCGAGCGGATGCGCGACGGCCGGTCAGCGAGCTGCAACGCCAGGAAGAACCAGCCGCCGTAGGTGAGGAAGGACAGCAGCCCTTCGAACCTGCGGTACTTGCCGAAGATGGCGGTCGGCGGGTGGATCGAGGTGACCGAGGTGAGGAGAACCCAGCCGAGGAACGCGAGCACCAGCCACTCGACTCTCGTGAACCGCACCTTGCCGCCGCGCAGCAGCAATCCGGAAAGCCACGCTGCGGCAGCCACGAGCAGCAGCGCGCGCATGGTGAAAACCTTGACGATGTCGAACTGGTCGTAGGTGAGCGGCATCGCCCTGATGCCGACGACGCTCGGGTTGGACACTGCAAGCGGCACGAGGATCACCATGAGGTGCATGCACACCCAGGCGATGCGGTCGAAGACGTCCATCGGCGCCGCCTGCGGCTGCGGAGCGCGGGGCCTCGAGCGCTGAGCAGCAGCCGTGGACGGCTTGACGGTCGATGCTTTCTTCTTCGCCATTCGTTCTCCTTAACGGGCCCCACGACCGGTGAGCACGACCCGAAGCGTCTCGACGAGGATCTGCAGGTCCATGAGCAGACTCTGATGATACATGTAGATGAGGTCGAACTTCAGCTTCCGTTCCGCAGTCGTCGCATAGCCGCCGCTCACCTGAGCGAGTCCCGTGACGCCCGGCTTGACGCGGAACCGCTCGCGATAGCCGGGGATCTCTCGCAGGTGCTGCTCGACGAAGAACGGCCGCTCGGGACGCGGGCCGATGAAGCTCATGTCGCCTTTGAGGATGTTGAGGAGCTGCGGAAGCTCGTCGATGCGATAGCGGCGCAGGAAGCGGCCGAACGGCGTGATGCGCGGGTCGTCCTCTTCCGCGAGGACCGGGCCCGTCTTTCGCTCGGCATCGCGCACCATCGTGCGGAACTTGACGATGCGGAACACGCGCAGGTCCTTCCCGACGCGCTCCTGCGTGTAGAAGACGGGTCGGCCCATCGTGACGAGGATGCCGAGCGCCGCGAACAGCAGCACGGGCGAGAGGATCGTGAGCAAGACGAGCGCGCCCACGACGTCGATCGTTCGCTTCGAGACCTCGAACCAGCCCGGCACCGGCCGGCCAGTGAGCTGCATGAGCGGGATGTCGCTCACCGCGCTGTCGACCGTGCCGATGAAGATCTCGTACAGGTCGGGTACGACCTCGACCCGGACGTCGATCTCGTCAGATAGCGCCAGCTGCTCGATGAGTTCGCGCACCGCCGGGGGCGACGAGACGATGATGCGGTCGGCCTCAAGCTCTCCGGCCAAGCGAGCGGCATCGCGAACCGAGCCCAGCACGGAAAAGCCCGCGACCTGGGCATCCTGGACGGGCTCCCGTGCGATCAGCCCGAGCACGCGAGGCCCCCATCCCGAACGGCGCTGAAGCTCGCGCGCGAGCTCGATCGCCGCGTCGTCCGTGCCGAGAATGAGGATGCGGCTTTCGGGCCACCGTATCGGGGTCAGGCGCAGCGCAGCGAGACGCCACGCCACCAAAGCCGTGAACTGCAGCACCGGGGCGATGAGGATGACGAGGCGGTTGAAGGAGAAGAACCTCGGGCCGAGGAAGAACGCGGTCGCCGCGGTGAGCAGTATGCCGAGCACAGTGGCGCGCGCCACCGCGCTGGCCACCGCCCACGCGCTCTCGGTCCGCTCCGGCTCGTACAGCCCGTACACGTAGCCCGCGAGCAGGTAGAAGGCGGTGATGAGCGGCCAGAGCAGCACGTACGGCGTGTAGTTGAACGCAGGCGGCTGGCCGCCGTACCGGATGAAGAACGCGGCGACGAAGCATGCGTTGACGAACAGCGCATCCAGCAGCACCGAGAGCGCGACGAAGGACTTCCTCGACATCACACGGCCTCCATGGCCTCACGGTACACGGCGAGCGTGCGCTCCACCATCCCGTCGCGTGTGAACTCGGCGCGCACCCGCTCGCGCGCCTGCGCGCCGAGGCGCGCCCGCAGGTCCCCGTCTTCGACGAGCGTGCGAAGCGCGTCCGCAAGCGCGTCGACGTCGCCGGGCGGGACCACGAGCCCGCTCGTGCCGTGCTGGTTCACAAACGGAACGCCAGTCGGCAGGGCGGTCGAGACGACCGGCGTTCCCGCCGCCATCGCCTCGATCTGCACGAGCCCGAACGCCTCCGAACGCGCCACGCTCGGCAGGCAGAACACGTCGGCGGCGCGATAGTGCGCGGCGAGCTCACGGCGCGAAAGCGGCGGCAGGACGGTCAGGCGCGCTTCGACGCCGAGCTCGCGGGCCAACGCACGCAGCTCGCCCTCGAGCGGGCCAGAGCCGACGACGACGAGGTCGGCATCGACGCGCGCCATCGCCCGCACGAGCACGTCCACGCCCTTGTAGTAGATGAGCCGTCCGACGAAGAGCACGATCGGGCGCTCGTGCTGCGCACGGATCTGCTGCGCAAGCGGCTCGAGCGCGGGGTCGGCGAACTCGTCCGGATCGATGCCGAACGGCACCACCCTGCACTTGTCTGCGACCGGCGAGAGGAACGCGCTGTGCTCGATCATCTGCGGGTTCGACACGATGATGCGCCCCACGCGCGCCAGCACGCGCCTGAGGAACGGGGCGTAGCCGGCGAGCAGCACGCGCTGCCGGACGATGTCGCTGTGGTAGGTGAGCACCGAGGGCAGCTTCGGCGCCGCGCGCAGCCACTCGAGCTCGCCCCACGGGTAGGGCGAGTGGAGGTGCAGCACGTCCGCGCGGCGCTCCTCCTCGCGAAGCGCGCGCGCCATCCCGAACGCCACCGGAGCGGACGACACGTTGAACGCGCGCCCGAGGCGCACCACCTCCACCCCGCCACGCGTCTCGGTCACCGTGTCGGGGGCCTCGTTCGCGACGATCGCGCGCACCGCGTGACCGCGCTCGACGAGCGCTTCTGCCAGGTCGCGCACGTGGTGCTCGATGCCTCCGAGGTGCGGCGGGTAGTGCTTGTTCAGCATCGTGATGCGCATCGGCGGGCCGCGCGTCTCCTTCAGTCGTCTTCGCCGAGCACGAGGCGCTCGCCTGCTGCGAGAAGCTCGTCCACCACGCCGGCGTTCGGCGCCTCAGCGTAGATGCGCACGAGCGGCTCGGTGCCCGACGTGCGGAGCAAGAGCCACGCGTCGTCCGGCAGCAGGAACTTCACGCCGTCATCGCGCACGACGGCCTTCACAGGCAGCCCCGCGATGGCGTCCGGCGCAAGCGACGGCATGCGCGCGACGAACGCGTCTTTCGCCTCCTGCGCAAGCGCCAGATCGCGCCTGAGGTACTCCATCGGGCCGGTGACGGCGAGCAGGTCCTCCACGAGCTCGCCAAGGCCCATGCGGCGCTTCCCCATCATCTCGGCGAGCAGGAGCGCCATCAGCAGCCCGTCGCGTTCGCGCACGTGCTCGGGGATGCCGATGCCGCCGCTCTCCTCGCCGCCGATGAGGACGCCTCCTGCCACCATCTGCTCGTAGATCCACTTGAAGCCGACGGGGGTCGTGGCGACCTCCAGGCCGAGGTGCTGCGCGATCCGGTCGACGAGCACGGAGGTCGAGAGCGTCTTGACGACGCGGCCGCGCATGCCGCGGCCCTCGACGAGGTGCCGCGTGACGAGCGCGAGGATGCGGTGCGGGTTGACGAATGCGCCCGTGCGGTCGCAGGCGCCGATGCGGTCGGCGTCGCCGTCGGTGGCGAAGCCCGCGTCGAACCCGCCGTCGGCCACCGCCCGGCGCATCGCGTCGATGTGCGGCGGGATGGGCTCGGGGTGCAGGCCGCCGAAACCAGGGTTGCGCTCGCCGTGGATCTCCGTCACCTCGACGCCGAGCGCCGTCAGCGTCTCGGCGAGATAGCCCTGGCCCGCGCCGTACAGCGGGTCGACCACCACGCGCAGCCCTGCCGCGCGGACAGCGTCTGCGTCGACGAACGAGCGCAGCGCCTCCACGTACGGCCCGACGAGGTCGACCGTCTCGAACTTCCCGCGTGCGTCGGGAGCCTCGTCGCGAAGCGCGGCCTCGACCCGGTCGGTGAACGAGACGGGGCTCGCGCCGCCGTCTTCCATGCGGAGCTTGAAGCCGAGGTACTTCGCGGGGTTGTGGCTCGCGGTGAGCATGACGCCGCCCGCGGCCTCGGAGTGAGCGACCGACCAGCACAGCGCTGGCGTCGGCAGCGGACGGTCGGAGACGCGGACCTTCAGGCCGTGGGCCGCGAGCACCTCCGCGGCGGCCTGCGCGAACGCCCCGGCCTCGAACCGCGTGTCGTAGCCGACGATGATCACGCCCCCGGGGCGGTCTTCGGCGAACACGCGACCTGCCGCGTCGGCGACGCGGCGCAGGTTCTCGTACGTGAAGCCGTCAGCGATGACGGCCCGCCACCCGTCCGTCCCGAATCTGATGTCGCGCGCAGAGGGCATGACGACCTCCTCGAAGACTCGCTGGGCAACCACCGGTCCGCGCCTATTGTGCCGCATCCGGGCATCGAGCGATACCGCGAGCGCACGTCGGCGGCGACCGCTATACTTGGCCGCATGCTGACTGAAGACCGCATCCCTCACCTGCACGCTGTCGTCCTCGCGGGCGGCAGCGGCACGCGCTTCTGGCCGCTCTCGCGCGAGCTCGCTCCCAAGCAGTTCGTGTCGATCTTCGGCGGCGTGTCGCTCATCACCCGTGCAGTGGCGCGCATCGCGCCTGTCGTCGACGCGGGCGGCGTGCACGTGCTCACCAACGAGCGGCTGCTCGACGAGCTCCGCAACCACCTCTCGGCGCAACAGGCGCTCGAGGGCGTCGCGATCGACTACCTGGCGGAGCCCGTGCCGCGCAACACCGCGCCGGCGATCGCGCTCGCGGCGGCGTACCTGTCGCGGCTCGACCCCGACGCGGTGATGGTCGTGCTCCCCTCCGACCACCTGCTCGAGGACGGCGAGGTGTGGCACCGCGTGCTTCGCGTGGCCGCCCAGGTCGCCGAAGACGGACGGCTCGTCACCATCGGGCTTGAGCCTGACCGCCCGGAGACCGGCTACGGCTACATCCGCCTCGGCGCACCGCTTCCCGGTCGCGCGGAGGGCGACGTGGCGGCACACGAGGTGGCGGCGTTCGTCGAGAAGCCGGACCGCGCGACGGCCGAGCGCTACCTCGCCGACGGCGGCTACCTGTGGAACTCCGGCATGCTCGTTGCGCGCGCAGACGCGGTGTTGCGCGAGCTGGAGGCGGTCGGGGCCGGACACATCGCGAAGACCGCCCGTACGCTCGCGGCCCGCCCGCCGGCTGAGTGGGTCTCGCACGAGGCGCGCGCCCTCTTCGAGCAGCTGGAGGCAGAGCCGTTCGACACCGCGGTCCTGGAGAAGTCGAGCGCCGTGGCCGTCGTCCCTGCACGGCTCGCGTGGTCCGACGTCGGGTCGCTCGTCGCGCTCAGCATGGTCGCGCCGCCCGATGAGCGCGGCAACGTGCTCGTCGGCAACGTCGTGGACGTCGGCTCTGAGGGGCTCATCGCGTACTCTGCGGACCGCTTGGTCGCGACGCTCGGGCTGAAAGACCTCCTCGTCGTCGACACCGCAGACGCGACGCTCGTCGCGCCGAAGGACCGTGCGCAAGACGTGCGCCTCGTGGTGGACGCGCTTAAAGCGCGCGGCGCAAAAGAGGTCGTCGAGCCGCGCTCGTCGCTCCGCCCGTGGGGGTCGTGGACGCTGCTCGTGAAAGGCGCGGGCTTCCAGGTGAAGACGATCGAGGTGCTCCCCCACCGCCGGCTCTCGCTGCAGAGCCACGCGCACCGGAGCGAGCACTGGGTCGTCGTCGCAGGCGAGGCGCTCGTGGAGCGCGACGGCGAGACCGTCTCGCTTCGCCCCGGCGAAAGCGCGTTCATCCCCGTCGGCATGCGGCACCGGCTCACGAACGCCGGGGACGCGCCGCTCAAGATCGTGGAGATCGCCGTCGGCGACTACCTCGGCGAGGACGACATCGTCCGCTACGAGGACGACTGGGCGCGCTAGGCCCGGCCGGCCGCCAGCCGGCGGTACAGCGCAAGGTGCCGCTCCACCGAGTCCGCCGCCTGGAAGCGGTCGATCGCCGCGAGCCGCCCGCGCTCGCCCAGCGCTGACGCGAACGCCGGGTCGGCAAGCAGCCGCAGCACCGCGTCGGCGAGCGCGTCGGTGTCGCGCGCCGGGACGACCAGCGCCTCGACGCCCTCCTCGAGCAGGCCGGCGACGCCCGGGACCGCCGTCACGACCGTCGGGCGGCCGAGCGCGAGCGCTTCGAGTAGCGGCGTCGGGATCCCTGGCTCGACGAGCGGGAACACGCACACGTCCAGACGCGCGAGCACGGCTGGAACGCTGGCCACGGGCGCGACGAGGTCGATCCTGCCGTCGCGCACGGCCGCGTGCAGCGCGTGGCGCTCCAGCCCCTCCCCCGCCACCACCACGCGCGCGCCCGGGTGCTGCCCCTTGATGCGCGGCGCAATCGCCGCCAACGCCGTGAGACCGCGGCTGCGCACGAGCGCTCCAGCGTACCCCACGAGCGGGCAGCCGTCCGGGAGCTCGACGTCGACGTCGGCCTCATCGAGCACGCGCGCGATACGGACGCTCGGCGGGTCCAGCACCACGCGGTCGCGCGGAACGCCTGCGGCGACCGCTCGCTCCACCATCTCAGGCGCGTCCACCACGAACGCGTCCAGACGCGGCAGCGTGTCACGGTCGAGGCGCTGGCGGATCCAGGTGTCGAACACGCCCGTCCCGCGCGGCGGCCACGACGAGCAGGTCGCTGACGACACGATCGCCACCGGCAGGTCGGACGCCGCCCACCGCGTCACGACGTCGGCCTCGTAGCCGGTGGTGTGCACGATCGCCGGGCGGTAGCGCAGCAGGTACTTCCGCAGGCGAGAGCGCGTGCGGACGAGGTTGAAGCGGTCGAGCCGGTACGGCGCGACGGTGACGCCCCGGGCCCGCGCTTCGCCTTCGACCGGCGCCCGAAGCGCGCACACCAGGTGCACGTGCGCGCCCTGCGCGACGAGCGCTTCCATGACGCGCAGCCAGCGTCGCTCGACGCGCCCGAGCGTGCGCCCGGAATGCGAGGTCACGAACACGACAGAGATGCCGGAAAGGGAGGTCATGGCCTCACGACGTCTCGATACACCTGTACGGTGAGCTCTGCCGTTCTGTCCCACGAGAACTCGGACGCTCTCGTACGTCCCCGTTCCGCGAGCGATCCACGCAGCTGCTCGTCCTCAAGCAGTCGGCGGATCGCCTCACGCAGCGCAGAAGCGTCGCCGGCGGGAACGGACAGCGCCGCGTCGCCGACGACTTCCGGGAGCGATGCCGCGGCCGTCGTGATGACAGGAGCGCCGAGCGCCATCGCCTCGAGCGGCGGCAGTCCAAAGCCTTCGTAGAACGACGGGAAGACGAACGCCTCCGCGTTCGCGTACAGCGCGCGGAGCGTGGCGTCGTCCACCTGGCCCGTGAACCGCACGCGGTCCGGGTCGTGCGAGGCCCGCTCGCCGCTTCGAGCCGCCTCGCCTTCGTCGCCCACCAGCACGAGCAGCACTTCGGGGAAATCCGAAGCGACGGCGTCGAACGCGTCGATGAGGAGGCGCCTTCCCTTGTGGGGCTTCGGATTCGCCATCGCAAGGAGATAGCGGCGCCCGGTGAGCCACCGCGGAAGCGCGCCGTGCGGCCCCTCCACGAAGTCGTCGGCGGCAAGCGGCACCACCCGCGTCTTCGGCGCCGCCTGCGGCCAGTACGCTTCGAGGTCCCTCGCTGTCTGCGCAGACGGCACGACGATCGCGTCTGCCATCCGCACCGCACGCGCGACCATCGCGCGATACGCCGCCCGCGCAGTGCGCCGCGGCATGCTCTCGGGCACACGCAGCGGGATGAGGTCGTGGATCGTCGCCACGAGCGGCATCTGCACCCGAAGCGGCGTCGGAAAGTGAGCGCAGTGCGCGACGTCCGCGCCGCTCGCAGTGAGCGCGCGCGCGAGGCCCGCCGCGCCGGCCGGCGAGAACGGATGCCCGTGCGCGACGACGGCACCCGCGTCGGCCAGCGGCGCCATCTCCGGCGCGAGGACCTGCACCACCTCGACGTCCCCGCGCTTCGCAAGCGCGCGCACGAGCCCGCGGGTGTAGCGCCCGACGCCCGACCACCCCGCCATCCGGCAATCAATCGCGATGCGCACCCGGACACCTCCGCTCGAGCGCCTCTTTCACCGCCGCGACTGTCTGCACAAAGAGCGCGCACAGCAAGACGCGGCAATCGTGGCAACGGGCGTAGCGATGCTCAAGTATACTTGAGCATCGACTGGAGCCCCGAGAGTCAGGCGTCCTTCATGCTGAAACGCATCCTCGATACCGTCTTCGAGTATCTACGGATCACAGCCATCAAACGCGTGCTCGCCTCATCGCAGGCGCGACGTACAGAGATCATCGCGCTGGCGATTCTGTCCATTGTGTTCGCCGCACTTGAAGGGCTCGGGCTGTCGCTCCTGCTCCCGATCCTGCAATACGCGGAGAGCGGCAAGACGGCGCTCGAAGAGAGCTCGGGAGTATTCTGGTCCGTGATTGCGAGCGTTATCCGGTTCCTCGGACTCCCCGTGAACCTTCTGGTGCTCCTGCTGCTGGCTTTTGTGCCGATACTGCTGAGACAGGCGGTGTTCTACCTGAATGCATGGCTGTCCGCATCTGTCGGAACGCGTGTGGCCTCTCGTAAGCGGATGGAGGCCGTCGACGCGATTCTTCAGGCCGACATCGAATTCTTCGAACGGCACCCGTTAGGCCATCTGGTCGGAGCGGTGACGACACAAGCCGAGACGGCCAGCGAGGCGGTCCTGGCGGTGATGCGGACTCTCTTGGTCGTGCTCTTGATCTCACTGTACCTGGCGATCATGGTCGCTATCTCCGCACCTCTCACCGCGACGACTCTCGCATTCGCCGTTCTGGTCTCGATGGTGGTGAGGCGGTGCATCGTCGCAATACGCAGATTCAGCGATCACGCGATCTCGGTGAGTCAAACGATGACTTCGCGCGTGCTTGAGCGCTTCTCGCTGGCACGCCTGATCAAGATGCGACACAGCGAAGCACTCGAACGCGACCTGATCGAACGGCTCTCACTGGAGATGCGCGCGATACGGATACGACAAGCGAGGCTCGGCGCGTCCATTGAAATACTGGCCGATCCGCTCTTGATGCTTTCGGCGTTCGTCACTCTGTACGTCGGGATCACGCTGCTTCACATGACGCTCGCACAGCTGGGATTGATGCTGTTCCTCATGACTCGGCTGAATGCCAAAGTCAAGGAGTTCAACGACGGCCGGCAACAGATATCCCTGAAGATGGCCGGCCTGCAATTACTGAACGAGGTCGCTGCTGAAGCTCGGGCATCTCGGGTCATCGTTTCCGGGAGGCGTCCGTTCGAAGGGATACGCCGCAATCTTGTATTCGACAGCGTCTCGTTCTCATTCCCGTCACGGGCGCCCGCTGACCGAGATCGCACCCCGAGCAATGTCGTCTTGGCGGACATCTCTTTCGAGATTCCAGCAGGGTCGCTTGTCGCAATCGTCGGCCGCTCCGGACAAGGGAAATCGACGATCCTCGAGTTGATTCCGAGACTGCGAGAGCCCTCCTCTGGGAGCATCTTGATCGACGGCGTGGACATTCGCGAGTTCGATCTCGGGTCGCTGCGCAGGTCGATCGGCTACCTGACACAGGACCCGATGCTCTTCAATGACACGGTCCGCAACAACCTTACCTACGCTCTCGACAAGGAGCCGTCCGACCAGCAATTAGCGGAGGCTTTGCAGGCCGCACATGCCGAATTCGTGTACGACTTGCCCGACGGACTCGACACCGTCTTGCAGGACCGTGGCGCCCGTCTTTCCGGCGGAGAGCGACAGCGTTTGGCCCTTGCCCGCGTGCTCCTGGCCGATCCCCGATTGCTGCTCTTGGATGAGCCGACCAGCGCGCTGGACTCAGAATCGGAATCAGCGATTCAGCACGCGCTTTCCACGATTCGCGGCAAGAAGACCATCATCACCGTCGCTCATCGTCTCGCCACCGTCGTGGACGCAGACAGGATCTTCGTCGTGGAGAACGGGCGGATAGTGCAGCAGGGCACACACCCACAACTTGCAGAAGCAGAGGGACCGTACAAGAAGCTGTTCAGGAACCAGATGTCGCTTGGCAGCGACGTTCTGTGAGGGATTCCCTCAGATCATGGCCACAAGATCCAAGAACTCCTCGCTCTTCTCGATCATGTCCCGCAGATCAAAGCGCTCTTGAGCAACACGCTTCGCCTGCTGCGCAAGACTCGAACACAGATTGGGCGATGTGGCCAGTAGACGGATCGCTCGCCAAAGCTGCTCTGGCGAACCCGGGTCGACAAGAAGCCCGGAGCGTCCGTCCTCGAGCATCTCAGGTATGCCACCGACACGCGTCGCAATGACAGCACGACCGGCAGCCATCGCTTCGCTGATCGCATACGGGAGACCTTCGTACAGCGACGGCAACACCGCAGCGTCGGCCGCTGAGAGAAGGTCTGGGATGTCGTCTCTGTGCCCTAGGAAGACGACGACGCGCTCGAGGCCGGTCTCATGAAGCCTCGCTTGGTAGCGACTCACATGCGAGCTCTCGCCTGCGACGAAAACGCGGATACCTTCGACCAGGTCTGGCTCTTCGGCAAGGCCCCTCGATAGAGCCTCGAGAAGCACATCGATCCCTTTTCCGGGATACGGCCTCGCGACCACGAGAAGAACGAACAGAGCGTCGTCGACGCCGAGAAGCCGCCTGGTAGCACCCCGGTCGCCGGCCGCATAACGCTCGACGTCGATGCCGTTGTAGACCACGGCGGACGCCCTCGGAACGAATCCGAATGCAAGATAGTCCTGCAGTGCGGCCCGATTGACGGCGAGCAGCCCTCCCACACGCGTACGCATCTGGGCATGCACCTTGCCCGGCGCGGACGTCTTCATCCACGGCTCGAGCGGCGCGTGCAAGGTCCATGCAACTGGAACGCCCTCTTTGTGACCAAATGAGGTGACCCAGAGCTTCTCCTTCACGTGCTGTGCGTGAAGGACATCGATCGGCCGTTCTTCGTTCAGTGCGCTCAAGACGCGCTCGAGCCCCGTTCTGCGTGGGTTCGCGTAGAGATCCGCCCAGTTGAGGGGGTGATTCAGCGCACCCATTCTCCCATGCCACCCGACCGTCAGACCCAGATCGAGCCCGATGAGGCGGACCTCCGTGCCTTCGAGCGACTGAAACAACCGGCCATGCGGTTTGCCGATGAGCACGACGTCATGGCCACGTTGCGCCAGTCCGAGCAGCAGGTCCCGCGTGTACCGCTCGGCACCTCCCCATTCTGCCGCACCGTGCACGGAAACGATTCTCATGGTGAGCTCACACTGCCGAAGACGATCGCACCTAGACCATCGATGAGGCCGTGGATCTTATGCCACTGTTCTCTTCGGTCTCCGAACGCGAGCGCCTTGCCAAATGTGAGGATGATGTCACCGAAGACCGACCACCAGAAGGCCGCCAACGACATTCCCATGCCTCGATACCTCTTCACGAACCTGAATCTCCGAACCACTTCGTCTCTCCAGATCGTCCGCCGGACAGACAGCGTGACGCCCTTCTCCAGATGCTGCAAGCGCGCTTGTGGGCAGACAACCAATCGGCCGAGTCGCGAGACCCCAAAACTGAAATCCACGTCCTCTCCAAGCGAGTAGCCCTCGAGATCCGTGTCGAACGAGCAAGAAGAGAAAACGTCTCTCCGGTAGCTCATCGAGCAACCGGAAAGCCACTGGACTTCGGTGCGTTCCAGCGCTTCGAAACAACGTATGTTCACACCGGACCTCAAGACGACGCCCTGCCGTCTCGAGTCCAGCAGGAACAGCCGGTTGAGGAGGTGCGGGGGCCGGTGCCGCATCGTATTGGTCACGACTCCTCCGACACCGACGATGTCGGGGCTCGATGCGAAGCACGACTCTATTGCACTGAAGTAGTCCGGCTCGAGCAGCACATCGTCGTCTATGAAATGAACGATACGGCAGTCAGACGACAGGTGTGCGATGCCCGCCATGCGCTGACGGGTCAGCCCTGGCTCCGACTTGACGTACTCCACTCCTGGCCATCCGCTCGCCGAGGCGAATGCACGGACGGAATGCTCGGACGACGCGTCGTCACTCGAATCCACCACGATCAGACGTGGCCTGACCTCTTGGCCAAGGAGATTCTGCAGGAGCCGCGCTACATCGTCCGTTCGGTTCCGGGTGCACACGATGATCTCGCTATGCAAGAGAGGATACCTCCCGGTACAGACGCTCGTACTGCTTCACGATCGACTCCCACGTATAGCGTTCGAGCCACGCCGCACGCCCTTGAGCTCCGAGACGCTCGCGCACATTTGGGCGATCGATGAGTCGTGACATCTCCTCAGCCATGGCGTCCACATCGTCCACGACGATTCCGCCTTCGAGCTCGGGAATGTTCCCCGCAGGGAAGCTGATCCACGGCAGCCCGGCAGCCATGCTCTCGTAGATCACAAGGGGCGCGCACTCGACTTTGGATGCGAAGGCGAAGACGTCCGCCTCGAAGTATGCGGCCAGCACCATATCCCTCGGCACCCCAGCAAGGACGATGGACCGAGTGCCTGCGGGCGAGTCGAGCTCGTACCGGTGGCGACGATCGGGGTGTATGGCCGACTCGAAAAGCTCGTGGCGCAGTATGTTCACCTTTCGGCGGACATCGTAGGCAGGGCCGTTCCGGGTCCTCATCGCGCCAGTCACGTAGCGATTGATTTCGCTTCCGATGAATACGAGAGCTGCATCTTTCAATCCGGAACGGCTGAACGCAGCGTGCACGTCGCGCTGGCCTTTGATATCCATCAGGTTGCCAACGCACAGGATCAGAGAGGCTTCATAGATTCCGTACGCCTCTCTGAATCCGGAACGCGGCCTTTCGAACTCGACGAGAGACGCCCCGTTAGGAATCACTACTCCATTCGTCAGGCCGTGCTCGTCGCTGAACCGATTGTCCTGGTAATTGCTCGACATGTAGACGGCCCGGTCGTATTGCCGCAGAC
The DNA here is from genome assembly GCA_001950395.1 of Coriobacteriaceae bacterium EMTCatB1. GTDB lineage: Bacteria > Actinomycetota > Coriobacteriia > Anaerosomatales > Anaerosomataceae > Parvivirga. The sequence goes on from BDLO01000001.1 coordinate 1,060,935, forward strand.
GCTCGGGCATCTTGCGAAAGTACGTCGCATAGGCCGGGTCTCTCAAGCGAGAGTACCCGCACGGAACGATGACCTTGCCGCACGAGAGATTCGGAAGGAGCGGGAAGACCAAGTCCGTGGTGCAGATCTGCGCAGCGTAGTTGAGCATCACATCACAATCGAAACTGCGGACGAACTCCGTGAACCCCGCAACATCTCCACGGTATCCCTCCGCCTCGTTGCCACGCACATCGAATTCAGCGATGCGGACGCCGTTGTGTTCGCGAACGCCTTGCCGCGCCTGGCAGAAGGCGGTCGCCACGGTCACTTCGTGGCCCATCGCCGCCAGACCTTCGGAAAGACGCTGCATGACAACAGACACTCCGTCGGCGAGAGGCCAATACGTGAAGCACGTGTGCAGAATCTTCACCGAGACTCATCTCCCAAACCAAGATCCGCGAACAAGTCCGAGAAGCGCTTCTGCCATGTGTGGTCGCGGCGAGCTCGCTCGAGTCCCGCAAGACGAATCGCCTCGCGTTCGTCTGGATGAGCCAGGTAGTATCGGCACTTCTCCACCAGGTCGTCTGGATCCGTGAAACAGACGATCTCCTTTCCGATTTCGAAGAACTCTTCTATCTCCTCTTGATACTCGGTCATGTAGAAGGCTCCGCTCATCGGTGCCTCGAAATCACGCAGCCGAATCTGTTTGATCGGTCGCCCGTCAGCGCCAGAGTCCACCGCCGCGAAACCAAGGGATATGCGGCTCCTGCTGTACATCTCGACCATCTCTTCATCGCTGAGCACAGGACCGCACACCGCCCGCGGGAGCACGGGCTGCACACGCTCCGGCGCGAAGGCGCGGCGGTACGCACGCGCGGCAAGTCGTTTCAATGTGCCCGGGTGCCGCACGATTCTCAGAAGGTCTGCCGGCGACTCGACCTGCTTTACGAGCGCAGGATCCCGCCAGCCGGGGCCAAACGCGCGCACGTCGATTCCCACATCTGCCAGCGCCTTGATGTATCTTGGCCTGTCTCTGTAGCACGCACCCACGAACGTGACGTCTAGGTCACGGCTCACGGAGCGCGGATAGTACACGTCTGGGTTCGCCGCCTCTTGAAAGTACACCGGATTCGCCCCGAGCGCCTTGTAGTCCTCGATGCGGTACTTCTCCGGCACGAGGCACCAGTCATACGCGGGAGCAAGGTCGGCGACCAGGTGCAGCTGATAAGACGCGTTGCAGTACCAGTTCATCGTTTTGATGCCCATAGACCGGATCTTCAGTATTGTCTCGGCTGTGCAACACGAGGAGTAGAAATAGCTGAAGAACAAGTCGACGTGCTTCTCTTCCTCTGCCTGTTTCACTTGATCGAGCAGTGCTCCCTCCGCATGCGGACGCCAGCGCTCGACGAATTCGCGGTTGGCAGGAACGGTGATGTCGGCCGCTGCGAGGAGCGGTTCTAGGTCGTAGTCGAACTCGACCACATCGTGGCCGAGGCTGACGAGGGCACCGTAGAGGTTCTTCCGCCAAATCTCAGAGCCCGCTACGGCTCCATTCGGAGTACGCCCGGAAGCATAGAAGATCCGCATGACCAACGCCCTTCGTCGCATCGGTGATGGAGCTGCATGGCCAAGACTAGTGCAGGACGAGCGCCGCGGCCAGGGACTTCCATGCATCGATGAACAGCGGCCGAGACTGCAGCGCCTTCACCGCCATTTCCCTGGCCAGTCTTCGATCGCCCTGAAGCCTCGCAGCCCGAGACATCTCCGTATGTACGAGCGCGCGCCTGCGCCTGATCGTCCGTCGATGTGAAACGGCTACCGACGGATAGCGCTGTTCGAGTCGAGTGAGGGCCGCTAGAACGTTCTCACAGGTTTGCATGGCTGAGATCGAATCTCGATGACTCGTGCCCCAGTCCCGGTAGACCAACCAGGGTTCGTCGATGTATACAAACCTTCCGCCCTCCGCGACGACTCGCAACCACAGGTCGTAATCCTCGACCCCCGCAGCGTCATCGGAAGTAGAGAACAAGCCTGCCTCCATCAGTGCCGCACGACGCGCGACTACGCTCGATGTGATAACGCGGTTGTCTAGAATCAACGCGTCCAGCAACGCTGGCGACGACCCCCCCTCGGGACCAAGCAGCAGATCCATGTCCTGGACCGGCTGATTCGGGGAGGATCTCCGGTAGGCATTCGTGCATGTGAACGCAATGCCTGGATCGTGAAGCAGGACCGTAAGCTGGCGCTCGAGCTTTCCCGGCATCCAAACATCGTCGGAGTCCAAGAAAGCCACAACATCGAACTTCGCCGCTTGAACACCGGCGTTTCTGGCATAGGCCGGATTCCCGACATGGGGCAGCTCCAGAACCCGAACGCAATCACCACAGCGACGTGCTATCTCACTCGTGGCATCGGTCGATCCGTCATCGCAGACGATCACCTCTCCGGTTTCTGCCTCACGCAGGGCGCTTTCTATCGCCGCCCTGATGAAGCGCGCCGAATTGAACGCAGGAATTACCACGCTCACAGAACATCCAGCGTCCAACCTATTCGTTCCGAAATTGCTGGATGGTGACAGTGATGCAGCGCAGCGAACAAGGGCACCGTCGCAATCAGGCACATCCAGTCCCAAGTCGGTCAGCCCGCCCATCCTAACTCGACTTGTGCGTCGTATTGACGGATCCATTCACGCAGCAAGCGCTGCTCTCCGATACTGCCATCGACAGTGAACTGCCGCAGGTAGTCATGGACCCTCTCTCGGAGCTGATTGCGGTTCGGTGGCGTATCGCGCAGCTCCGCAACTACATCTACGTTGTATGTGCCCTTCCAGGATGTGCGCTTACACTCCACCACGGTCAGCCCATACAGACGCATAAGCCTCGTCAGTCGCTTTGGGCCCCAGCCATCCAAGTGCACGGCCCACTGGGCCTCGTTCGAACCGAAGATGTGGCGAAGCGCTACACACTTCTCTCGCTCCGAAGAAAACGGGCTGATGGCTCTCAGGGCCGACCTGGTGAAGTCCGGTGTCTCTATTCGGATTCGCCCACCCTCGACCAACCACGAAACCCAGCACGACAGCAAACCGCATGCTACCGGTCGTGCAAAGTGCTCGTACAGATGGTGAGACCGTACCTCAGCAACCGAGTGGCTTGGCAGTCGCAGTTCACGGATGTCCATGAATGCGTCGGCCGGCGATGATTGCTGCACGCTGTGCGCGCTGGGAGGGAAATCCACATTCACATACCCATCCAGATAGCGCTCGCCGCAGCCCAAGTGCAACTTCAAGGGGCGGTCGTGATCGGCAGCAAATACCGCCTGCATCGTTCCATCTTTGCACGCAGTCATGGCGATGCGAACCTCCACAGAGGGCCCTCACGTCCACGGCACCATCATAGCCTGAACTACTCAGCAAGCAATCAACCGACCGGCTCCGCCGCACGGCACGGAGTTGGACATCGGGCTCATCTGACTCCGAAACAGAGATGTTCAAACGACGCGGCCTTTCGACGCCCGAGCTCTCGTGCGAAAGAGAGAAACGGCCTGCGAGTTCTTGACCGCGAAAAGGACGCCTGGACCTTTGACTGCCGACTTCGGACCGCGGGCAAGAACGGCGACCGCTCGGCAAGCGTCCGCCCCCTACACCTCGCCTCGCGTTCCTCTCTCGAGCAGCGCCTCCAGACGCTCGCGCACAACAGGCCTTGTGGCAGTCGCGTCGACGATTCGAGAAATCCTGAACCGTCGGCGATAGCCACGCCCGAGAGGCCCTCAACGAAGGCCCCGCGCCGACCCCGTATCGCCCCAACCTGCTCGTGTGCAAGAATGTCCGGGAACACTCGGCAGCAGAAAGGTTGATACGTGAGTGCGATGAGGATTCTCTCGGTCGTTGGCGCCCGCCCGCAGTTCATCAAGGCCGCACCGGTATCGCGGGCACTGCGTCAGCGCTGTCACGAGGTGCTCGTACACTCCGGCCAACACTACGACTCCGCGATGTCTGACGTGTTCTTCGAACAGCTCGGCATCCCCGCGCCTGACCATGAGCTGGGCATCGGCTCGGGACGGCATGGGGAGCAGACAGCAGCAATGCTCGCTGCGATCGAGGCGCTGCTCATCGACCTCGCTCCGGACGCCGTGCTCGTCTACGGCGACACGAACACCACGCTCGCAGGCGGACTAGCTGCGGCGAAGCTCGGCGTGCCGGTGGTGCACGTCGAGGCCGGCCTGCGCTCGTTCAACCGCGCCATGCCCGAGGAGATCAACCGCGTGGTCGTCGATCACCTTTCCGAGCTCCTCTTTTGCCCGACGCAGGTCGCAGCAGACAACCTGGCAGCCGAAGGCATCCGCAAGGGTGTGCACGTCGTCGGCGATGTCATGCTTGACACGCTCCGGCTGTTCGCCGGGCATGAGGCCGCTGGCTCTCACGTGCCTGCCGCCTTCGGCGTCGAACCAGGCCGCTACCACCTCGCGACCGTGCACCGCGCCGCCAACGCGGACGACCCCGATGCGCTCGCGCGGCTCATCGAAGGCTTCGAGCGCATCGGCGAGCCGGTCCTGTGGGCCGTCCACCCCCGCACACACGCGCGCCTCGCCGAATTCGGCCTTGCGCCGGCCGTCGAGCGGGCGAAGAACCTACGCGTGCTTGAGCCGGTGCCCTACCTCGAGACCATCGGGCTGCTGCGCGCGGCCAAGACGCTGCTCACCGACTCGGGCGGCATGCAGAAAGAAGCATACTTCTTCGGCGTGCCGTGCGTGACGCTGCGTGACGAGACCGAATGGGTCGAGACTGTCGAACTCGGCTGGAACACGCTCGTCGGCACGGACCCCGACCGCATAGCGCAAGCATCCTTGCATCCGCGACGTCCTTCGGAGCGACCACCCGTCTACGGCGATGGACACGCCGCCGAGCGCATCGCCGATGTGATTGTCACGCACCTCCGCGAGCGGTAACGTTCTCCGCTCTCACCCTACGCCTCGCCTCGCGCCCCTCTCTCGAGCAGCGCTTCCAGACGCTCGCGCAGGTCTGCGCCGAACTCGGGGCTCTCAAGCCCGAGCGCGATGTTCGCCTCGATCCACGAGAGCACGTTGCCGGTGTCGTAGCCCTCGCACTCGAGTGAGATGGCGTAGAGGTCCTCGCTCTTGAGCAGCTCGCGGAGCGCGTCGGTGAGCTGGATCTCACCTCCCCTGCCGGGCTCGACGTGCGGCAGGACCTCCATCACCTTCGGAGTGAGAAGGTAGCGGCCGAAGATGGCCATGTTGCTGGGCGCGGTGTTGATGGCGGGCTTCTCAACCAGGTCGCTCACCTTCCACACGCCCGGCTCCACCTCGTGCCCACCGATGACGCCGTACCGGCTCACGTACTGCTCCTCCACCGGCGTGACGGCAAGGACGGACGACCCGTACCGCTCGTGGACTTCGCGAAGCCGCTTCAGACACGAGGCGTTCGGCATGATGACGTCGCCGAGCAGCACGAAGAACGGCTTATCGCCCGTGTGCGCGGCGCCGCACAGCACCGCGTGGCCGAGGCCGCGCGGCCGCTTCTGGCGCACGTAGAAGACCTCCGCGAGCTCGGAGATGCCGCGCACCTGCCGAAGCTTCTCCGTGTCGCCTGCGCGCTCGAGCAGGTCTTCCAGCTCCACCGAGCGGTCGAAGTGGTCCTCGATCGCGCGCTTGCCGCGCCCGGTGATGATCAAGACGTCGTCGACGCCGGCCGCCACGGCCTCCTCGACGACGTACTGGATCACCGGCTTGTTCAGCACCGGGAGCATCTCTTTGGGCTGCGCCTTGGTGGCCGGCAAGAAGCGGGTGCCGAGACCCGCCGCTGGGATGATGGCCTTCATCGTCACTCCTCACACCCTTCGTGACCCCGCGCCGCGCGAACAGCGCTGATGGCAACCTCCACAGGGTACACCAGCGGCACGAGACGCAGAAGTGGTCAGCCGTTCGCCTCTGTCGCACCGGCCCCCGCGATCAGATGCCACGGCAGCGCCACGATTCCGTCCCATGCGAGCACGAAGTCTGCTCGACGGCTTGATGCGTCCTCCAGTAGGAATCCATCACCCCATGAATGATTTTCATTCACGGGGTGAATGGTTTTCCGAACCCGCGCTTGGCAACCGCCCCGCTCACGCGATGCTCGCAAGCACCTCCGCGGCAGCAGCGGTCATGCGGTCGATGTCGTCGTCTGTGTGCGCGAGCCCGACGAAGGTCGCCTCGAACTGGCTCGGCGCGAGCATGACGCCCCGCTCCAGCATGCCGCGGAAGTATCGCGCGTACCGGTCGGTGTCGCTCGTCGAAGCGGTCTTCCAGTCCCGCACCTGCTCCGCCGTGAAGAACATGCACGCCATCGACCCCACGCGTGTCAGGAACGCGTCCACTCCCGCGTGCTCGACCGCCTCGCGCAGGCCGGCCTCCAGCCGCGCGCCCTTGCGCTCGAGCTCGTCGTACACGCCCGGCTGCTTGAGGGCCTCGATCAGCGCGAGACCGGCGACCATCGCGACCGGGTTGCCCGAGAGCGTGCCGGCCTGGTAGACAGGACCGACGGGCGCCAGACGCTCCATGATCTCGCGCTTGCCGCCGAAAGCGCCCACCGGGAAGCCGCCGCCGATAATCTTGCCGAGCGTGGTGAGGTCCGGCATGACGCCGTAGCGCTCCTGCGCGCCGCCCAGCGCGACGCGGAACCCGGTGATGACCTCGTCGAAGATGAGGACCGCGCCGTACTCGTCGCACACCGCGCGCAGCCCCGCAAGGAACCCTTCGGCTGGGGGAACCACGCCCATGTTGCCGGCCACCGGCTCGACGATCACCGCCGCGATCTGCTCGCCCTGCTCCGCGAACGCCGCGCGCACGGCCTCGATGTCGTTGTACGGCAAGACGATCGTGTCGGCGGCCGCGCCCTTGGTCACGCCCGGCGTGCTGGGGATGCCCAGCGTCAGAAGCCCGCTTCCGGCGGCCACGAGCAGCGCATCGGAGTGCCCGTGGTAGCACCCGTCGAACTTCACGAACTTCTCGCGCCCGGTATATCCGCGCGCGAGCCGGATCGCGCTCATCGTCGCCTCGGTGCCGCTGGAGACCATCCGCACCATCTCGATCGACGGCACCGCCTCGACGACCGCTTCGGCCATCAGCACCTCGGCCTCGCACGGCGCGCCGTACGAGGTGCCGCGCTCCAGCTGCTCGCGGACCGCGTCGAGCACTGCGTCCGGCGCGTGCCCGAGGATCATCGGGCCCCACGACGCGACGAAGTCGATGAACTCGTTGCCGTCGGCGTCCCACACCCGGCAACCCTTCGCGCGCTCGTAGAACACCGGCTCGCCGCCGACGCTCTTGAACGCCCGCACGGGCGAGTTCACGCCGCCCGGGATGACGCGCCGGGCGCGCTCGAGAAGCTCGTGGGAACGGTCGGTGCGCATGCTCAGCAGCTCCCTTCCGGGGTCTTCGGCTCGTACACGCAATACGGCTCGGCCTCGAGGTAGTCGCCCGTGATCTCCAGCGCGCGGGCGCGGCACCCGCCGCACACGGCCTTGTACTCGCAGCGGCCGCACTTGCCCTTGAGCTTGCTGTAGTCGCGCAGGTCGTTGAAGACCGGCGATTCAGTCCAGATCTTCGAGAACGGCTGCTCTTTCACGTTGCCGAGCTGCATGTCGAAGTAGCCGCACGGCTGCACGTCGCCGATGTGGCTGATGAAGCAGAACGTGATGCCGCCCAGGCACCCGCGGGTCATCGCGTCGAGCCCGTACTCCTCGCGCGTGACCTTGCGGCCCTCGGCCTTCGCCAGCTGCCGGATGATGCGGTAGTAGTGCGGCGAGTCGGTGGGCTTGAAGTGCAGCGGGCTCGTCTTCTGCCGGTGGTACGCCCACGTGAGCACGCGCTCGTACTCCTCGGGCGGGAGCTCCTTGTCGAGCAGGTCGGCGCCGCGCCCGGTCGGGACGAGCATGAAGATGTGGAACGCGTCCACGCCGAGCGACTCGGCCAAGTCGTGCACCTCGGCCACCTTCGTGTGGTTGAGCGTGGTGACGGTCATGTTGATCTGCACGCCGATGCCGTGGCGCTTGGCGATCTTGATGCCCTCGATGCTCGCTTCGAAGCACCCCGGCTGGCCGCGGAAGGCGTCGTGCTCCTCGGCCGTCGGGAAGTCGATCGAGACCGAGATGCGCGGGATCTTGTGCTCCGCCATCTTGGCCGCGATCTCATCGGTGATCAGCGTGGCGTTGGTGCCGATAACGGGCATGCAGCCCTTCTCGTGCGCGTAGTCGACGATGTCCCAGATGTCGGGCCGCATCAAAGGCTCGCCGCCGGTGAGGATGAGGATCGGGTTGCTGATCGTGGCGATGTCGTCGATGACCGCCTTTATCTCGTCGAGCGACAGCTCGCCCGGGTAGTAGCCGAACTCGGCCGCAGCGCGGCAGTGCGCGCACGACAGGTTGCACGAGCGCGTGATCTCCCACGCGATGATGCGCGGCGCCTTGATGCCGGTGCGCTCCTCGTACGCGAGCGCCTGCGGGCCGCCGCCCGGCCGGAAGCCGACCGAGCGCGCCCCGCCGTGACGCTGGCGCGGCACGCCGGACGGATGCCCGCCGGAGCCGCCAGGCACGCCGGCCGGATGCCCGCCGGCGGCGTGCGCGTGCGGCGAGGGGGAGGCGCTCGGCGAAGCCTCTGCAGCCGCCGAAGGCGGGGGACCCGCGGGGGTGTCCGCGTGCGGCGAGGGGGAGGCGCTCGGCGAAGCCTCTGCAGCCGCCGAAGGCAGGGGACCCGCGGGGGTGTCCGCGTGCGGCGAGGGGGAGGCGCTCGACGAAGCCTCTGCAGCCGCCGAAGGCGGCGAAGCCAGCGAGGAGAGCGCCTCCCCCTCGCCGCCTCCGATCACGATCGCGACGCCGGTCCCGCACCCGGCCTCGGCGGCCGCAAGCTCGCTCTCGTCGAGCACCGGCCGGTCGTCGCCGAGTTCCTGCTCAAGATCCAGGTCGGGCCGCGCGTCTGCGTTCCCTACGTTCTCAGCCATGAAGTCCCTCTCGATTCACGTCACGCCTCGGCAAGCCAGCGAGCCACGTCTTTGGCGTGGTAGGTCAAGATGAGGTCCGCACCCGCCCGTTTCATGCTCGTGAGCGTCTCGAGCACCACACGACGCTCGTCGATCCAGCCATTGGCGGCAGCGGCTTTCACCATCGCGTACTCGCCGCTCACGTTGTAGGCCGCCGTCGGGTACCCGAACTCGTCCTTCACGCGACGCACGATGTCGAGGTACGCGAGCGCCGGCTTGACCATGACGATGTCGGCGCCCTCCTCGATGTCGAGCAGCACCTCGCGAAGCGCCTCCTCGGCGTTCGCGGGATCCATCTGGTACGCGCGCCTATCGCCGAACGCAGGCGCGCTGTCCGCGGCGTCGCGGAACGGGCCATAGTACGCGCTCGCGTACTTCGCGGAGTAGGCCATGATCGGAACGTCGGTGAACCCTTCGGCATCCAGCGCCGACCGGATCGCGGCGACCCGTCCGTCCATCATGTCGGACGGCGCCACCATGTCTGCGCCTGCCTCGGCGTGGCTGACGGCCGTCTGGGCGAGCATCTCCAGGGTGACGTCGTTCATCACGCAGCCGTGCTCGTCGAGGATGCCGCAGTGCCCGTGCGAGGTGTACTCGCACATGCACACGTCGGTGATGACGAAGAAGTCCGGGTCGTGCGCCTTGATGGTGCGGATCGCCTGCTGGACGATGCCCTCCTCGGCGTACGCGCCGCTGCCTGCTTCGTCTTTCGACGCAGGGATGCCGAACAGGATGACTGCGGGGATGCCGAGCGACTTGAGCTCGTCGATCTCACCAGGAAGCTGGTCGAGCGACATGTTGTACACGCCCGGCATCGAGGGCACTTCGCGCTTCACGCCCTCGCCGAACTCGACGAACAGCGGGTAGATGAGGTCGCGCGCATCGAGCGACGTCTCGCGCACCATCGCGCGCAGCGTCTCGCTTCGGCGCAAGCGCCTCGGACGGTACACCGGGAACTCGGGCATGGTGCTTCGCCTCGCTCTCTTGGCTCGGACTCGGCGTCACTCCACGAACGGTTCGACGTCGACAGTCGGTTCGTCAGCGGTCTGGCCGACGCCCGCCTCCTGGCCGCGGCTTGTGACGTGGTCGACCCACCGCTTCAGCAACAGCACTGCCCACACCGCGGCTGCGGCCACCACGATCCAGTACAGCATCTGGACGATCGGCCCTGCGTAGTACACGAACTTCTGAAAGCCTTCCGCAAACCCATTTGTCGCCATGCTTTTCCTCCTGCTCGTCCGTCGCTGTCCACAGAAACAGTCGAGGCGCCCTGAGCGCACAGGCCGCCTCGACATCGTATACGTTGGTGGAGATGAGCGGACTCGAACCGCCGGCCTCTACCGTGCGAAGGTAGCGCTCTCCCAGCTGAGCTACATCCCCGTTGTCCGACCCGGCCCTGCCGGGGCAGATGTATACAATGCCGACCTCGACGCGCTTTGTCAATCCGTCCAGGGCTCGGAACTCCGGCGCCTTGCGTGCCGCTCGATTGCTTCCACGAGCGCGGGCGCCGTGTACTCCACCGGCTCGATGACGGTCGCGAATCCCGCCTCACGGGCGGTCTTCGCAGTGATCGGTCCGATGCACGCTGCGACCACGCGCTCGCGATTCACGCTCGGAGCTAGTTCGACGAAGTAGCGCACCGTGGAGCCGGAGGTGAACGTCACGTAGTCGACCTCGCCCGCCTCGAGCGCAGCGAGCGTCCCGGGATCGCCCTCTCCTTTCACGGTGCGGTACGCCACGACGACGTCCACGAGCGCGCCCTCCTCCCGCAAAGCATCGGGGAGCACCTCGCGGGCCTCCTCCGCGCGCGGCAGCAGCACTCGCGAGCCCTCCCGCACGCCGCGGGCGAGCAGCCCTTCAGCGAGCGCTTCGCCGACGTGCTTCTCGGCCACGTAGTCAGGGCGGATGCCGTTGCGCTCGCACGCAGCTGCGGTCGCCGGGCCGACGCAGGCGATCCGCACGCCGTGCAAGTGACGCGCGTCCCGCCCACTGCCGTACAGACGCGCGAAGAACCGTTCGACCGCATTCGCCGAGGTGAACACGGCCCACGAGTACACCTCGAGGTGGCGGATCGCCTCGTCGAGCGGAGCCAGATCCTCGGGATCCGCGATGGCGATCGTCGGGAACGGAAGCACCCGTGCACCGAGCTCTTCGAGGAGCTCGACCAGCTCCTTCGACTGCTCCGGCGCACGCGTCACCGCCACGGTGACGCCCGTGAGCGGTCCTTCGACGTCTCGCTGCACGCTCATCGCTCAGGTCCCCAGAAGCTCGTCGGCCCGCTCAGCGCCACGGATCTCGGCGAGGATCTCGCCTGCGCCGCCGTCCAGAAGCTCGCGCACCATGCGCTCCCCGAGCGCGACCGGGTCCTCGGCCGGGCCCTCGACGTGCCTGCGGATTATCGTGGAGCCGTCGAGCGAACCGACCATCGCGTCCATGACCATCGTCGCTCCCTCGATGCGAGCGTACGCGCCGATCGGCACCTGGCACCCGCCCTCGAGCCGCCGCATCACGACGCGCTCCGCGGTGACGCACTCCATCGTCTCCGGGTGGCCGATGCGCTCCATGAGGTGGCGCATCTCCTCGTCGTCTTCGCGTATCTCCACGCCGATCGCGCCCTGACCGACGGCGCTGATCATCTGCTCGGGCTCGATGTAGTGGGTGATGCGGTCGGCCCAGCCCATGCGCGTGATGCCAGCGGCCGCGAGGATGACGGCGTCGACGACGCCCTCCTCAGCCTTGCGCATACGCGTATCGAGGTTGCCGCGCACGTCCACGATCTCCACGTCTGGCCTCAGGTTCCGAACCTGCGCGACGCGCCGCAAGCTCGAGGTGCCGACGCGCGCCCCTTCCGGCAGCGTGTCGAGCGTGTACCCGGCGCCGCTCACGATCACGTCGCGGGGATCGACGCGCTCGGGCATAGCGGCGATGAACAGGCCTTCGGGCAGCTCGGTCGGGACGTCTTTCATCGAGTGGACGCACATGTCGACTTCGCCGGCCATCAGCGCGACTTCGAGCTCCTTGGTGAACAGCCCCTTGCCGCCCACCTTCGCGAGCGGGACGTCGAGGATCTTGTCGCCCGTGGTCTTTATGACCTTGAGGCGCACCGGAAGCCCGGTTATCTCCTCGACCATCCCCTTGATGTGCTCGGCCTGCCACAGGGCGAGCTTGCTGCCCCTGGTGCCGATGACGAGCTCAGTGCGCTCAGCAGCCAAGTCCGTCTCCCGTCTCCTTCGCAGCGTGCGTGTCGTGGATCTCGCGGGCCTTGCGGTTGAGAAGCGAGCGAAGCAGCCCTGATCCGCGAGCGCCTTCGGCCTCATCCAGCCCGTAGAGCTCGCGCGCGGCCTCGACGACGAGGTAGCCGTCCGCCTCTTCGGCGGCCGCCTTGAGCCGAGCCGTCGGGCCGTGGAGCATCTTGTTGACGATCGCGCACGTGAGCGCGTCGATCGTGGCCAGCTCCTTCTCAGACAGCCCGCTCAGACGCTTGAGGGCGCGCTCGAGCTCGGCCTGGCGGATCGCCTCGGCCTTCGCGCGGATTGCGGCGACGGTCGGAACGACCTCGAGGGACTCCTGCCACTTCAAGAACTCGGCGATCTCCTCTTCGATGATCGCCTCGGCGCGCTCGGCCTCGCGCATGCGCTCTTCCAGATTCGACTCGACGACGCCGTTCAAGTCGTCGATGTCGTACACGTAGACGTCAGAGAGGTCGTTCACCGCAGGATCGACGTCACGCGGGACCGCGATGTCGATGAAGAAGAGCGGCTTGCCCCGACGGCCCCTCATCACCTCAGCGACGTCGGCCTTCCTCACGACGAAGTCCTGCGCTGCCGTCGAGGAGATCACGATGTCGGCCTCGCGCATGCACTCGAACAGCGAGCCGTACTCGATCGCGCGCCCCGAGAAGCGCTCGGCGAGCTCCACAGCCCGCTCGTAGGTCCGGTTCGCGACGAGCACGTCGACCGCCCCGTTGCACACGAGGTACTTCGCGGTGAGCTCGCTCATCTTGCCCGCGCCGATGATGAGCACCGTGCGGCCTTCGAGCGAGTCGAAGACCTTCTTGGCGAGCTCCACGGCCGCGTAGCTGATCGAGACCGCGTTCTCGCCGATGGCCGTCTCCGTGCGAACGCGCTTTCCCACCTCGAACGACTGCCTGAACAAGCGGTTGAACGCTCTGCCCGTGGCGCCGTTCTCGAACGCGTGCTCGTAGGCCTCCTTGACCTGCCCGAGGATCTGCGCCTCGCCGATGACCATCGAGTCGAGCGACGACACCACGCGGAACAGGTGCCGCACGACCGCCTCGCCCTTGACGACGTACAGGTAGCGCACGAGGTCGTGGCGGTCGAGGTCGTGGTAGTCGGCCAAGAAGCCCCGGACCGCGTCCACGCCTCGATCGGCGTCGGAGGAAAGCGCGTAGATCTCGGTGCGGTTGCAGGTCGAAAGGATGACCGCCTCGGAGACGGCACCGTCAGAAGTGAGCTGAGAGAGCGCCTCCGCCTGCCGCGCAGCAGGGAAGGTGAGCTTCTCCCTCATCTCTATGGGCGCGGTCTTGTGGCTCAGACCGACGAGAACCAGGTGCATGTCGCCTGCTTCGTCACGCCTCTGCCTGCATCACAAAAAGGGTCGCCCCCGCCGGTGCGGTGCGTTGTTGTTCAGGCAAGCAGGCCCGGCGGGGGCGGTATACGCCTCGCATCTGCGCACACGCTACGCTTGCCTGAACGCCCCAATGCTACCACCCGGCACGCCCGTCGCACAATGCAAGCGGCGTGCCAGGAAGTTCCCGTCTCATGCTTCGAGCCACGACTCGACGGGAAGGCGCAAGAACTCTGCCACGGGAATCCCGTCTCCGCCCACGAGCAGCGGACGCGCACCAGGGACTCGTTTCGTGAACGCGTCTAGCCCAGAGAGGCGGCCTGCGCGTCGGCCGCTCTTGACCTCGATCGCCACGACGCGCTTGCCCTTGGCGATGACGAAGTCCACTTCCTCGTTGCCATCGCGCCACCAGTAGAGCTTCACGGTCCCTGCCGCTGCGGCATTCACGAGATGGGCGCCCACCGCGGACTCCACCCAGTGGCCCCAGATCTCTGGGTCGCCTCGGACATCGTCGAAACGCGCATCAGCCATCGCCGATAGCAGTGCGTTGTTGTGCACCTGCAGCTTCGGACTGGAACCTCGCCTCCTCACCGGCTGCGTCGAGTACTTCTGCAGTCCGGAAAGCAGGCCGGCGCCGGACAAGAGGTCGAGATAGTGCGCCAGCGTCACCGTGTTGCCTACGTCTTGAAGCTGACCGAGCATCTTGTTGTAAGAGACGACGCTGCCGGAGTGCTCACAGCCCAAACTGAACAACCGTCTGAGCAAGGCAGGCTTCTCGATGCGCTGCAGCAACAGTATGTCGCGCGAGATAGCCGTCTCCACAAGAGAGTCGAGCACGTACGCTCGCCACCGCGGCTCGTCATGGATCAGCCATGCGGCTCCCGGATAACCGCCGAAATACACGAACTCATCGAACTCGACGTTGAAGGCAGACGCCATCTCATCGTATGACCAATGGAGCACGTGAATCGTCTCGAATCGACCCGCCAAACTCTCGGAGACGCCGTGGACAAGGAGGACCGGGGTCGATCCCAGAAGGACTGTTTTCACGGAGGTCCCAGCCGACGTGTCCTCGTCCCACAGCCGCTTGACGGTCTCCGGCCAACCCGTGACCTTTTGGATCTCGTCCACGACGAGGATGCACGAGCCCTCCTTGCGGGCGTGGACGCGAGCGCGCTCCCACTGAGCCGCAAGCCACGCGCGGTCCTTCAGGGCCGGCTCGTCCGCTGATACCGATACGACAGGCTCGTCAACGATCGAGAGCACCTGTCGAACCATGGTCGTCTTACCTACCTGGCGCGGACCGACGATGACCTGGATGAGACGACGTGGCTCAGACAGCCGCTCGGCCAACACGCCGACCTGCGCGCGCCGATACGGCGGGATGTCGGGCAAAATGCTCATGCTAGTGAGTATTTTTACTCATTCCACTGAGCAAAAGCAACTTCGCTGATCCGTCACGTCTTGCATTTCGCAGACCTGACCTGCCCTATCTGACGGTCGAACACCCAGAAGAAGAGCTCCGGCCACACGCCCTTCAGCCGGTAGAGCAGCGCGTTGCCCGCGCCGGGAACCCACAGGTGCTTCTTGCTGCGTGCCGCCTTGAGGATGACTGCCGCGATCTCGTCGGCTGAGACCGCCTTGGCGTTGCCGGCGATCTTCGCAGTCTCGGGCGGGCGAATGGCTTTCTCGGCCGCGAATCCCGGCGTGTCGACGTCAGGAGGACACACGACGCTCACGCGCACGCCGTGCGGGGCGAGCTCGCTTCGCAGCACCTCCGAAAAGCCCATTACGCCGTACTTGGCGGCGCTGTACGCGGAGTAGCCGTACACGCCCACGAAGCCCGCCATCGACGAGACGTTGACGATAGCGCCGCTTCCCCGCTTCACCATGCCCGGCGCAACCGCACGCGTGACGTGTGCGACGCCCATGAGGTCGACCTCGACGTGCGCGCGGAACAGCTCCGGCGACATCTCCAGGAAGGGCTGCGGCACGTAGATGCCCGCGCAGTTCACCGCCACGTCGATGCGCCCGAGCTCAGCCAGGCATCGGTCGACGGCCTCGCTCACCGCGCGTTCGTCGGCGACGTCTGCAGCGAGCGCGAGCACGCGCTGGCTTTGAGAGCGCGCCGCTTCGCGCACAGCAGCAGCCGCCTGCTCAAGGCGCTCGGGGTTGCGAGCAATGAGCGCTACGTGCGCTCCCTCTGACGCGAAGGCGCGAGCGGTCGCAAGCCCGATGCCGCTCGAAGCGCCGGTGACGAGCGCGACGGAGCCGTCGAATCCGCGAGCAGCCACGCTAGACTCCGAAGACGTGGAAGCCAGCTGGCACAGTCCGCGCGACTATCGCCAGCACCGCTACGAGCACAGCTCCGACGATCGCGAGCCGCGCCGTCGTTCGCGCCGTCGCGCGCTCCGAGTAGTGAAGCGCGAGGTACGTCCCGAAAGCCGCCCACACCAGACCTGCGAGCATCACGCGTGGGTCGGCCCACCAGCCCTGCTGGTCAGTCTCGTAGGCCCGCACGATGCCGAGCATCAGCCCAGCCGTGTACGCCGGGAAGGCGAACGCGATGGCGCGCCGCGCGAGCAGGTCGATGCTCGCAAGCGGCGGCAGCCGCTTGAAGAGCATGCTCGTCTTGCGGAGCTTGAGCTGACGCTCCTGGATCAGATACGCAAGCGATGCGACCGCGCCGACGATGAACCCTGCGTTCGCGAACACGATCATCGCCACGTGGATGCCGATCTTCCAGTTCTCGACCAGCGGCGAGACCGGTGCTGCGCCCTTGCGGGCGAAGAACTGCGAGACCACCATCAAAAGCGAGCCTGCCGGAACGAGCAGCACGCCGTAGACCTTGATCTTCACCAGGTGCTCGACCACGAAGTAAACGAGGACGAGCGCCCACGCGAGAAGGATCAGCTGGTTCTGGCCGTCGAGCCGCGTACCGTCCTCAGCGATCGAGCGCATGCCGATCGACGCGGTGTGGCACAAGAAGCCGGCGCCCGTGAAGAAGGTCGCGTACCACGAGTAGGCCGGCCGTTTGCTGAGGAAGTGGTACGCGTAGAGCACGGTCGCCGCGCCGTACAGCAGCGTCGCGAACCAGAAGGCGATGACGGCCGCGGTGGCCACGCATCCTCCCTACGCCTGCTGCTCGCGACGCTTGAGCGCCTCTTCGAGCACCTGCATCTGCTTGTCGAGACGGCGCAAGCGGGCAAACACCATGGCCACGAACCCCAGCAGCGAGACCCAGATGAGCGCGTACGCCCAGATCACGTACGGGGCCTGAGGGATCACCTGCGAGTAGATGTCCTGCATCGCGTCAGCCTCCTAGCCCGATCTTGAGCGCTTCGAGGCGCTCCTTGAGCTCTTCTTCCTTCAAGCGCAGCTGGTAGAACGCGTATCCCAGCATCAGCATCCCGATCTGGCCGACGATGAAGGTCACGAGCATCGGCGGCTCGAGCCCTCCGCTCTTGAACACGACCGGGTGCGTGCTCTGCACGACGCGCGTGATGAAGAACGAGATCGGCGCGTCGATGAACGCAAGGATGCCGAACGCCGCCGCGTACGTCGCGCGGCGCTCCTCGTCCTCGACGGAGTTGCGCAGCACGAAGTACCCGATCACGAGGAGCGTCATGATGAAGTACGTCGTCAGCCGCGGCTCCCACTGCCACCAGACGTTCCACTCCACGCGCGTCCAGAGGATGCCTGTGGCCATCGTCAGCAGCACGAAGAAGAGCGTCACTTCCGTGGCGATGCGCGCCTTGACGTCGAACTCCTTGCGCTTCGTCATCAAGAACCGCACGCCATAGAACGCCGTGAAGAAGAACACGAGGAACGACGCTTCGGCCACCGGCACGTGGAAGTAGAAGATCTTCTGCGCGAAGTCCACCCGTCCGTCCGGATACACGCTTGGCGGGGCCCAGAAGAAGGTCATGAGGAATGCCGCGGTAGTGAGGACCGCGCCGAGCACCAGCATGACCTCCGCGAGGTAGCCGCGCTTCATGCGGGACTCCTTCCTGCGCTCACGCTTCGATGACGAACTCGTACAGCCCGAAGGCTGCGAGCACCATTATGATATCGAATCCCGCGATCCAGCCCATCCAGTTCCAGAACGACGCCGTCGCGTCCGGACCGCCGATCACCGCCGCGAAGGTGGCGCCGACCGCCGCGCGAAGCAGCGGGTACTGCAGCGGCACGAACAGGACGGCGAGCATGATGTCCTTGCCGGTGGTGTTCACCGAGATGGTGGCGAGCAAAGTCCCGATTCCCGAGATGCCGATCGACGCGCCGACGAGCACGAGCGCGACCATCCACAGCGGCCCGCCGAACCCCGCGCGCCCCTGCAGGAAGAGGAATGCGAACACCGGCAGCGTGAGCGCCTCGACAACGAGCAAGAACAGCAGGTTGCCTGCGAACTTCGCGAGGAAGATCACCGGGCGGTCGATCGGCGCAAGCAGGAGCGCGTCCAGGCACCCCTGGTCCTTCTCGTGCACGAACGAGCGGTTGAGCCCGAGCATCGACATGAAGATGAAGGCCACCCAGATAAGCCCTGGCATCACGAGCCGCACGTCCAGCCCTTCGCCGGCCTCCACGAGCGCGATCTGGTAGACGACCATCGTGAGGATCGCGTACAGCCCCATCGAGGTAAGCATCTCGCGAGTGCGGAGCTCCATGACGATGTCTTTGCGCAGGATCGCCTTGAACTGGCGCCAGGAGAGCGAGCCCATCACGACACCCCCATGCCGACGACCGACCGGTAGGTGGCGCGGAACGCGCGCTCGTCGATGTCCTCGCGCTTCTCGAAGAGCACGACGCGGCCTTGCGCGAGGATGAGCGCGTGCGTGCACAGCTCGAGGCCCTTCTCGAGGTCGTGGCTCACCATCACGAAGGTGTGGTGCTGTCTGATGCTCGCGACGAGCGAATCGAGGATGTCCATCGCGTGCGGGTCGAGACCCGAGTACGGCTCATCGAGGAAGAGCACATCTGGCCTATGCAGCAGCGCCCGCGCGATCGACAAGCGCTGGAGCATGCCGCGCGAGAAGGTCCTGGTGGTGTCGAGACGACGGTGGTCGAGCTCCACCGCCTCGAGCAGCTCCCGAACCCGCTCCTCGGGACGCTCCACGCCGTACATCTCGGCGAAGAAGAGCAGGTTCTCCTCGGCGGTGAGGTCCGGATAGAGCAGCGGGTTGTGGCTGATGAGCCCGATGCGTGAGCGCAGCTCGACGGCGCCTTCAACCACGTCCAGACCGCACACGCGCGCGCTCCCGCTTGAAGGAGCCACGAGCGTCGTGAGCACCTTGAGCAGCGTGGTCTTGCCGGCCCCGTTCGGGCCGAACACCGAGAGGAACGCCCCTTCCGGGACCGAGAAGCTCACACCGTCGAGCGCCTTGCGGACGCCGAAGGCCCGCGTCAGATCGCGGACCTCGACGGCAGGCTGATCGACCGGCTCGGGCATCGCGTCCTCACGCCGCCTGGAGCTGCCGCTTCGGCCACGACGCGAGCGCCGTGCCGACGATCGTCACGATGAATCCGGCCCACACCCACCACTGCATCGGGAAGAACTTGACGGTCACCGACGCCTGGCCGTTCTGGTCGACGCCGTGGAACGAGACGAAGACGTCTTTGAGCGGCTCCTGGATGAGCGCGACCTTCTGGGTGCTCTGATTCTTGCTCTGCAGCTGTATCGGGAACACGATCTTCGGCTTCAGCACACCGATGTCGCGAGCGCCCCGCTTGGCAGCAAGCTCCAGCGTGTACACCACGTCGCCGTTCGGTTCCGTCGTTTCCTTGAGCTCGCGGACAGCGAAGGAATACCCGTGCGCTTCTGCGACCGTCCCCGGCTTCGTCTCCACAGAAAGCTCGTGCGTCTCCACGAACATCGTCGAACCTACGAGGCCGACGAGGATGATCCCCATGCCGAGGTGGGTGAGGTAGCCGCCCGATTGCGTCCGGGCCTTCGTCATGATCCGACGGAGCGCCGTGAAGAAGCTCTCGCCTCGAGCGGCCGCCCTCTTGCGCGCGCCGTCGTAGAACAGGTACAGCGGCAGCGCGATCGCGAGCGCTGCGGTGAGCAGCCCGGACACGGCGATGAAGTGGTGCCAGAACGCGCTTTCGCCTGCGGGCTGGTAGTACGGCAGCATCCCGTTGAAGAAGATCGCCATCAGTCCCGCGAACACGGCCAGCCCTCCTGCGAGCGGCCACTTCGCGCGCTTCCAGAACTCCGCCCAGCCCTGGCCGCCCCACGACAGGATCGGGCAGACGGTCATCACGAGGATGTAGAAGATGCCGAGCGGCCTGGCCAGGAGGTTGTAGTCGTCGATGCCGTACGTCTTGCCGCCACCGATCCACGCAGGCAGCGACTGCGCGAGCGTCATGTACGCAATGAGGAAGGTCGCGAGCAGCATGATGAGGTTGTTGAAGTAGTACGAGCCCTCTTTGGAGATCACGCGGTCGAACGCGTCGTTCCCTGCCAGAGCGTCACGCCGCCAGACGATGGCCCCGACCATCACCACGAGCGAACCCACCATCATCGAGAGGAACAACCAGAACGACAGCGGATCCTGCTCGAAGGCGTGCACCGACTGGACGATGCCCGAGCGCGTGATGAAGGTGCCCAGCAGCACCACGACGAAGGTGACGGCGGACATGAACATCGTCCACCCTTTGAAGCCCTCGCGCCGGCGGTACACCGTCATCGAGTGGATGAGCGCGACGCCGGTGAGCCACGGGAGAAGCGACGCGTTCTCAACCGGGTCCCACGCCCAGTAGCCGCCGAACGCAAGCTCGATGTACGCCCAGATCGCGCCGAGCCCGATGCCGACGCCGAGCATCAACCACGAGAAGACGGTGATGCGGTCGGACATCTGCACCCACCGCTTCGAGGTGTCGCCGAGGAACAGAGCCGCCAAGGCGAACGCGAACGGCACGGCCAGACCTGCGTATCCGATGAACAGCGTCGGCGGGTGTGCCACCATCGCCCAGGTCTGGAGCAGCGGGTTCATGGCCGCCTCGATGAGCAGACGGCCCGTCTGCGGATCGAGGTACTCAGGCGGCAGCAGCTTGAACGGGTTGTTCAGCGGGATGAACAGCGCCGCCAGGAAGAACAGCTGGATGAAGTTCAGCACGCCTGTCGCCGCAAAGCCCAGGTCGTCGTCGTGCTTGAGCGCCTTGTAGCCCACGTACGCAGCGTAGATGGCGATGAGCCACTCCCAGAACAGCAGCGAGCCCTCGCGACCGGCCCATATCCCCGATACGCGGAACAACCACGCCCAGGGACCGACAAGAGTGGGGTGGTTGTACGCCACGTACTCCAAGGTGAAGTTCTCGCCGAGGAATGCAGCGACGATGAGCACCACGGCGAGCGTCGTGAACGCGAGCGTCCCGTACGTGAGGTACACCGCGAGAGGGCGAGCCCCACCCCTGGCGGGCGTACGCGTCATCGCCGCAGACACGATGGACCCCAACGCGCAGATGCTCGCGAAGGCCAGAAGAAGGTTGCCCAGGGTGTCGAGCCCCATCCAGTCTCCTATCGTCGAATCGTCACGACCCCGCCGAGAGCACGGGCCACGCTACTTCTCGTTCTCGTCGACCGCCACGTCAGTGGCGACGAACACGCCGTTCATCAGCTCGCCAGAGATGACCATCTTCGCGCCAGACGTGGCACCCTGCGGCATGGCGCCGGACCACGAGACGTCGACGGTCTCGCCGCCCTTCGAAGTCGTGCCGAGCGTGAAGCGCGGCTCGGTGCCCGAGGGCTTCACGCTGCCCTCGACCACGTAGCCCGTGATCTTGACCGGCTTGCCTGCTAGTTGGCTCTTCAGGAGCGCATCGACCGTCAACGCGTCTCTCGCCGACGCGTACTTGCTGGGGCACTGCGTGATCAGCTGTTTCGCCTCGATGGTCTGGTCTTCGCCCACGATGCCCGTCACGATAGCGACCGTGCCGTCGCCGAACGCGCTCGGAACCGGGCCGTTCCACACGACCTTGATCGTCGGGCCGTTGGCGTCGTCCATCTGGCGGATGGCGAAGGTGAGCGGCTTGGCGTCGGGCGTCCACGACCCGGCCACCACCGGGCCTTGCACCTGCACCTGCTTGCCGACGAGCGAAGGATCGGACACCACCTCGGCGACCGACTTCTTGTACGCGCCGCCTTGCGTCATGACGAAGAGCACGAACGCTCCGACGACGACCAAGATGAGCACTGTCACGCCGACCAGGCGCTGCTTGGCTCGCTTGTTCAACGGGCCTCACTCCATTCGTGTGCCGAACGTAGACCGGGCGAGATGGGCTTCGCGAAGCGCTCGCTTCGCGCGAGAAGCACCGTTCGTCGCCTGCTTGCCTGAACAGGTGGATAGTACCACCTGGCGCCGTCCCCGCCAACGCAGGGGCGGCTGTCCGTCCACTCAAGCAAGCGGCATGCCGCTCATGCGTTGCGTCGATACAAGACGAGAAGGCCTCGCAAGGTGAGGTCGGGGTCGACCATGTCGATCGTCTCGCACAGCGGCGCCATGCGCGCGGCAAGCCCGCCGGTGGCCACGACGCGGCACGACGCCCCAAGCTCGGACTGGATGCGACGCACGAGCCCATCGACCATCGCTGCCTCGCCCAGCAGCAAGCCGGCCTGCACCGACTCGGTGGTGTTGCGCCCGATGACGCGGCTGGGCGCCTCGAGATCCACTTTCGCGAGCCGAGCCGCTCGCGAGAACAGCGCATCTGCGCTCGTCTCGACGCCGGGAGCGATCGCTCCGCCGACGTAGGCGCCGGAAGCGTCGACGACGTCGAACGTCGTCGCCGTGCCGAAGTCCACGACGATGACCGGCACACCGTAGGCTTCGACGGCCGCCACGGCGTTCACGATGCGGTCCGCCCCCACCTCGCGCGGGTCGTCGTACCTGATGGGGATGCCGGTCTTGATGCCAGGCCCTACCACCATCGGCGGCGTGCCGGTCGCGCGCTCGGCCATCACCTCGTACTGGTCGGTCAGCGCCGGCACCACCGAGGAGAGCACCACCCGCTCGACGTCGGCGAAGGACACGCCCTCAAGCTCGAGGAGCCCGCCTACCTTCACGCGAAGCTCGTCTGCCGTCATCGACGCGTCCGTAGCGATGCGCCAGTGACCGTCGAGCTCGTCGCCGTCGAACAGGCCGAGCACAGTCTGTGTGTTGCCCACGTCGATCCCGAGGATCATCACGCCTCCCTCGCACAGCGTCCGCGCGTACCATACCACCCCGCGAGGACGCGCCGCGAGCTCGCGACCACTCACCCGGCTCGAACGCTACAGGCCGGCAACGCCGCAGGTCGCAGCCGACGTCCGGTGCTATCATCGGGACGTCCGGGACCGATCGATCCGGGAGGGATCCGATGACGCTGCCTCAGGCCCGCATCCTCGTCGTGGACGACGAGGACTCCATCCTTCAGTTCGTCTCGTACAACCTCAGGAAGGAGGGGTACGAGGTCGAGTGCGCACACGATGGCGACGAGGCCCTCGCGCTGTTCGACGCCAAGCCCTTCGACCTCGTGATCCTCGACATCATGCTCCCTGGGACCGACGGGTACGAGGTGTGCCGTCGGCTGCGCGCTCGCAGCGCCGTGCCGGTGCTGTTCCTGTCCGCGCGCGACACCGAGCTCGACAAGGTCGTGGGGCTGGAGCTCGGCGCCGACGATTACCTCGCCAAGCCGTTCGGCATCCGGGAGCTCCAGGCGCGCGTGAAGGCGCTCCTCCGCCGCGCGGCGGGAGCCGGCGGAACGCAGCCGGTCGCCCACGACGTCCTCAAGGCCGCGGGCATCACGCTTGACGAGGACGCACACGAAGCGCGCTTTGGCGAGACGCTCATCGACCTCACGCCGCGCGAGTTCGAGCTCCTGGCGTGCCTCATGCGCCACGCCGGCAAAGTGCTCTCGCGCGAGCACCTGCTGCGCGAGGCGTGGGGCTGGCAGTACCTGGTGGAGACCAAGACGGTCGACACGCACGTCAAGCGCCTGCGTGACAAGCTCTCGCAGGCAGGAGTCGACCCGTCAGTCGTCGAGACGGTGCGCGGCTACGGCTATCGGATCGTCGCGTAGCGCGTGATGCTCAGAAGCTCGATACGGACGCGCTTGCTCGTCGCGCTTCTCGCAGCGGCTCTCGTGTCCGCGGTCGGGTTGTCGGCGTACTTCCTGCACGAGCTCGAATCGTTCGCGCTGCGCAAGCTCGAAGAGCGGCTGCACACGCAGGCGCGGCTCACTGCGGCGCTCGTCTCTGAGATCGCGCTCGCCGACGACGCACGCTTCGACGCGTCGGAGACCGCAGCCATCCAGCGTGCCCTCGACGATGCGGCCCCGTACGCGGCCTCGCGCATGCGCGTGCTGGATGCCGACGGCGTCGTGATCGCCGACTCCGGCGGCGCGCCTGGGACTTCGTACGCCGAACGGCCCGAAGTGAGGGAAGCCCTCGAGGGCGGATACGGCGCCGCGACCCGCGTCACGGAACGGGGGCGCGTGGCGCTGTACGTCGCTGTCCCGATCAAGCGGGGCGATGAGGTGGTCGGCGTCTCGTATGCATCCTCCACGACCTTCTCCATCATGAGCCTGCTCTCGGACTACCGCACGCGCCTCGCGCTCGTCGTCGCGGCGTTCGCCGCGCTCACGTTCGCCCTGGCCGAGCTGCTGTCGCGTTGGCTGTCGCAGCCGCTGCGAGACCTCGCGACCGTCGCCTCCCGATTCGCAGGCGGCGACCACTCCGCACGAGCCGTGCCGCGCGGCTCGGTCGAGACGCGGGCGCTCGCACAGGCGTTCAACGCCATGGCCGACGAGGTCGAGCGCGCGATCGGCGAGCTCAAAGAGGAGGAGCGGAGGAAGAGCCGGTTCGTCTCCGACGTCAGCCACGAGCTGCGCACACCGCTCACTGCCATCCGCGGCGCCGCCGAGACGCTGCTCGACGGCGACGTCTCCGAGGAAGACGAGCGGCAGTTCCTCGCCTCGATCGTGCGCGAGGCCGACCGGCTCACGCGGCTCGCGAACGACCTGCTCACACTGCAGCGCATCGAAGGCGCGACGGGCGAGCTGCCGCTCGGCCGGGTGCCGCTCCGAGAAGTCGCCGAACGCGCGGTCGAAGCGCTGCAACCGCTCACAGAGGCCAGGGGCGTCCGTGTTGTCGTCACCGGCGACGCGCCTATCGTGCTCGGTGACGCCGACCGGCTCCAGCAAGTCGTGGCGAACCTGCTCGACAACGCCACACGCGTCACGCCCGAGGGCGGAACCGTCGAGGTACGCATCGCTGCCAGCGACGAGGGCGTGTCGCTGCAGGTGCTCGACGAGGGGCCCGGCATCCCCAAGGAGGCCCTGCCGCACCTCTTCGAGCGCTTCTTCCGGGCGCAAGTCAGCCGCGACCGCTCGACCGGCGGCGCCGGACTCGGACTCGCGATCGTGGCCGCCATCGTCCGCGCGCACGCAGGCACCGTCGAGGCCGCGAACCGCCCCGAGGGCGGCAGCGTCTTCACCGTGCGGCTGCCTGCGCTCAGCCTCGACCGTCGGGAACGCTAGATGCGACCTGGAAGGTCGACGCGGACGGTGCCCTCAGGGCCCGCCTCCGTCAGCATCCCTGCGATGGCGTCGTGACACGTGAAGTACACGACTTGCCGCTTTGTCGCGAGCTCCGCGATCGCCTTGACGGCGCCCTCAAGCCGCTCTGCATCGAAATTGGCGAGCACATCGTCGATGAGCATCGGCAGCCCTGGCCCGACCCCGTCGAGCCTGCTCACGAGCCCGAGCCGCAGCGCAAGGTAGAGCGCTTCGGCAGTGCCCTTCGAGAGCTTCGCGGTGTCTTTCGAGGCCGCGCGCTCGTCGAGCACCTCGATGCGGCCAGCGTCGAGAGGGGCGACCACGCGCTGGTACCGATCGCCTGTGACGTCTCGGAAGATGCGTTCCGCGGCCTTGATGACGTCGGGCTGCCTCTCCCGCTCATACCGCTCGCGCGCCATCTCGAGGAGCTTCACACCGAGAGCTGCGACGGCGTACTGCTCGACGGATCCCTCGATTTGCTCGACCAAGCCGGCCTCCTCGAAATGCGCCTCCGCGGCCTGCTCGTCGCTCGCGATGGACCGTAGCCGCTCCTCGAGCCGAGACCGCTCGGCAGCGACCTCCTCGCGGCGCGCCACCAACGCTCGCTCTGCCCGCTGGGCCTCCTCGAGCAGCGAGCGCAGGCCATCCGCCGACGCATATGCCCGCTCGTAGCGCTCAAAGACCGCGCGCGCTTCGGCCTCCGCTTCTTCTCTCAGACGCCGCATCTCGTCCAGACGCGCATCGAGCTCCTTGATGCGCGCCTCGATGGCATGGACGCGCTCCATGCGCTCGCGTGCGTCGTGGAGACGCTTCTCGAGCACTGCCAGGGCGCTTGCCGCGTCTTGGAACGAGTCGATCGGGGACTCGAACCCTGCCGTCTTGGCGGCAGCTCGAACCTCCTCCACGAAGGCTTGCGCGACCGCAGCCACGCGGTCGGCCTCGTCCTGGGCCTTCCGAGCTTCCGCGTCGTGCGCCTGCGCGACCCGGATGGCGTCGAGCAACCGAGACGCGGCCCGAGCGTCCAGGTCACGCGGGAGGCCACCGTTCTCCAACGCGTTCGCAAGGATCTCCCGCCGGGTTACGAGCGTGGTTTCCGCTGACGCGACGTATGCCTTCGCGCGCTCGGCCTCGGCACGCGCGACCTCGTAGCGTTGAAGCTTGTCACGAGCGTCGAGGAGGAGCCGCCTGCGTCGCGCAGCCTCGGGGCCGGAGCCAGCCCCACGGCCGGCGCGGAGATCTTTCGCAAACGCGAGGAGGCCAAGAACGACAAGCACCGGACCGGCGATGAGAGAAACGGTCTCTTGAAGCCACAGGCCGCCTGCGAAGAACACGAACGCCCCTAAGACGGCGACCGCGATCGCCAGAAGCCGGTCACGCGAACCCGCGGGTGCGGCGGTCTGCTCCCCGGCATCCATCTCCGCGAGCTCGCGGTCGAGGTCGTGGTGCGTGACGGACTCGCCGAGACCGAGAGGCTCGAGGGCTCGGCGATGCTCTGCATCCGCTCGCTCGACCTCGGCCTCGGCGCGCGCCTGCTCTCTGCGCAGCGCCTCAAGCCCGCTCTCGAGGCGTGCGATGTCCTCGAGCGCTCCGTCGACGGCAGCGGCGAGCGGACCGTCGACCGCCACCGACCGCACCACGTCCTGCGACAATCCGAGCGAGCTGCAGGATTGCTCGAAGTCTGCGCGAGCCGCACGCGCGCGCTCGCGATGGCGCTCAGCGTCCGCAGCCGCCTGCGCCGCCTGCGGGCGCTGGTGAAGCAGCGTCTCGATGACGTCAGCGGCGCCGAGCACGCCCTGATCGACTTCGATCGAAGCGGCCTCGGCGACAAGCTTGGAGCGCTCCTGGCTGGCGTTCTCGGCGTCCTTGGCAAGCTGCTGCGCCCGCTCGAGCGCCGAGACCGCTTGCTGGTGGTCGCTCGAGAGGCGGACGACGGCGTCGTGCGCCTCCTTCACCTCGCCATCCAGCTGCGCGTACTCGTTCTCGAGCTGCCCAAGGCGCGCGCGGTCGTGCTCGTACCGCTCGCCCAGCGCACGCGCCTCTTGGATGCGCCCACGCGTCTCCTTGAGAGCCTTGATCAGCTTGCTGATCTCACGATCGCCCGTCGAGAGGAAGAGCTTGTCCCTGCGCTCGGCGAGCACCTTTCTCACCGCATCCGGATTGACTCGCAGCCCAGCGCTCGCCGAATACAGAGCTCCCGCGATGCTGTCCTGGTCGCGCCTGGCCTCCTCAATCTTCGCCATCTCATCGAGGCCGAACCCGAAGACCACGCGATAGGCTTCCTCGTTGACGCCGCGCGAGATCTCCGCCAGAAGGTCGGGGCGGTCGGGACCTTCGAGCGCGCTGACGACGGCGGTCCCGCCCTTCGTTCCGTCGCGGCGCTCCACAGCCCACCGACCCGTATCGTCCTCGAAGATCAAGCGAGCGAGGCGCGACCCGCTGGCCGGGATGTACGCATCGCGATGGCTCGGCGTGCGATAGCCGTAGACGACGCTGCGCACGAGCGCGATGAGCGTGGACTTCCCCGCCTCGTTCGGGCCGTGCACGACGGTGAGCGTGTCCGACAGCCCGTCGAGCGTGAAGTCCTCGAGCGCCCCGAACCGGACGGCTTCGATACGCTTGAGTCTCACTTTCCCTCCTCCGCGAGCACCAGGTCGAGCACCAGGTCGCGCGCGCGCTCGACGAGGGCGACAGCATCGGCAGCCGGATCCAGGTCGAGGTTGGCCTGCCGGAGCTTTGCGCGCAGCGGTTGGAACAGCTCGCTCGCCAGACGCCGGGCATCATCGGGGCTCGCCATCAGCTCGTCGGCGATCCGCACGATGTCGGACGAAAGGTCGGTGCCAGACCGCACAGAGTCGAGGTCGACGGCCGGCGCGGTGCGGTCGACGAGGGAGTCGAGCCACACCCACGGCTCCCACTCCATGGCGCGCTCGCGCAAGCGCGGCAACACGGTCGTGTGAGGCTCAGGACCGGCCAGCGAAGCGTGCACCTCGCCTCTGCCCGTGAGCGTGACGCGGACGATCGCCGGACGACCCCGCGTGCGTGAGACCTCCGCGCACGCCTCGAGGACGCGGTCCTCGACTGCGTCCAGCGTCGCCAGGTCGCTCACGTCGACGGAACGGGCGTCCCACACCACGCCCGAGAGCGGCACGAACGCGGCCTCAGCGTGACCTGGCTCGACGCTCACCAGGTAGCACCCACGCTCGCCCGTCTGCGTCGGGTCGAGCCCCTGCGGCGCCCCCGCGTACACCGCAAGCGGCGTCTCGCTCACGACCCCCGGCTCGTGGACGTGGCCGAGCGCCCAGTAGTCCATGCCCGCGGCCGCCAGGTCCGCCAGCGAGCACGGGGCGTAGTCGTCGTAGCCGCGTCTACCCCCGACGTTGGCGTGCAGCACTCCGATCGCGATGGCATCGTCTCCCTCGCGCGCGAAACCGGCTGCCAGGTTCTCCTTGACCTCTCGCTTGCCGAAGCTGCGGCCGTACAGCGCGCACACGACCTCGCCGTCACGCTCGAACGTCACGCGCTCGACGCGGTCGTGCGCGAACACGTGCACGTTCCCGGGCAACCCCACGAGCACACGAGCGTCGCTCGCTGGGTCGTGGTTGCCGTGCACCACGAACATCCGTATGCCCGCCTCGTCGAGCGTGCGCGCGGCATCAGCGAGCGCGAGCTGCGGGCGCACCGGCCGCTCGGCGCTGTTGTAGAGGTCCCCCGAGACGACCAGGAAGTCCACCTGCTCGCGCACGCAGAGCTCCACGATCGCCACGAGCGCCCGGTACGGCGCCTCGACGAGCGCGTGCCGCACCCGTTCGTCTTCGGCGGCCACGCCCTTGAACGGCGCTCCCAGGTGCAGGTCGGCCGCGTGCACGAATCTGACTTCACCGCCCATGATCCCTCCGATGACGGGCTTTCAGTGCCTGCGACTATCCTACGCGGAGGGTCTGACAGAAAGAAGGCGTCAGCGCGAAACGACCCGTGCGGCGCGCAGCACGCGCGCGGTCGCGATCGCCCCCGCGGCCTTCGCGGCGTCCAGCGCGATGAACGGCAGCACGCCGGTGGCGAAGGCGGCGACTGGGCCCGCTCCCAGGACGAACGCGATGTGCGCCCACCCGAGCAGGTACACCGCGGCGATCACGGCAGCCGACGCCACGGCGTCGACCACGAGCTCGTTCGCGCGGCCCTTCAGCGCGCTGCGCAACCACGCTCCTGCCGCCGCGCCGACGAGGAAGCCGACGAGGTATCCGCCGCTCGGTCCGGCGAAGACCTGCAGCCCCGCTCTGCCGCCTGAGAACACAGGCGCCCCGATCGCTCCTGCCAGCAGGTACACGGCGACGGCCATGCCGGCTTCGTACGGCGTAAGGACGAGAGCGCACAAGACCACCACCAGCACCTGCAGCGTGAAGGGCACCTGGCCGATCGGGACAGACACCCACGCGCCAGCCGCGATCAGGGCAGCGAGCAGCGCGATGCGAGTGAGGGAGCGGACGCGAGAGGTCATGCCGGCGCCTTTCTGTAAACCGCTTGCGGTTGGCAGTTTACTTTAGCCGCGACCTCGCGCTGCGTCAAGCGCGCTTGACGCCGTTGCGCTCTACGGCCGCGTGTACGAGACGCCCGACGCCGGATGGCAGGCGTTCGTGCACGCGCCACCGTCGGAAGCAAGCGACAGCCCCACGTCGGTGCGCGCCAGCCGGTCCTCGGTCGGCGACCCGTGGCTCACATGGCACGCGCCGCACGAAAGCCCGGCTGCGTTCATGTGCGCCGCGTGGAGCGCTCCCGCTGTCGCGTCGTAGAACAGGCTCGCGGATCCCGTGTCGTCGACGCCCGTGTAGTACACCGAGCGCTTGTGGCACGCATAGCAGAGCATCCCCGCGTCCCCGGTCGCAACGCCAGCGTACGGCTGCTTGAGCAGCGGCGACGCGTTCGATGCGTGCGGGCCCGCCGGAGCGCCGGCATCCGCGGTGCCGTGGCAGTCGACGCAGTACAGCACCGAGTCCGCCGCCCACCCGGTCTCGAAGGTGGAGGCCGGAGCGCTCGTCAACCGCGACTCCTCGATCGAGTGGACGGAGACGTTTCGGGTGTTCACTTCGCTCGCGATGTCGCGCACGCCGCTCCATCCGCCGTACGCGGAGTGGCACTTGAAGCACACCTCGTACTCGTTCGTCACGGGCTGCGCGTCCGCGTACGTGATGGCGGCGCCTGCTCCGGTGTTCGTCACCGCAGCTCCGAACACGCCCTTGAGCTGGCCGTACACGGCAGGAGCCGCCGCCACGGTGCTCGTCGCTTCGTGCGGATCGTGGCAGTCGACGCACTCGACGTGACGCGCGAACGGCGGCGTCTCGGTGGAGTTGTGCGAGCCCGGGACCGCGCCCACGGGGTGCCGCGACTTTCCGACGGCGCCGAGATCGCCGACGGCCAGCGGCACCGATCCTGCGCGCTCGGTCCCGCCGAGCGGCAGTTCCTGGGTGAGCGTGAGCACGCCGTCGAATACCGCCGCGCTCGGCCCGACGCCGGAAGCCCACCAGCCGCCGTTGCCGCAGACGAGCTCCGCCGCCCCATCGCCGTCCACGTCGCCAGAAGCAAGCGTAGAGGTCGCCTTAGCCGTTCCCGTGTCGAGCCGTACGGGTGTGACGTTCAGACCGCCGCCGCTTTGACGGAAGACGTTGAGCGAGCTTGCGCCGCCGAACCCGTTCACGGCCACGGCGAGCTCGGAGCCAGGGGATGCGCCGTCGAGCTCGACGACGAGCGTGTCCCACGCGCGAGCGCCGCCCGCGACGTCAGCATCCACGGCGACCGTGCCCAGCAGCGCGCCGCTGCCGTCGTACACCGCGACCGTGTCGCTCGTCTCGGCGGCGTTCGCCACCACGATCTCCGGGCCTGCTGACGCGCTCCACACGTCGCCGACGCTCGGCCCTCGCGGAGCGGCGTACGCGCTCGGGATGGTCGTCGTGACCTGGAGCTGATCGACGCCCGTCTCTGTGATGATGCGGACCTCGTTTGCGCCGTCGTCGGTCACCACGATGTCGTCCGAAAGCCCGCCGGTGACGTCGCCGAACGCCATGCCGCTCGACGAAGCGCCCACCGCTACGGTCGTCACGGGCGCGAGCGTGTTGCCGTCCCACCGGTAGACGTGCAGCGTGCTGCCGCCTCGGTCAAGCGCGAGCACTTCTGGCAGGCCGTCCAGGTCGCCCAGCACGTCTGCGACGCCGACGAACTCCGCGCTCGCTGGGATGGCGACGTCGGCGCGCGAAAGGCCCGTGAGAGGATCGGCGCGCAGGATGCTGAGCTTCGCGACGTCAGCGTATCCGACGATCGCCTCAGCGACGCCGTCCCCATCGACGTCGCCCATCGCGACGTCGGAGACGGCCCCCGCAGGCTCGGACTCTCGCGGCCCCACGAGCGGCCACGGCGCGACGGTCGCCTCGCTCACTGCGAGCGCAAGCGTGCTGTATGCGGTGCCGGTCGCATCCGGCGACAGGCCGGCGAGCACCTCGAGGTGCGTCGCGGCCGCAGCCGGGTACGCGGTCGCGGAGACATCGGTGCTCGCAGGACCGTCCGCGTCGTGGCAGCGGTCGCATAGAGCGCGCCCGTCGACTTCGAGCAGCTTCGGCACAGCCGTGCCAGATCCGTCGTTCGACCCCATCGGCGCGTGGCAGTTCTGGCACTCGCCCACCAGCCGTGATGCGCCAGCGGCCGGCCACTCGCCCGCGATGGCGACCGTGGCGTTCGAGCTGGCGTGCGCAGACGACGGGTACGCCGATTCGCCGGGGTACGTGCCCGCAGGATCGGGATGGCAGGCGAAGCACAGCGTGCGGTCGTTCGCGGCGATCGTCACCGTGGCGGCGAGAGCGGGCGACGCGATCTGGCTCACGATGAGCGGCGCGATGGCCGAGCCGTGGGCGACGTGGCAGTTCGAGCACCGGATCTTGGTGCCGTTCGCAGGCTCCGGCAGCGCAGCGAAGTGCGCGGTCTGTTTGAAGATGCCGAGCCCGTCCCAGACGTCGTTCTGCCGGTCTTCGAAGTGGCAGGTCGCGCAGTACTCCTCGCGCTCGAAGAAGGCCGTGCCCGTCGACGTCCGGGCCCGCAGCAGGTACGGGTAGGGCACGCCGGTCGTGACTTCGTCTGAGCCGTGCGAGTCGTGGCAGCTGCTGCACTGGATGACGCTCGGCCCGTACGGTGCGCTTGCAGGCGCGAGGTCGTGCGCGGAGGTCGCCAGGAACGACGACTGCACGTCCGTGCCTGAGCCCAGCGCGTCCACGCCGTGGCACGCGTAGCAGAGCATCGTGTCGCCGGACGTGCCCGACGCGTCGGCCGCGGCGAGCACGAGCGCATTGGCGGTGGGCTCCCAGCTGTCGGCAGCCGAACGGCCGAACGGCGCGGTTGCGGTGTGCGTGCGGTGGCACATCGCGCAGGTATCGGGCGCGGTGTCACTTGCGACGTGCGGGGCCGTCTGTGCGTACGCAGGCGCGGCGGCCAGCGCACCAGCCACCGCTACGAACGCCGCAATCACCGCAAGCCGACGAACCCGCATACCCCGCTCCCCTGCGCGCTACGCGCGCGCAAAACGACGCACCCACAGTATACGCGACAGGATCCGCTCGACATCGCACGATTGTGTGTTCTCGCTCGATGCGGTGCTACCCTGCCTCGAACAGGGCCTCTACTTTATCGCCC
Organism: Coriobacteriaceae bacterium EMTCatB1; assembly: GCA_001950395.1. Classification (GTDB taxonomy): domain Bacteria; phylum Actinomycetota; class Coriobacteriia; order Anaerosomatales; family Anaerosomataceae; genus Parvivirga. The sequence goes on from BDLO01000001.1 coordinate 1,093,732, forward strand.
TCAGCACCGCGTTCCTCACCATCTGCGAGACGGCGCCCGTGCCGCCGAAGAAGCGGACCTTCGAGATGAAGCGCTTGTTTTCAGCAAGCGCCGTCCTCGTCGGGTCGGGAAGCGAGGCGGTCTTGGTGAGCAGGACCACCGAGCCCAAGCGCCCGAGCGAGGCGCCAGCAGAAAGCGCGTCGGGGAAGTTCTCGCCGGTGGCGATGCCCACGCCGTCGAAGGAGAGGCCTGCCTGCACGCTTTTCTGCGCGACTTGGGCGGCGGTGGCGTAGCGGTCGGCGCCCCACCAGCGCTCGGTCGAGCAGGGCACGCCTGCTGCAACCGCGTCCACGGCCGAGGTGGATACGACGCTTCCGCCGCCGAGCGCGACCGCGTGCGTCACGCCTGCGGCCTTCATGGCGGAGATGAGGACGGCGTCTGCGCCCGTCTTGGGGTCGACGAGGTAGATGGGCCGGCCCTTGGCCGCGGCGAGCGGACCTGCGCCGAGCGCGTCGGGGAAGTTCGCGCCGGTGGCCAGGAACGCCGTCCCGTCGTAGGAGGCGCCTTTGAGCGCGACGACCATGGCGGCCACCGCGTGGGCCGTGGCGTAGCGGTCGCGCCCCTCCACCCGCACGACCTTGTCTTGCCCGACCACGCCTGCAAGCGCGGTCGCGACGGCGCTCGACACCGCGCCTGTCCCCCCGACGATGTAGGCCTTGGAAGCCCCGAGGCGCGCGACCTCGGCAGCGACCTCTGCAGGAAGCGCCGTAGGCTCCGTGAGCAGCACGGGGCCGCCTGCCGCGCCTGCGAGCGCAGACCCGCCGAGCGCGTCAGGCCAGTTCCTGGCGGTGGCGATCACGACCGCGGGGGCGCCCTGCGGGAACGCGAGCTTGGAGGCCTCGATGGCGGTGGCGATGCGGGTGGCGCCTTGCACCGGCACGCTCGTCGGCGTCGAGCCGGTGGGTCGCACGACTTCGAACAGCGCCGTGCGCGTCCCCTCGACGTTGCCCGCTACGTCCATCGAGCCGTACGCGAGCTCGTAAGCGCCGAGCGTCGTCACGTTCACTGCCGTTCCGTACACCCGGGTCCCGCCGTTCAGCGACCACCAGGTGCTCGCCACTCCCGAGCCGGAGCCGTCGTCTGGGCTCAGCACGATCGCCGCAGAGCCCTCGTAGAGAGCGTTCACGTTCGCCCACGTGGCCGGCGGGTCGACGTCCACGCGAATCTTCCTGTGCTGCGGCGCGCTCCACGTCCCATACGCGTCCACTGCACGCACGTGGAACCAGTGCTCGCCCGTCGGAAGATCCGAGAAGGCGATCGACGTCGCCGTCGTGTCGACGGACGTGTCTGGCACCGTGTCCGGGATCTGGTCGAGCGCGTACGAGTACCCGGCGACGCCGTTCGCGTCCGTCGCGGTCCACGAGAGCACGGCGTCGTCGAGCCGGTACCACACCGCCTCAGACGGGTGCGACGGAGACGACACAGAAAGGGACGGCGGCGTGGCGTCGACCAGGAACTGCACGGTCTTCGTCGTCTCGACGTTGCCCGCGAAGTCGACGGAGGCGTACGCGAGCGTGTGCGTCCCGTCCGTGCTCGCCACGACGGTCGACCCCGTTCCGGGCACGCCGTCGAGCACCCATCGAGTGACCGACACGCCCGAGAGCGCGTCGGCCGCGTGGAGACCCACCACGCACGGAGTCGCGGTGCACACGGCGCTGTGGTCGTCCGTGGTTGCCGGCGGCGTCAGATCGACGCGCACCGCCCGCCGCTGCGTGCCGCCCCATCGGCCGAGCGTGTCTTTGGCTCGCACGCAGAAGTACCACACGCCCTCGCCAGGGACCACAAGCGACGCGGAAGGCGCCGCCGTGTCGACGACTTCATCGGGAACGCAGCCCGCATCGGACGAGAGCTCGTAGGAATACCCCACGACACCCACGTTGCTGCTGGCATCCCAGGAGAAGGACGCTGCAGTCGCGGAGTACCACGACGACGCCACGGGGTGCGTGGAGGACTGCAGGTCCACCACCGCCGGCAGCACCGAGTCGATCACGAACTGCACGGTCTTCGTCGCTTCCGTGTTGCCGACCGCGTCCACGGACGCGTACGCGAGCGTGTGCGTCCCGTCGCCGCTCGCGTTCACCACCGTGCCCGTGCCGGGCGTGCCGTCGAGCGTCCAGCGCGTCAGCGCGACGCCAGAGTGCGCGTCAGACGGTGCTAGCGTGATCGTGGCGTCCCCCGGATACAGGCTCGCCGCGTCGTCAAGCGTCGTAGGCGGCGTGACATCGATGCGCACCTTCAGGTGCGACGGCGCGCTCCAGTTGCCGTAGCCGTCTACCGCACGCAGGTGGAACCACCACTCGCCCGACGACAGATCGGAGAACGAGGCCGAGACGCCGGTCGTCGCGACCGTCGCGGGCGGAATCGTGTCCGGCGACTGGTCGAGCGCATACGAGTAGCCAGCGACGCCCGCTGGGTCCGTGGCGCTCCACGAGAACGAAGGCGAAGCGTTCGCGTACCAGGTCGCATCCGATGGGTGCGTCGGCGACGTGAGCGACGTGACGAGAGGCGGCGTCACGTCAGGCTGCGGCCTGCGCCAGGTCGCGCCGTCCTCGGTGAGGACGATCGTCCCGTACCTGCCGACCGCCCACGCACGCGAGCCGAACGCCGCGAGGTCGTACAGGTCGTTCGCCGTCGGGCTGGCGACCTGCGTCCACGTCTGGCCGCCGTTCGTCGTCTTGAGGATGACGCCTCCCGCGCCGACCGCCCAGCCCACGGATGCGTCGATCATCTCGACGGCGTTGAGCGTGCTCGTGACCGGCGAGGAGCCCTCCGACCACGTGGATCCACCGTTGCTCGTGTAGAAGACACGCCCTTGCGCACCGACTGCGATGCCGGTCGCCGTCGTCGCGAACGACACGTCCCGCAGCGAGACAGGTGCGCCCACTGACTGCTGGTACCAGCTGACGCCGCCATTCGTGGTCGCGTAGACGGTCGCCGTCGTCACCGCAGGGAAGTAGTCGGCGCCCACGACCCAGCCCCGCGACGCATCGACGAAATCGGCTCCGAAGAACTCGCCTTTGCCGACGGGATCGCCGCCCGTCTCGCCTTCTGGGTCGGGATACCTGCACGGCCTCAGCACCGGCTGGCTCCCCCAGTACGCGCCGCCGTTGCCTTCCGTGCGCCACGCCTGTTCGGGAACGTAGGGAAGCCCCCCGAACGGGTTGTAACCGCCGACGAAGAGCCCCACGTAGTTCGTCGGACCAGGCGGGAGAGCCAGCCGGTCGACGTTGATGTACTCGAGGTACGGCTCTGGCGTGACGTTGCCGTTCAGAAGCGTCCATGTCTGACCGCCGTCGGTCGTCCCGAACGCCTTGCGGTCGAAGCTGACGGCGACGCCTTGCGAAGCGCTCCAGAACGCGACGCCACGCAAGTCCTCGGTGCCGCTGCGCACCTGGACCCAGTTCTCGCCACCGTTCGTGGTCTTGGCGATCACGCCGTTCGAGCCAGCGGCAAACCCCGTGCTTGCGTCGAGGAAGAAGACCGAGCGCAGATCGACTGCAGGCACGCCCGTCGGCGAGAGAGCGAGGTCGGGCGATTTCGCAGATGCGCAAGGGAAGTTGAACCCGATAAGAGCCACGACCAGAAGCGCACCGAGGACGCGATGCACTCGCGAAAGACGCATGAGACGATCACACTCCTTCGGCGTTGCCGGCCGCCGCGAGGAAGCGAGCGAATACCGTGCCGCCTATTGTAGCACCGCGGTGCCGTCGTCCGGTGGACCGCCATGGTCCATGAGCCGATCGCGTCTCCAGAGTGAGACTGCGACGACCGCCAGCACCAGCGCAGACGCGAACGAGACCAGTGCGACGCCGACGTACGGCGCGCGGTTCGAGGCGTCGGACCCGAACAGCCGGCGGGCCGGAGCGTCCGCACTCTCCCACTCCACGCGCCAGACCTGGATCCTCCGGTTGCCGGTGTCTGCGACGAACAGACGGCTCCCGTCGGCGGAGACCGCCACGTCGTTCGGAATCTGCAAGCGTCCTGCTATGGTGCCCGGCTCGCCGAAGCGCCCGAGCTCCTCGCCTCGCACGTTCCACAGCACGATGTCGTTCCCGAGCGTGTCGACACCAGCGACTGCCGTGACCTCGCCGCTTGCTGCAGGGATGGGCGCAAGCCCCCTGACGAGACCTCCAAGACTCATCGCGCGAAGATACCGGCCGGATTCGTCGAAGACGACCACCCGTCCGTGGTTGCTGTCGGACACCCACAGCTCGTGGCCGACCAGGGCAACGTCGTTGGGGTAGTCCAGCGCCACGACCACCTGCGAATGGCTGCCAGGGCCTCCGATCTCCTGTGCGACTCGACCAGACGCGTCCAGAGCCAGGACGCGATGGCGAGCTGAGACGTCGGTGACCCACACGGTGCCGTCCTCGCCCGCAGCGACTCCCAGCGGCGCCCACGAGGTCGCCTCCGCGCTCCGCGTAGCGGCTCCGCTCTCACGAGGCCAGCGCGGCTCAAGCCGCCGCAGCTCGCTTTCCCCGGGCACGAACCAGAACAACGCACCGAGCTTCCTGTCGGTGACGTACACGCGGTCCGTTTGCGGGTCGCACGCGACGTACGTCGGAGCGACGAGCGTGCCGCTGCCAACGATGCTCTCCGGAACCCCACGCTCGTCGAAAACGCGCACGACGCCCGCGACCGAGTCGGCGACGAAGATGCGGCTGCGCAGCGAAGCGACGCTCACTGGCCGCTCGAGCGGCTGGTCTCCGGGCATCGGGAACGCGGCTTCGTAGTACAGCTGGACGGTTCCGGCTCCTTCGGCCGCGGAGGGCACGGCTTTCAGCGGCTCGGGCATGAGCGCGAGCGCGCTCGCGCCGATGGCGGCGAGCACGGCGGCCGCTACCCCTGCCCGCACCGCCGCTTTCTTCGCGCGCGGCGCGGCCCCAGCGACGTCTCGCGTCCGCTCAGGACCCACCGCTCTACGAGCCGATCGCCTCGCCGACCTTGACGAGCGCCGGCTTGAGGTCCGCAGGCTTCCCGGAGCGCACGTGCATCTCGATGGTCACGAGAAGCGAGCCGTCCGTGAACGCGAGCGCGGCATATCCGCTACGGGTGCCGAACCTCCCCTGCTTGCCCGCAACGGTGACGCTCGCGGCGTCGTTGGGATAGGTCTGTTTGAAGGTCTCGAGCCCGGATGCGGCGCGCTTTGCGTCCACCATCTGTTCGACCATGATGACCATCAAGTCGGCGTTGCCCGTGAGCGGAATGTAGTCGCGCGTGATGGACGCCGGGTCGGCGGTGATGCCCTGCGCGGTGTATCCGTCGAGGGAGTCCGGCACGTACTTGAGAAGGTTCGCCACCGGCCCGACCGGTTCCTCGCCTCCCGCGGTCGACGTCCCCGGCTGGGAGCCGCCGCCGGGCGCAGGCGTGCCGCCGCCAGAGATCTCGTCGAGCTGCTGCTTGGCTTTCCCGCCAGCGTACGTCGGGTCTTTCGCGACGATCGCCGCGAGCTTGGCCTTCGCGGCATTGGTGTCGCCTTGGGCGAGCGCCTGCTGCGCGGCCTCCCACAGCCCCGCAAGCCCCTGGTGCCGCTCGCAGGTCGTCACCTTGGTCTTGACCGAGTACTTCGAGACCTCGGAGACAGGGACCTGGATCTCCTTCGTGTTGTCCTCGATGACCTCGCCTGCGGTGCACAGCACGACCTCGCCAGTGCGAACGGTCACCATCTTGCGAGCGCACCCGGTGACGGGCACCGAGACCAGAAGCGCGAGAGCCACAACAACGCCGACGAACTGCTTCACGAAGCATCACCCCTGTCCTGCGCGCCACGCTTCTTCGCCAGGCGCGTCAGCCACAACAGTAGCGCGAGCGAGAGCACCGCGCCACCGAACGACAGCCATAGCCACGGCGCGCTGAGCGTCGAGAACGCGATCGAGGCGTACTCGCTGCCGTAGTCCACCTGGATCTCCGAGGGTATCGCGCTCGACCAGGTGTGCAGCGGGGTCGCCCACACTGCAGGAAACGCCGCTGCCGCCACCAGGAGAGCCCACAGCACACGCGGCCTGCGAGTCGGGCGGAATGCGCATGCCGCTGCGCCGAGCGCGAGGCCGAGCACCGCCCAGCCGCCCACCGTCTCCAGCCCGAGCAGCGTGAACGACGCCTGGAACGTCGAGCCGTCCGCTCGCGTCGCCGAGACGCGCGCCACGAGCGCAGGCGTGGCGAGCGCGACCAGCCCGGACGCAAGGGCCGCAGCAGCCAGCACGCGCGCTGCAGCAGTCACGCCTCGCTGCTCGAAGTCCGCAGGCTCCTCTTGCTGAAGCCCAGCGACGATTGCCGCACCTGCAGTCGCGACGACGCCCCCCGCGGCGGCCTCTACCAGCAGGATCGGCTGGATGCCGAACGGCCGCAACGCCTGCTCGAGGGCCGTGACCCCAGTGAGCGCCACCGCCGGCAGGAACCACGCGCCCGCGAGAAGCGGCGCACCCCCGCGGCGCAGCAGCACGAGCCCGAGCACGGCCACCGCAGCCGAAAGCCCCGCGATCGCCCACCACGAAGGTTCGCGCACGGCAGACGAAAGACCTGCGATCTGCCACCGCGAGATGGCGAGCGCCACGGCGCTGGCGAACGCTCCGGCGCCGCTCGCGAGCGCTGCCTCAGCGAGCTTCCCGCGCTTTCGAGCGCGGTCGAGCGACCACCACGCGGCGGCCCACAGCACGCCCGCGGCAAGCATGAGCGCTTCCTCGAGCCGATACCGCACGAAGATCGAGAACGAGCTCGGCCGCTCCCAGTTGGCGACCACACCCGCAACGCCGGCGCACGCGAGCACGACGCCCGCCAGCCGACGTGGCGCACGTCCTTCGCGCCACGAGCCGGACAGCGCAAGCGCAGCCGCCCACCCGGCAGTCGTGAGGAACAACACCTCGCTTCCGGGGGGCGCGTCGCTCATGCGATTCGATGCCACCAACAGCGGCGCCACAACGAAGCCGGCGGCGCCCAGGGCGAAGTGCGCGAGCGCTCGCGAAGAGCCGAGGCCGCCCAGCCGGCGGCCCCACGCAGCGGCCGCGAGGCCGGCTGCCGACCCGAGCGCCGAGGCCAGCGCGATCGCCGCAGGCGCGAGCGTCCGCATGCCGGCCGACTCGAACGCGAACCGCACGGCCACGCAGGCCGCGAGCAATATCGCGAGCGCCACGCCCGCGAACGAGCGCAGCGCGAAGGAGGGGCCGGTCGCCCGGCCCCTCCCGTCGCTTCGGCCGCCAGGAGGCTGGCCTGTGCGTGTCGCTACTTGTTGTGGCATGCCTCGCACACGTAGCGGTTGTTGCCGCGCAGGAGCGCGTTGCCGTCCTCAGGCGGGACGCCGTTGGTGCCGGTGTCCGGCTGCGGGTCGGTCGCGTCTGCGATGTTCGCGTAGCCCGTCATGATGGCGGACGAGCCGTGCGCGACGTGGCAGGTCAGGCAGTCCATCCAGTCGGTGGCGTCGTTGCTGTTCGCATCCGCCCAGCCGTCGTGCGCGAGCGGCAGCGGGTTGGTCGTCACGATGATCGACCGGTACCCGGCGAAGTTGGACAGCGGGACATTCACGGGGTGGCGGTACCGCATGACGTAGCCGTAGCCGTCGGCGGCATCGTAGGTGCTCTCAGCGCTCGTGTACTGCGTGTGGCACGCAGCGCACCATGCGCTGATGCCCTTGCTGGTGTCGCTGCCTGGCGCCTTGGCGTACCGCGGCGTCGTGTAGTCCGGCTTGTAGGTGGCCACCTGCGAAGCGCCTGGCTCGTGAAGCAGCCAGCCGCCCGTCGGATAGCCTTCCTCAGCGGAGATCACGTACGGCTGCGGGGTGGGGTTCACCGGGTCGACGCTGCCGTCGTACCCACCGACCGTGACGCCGTTGACGATGTCCTTCAGCAGGCGATAGTTGGACGACCCATGCACGTCGTGGCATACGGTGCACGAGATGTCGACCTGCACGCCGCCGACGGAGATGATCCCATCACGGCCGGTCGTGCCGCCGCCGTACGCGACCCACGTCGTCCCGTTCGGGTAGTGGATCGTCGGGAATACCGCCGGATCGAAGCCGCCGCCGTTCAGCGGCTCGCCGAAGGAGTTGTACGCCCGGTCAGAACCGGTGTCAGCGCCGTCGTCGGCCTCGAACACGCCGTCAAAGACGTTCGTGTCAGCGCCGAGCATCGCCGAGCCGTGGCAGGTGTAGCAGAACTCGTCGATCGTGGTCGCGGTGCCCAAGAGCAGCGCGGACTGGCTTGCCGAGTTCGTGTCCACCCACGTGATCGGGCTTGCGGCGGTGTGCGCACGGTGGCAACCGGCGCACGCGTCGGTGCTCATGGTGTAGCTGCCGTGCACGGAGTAGTTCGCGTATGCAACGCCGGGCGCGAGGAGCAGGCCGGCTGCAACCGCGACAGCGAGGATTGCAAGCGCATGTCGCTTCACAGTCATCACACCTCCCCTTCGACGCCGGATGCCAACGCCTGCCGACGGGCGATGACGGCCGCGAGGCCGCCCGCGAGCAGTGTCGGCACGAGCGCCGCTTTCGCGAACGGACCGGAGACCAAGGACGAGATGAGCGGGGTCACATGGTCTTCCACGTACGGGTCTGCCTTCGGCGGGACGAGCAGGACCTTCCGGCTCGCCCAGAACATGCTACCGTCACCGACGGCCGAGATGAAGCCGTTGGCGGGATCGTTGATGTAGGCAAGGATGTTCGCCCTCGTGTCCCACATCATCGCGCGCGCCGGGCAGGTGTACACGCAGCTCGGCTGGTGCGCCTTCTCAGGCACGGCAGCGATCTCGGCAGCCGTGGCCTTCGTCGGCAGGGGCGTGCCATACGAGCTGATCAAGCTCTCGCCCGCGCCCGCACGACCGTAGCACAGCGTGCACTTCCACGCCTTGGCGGTCGAGTACAGGTCAGAACCGACGCCGACCTTCGGGTAGCCGCCGCGGCCGCAGTCGATCTGGCACTGGTAGATGCACTTGACTCCCTTGGAGTTTGTGCCGCCCGGGTTGCACAGCTCGGGGTCGACCATCACGGCGCCGTTCGACATCTTCTTGATGGCTCCGAACGGGCAGCGCTTCGCGCACGGCGGGTTGGTGCAGTGCCAGCAGCTGAACCGCATGAACGGACCCATGTCGACGCGCTTTTGGGACTTGATGATGACACGCTGATCCGGCGCGGTCTTGTGGACGCCGGGGTTCAGAGCCTTCATCTTCCAGGTGCGCTTGCAGGAGATGACGCAGCCGTTGCAACGCATGCACTTGTCGACGTCCTGCAGGATAGCCATCACGTTACCCATTGCTCATCACCTCCTTAAGCCTTCTCGATTCGGCAGAGACACGCCTTGTACTCTGGGATCGTCGTGTTCGCGTCCCACGCGTCGATGCACAGGTCGTTCGCACGCGAGCCCACACCGAGGCCGCGATCGCCCCAGTGCCACGGGATCGCCACGACGCCTGGCGCCACGCGCTGGTTCGCCAGCGTGCCGACGCCCACGCGCGCCTTGAAGCCCTTGGCCCAGCCGGAGATCGTCGTACGGGCCTCCTCATCGGTCGTGCTGTTGGAGCGCGCCGTGATGACGTTGACGTAGTCGCCGTCCTTGATGCCGTACTTGAGGGCATCGACCGAGTTGATCTCGATCCACGGCTCGGGCTCCATCTCCACGTTCCACGGGTTGTTGCGGGTGATCGGGCCGCCCTGGAAGTGCTCGACGCACCGGATGGTGGTGAGCACGAGCGGATACTGATCAACCGTGCCGCGCGGCGTGGTGGTGCCGACGGTGCTGAGCAGCGAGGCGCCCGCAGCCGTGTTCTGGCCCCAACGAGCGACCAGGTCGGGACGCGGCGACTCGTACGGCTCCGTGAACGCCGGGAAGCGACCGGGCAGGTAGTGCGGATCGCCGATGCCGGCGTCGGGCTGGTCCTTGAGGAAGCTGTACTTGCGGTACAGCGTCGACCAGTCCGCCAGGGCGTTCGTGTTGTTCACGAACAGCCGGGCGGTGTACCCAGGCGCCACGAACACGTCACTCACGTCGCCCGAAAGCTCGCCGTTGTTGTAGAAGATGCGGCGGTTGAGGAGCCACGCCCAGCCGTACCGCGGGTACTGCAGGGAGTCGCCTGCCAAGTCGCCGTTGCGGGACTTAGCGCGGTTGGCCTTGCCCCAGTTGGCGCCGACGGCCGGCTGCACGTCGCCAGTGTCGGTGTTGTACCCAGACGCCACACCATTGCCCGAGTAGATCCACATGGTGCCGGCGTACGACGTGCTGTCGCCGTTGTTGCCGTCGAGCGGCGAGCACATCTCCTTGAAGATCTCCTCCGCGACGACCTCGCTGCCGTACATCGTGACGCCCTCGGCGTCCGTGGCAGTCAGGCTCTCGAAGTCGCTCACACCGTCCCAGCCGTACTTCGCGTACAGCACGTCCCACGCATTGCTGCCGGCTCCACCGGGCCGATCGCTCATTTGGGCCCACTGCGCCTCGATGTGGCTGAACGCGCCTGCGGCGTGCAGCGCCTTGGCGAAGCGGAGCAGCAGCTCGAGGTCAGACTTGCTGTTGCCCTTGGGCGCGCGCGCGCGGTCACGCCACTGGATCCAGCGGCCCGAGCTTGTGACTGAGCCCGCTTCCTCGACGTGCGAGCACGCCGGGAGCAGGTACGTGACGCCAGTGGACTTGCGCTTGCACTGCGCCGTCTCGTTGGCGAACATGTCGACCACGACGAGCAGGTCCAGGTTCTCCAGACCCTGGCGAACGGCGCTCTGGTTCGGCTCGGTGACGGCCGGGTTCTGACCCCAGACCACGGCGGCCTGGACCTCGCCGGTGATCATCCGCCGGAACGCCTCGATGTGCTGATACCCGTTGCCCTTCGGCCAACAGGCGTACAGCGCGTCAAAGTCAGAGCTGCTGTAGCGTCCGTTGACGGACTTGCGCTCGCCGAACCACTCCACCGTCATGTTGTAGAACCCGCGCTGCTGCAAACCGAGCTTCGACGGGTCGTACGGGTCCTTCGCGCCGGTTCCGACGACCCGGTTGCCGAACAGGGTGTTCGAGTAGTCCGGATAGGTCGTTCCGACGCCAGGGTTACCCGAATAGCCGGGGATGAGGTCGAACAGCAGACCCATGTCCGTCGAGCCCTGGACGTTGTGGATGCCGCGCAGCGCGTTGATGCCGCCGCCGGCACGACCCATGTTGCCCATGAGCGTCTGGATGACTGCGTACGACCGGACACCCTGCGAGCCGGTGGTGAACTGCGTGGCGCCCATCGCGTACATGATGCACGCCGCACGATAGCCGGCAGCAGTCGGCGTTGCGGAAGCAGCGCCGAAGTCGCTCGACGCGAAGCGGCTGTTCTCGATCCACGCCTGCGCAACAGCGGCGATGTCCGCCTCCGTGCAGCCGCAGATGTCAGCCACGGTCGCCGCGTCGTACGGCGCCACGTGCGTGCGCAGCTTCTGGAACACGCAGTCCGGGTCGTCGATGTCAGCGGCAAGCACCGGGAAGTTGGAGATGGTCTCCGAACCGACTGTGAGCGTGGCGCGCTGATAGTCATCACCAGCGGTGTTGACCTTGAAGCGCGAGTCGCAGTACTTGGGCCAGTTCGTCACCGTGACGTTGTTGCCGCTGTCCGCGATGAACGTGCGGCTCGCCGTCGAGTTAGGCGCCGTGCTGTTGTGCCACGCGAAGAAGTTGTCAGCGATGGTGCTGCTGCCCTTGTTCGCGTACATCCAGTCGATGATCGCCTTGATGACGCCGTTGATGAAGGCGATGTTGGTGCCTGGACGGATGCGGACGTAGCGGTCGTGCTTGCGCTGGTCGTTCGGGTTCGACGCGTCGTACGGCACGCCCGTGAGGCGCGCGGTGCGCGTCTGCCGCGGGTCGACGACGATCAGCCCCGCGTTGCGGCCACGGCCGTAGGCGTCGAACCGGGCCTGGTTCACGTGCCCGATCGACGCGGGGTGGTTCTCAGCGGGGTTGGCGCCGATCACGAGGAACAGCGTCGAGTTGTCCAGGTCGACCCAGTTGTTGGTCATCGCGCCTCGTCCGAATGTGCGGCCAAGACCGGCCACCGTGGACGAGTGTCATATACGGGCCTGGTGCTCGACGTTGCTCGTGCCGAAGTTCGCGATGATCTTGCGGTACAGGTAGTTCGGCTCGTTGTTCATGTGCGACGAGCCGAAGAACATGACCTTCTTCGAGTTCGACGCGGCCGTGCCGCCCGGCGTGATGGTGCCGCGAATCGAGACGAGCTGCGTCGCAATCTCAGTCATCGCGGTGTCGAGAGAGATCTCCTGCCACGGGTCGTTTCCGGTGCGCTTCCACGCGCGGCCCGTGAAGTCGAAGCCGTCCACCGCAGCGGTGTGCTCGGGAACGCCCAGGCGCCTGGGGTTCGTGACGAGCTGGTAAGAGCCGGCGCCCTTGGCGCACAAGCCACCGCGGTTTGTCGGGGAGTTCGGATCGCCGTAGATGTCGAGCACAGTGCCGTCTGCCGCGACGTCCACCTTCTGGCCGCACTGCGCAGAGCAGTACGGGCAGGTGGTGGTGTAGGTCGCCGCGACGTCGGCGGCATTGGCTCGAGACGGCGTGAACACGAGATCGGCGCCGGCCGCCCCGACGACAGCCGCTGCGGCGCCGGCCTTCAGGAAGTCGCGCCGAGTGAGCTCGAACTTCCCTCCAGTGCCTTCTTTGTCGTGTGTAGCCATACCCTTACCTCTCCGTTCAGTCGGTACTCCTGCGGTTCTTCCGCACCGAGTCCTTCGGTCCACACTCGACTACCTCGCCAGCGCCACCTCCTTCCGTCGGCCGTCATCGGGGGTAAACAAAGACCGGCCAGCACGCTCGCATCGGCGTGTGACCGGTCCTGTCGTCCGTATACGGCCTCCCTTACCCACATCGCGCGCCACCGTGGCCCTCGCTGAGGCCCACGGCTGCGCTCGTCCCCTTTCCGATGCGGGAGGCGCCGCAGTTTCCCACGACACCCTATCGGCCCGAAGTCCTTGGCTTTCCGCTGTAGGCGCTCCGGGCTCGGAGACGTCAACGGCCTTCTTCTGTTCTGTTCGACAACGCCTGCCGGGGTCCTTGCCGAACATGGGCTTGTAACACCGGTTACAAGGCCACGCCTTAGAGCGTAGCGCCCCCGTTCCGTCGTGTCAACAACCTGTCGATCGCCGATCTCGGCATGGTGCTAACGCTTCGCCCGCCGGTCGTGCTCGTTCACGAACGCCTCGGCGTCGAAGACCTGCGCGTCAAGCGCTCGCGCCACGCGTGCGAGATCTGTTTCTTGCGTGCCAAGCCGGCCGGTGCGCTGGATGAGCGAAAGCAGGATCGCGGTGTCGCGGTCGATGCCGATCTTCTCGATGAGGTCCGCCACGTCCGACTCTGAGTGCGGCTCGCCAGCAAGCAGGTCGCCGAGCCGCACGCCGCCGAGCACGACGTCCGCCAGCCGCTCGTACTCTGCCTTCGGCACGATGAGTCGCAGGCGCTTCTGCTGCAGCGCATCCATGCGACCCAGCGCGGCGACCGCTTCGAGGAAGTCCTCGGTCACGACCACCTTGCGCTTGCGGAACGCGAGCGGCAGAAGCAGCAGCAACAGCGGCGAGAGGCACAGCCCCCACTGGACCGGCTTCTCGGGCGGCGTGACGGGCGGAACGACTGTGCTCGGCCAGCCCCAGACCTGCACTTGGTGGTTCTCGCGATCCGTGATGAACATGCGGCCACGCTTGTCGAGGGCGATGTCGTTCGGGTACTGGAACTGGCCAGGCCCGACGCCCGGCCCGCCGAACGACACCAGCCGCGCGCCCTGGAGATCGTAGGCATCGACGGCGTGCGCGAGCGGATCGACCACGAGCAGCCGCTGCTGCGAATCGATGACCATGCCGCGAGGAGTGCCCGACGTGGGGAGGATGCGCAAGAAGCGCCCCTGAGTGTCGAAGACTTGCACACGCCGGTTGTTGCCATCCGCGACAAAAACCTCCCCGTTCGGACCGATCGCGATGCTGTTCGGGAAGTAGAACGACCCCGGCGACTCTTGCATCCGGTTCGCCTGCACGGTGTTGCCGAACCGCAGGACCTCGGTGCCGTCCTGCTCGAACACGAGCACGCGGTGACCGCGCGTCTGACCGACGTCGCACACGTAGACCTTGCCGTCAGGGCCGAAGGTCACCGAGATCGGCGCCCACGTCTTCGCAGCGTCGCTCTTCGGCACGAACCGCCTCTTGAAGGTGCCGTCCTTGTCGAAAACGAAGATGCCGCGGAGCATACGATCGGTGACCCAGATCTCGCCCGACGGGCTCTCGGCGACGCGGCCCGGCTGCGCCAGGTGCGTCGCCTCGTCGCTCGCGAGCGCTCCGAAGCTGAACAGGTACGACCCGTCCACGCGGTACACGCGGACGACGTCGCTCTTCAGGTCGGTCACGTAGACGCGGTCGTCCTTGGTGACGTACACGCCGATCGGCTTGGCGAGGGCGTCCTTGCCCTCCGGACCGGCGATCGCGTACAGGAACTCCGGCGGCTGCACCGCCTCAGTGCCGCCGGTCACGAACGGGATCGGGAGCCGCCGGTTCGTCTGGTAGTACAGGGCCGAGTAGGTCAACAGGGCCAAAAGCAAGACGAGGAGGACGAGCAGGACGATCTTCCTGCGCTTGCTCCGCCGCTCTCTGTCTGCGAGGTACCGGTCCAGCCGGACAGATGCTTCAGCCACGTCGCACGCTCCGAGGTCTCACTGCTTCTTCGTCAACTCGTTCAGCGCTGCCGTCGCCTCAGGATCCTCCGGGGCGAGCTGCAGCACCTTCTCCCACGCGTCCGCCGCGTCCTTCGCGCTCCCGAGCTCCTGCAAGAGCCGCGCCTTGATCCGCGCAGCCTCCAGGTTCTTTGGATCGAGCGCGGACGCGATCCGCGCTTCGACGAGCGCCGCCTTCTTGTCCGTCGCCAGCAGCGACTTGGCCTTGGCGAGCCTGTCAGCGAACGGCCCGAGCTTCTCGAGTTCCTGCAACGGTTCCGGTTGCCCTGGAGCGCCGTCGATCGCTCGCCGGAACGCCTCTGCCGCTCCCGCGAGGTCGCCGTCATTCACGAGGAGCCGGCCGAGGTCGTAGTTCGCCTCGGGCAGCAGCGGATCGAACGCGAGCGCGGTCTCGAGCTCCTGACGCGACTTGTCGGCGATGCCGAGCTCGCGGTACGCCACTGAGAGCGCGTAGTGCGTGTCCGATGCGTCGCGCCTGATGCGTAGCGCCTCTTTCAGGTAGCCCGCTGCGTCCTCGTACTGCTTGCGCTTGATGAGCGTGACGCCGAGGTAGTAGTAGGCGCGCTCCAGCCGGTTGTCCGCGTTGGCGAACTGCCCGCCTCGCAGCTTGTCGATGATCCTCCGGAAGTAGCCCTCGGCAGTGGCCCACTGCTGCTGCTTGAGCGCGATCATCCCAAGCCCTTCGAGCGCCGCGGGGTTGTCCTCGTCGAGCTTGAGGGCAGCCTGGAACTGCTCGATGGCGTCGTTGAGGCGACCCTGCCCAGCGAGCGCCTGCGCCAGGAGGATCCGGGCGTTCGGATTCCTCGGATCCTTGCGAACGGCCTCGGCGAGATTTTCGACGGCGCGCGCCGCGATCGTGGTGCTCTGGGTGCGCCGGTTGTAGTCCCACGCTGTGTACGCGAGATAGAGCAGCGCGACGACCACGAGCGCGGCGACGGCTTTCAGAGCGTAATCGAGCTGACGGCTTGAAAGGCGGAACTTCACGGTACTGGTCACTCCTGCTCGTCAGATCTTCAAGTCGGTATGGCAGCGTCGGCAGAGCTCGGAGCCGGGCCAGGGCGCGATCTGGAGCCGGTTCACGTCGAGGGCGCCGTGGCAATCGTAGCACGCGCGCAAGTCGTGTGGGCCTGACAGCTGGCTCGTGACGTGCACCTCGGAGAACCCGAACCCGACGTGGCACTCCGAACAGAGGTACGGCTTGCCCTTCTTCTTCGCGACGTCGAAGTGCACGGCATGCTCCGCGAGCGGCGCATTCTTGATCTTCGTGGCGGGCTCAGTGCGCATCTCCGGATGGCACTTCACGCAGTTCTCGCGCACCAGCTCCACCGAGCGCACGTCCTGGTGATGGCACTCCTGGCAGGTCCGCCGGTCCTTGTGGCAGACGTTGCAGTCCTTCCCCAAGGACCCGTTCTGCTTCGAGTGCGCCGCTAACCAGTTCGACGGGTGCGGCATCGTCGTCTGGTGGCACTTCGTGCACGACGCCGACTCGTGGCACACCGCGCACAGCCCCTCTTGCGCCAGGTACTTGCCGCCGTGGTCGGTTCGCCACTGCGCTTTCCGGTGATCCGCTGGGATGACTTTCCGGCTCGTCCGACCGTCCGCCATCTTCACCCCGCCGTTGTGGCACTTCACGCACGCGCTCGACCTGTGGCACATCGAGCAGTAGGTCGGCTCGTTGCGCGCGCGGTCGCGGTGCCCGCCGCTCAAGAACTTCTTGGTGTGGTTCACCGGCACGAGCTGGAACTCCTTCGGATGGCAGGCGTCGCACTTCTCCGGCGCAACCTCGCCCTTGTCGCTGTGTACGAGCCCGTGGCACCGGTAGCAGTCCTGCATCGCGTTCAAGAGCGTGCCTTGCGGCTGGTGCGGGAACTTCGGATGGCACGTCGCGCACTTGTAGGCGCGCTTCAGGTGCGTGTCGTGCGTGAAAATGATGCGCCCCGGCTTGATGCCGTTGATGTCCGCGTGGCAGAACACGCACTGTCCTACGGTCACCGGCTCGTCGACGTCGATGAGCACCGAGGGCTCCTCGGGCTTGATGGGCACGGAGCGCAGGTACACCGAGGGCATCGGGCCGATCTCGGGCTTCTCGCGCGCATGGCACTCGTCGCAGTCCTTCTTCGGCTCGTGGCAGAGCAGGCAGCCGTTCACATTGCCTTTGGACGCGACGGCGTGCGGCTTCGCTTTCCAGTCCTTCACGTGCGAGGCCGGCCTGAGCGTGAAGTCCTTGGTGTGGCAGTCGCGGCAGTCGCCGCTGGCGATGAGCCCCGACGGGCCGTGCACCAGCCCGTGACAGGAGAAGCACGTCTGCATCGTCGGGCGCGTGGTCTTGCCATCGCGATGCGGCGTGGCTACGTGGCAGGCAGAGCACTCGACGGTGAGGTGAGACGCATGGCTGAAGATGAGGCCGGGTGCCTTGGCCGCACCGATCGAGGCATGGCACGGGACGCAATTGCGTGGCTCGATGGGCCCCGTGAGGTCGACCGGTGGCGTGTCGGTCTGCGTCAGAGCCGTCTCTGGGGCGCTCGCGACGAAGGCGGCCGCCAGGAGCGCGGCGGCCGCCAGCTTCAGAGCACGTCTGACGACGGCGCTCTTGCGCATCCTCCTAGTCGCGACCTCCAAGTATCGAGCCGACGAGGCGTAGGAGCCCGTTGTTCTGCCTGACGGCGACCTTCTTGTGGATCAGGTCCCGCGACGCGCGGACGAACGACTCGCTGGAGTCCTTGTGCTGATGGCACCGCGCGCACGTCTCGGGCAGGTTCGCTGGATCGACAGGAGACGCCGGATCTCCCGCCGCCTTCACGTCGTGGGCGTCGTGGCAGTCCCAGCACGCGGGGGCGTCTTTCGCTCCGCGCTTGTACGCGGCGCCGTGGTAGTAGTCGCTGTACGAATCCCAGTAGTCCTGATGGCACGTGCCGCACATCGACTCAGCTGACGCGTGCAGCGCCTCGCTCGCCTCCTTGGTGTCCAGCCGCTGGATGTCGTGGCCGCGGTGGCACGACCCGCACGTCGCCGACCTCAGGTTGCCCTTCGCGATCTCCTTGGCGTGCACCGACTCGGCGTACTTCTTCGCCTGGGCGTCGTGGTCGTGGCACTCGGCGCACGCCAGCCCAGCGTTGACGTTCCACAGCGGCGTGGCTGGCTTGACCTCCGCGTAGGCGAAGTCCGGATGGCACTTCTGGCAGCTCAAGTCCCGATGCGCAGAGCGCTCGAGCCCTGTGACTTGGAACGACTTCACGCCGGTGCTCGTGGTGCGCACGAGGTTGGGGCTGCCGTGGCACGCCTGGCAGCCCGTCCCGGCGTCGTAGAGGAACGGAACCGGCGGCTTCCACTGGACGCCCGTCTTGATGTGGCAGTCGTCGCACTGCTTGAGCGTGTGGCACATCGCGCACTTGGTCGTGAGCTCGTCACGCGCGGGCTGCACGTGCGGCGTCTCCGCCCAGTCCTCGGTGTGGAACGCGGGCCGCAGCGGCTTGCCCGTGGAGTAGTGGCAGTCGTAGCACTTGCCCGTCGCGAGCACGCCCTGCGGTCCGTGGACGAGCGCGTGGCAGTTGAAGCACTGCTTCATGTCCATCTTGAGCGTGCCTTCGGGCCGGTGGGGGAACTGCGTGTGGCAGCTCGAGCACGCGTACGTGATGTGGTTGCCGTGGCTGAACTTCACCGGGAACGTGTCCGGCGTCTTGGCTACGTTGCCGTGGCACGGGGCGCACTTGTCGGCGAAGACGGTCCCGCCGATGTCGATCGTGAGCCCGTACGCGACGGCGCTCCACCCGATGGTCGCGCACGCGAGCGCTGCCGCCGCGAGCGCAATCGAGACAAGCCTGCCGGAGCGTGTCTCTGCTCTCACTTCTCGATCCCCTACCCTTCTCGGACCTCGGATTCCACGTGCCGCCTGCTAACCTTTCAGAATGAACCCGAACAGCTGCCGGAGAACCTTGTACACGGGATTGTCCTGCTTCGCTTGCCGTTTGTGATGTATCGCGTCGACGTACGACGCCACGAAGTCCTCGTCGACGGTGCTGCGCTTATGGCACCCCTCCTGGCCGCACGTCTCGACGAGGTTGGCCTCGTTCACGCGGGACTTGCGGTCCTTCGCGGGCAGGATGTCGTGCCATCCGTGGCAGTCCCAGCACGCTGGGGCGTCCTTCGCGCCGCGCTTGTACGCAGCTCCGTGGTAGTAGTCGTCGTAACTCTCCCAGTAGTCCTGGTGGCACCGCCCGCACACGTCCCAGCCTGAGGCGTGCAAGGCAGCCTGTCCGGCCTTCGAGTCCGTAAGCTTCTGGATCGCGTGGCTGCCGTGGCAATCGCCGCACAGCGGCTTCGACGCTTCGACGCTCACACGTGTGCCGGTGGCGTCGACGGCGCGCTGGTGCACGCCCTTTCCGAACGCCACGAACTGCTCGTCGTGGCAGTTGCGGCACGCGGTCTTCGCGGTGACTTGCCAGTCGACGTCGGTGTCGTGGGGCAGCTTGTACGCAAAGTCCAAGTGGCACGCGACGCACTGTTCCTTGCCGTGGACCGACAGGCCGTACTCGTCCGGCGCCACGTAGTAGCTCGTGATCTTCCCGGCTTTCAAGCGCACGAGATCCGGATCCCCGTGACACACGAGACAGCCGGCCTTGCTCTGCGTCGGCAACGTGAAGTCGAGATCGTACCCCGTCGTCACGCGCGACGCCGGCGCCGTAGCGACGAGCGAGGGCGTCGCAGCAACAGCCGCACCCGCCCAAGCGACTACGAGCAGGAAGCACAGCGCGAACGCTCGAGCGAGCCCCCAGTGTCCTCGTACTCGAGATGTCACGGGCTAGTCCCCTTCTGCATGCGCAGCAGCGAGACCTGCGGCGCCCTCGTGCTCCTCATCGTGATGGGCGTACGCATCCGGGTAGATGGTGAGCTTCTTGATGCCGAAGAAGTCGAGCGAGCAGGGCAGATCCTCGGCGACTGCAAGATACATGTGCACCGTCACGAGGATGATGAAGATCCAGTTGACGCTGTAGTGGATGATGCGGGCCCACGCACCGGCGAGCGCGACGCTGCCTGGAAGCCAGCCAAGCAGCACCTCGCGTGGCGAGAGCCCGAACAGGATCGGTTGCGTGAGGAGCGCGATGCCAGTGAGCCCCTGGACGAGCATGAGCACCGCGAACAGGTCGTAGGTGATCTTCTGCATCACGTTGTACTTGGCGACGTGCGGCTTCTTGTTGCTCAGGTAGAAGTAGTACATCGCCACGCCGAGCATCGACTGCAAGTCCTTCTTGGTGATGGCGAACTCCTTGTAGTCGCGCTCCTTCGAGAAGAACGCGTACCACAGCCGCCAGAAGTAGTTCACGCCCACGATGAAAGCAGCCACGTAGTGCAGGTAGCGCATGGCCGTCCGGCCTCCGTCGAAGAACGGGAACCGGATGTACATGCCCGAGAAGGCGAGCAGCCCCATCATCGCCAGGTGCTGGAAATGCATGAACTTCGGCAGCGCCGGCGGCGCCCAGTCGTGCTTGGGCCACTCGTGCAGGAACCACTTCTTCTTGAAGCGTCCCGTCGGAATGCCGAGCACGAACAGGTGGACGACGAAGAACGCCACCAGCACGAGCAGCCAGACCGTGGTGAACACCACGTCGAGCCAGACGTTCACCTGAGTGAGCAGAATCGCCAACACCCCCTACCCGTCCGATGCGACAAGAGCCGCATCGACCAACCGAACCTCGCAGCCGACCATGCCCGGGCGCTTCACCGGAGCGCGCCCAACGCGGCTTGTAACACCAAAAACAAGGGTACGGTTCGCTTCGTGAGCGTGTCAACGCAAGCGCGCGACCGGCTCTCACCGCTCGACTATCTCCACCAGTTCTATCTCGAAGGTAAGTGTCCTGCCTGCAAGCGGGTGGTTGAAGTCGAGGGTGACGGTCATGAGGTCGTCGCTGATCGCGCTCACAGTGGCCGCGAGCTGCGTCCCGTCGTCAGCGATAACGCTCACGACGTCTCCGATCTCGGGCGCCGCTTCACCGAACAGGTCGATCGGCACTTCCTGAACCGCTTCCTCGTACCGAGGGCCGTACGCTTCCTCGGGAGGGATGGTCGTCACGGCTTTCTCGCCGACCTCAAGCCCGATGACCGCCGCCTCAAAGCCCGGGATGACATCGCCTTCGCCGAGCGTGAACAGAAGCGGAGCGCGACCCTCGCTCGAATCGAAGACCGTCCCGTCTTCGAGCGTGCCGCGGTAGTGGACGGTGACGGTATCACCTGAGCGTGCTGGCATCCTGCTGCCTCCTGTCGCCTCGTCCGGACTGATGAGACGCCCGATCGCGGGCGACTACGCGTTACCCTAGCCCGAGGAGTGCTCCGCGTCAATGCGGCCGCGAAGCCCGGCGAGGTCGGCCAGACGGCCGGCGAGCACCGGTTCGTCCCATCCCGGCTGCGGCTCTTCGCCGTACAGCGACAGCAGCTCGACCGCGACCTGCCAGCGAGCACCGGGCGTGAGCTGCGGCCGCCGCTCCAGGTACTCGCTCACGAGCGCGTGCTCGGGCCTGAGCAGCGTCTTTGGATCGGGCAACGCGAACTCGCCGGGATCGCGGACGACGACGGTGCCCGCTGCCATGTCGCCGAGCCGCTTGCCTGACTTCGACAGCAGCGCCGCGACGATGCCCACAGCGTAGTAACCGGGCAGCATGTCGACGATGCGCAGCACGTTGCGGATGACCGAGTCCGTGAACCGGACGGGGCCGCCATCGTCTCGCACGACGCGGATGCCGAGACGTCGCTTCCCCGGCGTCCTGCCGCCGCGCACCACCTCGCCGAACAGGAAGTACCCCCAGTAGGTGACGAACGCCGCCGCCACGAACGCGGCGAGCACCCACGGCGTGGCGACCGTGGCCCCCAGCGCCTCAGCGAGCGTCGCGAGAAGCGCCGCCACGCCGCCTTCGACGAGCACGATGAGCCCGACCAGCACCGTGTCGATGACGATGGCTGCGCCGCGCGAGCCCACGCCCGCCAACTGGTACGAGAACGCGACGGCTTCGGGGGTCTCGACCATCAAGGTCGACGGATGCTCGTGCTCGTCCGACATCAGCGCTCCTCGCCTCGACGCCGTCCTCCGGTGCCGCTCAGACGATGCTAGCATAGGCACGACGACGGACTTCGAGAGGATGCCGTGGAAGAACGCGAGTTCGTCGAGGAGTCGCGTGCCGCGTGGCAGCGGCTGGCCGACATGACGCGAGAGGCGCGGGCACGCGGAGTCGGCGCGCTCCCTGCCGCATCTCTCAAACGCATGCACGAGGACTACCGCAGGGCGGCGGCCGACCTCGCGTACGCGCAGACGCACTTCCCTGGCTCGGAGTCCGAGCGGGCGCTCAACGCGCTCGTCTCGCAGGCGCACGGCGTGCTGTACGCAAGGAGCGGCGGCCGGCTGGCCCAGGCGGCCCGATTCCTCACAGTGGAGTACCCGCGCTTGGTCCGCGCGCACTGGCACGCGATCGCGCTCTCGGCGCTCCTCCTCTTCGGATCCAGCGTCCTCGGTGCGGTCATCGCAGCCGCCGACCCCGCCCTCGCCCGGATGCTTCTGCCGCAGATGTTCCGCGACGTCCTCGGCGAGCAGGACTGGTCTGCGCCGAAAGACGCCTTCTCAGGGCTCGCGCCGCTCGTCTCTGCGGCGATCACCAGCAACAACATCCAGGTGTCGCTGTACGCCTTCGCCGGAGGCATCACGTTCGGGGCGCTGACCGTGTACGCGCTCGTGCAAAACGGCCTCATGCTCGGCATCCTCGCAGGCGCGATCGGCACCGGAAGCCACGCGCTCGAGTTCTGGTCGCTTATCGTCCCGCACGGCGCGTTGGAGCTGCCAGCGATCGTCTTAGCGGGCGCCGCGGGGCTGACGCTCGCGCGCGCGCTCGTCGCGCCCGGAGACCTGCCCCGCGCCGACGCGCTCAAAGCCGCGTCCCGGCCCGCCGTGCTGTTGGTGCTCGGCGCGATACCGCTGCTCGTCGTGGCTGGCGCAATCGAGGGCTTCTTGACGCCGGCGCAGTTCGACCCGGTCGCGAAGGTCGCGTTCGGCGGCGCGATGGCGTTCCTGCTCGCGACGTACGTGCTCCTGCCTGGCCGCGAGCGGAAAGCGCGCTAGAGCTGGCCGCGCGCCTTGATCTCCAGGTAGCGGTTGACGGCCGCTACCGAGAGGTCATCGGGATCGACGTCGAGCACGAGCGCGCCTCTCGACGCAAGCATCCGCAGCGCCTCGGCCTTGTCGCGCAGCAGGTCCTCGGCGACCGCGGCAGCGAAGGCGTCCTCTACCGTCGTGACGTCTGCGATCGCACGCTCCTCGAGCGCCCGATTGCGTTGGGTCGCCACGAGCGCCAGGTGACGCGGCGCAAGCCCCGAGAGCACCGTAAGCAGCCGCTTCGACGGCTCGGCGCCTGCGACGTCCGTGAACAAGACGACGAGCGAGCGTCTTGAGAGGTTCTGGGCGAGGTATCGGAGCGCGCGC
Source organism: Coriobacteriaceae bacterium EMTCatB1 (assembly GCA_001950395.1). Classification (GTDB taxonomy): domain Bacteria; phylum Actinomycetota; class Coriobacteriia; order Anaerosomatales; family Anaerosomataceae; genus Parvivirga. The sequence goes on from BDLO01000001.1 coordinate 1,116,899, forward strand.
TCGTAGTCGGGCTCCTCGATGCGCGGCTGCGCGTCGTAGAGGGCTTCGAGCAGCACGCCGAACTGCCGACGCCCCTTGCGGGGCGACACGAAGCGCTCGACGTCGCGGCCGAAGATCAGAAGCCCCACGTGATCTCCCATCTCGAGCCCGAGGTACGCGAGGAGCAGCGCGGCGTTCACCGCCCGATCCAGCTTCGTCAGCGTCCCCGCCCTCGCCGCCATGAGACGCCCAGCGTCGAGAGCGATCACCAGTGTCTGGCTCCGCTCGGGCTCGTGCTGCCGCACCATCGGCCGCCCGCGACGCGCGGTGGCTTTCCAGTCGATGTCGCGGAAAGAGTCGCCGGGCTGGTACTCGCGAAGCGACTCGAACTCCGTGCCGGCACCGGCGAGCCGCGCGGCGCGGATCCCGATCTCGTGCAGCTTGCCGCGACGTGCGAGAAGCGCGTAGCCGCGCACGGCGGTGATGTCCGGATACACCGAGCACCGCTGGGCGCACGGCACGGCCTCCTGCCGGAAGACGATCCCGAGCGGACCGAGCGCCCGCACGCCGACGTCGCCGAACACGAACGCCCCGCGCGAAGGGGGCGTGAACGCGAGCGAGACCTCGGCCTCGCCGTGGGCCGCCACGTCGACCGGACCGGCGAGACGCTCGCCCGCGAACCCCGCCGGCGGCGTCTCGCGCACCAGCAGGCGGGCGGGCCGAGCGCTCGCGTTGCGCAGCGTAAGGACGACAGGGTTTGGAACGCCGATCGACAGCTTGTCGGGCAGCGCGCGCTCGACCGAGATCGCGCCGCGGGGCGGCAGCAGACGCGCGTCGAACGCGGCAGCCGCCGCGCAGCAGGCAGCGACGACCGCCGCCGCGATCCAGGCCCCGCGCCCCGGTGCGAGCAGCGGCACGCCGGAGAGCAGCACGAACGCGAGAGCCGCCCGCGTCGTGGGGAGCGGGACTGTGCCGAGCGTCTGCTTGATGCGGCGGATCATCTCGGAACGGGCACGCTCTCGAGAACGTCTGCGATCACGCTGTCCGGCTCGGTCCCCTCGATCTCGACCTCAGGCCGCAGCAGGATGCGGTGCCTCAGGCCAGGGAGCGCGGAGGTCTTCACGTCGTCGGGGGTCACGTAGGTGCGGCCGTCCAAGAGAGCGCGGGCCTTGGCCGCGACGAGCACGCTCACGCCTGCCCGCGGGCTGGCGCCCAAGAAGACCGCCGGGTGCTCGCGCGTCGCTCGCGCGATGGCGCTCGCGTAGTCGAGCACGCCCTCGTCGACCACCACCGAGTCGAGCTCGGCACGCGCCGCGAGCACGTCCGCGCCGGTCGCCACGGGCCGAAGCCCGAGCGCGGCGAAGTCCGGCATCTCCATGCCGCCGGAGTGGCGCGCCAAGATGGCGCGCTCGTCGGCGGCAGAGGGGTACGGCACCACGACTTTCTGCGCGAAGCGGTCGAGCTGCGCCTCGGGCAGCGGGTACGTCCCCTCGTACTCCACCGGGTTCTGGGTGGCCACCACCAGGAACGGCGACGGAAGCGGATGCACGACGCCGTCGATGGTCACCGACTGCTCCTGCATGGCTTCGAGCAGCGCCGCCTGCGTCTTCGGCGGGGTGCGGTTGATCTCGTCAGCGAGCACCAGGTTCGCGAAGATCGGCCCGCGGCGCAGGTAGAACTCCTGCCGCTCGGCGTCGAACACGTTGGTGCCGACGACGTCGGCCGGCATCATGTCGGGCGAGAACTGGATCCGCTTGAACGAGACGTCGAGCGCGTGCGCCACTGCGCGCGCGATCAACGTCTTCGCGGTGCCGGGCACGCCCTCGATGAGCACGTGGCCGCCGGTGATCAGCCCGACGAGCAGGGCGTCGATCACCTCGGTCTGGCCCACCACCGCTTTCGCGACCTCTCCTCGCACCGCCTCCGCGAGCCGTGCCGCTTTCGCCGCGTCTGCCATCTACCGCTCGACCTCCCGTCGTGCCTGGACCACGAGGCGGGCCGCCTCGCGGAACTCGTCTTCCGTCATCCTATCGCGTGCGAGCAGCTCGTCTGCCCGTGCAAGCGCTTCCCCGGCTGCCGGATGCCGTCGTATGCCCGCCACTGGCGAGCCGTACCGCCGCGCAAGCGCTCGCGAAAGCCCGTCGCGGATCGTCGCGAGCGCTTCGCGATGCGCTCCTGCCCGGCGGTAGAGGGCAGCGAGCGACTCGATGTAGGCAAGCCTGCGCGCCTGCGGCTCCTCGTACGCCGGAACCGGCGGGCCGGTGCGGCGCGAGCGGGCGAGCAGCAGGAGCGCGACGCCGGCTGCGGCGAGCAGCACGGCCGCCTGGCCGGACGGCCCGAGCCGCTCGAACGCGCTGCCGCCGCGCGCGAAGCCCTGGTGGTACTCGTCGAACCACACCGGCTGCCCGGAGGCGAAGATGCGGAGTGCGAGAAGCGCGTTGTCGGCCTCCGAGAGGTGCGCGTTGGTGAGCGCAGCTGCGTCTGCGAGCCACACGACCTCGCCGCTCTCGACGGCCGCGACGGCGAGGATCGCTCCGGCATCGTCGCCGGCGATCTCCACCCACGCGGGGTCGTCCGCGAGCAGACGACCGGACTGCACCGAGATGCGGTCGACGCCCTCGAGGAGCGGTCCGCGGGCGAGGGCGGGCACCTCCGCCACGTCGCCGCGGGCGACGTCCGCTCTCAGCCCCAGCGCGTCGACGACGTCGAGCCCAGCGCTGCCCGCAAGCACGACGCACCCGCCGCGGCGGACCCATGCGGCGAGGGAGTCGAGCTGCGCGTCGGTGAACTCGACCTGAAGCGGCGCTTCGCCGACGATCGCGATGCAGCCCGAACGAGGCAGCACGTCGAACTGCTGGAGCGGCCGCACGTCCACGCCGGATCCGTCGAGGTAGCGGTAGAGCACGCGCAGCCCCTCGGGAGCGGAGCTGAAGACGCTCGGGACGGGTATCCGCTCGCTCGCGCGGCTGAAGGCGGCAGAGACCGCGAGCGCGTACAGCGCGATGACGGCAACAGTCACGCCGAGCGCCACGGCAAGCACGGGGTCGATCTTCGCGCGCCACTTCACCGCGGCGCACCTCCCCCGCTCGCAGCTGCCAGCGTCTCGAGGTAGGCCTGTCGAGCGCGGTCGTACCCCTCGCGCTTCGGGTCTTGATGCCCGTACCACGCCGGCTCGAAGACGCGCGCAAGCTCCGCGAACGGCGGGTGCGCGTGCGGAGCGTGCTCCGCCACGTCGCGGAGGATCTCTCGGGTGGTGCGCGTCTTGGCGACCGGGACGACGCCGCGCTCGACGAGCGCCCGCGCGGCTCCGCCGAAAAGCGCGCGCACGGCTTCTCGCAGCCGTCCGGCAGCGGCTTCGGCGTCGGCGTACGCCAGGGCGTCTTCCGGCAGGTCGCGCGCGGCCTCGACGACCGGCTCCGCGCTGGATCCTGCCGATTCCCCTCGACGCCGCCTCGCACGACCTGTGCCGCGCACGGCGCTGAGCACCCGCCAGATCAGCCACGCCGCCACGAGCGCGCTCACCGCCAGCGCGACGTAGTACGCGACCTCGAAGCCTGAGGAGGCGGCGCGGGAGCCGAACACCGACGACAACAGCCGCTCCAGCCACGAGAACAGCCTCTCTTGCAGCTTGCGGAGGAACTCCTGCGCTGCAGAGCCCCCGGCGACGCCCTCCTCGGCCATGATGCGGCTCAGCAGGGCCGGATCGTGGCGCACGCTCGAGGCGGCTTTTCGCTCGAGCGCGGCGAGCGAACGCGCGTGGGCGGCGAGGTCGTCGCGCGCCCTCGCCCTCTCCGAGCCCGAGCGCGCCTGCCGGAGGCTCTCCACGAGGTCGAGCGCCTGCTCGTCACCGATCGCTGCGAGCGGCGGCTCCACCTCGTCGGCGAGCCGCTCGGCAGACGCCGCGTCGTACGGCTTCGAGCGCTCCAGCAGTCGCACGGCCTCGTCGAGCGAGGACGCGGGAGCTGCAGCGGCCAGAGGGGCCGCACACGCCACGGCGAGTGCTGCGACCAGCGCCGCGACGAGAAGCGATGCCCTCCAGCGTCTCATGCCCTACGAGCCGCGATCTCCCGCGCCCGCACGATGAGGTCCATACCCTCGGAGCGCGCGCGAAGGTCGGCGTACAGGGACGCGAGCGCGAGCGGCATGATGGGCGCGACGAGCGTCATCGCCGCCCCGAGCACGAGCCCTTCGACGATCTTCCACACGAGCGGCGTCTGCTGGAACACCGCGTCGGGATTCTGCGCCGCCACGACGATCTGCCGGATGATGAGCGGCGAGGCGAGCGCTCCTTCGAACAGAGTGACGAGGGTCGTGACGATCACGAGGTACCCCAGCGCCCGCCAGAAGTGCCTCTTCACGAGCTCGTACGACCGCCGTATCGCGTCCGCGGTGTTCGCGCGTTCGAGCACCGTGATCGCAGCGGCAAGCGAGAGCAGCGCCCACACGACGATGCCGCCCGCGAACAGAGCGAAGAAGCTCACGACGGCAGCGATCGAGACCAGCATCTGCACGAGGTACGAGGTCAGCAGGTACCACCCGTACCGAGGGAGCCCCGCTTTCAGGAACGCCTTGTTGTCGCTCACGCTTCCGTCAAGCATCTGCGGGAACGCCGCGAGGATGGTGGCGTCGAGGTACGCGCGTCCGAGCACCATCAGCCACGCGCCAGACGCAGAAACCGCGTAGCCGGCAAGCATGTCGAAGCCGAACGTCGCTGGCGCGTCGGAGGCGGATCCGGCGACGATCGACTCGAATAGCCCGCGCAGGTAGAAGTCCTGCCCGAGGCCGACGAGCAGCGCCGCCGGGAATACCGAGATCGCAGCGGCCAGAAGGATCGGGCGCGCGTTGGCGCGGTACGTCGCGATGGCGTCGTCGATGAGGACGCCCACGTCTCGAGGCCGGAGATCCTTCATCGCTCGCCTCCAGCCGGCGCGAGCGTGACCTCGCCCGCCACGACCGGCACCGGCCCTGTCGCGGTGCGCACGAGAAGCCTCCCCATCCCGTCGACGCCCATCGCCTCGCCTGCGGCGATCGCGACGCCAGTGGAGTCGCGCGCCGTGACCTCGCGACCCGTCAGCAGGTGCCGCCGTTCGTACTGCTCCACGAGACCGGCGAAACCGGCCCGAAGGAACTCGCGGTACGCCTGCGAGATCCCGTCGAGCGCGATCGCCACGACCTCCGCCGGCCGCATCCGCGAGACTTCGTCGAGCGAGGCCGCCTCGGCGGCCAGCTGCGGGGTCCGCCGGACGTTGATGCCGCAGCCCGCGACCACCCACTTGACGCGGTCGGCCTCCGCCGACATCTCCAAAAGCACGCCGCCGAGCTTGCGCCAGCCGAGGTAGACGTCGTTCGGCCACTTCAGCATCACCGGAACGCCCGCTGCTTCGAGCGCCGCAGCGACGCCAAGCGAACACACCAGCGCGAGCGGTGGAGCGTCTGCGGGCGGGAGCGGAGGGCGGAGCAGCACGGAGAAGTACGCGCCGCCTCTCGGGGAGACCCACTGCCGCCCGAGCCGGCCACGGCCGGCCGTCTGCTCGGCCGCGACCACGACGGCGCCTTCCGGCGCGCCGTCCCTCGCAAGCCGCTTGCAGTCGTCGTTGGTGGACGCGGTGACGACAGCACCCTCGAAGCGGTTCCAGAACGGGTCGGTCACCAGCCGCTCGACCTCCGTCGGGACCGCCTCCTCAGGCAGCCCGACGAGGCGGTAGCCCCTCCGATTCGCCGAGTCGATCTCGTAGCCGAGGGCACGGAGCGCCTCCACCTGCTTGGCGACGGCCGTGCGGCTGATGCCGAGCTCTTTGGCGATGCTTTCGCCCGAGACGAAGCCGCCCTCGGCGGCGGCGAGCCTTGCGGCGACCTCAGCCCTGCGGCTCCGCATGTTCGCTGGCCTCCTCCTCGGCCTCCCGCGCGAGCTCCTCGACTTTGGCCCGCAGGTATCTCCTGCGGCCCATCCACAGCACCACGAGCATCCCGATGAGCAGCGCGAGCCCCGCCCAGGTGATGTCGCGCGCGATCGCGAGCGCCTTGTCGAAATTCTCGCCGAACACCCGCCCAAGCACCACCATGAGCGTCGTGTACGCGAGCGCACCCGCGAGCGTGTACGCCTCGAACAGCGCGATGCGCATCTTCGAAGCCCCGGCGATGACGGGCACGAAGTTCTTGAACACCGCGGCGAACCGGGCTATCAGCACCGTCTTCGGTCCGTGCCGCTCGAAGTACTCCTCAGCCGCGAGGATCCGCTCGGCGTCGACGACGCGGCCGCCGTACCGCTCGAGCGCCTGCCGGCCTCCCTTCCGCCCGAAGAAGTACGAGATGTTCGAACCCGTGACGGTGCCGATGATCGAGCACAGGAAGACCAGCCGGACGTCGAGATGGCCTTTGACCGTCAGGAACCCGGCGGCCATGACGATGGTCTCGCCGGGAGTGAACGAGCCGATGACGAACAGGTTCTCGAGGATGGTGAACACGACGACCAGCAGGTACCCCCAGCTGTCGAGCAGCGAGAGCACCCAATCCAGCGGCGCGATCCCGGTGTGCGGCGTCACAGACGGCCTCCTTGCGCGTCGTCGCCCTCGAGCCACCGCTGCCAGTCGCTTGCGCGCGGGAACATCGTCACGCACCCGAGGAGCGCGAACCCGAGCGTCAAGTAGAGGTCGAGGGCTGAGCGCGTCATCGGCACGAGCACCGCTCCGACGACGCTGGGCGCGACCGCTGCCCACACGAGGTCCCGCGAAAGCCGGCGAGCGCTCGCCACCGCAGCCTCATCGCTGCCAGCGCCTTCGATCGCGCGCGTCTTGAGCGCTCGGCCGAACACGACGGCGCCTGCTGCGAGCGCAAGCAGCATCGAGCGCAGCCCGGCCGGCGGCTGCGGCCAGTCCGGGAGCACCGCGATCGCCGCCTGCTGCCAGGCCAGCGACACGAGCGGGACCGCGAGCACGACAGCATGCCGCTTGAACCAACGGAGATACTCGGCTCGGACACGCTGCGCCTCCACGGATCACCTGCCTCGCCGCACGAGATGGGTCACGCTTCGTCCAAACCGTAGTCTACCGGCAAAGCGAGCGTGATGCGGCTCGTCGATACGCGGTCGACGCCGATCGCCGCAAGCGTCGGCAGCCGCTCGATGGTCACGCTGCCTGAGACCTCCACCTCGACGGCGCGCCCGACGTGCGCGCTGGCGTCCCGGACGGCCCGCACCGCCTCGGCGACGGCAGCGTCGTCCATGTTGTCGAGCATCACGACGTCGGCGCCCGCCTCCACTGCCGCAACCGCGTCCGCGGCGCTTTCGACCTCCACCTCGACGAGAAGCTCCGGGTGCGCCGCTCTCGCGCGCCTCACCGCATCGGAGATGCTGCCTGCGCGCGCGACGTGGTTGTCCTTCACGAGCACCATGTCCCACAACCCGGCGCGGTGGTTGTGCGCACCGCCCGCGGCCACCGCGTGCTTGCTCAATGCGCGCAGCCCAGGGAACGTCTTGCGCGTGTCGTACACCCTGAGCGAAGGTCCTGCCGCGCGCTGCCACCGCCTCGCCTCCGTGGCGATCCCCGAGAACACCATGAGGAAGTCGAGCGCGGTTCGCTCCGCCGCGAGCACGATCCGGGCGGGCCCTTCGACCCGCACCACGGGCGTCCCAGGCGCCGCCTCGTCGCCCTCCGAGCACAGCGGCTCTGCCCGCACCGCGCCCGGCTCGCCTGCCGCCTCAGCCAAGAGCTCGAACGTGCGGACCGCAGCCACGACGCCGCACACGACGCACCCCTGCCTCGCAACCGCGACGCCCGTGAAGCGCTCGTCGCCTGAGAAGAGCGCTGACGTCGTGACGTCGCGCTCGAGCACAACCGGCCCTGCGCCAAGAAGCGCGGACGGGTCCACGCCCAGATCCTCCGAGAGCGCACGGATGACGGCGTCGTCGATCTCGCGCGCGTGGAGCTCTTTCATCGCGCCACCTCCTGCGTTTCGCCGACCGGCATCCGCAGCGGCTCGCGCTCGCCTCGCCTCCACGCCAGGCGACACCGCCAACGCTCGTCGTCGCGTGCTGGGAAGTCCGACCTGAAGTGCACGCCTCGGCTCTCCGTGCGCTCGCGCGCCGCGCGAGCAATCAGCGCCGCGACCGTGACGAGGTTGCGGCACTCCATGGCGGCCGCGTCGAGCGCAGGCCCGCCGAGTCCGGCCGCGAGCTCAGACAGCTCCGCGCAAGCCGCCGCCAGCCCCTCTTCGGCACGCGTCACGCCCACGCGCTCGCTCATGAGCCGCTGCACGCGCCCTCTGACGAGCGCCGTCCCGCACGCGGCATCGCCCTCGACAGACGCGACCAACCGCGCGGGTGCTGGGCGCGGGCGCGCACGCTCGAGGACGCGCGCGATGCGGCGGCTGAACACGAGCCCCTCGAGAAGCGAGTTGCTCGCGAGCCGGTTCGCGCCGTGCAGCCCGCTCGACGCCGCCTCTCCTGACGCGTACAGGCCGGGAAGAGAGGTGCGCCCGTCGCCGTCGGTGAGCACCCCGCCGACCATGTAATGCGCCGCCGGCGCCACGGGCACGAGGTCGCGCGAAAGGTCGAACCCCGCCTCCTCGCACGCCCGCCAGATCGTGGGGAACCTTCGCCGCAAGAACTCCTCGCCCAAGTGGCGCGCGTCGAGCCACACGTTCGGCCGCCCGCAGCGCGCCATCACCCGCTCGATCTCGCGGCTCACCACGTCACGTGGGGCGAGCTCCGCGAGCGGGTGCGCATCGAGCATGAAGCGCTTGTGCTCGCAGTCGAGCAGGTACGCGCCTTCGCCGCGCAGCGCCTCGGTGATGAGGGACTTCGGGCTCGCTCCCGAGTCGAGCGCGGTGGGGTGGAACTGCACGAACTCCACGTCGGCCACGAGCGCACCCGCGCGCCACGCGGCCGCGATGCCGTCTCCCGTGGCGACCTCGGGATTCGTGGTGACGCGGTAGACCTGCCCGCACCCCCCGGTGGCGAGCACCGTCGCTCCCGACCACACGACGACGGGCTCGCTCGCGCCGCGCTCGAGCACGAGTGCGCCGACGCACCCGCGCTCGTCAGTCAGCAGGTCGACGAGGAACGCTTCTTCGAGGATCTCGATGCCGTCGTGCGCCCACGCAGCCGCCGTGAGCGCATCTTGCACCTCCGCGCCAGTGGCGTCGCCCGAGTGCAGCACGCGCGGCAGGCTGTGGCCGCCCTCCCGAGCGAGCGCGATGCCGCCCTCCGGCGTGCGGTCGAACGCCACGCCGAGCGCCTCGAGCTCGGCGAGCGCCTCGGGCGCCTCGCTCACCACCGCGCGCACGACGGCTGGGTCGCACAGCCCCTGCCCCACGACGAGCGTGTCGGCGACGTGGAGCTCCACGGAGTCGGCCTCTCCCACGGCGCCTGCGATGCCGCCCTGCGCGTACCATGTGTTCGTCTCGGACAAGCGCGCCTTGGTGATCAAGAGCACCTTCGCGAAGCTCGCGGCGTGAAGGGCAGCGACGAGCCCCGCGATGCCGCTCCCGACCACGAGCACGTCGCAGCGCCGGTGCGCAAGCGCGTCGGTGTCGAACGGCAGCAGGTACCGCCTGTCGAGCGGCCCGAGGTCGAGCGGCGCGCTCACGGGCCTCACCCGATCGCGATCATGCGCTCGACCGCGGCGTGCGCCCGCGCGCGCACGTCGTCGGGCACCCGGACCTCGCCAGACATCTGGAGCAGGCAGTCGCAGACCTTCTCCAAGGTCGTCAGCTTCATGCTCGGGCAGAGCATCGGCGGGCATACGCCGAAGAAGCGCTTGCCGGGCGCTGCTTTCTCAAGCCCGTGCATCAGCCCCTCCTCGGTGACCACCACGAACTCCTCGGCGTCGGAAGCGACCGCGTGTCGGAGCATCCCCGAGGTCGAGAGCACCGCGTCTGCGAGCGCGACCACCTCCGGCCTGCACTCGGGGTGCACGAGCACCTCGGCGTCCGGATGCTCGCGGGCCGCTTCCTCGACCGCCTCGACCTGCACGCGGTCGTGCGTCGGGCAGAAGCCGTCCCAGGGGATGATTTCGACCTCCGGGACCTGTGCCGCGACCCACGCGGCGAGGTTGCGGTCGGGCGCGAACAGGACGCGCTCGACCCCCAGCGACCGCACGACCTCAGGCGCGTTCGCCGAGGTGCAGCACACCTCCGAGACCGCTTTCACCTCCGCGGACGAGTTCACGTAGGTGACGAGCGGCACGCCGGGATGCTCGGCCTTGAACGCCATTGCCTGCTCTGCAGTGATCATGTCCGCCATCGGGCAGCCGGCTGCCGGCTCCGGCATGAGCACGGTCTTGTCGGGAGCCAGGATCTTCGCGGTCTCGGCCATGAAGTGCACGCCCGCGAAGACGATGACCTCCGCGTCCGTGCCCGCCGCCTGCCTGGAAAGCCCGAGCGAGTCCCCCACGAAGTCGGCGACGTCTTGCACTTCGGGCCGCTGGTAGTTGTGCGCCAGGATGACGGCTCCGCGCTCGGCCGCAAGCCGCCGGATCTCATCGACGAGCCCGCTGATGTCAGACCTGCCGGTCAACCCCTCCCCTTTCCTCGTGGCGCCGTCACGCCGACGGCATCGCCATGTTGTCGATGAGCCGCGTCGACCCGACCCGGGCCGCGACGATTGCCCTAGCGCCTGCCACGCTCGTCGCACGCGCGAGCGTCTTCGGATCCACGAGGGCCGCGTAGTCGAGCTGCGCGAGCGGCTCGGCCTCGACCGTGTCGCGCATCGCGCGCTCGAGGTACTCCACGTCGGTCTCGCCCCCGCACGCGAGCGTCTCCGCCTCGCGGAGAGCTCGGTACAGCACGGTCGCCGCGGCACGCTCCTCGCGCGTGAGGTACGCGTTGCGGCTCGACATCGCGAGACCATCCGGCTCGCGGACGATCGGGCAACCGACGACCTTCACCGGGAAGTCGAGGTCGGCCACCATCCGCTTGACGATCACGAGCTGCTGGAAGTCCTTCTCGCCGAAGAACGCGAGGTCGGGCGCCACGAGCGAGAACAGCTTGGCGACGATCGTGCACACGCCGCGGAAGTGCCCTGGCCGTGACGCGCCCTCCCACACCTCACCGAGAGGCCCCGGATCGACGGTCACCTGCGCGTCGGGCGCGTACATCGCCTCGGTGCTCGGCGTAAAGACAGCATCTACGCCTTCAGCGGCAAGCGCCGCCAGATCGCGCTGCAGGTCGCGCGGGTACGCCTCGAAGTCTTCGCCGGGGCCGAACTGCGTAGGGTTCACGAAGATCGACACCGCCACGACGTCTGCACGCGCCCGCGCGGCGCGTACGAGCGACAGGTGCCCCTCGTGGAGCGCTCCCATCGTCGGCACGAGAGCGACCCGCTTCCCCTCGCGCCGCGCCTCGAGCACGAGCTGCCGGATCTCCTCTTTCGAAACGGCCTGCTCCACCGCGGATCACTCCTCGTCCGGTGCGTGTGCGGCCGTGCGCGGCAGCGCGGTCTCGAGCTCCGCGACGACCGTCTCGCTCGCGTGGGTCGCGTTGGCCTCGCCGGGGAACGTCCCCTCGCGCACCTCTCGCACGTACGCGGCGAGCGCGTCTGCGAGCACGCGCTCCGCGTCCGCGTACCGCTTCGCGTGCTTCGGCGTGAAGGTCGAAAGCCCCACGAGGTCGTGGAAGACCTGCACCTGGCCGTCGCACGAGGGGCCTGCGCCGATGCCGATCGTCGGGATCTCCAGCTCCTCTGTGACGATGGCGGCGACTTCTGCCGGCACGAGCTCGAGCACCACTGCGAACGCGCCGGCCGCTTCGAGAGCGAGCGCGTCCTCGACGAGCGCGATGGCCTCGCCCGTCTCCTTGGCTCGCACGCGGTAGCCGCCGAACACGTTTACCGACTGCGGCGTGAGCCCGAGGTGCCCCATCACCGGGATTCCTGCGGCCACCATGCGCTCCACGAGCGGCGCGATGCTGCGACCGCCTTCCACCTTCACGGCGGCAGCGCCCGCCTCGGCCAGCAGCCGCACGGCGTTGGCGACCGCGTCGTCGGGAGACGCCTGGTACGAGCCGAACGGCATGTCGGCGACGACCAGAGGCCGCACGACCGTGCGCGCCACGGCAGCGGTGTGGCGCAGCATGTCGTCGAGCGTGACCGGCAGCGTGCTCGCGTACCCGAGCACCGTCATGCCGAGCGAGTCGCCGACGAGCACCGCGTCCGCGCCCGCGGCCTCGGCGACACGCGCAGAGGGGGCGTCGTAGGCGGTGACCATCACGATCGGATCGCCCGAGCGCTTCATCTCGCCGAAGGTGGCGACCGTCACCCGCTCCAGGCTCGTTCGAGCACTCATCGCACCGCTCCTTTCCGGCAGTCCCGGCCCCGGTTCCGGGGTCCAGGCAGCCTCCACAGGTGGGGCGTCCAAGTATAGCACCGGGAAAGTCGGCGAGCGGCGACGCGAGGAATGCATAACGGGCCGCTGTTAGGGCATACACATTGTTTAGACGCGCGCACAGGGGGTGCACGGCGAACACGAGGAGGCGCCTATGAAGAAGATCGTGCGCATCGACATGTCCGATCTGAGCGTGAGGACCGAGCCGCTTCCTGAGAAGTGGTCGCGCTACGGCGGTCGCGCTCTGACGGACGCGATCGTGTTCTCGGAGGTCCCTCCGACGGCAGACCCGCTGGGACCCGAGAACAAGCTCGTCTTCGCGCCCGGAATCCTCGGCGGGACGACCGCCCCGAACGGAGGCCGTCTGTCGGCCGGCGCGAAGAGCCCGCTCACGGGCGGCATCAAGGAGTCGAACTCTGGCGGCCAGGCGGCGCACGCCCTTGCGAAGCTCGGGATCGCCGCACTGGTGATCGAAGGCGCCCCCGCAGACAAGGACGCCCGTTACCTCATCAAGGTCGCCGCCGACGGCTCCGTCGAACTGAAGCGGGTGGACGAGTGGGCCGGGGCCGGCAACTACGCGGTCTCGGACGGCATCAAGCAGATGATGGGCGACGTCAAGCGGTACGCCACCATCTCCATCGGTCCCGCTGGCGAGATGGGGATGAAGATGGCCGGCATCGCGGTCAGCGACCCTGACGGCTATCCGAACCGCTTCCTCGGCCGTGGCGGCCTGGGCGCGGTCATGGGCTCCAAGGGCGTCAAAGCGATCGTGCTCGTCGACGAGGGGCTGCCTACGGTCGAGCACGCCGACCGCGACGCGTTCAACGCGGCCGTCAAGAAGTTCGCGGCCGCACTGCGGGAGCACGCAGTGACCGGTCAGGGCCTGCCCACCTACGGCACCAACGTCCTCGCCAACATCATCAACGAGGCGGGCGGGTATCCGACGCGCAACTTCTCGAGCGGCCGCTTCGAGCTCGTCGAGAACATCTCCGGCGAGACGCAGCGCGAGGTCACGCTGGAGCGCGGTGGCAACGTCAAGCACGGCTGCCATACCGGCTGCGTCATCCAGTGCTCGCGGTACTGGGTTGACAAGGACGGCAACTACGTCACGAAGGGTCCCGAGTACGAGAGCGTGTGGTCGCTCGGCGCTGACTGTGGCATCGGCGACCTCGACGACGTCGCGGCGCTCGATAGAGCGTGCGGCGACATCGGCATCGACACCATCGAGACGGGCGTGATGCTCGGCGTGTACATGGATTCGGGTCGCTTGGCTTTCGGCGACGGCAAGGGCGCGCTGCGCTTGCTCGAAGAGGAGATCCGCAAGGGCACCGACCTCGGTCGGATCCTCGGCGACGGCGCTGAGGCCACAGGCAAGGCGTTCGACGTCAAGCGCATCCCGGTGGTGAAGCACCAGGGCCTGCCGGCGTACGATCCGCGGCCGATCCAAGGCATCGGCGTCACCTACGCCACGTCTCCGATGGGCGCCGACCACACGGCCGGCTACTCCATCACCGCAAACGTCCTCAACGTCGGCGGCACCGTGGATCCGTTGAAGCCAGACGGGCAAGCTGAGCTCTCCAAGGGCCTGCAGATCGCGACCGGCATGCTCGACTCGATGGGAATGTGCATCTTCGTCGCATTCGCGGTGCTCGACATCCCAGAGGCGTTCGACGCCATCTTCGAGATGGCCACGGCGCACACTGGTCAGGCATGGGACGCCGACGCGCTCATGGAGCTCGGCAAGGAGACGCTCACGATGGAGCGCCTCTACAACGAGGCGATAGGCTTCAAGCCGGAAGACGACCGCCTGCCGCGGTTCTTCTACGAGGAGAAGCTGCCGCCGCACGACGCCGTGTTCTCCGTGTCTGACGCCGACCTGGACTCGGTCTTCGACTTCGTGCCGGAGACCGCTGCCAAGATGGGCGTCTCGAAGCCTGGCGCGTGAGGCGAAGCTGTGCGCGTCGAGCTCGCATTGTTCGCGTCGCTCAGGCGCTACCTGCCTGAGGGCGAGACGGGACACGAGCGGACGATCGACCTGCCCGACGGCACGACCGTCGGGCAGGTCATCGCTATGCTTGGACTGCCGGATGAGCCGCGGGTCGTGTTCGTGAACGGCCGCCACGCCCCGGACGACCACGTGCTTCGCGACGGCGACCGGCTCGCCGTGTTCCCGCCGGTGGCGGGCGGGTGATCGCCGTGGCGCTTTCCGAGAGCGAGCGCGTCCGCCGACGGCTTCGCGATGCCCGCGTCGGCATCGTCGGCCTGGGCGGGCTCGGCTCGAACGTGGCGTGGATGCTCGTGCGCGCGGGCGTGGGGGCGCTCGTGCTCGCAGACCACGACGTGGTGGACGCGAGCAACCTCGATCGCCAGTTCTACTTCCTCGACCAGATCGGGCTTCCTAAGACCGAGGCGCTTGCCTCGAATCTGCGCCGCATCCGGCCAGACGTCCAGCTCGACCTGCACCGGGTGCGCGTCAGCCGCGAGAACCTGCCCCACCTGTTCGCTGGCTGCGACGTCGTGGTGGAGGCGGTCGACGCGGCCTCCGAGAAGGCGGCGGTCATCGAAGGGTGCTGCGACGCGCTCCCCGAGACGCCGCTCGTCGCGGCGTCAGGGATCGCCGGGGCCGGATCTGCGAACAGCATCGTCACGCGACGCCTTGGCGAGAAGGTGTGGCTGTGCGGGGACGCCGAGACACCGGCAGACGGCCACGCGCTGGTGGCGAGCAGAGTGGCGGCCGCAGCCGCCCACCAGGCGCACATGGTGGTCCGCATCTTGCTCGGCGACCCCGAACCGTGACGCCGGCTCGCCTAGTCGTCGTCGAGCGACTCAAGCAGCCGGCCAGCGGCCTTCGCTTCCTGAAGCACGCGGAGGGCGTCCGCTTCGCGCTCCTTCGGCACGAGCAGGCGCACTGTCTCGACCAGCGGCAGATACGGAGCGCGCGGCGGGTGGAACATCACCGGGATGCCGGCGTCTTCGAGCAGTCCTTTGTGCAGCAACGCCTCCACCGGGTTCTCGGTCCACACGCGCTGGAACGTCTCGATGGCCACCCACTCGCCTGCGGCATCGGGCACGCTCTCGGCCGGCTCGCGCCCCGGCTCCCCGATCGCGGCGGGTTCCGCCGCCACGAACTCGACGCCCTCGCCCCGTGACGGCTCCGGCGGCGTGAGGCGCTCGAAGCCTGGGACGGGTCCGATCACGCCCGTGATCCGCCCGAGCGTCGCGCTCTCGCGCGTGAGCTTCGAGCCGTCGGGGAGCGTCACGTCTGGCACGACCTCCAGGAGCGGCACCACGACGAACTCGCGCTCGCGGAGCCGGGGGTGCGGGATGGTGAGCTGCGGGCTTTCCCACTCCTCGTCGTCGAACAGAAGGATGTCGATGTCGATCGTGCGCGGTCCGAAACGCGCGCCCTCGCGCACGCGCCCGAGCTCGGACTCGATCCGCTGGCACTCCTCGAGGAGCTGGTCCGCCCGCAGCGCCGTCGCGACGGCCGCTACCGCGTTGGCGTACGGCGGCTGACCGGGCTCGCCCCACGGCTCGCTCTCGTACAGGTGGCTCACCACCGCAACGGTGGTCTCCGGAAGCTCGTCGATGCGGCGCACCGCCTCGGCGATCGCAGACGCGCGGTCGCCGAGGTTCGCTCCGAGCCCGAGGAGCGCCATCGAGCGGTGACGGACCTCTTCGCTCACCGGCCAGCTCAGCAGCGCGCGCCAGTGCGGCAGCCGCTCCTCGTCTGACGCGGCCCGGAAGCGCGGCTCGCCGGGCGCGACGCCACGCACCGCCGCCTCAGCGCGCTCGAGGGCCTCCGGGTCGTCGACCTCCGCCTCGCCGAAACCGTGGAGCGTCTGTCGGTACGCGTCGTCGAGCTCACTCATGCGCCGCTCCCTTCCAGCGCGCCCCACACGGTGAGCGCCTGCTTCGTCTCGCGGACGTCGTGCACGCGCACGATGCTCGCCCCGTGCGCCGCCGCCCACAGCGCCACCGCGACGCTTCCGCCGAGGCGCCGCTTCGGCTCGGGCTCGCCGGTGAGGTCGCCGATCATGCGCTTGCGAGACGCCCCCACGAGCACGGGGTACCCGAGCGACGCGAGTTCAGAGAGGGCGCGCAGCAGCGCGAGGTTGTGGTCGAGCGTCTTGCCGAAGCCGATGCCGGGATCCACGCAGATGCGCTCCGGCGCCACGCCAGCCGCCACGAGCGCGGTCGCCTGCCGCTCGAGGAACGCTCGCACCTCTACCACGACGTCGTCGTAGCGCGGGTTCGCCTGCATGCTCTTCGGCTCGCCGAGCATGTGCATGACGACAAGCCCCGCGTCGCTTGCGGCCGCGACCTCGACCATCGCCGAATCGCGGAAGCCCGCGACGTCGTTCACGATGCTCGCGCCTGAGGCGAGCGCAGCGTGGGCCACCTCGGCGTGCCGGGTGTCGATCGAGACGGGGACACCCGCCTCGCGCGCCAGCCGCTCCACGACCGGCAGCACCCGCGCCGACTCGACGTCGGGCGGCACCTCATCCGAGCCAGGCCGGGTGGACTCGCCGCCCACGTCGAGGATGTCCGCGCCCTCGCGCACGAGCCGAAGCCCGTGCTCGACCGCGGCGTCGGCCGTCGCGTGCTCGCCGCCGTCGGAGAACGAGTCCGGCGTGACGTTCACGATGCCCATGACGAGCGGCCGCTCGAGCGAAAGCGGGTACCGCCCGCACTGCCACACGCGGCTCACGGCGCCTCCTACCGGGCTCCCTTGATGAGCGACATCGCCTCGGCGCGCGTGGCGATGTTGCGCGCGAAGATGCCGCGCACTGCAGAGGTCGTGGTGATCGCGCCCGGCTTGCGGACGCCGCGCATCGACATGCACAGGTGCTCGGCCTCGATCACCACGAGCACGCCTTGCGGGTCGAGGTGCTCCACGAGCGTGTCGGCGATCTGCGAGGTCATGCGCTCCTGCACCTGCGGCCGTCGCGCGAAGACGTCGACCACGCGCGCGAGCTTCGACAGCCCGCAGATGCGCCCGTCCTTGCCTGGGACGTACGCGACGTGCGCCTTGCCCATGAACGGCACCAGGTGGTGCTCGCACATCGAGTACAGCGGGATGTCGCGGACGAGCACCATCTCCTGGTGGCCCTCGTTGAACGACACGACGAAGTGCTCGGCGGGGTCCTGCTCGAGGCCGGCGAAGATCTCCGCGAACATGTCAGCGACGCGGCGAGGCGTCTCGACGAGCCCTTCGCGCTCGGGATCCTCGCCGATGCCTTCCAGGATCAGACGGACGCCGCGCTCGATCTTCTCGCGGTCCATGCGCGCTCCTTCGCTCGAAACGACACGCAGATTCTAGCGCACGGAGCCGCGCGGCCCTTACAGCAGCGTCTCGACGGCAGCGATCGCCTGGAGCGCTGCGGCCAGGCCGTGCGAGCCAGCCGCCAGCAGATCGTCGAGGGCCGCGCCCGCCGCGAGCTCATCGAGGGTGCGGGCGAGCCCGTCGTCGAACGGGATCTCGCCTACGACGGGGAGCCCTTCAGCGTCCGCAAGGCGCCGGATGCGCTCAGCTCCGTCGTCCGACAGGTCGGCCTTGTTGAGCACGACCGCCACGCGCACGCCGAGCCGACGCGCGAGCTCGACCAGCCGCGCGAGGTCGTGCTCGCCTGAGATGGTCGGTTCGGCCACGGCCACGACGAGGTCGGTGTTCGTCACGGACGCGATGACGGGACAGCCGACGCCTGGGGGGCCGTCGACGACGAGCAGCTCGGCGGCAGTGCGGTCCGCGACCTCGCGTGCAGCGCCACGGACTTCGGTGACGAGCTTGCCCGAGAGGTCCGCGCCCGGCTCAAGCTCGCCGTAGACGAGCGGCCCGACCGCCGACGCCGCCGTGACGATCCTGCCGGCGATGCTGCTCGTCATGGCGATGGCGTGGTCCGGGCACTGCGACACGCACGCTCCGCACCCCTCGCACGAGAAGGCGTCGACCGTAAGCGTCGGCCGGGTGAAGCTCACCAAGCCCGGCACGATCGCGTCGAAGCGGCACACGCGCGCGCACGCGCCGCAGCCGCGACACACGTCTTGGTCGATCACCGCGACCGAGCCGCCGGGAAACGGCCGCGACGACTCCTCGCTCGCCGCGAGCGCGATGGGCAGGTTAGCGGCCTCAACGTCGCAATCCGCGAGCACGACCCCGCGTCGCGCCCACACGTGGCTCGCGAGCGCCGTGAGCGTAGTCTTGCCGGTGCCTCCCTTGCCGGAGGCGAACACGACCGTCCTCATTCCTCGGCCTTTCCAGCGAGCGCGGCCACGCCGTCGAGCAGCGTCGCGAACCACGTCGCGCCGTCGGGATGCTCGTCGATGACGAGGCCGCCGCGCGCGTAGATCTCCGCCACGCGGCGGTCGAACGGGATCTCGAGCAAGACCGGCACTCTCTGCTTCGCAGCGAACGCGCCGACGTCGGCGCGCCCGGAGCCCGCGCGGTTCACGACGATCCCCATCGGCGTGTCCAGATCGCGCCCGAGCCGCACCGCGAACGCGAGGTCGTGCAGGCCGAACGGCGTCGGCTCCGTCACCAGCACGAGCGCGTCCGCGTCCCGCATCGCCGCCACCGCCGAGCACGAGACGCCCGGCGGCGCGTCGAGCACCGTCACTGAGCGCGCGAAGACGGCCGCGCGCTTGCGAGCCGCTCGGATGACGTCGGGGCTCTTCACCTGCCCGACGTCGAGCCGCCCCGTCACGACGTCGATCACCGTGGGCGCGGCGACGCCGCCTGCGATGCTTCCCCACTCCACCTCGCCGACGCGCGTCGCCACCTCGCGGATCGCATCCACCGGGCACGCGCGCGTGCAGCGGCCGCACCCGTGGCACAGCTCCTCGAAGACGACCGCCTTGCCTCCCAGGATGCGGATCGCGCCGTACGCGCACTCCTGCCGGCACGCTCCGCAGCCCGTGCACGCTTCAGCATCGACCTCCGCGAGCAGGAAGGTCACGTCCGCCGAGCCGCGCTTCTCGCCGCGCAGAAACAGCGCATCGTTGGGCGCCTCTACGTCGCAGTCGACGAGCGCGACCGGTGTGCCCGACCGCGCCGCCGCCACCGCGAGGTTGGTGGCGACGAGCGTCTTTCCGGTCCCGCCCTTGCCGGACGCGACGGCGATCTTGACTTTCCTCAGCGCTAAGCTCGACCCGAGCATCTGTTAGTGACCGTGTCCGCCGCAGACGTAGCCGGGGTCGATGAGCTCCATCTCGCCGGCCAGGAACGCCTCCACCGCATCGGCCACGATCGGACGCTCGTTGTCGAAGTACACCGCGATGCCCGCGTCGGTGAAGCCCGCGAGCGGCCGTGCGCCGATGCCGGCCACGACGAGCGCGTTCACGCCGTGCGACGCCAGAAGCTCCACGGGCCGCAAGCAGCCGCCCTCGACGTGCGGCGGGTTGTCGACGACCCGCACCGAGGCGACCTGTCCGTCCTCGATCTCGACGACGGTGAAGCAGTCGCACCGCCCGAAGTGCCCAGAACGCTCGCTGTCGAGCCCGCCTTCGCCGACTGACGGGATCGCCATGACCACCTTCTCGCTCACCGGAACCTCCTTATCTGCTGCGACCGCCGCGGCCGCGCTACTCCTGATGCGATTCGCCCGCTGCGTCGATGCGCGCGAGCGCGCCTGCCGTGAACGCCTCGATCGCCTCGCGCACCGTCATGCCGCTGCCCACGTACCCCTCGATGCCGAGCGATCCCAGCACGCGGAACGCGTTCGGCCCGAGGTGGCCGGTGATCACCGCGGTGGCGCCTGCGTTCGACACCGTCTCGGCCGCGCCGAAGCCGGCGCCTTGCATCGCGTTGCGGTTGGCGGCGTTGTCGATCGCCTCGAACGACTGCGTCTCGGTATCGTAGACGATGAACCACATCGCGCGCCCGAACTTGTCGTCGACCCTGCTGTCGAGATCCGGGCCGAGCGCAGAGACAGCGACCTTCACGATGACCTCCCGTCCTGTCTGTCGGCGCCGCACACGCCCGCCACCGCCGCGTCGATCGCGTCGACCGCCCGTGCGAACAGGTCGCGGCTCGCAGCGAGGTGCTCGCGCCAGTGCTGGAGCACCGCGACGCCGTCGGCCGTGATCGAGTAGCGGCGGCGCTGCGGGCCAGCGTCTGCCTGCTCCCACTCGGAGACGACGAGCCCCTCGGCCTCCAGGCGCCTGAGCGTCCGGTACAGCCCGCCCAGGTCGACGCCGAGCAGCCCGCCGGTCATCTCCTCGATGGTCTGTGCGAGCTCGTATCCGTGCCGTGACGAGGACGCGAGCCCCGCGAGCACCAGTGGCTCCACGAGCGCCCATCGCCCCCGCCCGACCTGCCTTTGCGTGCCGTCTGCGGCCTCGCAGCAGCGACGCCGTCCATACATTCCGTTCGGCATACTGCGCCTCCTTGCTTGCGTCAGGTATATGACTACATCACATAGATGAAGAAGTCAATAGCAGCATGCCGAATGCGCGTCCAGGCCCACCCGCTCGCTGTGCTCAGCGAAGGGCGTCGCGCCGTCCGAACGCGATCAGCGCCGTCGCAACCGCAGCGTGCACGACGGCCATCGCGGCGACAGACACCCCGGTGATCGCCACGCCCAGCGTGTTGCCGGCCACGTGGAAGATCGTCACGGGCAGAAGGCTTCTCTTGGCGCCGTTGTAGAGCCAGGTGTACACGAACGAGACGGCCACCGTCCCTACGGACCACGGCAGGAACGGCCGCTCGGACATCGGGTTGCCGACCCAGAAGAAGAGCGGCAGGTGCCACAGCCCCCACATGACGCCCACGACGAGCGTCGCGACCAGCGCGCCGTGGCGCTCCTGCAGCCGCGGCAGCGCGAACCCGCGCCACCCGACCTCCTCCCACGGATTCGATAGCAGCGAAGTCACGAGCGCGCCGACGACGGTCGCCGCGGCCACGCCGCCTGCCGGCACGCGAGGCGCCTCCAGCCCGGCGACGTCCGTCAAGGCCTTGCCCGCCAGCAACGCAAGCGCCGGGAGCAGGCACGCCACGGCCAGCCATGGCGCGCCGACACGCCACTCGACGAGCGGCCGCAGCAGGCGGTCGACCGCGCCCTCGCCGTCCACGCGGCGTGCGACGACCGCAGCAGCCAGCGCAGGCCCGGCGGCAGGCAGGAGCAGCAGCGGGAACACGGCAGGCCCTGGGAGCGAGATCGCACCGCGCGAGTAGGCGACGATCGGAACCCAGCCCGCCCACGAGATCGCGAAGGCCAGAGCGTAGAACCAGCCGACCGGGTGCTTCCTCATCGCCCGCTCCGTGCTTCAGCCCACAGCTCGCTTCACGAGCTCGGTGATCCGCTCCTCCTCAGCGGGCGTGAGCGCAGCGAGCGCGAAGGCGACCGGCCACATCGCGCCCTCGTCCAAGCGCGCCGCATCGCTGAAGCCGAGCGTCGCGTACCGGGCTTTGAACTTGCTCGCGCTCTGGAAGAAGCAGACGACCTTGCCGCCTTTCGCGTAGGCCGGCATGCCGTACCAGAGCCTCGGCACGAGGTCGGGAGCAGCAGCCATGACGATGCGGTGCACCTGCTCTGCCAGGTCGCGGTCCGGCTCGGGCAGTTCAGCGATCTTCGCGAGCACCGCCGCCTCGCCCTCGACTCTGCCCTTCTCGGCCTTCAGCTCCTGGGCGCGCTCCCGCATCGCCGCGCGCTCGTCGTCCGAGAACCCCGCGCTCTCAGCCGCACCGGTCTTACGAGCCATCAGCGATCCCCCCCTCGGGGAGAGACTGCCCGGGATCGAGGCGCTCGGGCGACACAAGGCCCGCATGGCGTTGTCTGGACGAATCGGCTGGCGCAAGCGCTTCGCGCCCGAACCGACACCGGAAATCACCGGTGACCATCACTTGCCCAAAACCTTCTCGAACAACTTGTGCACATACTCCTGGTCATCACTGAACAAGACGCCGCGCTTGTCAATCTCGTCACGCTTCATGTCCCAAAGCCGCTCCACCACATGGACGGGTGTACTTGAGATGATGAACGAGTGCAACCGAATACTGGAGTCACCGAGCCGATCCTGTAGGTTCTTGATCGTCTCGTGAAACCGTACCTTGGGATCGTTCGCCCGAACCTGGCGCACGCCCTTCGGGTCGACAAACACGACGTGGCGAACTCCTTGTGCATCCTTCACCCATACGATGAAGTCCGGGTAGAAGTTGCCGGCCTCGAAGAACCCGACGCCCGAACCCCGGCTGAGGTTGCGAAGCACGTAGAGCTCAGCGCCCGCCAAGATTCCAGAAGCGCCCTGCGAACGATCCGCCTCAATGAACGACGCCAAGTCCTCAACGAACTTGCGCTCGCCTTTGTTGAGTGGTGCGGGCGATACCTCAAGCGGAACCGGGCCATCCGAGTACAACAACGGCTTGTACAGGTGATCTTCGCTCCAGATGGTGCCGAGACCCTGATAGGACCAGGGGCCGTAATCGCCGCGCTCGATGCGCTCCACAAGCGCCTGGATTCGTGCAATCGTGTCCGTCTTCCCGGCATCGACCACGATTCGATAGCCCTCGACCGGCGGATCGTCGCTCACGCGCGGGAAGTTGCGGTCGTCAGGGGCTAGCGACCTGTACTCGAGATGCGGCATCTCCCACTCCCGCTTGCAGAAAGCGTAGTAGCGTTCCACGTAGCGCTTTAGCAGCACCCCGGCAATCTCCTGCCACAGACGCACCTTCTCCATGGAGTCGGGCTTCATCTGAGCACTCGGTATTTCCAACCGGTACCACGTAGTGTCCTCGAGCAGTCGCTTGATTGCAGTTCGCGGCAGGTTGAGGTTGTACCAGCCACGCTCGGCCTTGAAACGCTCGAGCTCGAAGAAAAGCGCATCGAGATTGAGCAACGATACGTGCTCCGGTGTGAACGACTGCACTTCCGGGCGCCAGCCCTCGTCCTCGGTCAACCGAAGCGAGCTTATGGCTTGAATCTTCGGATACCAGTTGACGATGACCTTGTTGTCTTGCAGCCAGGCGGTCGCGGGACGCCTGTCGGGATCGGGTGGCGCAAGCGTGGGAACGGGACCCAGGCGCCGGAAGGCGTCGCCAAAGCTCGTCTGTACGCCGCCGATGCGCTCCTTCAGCCGAATGGTCGGCAGGTCATACCACGGGGTGGTGCGCACGATGGGCACCACGATCTCCACCTGCGGATCGACAGGTAGCCCCTCACTCTCGAGGAAGTCACGGAACTGCGCCATGTAGTCTGCCCGGACGCCGAAGATGCCGAGCGTTTCGAGGATCTCGATGTGCACCGGCGGCCGGACCTCAGGCGGTAGCGACGCTCTCGAACTGCGCTTGAGGCTCTTCCCGAAGCCCTTGAGACGCACTCCCCGACCGAACAGCTGGATGATTTGAGCACCCTCACCACGACCGACGTTCATGAGTCCCATCGTGCTGACGCGCCAGCTGTTCCAGCCCTCGGTGAACTTCTTGGAGCCGATGAGCAGCTTGATCGGCGAGTCCGACTTGTTGATCGACTCGAAGAGGGAGTCCGCAAACTCCCGATCGACCGCGTCAAGACCGCGCTCCGCGCACAGCTTAAGGAGCTTGGCGTCGTCGCCGACATTGATCACGCCGAAGGGCTCGTTGTCGCCGACCTTCAGGGCTATCTCGCCCGTCGCACCCTTGAGGTTCTCAAGATGCAGCGTTCCGCCGCCCGGCGCATTGAAGACCAGCTGGAGGACCTCTTCGTACGCCTGTTCGGGTGATACGCCTTCGGCGTCCAAGTGCTTGAATCGGCCTGCGAACAGATTGCGTCCACTGCTCGTGACCAAGCCGCCCGAGAGCACACGCCGAATACGCTCGACGGCAGATCGGCGGTCTCCAAGGTAGCGCGCCAGGAACTCAAGTATCTCGATGACATCGGAGACCTGCCGACGATTCTCGGTGCGCACCGCGTTCACGCTGCCGCCTACGAACACCCATAGTGGTCGCTCGATATTGAAGATTCGAAAGTCGTTCACGTAGCGCTCATATAGCCGCAGTTGTTGATAGAAAGAGAGAAGGCATGCGGTCAAATACGAGTCCATCCACTCCTGGTCGGAGCTGTCCTCGAGGTTGGCGATCTGGTAGTCCTTGCCGAAGCCGTCGCCGTAGAAGTAGCGGTACGAGTAGTCGAACAGAATACCCTTGGCGTACGTGTCCGTGAGCTTCGGCGAGTTGCGCACCGCCTGCGAGAAGGTGGCCGAGTACTCGAACGAGAAACCCTGCTCGCACAGCGCATTCCGAAAGCGCATCCACGCGCCCCCTTCGCCACCCGAGGCGCCGCGATGCCCCTCGTCGATGAGAACGAGGTTGTTGCCCTCGAAGGCCTCCACGGCGACCGTCTTGTCGCCCATGTCCTCCTTGAGCTTGTGGATGTCGATGATCTCGACCGCTTTGCCGGCGAAGAGGCTCCGGCCGTCCTTCGAGAAGAGCTCCGCCTCGATGCCTGACGCCTCAAGCTCGCCGAGATGCTGGCCGGAGAGCCCCTCGTTGGGGGTGAGGAGGATGACCCTGTTGAGGTCGGCGGCACGTCCACGACGCTCCAGCCAGTGCTTGTACTGCAGGATGTTGACGTGCATCAGCAGCGTCTTGCCGCTGCCTGTGGCCATCCAGAACGCGAGTTTGTTGAGTTGCGGTGCGGCTTCCGCGTCAAGGTCGAAGCGCTCGAGGCGATCGACGGCTGCCGTTGCACCGTCGTTGTACGCTGCCACCTGCGCGTCCAGCGCCGAGAGGAGCGCCGCAGGGTCACGGAAGTATCGGTCAAGGTAGATCTCTGTGAACAGCAGCGCCAGGTACTGGAAGTACTTCCAGGTGATCGGCTCATCGCCGCGTGCCACTCGCCGCTCGCTGATCCGCTGCGTGTGCCGCACGATGTTCTGGTCGTACTCCAGCAGCGCCAGGTCCGGCAGCTCGGGGCGCTCGCTCTCCGGGATGCGCAGCACCAGCTCATGGTGGAATCGATGGACGTTGTCCCCATCAAGTCCCTCAAGGCGCTCATCACGGAGGAACTCCGCGAGCTCCTCGAATCGCTTGACGCCGAGAAGCGAGAGTGCCCACTGGTTGACCACGAGTTTGCGCTCGAACGGCAACCTTGGCTGGCGAGATGGGCGTGCGCTCATGATGCCACCCGGCGTTTGTCTTGCACGTGCGGGCAACAAGTGCCTTTGTATAGCACTTTGCGACTGTAAGTGCATGACAAAATCGATTGCGTTGCACGTGTGCACATCAAGGCGTGATCCGCCCTTCTGCAGCGTCCAGCAGCTCGTCGAAGCTGTAGACGCCTGGCTTGCGTCCGCTCGCGGGTTCGATCTCCTCGACGATGCCACCCTCATGCAATGCATTGAGGATTCGTCGGGCCGCATCACGCGGAATCCCTGAATGGTTGACGAAGTCCGACGCCGAGAAGACCGGCGTCTCAAACACCCAGTCGAGCGCACGAATCACATGCTGAGAACGCGTCAGCTCGGGCAGACGCTCTTTCATCTGCTCATAGAGCCGCATGATGGAGGTCGCGCGCGCCAGGTTGTCTTCCGCCTGCACGCGCACCGCGTCGAGGAAGAAGGCGCACCAGCCGGTCCAGTCGTCGTCACGTGACACCGCGTAGAGGCGGTCGAGGTATTCGTCGCGCCGCGCGTCGAAGTACGCGCTGATGTAGAAGATGGGACGATGGATCAGCCCTGCCTGCCACATGAAGAGCGGAACGATCATGCGGCCCACGCGACCGTTGCCATCGAGGAACGGGTGCAACGCCTCGAACTCAGCGTGTGCGACGGCGAGCTGCACCAGGCGGTCTGGCTGCTCTGAGTGCAGATAGCGCTCCCAGCGGGCCATCCCTTCTTCTAAGCGGTCCGGCTCGATGGGGACGAAGCGCGCGGCCTCGATGGTGCTGCCGGGCGCCCCGATCCAGTTCTGTTCGGTTCGATAGCGTCCGGGCGACTTGTAGGTGCCACGCACGCCTTGGAGCAGGACACGATGCGCTTCCTTGATGACCCTGCCCGAAAGCGGCATCGTCTCGAGAAGACGCTGCGCTTCACGCACGGCAGCACGGTAGTTGAGCACCTCCTGGATGTCCTCACGCCGCGCTTCGTGCGCCGCCTTGCGTCCCGCTTCGTACTCGAGCACTTCCCCCATCGTGGCCTGCGTCCCTTCGATGCGCGAGGACAGCACCGCCTCGTTGGTGGTGAGCGGCGATAGCAAGACGTCGGGGTTGGGCATGGCCTGCAGGAGGCCGTCGAAGCGCGCAACAGCTGCGGCGGACGGCCCCAAGAACGGGATTAGACGCTCCCAGCCGATACTCGCGGGAGGGAACTTGCCCTCGTGATAGCGCACCGCAGCCATCACACGTCCTCCACGTCGAACATGAGGCGGAAGAACTCCTCCTCGATCAGGCGCACCTTCCAGCGGTCGTCGACGCCTTTCAGATTCTCAAGGTTGTTGTCGCCGTTGACGTAGATGAGGTCGAACTCGCTGTCCTTGGCCGAGTAGCCCTGGCGCGTAAACCACTCGTCGAGCACGAGGTTGTCCTGCTCGATGCCTTGAACATCGTCGCCCCCGGGCCTGGTGCGCCAGATCACAAGCACCCTGCGCCCATCGGGAGCCTCGCCCGTGACCGTGCGGAACCACCAACTGCCGTCCGCCTCCGGCTTGAGCCGCCCATCCAGCCTCAGACGGCCCTCGTCATCGCGTTTGAACGCCGCCGAGAAGGACTGTGGTGCCGCGATGTGACGAACCCGCAAGCCCAGCAGCCAGTTGAAGGTCTCCAGCAGGTCAACTGCGACTTCGCGTGTCTCGTCGGACCCAGGCCGCTTGACTTTGAGGGTGTAGGCACGCGGGTCTATGAACTGCTCCACGTTCAGAAGCGACGCGCTTCCACGGCTCTCGACGTCCAGCAGGTAGCTGAGGAAATACTGCTCCTTCAGCCCGCCGGCACCGCTTGCGACCGGCGCATCGAGCAGGGACTGCTGCGAATCCGAGCGCTTCAGCTCGAGGTTGTTCAGCGTGTCTTCGTACGATTCGAGCCGTACGATCTTGAAGACGCGAGGCGAGCGCTCGGCCTCTTCCGGGGTGCACAGTCTCTTCGGGCGCCCGTCCTTCCACTCTGGCGCGAAGGTCACCTTCTTCAGACGCGGGACAAGCACCGTGTCGAAGTACTGGTCCATCTCTAAGAGGATGAATTTGCGCGAGCCGCCATCCTCGCGATTGAGGTTGATGACTGCATGGCCTGTCGTTCCGGAACCAGCAAAATAGTCTAGAGCGAGACCGCCGGCGGGAGTAAACCACCCTGCTAGGTCGGCAACCAGACGTACTGGCTTGGGCCTGTCGAAAGTGTGCTTGCCCATGATTGAAACGAGTTGGGCTGTCTGTTCGCTCACCATGCCATATCGAGGCAGAAGCGAAGGCGGGGTGATTACACTGCGCTCTTTGCGGCACTTGAGCTTGCCAGCCGCATTGAAGTAGAACTCCACAACTCGTTGGCCCTTACTGTCTACCGTTGGTTGTCCGGAGAACCATGAGGTCATTTGCGCTTTCTGTGTCCAGCCCGCGTTCAGAGTGATTTCCTCAGTCGTCCTTCCACCGCGGGCCTCGAAGCGGCCGCGTACTACTCGGACGGTCTCGGAGCCGCCGAACGTCCCGCTGAGTACAGTGCCATCCGGCGCATCAAACCGCACACCTGCAGGGAAGGTGAAATCGCTGGCGGGGTTGGCTTTAGAAATCTTCTTGAGTGCGCCGGCCTCAATGAACCCCCCACCACCTGTGATGCCACGTAGCTGCGACACCTCACGTGCGAAAGCGATCACGTACTCGTGATAGCGCTTAAAGATGCCCTGTTGCTGCGAATGCTGCTTGTCCCAAATCAGCTGCGCCAGGAAGTTGCGTGCTCCAAGAATGCTCGCCATTAGGTACTTGAGGCTCTCTGACTCGTGGTCATCGATGCTGGAAAAGATGACCCCATCTCCAGCCTGCAGCGCACGCGATGCCCCTAGACGATCCACCATCATGCTTGCCCAACTCGAGTGCTGATAGCTGTCCTTGTAGACGAACCCGTCGTCGCCCGTGTTGTACGGCGGATCGATGTAGATGCACTTGACCTGCTCGCGGTAGCGTGCCCGCATGAGTGACAGCGCCTGGAAGTTCTCGCTCTGGAACAGCACGCCATCGGTGAGCTCGTCGATGTCGCCAATCGCTTCGAGAAGCCGCTCGACGAAAGCCCGCTCGAAGTGCCGTGTATCAATCATCAGAGTCGGATAGGCAACCACAAACTCGGGGGTGAGCGGCTCTGAGTATGCCGGCCGCTCAAGATCTGGCTGCAACTTGTCGATGCCGTGCAATGCCACCCATTCGGCGCGCTGGGCATCGTTCGCTGCAACTTCGGCGAGCAGCTCCTTGCGCGTCGCCGCATCTTCGATGCCGAGAATCGTCGCGATCGACACGCACCAGCTCGTCTCGGTCACGAACTTCTTCTTGAGCCAGAGTTTCTTCTGGAAGTCCTCGAGCTGCGCCAAGAACTCGATGATCTTGAGCGCGATACGGCGGATGACCTTAATCTTGGAGAGGTACTGCTCGACGCGTGGCGCGGTCTCGTCTTCGATGTCGTCGAGACGCATGACTTCGCTCTTGATGTAGAAGTCGAGCTCTCGGCGCAGGAAACCGCCCAGGTCCTTGTGGATGAAGTAGTCGAAGGTGTTGCGCGCGGTGTACCTATCCAGGTGCGCTCGCAGGCGCGAGTAGTCCGCGCGTGAGCCATCGGCCTTGATGTGCTTCTCGGAAAGCGCGCGGATCCACCGCGCGAGCGACGGGTCGCTTACAGCCTCGACGCGCTCCACGGCCGCATCCAGCAGGTCCTTCTGCGAGGGCGGCTTGTCTTTGCCCTCCCGCAGAGCCTCCGGCCAATCCGCGATGGTCGCCGGTCGGTACTCGAATCGCAAGACGAGCTCGGATACGCCGCCTTCGCCTGGCTCCTCGGCGATGAAGTCGTCTGCGGCGAGAACGAAGACGCGCTTCTTCCCTTCGGCCTCCTTGACGTTGCCGTGCTCTCCCTCTGCGGCGTCGACCAGGCGGAAGTGCACGCGCATGGGGTCAGCGTCATCATCAGGGCGAAGGCGGAAAGCGTAGTCGCGCAGGTACTCGGCGGTCTTGATGTAGTACTGGTCGTGGTTTGCCCAGTAGAGCTTGACCTCTTCGCCCTCGTAGGGGATCGCGTAGACGCCCTCCTTGTAGCGGCGCAACGAGATGAAATCGCCCTCGTGGTAGTAGCGTGAGAAGAATCGGTAGAGGTGGTCGTAGACCTCGGCCTCGAGCGCGCCCAAGTCTACGGCCTCGTTCTCGAGTCGCTCGCGGAGCTCTCGGACCTTGGGAAGCGAGTCGGGGTCAGCTCCGAGCGATGTCGCCTGGGCGATCGCCTCGTCGAGCTCGGCTTGGAGCGCCGCCTTGTCTGCAGGCTGATAAGTGGCGAGCGCGTCCTTGACCTGCGGCAGCAAATCGTTCTCGAGGAACGCTGTGATCTCGTCGCTTCGCGCATGGAGGATGCGGTAGATTCCGAAGTCGAGCTCAGGCTGGTCGAGCTGGAAGAGCTCGCGCAGCTTGGCTACGAGACGATCGAAGCGCGGGTTCGACATCGACACTCCTTCACCTCGAGAGCGAACGGTTCGTTGCTAAGCGACAGCCCATTCGATTGTGAATAACTCCTCTGACACCGTCCTCTGCGCCAAGCGTGATTCTAGTTCTGCAATCAGCGCGTCACGCTTCTCCATGATTTGATCCTCCACATCGAAAATCTCCTGCCGCTGCCTGCGCTGCAGTCGCTCTAGCTGTGCGATGCGCTGCTGAATGTCATGCTGCTCCGCAAGCGTTTCTGCTTGCCGGGCCTCACGTCTGAGCGCCTTGATCTTCTCCTTGGTATCCTTCAGCGCCTTCTCTGCCGCAAAGATGAGGTCGTCAGCCCACTGCTCCAAGCGCTCGCGTGCCTCGTTGAAGTGACGGCTGTTGGCTTCAAGAGACTGGCTTATGGTCGCCTCTGCATGCCGTCGCGCTTCGGCCGCCAGCTGACGAGCGATACGCTGGGGCGGACCTGCCTCGGCAGACACGACTCGACCCCCAATGGCAAACAGCTTCTCTGCTGTCTCCTGGTCAAGAGCCTGACCATCCTCAGTCAGCATCGTGAAGAGCAGATACTCCTCGCGCTCATATGCCTCTATAGAGAGACGCTGCAGATGGAGATAGCCACACATGCCCTTGAGGTCTTCTATTACGCTCACGTGCGTCGGATGGTTGGAGACGTCGAATTCGAGACGAGCATAAGGCGTGCCCAGATTCTTCGCCTGATTGAGCACCCACTCCCCCAAGGGATGCGTAAGACGGTATAGGAAGGCGTCCAGCGCCGTTACCAGCTCTGGATCTGCGTCTCCTGGCTCGTTCTTTGAAATCAGGTGGTAGCGGCCGAGCCGCGCGTCCGGAAAAGGTTTGGTTATCAGATCGAAAGCCAACGCTTCATCGAGGAACCGCGCGTAGGGTTTCAAGATGAACTTTGTAACTGCCCAGAACCGGCGGCTCACGCGATCCAGGTGCACCTGCGCGTCAGCAAGTCGAAGCCGCAGACGCTCATGCACGTCCTCATCAAAGTGTTCGAGCAGCAATCGACGTGTGTCGTCTAAGCGACTGCGAATCTGTTCGTCAAGCTCCTCCTGCAAAGCAGCAAACGCAGCATCAATCTCTTCTGCCGTGCGGCAATTCTCGTAAATCTCCAGAATCCTCTTCTCGAAATCGACTCCGGATTCGATTACACCTAGAACATCGTCAGACGCACCGAACACGCCGCTGAACAGCTTGAACTTCTCTGACAGAAGCTGTAAGACACGTCTGTCCACCTCGTTGCGCTCGTTTAGGAAATTCACTACGACCACGTCATGCTTCTGCCCATAGCGATGGCAACGTCCTATGCGCTGTTCAATCCGCTGAGGATTCCAGGGAAGGTCGTAGTTGATCACAAGCGAGCAGAACTGGAGGTTGACACCCTCGGCCCCCGCCTCCGTAGCAATCATGATGTCTGCATAATCTCGGAAATGCTCTATGAGGGCATTGCGCACGTCGACGTCACGTGAACCGGTCACGCGCCCGCTTTCGGCATTTCGGGCAACCCAGGACTCGTAGATTCTTGTAGCCTCAGGGCTGGAGTTGCTTCCGTTGAAAACCACGACTCGACCGGCATAGCCATTCGCTTCGAGAAACGCTTTCAAGTAATCTTGTGTGCGACGAGACTCAGTGAAGACAAGCGCCTTGCGGGCTGCACCCAGCTGTTCCATCTGCTCGAAACCGAGACTCAATGCCTTCAGAAGAGCCCGCGCCTTGGCATCTTCACCAACGCTGCGAGCCCACTCCGCAAGACGGCGCAGCTCCTCGATCTCTTCGGCAAGCCGAACCGGGTCGAAGTCCTCTTCTCCAGGCTCTCCGTTCTCTTCGTCATCCCAGGCAATCTCTTCGAGCAGATCCTCTTCTATCTCCTCGCCGTCGATCAGCATCTCGGCCAGCTCGGCTCCCGTTACGGAAACACGTCGGTCGCGTATCCCTTCTAGGCGGCTCCGTAGAGCGTCCAGCGTCCCAGCGATCGCTGCCGGCGAAGACGCGAGCAGCTTGCGGATGATCAAGCCGGTCAGATGGCGTTGTCTCCCAGGAAGCGCATATCCGTCACTCCTGGCCAGATAGGCAGTGACCGCTTCATACAGCTTCTGTTCTTGATCCGTGGGGGTGAAAGGCACTGTAAGAGGGCGGCGCTCTGTGTAACGGACGTACTCGAGGACTTGATTCCGAAGCGTGCGCTTGCAGAATCGCGACAACCGTCGTCTCAGCGCCGCCAAGTCGCTTCCGGCTCCGGTGTACAGTGAGCGGAAGGAATTCACGTCGCCGAAGAGACGCTCATCAATGAGTGTCGACAGCCCATAGAGCTCCAGTAACGAGTTTTGCAGCGGAGTTGCCGTCAACAAGATCGTCCGTCGGCCTTCGGTCGCGTATCTGATGGCTTGCCCGGTCACATTGCTTGGGCGGTAGGCGTTGCGCAGTTTGTGCGCTTCGTCAATCACAACGAGATCCCACGCGACAGAGCGGATCTCATCCGCCAACCGCGCAGCGTATGGCATCGAAATGATGACTATCGCGCGCGGGTTGAATGGATCGCGTGCCTCGCGCCGGGCCTGACGAACGGCCTTCGCATCGATTATCGCGGTAGGCAGGTTGAACTTCTCTCCGAGCTCAAGCGCCCATTGCTTGCGCAGAGAGGCCGGACATATCACCAGCAACCTTCGCCGACGCTCCGCCCAGTACTGGCACAGCACGATGCCCGCCTCGATTGTCTTGCCGAGCCCAACCTCGTCAGCAAGAAGAGCCCCACTCGACAGAGGCGATTCCAGCGCAAACAGGGCTGCTTCAATCTGATGTGGGTTCAAGTCGACTGCGGCATCGAAAAGCGCCGTTGAGAGGCGATCGAGGCCCTCAGAAGAGCGTCGCGTAAGATCGTAGGCGTAGTACTTTGCATGGTAGGGCGTGATGCTCGCCAACATCGTTTGAGGTGCTGTGTCTGGTTTGGCTGAGTTCCTGTGCTCCGCAAGAGGTTTCATCCCGCTTCCCCATCACCGCCTTCTCGCTGCAACTGCGCCGTAAGGCATTAACCGGGCACCACACCCCAAAGAAGAATGCCAGCCATAGAACCTCGCGCAGGACTCAGCGCCCCGCTGTCCTCTCTTACTGACGATTGTCCGTGCCGCTACTCACACACTATGCGCACGCGGAAGCATGCGCTTGCCGATTCGCAACTAGAATACAGCAGAGCTGGTTGGGCTCTGCCCTCGCAATCGAGTAGAAAGCCGCCCGAAAACGGGAGCCCCCGCCCCCCTACGCAGGCGTCACGGGCGGCACTGTTGGCGGCGGCACGTCGACGATCGGGCGCGTGTCCTCCGGCTGCTCGGGCTTCTCCTCGCGCTCGCGCTCCTTGCGGCGGGGCTTGCGGCCCTCGGTCTCGGCCTTCGCCTGCCGCTCGGCTTCCTGCTTGAGGTACTCCTCCCAGGTGCCGTCGAGGAGCGCTTTGAGCTCGTCCTTGTCGACGGTCTCCCGCTCGATGAGCACCGACGCGATCTGGTCGAGCTGCTCGCGCCGCTCGGTGAGGATGTTCCGCGCCCGGTCGAACGCCTCGTCGATCAGGCGCCGCACTTCCTTGTCGATCTCGTAGGCGATCTCCTGGCTGTAGTTCGGCGTCGCAGAGAAGTCGCGGCCGAGGAAGACCTCGTGCTGGTCCTCGCCAAGCGTCATCGGCCCCAGCCGGTCGGACATGCCGTAGCGCGTCACCATCTGCCGCGCGAGCTTGGTCGCCCGCTCTAGGTCGTTGCTGGCGCCGGTGGTGACGTCGCCGATCGCGATCTCCTCGGCCACACGGCCGCCGAGCAGCATCGCGAGCTCGTCGAGCATCTCGCCTTTCGTGCTCAAGAACTTGTCCTCCGTCGGCAGCGCGAGCGTGTACCCCAGCGCGCGGCCGCGCGAGATGATGCTGATCTTGTGGATCGGGTCGGTGTTCGGGAGCACGTGGCCGACGAGCGCGTGGCCCGCCTCGTGGTACGCGATGACGCGCTTCTCCTTCTCGGAGATGAGACGGCTCTTCTTCTCCGGACCGGCGATGACGCGCTCGATGGCCTCCTCGAGCTCCTCCATCTCGATGCGCTTCTTGCCGTGGCGCGCCGCGAGCAGCGCCGCCTCGTTCACCATGTTCGCGAGATCCGCGCCGGTGAAGCCCGGCGTCCGGCGTGCGAGCACCTCGAGGTCGATGTCGTCGGCCATCGGCTTGCCGCGCGTGTGGATCTTGAGGATCTCCACGCGTCCTTTGAGGTCCGGGCGGTCCACGACGATCTGCCGGTCGAAGCGACCGGGACGAAGCAGCGCCGCGTCGAGCACGTCGGGACGGTTCGTGGCCGCCATGATGATGACGTTGTCCTTGATGTCGAAGCCGTCCATCTCCACGAGCAGCTGGTTCAGCGTCTGCTCGCGCTCGTCGTGACCGCCGCCGAGCCCGGCGCCGCGCATGCGGCCCACGGCGTCGAGCTCGTCGATGAAGACGATGCACGGCGCCGCGGCTTTCGCCTGCTCGAACAGGTCGCGCACGCGGCTCGCGCCCACGCCGACGAACATCTCGACGAAATCAGAGCCCGAGATCGAGAAGAACGGCACGCCGGCCTCGCCCGCGACCGCGCGCGCGAGCAGCGTCTTGCCGGTGCCCGGAGGCCCGACGAGCAGCACGCCTTTCGGGATCTTGGCGCCGAGGGCCTGGAACTTGCCCGGGTTGCTCAAGAACTCCTTGATCTCCTGAAGCTCCTCGACCGCCTCGTCGACGCCCGCGACGTCCTTGAAGGTGATCCGCGGCATGTCGCGGGACATGCGCTTGGCGCGCGCCTTGCCGAACGACATCACCTTGGAGTTGCCGCCCTGCATCTGGTTCAAGAAGAAGAGCATGACGCCCACGATGAGGATCGCGGGGATGAGCTGCGAGAGCAGCGCGACCCACCACTGGGAGTCCGCGGTGTTGGCGCGGTAGTCCTTGAGCGGCGGATTCTCGGCAATCACCTGCGCGAACCAGTCCTCGCCGAGGTACGTGGTGTTGTACTGGCGTGTCTCTTTCTTGGCTTTGGCTTCGGCGTTGGGATAGTAGTCGCCGCGCACGCGCTGCTCGCGCACGATCACCTCGGCGTTCACGACCCGTCCGTCTTTGAGCGCCTGCACGAAGGCAGAGGTGGGAAGGTCGTCGACGCGGCCCTGCGTCTCGAAGTTGTTCGCGACGAACAGCAGCGCTACCGCTATCAGCAGCAGGTAGAGCAGCGCAGTCCTCAAGTTCCGGTTCAATGCACGCTCCTTGTCACGAGGTCTGGGTGTAGACCTCCGGTTTCAGCACGCCGATGTACGGAAGGTTCCGGTACTTCTCCGCGTAATCAAGTCCATACCCCACCACGAACTCGTCGGGCACGGAGAAGCCGACGTACTTGCAGTCGATCGGCACGCGCTGCTTGCCCTCCTTGGCGAGCAGCGTGACGACCTCGAGGCTCCTCGGCTTGCGCGACGCGAGGTTGCGGAGGAGGTACTTCAGCGTAAGCCCAGTGTCGAGGATGTCCTCGACCACCAGCACGTCACGGTCCGCGATGACCTCGTCGAGGTCCTTGATGATGCGCACGACGCCAGACGACTTCGTGGACGAGCCGTACGACGACACCGCCATGAAGTCGATCTCCGCCGGTCCGTCGATCGCGCGCGCCAGGTCCGCGACGAAGAGCGCGGCGCCCCGCAGCACGGCGACCAGCAGCAGCGAAGAGCCCTCGTAGTCGTGCGCGATCTGCGCGCCGAGCTCGCGCACGCGCTGCTGGATCTGCTCCTCGGTGAGCACGATGTGATCGATGTCGGGGTGCAGCTGCATCCTCGCCGTTCCTTCCTCGCACGCTTCGCTGCGACCGCTCACGGCCGCTCCCATTCCACCACCACGACGCGCTTCGTCGCGTCGGTCACCTTGAACCGCTCGCTCGTCACGAGCCCCGCCACCCAGGCGACGTCGCCCGAGCTGCGCACCACCGGCGTCACCGGTCGCAACCGCTTGGGCACCTTCGCGTCGACGAAGACGTCGTGCAGCTTCTTCGTGCCCGCCATGCCGAGCGGCTGGATCCGATCGCCGGGTCGCGGTGCGTCGACGAGGAGCGGCAGCCCGAGCGCGTCCGCGTCCAGCACGGCCGCATCGCGCGTCGCGGGCATCTCGCCCGGTTCGGCGTAGCGCGCCGTCATCGCGCCGGCGACGCCCAGGTCCACGCGTCCGGGGACTTCGAGCAGACAAGGTTCGACCGGAGCGGGCGTATCCGCGCGCCGGGAAACTGCAAGTGTAGCGTACTCCGTCTCGGCTCGCAGGCCGAAGGGAAGATCGCGCGCGAAATCTTCACACGAAAGCCCGTCGACGATCGCCTCGACGTGCTCGGCCTCGAGCCGTCCTGCCTCCGGGAACGCCGCGGCGAGCACCGCGCGCACCGTCCTTCGCGCCATCGCTCGCGAGAGCGTCGCCATGCGGGCGCGGTCGAGCTCGACGCGACCCGGCGCGACCGTCGCGAAGTCGCGCGCGAACGCCTCGGCCATCTCGGCGAGCAGGTCGTCCTCATCCGCGAGGATGCCAAGCGTGCGCTCGGTCGTCCGCGCGAACGCGGGGAACCGCGTCTCGATGAGCGGGAGCAGCTCGGCCCGGATCCACGCGCGCGTGCGTGCGGTGTCGGCGTTCGTCGCATCTTCTCGCCACGAGGCCCCCTGGGAGGCCAACCACTCGCGCACCTCGGCCCGCCGCGCCGCGATGAGCGGCCTGACGATGCGGCCGCGCACAGGCCGGATGCCGCGAAGCCCGCTCGCGCCGGCGCCCGCAAGCAGCCGCATCAGGAAGGTCTCGACGTGGTCGTCGAGCGTGTGCGCGACAGCGATGCGCACGTGCGAGCGCGAGGCGCCCAGCGCGTCTGCGAGCGCGTCTGCCTCCTGCTCGGCGAAACGGTAGCGCACCCTGCGGCCAGCGTCCTCGAGGTTGAGGCCCTCGGCCGCAGCGTAGGCAGCGACGTCGTAGCGCACCACCCGGCACGGCACGCCGAACTCCGCACAGAGCGCCTCGACGAAGGCGGCATCGGCCGCAGCGTCGTCGCCACGCAGCATGTGGTCGACATG
Organism: Coriobacteriaceae bacterium EMTCatB1; assembly: GCA_001950395.1. Taxonomy (GTDB): domain Bacteria; phylum Actinomycetota; class Coriobacteriia; order Anaerosomatales; family Anaerosomataceae; genus Parvivirga. Next base: position 1,153,871 of record BDLO01000001.1, read on the forward strand.
CAGCACGCGCAGTCTGCCCGCGAAATCGCCGAGCGCCCCTGAGGCGAGGAGCCGGAGCAGCGCGACCGAGTCGGCGCCGCCGGACACGAGCGTCACCACTGCGCCGCCCTCAGGGAACATGCGGTGCTCGAGCGCGGTCGCGCGCGCGATGTCGGGAAGCGACATCATGTGAGAAGCGTACGCGGGTGCGAGCGCAGACGCTAGAGCGAAGCGGTCGAGGCTGCGCCTTGCTGCGCGTCGTCCACCAGCTCGATCACCCATCGTGCCGCGAGCCCCACGAGAACGGCGCAGTGCGACCAGCGCTCTGGCGCGCTCATGCCGCCGTGCCGTTCGGCGACCTCGTGGCACGTCGTCGCCTGCTCATAGGAGATCCAACGCCGCCTCAGCTCGGCCGCGGCGTCGTAGCTCGGCTCCCAGGGATCGCTCGCGGCGCGCCTCCCAAGCACGATGCCCGAAGCCATCACCGCGCCCGCCAGGGCTCCGCAGATGCAGCGCGAGCCGCCAAGCCCCTCGCAGAAGCCGGACGCCATGCGGTGCACGCCGTCTGGCATCGGCATGCCGAGCGCTTCGTTGACGGCCTTGACGACGGACTCGCCGCACCACAGGCCGTTCTGGTAGTAGGCCGCGGCCACGGCCTCGGCCCGGTCCGCGCGGCTTGACGCGTTCAGCGCTCCAAGAGCCCGAGGCCGTTGGGGCGTCGCGGTCGAGACTATCGGCTCCGTACGCGGGTGATCTCGTGAAATCATATGAATTCCGTATGTGACCGATTACTGTTTCCGATACAATACCGCTCATCGGCGAACAAGCCAAGCGGGTACGAACTCGTCAGACCGAGGGAAAGGAGCACCAGGTGAGATCACGGTCGTTGCTCGTGCTGTTGGCAGCGGTGCTCGCTGCATCGATGCTCGTCGGCGGCTGCGCAAAGCAGCAGGATGCGACCGGCGGCGGCGAGACCAAGAAGGAGGGTCCGACCGTCCGCGTCGCGTCGCTTCTGGACTCCGAAGGCGTCGTGCTGGGCTCGATGGTCATCCAGATGCTCGACGCGAACGGCATCCCCACCGAGGACAAGACGAAGTTCGGTACTCCCGACGTGGTCCGCAAAGCGCTCCTCGCCGGCGACGTCGACGCCACGATCGACTACACCGGCTCGGGCCAGTACTACGTCGGACCCGAGGGCGACCCGCTGTGGAGCGACCCCGAGAAGGGCTACCAGACCATCAAGGAGAAGGACCTCGAGAACGGTCTCGTCTGGCTCACTCCGTCTCCGGCGAACAACAGCGAGTACTTGGGCGTCAAGAAGGACTTCGCCGAGGCCAACGGCTTGCAGTCGATGGAGGACTTCGCTCGGTACGTGAACGGCGGCGGGAAGGTCAAGCTGATCGGCGACCAGTCGTGGATGGACAGCCCGGCGGGTCTGAAGGCGTACGAGGCCGCCTACGGATTCACCCTGCGCGACGATCAGAAGATCGGGCTTGCCAACGGCGTCACTGCGCAGTTCATCCAGGCGCTCGTCAACGGCACCGACGGCGTCAACGTCGCCGAGGTGTACGCCACGGACGGCGGTCTCGCGGAGCAGGGCATCCTCGTTCTCGCCGACCCGAAGAACACCCCTCCCGTGTACCGGCCGACGCCCGTGTTCCGCAAGGAGATCATCGAGGCGTATCCTGAGATCGAGGCGATCCTCAAGCCGGTGTTCGAGTCGTTGACGACAGAGACGCTCCAGGAGCTGAACCGCCAGGTCGCGTTCGGCGGCAAGTCCGGCAAGGACGTCGCGCGCGAGTACCTCGTGTCGAAAGGGTTCTTGCAGCAGTAGCGCGGACAAGAGACGAGCGTGGACAGCCCCAGCCTCTCGCTTCACGAACGGGCCAGGGCCGTCGCGGCAGCGGGCGCAACGCTCGGCGTCGCGGCGGCTTGTGGCCCGTTCGGCTTGATCGTGCGAGCGAACCGCATCGCCCGTGGAGAAGCGATTGCGCTCGTCTCGGCGCTCGGCGGGTGGGGCATCGCGCTCGTCGCGTGCTGGGCGGCAGTCGCCGCGCTCGCGCTCTCACGCGCTCCGCTGCGGCTCCGCGGCGTCGCGTGCTCGCTCGTCGCTGGCGCCGTCCCGGTCGCGGCGTTGTGGCGGACCGGGGTTTTCGCCGCCGATTACGCCGACAAGGCGGGCGACCTGTCGCGCGTGTCGCTCGGGCTCGGCTTCTGGCTCACGGCGGCCGCAGCCTACGCCGCGGTGTTCGCCGCCACGGCCTGGCTCGAACGCGGATTCCTGCGCGGCGCCCTGACGTACGCACCGTTCGCAGGCGTTGCGGCGCTGCTGGCAAGCGGGGATCTGGCGTCCCTCGGCATCTTGAAGGAGTACGCGAACAACGCCGAGGCGTTCACCAAGCAGCTTGACCTCCACGTCGCGTACGTAGGCGCGTCGGTCGCAGTCGGGCTCGTCCTTGGGCTCGCGCTCGGACTGCTCTCCGCTCGCAAGCCGACGACGGAGCCTGCCGTCTTCGGCGTCTTGAACGTGCTCCAGGTCCTGCCGACGCTCGCGTTCATCGGCTTGCTGTACCCGCTGCTGACGAACCTTTCGCGCTCGGTCGACCTGTTCGCCGCGATCGGCGTCCGCGGCGTGGGGTGGGCTCCTGTGGTGATCGTGCTGTCGGCGTACGCGGTCTACCCGATCGCGCGCAACACGCACGCCGCGTTCGTGAGTCTCGACCCCGCCGTCATCGACGCCGCGAAAGGCATCGGCATGGGGCCGCTCCGCCTGCTCGCGGAGGTGGAGATGCCGCTCGCATTGCCGGTCATACTCGCTGGCCTGCGCGTCGCGCTCGTGCAGAGCACCGCCGGCGCCATCATCGCCGGTCTCGTGGGCGGCGGCGGGCTCGGGACGTTCGTGTTCCTCGGGGCGAGCGAGACCGCGAGCGACCTCATGCTCTTGGGTGTGCTGCCGATCGTCGCGCTCGCGCTCACGTTCGATCGCGGCCTGTCCGCTGTCGAGGCGGCCCTCACGGTGTGGAAGGAGCCCGCGTGATCGAGATCGTCGGCCTCACGAAGTCCTACGGCGAGCACCGCGCGGTCGACGGTCTTGACCTGCGCATCGAGACGGGCGAGCTCACGGTCCTGCTCGGCCCCTCGGGCGCCGGCAAGACGACGGTGCTCCGCTGCATCAACCGGCTGATCGAGCCGACGAGCGGGCGCATACTCGTCGACGGCGTCGACGCATCCACGCTCGACCCGGTCGAGCTTCGGCGCTCGATGGGCTACGTCATCCAGAACGTGGGGCTCTTCCCGAACATGACCATCCGGGAGAACGTCGCCGCCGTGCCGCGTCTGCTCGGCTGGGACAAGAAGCGCACAGCCGAGCGCGTCGAGGAGATGCTCGACGCAGTCGGGCTCGACCCCGCTCGGTATGGCCCCAAGTACCCGCGGCAGCTCTCGGGCGGCGAGGCGCAGCGCGTGGGCGTCGCACGCGCGCTCGCTGCCGACCCGCCAGTGCTGCTCATGGACGAGCCGTTCGGCGCGGTGGACCCGCTCACGCGGGAGCGGCTGCAGAAGCTCATGCGCGACCTGCAGCGCCGCCTCAAGAAGACGGTCGTCTTCGTGACGCACGACATAGACGAAGCGGTGCTCCTGGCAGACCGCATCGCGCTCATGCGCGACGGCCGTCTGGAGCAGCACGACACCCCTGAAGCGATGTGGCGACGCCCTGCCAACGAGTTCGTGAGCCGCTTCTTCGGCGAGAACCTGGGGCTGCGCGTTATCATCCGCCACTGCCTGGCCGACGTTCGCCTGAAGCCGCTTCCCGACGGCGCTCCAGACCTGCCGCGGATCGACGCGGGCGTGTCGCTCAAAGAGGCGCTCGCTGAGCTCGTGGGCAGGCGCGCGCGAGCGCTCGTCGTCGTGCGCGACGGCAGCCCCGTCGGCCTGTTCGACTTCGACGTCTTGGTCGAGTCGCTCGCAGAGGAGAGCGCCTGCGATGCGCGGTAAGTCGACACGCTCGGAGGCAGCCCGCTGGGTCGGCATCGGCGCGCTCGCAGCCGCGACCGCGTGGATGACATTCGATACGAACGGCTTCGAGCGGCTCTTGCGCGCGCTCGCACCGAGCGAGTCCGCATGGCTGTACCCCACCAAGCCTCTGACCACGCTCATGGCGGAGCAGATCTGGCTTGCGGCCGCCGCGAGCGTGCTCGCGATCCTTCTCGGCAGCGTGCTCGGCGCGGTGGCTCTCACGCGGTTCGGCATCGCCTTCCGCGACCTCGTGTTGAGTGCTGGCAACCTCGCGCAGACGGTGCCGACCGTCGCGCTGATGGCGCTGCTCGTGCCGCTGACCGGCTACGGGCCTGAGCCCGTGATCATAGCCCTCACGCTGTACGGCGTGCTGCCCATAGCGCTCAACGTCGTCGCCGGCATCGAGAGCGTCCCGCCGGAGGTGCGCGACGCCGCCACGGGCATCGGCATGCGGCGACTGCAGCGACTCGTGCGCGTGGAGCTGCCGCTCGCCATGCCGGTCATCATGGGAGGCGTGAAGAACGTCGTGGTCATCAACGTGAGCGCTGCCACCCTCGGAGCGGTGGTGGCGGCGGGGGGCCTCGGCATGCCGATACTGGCAGGATTCCACGACTACAACGACGCATACATCCTCGAGGGCGCTCTGCCATCGATCACGCTCGCGCTGCTTCTCGACCGGCTGCTGACGACGCGCCCGAGGTGGGACCGGTCCTGAGTCTGGCGCGCCTCGCACGTGCGTCCTACACTGAGCAGCGTTTGCCGTGACCGAGAGACGAAGGTGATCTGCGTGTCTTTCTACCTGTCCGACCCTGCACTCGAACCCATCGCCGAGAAGGTGCTCGCAGGCGAGCGCCTGACGCGCGAGGACGGCCTCGCGCTGTACGCGAGCAACGACCTCATCGGCATCGGCCAGCTCGCCGACACGGTCCGCCGACGCATCAACGGCGACCGGGTCCACTTCATGGTGAACCGGCACATCAACCCCACGAACATCTGCCTGAACCGCTGCAAGTTCTGCGCGTTCTCCCGCAACAAGGACCAAGAGGGCGCGTACGAGATGACGCTCGAGGAGATCGTCCGAGCGGCGCAAGACGCGGTGCCCGACGGCGCGCACGAGATCCACATCGTGGGCGGGCTGCACCCCGACTGGCCGTTCGAGTTCTACGTCGAGATGGTCAGGCGGCTGCGCGAGGCGCTCCCGCCGCACGTCATCATCCAAGCGTTCACGGCCGTCGAGATCGAGCACTACGCGAAGATCAGCGGGCTTTCGACGCTCGAGGTGCTGCGGATCCTGAAGGACGCCGGACTCCAGGCGATGCCAGGCGGCGGCGCGGAGATCTTCTCCGAGCGGGCGCGCCGGCTCGCGTGGGACAAGAAGACGTCGGCTGACGACTGGCTGCGCATCCACGGCGAGGCGCACTCGCTCGGCATCAAGACGAACTGCACGATGCTGTACGGCCACATCGAGACGCTGGAGGAACGCGTCGACCACCTGATCCGCTTGCGCGAGCAGCAAGACGCCTCCGGAGGCTTCCTCGCGTTCATCCCGCTCGCGTTCCACCCGCTCAACACAGAGCTCTCAGACCTGCCGCCGACGACCGGCTACGACGACGTGAAGACGCTCGCCATCGCGCGGCTGATGCTCGACAACATCCCGCACATCAAGGCGTTCTGGATCATGCTGGGGCTCAAGGTCGCGCAGCTCTCCACGGCGTTCGGGGTCGACGACCTCGATGGCACGGTCGTGCAGGAGCGCATCACCCACATGGCAGGGGCCTCCACGCCTGAGGCGCTGTCGAAAGACGAGCTCCTCGCGCTCATCCGCGAAACGGGGCACGTGCCGGTCGAGCGCGACACGCTCTACAACGTGGTGCACGTCTACGAGGAGGCGTGATGCGCCCTCGTCTCGGCCACATCCAGTTCCTGAACTGCCTGCCGCTGTACTACGGGCTCGTCAAGAGCGGCGACCACCTCCTCGAGGTCGACCTCGTGAAGGCCGCGCCGCGCGAGCTCGCCGAGCGCATCTTGGCGGGCGAGCTGGACGTCGCGCCCATCCCGTCGATCGAGTACGCGCGCCACGCGAACGACTTCGTGCTCCTGCCCGACATCGCCATCTCCTCGGACGGCGAGGTGCAGTCGATACTGCTCGCGTCCACCGTGCCCGCCGAGGAGCTCGGGGGGCGCACCGTGGCGCTCACCAACACGTCCCGCACCTCTCAGGTGCTCGCGCGCATCCTGCTTTCCAAGCGCTGGGGGGTCGCTGCGTCGTACGTGGAGATGCCGCCGGACCTGCCCGCGATGCTTCGCGAGGCGGATGCGGCGCTGCTCATCGGCGACGAGGCGCTGCGCACCTACTGGGAGCGGCCGGAGGGCGTCTTGCTCTACGACCTCGGGAGCGAGTGGACCGCATGGACGGGGCTCCCGATGGTGTACGCGGTCTGGGCGGTGCGCCGCTCGTACGCCGAGACGGACCCAGAAGCGGTCCGCGCGGTCATCGACGCGCTCAACGGTTCTCTCGCCTACTGCCGCGCGCACCTTGACGACATCAGCGAGTACGCCGCGCGCTGGGAGCACTTCGGACCCGAGAAGTTCCGCTCGTACTTCGACGCGCTGCAGTTCCGCTTCGAGCCGCGGTTTCGCGAAGGGCTCGCACGGTACTTCCAGGAGGCGGTCGCCGTCGGCGCGCTCGACGCCGTGCCCGCGATCGAGGTGTTCGGCGAGTGAGCGACCTTGCCGCCATCGCGTTCGAAGCCGCCGCTGGCACGCGCCGCCTGACGCCTGAAGACGCGCTTGCGCTGCTCGAGAGCGCCGACACGCTCGTGCTCGGAGCGGCCGCCTCCGCGATGCGCCGGCGGCTGCATCCGGCGCCCGAGGTCACCTTCATCGTCGACCGCAACGTCAACTACACGAACGTCTGCGTGAGCGGCTGCCGGTTCTGCGCGTTCTACCGCGACAAGGACGCTCCAGACGCGTACGTCCTGTCGCGCGACGAGCTCTTCGCCAAGATCGAGGAGACGCTCGCGCTCGAGGGCACGGCGATCTTGCTGCAAGGCGGTCTGCACCCCGATCTCGGCATCGAGTGGTACGAGGGTCTGCTGCGCGACATCAAGGAGCGGTACGCGATCCACGTGCACGGGTTCGGCCCGCCAGAGGTCGTGCACATCGCGAAGGTCTCTGGCATCACGACCCGCGAGGTGCTCACGCGCCTGCGCGACGCAGGGCTCGACTCGCTCCCGGGCGGCGGAGCGGAGATCCTCGTCGACCGGGTGCGCGGCCACGTCTCGCCTAAGAAGGCGACGAGCGCGCAGTGGCTCGACGTCATGCGCGAGGCGCACGCCCTCGGGCTCTCGACGACCGCCACCATGATGTTCGGCGGCATCGAGACGCTCGCTGAGCGTGTGGAGCACCTCGCGCGCATCCGCGCCGTCCAAGACGAAGCCGTGGCTGCAGGCCGCGTGGGCTTCCGCGCCTTCATAGCCTGGAGCTTCCAGCCCGGCAACACCGACCTCGAAGGCGAGGTCGTCAAGGGCGCCGGAAGCGGTTGGCAGTACCTGCGGACGCTGGCGGTCGCACGGCTGTTCCTCGACAACGTCGTGAACCTTCAGGCGTCGTGGGTGACGCAGGGCCCGAAGATCGGCCAGATCTCGCTCGCGTTCGGCGCGAACGACATGGGCTCGACGATGATCGAGGAGAACGTCGTGGCCGCCGCAGGGACGCGCTTTTCCATGGCGCGCGACGACCTCGTGCGGCTGATCCGCGACGCCGGCTTCACGCCCGTGCAGCGCGACACGCTCTATCGCGAGGTGCGCCGGTTCTAGCCGCTCACTGCTCGACGATGAGCCGGCAGTCGTCCATCATCGCGTCGAAGCCCCACCCGAAGCCGTAGAACCGGACCTCGTCGATCCGCACCGGCCGTCGGGCCACCGTGCAGTGCGCCCGGGTCTGCGTCGCGCCCTCCGCTGTCAACCCGCGTCAGCGGTCGTGTAGACTTCGCATGGGAGGTGCGCATGCGTATCTTGCTCGTCAGCCACGCATACCCGCCCACCATCAGCGGCGTGACAGTAGTGGTCAGCAAGGTCGCCCACGAGATGGTGCGTCGCGGACACGACGTGCTCGTCGTCGCCGCGAGCGACACCGGCGCACCGTACGAGCACGACGACGACGGGGTCCACGTCGTTCGCGTGCGCTCGGCGCCCAACCCGTACTGGCGAGCGGGCCGCTTGCCCATCACGGGTTCCGAGCACCTGGCGGAGATCGTGTCGGGGTTCTCGCCGCACGTGGTCCACTCGCACGAGTCCGCGTGGCTGGCGTGGCAGCTTTCCCGGCTGCGCGAGGAGATCCCCCTGCCGCTGCTTGCGACGTGCCACTTCGTGCCGAGGTTCTTGTCGCACTACGCTGGCCGCGCGCTGAGAAGCGAGGCCCGCGAGCGCGTCGCGTGGCGCGTCGCCGTGCGGCTGCTCGACCGTTTCGACTGCGTGGTCTTCCCGACGGAGGCGCAGCGCCGGATGTACGTGGCAGCGGGGCTCGCCGCCCCGACGCGCGTGATCTCGAACGGCGTCGACGTCGCGCGTTACCGCCCAGGCCCGGCCGACGACCCGCCTGGCATCGAGCTCCCGCCTCGTCCGCGCGTGCTGGCGGTCGGGCGCGTGGCTCGCGACAAGCGCCTCGACGTGCTCCTGCACGCGTTCGCGTACCTGCGAGACACGGGCGCGTCGCTCGTGATCGCAGGCGATGGACAGGCACGCGGCGACCTGGAACGGCTTGCATCGGAGCTGCAGCTCGAGCGCAGCGTGGCCTTCACGGGCCCGGTCCCCGAGGCGGTCATGCCCCATCTCTATCGCGCGTGCGATGTCTACGCGATCACTTCGCTCGTCGAGGTGCAGTCGATCACCACCCTGCAGGCGCTCGCCACTGGGCTGCCCGTGGTGGCTGCGACGGCCGGTGCGCTGCCCGAGATCGTGCAGCACGGCGTCACCGGGCTGCTCGTCCCGCCCGAAGATCCCGCTGCCACCGCAGAGGCGATCCGCTCGTTGGTCGCGAATCCTGAGCGGGCTCGGGCGCTCGGCGCGAAGGGCGTCCGAGCCGCAGCCCAACACGACGAGCAGCGCACGTTCGACGCCTACGAGAGGCTGTACCTCGAAGCAGCGGAGCACCACCCGGCGAGAAGGTTCTAGGGAGGTTGCCGTGGATCTGCAGACCTTCGGTAAGATCATCGTCGCACTCGGCCTCGGGCTGGCGCTCTTAGGCGCGTTGGTGTGGCTCGGCGGCCGCCTGGGACTCGGCTCGCTGCCAGGCGACGTCCGCATCGAGCGGGACGGATGGGGCTGTTACGTGCCGATCGCCAGCTCGATCCTCTTGTCGCTCGTGCTGACGCTGCTCATCAACCTGATCATCCGCTTCCTCAACAAGTAGTCTTGCGCACGTACGGGTAAGTACTGGCAGGACCGAGGAGGCCGCATGCAGACCTGCACCAGCCCGACCGAGAAGCGCCGGATCGTCATCGCAGGCGGCGGATACGCTGGCACCACGCTCGCCGTGCGGCTCGCGAAGCGCATCCGGCCGAGCGACGACGTGGAGATCCTGCTGATCGAGCCGAACCCGTGCCAGCAGGCGCTCTCGGAGCTCGACTTGGTGGCTGTCGGGCCTCCGCGGCCGGAGTTCTGCGAGCTGTGGCTCCCGACGATCTTCAAGGACCTGCCGGTCACGGTGTGCTACAACCGCGTCCACGCCGTCCTTCCTGACGAGCACGCCGTGCTCGTGGGTCCGCGCGAAGGGCCGCACGAGAAGGTCCCGTACTGGCGGCTCGTGCTGGCCACGGGAGCCGTCGCGTTCGTGCCCCCGGTTCCGGGACTGAAAGAGCACGCCACCACGATGTGGTCGGTCCACGATGCCCAGAAGCTGCAAGAGCGCATCCAGCAGCAGTTCCGCGTCGCGGCCAAGACGGTCGACCGCGAGGCGCGCGCACGCGCGCTCTCGTTCGCCGTGATCGGCGGCGGCGCCACGGGGATCGAAATCGTCGGCACGATGGCGCAGATGCTCCCGAAGCGCATGCTCGACCACGGGCTCGACCCGCGCGACCTGCACGTGCACCTCGTCGAAGGCCGTCCCGACATCCTGTACGACCTGCCTGAAAGCCTTCGTCGCAAGGCCAAAGCGCGCCTCGCGCGTCTGAAGGTCGAGCTCCACTTGGGCTCGATGGTCTCCTCGGTCGACGACGAAGGGATCACGCTCGAGAACGGCGCTCGCGTGCCCGCATCCGTCGTGGTGTTCTGCGGCGGGGCGAAGGCGGACCCCGATGCCACGACGTGGGGGCTTGCGGCGGACCCGTCGGGGCGCCTCACCGTCGACGAGTGGCTTCGCGCGAGCGGCAAGCCTGACATCTACGCCATCGGCGACGTCGCTGCCTTCCGCGACCCGGAGACGAAGCGCACGCTTCCGATGCTCGCGCAGTTCGCCATCCGCGAGGCGGAGCACACAGCCGACAACCTGCTCCGCGAATTGCGGGGACAGCCCACCGAGCCGTTCCGCCCGCACATGCACGGCGAGTTCGTGAGCATCGGGCCAAGCTACGGGGTGGGATGGGCCTTCCGCTTCCACCTGAGCGGCATCCCCGCGATCATCATGAAGCGGTTCACCTACGTGATGTACTGGTACGAGGTGGGCGGGATCCGCATCGCCTGGAAGCGGCTGCGCGAGATGCTCGCGATGCAGCGATAGCCGCGGCTTCGCAGGTCGGCGGGCTTGCGGTACGCTTGTGCCGAGGAGGTTCCCATGGCTGATGCACCCGTCCCCGCTGCCCAGTTCGGCGTGTGCGGCGGCTCCGGCTCGCTCTCGCTGGAGTTCCCTGGCGCGCTCGACGACCCGCGCGTCGAGGTGCTCGCCGAACGGCTCGTCTTCGACACGCCGTTCGGCCGCTCGCCTGCCTTCACGCACTTCCGCGTGACCGGGGAGCACGGCCCGCGCGAAGCGCTCGCGGTGAAGATGCACGGCTGGCGGCGCGGGGTGAAGCGCGCTGACGCGAGCCTCCAGGTGTTCTGGGTCTTCCACCAGGCAGGCGTCCGCAAGGTGCTCGCAGACGGCGGCGTGGGAGCTCTCAACCACCTGCTCGACCCGCGCGACGTCGTCGTGCCCACCGACTTCGTCGACCTGTCCACCAAACAGGACATCTACGTGCGCGGCGACCACCTCCTGATCATGCGGCGCCCCATCTGCCCGGACCTCCACGCACGCCTCTACGCCGCTGCGAGCGAGCGGTTCGCCCGCGTCTTCCGGCGAGGCGTGTACCTGGTGACCGACGGGCCACGCTTCGAGTCGGTCGCCGAGATCGACTACATGAAGCGCTTGGGCGCGGACGTGATCGGGCAGTCGCTCGCGCCGGAGGTCTTCTTAGCGCGCGACATCGGTGCGTGCTACGCGGGTTTGTACATCGTCGTGAACCACGCCGAGGGCGTCGTCCGCGAGTGGGAGCACGACGAGCTCAAAGCGATCTTCTTCGACGAGTCCGAGAAGATCGCCTCCTGCGTGCTCGACGTCATCGCTGACGCGCCGCTCGACGCAGAGTGCGGCTGCATAGACCTGCGGAAGCCGAGCCTGCTTCTGCGAGCGGAGGAGCCGGGCGCGTGATCATCGCCGGCGACTGGGTCGTCCCGGTGTCGGGTGCGCCGATCCGCGAAGGCGCGGTGGTCGTGCGCGCGCCGCTCATCATCGACGTCGGGACTCTCGACGCGATGCGTGCCCGCTACCCCGAGCTGTCCGTGCGCGAGCATCCCGGCTGCGTGATAGCCCCTGGGCTCGTCAACGCGCACACGCACCTCGCGCTCACGTCGGTGGCGCGCGTCATCGGCCGAGCACCGTTCCCGGAGTGGCTCGGTCGGGTGGCCGCCGTGATGCGCTCCCTGGACGCCGACGACCTCGCGGCGTCGTGCACGCACGGAGCGCTGATGTCGATCCGCGCAGGCGTCACCACGGTCGGCGACGTCGCGTACGGACCCGAGGCGCCGGCAGCAGCCGCAGACGTAGGGCTCGACGGCGTGTTCTTCTTCGAGGTGCTGGGCATCTCCCAGGACGAGCTTCACCAGCGCCTCGCTGAGCTCGAGTACCCTGCGGATGCCGAGTCGTGCAGGGCCGGACGCACGGTCTGCGGGCTTACCGCCCACGCGCCGTACTCGTCTGGCCCGGGACTGATACGGGGCGTCTATCGCGTGGCCCGCGAGAGAGGCGTGCCCTTCACGATGCACCTCGCGGAGTCAGACGCCGAGGTCGAGCTGCTCATGAGCGGCACGGGGTCGTTCGCGTCCCTTGCAGCGCGCCTCGCCCACGGGTTCACGCCGCCCGCGTGCCGACCTATCGAGTACGCGCACCGGCTCGGAGCCCTCGACGGAACGATCGCCGTCCACTGCGTGAAGGCCACGACCGAAGAGATCGGCCTGCTCGCACGCGAAGCCGCAGGCGTCGTCGTCTGCCCACGCTCCAACCGTATCCTCGGCAACGGCGAGCCGCCAGTGCGGGAGCTTCGCGCTCGGGGGGTCCGGCTCGCGCTCGGCACCGACTCGCTCGCGAGCAACGACGACTTGGATCTGTTCGCGGAGGCGCGGGCGTTGCTCGCGCTCGACCACACGATCGAGCCCGAGCGGCTGCTCGCCATCATGACCATCGAGGGAGCGTCGGTGCTCGGGCTCGCTGACCGCGTCGGGGCGCTCGAGCAAGGCCGCTACGCCGACGTGATCGCCGTGCACGTCGGGGCCACCGACGACCCCGTTCGCGCCCTCATCGAGCGCGGCTCGGCCGCCCCCGTCCGCACCGTGGTGAGCGCAGGTGTGCTGCGCGTGGTGGACGGGCGCCCCGCCATGCTCTCGCGACCCATCGAGAACGCAAGCGCGCGGGTCGCCGAGAAGGCAGCCCGCGCGCTTCGCGCGTCGTAGCGTCAAAGAGAAGTCCCTGCGCAGACTCAGACTTCTCCGAGGTAGGTCTTGCGGACCTGCTCGTTGGTGAGGAGCTCCTTGCCGGTCCCAGTGAGCGCGATGCGGCCGGTCTCCAGCACGTAGCCGCGGTCGGCGACCGAGAGCGCCATCGCGGCATTCTGCTCGACGAGCAGGATCGTGATGCCTTCCTGGTGCAACCGTTCGATGGTCTCGAAGATGGTCTCGACCACCACCGGCGCCAAACCCATCGACGGCTCGTCGAGCATCAAGAGCTTCGGCTTGGCCATCAGCCCGCGCGCCATCGCGAGCATCTGCTGCTCGCCGCCAGAGAGCGTGCCGCCCTTCTGCTGACGACGCTCCTTCAAGCGCGGGAAGAGCTCGAAGACCATCTCTTTGTCGGCCGCGATGCCCTCTGCGTCGTTGCGCAGGAACGCACCCATCTCGAGGTTCTCTTCGACCGTCATCCGCGGGAAGATCCGGCGGCCCTCCGGCACGTGCACGATCCGCTTCGCGGCCACCTGGTGAGCGGACATCCCTTGGATCTCCTCGCCAGCGAACACGATCTTGCCCTCGCGCGGGGCGAGCTGCCCTGAGATCGTCTTGAGGGTGGTCGATTTGCCGGCGCCGTTCGCGCCGATGAGGGTGACGATCTCCCCTTCGGCGACCTCGACGTCGATGCCCTTGAGCGCCTCGATCTGGCCGTAGAACGTGTGCAGGTTCTCGACTGTGAGCAGCATGGCTCTTACCCTTCCGCGGCCATGAGCGCTTCAGCGCCCTTGCCGAGATACGCCTCGATGACCTTCGGGTTGCGCTGGATCTCCGCAGGCAGCCCCTCTGCGATCTTCTCGCCGAAGTCCAGCACCACGATGCGGTCGGCGATGTCCATGACGACCTTCATGTCGTGCTCGATCAGAAGCACGGTGATCCCGGCGTCGCGGATCTTGCCCACCAGCTTCGTAAGCTCGGCGCTCTCCTGCGGATTCATGCCTGCAGCCGGCTCGTCGAGCAGGAGCAGCTTCGGCTCCGTCGCGAGCGCGCGCGCGATCTCCAGCTTGCGCTGCTCGCCGTACGGCAGGTTCTTCGCCAGCTCGTTCGCCTTGCCAGCAAGCCCGACGAACCGCAGCCACTTAAGCGCCTCGTCGACGATGTGCTGCTCCTCGCGCTTGAACTTCGGCGTGTGGAGCACCGCGTGCAGCGGCCCTGCGGTCGTGCGCGTGTGCCGCCCCACCATGACGTTCTCCAGCGTCGTCATGTTCTGGAACAGCCGGATGTTCTGGAACGTGCGAGCGATGCCCATGCGGCAGATCGCGTGCGGCTTGCGACCCGCAAGCGGTTTGCCGTCGAAGAGCAGCGTCCCCTCGGTCGGCTTGTAGATGCCGGTGAGCAGGTTGAAGAACGTCGTCTTGCCCGCACCGTTCGGACCGATCAAGGCGACGATCTCGCCTTCGTCGATGTGAAAGTCGATGTCGCTCAGCGCTTTCAGCCCGCCGAAGCGCATCGTGATCTTGGTGGCTTCCAACAGTCGTGCCATCGCGTGGCCCTTCCGGTCGGCCGTCTTATAGCTTGTGGGGCAGGTCGTGCTTGTGCTCGACCTCCCACAGGTCGGTGTTCTCTTCCTCGATGATCGGCTCTTCCGAGGTCAGCTCGCGCGCGCGCCGCGTGGACGGCAAGATGCCTTGCGGCCGCACTGCCATCATCACCACGAGCAGCCCGCCGAAGATCAAGAAGCGGTAGTCGCCGATGCGCGACGCCTGCTCCGCGGTGAGGAACCTCGAGAGCGCAGTAGACTGCGCGAGCCCGCGGATGACCTCGGGCAGACCGGCGATGATGATCGCGCCGACGATCGAGCCGGGAATCGATCCCATGCCGCCGAGCACCACCATGCAGACGATGAGCACCGATTCCATGAAGTTGAAGGACTCGGGGCTGATGAACCCGACCCAGTACGCGTAGGTGATGCCGGCGATGCCGCCCCACATCGCCCCGAGCGAGAACGCCCACAGCTTCGTGGTCATGATGTTGACGCCCGTGGCGGCCGCCGCGACCTCGTCCTCGCGCATCGCCACCCACGCGCGCCCGAGACGCGAGTTGTCGAGCCGGCGGATGACGAAGATCGTGAGCAGGCACAGCGCAACCACGACCGCGTACCAGAACAGGTCCTTCGAGAACGTGAACGTGGACGTGCTCAGGTTCAGGAACGTCCACTTCTGGCCTGCTGCAGGCACGATGAACTCGCCGACGCGCGGCAGACCCGCCGAGCCGTTCGTGAGCCCGAAGATGTCGTTCTGCAGCGCGATCCGGACGATCTCGCCGAACCCCAGGGTGACGATCGCGAGGTAGTCGCCGCGCAGACGAAGGACGGGCGTTCCGAGCGCGATGCCCGTGAGCGCTGCCATCAGCGCCGCGACCGGCAGAAGCGCCCAGTACGAGAGACCCGCGAGCGGGGCATCGGGCCCGCCGACCACCTTCTGGAACACGTACCCGAGCAGCACGCCCGAGTACGCCCCCATGCCGTAGAAGGCGACGTAGCCCAAGTCGAGCAGCCCTGCGTAACCGACGACGATGTTCAGCCCAAGGGCGAGCATCACGTAGATGCCCACGAGCGCGAAGATGCGCACCATGAACACGTTGCCGACGGATTGGAAGTACACGGGCGCCGCAACGAGGAACACGGCGATCGCCGCGTACAGAGCGATCTTCTTCGGAGTGAGACGGGCGCTTTGGACGTTCGTCTTGATGTCGACTTTGCTTCCGCCCATGGCCTACACCTTCTCCACAACCGACTCGCCGAGCAGGCCGCCCGGACGGAAGATGAGCACGAGGATGAGGATGACGAACGCGATGACGTCCTTGTAGGCCGTCGAGATGAAGCCGGACGCCAGCGCCTCAGCCATGCCGAGCACGAAGCCGCCGAGCATCGCGCCGCGCAGGTTGCCGATGCCGCCGAGGACGGCCGCGGTGAACGACTTGATGCCCGGGATGAAGCCCATGTTGTACTTGATGTTGCCGTAGTACATGCCGGAGAAGATGCCGGCCACCGCTCCCATCGCCGGACCGATGAAGAAGGTGATGGCGATGATGCGGTTGATGTCCACACCCATCAGCCCGGCAGTGTCGCGGTCCTGTGCGGTCGCACGCATCGCCTTGCCGAGCTTGGTCCTCGAAACGAACGTGTCGAGAACGAAGAGCAGCACGAGCGTCACGACGATGATCATGATCTGCAACGTGCTGAACTGGACGATCGCGTGAGCTCCCTGCCCCAGCTTGTCGACGATCTTGTCGCTCGCGCCCAGCACCGTGAACGCCAGCGAGCCAGATCCATCACGCGCGAGCGTGTACTGGTACACCGGGAACTTCACCGGGAACGGGATCGAGCGCGACGAGACCCACAGCAGCACTGCGTTCTGCAAGAACAGCGAGACGCCGATGGCCGAGATGAGCGGCGCGAGACGCGGCGCGTGCCGCAACGGGCGGTACGCGAAACGCTCGATCAGCACACCCAAGATGCCGGTCATGATCGCCGAGAGCACGATCGAGACCCCGTACAGCAAGACGAGGCCCACCGCGCTGCCGGTGAAGAAGCTCTGCTTGCTTAGGATGTTCAGCCACAGAAGCCCGAAGTACGCGCCTGCCATGAACATCTCGCTGTGCGCGAAGTTGATCATCAGCAGGATGCCGTAGACGAGCGTGTAGCCCAACGCTATCAGCGCGTACATGCCGCCGAGCGTCAGGCCGTTCACGAGCTGCTGCGGCACATCAGCGATGTTGAAGTGCACGGTCGCTCCATCCGTGGTTCACGCGCGACTGCACGGGGCTTGCCGCCTGACCGCACCGGACCCGGGCGGGTTGCCCCGCCCGGGCCACGGGTCGCGCATCGCTTCGAATCAGGTTTACTGCTCGTACGGGACGAACTTGCCGCCCTTGACGATGTACGCGGTGATCGCCTTGTTCGTGGTGTCGCCGAACTCGTCGAACGCGACCTTGCCGGTCACGCCGTCGTAGTCGGTCTTGGCAACGGCGTCGATGATCGCCTGCTTGCCGGCCGGCGTCGCGAGCTTGTCGGCGCCCATCTCCTTGGCGACCTTCTTGATCGCCTCGACGATGACCATCGTGGCGTCGTACGCGTAGGTGTCGTACGCCTCGATGTTCGTGCCGGGGAACTTCTTCTCGAACGCGGCCTTGAACTCCTGGCCCTTCGGCTGCATGTCGAGCGGCAGGCCGACGGAAGTGGCGATGTCGCCCTCAGCGTTCGCAGCGCCAGCGATGTCGATGAACTGCTGCGTGTACAGGCCGTCGCCGCCCATCAGCGGAACGCGCAGGCCGGCTTCCTTGGACTGCTTGCTGATCAGGCCGCCCTCGGTGTACATGCCGCCGAAGTAGATCATGTCCGGCTTCAGACCCTGGATCTTGGTGACGAGCGCCTTGAAGTCCTGGTCCTTGAGCTGGATCTTGTCGCGCGAGACGACCTTGCCGCCGCGCGCCTCGAACTGCTTGGCGAACTCGTCAGCGAGACCGTCGCCGTACGGCGTGGAGTCGCTGATGACCGCGACCGTCTTGGCGCCCAGCTTGTCCACGGCGAAGTCGCCCGCGAACGAGCCCTGCACCGTGTCGATGGTGCACACGCGGAAGACGTTCTTGAAGCCCTGCTGCGTGAGCTTCGGGTTGGTGGAAGCCGGCGAGATCTGCACGATGCCCGCCTCGTTGTACTTGGCAGACGCAGGAATCGAGCAGCCGGAGTTCAGGTGACCGACCACGCCGACCACCTTCGGATCCGAGGTGAGCTGTGTGGCGCCGTTCACGGCGGTCTTCGGGTCGGCCGCGTCGTCCACGAACATGCCTTCGATCGTGATGCCCAGATCCTTCAGTTCCGGATCCGCGTTCGCCTCGTCGATGGCGAGCGTCGCGCCATTCTTGATGCCGAGGCCGAGCGCAGCGACGTCACCGGTGTACGGCGAGATCACGCCGATCTTGACGGTGACCGCCTGCTTCTCGCCACCGGTGCCGCCCGTGCTCGTCTTGCCGCCGCAGCCGGCGACCACGAGCGCGAGCGCGGCGAGTGCCGCAACGAGTGCGACGAACCGCTTGCTTCTTGCCATGCCTCCTCCTTCGCAACACACGACTTCCGCACGAGCCGGCATGGCGCCGGCGCGCGCACCGCCTGAGATTTCCGGAATGTAGCACAAATGACGGCTATGCAACAGATGACGCAAACGATACAAGGCAACAGCGCGCGACAGCCCTGCAGGCGATCGTCCGGATGCTCAGCCCCTGATGCGGACGGTCACGAACACGTGCCCCTCCCGGACCGTCACGGGATACGTGCGCACGTCGGCGTCAGGATGGTCGGTGGTGCCGTCGCGCACGTCGTACCGCCAGCCGTGCCACGGGCACATCACGTGGTAGCCGTCTAGGAAGCCATCGGCGAGCGGCGCGAACGCGTGCCGGCACACGTTCGACAGCGCGAAGAACTCATCGCCGACACGCGCCACCGCGATGTCGGCCTTGCCGACCTTCACGTGCCGGATCTGCCCCGGTGGCAGGTCTTCGACGCGGAAGACCGGCACCTCGACCTCGCCCGAAGGCTCTTCGATCACCCCGAAAAGCTCGCTCCCGTCCTCGACCTCCTTGAGGACGAACAGGCCGCACCAGCACTTCTTGATGGCGGCGAACTCGTCGCGGTGGAACGGGATGCAGGGGCAGATGATCTTGACGTCCTCTTTGGGGTCGCCAGTCCGCACTCGGCAGGGGCAGTACACGTCGCCGGTCTGCTCGAGTATCTCGAGCTCGGATGTGAGCACGTCGTCGACGAACCAGCTCTCGGTGTTGAACTTGTAGCCGAGCCGGTCGACGAACGGACCCATGTACTCCTTGAGGTCCTCGATGGTCGTGCCGGGAGCGAATCGCCGGCGAACCCTCGGCTCGCTCACAGCCCGAGCTCCTCCTTGATGCGCTTCTTGTTGAACCCCACGATGACGCTGTCGTCGTCGATTACGATGACCGGGAACGCGGTGCCGCCCGATATGCGGCGCACTTCGTCCACGGCGGCCTTGTACTCCTCGCCTTCGAGCTTGTCGACTTCGACCACGTCGTACTCGACGCCGTTCTCGTCGAGGTACGCGCGGGCGGCGCGGCAGTACGGGCACGTCGACAGCGCGTACACGAACACCTTGTGCATGACGCTCCTCCTATGCGGCGATGGGGGTCGGCTCGGCCTTCTCCTCTTCGATCTTGCGCCAGTGATACGCGTAGATGGGGCCGGCGATCACCACGAGCGCGATATTCCCGACCAGGTTGATGATCGCCCAGCGGCGCGACTGCTGGCGGCCGATCTCCTGCTGGCGCTGCCACTCCTCTTCCGTCATCGCCGGCTGCCCGCCCTCCGTCTTCGGCAGCGGTTCCATCATCGTCGGCTCGGGGTACACGAGCTCGACGCCGCTTCGGATGACGCCGACGGCTCCGACGATGACCATGATGAGCGTGATCAGGCACACCAGGTACAGGTAGATGTTGCGGAGCGACCACTTCGAACTCGGCATCTCGCTCTCCTTCCGAGAGCGCCGCGTGAGCGACGCGTGACGTACCTTGATGATACCCTGTAGGAGTGACCTTCCCACGCCGCATCGGCAACGACCCTGCCGCGACCCTGCCGCGAGAGGGCATCGCGCTGCTCGCGTCGGGCTCCCACGGCAACGCTGCGCTCGTGTACTCGGGCAGCGCGGGCATGCTCATCGACTGCGGGCTTTCCGCCAAGCAGGTGCGCCTGCGCATCGCTGCCGCTGGGCTTTCGCACGTGCGCATCGAGGCGATCGTGCTCACGCACGAGCACGCAGACCACGTGGCGGGCGTCCGGGTGCTCGCCCGCCATCTTGGAGTCCCGGTGCTGGCGACTGGCGGAACGCTCCGGACGCTGCGAGACGATCTCACGGACGTGCCGGAGACCGACGCAATCCGCGCGGGGCACGCCGTACGGCTAGCCGGGCTCACGCTGCTGCCGTTCCGCTCCTCGCACGACGCTGCCGAGCCGGTGGGCTTCCGCATCGAGTTCCCATCGGCACGCGTGCTCGGCTACCTATCGGACAGCGGAGTCGTCGCGGCCGAGTGCACAGAGGCGCTCGCCGGATGTCACGTGCTCGCCATCGAGTCCAACCACGACGTCGGGATGCTCGAATGCGGGCCGTACCCGCCGTTCCTCAAGCGGCGAATCCGCTCCGCAGTCGGTCACCTGTCGAACGACGACGCGGCGGCTGCGCTCGTTGGGCTCGCGCACGACGGGCTTTCCACGGTCGTGGGTCTGCACCTTTCCGAGACGAACAACACGCCGCTCGCCGCGCTCGCCGCGCTCACCGCGGCGCGCGATCGCCTCGGGCTTCGCTTCGCCGTGGCAGCCGCCTTGCAACATGCACCGCTCGTGTGCGCGGCTGGCGCGCTCTAGAACTCGATGCCCTTGCGAGCGGGCACGCCGCGCTCGAAGGGGTGCTTGTGCGAGCGCATCTCCGTGACCAAGTCGGCCGCCTCAAGGACGGCCTCAGACGCGCCTCGGCCGGTGAGCACCACTTCGACGTGCACGGGGCGAGCCGCAATCGCCTGAAGCAGCCGCGCCTCGTCGAGAAGCCCGTGAGCGGTCGCGACGCACGCCTCGTCGAGCACCACGAGGTCGTACGACCCGCTCACGATCGCGCGCTCGGCGATCGAGAGGGCCTCCTCAGCCGCACGCCGATCCTCGTCGGTGGCGCCCCCAGCCAGAAGCCCCGTCGATTCCCGCGCGGGACGCTCGACCGCGACGCCCAGCCGCTCGAGCATGGCGAGCTCGCTCGAGCGTTCGCCGCCCTTCACGAACTGCAAGAACAGCACGCGCAGCCCCGCGCCTGCCGCCCGGACAGCCAGCCCGACGGCGGCGGTCGTCTTGCCTTTGCCGTCGCCGGTGTACACCTGCACCAAGCCGACTCGGTCGTCCTCAGTCACCGTGCGCCTCCTTCGTTTCGAGGTGCGCGAGCGCTGCCGCAAGCGCCTCGTCCTCGCTGGCAACGACGAGCGCCCCGTGCTCGCGCGCCTCTCGCACGAGCGTGAGCGCCTCGCCGCCAGTGTAGTCCCGTTCCGGCGTGACGTCTCCGACGAGCACCACCGGGGAGCCAGAACGGACAGCCGCGCGCAGGTTGGCGACGTTTGCGCGCCCGAACGGCGTCGGCGCCACCACGACCGCCGCACACGCCGAGAACCGCTCCCGCGCCCACGCCTCGGCGGCAGCGTCTGCCTCGCCAAACGGCGGCAGGAGGTGGAGCTCGTGCCCGAGCGCTTGCGCGACAGCGGCGTCGACGTCGCCGTCGTTGAGCGCACCGCACACGGCGCGGCATCCCGCGCGCGCAAGCTCACGTTGCAGCCGCGCGCCCGCGCCCGAGCCGCACACCAGCCCGACAAGCCCGCGGTCGAGCGCCGCCACGTCGGCGCCGCGCACGATCGGGACGACGGCGACCGCTCCGGTGACCGGTTCGATCCGCACCACCGCGCGCACGTCGAAGACGCGGGAGAGCGTCTCGGCATCGAGCGCCTCTTCAGGCGGGAGCGGCTCGCTCACCGCGCCGTCGGCGACAATCGCGATGCGGTCGGCGTAGCGGGCCGCAAGGTCGAGGTCGTGGAAGACCGCGAGCACCGCCGCGCCCGCGTCCGCTTCACGGCGCACGAGGTCGAGGATCTGCAGTGCGTGGTTGACGTCGAGGTGCGCGGTGGCCTCGTCGAGCAGGAGCACCTGCGGCTGCTGAGCGAGCGCCTGAGCGACCGTGAGCCGCTGCAGGTCGCCGCCCGACAGCGTATCGACGGTCTGCTCCGCCAGCCGGAGCGTGTCGGTGCGCCGCATGGCATCCTCGACGAACGCGGCGTCGGCCGGCCCCGGGCGCTCGAGCACGTCGAGGTGCGGGTGACGCCCGAGCTCCACGAAGCGCCGCGCCCTCATCGCGAACGGCACCGGAAGCGCCTGCGGCACGACTGCTGCCATCTTCGCGCGCGCACGCGTGGAGAGCTCCCTCACGTCCTTGCCGCAGATCAAGACCGCGCCGCGCTCGACGCGGGCAGCGCCCGTGACGGCCCGGAGTAGCGTCGACTTGCCGGCGCCGTTCGGGCCCACGAGCCCGACCACCTCGGCGGCTCGCACGGCGAACGACACGCCTGCGAGCACCGGCGCTCCGCCGTAGCCCACGTGCGCGTCACGGAAATCGAGCAGCACGTCGCGCTCGATCACGCCGCACGCTCCTTCCGCGTGAGCAGCCACACGAAGAAGGGCCCGCCAGCGAGCGCCGTGACGATGCCGACCGGCAGCTCCACCGGCGCGAGCACCACCCGCGCGAGCAGGTCCGCGAGCACCACCACGACCGCCCCAACGAGCGCGGAGGCCGGCAGGAGCGTCCGGTGGTCGGGGCCGAGCACGAGCCGAACGGCGTGCGGCACCATGAGCCCAACGAAGCCGATGAGCCCCGACACCGACACCGCTCCCGCCACCACGAGCGAAGCGCACGCGAGCATCACGAGCGTGAAGCGGCGCGCGTCGAGCCCGAGCTGGCTCGCGCGCTCGTCGCCGAGCAGCATGAGGTCGAGGTCGCGGGAACGCAGGAACGGCACCGCGCTCCCGCCGACGAGCACGGCGGCGAGCATCCCCACGTACGGCCACGAAGCGCGCTGTAGCCCGCCCATCATCCAGAACACCACCGCGTGCATCGATTCGCGCGACACCACCATCACGAACGAGGTGAGCGCAGCGAGCGTGTACGAGACCGCGACGCCTGCGAGCAGCAGCGACGTGGATTCCAGCCGTCCCGCCCGCCCCGCGAGCACCACGACGAGCGCGATCGTCCCGAGCGCGCCTGCGAACGCCCCTGCTGGCACGCCGACGAGGACGCCGAGCGTCGTGGAGCCCGCGAGCACGAACGCGACGGTCGCTCCCAGGCCCGCGCCTGAGGAGACGCCGAGGATGTACGGGTCGGCGAGCGCGTTGCGGAACAGGGCCTGGTACAGCACGCCCGCTGTCGCGAGGCACGCCCCGACGAGCGCCGCCAGGAGCACGCGCGGGAGCCGCAAGTCGAGCACCACCGCGTCCTCGACGGGGCCCGGTGCGCCTGCGACCGCCCGGCCGATCGCTCCCAGCACCTCGCTGGGCGCGACCTTGACGGCGCCGAAGGCGACGCCCGCCACCATCGCGATGGCGAGCGCCGCCGCAAGCGCGGCCAAAGCCGCTGCGCGCCGTGTGCGAGAGGCGCTCACGTCACCGCCTTAGAAGGCGTCGGGGTGCAGCGCTTCGGCGATCTGCCGGATGCCTTGGATGCAGCGCGGGCCCGGCCTGCTCACGAGGTTGTCGTCGAGCACGAACACGCGCTTCGCCTTGACCGCCGACAGCGCCGAGTACCCAGGCCGCTTCTCGATGTCGGCCGGGTCGCTCATCGAGCCCTTGGTGGCGAGGTACACGTCCGGGTCGTCCTTGAGGAGCTGCTCCAGCGAGTACGCGACGTACCCTTCTTGCGTCACCACATTCTCGCCGCCGGCCTGGTCGATGAGGTCGTTGATGAAGGTGCCGGGGCCTGCCGTGTACAGCGGGTCTTGCGCGATCTCGATGAAGCAGCGGACGGGCGCCTCCTCGATCGCGGACTGGATCGTTTCGAGCTCGTCTTGCATGCCTTGCACGACCTCGTCGGCCTTCGCTGGCTCGCCGATGGCCGTGCCCACCAGCTTGATCGCGTCGTAAACGCCCTGCAGCGACTGCGGGTCGACCGCCACGACGACCGCACCCGCCTCTTCGAGCTTGGCGATGGTCTCGGACTGGACGCCGCCGGTGGCGAGCACCAGATCTGGCTTCGCTGCCGCGATCGCCTCCATGTTCGGGGTCATGAAGTCGCCGACCTTGGCGATCGAGGAGACCTCGGGCGGGTAGTCGTCGTACGTCGTCACACCCACCACGCGATCGAGCGCGCCGAGCGCGTAGACGATCTCGGTGTTCGCGGGCGCCAAGCTCACGATGCGCTCCGGCTTCTTCGCGATGGTGACCTTCCGTCCGGCGTCGTCGGTGATCGTCACCGGGAACGACGCCTGCTTATTCTCGCCGCCTGACGCGGGCTGCTTCTTCGCGCACCCCGCTGGCGCGACGACGAGCGCTGCCGCCACCGCCGCCGCCGCAAGCGCTCGGACCCACTGTCGTGCTCTCATGCCTCTTCCTTTCTCTCGCATCCGGGCCATGCTCCCCGAACAGCGCGGCCGAGAAAGCGAAGGACCCGCGATCAGCGGGTCCTCGAGTCCTCGGTCTCCCGGAAGCACGCGCATCGCGCGGGCGACTGGGCCTCAAGTCCTCGAAGGCCGACGTCGCAGGGATCCCAGGCAGGTCTCCTGACTTCGGGGCTTCACGCCCCGTCACAGTGGCGGGTCCGTGCCGGACTTGCACCGGCTTCCCTATTCTCCCGCCTCCGCACACGCCTCGGCGGGCACCTGGGACCGCTGTTCGGTTCGAGGCGATTGTAGACCGCGCGGCTGACGCGCGCCAGAGGCGACAACCGGGGAGCGCGCGGTGGGCGTCGTCGTGCCGCGCCGGCCCGGCGCAGCGGGTCCGGGTGCCTCATCGCGACCCGCTCGCAACAAAGCGGTAAAATCGTGCGGTATTCCGCAACCGGCCAGTCAAAGACGGACGGGAGATCCATGGACATCTTCGGCAAGTGCTACGACTACACTGAGGCGGACGAGGCGCGCGCTTCCGGCTACTACCCGTACTTCCGCGTGATCACCTCTGAGTCGGACTCGAAAGTGCGCGTGAACGACCGCGAGCTCATCATGCTGGGCTCGAACAACTACCTGGGGCTCACCACCCACCCGCACGTGCGTGAGCGCGCGCGCGAGGCGCTCGAGAAGTACGGCACCTCGTGCACCGGCTCGCGGCTGCTGAACGGCAACCTCGACATCCACGAAGAGCTGGAGCGTCGGCTCGCCGCGTTCGTCGGCAAGGAGGCCGCGCTCGTCTTCTCCACCGGCTTCGGCACCAACATCGGCACCATCTCAGCGATCGTCACGCGGCACGACTACGCGGTGATCGACAAGGACGACCATGCGAGCATCTACGACGGCTGCAAGCTGTCGTGGGGCAAGACGATCCGCTTCGAGCACAACGATCCCGAGAGCCTGCGTGAAGCGCTCGGGCGCGTCGACTGGGAGCACGGCGGGGCGCTCGTCGTGGTCGACGGCGTGTTCTCGATGGAGGGCGACGTCGCGCCGCTTCCCGAGATGCTGCCGATCATCCGCGAGTACGGCGCGCGCCTGATGGTGGACGACGCGCACGCTTCGGGCGTGCTCGGGCCGAACGGCGAGGGCACCGCCGCGCACTTCGGGCTCACGGACGAGGTCGACCTCATCATGGGCACGTTCAGCAAGAGCTTCGCGTCGCTCGGCGGCTTCATCGCAGGCGACGCGAAGGTCATCGACTACATCAAGCACAACTCACGACCGTTCATCTTCTCGGCTGCGATGGCTCCCCCGAGCGTCGGGGCGTGCCTGGGCGCTCTCGACGTCATGGAGAGCGAGCCGGAGCACCGCGAGCGGCTGTGGCGCATCGTGAACCGCATGCACGCCGAGTACCGGCGGCTCGGGTTCGACACCGGGAACAGCACCACGCCCGTCATCCCGATCGTGCTCGGCGACGAGATGCTCGTGTTCGAGTTCTGGCGCCGCCTGCTCGATGCCGGGATCTTCGTGAACCCCGTCCGGCCGCCCGCCGTGCCGCAGGGACGCGCGCTCCTGCGCACCTCGTACATGGCGACGCACACCGACGAGCAGATGGACTACGTGCTCGAGACCTTCGAGCGCATCGGCCGCGAGCTGGGCGTCATCGGCGCATAGGGCGAAACCTGAGCGGAGCGTGCGAGCGGCGGCCTCAGGCCGCCGCTTCTGTCGTGCGGCCCCGACGCGCGATCGCCACGCCTGCCGTCAGCACGGCGATCGCGATCGACGCCACCATGCCCAGGAAGGTCGCGATGTAGACGGTGTTGCCGGAGCGGAACACCGGGCTGTCGGGATGGAAGAGGTTCGGCAGCACGAGCACAAGCACCCACAGCGTCGCAGCGAGCAGCGCATCCAGCGCCGCCGGCGCCTTCGGCGAGTCCACGAGGAACTGCGCGGCGAGAACCACGAGCGCGCCTGCGAGGACCGCGAAGGTCATCAGCAGCCGGGGCTCGTTCCACAAGACCCCGCCCCAGATGAGCTTCATTGAGATGAGCCCGAGGATGGTGTTGACGACCCAGTGCGGAAGCGCCAGCCAGCGGAAGGCCTCGCCGTAGCGCTGCCAGCCGTTCGCGCCAAGGAGCGTGGCGACGCCTGCTGCTCCTGCGATGGTGAAGGTCACCATGTTCACCCAGGTCGAGGCGCCGTGGTACATCACGAAGCGCACCATCGCGCCCAGCTTCTGGTCGGGCGGGGTGAGCAGGATCGCGGCAACGGAGCCGACCACTCCAATCGCCACAGCCGCCGCGAGCGTGTTTTTGCGCATGCGTCCTCCTTGCGTGTCGTCGCCCGTGACGGCAATCGCGCCGGTCACGGCAGTCTCAAACGCGCCTTGCGCGCGATGGCACGGGCGGCTGTCCGCCCGGCGCGCTCGCCCGCCGCGATGATATCGGGTGCGGCTAGGAAGTCGTAGCCCGTGTAGGTGTGCACGTCCGGCGAGATCACGACGTCGGCCTGCTGCAGCGCAGGAAGCGCCACGTGGCGCTCCAGGATCTCCGAGCTCGCGGAGAGCACCTCGAGCGCGGAGGTCCCGCGGCGGCGCTGGCGCGGCTCGCCGCGAAGGGCTGCGATCAGGTCGCGCACGACGCCTGCGTCACGCTGCCCGTCGTCGGGCACCACCGTCCCGGAGCCGCACACCTCGACCGCGACGACGACCTCAGCGCCGAGCCGCCGCGCGAGCAGCACCGGCACGGGCTCCGTGAGGTAGCCGTCCACGAGCACGTGACCGTCGCCCGTGACGGGCGCGAACACGACCGGGATCGAGATCGACGCCCGCACCGCCCGGCGCAGGTCGCCCGAGGTGTGCTTGACGCCATGGCCGGTCACCAAGTCGGTCGACGCGCAGCCGAACGGGATCTTCAGGTCATCGAAGCGCTCCGGCAGGTGCTCGGCCAAGAACTCCTCGACCTTCTCGCCTTGGATGATCGCGCCGCGCTGCCACGCGATGTCGGCAAGCGAGATCAGCCCCTTCACGTCGTAGGCGGTGGCGAGCGCCTCCATCTCCTCGAGCGGCATCCCGGCGGCATACATCGCCCCGACGATCGCGCCCATGCTCGTGCCGGTCACGATGTCGGGTCGGATGCCTGCGGCCTCGAGCGCCTTGAGCACGCCGATGTGCGCGAGCCCACGCGCGCTGCCGCTCCCGAGCGCTATCCCGATACGCTTGGGACCGAAGAGCCCCACGCTACTTCCCCTCTTTGGCGAGCCGCACCGCGTGCGTCCACGACGCGCCCACGAACACCGCGCCCATCGCCACCGCGAGCACGATGCCCACCAGGTCGAAGGGCTTGAGGCCCGGCGCGACCTCGCGGAGGAAGAACGGCTCGAAGAGAAGGATCGCGGTGTTCACCAGCATGATGATGACGCGCATCTCCGTGGGGCCGAAGCGGCCGTACGAGATCTTGAAGACGCCCTCGACAGCCGTGCGGATGTAGACGTGCACGCTCATCAACAGGTAGCCGACGAGCGCGAAGGCCGCCACGTCCAGCCGCAGGTACGGCGACAGCCCGATGCCGATGATGGTGAGGAACTCCGCGACAGCGTCGACGGTGTGGTCGATGTAGAAGCCGAACTTCGGCCGCTCGATCTTGCGGTAGCGCGCGAGCGTGCCGTCGAGCGAATCGCCGAACCAGTTGATGACGAAGCCCGCGTTCACGAGCAGCAGCCACCACGCGCTCGCGTTGGTGAGCCAGTACCCGACGAAGATCATCACCGAGGCCGCGACCCCGATGCCGGTGAGCACGTCCGGCGTCACCCACGCCGGCATGCGCGCGGCCAGCCACTGCAGGGCCGGCCGCTCCAGGAACCCGAGCAGCATGTCGTGCTCACGCTTGTGCTTCGCTATGTCTCCCACATGCGTCCTTCCTCGTCACCTGCGGAACGGCGCGCCGCCAGACATCACGGCACCTCGACGTGCGGCCACACGGCGTGCGGCATGGCCCACTGCCGCGGCCGCGCGGCGATCATGCGCTCGGCCTCTGCAGCCAGGCGCTCGGCGTTGGCGACCGCGTCGTCGCCCTCCATCTCGATCGGCTCGGAGGTCTCGAGGCGGTAGCGGCCGTCCTCGTCGAGCGGCGCCGAGGCGACCACGACGGGCACGTTCGCCTTCATCGCGAGCCGCA
Organism: Coriobacteriaceae bacterium EMTCatB1; assembly: GCA_001950395.1. Lineage (GTDB taxonomy): Bacteria > Actinomycetota > Coriobacteriia > Anaerosomatales > Anaerosomataceae > Parvivirga. The sequence continues at coordinate 1,182,144 of BDLO01000001.1, forward strand.
CGTGCAGAAGCGGCAGCGGCGCCGGCTCGCCGAAGAAGCGCACCTGCGCCTCGGGCTCGGGGATGGGGCGGTCGAGGCCGGTCACCACGACGCCGCCCTCCCTCAGCCGACGAGCCGCCTGGGCGAGCGAGCGCACCGACACGGGCGTGACCTCGAGCCCTGCCTGACGCCGCATCTCGTTTTGCTGCTCGTAGGCGCCGTTCGGGTCCGGCACCGAGAGCACCTGCGCCCGCCAGCCCGCGTACGCGAGCGCGCGGCCGACGAGGTCGAAGTTGCCGAGGTGGATGCCCGCCACCACGAGCGGCCCTTCAGCGCTCAACCGCAGCAACCGCTCGAAGGTCTCGTCGCGCTTCACGAGGCGGAAGACCGCGTCCGCGCCTTCGGGCAAGTGGAACAGGTCGAACAAGAAGCGGCCAGAGTTCGCGAGCACCTGGTAGGCGGCCTGGTCGAGCTCGGCTGGCGAGAGCTTCCGGCCCGACACCACCCACTGGTTGGCGCGGATCGCGCGCGTCATCGGCAGCATGCGGTCTTTCGCCACGCGCCGCGCCACCCGCTGCGCCAGGGCGTAGCCCGCGGCGCGCGGCATCGCGCGGCTGGCCGAAAGCGCCATGCCGATGCCAAGCCGGCTGTTCGCAAGCGATTCGAAGTCCATGCACTCTCACCTCGTGGGTCACGCACACCCGATACAGTGTACCAGCCCGCCGCTCGCACGACGCTGCGCCGCCGGCGACCCACGGTGCCGTTCGCGCCGACTGAGTGCTACCCTTGCGTGTGTCGTGCTGGCAACCGAAGGAGGCGCTTCCCGCATGTCCGTGCCCGCATCCGGATCCTCCGAGGTCCGCATCGTGGAGATCCCGCTCGGCGACCCGCGCATCAAGGACTTCGTGGCCTTCCACTGGAAGCACTACCACGGCGACCCGCATTGGACGCCGCAACTGGACGCCGACCTGCTCGGCAACAAGGTCCTCGGCGTGAAAGGGCTGCTCACTCCGGAGCACCCGTACCACCGCACCGCTGAGGTCACGCACTTCATGGCGTACCGCGGGAACGAACCGGTGGGCCGCACCTCGGGCGCAATCAACCACCGCTTCAACGAGTACTACTACGGGAAGTATGCGTTCTTCGGGTTCTTCGAGTGCGTGAACGACCAGGCAGTGGCGAACGCGCTCTTCGACGCGGTGCGCGCGTGGGCGGCGAAGCGCGGCGCTGACACGCTGCGCGGCCCTGGCGAGTACTCGAACGCGACGCACGAGCGCCAGGCGTGCCTCATCGACGGGTTCGACACCGACCCGGTCGTGGAGCTCACGCACAACCCGCCGTACTACCGTGACCTCATCGAGGGTTACGGCTTTGAGAAGGTCATGGACTACCACGCGTACATGATCGACTTGACGCAGCCGGTCACTGATCGGCTCCATCGGCTCGCCGAGGCGGTCCGCAAGCGCAAGGACCTCGAGACCCGGCCAGTGGACATGACGCGGTTCGAAGACGAGGTGCGGCTCGTCATCGACATCTACAACCAGGCGTGGGCGAACAACTGGGGCTTCCTGCCGATCACGGACTGGGAGGCCGACATGCTCGCCGAGTCGCTCAAGCCGATCATCGACCCCGGGCTCGTGCGGTTCGCCTATCACCAAGGCGAGCCGGTCGCCGTGCTCGGCGCCTTCCCCGACCCCAACTGGGCGCTCAAGCCGCGCTGGAAGTGGTACGGGGACTCGGACTACGTGCGCATCGCCCGCCTGCTCGCCATGCGGCGCAAGATCCCACGCGTGCGGCTGATGTTCTTCGGCATCGTGCCGGGCCACCGCCGACTCGGCGCAGACGCGCTCCTCTTCGAGGAGGTGCACTCCTACGCGGTGTCAAAGGGCTACACGCAGTGCGACGTCTCGATGCTGCTCGAGCACAACGAGCTCATTCTGCGCGCGAGCGAGTTCATGGGCGGGCACCGCTACAAGACGTGGAGGATCTGGGACTTGAAGCTGTAGGGGTGGCGGGGTAAGCGGCCCGCGTGACACGTTAGCCGCTTACCCTAGCGGTTCACACGCACTTCCAAGCCGGTCTGGCCCTCGACGTCGGTTGCGATGACTTCGACCTTGTAAGCAGAACCGAGGTCCCATGTGTCGGTAGGGGAAGGCAGATCGACGAGCTTGCCGTCGCGCACAACCTTGAAGCCCGACTCCTCGCCAGGCCGTGACAGCCCCATCGTCATCCACTTCTCGATCGCTGAGCCGATCCGCTGGAGCTCGGACTCGTCGTCGATCCTGAGAAGCGACCCCTCATCGACGAAGTCCGCGTGCAGGACCAGCAGGCTCGCCGAAGGGCCGACGGCTTGTGACGAGCTACCGTCGCGCTTTGCAAGCCCGTCCGCCAGCGCACGCAGCGCCCCCTCCCGGATCTCCTGCACGAGCTCCCGCGTCGTCCTTCCTTCGCGCGGCTCGATTCGGAACTGTGCAGCAGCGATACGATCCATACCTCTGCCCTCCCTCGTGTGTTCGTCCCGCGGTTGCACGAGGACGATCTTTTTGTCTTGCCGCGCGAATACTAGCAGCAGGGTCTGACATTTTCGGGGAGAGCATGAGCAGGGCCGAGGTCGGCACACGCAGCGATGCGGCGGACGCGAGGGCAGCGGCCTTTGCGAGCACGGTCGGAAACCGCTGGCAGCTCGTGCAGCCCACCGGCAGTCAGCGGGCAGTGGCGACTAGCTGTTGGCCGACCTCTCTCGCTCGAGCCTCGAAAGAGTCGCTTCGATCCTGCCTGCCAAGTCTATCGCTTCCGTCCAGCTCGATCCCGTGAGCTCCTGAATGTGGACGACCTCGTTCCGCAACTGCTCACAATCCCTGAGGAAGGCCCTGGCGTTCTCCCTCGACTCACCGAACAAGGGCCACAGACCCGGGCTCTTGCAGATGATCTCCTTCTTGTCGCAGAACTGAAGGCAGTCGGCCAAATCGAGGTACTCGTTCCTACGCTGGCGATCCTCGAACAGCTGCTCGACCTTCTTGATGCGCTGCGCCTTGAGCAGCACACGCCATTCTTCACCGGGGTAGGTCGCCCGAATCAGCCGCAGCATCTCCATCTCTAGCAGCGTCACGAGCGAGAACAGCCACATGCGGACCGGCGGTTTGTTCAGGTCGGCGCGAGTGATGATTCCGGTCGGCTGGCCAAGAGAGTTGACGAATACGAAGCCATCGGCGCTGGCCTTCCGCACCGCCTCGAGAAGCGAACCGCTGGCGGGCACCGTACGCTCTGCGCCGATCGGCATTGCGGCCTCAAGGGTGTCGCTCGCCCCGCTCAGGTCATCTCGATGTACATACGCCTGCACGAGACCGTCCTGGCGGATCCCAACCACGTCGAACCCGTGCTTTTCCAAGAACTGCAGGATCTTGCTGGGCGGTTCGTCTGCATCCAACGAAGCCAGCGGCTCGGCGATCGAAGAGGCCATTATCGACCGCTCGAACAGGTCATGCAGCTCGGCAATCGTGGTCTCCAGCATGTGATCCTCCCGAAGACGTACCGGCCCGAACCCTCAGAGCCCGCAGGTCTCGTATCATGCGACGCGAACGCACGGCAAGCAAGCAGGCCGCTAGGATGCCTTGCGCCGAGCGCGGCAGGCTGAGCCCAGCCAACTTCGGGCGGACGACAGACCATACATGCCGCCAGCGTTCCCGAAAACATGTCAGCCCTTCGTGATATCGTACGAGTTGCTTCCGACCCCTCCGGGAGGCATCAGAGTGTCAATTGCGGCAGGGCAAGAAGACATCGACAGCCCCAGCGACGCGGCTGCGTCTGCAGCGAGCTTCCAGGATGCGCGTCCGCCGACCGTTTCGCCCGAAGCTTTACGAACTCGCATCCTGCAGTCTCTTGTCGACCAAGGCTTTGAGGTCCGGGCCGATGGCACGATCGTGGCTCCTGACGGCCGAGACAAGCACAGACTCCGTATGCTGCACAGATCTGCGGTGACATCCAGCCGATGCCGTGCGGAGCGCTCCCTACGCCGTCACGAGGACTGGATTCTTCGGAGGTTTGCCAAGGGCTTGGATATCGACCCCGAAGCAATCCAGCCAGAGTTGCGATTGGTTACATCTGGATCCAGTGATGAACTTCTCTTTCGCTACGCACGTCTACACTGGTCGATTCCTGTCTCAGCAGGATACGGCCGTCGTCTGAGATTCTTGGTCGTCGATCGCCAGAACAACTGCCTCATTGGAATCATCGGGCTGGGCGACCCCGTGATACGGCTTGGCGCTCGGGATCAGTGGGTCGGCTGGGACCGGGACAGCTTGCACCAGCGATTGCGACATGTCATGGATGCGTTCGTGCTTGGAGCAGTTCCTCCGTACAACGACCTCCTGTGCGGCAAGCTCGTTGCGATGCTTGCTGCGAGCACGGAGGTGCGCACGGCGTTCAAGGAGCGCTATTCGGGCTCTGCCTCGCTCATCAGTGGCCGGCCCTTCAACGGCGAACTCGCGCTGATCACCACGTTGTCAGCTCTTGGGCGCTCGTCGATGTACAACCGACTGGGCCTTCCTGGCGGTCCGCGCTTCATCTCAGCAGGCGAGACTCTCGGATCCGGCGAGTTCCAGTTCTCCAACGGCGTCTATGCAGAACTCCTTGAGTACGCGAGACAGCATGGCTCCCCTTCCGCCAAGAACAGCGCGTGGGGCGTAGGATTCCGCAACAGGCGCGAGGTGGTCCGGACTGCGCTGAAGCTTCTCGACTTGAACCCCGATCTCATGTACCACGGCGTGCGACGGAGCGTGTATTGCGTTCCGCTGGCCTCCAACACGCGAGAGTTCCTTCGAGGCGAGCAAGACACTCTCGATTTCTGGACGCGAAATGCCGAGGAGATAACAGGATGGTTCCGTGACCGCTGGTTGCTGCCACGGGCGGCTCGAATCACTCGCTGGCGCGACTTTGATCCTGAGTCGCTCAGACTGTGGCCAAGCGAGGGGGAGCGATCGTGACGGACGAGCCTACCTTTGCCGACCTTCCGGCGTCACTTGTGAGCGATGTCATTGCAAGGACTGAGAGCGTGGCGCAAGAGATCCTGTCCACCTACCACGCGCTTGGTGCCGACCAGTCCAAGCTGCGCTCCCAGCTAGAGTCTTCAGGTCTCTTGCTGCACGAGTCATCTTTCGACTTGCCTGTCGCCTGTACGACGTGCGGCGTGGATGGCTCGTTGGCCGTCGAAAGGCTGCTCGCGACCGATCTCGTCGCATGCGCAGCGGTAGCCGTCGAGGGGCTTACCCCGCCATCAGAGACGCGACACTGGGAGATGCCTCACCATCGCTGCTTCCTCGAGGCCGAGCGCCATCACGAGAAGACCGGCACTATATTGCGCGCAATCATGATGGGCTACGAGCTGCAGCTCGCTCTCGAAGCACCCCATGACGTCGTGATGTTCGACGGATCCCTGACATTGCCTGTGATCTACTTCAACCCGGCACTGTCTGCTGCATCTGAAGCCCGCGAGCTCAAGACGGCCCAGCACTTCATCGAAAGCGCTATCGAGTCCCTATACGCGTACGGCCAGATTCTGCAATGCACTCGTGCAGACCGTCAGTTCGTCGGAATGCCGAAGTACACAACGCATCGCGAGATCGGACAACTACTGGGCTGGGACGAAGCGCACGACGATCGGGGCCTGCTCAGCTCGCTGCTCAGGCCAGGAGAACTCACCAAGCCACAGCGACTCCATCAGCCAGACCAGGAATGGCACCTGAATGCGCTGATTGCCCTCGGCACCAGGAGCTCCCAGGCCGAGGAGCTGTTCGAAATCGCGCGCTCTGCACTGGCTCGAGTGCACATCCTGTACTACCGGCCCGCCGAGTGGATGCCCGCGCTCAGGGTGGAGCTGCCGGCCGCCGTCGCACAGACGCCCGCACGTCTTGCCACGGTGCTCGCCGCCCTCAAACAGCAGTGCGCGGCCCCCGGCATGTTCGAGCCGTATCCGCTCTACATGGCGGACCGCATGGTCAAGAGCCTCTCAAGATCCGTGCTGACATTCCGGCAGATCGCCACGCAGAACATCGCTGAGTCGTATGAAGGTGACATCGCCGAGGTCTTCTTCGGGATGCACGGTTACCGCACAGAGTCAGGAAGGTGAGACGGTGTCAGACCAACTGAGAATGGACGCCCTCATCGCGCATGCCGAGCGGCTAGGCGTCGTCGGCTCGCCCTCGTCGACCTCTGAGCTCGCAGTCGACGTATTGGGGGTCGCGGCTACGCGCAAGCTCGTCGGTGAGCTCGCGCTGTTCGAGTTCCAGCAGGACGATGCTCGGCATTATGCGCTTGGCCAGATAACGGAAGTGCAGCTCAGAAACGTATGGCATGAAGATCCCACGATGCGCAGCCTCATCCGGCAACGAGGTCGAGTCGATCAGGTAAGCGCACGTCAAGACACTCACCTCGCCAAGATGAACATCAGTGCGGTGTTCCGTGAGGGCGGCACTCGCGGCTATGAGCCGAGCATCCTCGGCACCGTTCCGGCTACGGGCACGTCGATCCACATCGTGAACGACGAGATTCTCGATGAAGTGCTGAAACCGTACAAAGACCAGCTCTTCTATCTCGGTCGCGTGTACGGCTCCAAGCCCAAGCTGCCGCTGTGGTTCAAGCACTTCGGAACGGGACCAGACGGCGCTGGCGAGGCGTACCACATCGGCATCTTCGGCAAGACAGGCTCAGGCAAGTCGGTGTTGGCGAAGATGGCGCTTTGTGCCTACGCACGGCACGCTGACATGGGGATCCTCATCATAGACCCACAGGGCGAGTTCGCCAGAGACATGAGCGGCAAACCCGTGCCCGGCGAGTTCGAGTTGCCGCTGAGCCGCGTCTTCCAGCACTACGGCAAGAGGCCGTTCGTGATGACGGTCAGGAACATCGTGCTCGACCGCTGGCAGCTGTTTGAGCAGATCATCTACGAGTCGCCTTTCTTCGAGCAACTCACCCTTCCGAAAGGTGACAACCGAGCGTTGGCAGCCGCCGAGCTCGCCCGACGCCTCGAGAAGAAGGGGGTGAAGCTGGGCGATTTGCACACTCGCGAGGCGTTCGAGAAGGCATGGAGCATCCTGATCGACCCCAAAGTGCAGCAGATCATCTACAAGAGCGAAGGTCCTCGGGCTCGCTTGAACGCCGCACTCGAGGAGGCTGATAGGAGTGAGTTCTACGCGGACTTCTGGAAGCCGGTGGTCGAACTCTTCACAGCCGACGGACGACCCGAGGCCAGAACAGTCGAGAAGGCTCTCGGGTGGCTCCTGAGCCCGGAGAGCACCGAGAAGCGCGCCCTGGTCATCGACCTTTCGCGCGAGATGGCAGGCGGACTGTACTGGAACGACGAGATTCAGGCGCTGGTGATCAAGCGAATCCTCGACGGGCTCGTCAACAGCGCAGAGTACTTCTACAGGGAGGGCCAGAGCCTGAACTGCCTCGTGGTCATCGACGAGGCCCACCGGCTGGCTCCTAAGCGCATGGAGCGTGAGGAGAACGGGAACGCAACCGAGCGCGCCGTGCGCTCGACTCTCATAGATGCCGTGCGCACGACCCGAAAGTATGGCCTTGGCTGGATGTTCATCAGCCAGACCCTGTCGAGCCTGCACACCGAGATACTGCAACAGCTCCGCATCTTCTTCTTCGGTTTCGGTCTCGGTCTCGGCCAGGAGTACCTTGCGCTGCGCGATCTCGTGGGCGGCTCCGGTCCGGCTCTGGACCTCTATCGGCTCTTCCGCGATCCGCACTCGGCCTTCGACACCGCAAGCCGCCAGTACTCGTTCATGACGATCGGACCGGTCAGCCCGCTTTCCTTCTCTGGAACGCCGCTCTTCTTCAACGCATTCAATCGGGTTGACGAGTTCCTCGAGGAGAACGGGCTTACGGTGCTGACGACGTCTGATGCCGGCTGGACTCCGAGTACCTAAGCGGACCGTCTGTTCTGGTTCCTGTCCGGAGGGCACATGCAGCTTGAGCTTCACCAGGCCATAGAAGAGCACTTCCCGACGCTGAACGATGACCAGCGCCGGGTCGTAGGCACCCTCGAGGGCCCGTTGCTCGTCATCGCTGGACCCGGCTCTGGCAAGACGCTATGTCTCGTCCTCCGCACGCTTAACGCGCTGCTGCTCGGCAAGGCTGAGCCTTCGGAAATCATCCTCTGCACCTTCACGGAGAAGGCTGCACTTGAGTTGCGCGATCGGCTTGCGGAGGCTGCATCACTCTGCGGTTATCAGAGCGACCTCACCTCGCTCCGCACCGGGACCATCCACAGCATCTGCAACGCGCTCATCCAGGAGTACCGTCACCACACGCCGCTCGGAGCCGGGTTCGAGACGCTCGATGACCTCACGCAGCTCCTCTTCATCTACGAGAACTTCACCGAGCTGCTGGGAGAGGGTGCGGAGCCGCCGTACCTCGGCAAGTGGGGCAGCAAGTGGGACACCATCCGCCGCCTCACCGAACGGTTCAACAAGCTCACGGAAGAGCTCGTCGATCCTGCTGCGCTGATCGCAGACCCCGATCCCTACATCGCCGAGCTCGGCCGCGTCTTCGACCGCTACGGGCAGCTGCTCCTGGAGCGCAACCGTGTCGACTTCTCGCACCAGCAGAAGGTCGCGTGGCAGCTCATGCAAGAGCCTCTTGTCCGCGAGCAGGTGGCTGGGCGCATCCGGTACGTCATGGTCGACGAGTACCAAGACACCAACTACGTGCAAGAGCAGCTCATGCTCGACCTCTCTTCACTGGCGGGCAACTTGTGCGTCGTGGGTGACGAGGACCAGGCGCTCTACCGGTTCAGAGGCGCCACCGTCCGAAACATCCTCGAGTTCGCCAAGCGCTTCCCCGAGTGCCCAGTGGTGAAGCTGCAGACCAACTACCGCTCCCACAGAGACATCATCGCCGCGTACGACCGCTGGATGGCATCGGCTCAGTGGCAGGATCGGTCCGGGCAACGCTACCGCTACGACAAGACGATCGCCCCGCCGAAGGGCGAGAAGTTCGCCCACTACCCCGCAGTCTTCCAGATCTGGGGCACCTCAGCGCGGGACGAGGCCGAGCGCTTCGCCGACCTTGTCGTCTTCCTCAAAGACAACGAAGTCATCGAGGACTACAACCAGGTCGCGCTCCTTATGTACAGCGTCCAGAAGAAGTACAGCAGCCCGTTCATCGAAGCACTCAAGAGACGTGGCATTCCCGCGTTCTGTCCGAGGGCGCGCACCTACTTTGAGAACGAAGAAGTCAGGCTCATGGTCGCGTGTCTTGCGACGGTGCTGGGCTTCTACGAGGACGGCCAGGGCGAAGGCGGAGGCCGCAACGCCGAGAGTATGCGCGCCTACGTCGACGAGTGTCTCGTGGAGCTGGCGGCGGCCGTCCAGGGCTCACCCGGTCTTCAGCGCCGGCTCCAGGAGTTCAGCGCCCAGGTGGAGGCGTTGCGCGACCGCGACTCGCTCGACGTCCGCCTCGCCGACGTCTTCTACCGCTTGCTGGGCGAGGAGCCGTTCGTCTCATTCGTGAAGGACGAGAACCGGGCCCGCAATCTTGCGATGTTCTCCAGCATGCTCAGTACCCTCCAGGCGTACTACCACCTGAACGTCATCACGGGGCGCAACAAGCAGTACATGAAGTTCGCCCTGTTCGGGAGCATGCTGCCGGTCATCTTCGGGGCGGGCATGAACGAGTTCGAGGACAAGGACGCGCCATTCCCGTCGGGCTACGTGCAGATCATGACCATCCATCAGTCCAAAGGTCTCGAGTTTCCCGTCGTCGCGGTGGACAGCCTCACCGCGACGGCTGGCGTGGCCAAGCAGGTGGACCAGGAGCTCAGCCGCTTCTACCACCGGGAGCCGTACGAGCCAGCGGGCATGATCACCGAGTTCGACAACATGCGGCTCTTCTACGTCGCCTTCTCCCGTGCGCAGAACCTGCTCGTGCTGAGCTCGCACGAGCGACCGCACGCACGCTTCGCTCCAATCTGGGACGACCTGCAGCAGTGGCCGCATGTCGACCGAGAGACGCTCGCGAAACAACGCTGGAACGCACGCGAGCGCAAAGGCCCCAAGAGGCGCTTCAGCTTCACTGGCGACCTCAAGATCTACGAGACCTGTCCGCGCCAGTACGAGTTCTTCCGGCACTACGACTTCACGCCGTCACGCTCGGCGACGATCTTCTTCGGGCTGCTGGTCCACCAGACGATCGAGGAGATACATCGGCTGGTGCTGGAAGGGCGGCTGGGCGAACTCGACGACGCCCGCATCACGCAACTCTTCGAGAAGACGTACGGGCTGCTCACCCTGCAAGACGTGCGACCGGTCGGTGAGGAGGCCAAGCAGGCGGCGCTCGAACAGGTGAAGCGCTACGTGCGGCTCAATCGGGACACCATGGCGAGAGTGGAAGAGACCGAGGTCGACGTCTCGGTCGAGAAGAACGGCTACATCCTGCATGGCGTCGTTGACCTCCTGCTCGGGGCCGACGGCAAGCTGGAGGTCCTCGACTTCAAAGCATCGAAGCGGCCCGACGACGGCGACCCCATCCTGCGCGACTACGAGCGGCAGCTATGCACCTACGCGCACATCCTGGAGCGCCGTCATGGGCGTAGGCCCGATCGGTTGCTGCTGTACTGGACGGGCGAGGAGAGCCGCGAGCGAGCGCTCATGGAGTTCCCGTACCGTGAGGAGCTGGTTGCGGAAGCCGCTGAGCACTTCGATGAGGTGGTGCGGCGCATCCTCGCGCGCGACTTCTGTGTGAGCGAGCGCCCCGACAGCTCGATCTGCAAAGAATGTGACGTGCGGCCGGTTTGCGTTGCAGACTGTTTGATGGAGAGAGTGGAGGCGTGAAGTGGCGAAGATCGAGATCACACGGACCGAGCTCGTGTGGCCAGGCAAGTACGACGAGGAAGGCCGGCTCGTGGAGCCTCCGCGGGTGAGCCTGCCATTCCAGGTTATCGAGACCGTGAACGAGAGTCGCGCAACGCGCGAAGCCAAGAAGAACCTCACATTGTTCGACTACTACGAGGGCGACGAGGGATCGACCTTCGAAGAGGGCTGGAAGAACAAGCTCATCTGGGGCGACAACCTGCTCGTGATGGGTTCGCTCCTGGACAAGTTCGCCGGCAAGATCGACCTCATCTACATCGACCCGCCGTTTGCAACCGGGGCAGATTTCTCGTTCGAGGCAGAGATTGGCGAGGAAGGTGAGTCGATTGAAAAGGCTCAGTCTGCCATCGAAGAAAAGGTCTACCGAGACACCTGGGCCGCAGGAATGGACACCTACCTCGCTATGCTGAGCCCCCGAGTGCACATTATGAGCGACTTGCTCACAGATTCTGGCAGCTTCTTCCTTCATTGCGATTGGCACGTCAGTGGCTATGTCCGCGCATTGCTCGACGAAGTCTTCGGTTCCAAGCGCTTCAGGAACGAAATCGTATGGTGTTATCACGGACCAGGATCGCCTGGCATGCGCCAGTTTAACCGCAAGCACGATGTTATCTTCTGGTACACGAAGAGCGACAACTGGACGTTCAACGGCGATGACATACGCGAGCCTCTTTCTGGCAATCTGGGCGGGGGCTGGGAAGGCCTCGATGCCGAGACGCGACGATTGTATGCAGAGCGAGGCAAGATACCCGAGGACTGGTGGGAAATCGCAGTTGCCGCACGCCTTCGTGTCGACGGCGTTCAACGCACGGGCTACCCGACCGAGAAGCCGAATAAGCTGCTCGAGAGGATTGTAAAAGCAGCGTCTCGCCCAGGGGGTCTAGTTGCGGATTTCTTCTGCGGTTCTGGAGCGACGCTCTATGCCGCGGAACGTCTAGACCGTCGCTGGATCGGCTGCGATCTCGGACGGTACGCAATCCATGTAACGCGCAAGCGACTCCTTGGGACTGAACATTGCAAGCCGTTCGAGATCCTCAACCTCGGCAAGTACGAGCGGCAGTACTGGCAGGGAGTTACTTTCGGCGAGAAGGGCGAGCAGGCGCTCTACGAATACCTCGCATTCGTGTTGAAGCTCTACGCTGCGGAGCCGCTGACGGGGCTGGAATACATCCACGGCAAGAAGGGCACCGCTCTCGTACACATCGGGGCGGTCGACGCACCTGTCACGATTGACGAAGTCAACTCCGCGGTCGACGAATGCGTGAGCCTGAGGGCCACCGAGCTCCACGTGCTCGGCTGGGAGTGGGAGATGGGCCTCAACGACCTCGTGGTCGGCGAGGCCGCCAAGCGTGGCGTGAAGCTCGTGCTGCGGCAGATTCCCCGCGAGGCCATGGAAGCCGAGGCTGTCCGGAAGGGCGACATTCGTTTCTTCGAGCTTGCCTATGTGCAGATGGAGCCCAAGCCCGACGGGCCACGGACGTATCGGATCGAACTGCAGGACTTCGTCCTCCCGAACACCGAGCTCATCCCCGAGGACGTCCGAGAGAAGATCACGAAGTGGTCTGACTACATCGACTACTGGTCGATCGACTGGGACTTCAAGAATGACACCTTCATGCAGGGGTGGGTCGCGTACCGCACGCGCAAGAACCGCAAGCTGCCGCTTGTCTCGGATGCGCATACGTACGACGAGCCCGGAACGTACCGTGTCCTCGTGAAAGTCATCGACATCTTCGGCAACGACACGACGCAAGCGCTCGACATCGAGGTGAGCTAGAGATGGCTCGCAGCTTCATCGCCTACGATCGCGATCTACCTGAACTGGCAGACCGCGTACCCTGGCTGGAGCCCACGTCGCATCTGGTGAAGGACGAGGGCTCGCCGACTGGCTGGTCAGAGAAGCCGGGGCGCCGTCCAAGCGATCTGCTGCTGATAGAGAAGCTCCGCAGTGCGGTACACGATTGGCGCGAAGGCGGCTACGAGGGCGCTGCGAAGAGCACTCAGGCGCTGTTTCGGTACTGGTTTGACGAGGAACACGAGGTATCGGGCTTTTCCGTGCCGTTCCGGTACCACTTCTGCCAGCGTGAGGCCATCGAGACGCTGGCGTACGTCGTAGAGGTCCTGCGCATTCGAGACGTGGCCGACGTCGTCAAGCGCTTTGCCAGCTCTCCACAGGGCGCGCTTTTCACGGAACCGGTAACGATCGAGGAGGTCGTTTCGGAGCTGGACGAGACGGGCCGGCCGCGACGCCGTGTTCGCCGTCAGAACCGTGAAGGGCAGGTCATCCAGCAGGATCTGCCGCCCGCCGACCTGCGCCGCTACGCCTTCAAGATGGCCACTGGCTCGGGCAAGACCTGGGCGATGGCCATGATGATGGTGTGGAGCTACTTCCATTCGTGGCGCGAGGAGCTCGGGCTGTCCCGCAACTTCATGCTCATCGCGCCGAACGTCATCGTGTACCAGCGGCTGGCGCGCGACTTCGGCAACGGCGAGCTCTTTCGGCAGATCCCGCTGGTCCCCCCTGGCTGGGACTTCAACCTCAAGATCATCGATCGCGACGACCCTTCGGAGCCCTCAGCTGCGGGCACGCTCTTCCTCACCAACATCCAGCAGCTCTACGCGACCGGGAACGAGGAGTGGAAGCCAGTCAACCCCATCGACGCCATTCTCGGTCGCAAGCCGGTGAAGGACTTGGGGTCGCACCAGCGCTCGATACTGGACCGCGTGAAGGCGCTGCCTGACGCGATCGTCATCAACGACGAAGCCCATCACGTGCACGACGAGGACCTCGCCTGGAGCCGCTCGCTGATGGAGCTGCACCGCTCGCTTCCAAATGGTCTCGCGCTGTGGCTCGACTTCTCGGCCACCCCGAAGGACCAGAACGGCGCCTACTACCCGTGGACGCTGGTGGACTACCCGCTCGCGCAGGCGGTCGAGGACCGAATCGTCAAGCACCCCATCATCGTCACGCACGAGGACGACCCCAACCGGCCCGACGACCCCGAGAGCGTCACCAAGGCCAACGTGGTCGAGCGCTACGGCTTCTGGATACGAGCCGCCGTGCAGCGATGGCGCGAGCACTACGATGCGTACAGCGCGTTCGACACCAAACCCGTGCTGTTCATCATGGCCGAGGTGAGCGACCACGCGGACGCCATCGGGAAGTACTTGCGCCATGAGCCGGAGTTCGGCCTCTCCGAAGACGAAGTGCTCGTGATTCATACGAAGTCGACCGGCGAGATCACGCAGAATGACCTCGAGCTCGCTCGCACGGCCGCCAACGAAGTGGACTCGCCCCAGAGCAAGATCAAGGTCATCGTCAGCGTCATGATGCTCCGCGAAGGCTGGGACGTCCGCAACGTCAGTGTAGTTCTCGGCCTGCGACCTTTCACGGCGCGCGCTCAGATTCTGCCCGAGCAGGTGATTGGCCGTGGACTGCGCATCATGCGCGGCCTCGGCGAGGACCGGCTGCAGACGCTCGAGGTGCTGGGCACGAAGAACCTCCTCGACCTGCTTCGGCGGGAGCTGGAGCAGGAGGGCGTCGCGCCGGGCGTGACCGACAAGCCGCCCGCGGTTGTCCCGGTCACGGTCGCGCCGCTCAAGAGCAGAATGGAGTACGACATCGCGCTTCCGATCACCAAGCCTCGACTCTTCTTCAACGTTCGCCGCATAGACGACTTCGACGTCGATGCGCTGCGCCCGGTCTTCGAGGCCGACGAGCTGGATCGCGAGACAGCGCGGCAACTCAAGATGATCGCGGCCACGGTCGAGGCGCCCGTGGGAAGCGCGACCGTCGAGGCCGCCGTCCCACCGCTTGCCCAGGAGCTGGTCTCAATCGTCGTTCGCAAGGTGATCGAAGCGGCCCGGCTCACCGATGACGCGTTCGCCAAGCTGGTACCGAAGGTGAAGCACTACCTGTCGGAGCGATGCTTCGGCGTCGTGGTGTCGCTGGATGACGAGCGCGCGCGTCGCGCCATCGCGCGCTCCAGTGACTCGATCGCTGCGTACCTTGCCGCGCAGGTTTCGCAGCTCGCCTACGAGCGCCGTGAGATCGAGTTTGAGCGCGCCGAGTTCAAACTCTCTGATACGAAGCCGTTCCCATGGCGGCGTAACCTGCCGCTCTTCCAGGCGCGCAAGACGGTCTTCAACTACGTTGCGTCTTACAACAACTTCGAGCGCGCCTTTGCGGAGTTCTTGGACGGGGCCCGTGACGTAGTGCGTTTCGCCGCGCTCGGCACCACTGCGCAAGGGGATTCGAACACGCAGTTCAGAGTCGACTATCTCAAGCCGTCCGGTGCTCGGGCGTTCTACTATCCGGACTGGGTTGTGGTGCAGAAGACCGGCGCAGGTGAAGTCAACTGGATTGTCGAGACCAAGGGCCGCGTTTGGGAGAACACTGAGCTCAAAGACCAAGCCATGCGCGACTGGTGCGAGCGTGTACAGAAGCATGTCGAGAAACCGTGGCGCTTCCTACGCGTGAACCAGCACGACTTTGAACGGCATTCTCCAACTCTGTTCCAGGACCTAGTGAGACCGGACTCTCACCTTGTTGGCCCCGCAGACGATGACATGCTCGCGGCTGAGAAGTAGGAACGCACGCAATGTGGGTCGTCCACAAGAACATCCACACGGAGGGACTGGCTATATACACGATTGGCCAGCCCCGCTACGCAAGCGAGAAGTCGATTAGCCTGCTTGCGCCGTCACGACATCAAAGCTGTAGCTGACTTCCGGTCGCAGCCTTTCTCGCGCTACAACCCCAAGTTCAATAAGCCCGGGCCGGTAGCGGCCGTCCTCGTGAAGCGCATCCTACGATGGGCACCAGCACCTACACAGCAGCTAGCTCCGCGGACTCGTGCTTCTACGGCGTCACGTATCTGTTCGCACAACACTCCATCAGAAACGCAAACGGCCGGGACCCGAGGTAGCGAGCGAAGTTCTCGGCAAGCTCCACAGCCAGCTCGTTTCTCAAAGCCTTGTCAACGAACTGCCCGCTGATTCCTGTGTAGAGCTGCATGCGGTCTCCTCATCGGAAACGGTACAGCAGCAAGTCTACGAGCCGCGGCTGACATCACACAACACGGGGCCCCAGCACTGCGAACGCCCTACCCCCTACCTCCGCCTCCCAAGCCGCATCGTGAGGATCCGGTCGCTCGCGTACACGCGCGCGGCGACCGCGATGAACGCCACGGCCCACGCCGCCTGGTACGCAATCCCGAACCACACGGCGCGCGTGTCGCCCATGAAGAGCGCCGGGCCCGCGAGGAACACGTGCGTGAACGGGATCGCCATCACCGCTGTCCGCACGCCTCCCGGCAACGCCTGGAGGTCGAGGAACAGTGAGAGCATGTACGGCACGAGCATCATCACCACGAGGGGCGTCAAGAGCGCCTGCGCCGATCGCGCGCTTTCCGCAAACGCCCCGAGCACCACCGCGATCGACAGCGCCACCAGGATGCCCGCGAACAGCGTGAGCCCGAGGAGCACGTAGTCCGCGGCGTCCAGCCGAAGTCCGAGCGCCTGCAGCGCCGCCTCCGGAGCTGCGCTCGCCTCCATGCCCGCACGCAGCCCCCCCTCGATCCCCGCCATGTACTGCCGCATCCCGAGCATGTACGCCGCAGCCCCCACCAGCGCTACCAGCCCTGCGGCAAGCATCTTCGCCGACACGATGCTCGCGCGGCTCACCGGGCACGACAGCAGCGTCTCGAGCGTCTTGGACTCCTTCTCGGTCGCCACTGCAGAGGCGACCATCTGCGAGGAGAACATGATGACGATGAACAGCACCACCGGGATGAACGTCGTCTGCTGAGTGACGAAGCCGAGCACCTGCTCCACCGACGCCTGCGCGGAGCGCTCTCCGACGATCACGTGCTGCTCAGGCACGACCGGACGCTGCATCACCGCCGGCGCCGTCCCAGGCGCGTGCTTCTGCGCTACCGCGGCCGCGACCGCTGCATTCGCACTCTCGACCGCCGCCAGCAACCGTGTGCCATGCTCGTTCCCGAGGAACGAGAAGCCGCGCACCTTGACCCACGTCGCCACCCGCTGCGGCTGCCCCGCGTCGATGCCGGCGGAGAACCCCTTCGGGATCTCCACGAGCGCGAGCGTCTCAGCACGCCGCATGGCTGCCTGCGGTTCGTCCGGCTGCACGGCCACGACCTTCAGCCCGGCCTGCCCCAGCGCTGCCGCGAAAGCGTGCGCGTACGCGCCGCCGTCGCGGTCGACGAGCGCCACTGGCACCGTCGCCTCACGCTCCGGCACCACGGACGACATCAGCTGCCCGAGTCCGCCGAACGCGATCACCACGATCACGAAGGGCAGCAGCGCCTGCACGGTCACCAGTTCCGCGAGCTCCTTCTTGAGCAGCGCCACGAAGCGGTTCATTCTGCACCCCCTCCGGTCGCCACCCGCGCGAACACCTCTTCCAGGTTCCTCGCGCCGTGCGCTCGCTTGAGCTCCTCGGCGGTTCCGGAAGCCAGGATGCGACCGTTCGCGATGATGCCCACGCGGTCGGAAAGGAACTCGACCTCGAGCATGTTGTGGCTCGACAGCAGCACCGCCATCCCTTCGCGAGCGAGCCCGCGCACGAGCTCGCGCACCTCGAGCGCGTTCAGCACGTCGAGCCCGCTCGTCGGTTCATCGAGGATCGCAAGGTCCGGTCGCACCATCACCGCCCGCGCGAGCAGCAGCTTGCGGGTCATGCCCTTCGAGTACGTCCCGACTTTGTCGCGAAGCCGCTCGCCGAGACCCGAGACCTCGGCTCCGCGCTCGACCATCGCGTCCCGTTCTCGCGCGTCGTCTGCGAACAGCGCGGCAGCGAACCGCAGGTACGCGATGCCAGTGAGGTTCTTGTACACGCCCGCCTCTTCGGGCAAGTACGCGATACGCTCGCGCACGCGCGCGGGCTCCTTGCGAGCGTCGATGCCGCACACTTGGAGCTCGCCCGCCGACGGCGTGAGGATTGTCGCGACCATGCGGAGCGTCGTCGTCTTTCCTGCGCCGTTCGGACCAATGAGCGCGAACACTTCGCCCGGCTCCACCGAAAAGTCGATGCCGCGCACCGCCTCGAGCTGTCCGTAGCGTTTCGCAAGGCCGCTGGCCTCCAACACCGGCTGCATGAGATCCCCCTCTGCTCCCGCGTCTCGGCACGCTCGTGCCGAATCCTATCAGAAGCGCTGGTGTCGCCCCCGAAACGCGAACGGCCGGGACGTCGTCCCGGCCGCGTGTCGTCTTGGTCGCGGGGGCAGGATTCGAACCTGCGACCTTCGGGTTATGAGCCCGACGAGCTACCAGACTGCTCCACCCCGCATCGGTGAGCGAATGCGTATGCTAGCACCTGCGGCGGCGACGCGCAACCCCGAGAATGCTGCCGCTCGTCGCCGCATCGCGCCGCTTGTCGCTGCAGCAGCCGCTCGTCGCGCCGCTTGTGCCCTTCGGAACTTGGCTGCTCAGAGCGGTAATCTGCTGCAGCGCGGCAGCCGATAATACGTCATGGAGGTATGTCCTCAGAACGGAGCCGCATGACGCTGTCTGCCCGCACACCGCTTCTCGTCGCGTTGGCCGTGGCGCTCGCAGTCACGGGGTGGCTGCTGCTTCGCCAGGGCGCGCCCGCAGCCGGGCCGATCGGCGCCTCACCGGGCGCGCCCGCTGCTCCCGCGTCCCCCGCAGCCCCCACGCAGCCGGGCGCCGCGACCGTCGACCCCTCGGTCGCCGAGCGCCTCGCCGACCCGATCGCGGTGCCGCGCGACGCGGTAGCCGCGGCTGCATCGAAAGGCGTCGACGCGCTTGGCGCGAACGAGCGCGAGGCGTACGGCCGTTACGTCGCCGAAATCGAAGCGGCCATCCGCAAAGACGCGCCCACGATCAAGTCCCTGATTGCCGACTACACCTCCGGGCTGATCGACAAAGACGTCGACGCACTCGCTGCGCTCTGGGCGACCGACGAAGGGGCCGACCCGCGCGCTGCAGCGGCAGCGCGCATCGACTCGCTGCCGCAGATCGTGAGCTCCAAGCCCCAGCAGACCGTCACGGCGTTCGCCGTCGGATCGACCACGGTCTATGTCGGCTATGCCGTCGTGGTGTGGCGCGACTCCGGCGTCCACTCGGAGCACACCATCGCCGTGCCGATGCGTCGCACCGCATCAGGATGGCGGCTCACCGGGCTCGATCCCGCGCGCGTACCGGATTCCCTCATTGTGACCACAGTCACCAGCATATAGAATGATGCGGATACGTTGCGACCGGAGGTGGGAAGCATGAACGGCAACCAGCGGACCGCGCGGGTGATGCTCACGGCGATCGGCGTCGCGCTCCTGATCTCGCTCGCGGCTCCGGCGTTCGCCGCCACGCCGACGCAGCCCGTGCTGCGCGACGTGTTCGTCACGCCGCGCGCGAGCCTGCTCACCTCGCCGACCGTCACCGTGCAGTGGACGGGTTCCCGGACGCCTCCGGCCACGCCCTCGTGTACGACGTCTACCGCGACGTCATCCCGATCACCGGCGCGACCATCATCTCGCGCGGGCTCTCGCCCGTCGCCTCGGGATTGACCGGCACGAGCGCGCAGGTCAACGCGGCGTCTGCTGAGACCACGCAGTCGTACGTGTGGTTCTACGCGGTCGTCGCACGTGATTCGCTTGGGAACAAGTCGGCGCCCTCGTTCAGCATGGCACCGAACGTGCACGGCAACCGCTCCGACCCGAACCAGGTGTCGTGCCCGCGCTGCCACCAAGTGCATGGCGCCTACCGCGTCGACTACCACCTGAAGGAGGCGTGCTACTACTGCCACGGCTCCACCGGCGCTTCGTACGCGACGGGCGCCAGGAGCACCTTCAACGTCGAGGCGTCGTTCTTCGATACCGGCACGGTCACTGCCGGCTCGAAACACCGCAACGGTTACATGACCACGAACAAGCAAGAGTGCACCGCGTGCCACACGCCGCACCGGTCGCCGTTCTTCTACGACGCCACCGGCGTGTACGTGGCATCGCAGAGCTATCGGCGCATGCTCAGGATCGAGTACGCCACCAACACCTACGAGTACTACAGCCGCAACGACAACCCGGGCGGCAACGCGTTTTGCTTCTCCTGCCACGGCTCGACGACGGTGACGTGGAACGGCAAGACCATCAACGCGCAGCAGGCGATGGGCGTAGCCGGCGGGCCGAGCGCGTACGCGAACACGGGCGGCGACCACAACTACGCCGGGTACGCGAGCGCGGCGCACGGCCCTGCGACGGTGCTCACGAACACCACCGAGCCCAACCCTGGCATCCAGTGCCTGGCGTGCCACAACAAGCACGCGAGCCGGGCGGACAAGCTCGTGGATTACCGGTCGCAGAACACGACCGCCTCGCAGACAGGCGGTGCGGACGTGTGCTTCGCGTGCCACTCCAATGCTTCCACCGACACGCGCATCTCTGGCTCCACGAAGCCGTTCGCCTGGAACAGCCGCGACGTGCAAGCGCAGTTCACCGACACCTCGACGTACAAGTCGCGGCACCCGTACCGGGTGGTGTCAGGTTCGTACGTCACAGATACGATGACAGTGCTCGCGCACACGACGCAAAGCGAGTTCAACACCTACACGCTGGTGAACGCCGCCACCACGAACTCGTCCGGCGGCGAGGTGGTGCTCGCGCAGTACACGACGAGCATCCAGATTCCGGTGGTGTTCGGCAACCAAGGCAGGACGACCACCTTTGACGAGTACACGCCTGGAACCGGGGCGTGGAATGACCTGCTCAATCCCGCGAACAGCGCCGTCGGCTGGAACCCAGACACGGGCTCCAGCGCGTTCGTCGTGAACAACCGCGTGTACGTGACACGCGGTAACAACAACAGCGCACAGGCCTACTACGACATCGCGAACGACTCGTGGGCATCCGGCCAGACCCTGCCAAACACAATCGGGCAAGGCGGCGACGCCGCGCTCAACACCCGCTCTGACTCCACTTGCGCGTACTACACGCGCGCCGGTGGCCAGACGGCGATCATGTGGTGGAACTACACGAACACGAGCACCGGCTCGTTCAACTTCCAGACCAGTGGCACAGACCGCCAGCTCGGCGTCGGTTCAGCCATCGCGTTCGCGCCCGTCGCCAATCGGCTGTTCGTCATCTACCAGAACGGCACTGCCGGCGATGGTCGTCTGTACTGGCGCTCCGCGCCCGGCCGCGCGACTGCAGACGCCGACTTCACCCAGGGCGTCCAGGTCACAAGCGACAACACGAACACGCGCTACGCTCGCATGACGTACTTCGTGAAGAACGGCACCGAGTACCTGATGATCGTCGGCAGAGACACGAGCGACGCCCTCGACACCATCGTCGTCTCGAACCTCGCCGGCACGCCTACGGCCACCAACCTCAACATCGACCCGTTCGGCGCCGATCTCGGCGACGGTTGCGACCTTGAGTGGGACGGCGGCGACTACATCTACGCGATCCGCGGCGGGAACCAGAGCGGATTTGCGCGCATCCGCATCCCGGACACGCCCACGAACCCATCCTCGTGGGGTGCTTGGCAGTCGCTCACGGGTCCGGGATGGAACTGGAACACGGGCTCGTCGATCGCCCCTGCCACCTACACGACAACCGGCCTGGCGTACCGCACCTCCGGCACCGCGACGACGCCTGATATCACGCCGGACGCTTCCGCACATCACTGGGGCACCGTGTCGTGGACGGAGGACGAGCCCGCGGGCGCCGACCTGCGCGTGAGCGTGCTCGGCTACAACGGCTCGTCGTGGACGACGATCGCGGCGTCTGCAGACAATGGCCCGGTCGATCTCACCTCGTACGCCACGAGCGCGTACCCGAAGATCCGGCTCGTTGCGCACCTCGCGACGACTGACAGTCTCGCAACGCCTGTCCTCTACGACTGGACGGTCACCGCGCTCTACGACCGCTACGTGACCGCCACCGGCTCGCTCACCTGTGCCAACTGCCACAACGTGCACTACGTCGGGAAGGGCACGGCAGGCGTCGCGTGGAGCATGGCGCGCGCGAGCGACCCCGACAACACCAAGCTCGCCGCCCCGTCCTCGCCGACCGACTTCTGCCTGCGGTGCCACGACGGAACACCGCCGGCATCCTCAACCGACGCCTCCACGATCGTCCCGTACTCGGTGGCGTTCTCGGACGTGACGTCCCCGCTGTTCCACGGCTGGAACAAGGCGGCCTCAGGTGCGGACTTCGCCTCCAGCGGCCACAAGGCCACCACGATCCAGAAGCTCGCGGGACAGTTCGGATGCCAGACCTGCCACGACCCGCACGCGTCGCGGAACGCACGGCTGACCGCGATAACGCAGATCCCCGATGGGTCGACGAGCAGTGGCCACCTCAACGTCTCGCGCGACAACAGCACCACGTGGTCGGAGCAGGCGCTCTGCTACGGATGCCACGACGGGCGCAGGAGCGGTAGCTGCTCGTCTGCCGGTTGCCACAACACCGACATGAGCTGGCTTAACGTGCAGACCGCCTTCGCGCAGACCTACCGCCATCCCGTGGAGCGCTCTGGCCGCCACACCGACACCGAGACCGCCTCGCAACTGGGCGCGTCCAACCGCCACGCCGAGTGCGCAGACTGCCACGACCCGCACGCGGCGCGGCGCGGTCGCCACACTACGGGTAGCTCGCTCGCAGGCGAGGTCCTTCGCGGAGCCACCGGCGTGAAGCCGACGGTGTGGCCGAGCAACTGGACCGCCGTCTCGTCCGCGAACTGGACGACGGCGCGGCTCGACGGCGGGAGCTCGGACTACGAGGCGTACCTGTGCTTCAAGTGCCACAGCTCGTACAGCGGCCAGCCATTCACCGCGACCCGCAGCGACAACACCAACTACACCTCGACCGACCAAGCGCTCGAGTTCAACCCGAGCAACTTCTCGTACCATAACGTGCTCGGTCAGAGCGTCGGCATGCAGTCGAGCTTCACCTTCGTCGACAGCGGCGGCACGACACGCAACGTCACTTGGGCCGTTCCCACCAACAGCTTCTTCGTGAGCGGCAGCTCGTGGACCGTGAACTCGATGATGACGTGCACCGAATGCCACACCAATTCGACCGCGAGCGCGAAGGGCCCACACGGGTCGAGCGTGTCGTGGCTCCTCGACCCGGCGTACCCGACAGACTGGCAGACGGCATACTTGAGCAACAGCACGAACGGCATGAGCTCGACCACGATCATCTGCGCGAAGTGCCACGACCTCAACGGCTCTTCGGGCGCCTGGTCGAACAACGTGCATTCGGCGGGCGATCATCAAGGCTCGTTCAACAAGGGCGGCTGCGTGAACTGCCACATCAAGATCCCGCACGGCTGGAAGCGGCCTCGTCTGCTGGTGCGCGTGGACGCTGACGGAGCGTACTCGGGCAGCACGTCCGGACTCACCCGCATCGGCACCGCCAACATCACCCTTAACAGCGGCCAGGCCAACTGGAACAAGAACAACTGCTCGACCAACTGCGGCGAGCACGGCAGCATCACACCCTACTGGCCGTGACGTTCGAGGCCCGCACGACCTCCCGCAGAGCCGGCGTTGCGCCGGCTCTGCGCGCGCGTCCGCATGGCACGCGACGTGCTAGAGCCCGCACCGGTATGCGTACGCAACACCGACACTCACAGCTCTTGAGACCGCTCGTCGCGTCGCTCATCGCGCTTGCGCTCGCGGCGCCAGCGTTCGCGCTGCCTGCTACCCCCGCGACGCCGCCTCCGCCGCGCGACCTTGCCGCGCTCCAAGCGCAGGTCGACGCGCTCAAGACCGAGCTCGACGCCCTCGACCGGGAGCTCGGCATCGCAGCCGAGGAGTACAACGCGGCCAGCGAGCAGCTCGCCCTCGCGCGCGCCCGCCAAGAGGCGGCCGTCGTCGACCTCGCTGCCGCCGAAGTCGCGCTCCAGGAGCAGCAGCGGCTGCTGGAGCAGCGCGCCGCAGCCATTTACCGCGATGGCGCGGAGCATCCGCTCGCGACTATCCTCGCGGCCGAATCGATCTCCGACCTCATCGCACGCTTGCGCTTCCTCGGAGCCGTCGGCGAGGCCGACGCTCGCACCGCAGCCGCACTGCAGGCCCAACGCGACCTCGCGCGCCGTACGGCCCAGGAAGCGGAAGACGCCGCCAAGCGCGCCGAGGAGCTCGAGTTCGAGTTGGCCGCCCGCAAGATCGAGATCGAGCTGCGCATCCAGGAGCGGCAAGAGATGCTCGCCAACGCGCAGTCAGAGGTGCTCGCGCTGCTCGCGGAGGAATCCGCCGAGCGCCAGCGCGAAGAGGCCGCGTTCTTGCGACAGCTGCTCGCAGGATCCGGCGACGGGACCATCACGGTGCAGCCGGGCTCGCCCGTGGAGACGGCGCTCGCATACGTCGGTGTCCCGTACGTGTGGGGCGGCGCAAGCCCGGCAAGCGGCTTCGACTGCTCGGGGCTCGTCATGTACGTGTTCGCCCAGCACGGCGTCAAGCTCCCGCACTACTCGCGGGCGCAGTTCGCCCTAGGCGAGCGCATCGCACCGGCAGACTTGCGTCCTGGCGACGTGGTATTCTTCGGCAATCCGGTGTACCACGTGGGCATCTACGTGGGCGGAGGCTGGTTCGTGCACGCGCCACGCACGGGGGACGTGGTGCGCGTCGCGCGGCTCGCCGACCGCTCAGACTACGCGGGAGCCCGCCGGTACGACTGGAGTCTCCGGACGCAGCCGCCGCTGCAGGCGAGCGCCTCGCGGCCGTAACGAGAGGGGGACCATGCGCGACATCGCCCTGGCAGCGCTGGACGCTGCCACGCTTGCTGGCGCTTCGTACGCCGACGCCCGCGTCGTGTTCGAACGCTCCGAGACCGTCTCGGTGCGCACGGGGCGCGTCGATGCGATCGGCTCGAGCGAGACCCTCGGACTGGGCGTTCGGGTGATCGCGGACGGCGCGTGGGGGTTCGCAGCCACGGCCGACCTCTCGCCCGACGCGATACGCCTGGCCGCGCGGGAAGCGGTCGCGCTCGCTCGCGCGGCCGCTCGGACGTGGAGCGCGCCGGTGCGGCTCTCCGACGCGCCCATTGTCACCGACGAGTGGCGCGCGCCGTGCGAGATCGATCCGTTCTCGGTGCCGCTGGACGAGAAGGTCGCCCTTCTGCTCGCCGCCGACGAGGCCATGCGCGCCGAGCCGCTGGTTTCCGTGACGGCCGGCTCGCTCGACGCGTGGTCTGTAAGCAAGGTCTTCGCGTCCACGGAGGGCTCCCTCATCGAGCAGTCGCACACCGAGGTCGGCGCAGGCATCGAGGCGATCGCCGTCACCGACGGCGAGGTGCTCACGCGCTCCTACCCCAACTCGCACGGCGGCCAGACCGTGCAGGCAGGCTGGGAGGCCGTGCTGGCGCTCGACCTCGTCGGCCACGCGCCGCGGATCGCCGAGCAGGCAGCCGCTCTCACGCGCGCCATCCCCTGCCCCAGCACGACCACCACCGTCATCCTCGACGGCAGCCAGATGGCGCTGCAGGTCCACGAGTCCATCGGGCACCCGACCGAGCTCGATCGCGTGCTCGGCGACGAGGCCGCGTTCGCGGGCACCTCGTGGGTGCGCGCCTCCGGCCTCGGCACGCTCAGGTACGGCTCCGAGCGCCTCAACGTCGTCGCCGACGCCACCACGCCGGGCTCGATCGGCAGCTTCGGCTACGACGACGAGGGCGTGCCCGCGCAGCGCTTCGACGTCGTGCGAGGCGGCGTGCTCGCAGGCTTCCTCTCATCGCGCGAGTCGGCCGTGGCGATCGGCCGGTCGAGCACCGGCTGCGCGCGAGCCAGCGGCTGGGACCGCATCCCGCTCGTGCGGATGACGACGGTGTCGCTCGAGCCCGGCGAGTGGGACCTCGACGACCTCATCGCCGACACCCGCGAGGGCATCTACATGGAGACGAACAGCTCCTGGTCCATCGACGACAAGCGGCTGAACTTCCAGTTCGCGTGCGAGATCGGCTGGGAGATCAAGGACGGCAAGCTCGGCCGCATGATCAAGAACCCGAACTACACCGGCATCACGCCGCAGTTCTGGAGCTCGCTCGACGCCGTGTGCTCCCCGAGGCACTGGCAGGTGTGGGGCGTGCCGAACTGCGGCAAGGGCGAGCCGATGCAAGTCGCGCACGTGGCGCACGGCGCTGCGCCCGCGCGCTTCCGCAACGTGCAGGTGGGGGTGGCGCGATGAGCATGCACGAGACGGCTGCCGAGATCGCCGAGCGGACGCTTGCGCTCGCGCGCGGCGACGAGGTCGAGGTGCTCGCCTCGGTGGAGCGCTCGGCGCTCACGCGCTTCGCCAACAACCGCATCCACCAGAACGTCGCGGAGCGCTCCGCGGGTGTGTCGGTGCGCGTCGTCGTCGGGACGCGCCAGGGTTGCGCCGCCACCGACCGCGTCGACGAGGAGTCGCTCGAGCGCTGCTGCGAGCGAGCCCGCGAGGCCGCGCTGCGCGCGCCCGAGGACCCCTCGTTCCCGGGGCTGCCTGAGCCCTCGGAGGCGGCTGCCGCGCCCGCTCGCCCGCTCCCGGATCCTGACGCGTTCGGCCCAGACGCCCGCGCGGAGGCTGCCGCCGCCATCATCGCGCAGTCCGCCGAGCGCGGCCTTACCGCTGCCGGCACGGTCTCGGTGCGTGCGGCCGGCATCGCGGTTGCGAACTCACGCGGCGTCCGCTTAGCCGCCACGACGGGCGCCGCGCGCGCCACCGTGCTCTCGATGCACGCAAGCGGCGCGAGCGGCTGGGCGTCCTGGCTCGGGACCGACCCCGCCGAGCTCGCCGCCGACTCCCTCGGCGATCGCGCCGCGCTGCTCGCAGAGCGCTCGGTGGGCGCCGAGCCGCTCGAGCCGGGCTCGTACCCGGTCGTCCTCGCGCCCGACGCCGTCGCGGATCTGCTCGACTTCCTCGGCTACACCTCGTTCGGCGCCCGCGCCTACTTCGAGCGCTCGTCCTTCGTCGCGCTGCACGAAGGCGAGCGGCTCTTCCCCGAGACGCTCACGATCGTCGACGACGCGCTCAGCCCCGAAGCCGTCGGACTGCCGTTCGACTTCGAGGGGGTGCCGAAGCACCGGGTGGCGCTCGTCGAGCGCGGAGTGCCCGCTGGCGTCGTCACCGACTCGTACTGGGCGGCGAAGCTCGCTCGCACGAACACCGGCCACGCGCTCCCCGCGCCGAACCCGTGGGGGCCGATGCCGCTCGACCTCGCCATCGAGCCGGGCGACGCCACCGTCGACGAGATGATCGCCGCCGTCGAGCGCGGCGTGTACGTCACGCGCTTCCACTACGTGAACGTCGAGGACCCCGCAACCGTGCTGCTCACCGGCATGACACGCGACGGCACCTTCCTCATCGAGGACGGCCGGCTCTCGCGCCCGCTTGCCAACGCGCGGTTCACGCAAAGCGTCGTCGAGGCGCTCAAGGGGCTTCAGGCGATCGGCCGCACCCGCGAGCTCGTCGGCACCGAGGACGGCGGCGCCTGCCTTGCGCCAGCGCTCGCGCTCGCGTCTTGGCAGTTCACCGGCCAGACGGGTTAGCCGGCGTCAGCAGCGGCGTCCTCTGCTGCGCGCTGCTGCTCGAGCATGTCCTGCGTGTGATCGACTGCCAGCGCCCTTCGGTCCGGCCTTGGTGCGTGGTCACCCGTTAGATGCTAAGGTCAGGACGATTCGCCGACCTCGCCCAGTGCCCGCATCAGGTCAGCGCACTCGTCGCGCAGCACGGGCACATCTCGCTTCGCGATGCCCCAAACGATAACGTCGCTGACATTGGGGTACTCGTGGGTGAGCCGGTTGCGGAAATCGACGATACGACGCGCATGGGAGATCGAGACGAATAGGTCGGGCGCAATCCGCGACAGCGCCGCAGCGGCTTCGCCGATGATGATGAACTCCCGCTCGACAGAAGAGCGCACGAGCCTGTTGGCTTTGTACGCGTCCAAGTCGAGCCCCTCAAGCGCGTACGCGATCGCGTCGCAACTTTCGAGGATGTCAGCTAGGTATGCGCGCGCGTCACGCGGCATACATCAACCGCCTCGTACGTTCGATGTCGGCGGCGATGTAGCGGTTCTTTACCGCATCCGCCATCACAAGGTCGACGGGCGAATCAAGGATCCGCTCAAGCTCCGCAAGCAGGCCGAAGTACGCATCGACGAGCTCGAACGGCGACATGTCCTCGAACTCGACGAGCAGATCGATGTCGCTCGCGTGTAACGAGAAGTCGTCCCGAAGCGCAGAGCCGAACACGTACATGCGGGCGACCTTGAATCGGCGGCATGCCTCAGTTATCGCTTGCTTCTTCTCCTGGAGAATGCTTGCCACTGCGCTCCTCCTCTCGCATCCATCGTACCCGCGAGAGGCAGGCTCCGCCAGCCTGCTTACGAGGCGAGGCGTCGAATGGAGTCTGAGGAACTCCTACTCCGCGCTCCTTTGCTCCTCCGCGCGCTGCTGCTCGAGCATGTCCTTCACCTTCATGAGCCGCGTGAGGTTGCCTCGCTCGGCCTCGTCCAGCTTCATCTGCACGCTCTTGATCGTCTCGACGATCGAGGGTATGAGCACGTGCTCGAGCGCGTTCACGCGCCGACGCGTGCGCTCGATCTCGGCGGCCAGAAGCTCGATCGCCTTCTCGCGCTGCGCGAGCTCGATCATGAGCGGAAGCGTCTCGGCGAGCGCTTCGAGCGCCTCGTCGAGCACCGCTGGCATCGTGCCGAGCGAGTAGCCGCCCGGCTGCGGGATCTCCCCCGCCTCGATCTCTGGCACGCGCACGCTCATCACGTTGCGCTCTGCAGTCGTCACGAGGTCGGCCGGCTCGCCAGCGAGCAGCGCCTGCGCCAAGTCGGTGCGCCCTGCTTCCGCGCGCGCCACCGCGAGCAGCGCGTACGCGTGCGAGAGCCGCGCCTCGACCTCGCGGCGAAGCCGACGGCTGTCCGAGATGCGCGCCAAGAACTCCTTCAGAAGCTCGTCGAACTTGTCCTTGAGAAGCTTGTGGCCGCGCTTGGCGACGTCGCGCCTGCGCTTGAGCTTGAGCAGCTCCATGCGGTTGGGGTTCACGCGAAGGACAGACATCTCGCTACCTCTTCACCAGCGCTGAGATGACGATGGCCGCTGCCACGAGCAGCAGGATCGCGTTCATCACGCGGATGATGACCACGCCGGTGGGCGTGGTCGCGCCGGCCCGCTTGTACATGCGCGCCATGTACGCGTTGAAGCCCACGAGCGCGAGGAAGAACAGCGCCATCCCCACGACGAGCGCGATGCGCAGCGATGCGACGAGCCCCCCCACTCAGCCCTCCTGGCTAGGCAGGTACTTCTCGACGTACTCGTCCTTGATGCGCTTGAGCTCGCTCCGCGGCAGCAGCGCGGCCAGCTCCCAGCCGATCGAAAGCGTCTCGGCCACCGAGCGCTCCTCGTGCTTGCCCTGCCGGATGAAGCGGTCCTCGAAGGCGTCGGCGAAGGCCACGAACGCCTTGTCGGTCTCAGACAGAGCCGCTTCGCCCAGGATGACGGCGAGCTCCTTGGCCTGCAGGCCGCGGGCGTACGCACCGAAGAGCTGGTTGGAGAGGTCGGCGTGGTCCTCGCGCGTCTTGCCGGGGCCGATGCCCTTCTGCTTGAGGCGAGAGAGCGACGGCAGCACCGCCACCGGCGGATAGATGCCGCGCCGGTGCAGGTTGCGGTCCAAGATGATCTGGCCCTCGGTGATGTAGCCCGTGAGATCCGGGATCGGGTGCGTCTTGTCGTCGTCCGGCATCGAGAGGATCGGCACCTGCGTGATCGAGCCGTGCTTGCCTTTGATGCGGCCGGCGCGCTCGTAGATGGTCGCTAAGTCGGTGTAGAGGTAGCCCGGGTAACCGCGCCTGCCCGGCACCTCCTTGCGAGCGGCCGAGACCTCGCGCAACGCCTCGCAGTAGTAGGTCATGTCCGTCAGGATGACGAGCACGTGCATGTCGCACTCGTACGCGAGGTGCTCAGCGGCCGTGAGCGCCATGCGCGGCGTCGCGATGCGCTCCACGGCAGGGTCGTCCGCGAGGTTCAAGAACAGCACCGCACGCTCGATGGCAGAGGTGGTCCGGAACTCATTCTTGAAGAACTCAGCGTCCTCGAAAGTGATGCCCATCGCCGCGAACACGACGGCGAACTCGCCTTCCATCTTCTCGCCCACAACGTCCGGCCGGTCGCTTCGCACGAGCACCGCGCTCTGGCGAGCGATCTGGGCGGCAAGCTCGTTGTGCGGCAGGCCCGAGCCGGAGAAGATCGGCAGCTTCTGGCCGCGCACCAGCGGGTTCAGCCCGTCGATGGCCGAGATGCCGGTCTGGATGAAGTCGTCCGGGAAGTCGCGCGCCGTCGGGTTGATCGGCGAGCCGTGGATCGGCAGCCGCTTCTCGGGGATGATCTCCGGCCCGCCGTCGATGGGACGGCCGAGGCCGTCGAACACGCGACCCAGCATGTCGCGGCTCACGCCGAGCTCGAGCGGCCGCCCGAGGAACTTCGCCTTCGTGCCCGCAGGATTCGAACCGCGCGTCCCCTCGAACGCTTGCACGAGCGCGACCGAGCCGTTGACCTCCAAGACGTTGCCGAGCGAGCGGGTGCCGTCCGGGTACTCCAGCTCCACGAGCTCGCCGTAGGTGACGTCGACGACGCTGTCGATGAGCAGGAGCGGGCCGACGATCTCGCGCGTGGTCATGTACTCGCGCATCAGCGCTCACCTCCCGCGTACACCGAAGCTGGCTCCTCTTCCTCGCCGCCGACAAGCTGCGTCTCGATCTCCGACGCGATCGCCTCGAACTCGGCGAGGTCCTCAGCGCTCAGGTACTTCGCGCGTGCGATGCGCTCGCGCACCGGCGCCGAGAAGATCGCCTCCAGCGACGCGCCCCGCGAGAGCGCCTCGAGCGCCTTGTCGCGGAACAGCAGGATGACCCGCAGAAGCGCGTCTTGCTCGGCGAGCGACGAGAACTGGTCGTCGTCACGGAAGGCGTTTTGCTGCAAGAAGTCCTCGCGGATCGACTTGGCGGTCTCCATGAGCACGCGCTCTTCGGGCGAGAGCGCCTCGACGCCCACCAGCCGCACGATCTCGGCGAGCTCCGCCTCGCGCTGCAGGATCGCCATCGCCTCGTCGCGCCGCGCGCGGAACTCCGGCGAGACGCGCTCCGCCCAAAACGGCGTCACCTTGTCGAGGTACAGCGAGTACGAGGTGAGCCAGTCGATGGCCGGGAAGTGGCGCTGGAACGCGAGCTGGTCTTGCAGGGCCCAGAAGACCTTGACGACGCGGAGCGTGTTCTGCACGACCGGCTCCGAGAGGTCGCCGCCGGGAGGCGAGACCGAGCCCACGACGGTAACGGAGCCCTCGCGCCCGTCGCTCCCGAGCGCACGCACCTTGCCCGCGCGCTCGTAGAACGACGCCAGCCGCGTCCCGAGGTACGCGGGGAAGCCCTCGTCGCCCGGCATCTCCTCCAGGCGGCCGGAGATCTCGCGCATCGCCTCGGCCCAGCGGCTCGTGGAGTCCGCCTGCAGGACGACGTTGTAGCCCATGTCGCGGAAGTACTCGGCCATCGTGATGCCCGTGTACACGCTCGCCTCGCGCGCCGCCACCGGCATGTTCGAGGTGTTCGCGACGAGCACGGTGCGCTTCATGAGCGGCTGCCCGGAGTACGGGTCGGTGAGCTCGGGGAACTCCATGAGCACGTCGGTCATCTCGTTGCCGCGCTCGCCGCACCCGATGAACACGACGATCTCGGCGTTGCTCCACTTCGCGATCTGGTGCTGCGTGACGGTCTTGCCCGCGCCGAACGGACCCGGGATGCACGCCACGCCGCCTTTGACAACCGGGAAGAACGTGTCGATCACGCGCGTGCCCGTCACCAGCGGCTCGGCAGCCGAGACCTTCTCGCGGTACGGCCGCGGCACGCGCACCGGCCAGACCTGCATCATCGTGAGGTCGTGGACCGTCCCGTCTGCTGCCCGAAGCCGCGCCACCACGTCGGTGACGGTGTGCTCCCCCTCGCGCACTTCCACGATCTCGCCCGCGAGCCCCGGCGGCACCATGATGCGATGCTCGATGACGACGTTCTCTTGCACGACGCCGATCACGTCGCCGCCTGCCACTGCGTCACCCGGCTTCACGCGCGGCTCGAACGCCCACAGCCGCTCGCGGTCGAGCGCGGGCGCCGACAGGCCGCGAGCGATGAACGCGCCGGCCTGCGCCTGCAACACGTCGAGCGGCCGCTGTACGCCGTCGTACACCTGCTCGAGCATGCCGGGCCCGAGCTCCACCGAAAGCGGCGCCCCCGTCGAGACCACCGGGTCGCCGGGGCCGAGGCCCTCGGTCTCCTCGTAGACCTGGATCGACGCGCGGTCGCCGCGCATCTCGATGATCTCGCCCATGAGCCCTTCGTCGCCCACGCGGACCAGGTCGTACATCTTGGACTCGACGAGCCCTTCCGCGACCACCAGCGGGCCCGCGACCTTGATGATGCGCCCTTGCTCCATCACGCTTCCTCTTCCCGAATGAGTGTGCTCGTTCCAACGGCGCGCTCGATCGCGCGCGCGAGCTTCGCTTCCCCAACGCCCCCCGGGCTCCCGGCGCCCGGGATGACCGTCACCGCAGGCACGGGCCGGTCGGCGATCGCCGCGATCTCCTCGGCGAGCTCCGCGTACACCGGCTCGGTGACGAACACGATGCCGTACGCGCCGCTTGCCACCTCGGGCCAGATCGCGTGCGCGTCGGCGGGCTCGGCCACAGGGAACACCGCGACGCCGAGCGGGCGGAACCCGGCCACGCTCGTGGAATCGCCGATGATCGCGACCTTCTCAGCCACGGCCCACGTACACCTTCCTCAGCCGCGCCCGCAGCTCCTCCGTGCCGAGTCCTGCGAGCTTCCCGATGAGCAGCACCCGCAGCTGCCGCACCTCCGCCTCGCGTGCGAGCACGTACGCGACCACCGGCTCCGCCCCCAGCGGCACCGCGCGGCCGGCGCGCATCATGCGCACCGCGAGCGCGTCTGTGGCCACGTCGAGCCGGTCGAGCGCGAGCAGGTCCTCGGCCTGCACCCCCCGAAGCGCGTGCTCCGAGGCGAGCCGCTCCGCGAGCTCCTCGAGCGGCAGCGCGTAAGCCGCCGCAAGACGCGTGCGCGGCACCCGCCCGCCGTCCAAGAGCGACGGCTCCACTTCAGCCAGCGCAGCGCCGCGCCGCTTGGCGCGGATGACGCGCTTGACGTTCGCGAGGTCGACGGAAAGCGCGACGTATTCGCCAAGGAAGTCGCTCTTCGACGCGCGCGCGAGCGAGGCGAGCTCGGCGTATTCCGCTCGCTCCACCACGCGGTCGACCGTCTCGAGCTTCGCAAGGGTGCTCACCTCGGTTCCGCGACGCTCGGCGTCCGCGTCGAGCGCCGCAAGCGCGTCGAGCGCTTCTGCCGCCACGCGGCGCAGCGGCTCGGGCAGCTCCCGGACCGCCCCGGTGACGACCTCGATCGGAACGGTGCCGAGCGGAGACAGGTCGCGCTCGACGGAAGCGCCCAACACGTCCGCTTTCAGGCGCGCTCGCAGGTTCGCGAAGTCGTGCCGTACGCGGAAGAAGCGCGTCATGCTCTCCGGCAACCCGAGCTCGGCGACGAGCCCGTACACGGACTCGAGCGCGCGTTCAAGCCCGCGCTCCACGTCGTCTGCGGTCTGCGCTCCCTCGAGGTACTGGCCGTAGGCGGTGTCGGAGAGGATGCGCAGCTGCTCGGCGAAGGTCGGCGCGTCCACGAGCCGCTCGTAGGCGGCGTCGCGGAGGACCCGCGCCTCCAGCGCACGCACCCGGCCGACCGCGTATCCGTAGCGGATCGAGTCCTTGACGGCTTTGAGCAGCGGGGGCCGCATCTTACCGGCCATCTCCTTCGCCCTGGGCGAACAGCGCCTCGGCGAATCGCGCAACCAGCCGGTCGCGCTCCGCCTCGATGAGGCCCTCAATGGACAGGTCGACGCTCTCGCGCGCTCCGCGCAGGACCACGCCGTGAGCGACTGGCGCGGGCTCGTCGACGAAGCGCAGCGCGAGACCTTCGCGCCCCATCTCCCGCGCGACGGACTCCACCGCCTCCGGAAGCGCCGCAAGCCGGTCCCGGTCGGCCGCCGCCACCAAGACCTCCTCGCCGCCGCGCGCCGTCTTCACGATCCGTCGCGCGACGAACCGCGCGTAGCGCGACGGCTCGACCGCGACGAGCCCGGCGGCGGTCAGCCCGAGCGCCTCCTCGATGAGCGCCTGCTTCGCCGCCAGCGTGTCGTCTCGTGCCCGCAGGCGCGCTGAAGCCAGCAGCGCGTCCGCCTGTCGCCGCGCGTCGGCCTCTGCCTCCGCCACGATGCGCGCCGACCGCTCAGCCGCGCGCTTCTCGGCGTCGCGCCGGACCCCGGCGGCCTCCTCCTCGGCCCGGGCGATGATCTCGTGCGCCTCGGCCTCGGCGTCTGCCGCGATCTGCTCGAGGATGTCAGCGAGCGCCACGGCTCCTCCTACAGCGCCTGCGCGGCGCTCTGCAGACCGAGCAGCATGAGAATCGTCACGATGAGCGCGAGCACCGCGTAGGTCTCGACGAGCGCCGGGAAGATCAGGGCAGGCGCTGGCTGGTCAGCGGCGACGATGCCCGCCGCGGCCGCGCCCGTCATGCCCTGGTAGATCGCGCTCACGAGCGCCAAGAACGCCACGGGCAGGCACGCGAGGAAGACCTTGAAGCCGATCGCCGCAGGCAGGTCCACCTTCCCGCCGAGGATGTTGAAGAAGATCACGACGAGCACGGCGGTGATGAACCCGTAGATGCCCTGCGTGCCCGGCATCGCTGCGAGCGGCAGCAGCTTGCCGAACTTGCTGCCGTCTTCGGACAGGATGCCCGATGCCGTGCTCGAAGCGGTCGTGATGCCGATGGCAGACCCGATCCCGCCGAGGACCGCGGCGAGGCCGGCTCCCAGCAGCGCCCAGTCCGTGCCCGACATGCCGAGTATTGCGTCCTTCACGATCGTACGCCTCCTTCCTGCTGCGCCCCCGCGGGGTGCAGCACGACTGCCTGTGTCTTGTACCCAAGCGGGGCGAACGGCTTGCCGCCGTTGCCGTAGAACTTGCCGAAGAACTCCACGAACTGCAGGCGCGCCGGATGCACGAACGCGCCGAGCAGGTTGATCACCACGTTGAAGGTGTGCCCGCCCACGAACACGAGCGCGGCGAGCACTGCCACGATTGCTCCGAAGACGACGCCCGCCGGACCCTTCGAGAACAGCCCGGAGGCGCCGCTCCACACGAGGTTCGCCAAGATGTTGAAGACCATGCCCACGAGCGCGCTCGACAGACCCAACGCGGCCAGACGCGTGTAGCTCAAGATGTCGCCGAGGAACGACGTCATCCCGTACACGGCGTACGCGCCGCCAAGCAGCCCGGCGACCGCTCGCTTCACGCTCTTCGAAGCCGCGAGGCCGGCGACAGTCGCCGCGAGCAGCGCCCAGCCCACCGCGGCAGGCCCGCCGAAGGCAAGCGCCGCAAGCCACGCCAGGAAGAGCGCGAGCCACGCTCCTCCAAGCGCGCGGTCCCACGCTGGGACCCCTTCGTCCTTCGCAAGCGCCGCCTCGATCGCGTGCCCCTTGAGCAGCATCGTTACGCCAAGCCCGATCGCCAGCGCCCATCCTGCAGCGCCCCGAACCGCCGCCGCCACGCCGATGAGCACGGCGAGCAGTATCGTCGAGAGCTGGTCGCCTATCGCCGAGGCGTAGTCCTGCCGCTTCGCCGCGTCGTAGGCCGCCACGAGCACGCCGAAGAACACCTGGACGACGCCGATGACGATCGTGAGCACGAGGAAGTCCGTGAGCTGCCCCAAAGGATCGATGAGCCGCGGCACCGGCACCACTGCCCGAACCGCGTCGTAGTCGAGCGCGAAGTACGACCCGAACGCCGCGCCAGCGACCGCCGCTCCCGCCCCGCCGATCATCATGAGGTCGCAGAACCGCTTCACGCCGGACGCGACGTCGATCCGGTGCTTGATGAACCAGAAGCCGGCGATGAGCATGAGCCCGTAGCCGACGTCCCCGATGCAGATCGCGAAGTACAGCAAGAAGAACGGCGCCAGAAGCGGCGTCGGATCGATGTCGCGGTACTTCGGCCGGCCGTAGAGGTCGGTGAGCAGATCGAACGGTCGGATGAACCGCGGATTCTCGAGCTCGACGGGCGGCTCCTCCTCCGGAAGCGGGTCCCGGAGCTCGCGGTCGACGAGTTCGCCCACGGCATCGAGCGAGGCTTCGAGCTCCGCTCGCCTCTTCGCAGGCACCCAGCCGGTCACCACCACCGTGCGCTCCGTCGCACCCATGAGCCCGCGGGCGAACACCGCCTCGCGCTCCGAGACGAGCGCCTCGAGAAGCGCCGCCGCGTCCCGATACCGGTCGACCGCCAGCTCGAGCAGGCGCTCTTCGAACACCTCGCGCTCGCGGGCGATGTGCGCGATGCGCTCGAGCGCGACTTCGATCTCCTCGGCCGGGTAGCCCTTCACGCCCTCGGGGAAGGCGACGTCGCGGAACGCCGTCGCGGCGAGCGCCGCGCGCGTCTCTTCGACGACCGTGCGGTGCGCGAGCACGACCCACGCCGCGCGCGACCCGACTGGACCGAGCTCCTCCACCGAGATGAGCGGCGAGACCTCCCGGAGCCGCTGCCGGATGGCCGCGCCTTGCGCTGCGGGCACTGTCCCGGTCATCAGCCGCACTTGCGCGGTGTCGCGCAGGCGCTCGACCTGGAGGTGAAGGTCGCGCCACGGCTCGAGCTCAGCGACGAGGTGCTGAAGGCGCTCGCGCTCGCGCTCGCCTGCGGCCAGGCGGTCGGTGATCGTCAGGCATTCCTCGTACAGGGAGCGGAATTGCGCGTCTGGCTCGAGCGCCTCGAACCGCTCTGCGTCCATGTGGATCTTCTCCGAGACGAACGCAGCGAACGGCCGATCGTCCTCGCGATGCTTCGCCAGCACCTCCACCACGAACTTCGCGTCAGCGATCTGCTCTTCGAGCTGGCGGAGGCGCTCCTCGTCCTCGCGCGTGAGCGCTGGCTGAAGCTCGTACGGCGTCGTGACGACCTCGAGCGCGCCTGCGGCCTGAAGACGGTCGACGACGTCGTCGACGACCGACTTGTGCGCCACCACCGTGGCCTTGAGCATGCGCGCGACGGCCATCGGTCAGCCTGCCAGCTCCTCGATGGCGCCTGCGACTGTGGCATCGAGCCGCTGGCGCGCCGACGCGATCAACTGTTCCCGCGACTGAGCCGCCTCCTGCAACATAGCCTCAGCCTCAGCTTGAGCTTCAGCCACGATCGCCGCAGTACGCTTCTCCGCTTGTGCCCGCGCTGAGGTCTCCGCCTCGCGGACGATGCGCTGCGCGTCTTCTTTCGCCTGTGCGCGCAACCGCCGCGCCTCCTCGCGCGCGGCTTGCACGCGAGCACGGGCGTCGTCCTCAGCACGAAGCACGCTTTCGAGCCGCTCCATCGCTCGCCCCTTCTGGAATACGGGCACCGTGTCGCATGATTCTAGCACTGCTGAGGCGCCGCGGCGGGCTTCTTGGTACCCTACGTGCTATGCAAGGAGCCATGGAGCATCTCAGCGCCGACATGAGCGCCCCTCGCCCGACGCGCAGCGCGACCGCCCGAGCACGCACGCAGGCGCGTCGACGCCGTATTCTCGCGACTGGGGCCGTCGTGCTCGTGCTCGCCGCCCTCGCTGTAGCCGGCGTCGCGGCAGGCCTCTCCGTGCGAGCTGGCGCCGCTGCGACGCTCGCACGCGCCCGGACGCCGCGGCCCGCTCCGCTGCCGTCGCTCGATGCCTCCTCGGCGCTCTCCCACGCCTCACGTCCCGCAACGCTCACCGTCGCAGCCGTGGGCGACATGATCTTCGACCGACGAGTCGCGTCCCTCATCGCCTCCTCGGGCGGTCGCGCCCCACTCTCGCGTGTCGCCTCGCTGCTTTCCGAAGCCGACATCACGGTGGGCAACCTCGAAAGCCCGCTGTCCTCGCGTGGCAGCCGCAACCTCGAGAAGGACGTAACCTTCCGCGGCGACCCCCGCGGCGTCGAGGGCTTGGCTGCGGCAGGGTTCGACTTCCTCTCGCTCGCGAACAACCACGTGCTCGACTACGGCCCCGACGCCCTCGCAGACACTGTCGCGCTTCTCGACCAGCACGGCATCGGACACGCGGGCGCAAGCGCCGACCGCTCGGCGGCGTGGCGTCCGGCGGCCGCGGAGCGCAACGGCGCGCGTGTCGCCTTCCTGTCGTTCTCTCACATCCTGCCTGCGGGGTTCGTCGCCACGGACTCGAAGGCCGGGCTTGCGCGCGGACGCGGGAACATGGACGCGGTGTGCGAGGCGATCCGTCAGGCCAAGAGCGAGAACGACTACGTCATCGTGAGCTTCCACTGGGGCGTCGAGTACCAAGACGACTGCAACGCCGAGCAGGTCCGTGACGCCCACGCTGCCATCGATGCGGGAGCCGACATGGTGCTCTCGCACCACCCGCACGTCATCCAGGCGGTCGAGCGCTACAAAGGGCGCCTGATCGCGTACTCGCTCGGCGACTTCGTGTTCGACCACTACTCACGCAAGACCGGAGAGGCGTTCGTGCTCCAGGCCGAGCTCGGTCCCGACGGGGTCGGCGCGGTCCGCATCGTGCCGGTCTACCTCGACACGAACGGCCGCCCCGAGGTCGTGTCAGGCGAGGCCGCGCGCGTCATCCTCGACCGCCTGCGCGCCATCTCCGCCAAGCGCGGGACGACCGTCGTGCTGCGCGGCGACGAGGCCGAGGTGGCGCCGTGACGCGCGAGCGACCGATCACCGTCCGCAGCCGCCGCTACCGGCGCACGCGCCACGCGCCACCCGCCGGCGTCTACGGGCTCGCGGGCGTGGCGATCGTCCTGGTCGCAGCCGTGGCTGGGCTGCTGTCGGGCAACCGCTCTGCTGCCCCGGCTCCGAATGCCCCCGTCGCGAGCGCTGCAGCCGTCGCCGCCAGCGACCTCGCGCCACGCGAGCCGACGCCCCTGCTTGCTCGCTACAGCTCTCTCTACCTGCGGCTGCCCGTCGCTCCCGACGCGGTCACGCAAGTCGCGTTCCACCAGGCGTCCGGCGACAAGGCGGTGCACCTCGAGGCGCTCGTGCCGGATGCGAGCGTCAAACAGGCCGCCGAGGCCCGGGCGGTGGTGCCGCCGAAGACGAAGCCGGCGGCCGACGACGAAGAAGCCGCCACGATCTGGAACGGCACTGTCATCCGCCTGTGGCGGAGCAACCGCCGCGGAGCGCCCGACACCGCGATAGACTGCGGCGCTGATTCCGGGACGGACGTCGTCGCGCCGCTTTCGGGCGTCGTGGTCGCGGTCCGCCCCTACAAGCTCTACGGCCGCTACGACGACTTCGAGATCCACATTCGGCCGGACGGCTCAGACGACCTCGATCTGGTTCTCATCCACGTCGACGACGTGAGCGTCAAACCGGGCGACCGCGTCGAGGGCGGCGTCACGCGGATCGCCTGCGTGCGAAAGATGTCGGACAAGACGGATCTGCAGCTTGCCGCCTACACGCGGAACGGCGGCGACCACGTGCACCTTCAGCTCAACCGGGTCGAGCCGTCCTCCGCGCCCTCCGAGCTCGACGACGGCTCCCGAGCGCTCGATTCGTCCGCCGCCTGGACGCGTTCCACGTACCCGCGGAACCTGCGGTCGAAGTCGTAGCGCATGAGCCGCACCGCCCGACCGCAGCCGCGGCACTTGAGCCCGATGTCCATGCCGAGCTTGGTGACCTCCCACTCGTTCGCGCCGCACGGATGGGGCTTCTTGAGCCGCACCACGTCGCCGATGCGCACCGGGACGATCGGTATGGCCACGAGTCGACCTCCTCGCCAGAACGACGCAGCCGCGCCGGTTGCGCGCCTCGCCTGCCGAGTATACCGTGGAGCGGCAAGAACCCCGGAGGAAGGACCGCCCGTGAAGACACGCGCCATCCTGTCGGTGCTCGGAGAAGACCGCGTCGGCATCGTCGCCGCAGTCTCCGCTGCGCTCGCTTCGTGCGGCGTCAACATCGAGGACATCCGCCAGACGATCCTCTCCGGCGTGTTCTCGATGACGATGCTCGTCACGGTGGACGAGGAGACCTGCCCGTTCGACCGCGTGCAGGCGAAGCTCGCCGAGGTCGCAAACGAGATGGGCCTGCAGATCACGCTGCAGCGCGAGGACGTCTTCCGGTTCATGCATCGCATCTAGAGGGAGGCCGCCGTGCTCCAGCTCACGCCTGAGGAGATCGCCGAGACCCTCA
Organism: Coriobacteriaceae bacterium EMTCatB1; assembly: GCA_001950395.1. Taxonomy (GTDB): domain Bacteria; phylum Actinomycetota; class Coriobacteriia; order Anaerosomatales; family Anaerosomataceae; genus Parvivirga. Next base: position 1,222,242 of record BDLO01000001.1, read on the forward strand.
CGATGATCACCCAGCAGCACTTCGACATCCGGACGGTGACGCTCTCGGTGTCGCTCACGGGCTGCGGCGCCGATTCGGTCGAAGGCGTGGCAGCCCGCGTCTACGAGCGAGTCGTACGGAGCGCCGAGCGCCTGGTGCCGACCTGCGAGCGCCTCGCCCGGGAGTTCGGCGTGCCGATCGTCAACACGCGCGTGGCCGTGACGCCGGTCGCGGAGATCGCGCCCGCAGGCGCGGGCGACCTCACGCCGATCGCCCACACGCTCGAGCGCGCGGCAGCCGCCGTCGGCATCGACTTCATCGGCGGCTTCTCGGCGCTGATGCACAAGGGGATCGGCGCTGCCGATCGCGCGCTCATCTCCTCGCTTGCCGAAGCGCTCTCGACCACCGAGCGAGTGTGCGCTTCGGTGAGCGTCGCCTCGACGCGGGCGGGCATCAACATGGACGCCGTCCTGCTCATGGCGCAGGCAGTCGCCGCCACCGCTGAGGCCACCGCCAGCCGTGACGGAGTCGGATGCGCGAAGCTCGTCGCCTTCTGCAACATCGTCGAGGACAACCCCTTCATGGCGGGCGCGCTGCATGGCGCGGGGGAACCCGATGCGTGCGTGAACGTCGGCATCTCGGGCCCGGGCGTCGTGCGAGCGGTCGTGCAGTCGCTGCCCGAAGACGCCGACCTCACCCGCGTCGCAGAGGCCATCAAGGCCACCGCCTTCAAGATCACCCGAGCGGGCGAGCTCGTCGCGCGCGAAGCCGCGTCCCGGCTGGGCGTCGAGATGGGCATCGTCGACCTCTCGCTCGCCCCCACGCCCGCGGAAGGCGATAGCGTGGCTGACATCATCGAGGCGATCGGCGTGAAGCGCTGCGGCGGGCCGGGGACCACGACGGCGCTCGCCCTCCTGAACGACGCCGTCAAGAAGGGCGGCGCGATGGGCACCTCGAGCATCGGCGGGCTCTCTGGAGCGTTCATCCCCGTCTCCGAGGACGCAGGCATGTCGCGCGCGGCCGCCTCCGGCGCCCTCACCCTCGAGAAGCTCGAAGCGATGACGGCGGTGTGCTCCGTCGGGCTCGACATGATCGCGATTCCCGGCGACACGCCCGTCGAGACGATCGCGGCGATCACCTCAGATGCGTGCGCCATCGGCGTCGTCAACGGCAAGACGACCGCCGCGCGCATCATCCCGGTGCCCGGCAAGCGCCCCGGCGACACCGCCGTGTTCGGCGGGCTGCTCGGCTCCGCGCCCGTGATGAGCGTGAGCGAGTGGGCGGGCGCCACGCTCGTCCGCCGCGGCGGTCGCGTCCCAGCGCCGCTCGCGAGCCTCCGCAACTGAGTGCGTCACTGAGACGAACGGCCGCTGAGCGGCGAAGTGTGCCGTTCGTCACTTTATCCTGACGTTCGGCAGAAAGCCCTGGCCGCGGGCTACGCGCGTACCGATATATGGGACGACTGCCAGATGGCGGCAGCGACGGAAGGCGCAGATGAGCACCACACGGCTCCAGACGGCAACGGGACGCCGCGGCGGCACACGTCGCGGCTTCGCTGCGCTCGCAGCCCTGCTCGTTGCGGTGCTGCTCGCTCCAGCGCTGCCGAGCGTCGCGCTCGTCCGTACGACCATCACGATAGACGGCGCGTTCGCTGACTGGGCCCGCGTCTTCGAAGATCCCGCGAACTGCGTCTACGACGCCACGGGAGATTCGTCGAGCTCCAACACCGACCTCACCGTGCTCGCGTCCACCTACGACGACACCTACCTGTACCACTACATCCGCCGCGCCGCCACCGGCGGTGGCGCTGCCGCTCCGAGGTACACGGTGTACCTCGACCTCGACGGCGACGGTCGCCTAAAGAACACGGACATGGCGGTCGTCTACAAGCTCACCGGCAAGAACACCTTCTCGTCAGGCACGCTGTACCGGTACGTGCCTTCTGACGTCACGAACGGCGACCCGATGCCGGGCGACGCGGGCAAGCCGGCAGGATCGCTGGGCGCGCAGGTGACGGCGACCATAGCGGGCGCTGGCGCTCCCGGCGGCGTCGAGCTCGAGACCCGCATCCCGTGGAGCGCGCTCGGCGTGCCCGCCGACTCGCCCGTCGGCATGCAGTTCACCTCCGACCTCGGCAGCGCTTCGGACAGCTCGGACGTGGTCTCTCTCCGGCGCTACGGCGTCTCGCTCGAACCCGACCGCGCGTCCGGCGCCTCTGCGGACACGACGGTCACCTACGTGCACACGCTGACGAACCTCGGCAACACGCAGGCCACCTTCAACCTGGCTGCGGACTCCTCCAAGCGCTGGCAAGCGACCATCACGCTCGCCTCTACCGGGCAGCCGATCACGAGCGTGACGCTCGCTGCCGGCGCCTCCGTCGAGATCGCCGTGCTCCTCCGTGTTCCCGCCAACGCCGCAGACGGCACCCGGGACACGCTCACGGTGACGGCGACGCACGCACAGAAGACCGACGTCGCCGACACGGCGACAGACGTCACCACCGTCGGGCCCGTGCTCATCATCCCCGACCAGTACGGCTCGATGGCGCCGGGCCAGACCATCACCTACCGCAACACGGTCACCAACAACACCGACGAGACGCGCACAATCACGCTGACGGCGTCCTCCGACAAAGGGTGGGCAGCCGAGATCCGTGACGGAAGCGGCGCTTCAGCGGTCACCTCGCTCACACTCTCGCCGCGTCAGAGCACCGTGATCACCGTCCTCGTGACGTTGCCTGCAAGCGCGCCGCTCGGCACCGTGAACGTCACCACGATCGCAGGCCAGGTCGTGGGGGCGCCCAACCTCAAGGGCAAAGGCTACGACACGACGACGGCGCGACCGGCGCTGAGCGTCGCCCCCGTCGCCGCCTCCGCGCCTGCGGGAGCAGGCAGCGCAGTCTGGTACCGCCACACAGTGCAGAACAGCTGGCCGACGACGAGGACGATCTCGCTGTCTGCCACATCCTCGCGCGTGTGGCCGGTGCAGGTGCTCGCCGCAGACGGGCTCACACCGATCACCACGCTCACGCTGGGCCCCAACGGCGGCGCGGCGGACCTCGTCGTGCGAGTCCGTGTGCCTGCGGGCACAGCGGCAGGAACGGTCGATGACACCACGCTCACCTGCACCGCTGGCCCGCACACGGCGACTGCCACCGATCGCACCACCGTCAGCTCGCTTGCGACCTTCGGAGTCGGCGGGTTCGGCGCGCCGCAGGACGCCTTCCAGCTCGGAGACACCGTGTACGCGCGCGGCATGGGGCTGACGCCTGGCACGCAGGTGCGGTTCCAGTGGACAGACCCCTCGGGGACGGTCGTCCGCACCTCGAAGCTCATCAACGCCGACTCCACCGGCATCGCGCAAGACGCGTACGTCATCGGCGCGACAGCTCCGGTCGGGACCTGGACGGTCACGCTCCTCAGCAGCACCGGCACGGTCATCGCCTCCTCGCCCTTCTACGTCGGCTACCGGGCCCGCGTCGCCGCCATGTCGGTGGCGGGAGGGGATGCCATCGAATCGACCTTGACCGTATCCACCACCCTCGCAAACGAGGGCGCTGTTCCGCTTGCCGGGACGACGGCCCGCTGGGTAATCTGGCGCGACGAGGACTCGGACGGCGCCTTCGGCCCTGGCGACGGTTACCTCGCGCCTGACGGCTCCTGGGCGACCTACGGGAGCGGTGCCGGGTACACGCACGAGGCGACGGGAATCGCCGTTGGGTCCGGCTCTCAGGCGTCACTGACGTGGGAGGCTCCCACGATGGGACTGCCGATCGCAGGCGAGTATCACCTGAGCGCCGTGTGGTCGACGTCCACGGGCATGACGATCGCGCAGCGCGAGACCGTCTTCACCGCCGTGCCTGGCTCGCCGTGGATCGAGCTCACGCTCTCGGAGACCTCCGTCGACTTCGGCGACGTCGTCCCGGGCGTCGTGTACGAGCGCCCGAACCTGGGCGTCTTGGTCCGCGCGAACGTCGCATTCGACCTCGTGCAGACGCTCAGTGGCGCGGTGTCCTCGCTCGGGCTTTCCGCGCAGCTCGGCTCGCTTTTCAGCCAGGCGAGCGGCGAGCGCGCGTACACCGACGCAATCCGCATCGACGTTCCGTGGGACACGGATCCCGGCACGTACACGGCATCTGTGGTCTACACGGTGGTCGCACGATGAGAAGACGGTCGACACAGCGGTTCCATCTTCCACGAGATGCTCCGCTCGTCTGCGCTATGTGCCGCTCGTCACGCTATTTCGCCGCGCGGCAGACGAGCGTCAAGCGAGGTGGTGCGTAGGCCGATACACGCACCAGACGGCCAGAAGGCCGACATTCGAAGGAAGACAGCCCGGGAAGGGCGACCGGTTCAGAAGAGAAAGGAACCAACGATGAAAAGGACCATCCTGATCGCAGTCGCAGTCGCGGCGCTCGTGTTCGGCGTCGTGGCCTACGCGAACGCCGCAACGAGCGGCTCCGTCACCGTGAGCGCGACCGTGAAGCCGCAGATGGAGATCACCGTGCCCGCGACGGTCGACCTCGGCGACGTCGATCCGTACACGCCAGCCACCGGCACCGTGACCGTCACCGGCAAGTCCAACAAGAACGCTACGCTCTCGGCGTCCGTCAACGCTGGCACCTTCACGACGCTCAACAGCACAGTCGCTGATGCGTCGCCCGTCGCCTGGGGCAAGGGCGGCAACCTGAGCTACGACGACACCGTCACCGGCACGGTCGACTGGAGCATCGACGCTGGCACGGTCGTGAGCGGCCAGGTCACCTACACGATCGCGCAGCCGTAACAGCACCGCGCACACGAGCGTCAAGAGAAGCCCCCGCGTGCGCGGGGGCTTCTTCTTTGTCCCTGAATCCGTCTACCGCTTCGCGTGCCTCAGCCGAACGGTACCGTTCGTCAGATAAACGGCTCAACTAGCCGTTCATCGCTAAATTACTTCCGTTGGGTGCCGATATAGAAGGCAGAGCGGAAGGAGGCGGGCACGATGAAGCGGACCAAGACGATGAGGGTAATCGGAGCCGGGATCCTCGCGGCGCTGCTCATCGCTTCGGCCGCCTTCGCCGCCACGAGCGGCACCGTCACGGTCACCGCTCGCGTCCGGGCGTACGCGGCCATCACTCAGACTGACGCGCAGCACGTGCTCGTCAAGGCCAACACCCCGTGGACGCTCGAAATCCTCACGCTAACCGGCGAGAAGGTGCGTGTCGACGGCTTCAAGACGAGCGGGACCGCAGTCGAGCTTCCCGAGAACGCAGCCGCCTACTCGCTCATCTGGGACTGATCGCCCTCGCTGATCCCTGGCGCCTCGCGGATCGCGCTGCGAGCCTGCGCCCTTCGCGCCTCGCGCCGCTCCCGCTCGATCTTGCGAGTCGCCGCTTTCACACTCGCGCGCCACGACGCCCACATGGCGAAGCCGCCCACGATCACGATGACGGCGATGGCGAGCCACAGCGGAACCACCCACACCGTGCGCTGCTCGGTCAGGCGCTCCGGGATGTCTGTTTGCGCGCCCTCGCGCGGATACTCGACGTCGAGCCGGACCGCGTACCTACCGAGCATCACGCCGCCTGGCCTGAGCACGCCCGCGTTCTCCGCCATCGCACCAGCGTATACAGTCGTCTCGGTCGCCTCCTGACTCACGAGCTCGGCGCCAGAGGGCGCCTGCAGCGTGATCGTGGCGCGCACGATCTTGTCGATGTTGCCCTCGTTGCGCACCGCGTACGAGTACGGGACGCGATCGCCGATGATGAACGAGCGCACGACGAACGGCTTGATGAGCAGCCGCTCGACGATCTCGCCCTTGACCCGGATCCTGATGCGCGACGCCAGGCGACCCGACACCACCGCGTGCGCCTTGTCAGCGCTCACGTTCTTCGGAGGCGCCATCTCGAAGAACAGCAGAATCTGGTGGTCCCCGGGCGGCACGCCCTCGGGCACCTCGAATGTGAAGTCCACCTGCTTGCGCTCGTTCGGCGCAAGCTCGATGTACGGCACGTTGCCGCGGGACTTCATCTCGCTCGACATCTTCACCTGGAGCCACGACGCCGGGTTGTCGATGCCGCCGACGTCGCCCGGCTTCGGGATCTCGAACGAGATGCGACCTTCCTCGTCGATGACCTGGTTGCCCGCGTAGATGTAGACCTCGATGGGCTCCTTGCTCGGGTTCATGACGACGACCGAGCCCTGGCCCTTCTGGCCGGCAGCCACCTGGAAGTCGAAGGAGCCCGTCGAGAGCGCGAGGGTGCGCTCAGCCGACGCCGCAGCGGGGACCAGCAGCACGAGTGCTGCGACCAGCAGCGCGAGCGCGCGTGTCTTGCGCCTCACAGCCCCACCGCTTCCTTGAACTGCTTGAGGTGGCGGCGAGCTACGGGGATCTGCGTCTCGTCGCGGTCGGTGACGACCACCACGTACGCCCCGTCGACGCGCAGGATCTCCTTGATCTTCTCGAGGTTCACGATGAAGCTGCGATGCACGCGCTCGAAGCGCTCTTTGGCGAACCGCTCCTCGATGTCCGAGAGCGTCAGATCGACGAGGTACTGGTTCTCGTAGGTGTGCACGTACGTCGACTTGTTCTTGGCCGAGATGTACACGATGTCGTCCACGCTCAACAGCACCGTCCGTCCGCCCTTGCGCACCGCCAGCTTGCGGAACTCGCTCTCGCCATCGCGCACCCGCACCGCTGCCCGCGGACGCGTCTTGGCCAGACTCTGGACGCGCGCCGAGAGCTCCATGAGGTTGAACGGCTTGGTGACGTACTGCTGCACGCCTTGCTTGAACGCGAGGATCTTCGCGAGGTCCTGCGTCTTGGCGGTGAGCATGATGACGGGGATGTCGGCGGTCTCGGGGTTGTTGCGGATCTCCATGAGCGCCATCCAGCCGTCGACGCGCGGCATCATGATGTCGAGCAGGATGACGTCGACCGCCTCGCGAGCGAGGACCTCGAGCGCCTCTCCCCCGTCGCCCGCAGACAGCACCTTCATGCCGTCCGCCTCGAGCCCCATGCGGATCATGTCGACGATGGCCGGATCGTCATCGACCACCAGCACGGTGATGGGCTCGTCCATGTGAGTCCCTTCCGACGACCGTTTTCCCGTGCCTGCGAGCCGCTCGTCCCCCAGTATGTGCCGACGAGCGCCCGCCGTGCGGCGAGTATACCGCACGTCGGGCGATGCGGGCTAGCCGCGCTCCTTGAGGTACCTGTCGATGGCCCGAGCGGCCCGCTTGCCGGCTCCCATCGCCAGTATCACGGTCGCGGATCCCGTCACGATGTCCCCGCCCGCGAAGACGCCCGGCAGACTGGTGGCGCCGTCCCCGTCCGTGAGGATGTAGCCGCGCGACGAGACCTCGAGCCCCGGCGCCGCCTTGGTGAGCAACGGGTTCGCGCGCGTGCCTACCGCCACGATGACGGTGTCGCAGTCGATCGTGTGCTCCGAACCGACCACGCACACGGGAGCGCGGCGGCCGCTCTCGTCGGGCTCCCCGAGCTGCATGTCCGTCACCACCATGCCGGTGACCCAGCCGTCCTTGCCGACGATCTCCTGCGGCGAGCACAGCATCTTGAACTCGATGCCCTCCTCGCGCGCATGGTGGACCTCCTCACGACGCGCGGGCATCTCCTCCTCGGAGCGCCGGTACACCAGGAACACCTGCTCCGCCCCGAGACGCTTCGCCGTGCGCGCGGCATCCATCGCGACGTTGCCGCCGCCGACCACCGCCACCTTCCGGCCGCGCCACACGGGGGTGTCCGCCTTCGGGAACTCGTACGCGCGCATGAGGTTCACGCGCGTGAGGAACTCGTTGGCCGAGTACACGCCGTTCAGGTTCTCACCGGGGACACCGAGGAACACCGGCAGCCCCGCCCCGACGCCGATGAACACGGCGTCGAAGCCCTGCTCGCTCATGAGCTCGTCGAGCGTGTAGGTGGCCCCGATGACGGCGTCTGTGACGATCTCGACCCCCATCATCCGAAGCGCTTCGATCTCGGCGGCCACGATCGTCTTCGGTAGACGGAACTCCGGGATGCCGTAGGTGAGCACGCCTCCAGGCGCGTGCAGCGACTCGAATACCGTCACCGCGTGCCCGAAGCGCTGAAGCTCGCCGGCGCACGCGAGCCCGGCCGGCCCGGATCCGACGACGGCGACCCTGCGCCCGCTGTCAGGTCCCACCTCGGGCTGGCAGCGGTGCTCCAGGTCGCACGAGAGGTCGTAGTCGCCCAAGAAGCGCTCAAGGCGTCCGATGGCCACCGGCTCGCCTTTGCGCGCCAGCACGCACGCCGCCTCGCACTGCTCCTCCTGAGGGCAGACGCGACCGCAGACCGCAGGCAGCGCGTTGCGCTCCTTGATGACCGCCACGCCACCGGCGTAGTCACGCTCGAGGATGCGAGCGATGAACGACTTGATGTCGATGTTGACCGGGCACCCCGCGATGCACGTCGGGTTGGCGCACTGCAAGCAGCGATCGGCCTCGGCGAGGGCCTCCTCTTCGCTGTATCCGAGCGCCACCTCCTCGAAGTCGCTCGCGCGCTCGACGGGGTCGCGCTCGGGCATCGGGGTGCGCGGAGCGCGCGACGGACGCCTGCGGCCGGTCTCGTCTACAGGTGGCATCGGCACTCCTTGCTGTACTCGACGTCGGCCTCGCGCTCCATGTCGGCGTACACCCGTTGGCGGCTCATGAGCTCCTCGAAGTCCACGAGGTGTCCGTCGAAGTCCGGGCCGTCGACGCAGCCGAACTTCGTCTCACCGCCGACCGTCACGCGGCACGCGCCGCACATGCCCGTCCCGTCCACCATGATCGGGTTGAGCGACACGGTACAGGGCACGCCGCGCTCCTTGGTGGTCTGCGCGCAGAACTTCATCATGATCGCCGGTCCGATCGCCATCGCGTGGTCGATCGCCCCCGCGTCGGCCAGACGCGCGAGCGGCGCAGTCACGAGCCCCTTCTCGCCCGCAGACCCGTCGTCGGTGACGACGATGAGCTCCTTGAGCGGCAACGCCTCGAACTCGTCGATGAGTATGAGCAGGTCCTTCGTGCGAGCGCCGACGATGACCGTGACCTCGTTGCCGGCCTCGACCATGGCTCGCGCCACCGGGTACGCGACTGCGGTGCCGACGCCGCCGCCGACGACCGCGACGCGCCCCAGCCCCTCGACGTGCGTAGGCGTCCCGAGCGGCCCCACCACGTCAGCGAGGACCTCGCCGGGCTCCATGTGCGAGAGCATGTGCGTCGTCTTGCCGACCCGCATGAAGATGAAGCGGATCCACCCCTCGTCGGCCGACCAATCGCTGAAGGTGAGCGGGATGCGCTCGCCGCCCTCGGCGACGCGGAGCATCAGGAACTGTCCCGCACGCGCTTTCCGCGCGATCTGCGGCGCCTCCACGCCCATTTCGAACACCGACTCAGACAGCTGCCGCTTGTGCACTATCGAGAACATCGTTCTTCCAGTCCTCGCTCGGAACGGTGCTGCCCAGTATATACTCGCAGCGGCTGAAGGGAGGAGGCGGACGATGACTGTGCCGCGCACGCGAGCGTTCGCATGGCTGGTCGCGGCCGCCGTGGCCGTGTCCGCCACGGGCTGCGCAGCGCAGCAGCCGCCCGTGCGCGAGAGCCGTCCCGTGCTCGGCACGATCGTCACCGTCGAGGCCTACGGCCCCGACGCTAGCTCGACACGTAGGGCGATCGAAGCCGCCTTCGACGCCATCACCGGCGTCGAGCACGCCCTCGACGCCTACAGCCCCACCTCCACGATCGCGGCCTTCAACGCCGACCCGTACCACGAGCAGCCGCTTCCCGCAGAAGCCGTCGAGATCCTCGACGCCGTCGAGCAGCTGGGCGTCAGCGACGCCTTCTCGCCCACGCTGCTCTCGGTCGTGCGGCTGTACGGCTTCGACTCCACGCCGAGCGTGCCTCCCGAAGATGACCTGGCGCTCGCGCTCGCTGCGACACGCACGTTCTCGCGCACGACCTCGTCGACTGCGGCCTTCGGCCGCCTTCGCGTCTCGGACCCGCGGCTCGACCCCGGCGGCCGGCTCGCTCCCGGCCTGGACTTCGGCGGAGCCGCCAAGGGGCTCGCGCTCGACCGCGCGCGCGAGGCGCTCCGCGCACGCGGCGTGCGAGCTGCGATCGTCACGGCGGGCAGCACCACGGTCACGCTCGGCACGAAGCCGGACGGCAGCCCGTGGCGGATCGGCATCGAGCACCCGCGCGACACGGCGACCGTCATGGCGATCGCCGAATGGACCGGCGACGGCGCCCTCTCGACTTCTGGGGACTACCAGCAGTTCTTCGAGCGCGACGGGGTGCGCTACCACCACATCCTCGACCCACGCACCGGCGTGACAGCGCGCGGGCTGCAGTCGCTCACCGTCGCAGGTCGGATCTCCGGTCTTGAGAGCGACGTCCTCTCGACGGCGCTTTTCGTACGCGGACAAGAAGGAGCGCTCGCCTACGCGCGCGAGCGCTCCGTGTCGATATGGCTCGTCGACTCGTCCGGCCGCGTCCGCTCCTCGAACGCTGCCTCTGAAGCGGGCGTGACCGTCCGGGCCGCAGAGGATCGCTAGACGAACTGCTTCACGAGGTCGTAGATCACCGGCATCTGGTAGTACTCGCCCTGCCACGCCTTGACGATGCCGAGGATTGCGAAGACCAGCACCGCCACGCTTACGAGAGGTCCCGCGATCCATCCGATCACGGGAATGGCGAGGACGATCTGGGCCACGATCGCCACGACCGCGAGTCCGAGCGCCTGGACGGCGTGCAGCCGAAGCCACTTCTCGTTCTTGTACGGTTCGATCAGGATCGCGATGAGCGCCGCGATGCCGGTCAGGTACCCGAGCGCCGCGAGGATCTTGCTCGTGTCGCTCTCAGGGGTCGGAGGGCCCCCAACACCGCCAGCGGGTGGAACCGGGTTGACGTCGTCTGACATGGCATATCCCCTTCCCTTCGTGTCCCTCCAGGCGAGTCACGCCTCAATTGCAGTATATGCCCTCCGCTGGTAGAATCCCACACGGAGCGCCTTCCGGCGGACGGATACGACCTCCCCCCGGAGGAGATGCAGCATGAGACACAGACGCGCCCTTTCCGCCCTCGTAGTCCTGTCCCTTATCGCTACGCTGACGGCGACCCCGCTCGCGCACGCGTACACCCGAGACGACCTCGCAGCGCACCAGAAGGCCGCCGAGGACGCGCGTAAAGCGGCTGCAGCGGCCGAGGCGCGCGCAAAGGACCTCGCAAGCCAGATCGAGGGCCTCGAGGAGCGCATGGCGCAGATCGAGTCCGAGATCGCAGGGCTCGCCGACGACATCGAGCGCGCCGCCGAGCGCACCGACCGTCTGAACGCCGAAGTCGCCGACCTGCGCGCACAAGTGGCGGTCAAGGAGTCCGAGATCGCTTCCGTGCAGGCGGAGTACGACCGGCAAAGCACGCTTCTCGCTGAGCGTCTTCAGGAGACCTACAAGCAAGGCGAGCTTTTCTTCGTGCAGTTCCTCTTGGACGCGCAAAGCATCGAGGACCTGTTCGCGCGCACCTCGCTCGTGGAGCGCGTCATCCGCGACAACCAGCAGACAGCAGCCGCGCTCCAAGACACACAGCACCGTCTAGAAGCCGCGAAGACGGAGCTTTCCCGCACGCTCGAAGCAGTCGACCTCAAGCGCAAGGAGGCGGCGGCCGAGGAGAAGCGGCTGCGCGACCTGCGTGCCCAGCACCGTGCGCGCCTCGCGGACCAGGAGGCCGTCAAGCGCCAGAAGGCCGACCTCATGGCGAAGAACAAGGCGGAGGCAGACCGCCTGCGCAAGCTCGCCGAGCAAGAGGAGGCCGAGTCGCAGCGCATCGCTCGCGAGCTGTACGGCCACGGGTCCGGCTACTTCGCGGGGGTCATGGCGTGGCCGGTGCCGGGCTTCTACCGCATCGCGTCTCCGTTCGGGTACCGCATCCACCCGATCCTCGGCGTCCGAAAACTGCACACCGGCATCGACATCGGCCGCAACCTCGACCCGCCGCAGTCGATCGACGGCGCGACGATCGTGGCAGCCGGCGCGGGGACCGTCATCTACGCCGGGTACCGCGGCGGCTACGGCAACACCATCATCATCGACCACGGAGACGGCGTCGCCACGCTGTACGCGCACCAGCGCAGCGGCTCGTTCCGGGTCAACGTGGGAGACCGCGTGAGCAAAGGCCAGGCCATCGGCGCCGTCGGGAGCACGGGGCTGTCGACCGGCCCGCACCTGCACTTCGAGGTGCGCATCAACGGCAACCCGGTCGACCCCATGCCCTACCTGCGGTAGAGCGCAAGCGCCCGGCGTCGCTCGCGTCAGACGCCGTTGAATTCCCTCATGGCCGCTTCAACGCCGTGCTCGATGACGTGCATGACGGCAGCGGCGGCGTGCGGCACCGCGCCTTCGATGCGCTCCGCGACCTCTCTCCTCATCGGCTCCAGCACGTAGTCGGCTGGATCCTGGCGCCCGGGCGGCCTCCCGATCCCGAGACGCACCCGCACGAAGTCGCCTGAGCCCACCGTCTCGACGATCGAACGCAACCCGTTGTGGCCTCCGTGGCCGCCGCCGCGCTTCACGCGCACGACGGTTTCCGGCAGGTCGAGGTCGTCGTGGATCACGATCGTATCTGCGAGCGATGCATCGTACCGCTCGAGCAGGCGCCTCACCGCGCTGCCCGAGCGGTTCATGTACGTCTGGGGCTTCGCCAGAACGAGGTCCTCGTCGCCGAGCCGCACGACACCGACCCGCGAGCCGCACTCCTCTCGCCAGTAGGAGACGCCGAGGTTCTCGGCGAGCAGGTCGACGACCATGAAACCAGCGTTGTGGCGCGTGCGAGCGTACTCCTCGCCGGGGTTCCCGAGCCCCACGATGAGGCGAGCCATGATGTGGAGCTACTCCTCCTCGGAGGCCTTGCCGATGACCTCAGGCTCAGCCGCCTCGACAGCAGCTTCTTCCTCGGCCTCGACGCCCTTCTGCGGCGTGGTGACCGAACAGACGATGGTCTCGGGGTCGTCCAGGAGCTTCACCCCTGCCGGCGGCTTCAGGTCGCCGACGTGGAGCGATTCGCCGACCTCAAGCGACGTGGTGTCGACGTCGATGTGCTCCGGCAGGTCCGCAGGCAGCGCCTCGATGTGGACCTCACGCAGCTCGTGCAGCATGACGCCGCCGGCCTTCTCACCCGCCGACGGGCCGATGAAGTTCAGCGGAACGACCGTGGTCACGGGCTGATTCATCTTGATCGCCCAGAAGTCGACGTGCAGGAGCGTCCCCTTCACGGGGTCGTGCGCCAGCTCCTTGATCATGGCATTGACCGGCTTGTGGCCGTCTACGGAGACCTTGAACAGCGTTGCGGTCACGCCCTCGCGCGACGCGATCTGCTCGAACTCGTGCCGATCGAGCTGGATCGGCTTGGATTCGACGGTCGCTCCATAGAGCACCGCCGGCAGCTTGCCCTCGCGAGCAAGCGCCTTCGCGCTCTTGCCCACCTTCGTGCGTGACTCCGCAGCGATCTCGATGGTCTCAGTCATGCTTCAGACAACCTCCTCGTATCTTCGCAGCCGGGCGGCCGCTACAGCTGGAAGTCGGGGTCGAACAGCTCCGACACCGACTCGTCGTTGTACACGTTCTGGATCGCGTGAGCGAACAGCGGGGCCACCGACAGCACCCGGATCTTGCCGTGTCGGCGCTCCTCTGGCACCGGAAGCGTGTTGGTCACCACGACCTCCTCGATAGGCGCCGAGTCGATACGCTCGTACGCAGGCGGCGAGAAGATGCCGTGCGTGGCAGCCACGTACACCGCGCGAGCGCCCTTGTTGACGAGCGCGCGAGCGCCCTCAGTGACAGAGCCGGCCGTGTCGATCATGTCGTCGGCGATGATGCAGGTCTTGCCCTCCACCTCGCCGATGACGTGCGTGATTTCGGCGACGTTGTGCTCCGGACGGCCTTTGTGCATGATCGCGAGCGACGCTCCGAGCATGTCTGCGAGCTTCTTGCAGACCTTCACCCGCCCGACGTCTGGCGACACGACGGCCAGGTCCTCAAGACTCAGGCTCTCGAAGTAGTCCGCGAGGATCGGGAGCGCCGTGAGGTGGTTCACCGGCTGGTTGAAGAAGCCCTGGATCTGCCCCTGGTGCAAGTCCATCGCAATCACGCGGTCGACACCAGCGACCGTAAGCAGATCCGCGACGAGCTTGGCCGTGATCGGCTCCCGCGCCGCCGACTTCTTGTCTTGGCGCGCATACGCGTAGTGCGGTATCACCGCCGTGATCGTCCGTGCGCTCGCGCGCTTGGCGGCGTCCACCATGATCAGCAGCTCCATGATCGACGAGTTCACGGGTTGACACATCGACTGCACCAGAAAGACGTCGGCGCCACGCACGCTCTCCAGGTAGCGCACGTAGATCTCCCCGTTGGCGAACTTCGAGATCTTGATGTTCCCGAGCTCGATGCCCATGTGCCGGACGATGCCCTCCGCGAGCTCCCTGTTGTGGGTGCCCGAGAAGACCATCAGCCGCTTGCCGCTCTCGCCCATCAGCGTCAGCTCCTATTCCTCGTCGTCCTGCTCGCGCCTGCGCTTGGACCAGCCCTCGATGACGCGCTGCTCCGACCGCTCCACCGCGAGCGCATCGGCTGGCACGTCGCGGGTGATGGTGCTTCCCGCGCCGGTCACAGCACCCGCGCCGATGCGCACCGGCGCCACCAGCATCGTGTCGGAACCGACGAACGCGCCGTCCTCGATGACGGTCCGGTGCTTCGAGCGGCCATCGTAGTTACACGTTATGGTACCCGCACCGACGTTCACGCCTGCACCGATCTCCGCATCCCCGATGTACGATAGGTGCGGGACCTTGCTGCCCTCGCCGATGAGCGAGTTCTTGACCTCGACGCTCGTCCCCACCTTCGCGTTCGGCCTCACGACGGTTCCGGGGCGCAGGTAGGCCCTCGGACCGATTCGCACCCCGTCGCACACGCACGATCCCTCGACGATGGAGCTGTCGACGACCGCGTTCTCGCCGACGACGGAGTCTGTGATGCGGGAATCCGGGCCGATGACGCTGCCCTCGCCGATGGACGTGTCGCCCATGAGGAACGTCATCGGCTCGAGCGTCACGTCCCGTCCGATGGTCACGCGCGGCCCGATCCACACCAGCTCCGGGTCCCTCATGGTCACACCCGCCAGCAAGTGGGCGCGGTTGATGCGCCGCTGCATCACCTTGGCCGCTTCCGCGAGCTGCGCGCGGTTGTTGATGCCGAGCACCTCAGCCGAGTCGCTCGCAGCGATCGCGACCACCGGCAGCTGCTCGCGACGGAGCACGTCGATCACGTCGGTGAGGTAGAACTCGCCCTGCGCGTTGGCGTTGTCGAGCAGGTGCACGTGCTCGAAGAGGACGCGAGCGTCGAAGCAGTAGAAGCCCGTGTTGACCTCGCGGATCGCCCGTTCCTCGTCGCTGGCGTCCTTCTCTTCGACGATGCGCGCGAGGCGGCCTGCCTCGTCGCGCACGATGCGCCCGTAGCCCGTCGGATCCGCGAGCACGGCGGTGAGCACGGCTGCGGCGGCACGCGCTGACTCGCGCGCACCAACGAGCGCCCGTATCGTCTCTGAGGTGATGAGCGGCGAGTCGCCGGAGAGCACCACGAGCGAGCCGTCCGCCTCCGCGAACGCTTCTTGCGCGCACTGGACCGCGTGGCCGGTCCCAAGCTGCTGCTCTTGCCGCACCGTCTGGACGTCTTCGAGCAACCGCTCGACCGTCTCGGCGCCGTGGCCGGTCACCACGACGACCGGGTCGCAGCCGCTTGCGCGAGCCGCGTCGACCACGTACCGAACCATCGGCACGCCGAGGATCTCGTGCGCGACCTTCGGGAGCCGGGACCGCATCCGAGTGCCCTCGCCCGCGGCGAGGATCAGAGCCGACGCGCCCATACGCACCTTCCGTGGGTCCGATGATGAAGCCAGCTGGCTGGGGCGGTAGGATTCGAACCTACGATCGAGGATCCAAAGTCCCCTGCCTTGCCGCTTGGCTACGCCCCAGCTTGCGCGAGCGCGCGCGAACGCGCGCATGGCGAGCGCAGGGAGTATACCATACGAACGGCGCGAGACGGCCGCTCAGGCGGTGTTCTCGAGCTCCTTGGCAGCGGCTCGGAATGCTTCGATGCCGCCCTCGGCAGCGAACTGCTGGAGCACGGCGTCTTGGATCATCTGCCGCGTCTCCGTGTTGATCGGATGGCAGATGTCGCGGAACTCCCCGCTCGGCAGCTTGCGGGACGGCATCGCGACGAACAGCCCCTTGTCGCCGTCCACGACCCTGAGATCGTGGATGACGAACTCGTCGTCGAGGACGATGCTCGCGATGGCGCACACCTTGTTCATCGCGACCGGACGCAGCGTGACTTTCGTGACTCTCATGCGGTCTCCCTTTGCGTGGCCCCTATGCATGGGTTTCGCCGCTATCAAGCCAATCCCTGCACGCTTGCCGCACGCTCAAGCCGCTTCGACGACCCTGACGCCATGACGAGAGGCCGCACATGCCTGCGCCCACCAGCCTGCCGCACGGGCGTCGCGCTCAGCCGCTTGGGCGGCTTGTTCCGACTCGCAGATCCCGTACACGCAAGAGCCGCTGCCGGTCACCGATGCCGCGAGCACGCCAGGCCGCCCGGCTAACCACGACTCCACCTCGCGGATGCTGGCGGCTATCGTCTTGGCGGGCTCCGCGAGGTCGTTGTGCAGCAGCGCTGCCACCCGCTCGACGTCTGCCGCGTCGAGCGCGTCGATGAGCGGCTGGACGTCGGGCGCTGGCCGGCGCAAGAGCCGGTCGTGCATCGCGTACGCCGCAGCGGTCGACACCGGCTCTCCCGTGTTCACGACGACAAGCCGCAGATCCGGCGTGGGCAGATCGCGGACGCGCGAGTCCCCTCTGCCTGCGTAGAGCGCGGTCCCCCCTTCGAGGAAGAACAGCACGTCGGCGCCCAGCGCGTGAGCGCATCGCGTCACTGCTTCGCTGGCCGGATCGACTCCCCAGAGCACGCTCGCTCCCACGAGGACCGCCGCGGCGTCCGTGCTCGCTCCACCGAGGCCGCCCCCCGCAGGTATCCGCTTCTCGATAGTCACGGCGACCGGCACAGCAGCGCCGACGGCGTCCGCCAGCATCTCGGCGGCCTTCAGGGCGAGGTTGTCTGGGGCAGGAACGCCAACGTCAGGGGCCATCTCGACGCTGAACTCGTCCGCGAGCCGGACCTCGACGGTATCGGAAAGCGCGTCGTCGAGCGCTTGGAAGACCGTGAGCAGCTCGTGGTATCCGTCGTGCCGGCGGGAACCCACGGCGAGGTACAAGTTCACCTTCGCAGGCGCGACGAGCTGGACCCGCTCAGCCACGGCAGGCCTTTCGGGGCCGGAAACGGCTCAGCGACGCTGAGTCCCTCAGTTCATCCAGGGGAACAGGCACTCGCCCGTCTCGCAGTGCGTCAGCTCCACGGTGCCGGTGAGGATGTCGACGTAGCTGTACGAGACGCGTGCCGTCCTGCCGCGCTTCTCGTCGATGCGCAGGACGAACAGGCTCGGATGCGTCTGCTCCAGCGTGGCCTCGCGCTCGAACACCTTGGAGCGGCCCATGTTCGCCTTGAGACGGACGCGCGTGCCGGTGAGGTTCTCGAGATCGCTCCTGATCCGCCCCACGACCTCGAGCTGGTTCATAGACTCCATGAGACTCCTCCTCAAGTGGCAGCAAGCTTACCATAATCGGCTGGAAATCTCAAGGTAAGAGACCGTGACGGCGTAGAGCGCGGCCCATCCTGACGTACTCTTCCGGAGCGAAGGTCTCGGCACGCTGCGCAGGATCCAGATCCTCGCTCACGAGCGCCTCGACCACCTTCGTCGTCGGCACGGACAGCGCAGACGAGATCGCGTTTCGCACAGTCTTGCGTCGCTGCGAGAAGGCCGCATCAGCGGCCGCGCAGGCCGCCTCGATGTCCTCGCGAGGCTGCTCGCTTACGCGGTCGAGACGCACGACGGCCGAGTCGACGCGCGGAGGCGGCAGGAAACAGCTGCGCGACACCGCGAAGCGGCCCGTAGGCCTGGCCAACAGCTGCAGTTTGACCGTGTACGCACCGTACTGCTTCGTGCCGGGAACAGCGGCCATGCGGTCGGCCACCTCGGCCTGCACCATGACGGTCGCAGACTGCAAAGACTCCAGCATCTCGAAGAAGCGCAGTACCACCGTGGCCGCGACCGCGTACGGCAGGTTCGCCACCATCGCGCCAGGGAGCGACCCGTCGGCGCCGACAAGCCGCCCCGCCTCGACGAGGAGGGCGTCGGCGTACACGACCGTCACGTTCGGGCACGACGCCTCCAGTTCGCGCAGCGCCGGAGCGAGACGCTCGTCACGCTCCACCGCCACCACGCTGCGTGCACGAGACGCGAGAGCCCACGTGAGCGTCCCGATGCCGGGGCCTATCTCCAGCACGCGCGCAGCGTCGTCCAGCGCAGCGAGGTCCAGGATCCGCCCCACGACGTTGTCGTCCACCAGAAAGTGCTGCCCGAGGCGCTTTCGCGTTGCAAGGCCGTGACGCTTGAGAACGTCGATCGTGGCCGACGGCGAGGCCAAGGGGGAGAACGGCATGCGCCCTACTCGAGCACGGTGATGGTCACGCTACGGCGACCCCACGCGCGCGCGGCCTTGAGCGCGGCGCTTTGTCCGCCCTGCCAGAAGCAAACATCGATGCGAGCGCCTGTGATTGCGCCGCCGGTATCGGCCGCGACGGCGTAGCCGTAGCCGGGCACGTACAGCTTCGTGCCGAGCGGAATGACCTTGGGATCGACGGCCACGATCCCCCAACCCTCGGGGACGTTGTACGCGCGCAGTCTTCGCTCGATGACGCGAAGACCCCCACATCCGGCATCCCACGGGGTGTACGCCGTCGAGACGACGGTGATCTTCGCTCCGGATGCGGGCGGTTTGGCTGAACGAGTCGCCGGAGCCACGGGTGCGATTGCGACCACCGACGGCGCACGACGGGCCTTCTTGGTCCCGACGAGCACGACACGCGCCACCGGCTCGACCAGCACCGTCTCGCCCCGGACGTACTTCGCACGCTCGACGTCGCCCACCACCAAGACTTCGTACAGGCGGATTGCGCGCCCGGGAGCGCCTTCCGAAACGACCTTGCGGACGCCCTGAGGCAGGGTCGGATCCTCTCGCTCAACGGTGTCGAACGGAAGGACGACCTCTTCCTGCCGCAGACGGACGAACACGTCACGAGCCGTGATGGTCATGCCGTCCTGCAACGAGGCGTCCACGTCAGGCGTCACATCCAGGCCCATCGAGGGATCCAGCCCCGCGGCGACGAGAGCATCGGCAACGGTTCCGCCGACGACGTCGAGATCGACCCGCTCGCCGTTGCAGTCGATGGTCACGGCGCGGGCGTGTCGAACGACGACCGTTGCGCCGTCGCTGATCTGCTCATCGAGACCCGGCGAGACGACGTCGTTGTCGTCCACGGGAATGGCTGCGTCGTCCAGCAGCTCCCGGACGGTGGATGCGTGCGTCCTCACGTATATCGGATCGCCGTCTACGAAGACGGTCGCTCCGCGCCTGGCCCAGGCGAACCCTGACGTGACGAGTGGTGCGACGACTGCTGCGATAAGAGCTATGGCGACTAACGGGGTCTTCAGGTGATGGGCCGGCTTGCCCGGCTTGCCCATAGAACCCTTTCGTGTCGGCTGCATTACGGTCCGTCAACGGGACGGACACTCGGCCATTATAGCGGAACGTCCGACACGGTCGAACCCCTCGGTCGCACGGCGAGCGGTTTCCGACGAGCGGTCGCCTACGCGTCTTTTCCGGTGGCCGCAAGCAGTCGTGCGGCGAACGCTTCGCCGACGGTGCGCGCCCTTGCCAACATCTCCGGGAAGCGATCGACGTCGCCAGGGGTGTCGAGCCCGATGAACCGCTCGCGCACCTCGACGGCAAAGCCGCACACCTGCAGCGCGCTTGAAAGCGTCGCCTCGGCGCCGTGCGTCCC
Organism: Coriobacteriaceae bacterium EMTCatB1; assembly: GCA_001950395.1. GTDB lineage: Bacteria > Actinomycetota > Coriobacteriia > Anaerosomatales > Anaerosomataceae > Parvivirga. The sequence continues at coordinate 1,242,229 of BDLO01000001.1, forward strand.
GAACGGGTCGCCGCCCGCGCCGACCAGGAGGTATCCGCCCGGTCTCTTGGGCGCCCGCGGCACGCCGAGCCGGTAGGTCCGCGCCCAGCACGGCTGCATCCGGTCGATGAGCGCCTTTAGCACAGCCGGCACTCCAGCGAAGTACACGGGCGTCGCGATGACCAACGCGGCGGCGGTCTCGAGACGCCGGATGGATTCGGAGGCATCGTCTGCGTGGACGCACTCTCCGGTCGAGGCGCAGGCGCCGCACCCGTCACAGAACGCGAACGTCATGTCCCGGGCCGCGATGCGCTCCGTTGCGACTCCCGCTGCTGCCGCGGCGTCAAGGAACGCGTCGAGCAGCCGGTCGCTGTTTCCGCCAACCCGCGGGCTGCCCGCAAGTCCGATGAGCGTGGGAGCGCTCATGGCCTCACCGCAACGCCGAACAGCCGCGCAGCGTTCTCGTACGTGGCGCGCGCCAGCACCTCTGGCTCGACACGGTGGGCTGCAGCAACCGTCCGGGCGACCTGGGTCACGAACGCAGGCTCGTTCTGCAGGCCGCGGAACGGCTCCGGGGCGAGGAAGGGGCAGTCGGTCTCCGTGAGCAGGCGCTCGATAGGCACGATCGCCGCGGCTTCTCTGACCGCGTGCGCTTTCTTAAAGGTCGTCACGCCCGCGAAAGAGATCGAGCAGCCGAGCTCCAAGAACCGCTCAGCGGTGGCGGCGTCCTCCGTGAAGCAGTGGATCACGCAACCCGCGTTCGGGACGCCGACGCTGCGAAGCATCGCGTAACCGTCGTCGTGCGACTCGCGCAGGTGGACGATGACAGGCAGCCCCGCCTCGTGCGCCAGCTCGAGGTGCCGCTCGAAGACCCGCCGCTGGACTTCGCGAGGCGAGTGCTCGTAGTGGTAATCCAAACCCAACTCGCCGAGGGCGGCGACGGCTCCAGACTTCGCCAGATCGACCAGGTCGCGCTCCGCATCTGCCGCCCTGCTCGCGTTGTGCGGATGCACCCCCGCGACGACACGGATCTCGGGAATCGCCCGCGCAGCGTCGTCGTGCCCTGCCGCACGCAACCGCGCAGCGGCTTCCTCACGCCACGCGTCGAGCTCCTCGAACGTGCGGCGGTCCTCGCTCAAGTCCACGACCGTCGCAACGAGCCCGACGCCAGCGAGTGCCGCGTTCGCAAGAGCCTGCGCGGGGTCATCGAGCATGTCCAGGTGCGCGTGAGCGTCGGCGACCGTAGACCCGAGCGCCAGCGCGGCGTAGTCGATGAGCCGCTCGCTCACGAGCTACTCCTCGTAGATGCGCGGGAACAGGGGCTCGCCCTTCGTCACGGCCAGGCCCGCCGGCAGCCGTCCCCACGCCGCCTCCGAGGCCACGTCGTCCACCGCCGTGATGTCGCCGAGCCCGAGGCGCCGCCACACCTCGGCCGAGGTCCGAGGCATGACCGGCGCGCAGAACAGCGCAGCGATCCGCACGGCCTCGAGCGCGTTGTAGAGGATCGTCGCGACCCTCTTGTCGTCACCCGCCTTCGCGGCGTTCCACGGCGCCTGCGTCTCGATGTATCGGTTCGCCGCTTTGATGAGGTCCCACGTCGCTTCGAGCGCAGCCGCGTAGTCGAGCCGCCGCATTGCCTCCTCGTAGCGCCCCGGCAACGCGGCTGCGATGGCCGGCAGCTCCGCGTCCGCCTCCTGCGTCTGCTGTGGGGCAGCCGGCGTACGGCCACCGAGGTACTTCTCGGTCATGTTGAGCAGCCGCGAGACGAGGTTCCCCCAGTCGTTGGCCAGGTCGCCGTTGTAGCGTTGCACCATCGACTCCATCGAGATGGAGCCGTCCTGCCCGAACACGACGTCGCGCAAGAAGTAGTAGCGGTAGGCATCCACGCCGAACTTCGCGACGAGCGACTTGGGCGTCTGCACGTTGCCCTTCGACTTGCTCATCTTCTCGCCTTTGGCGAGCAGGAAGCCGTGCGCGAACACCGTCTTGGGCGGCTCGATGCCCGCCGCCATGAGCATCGCGGGCCAGATCACGCAGTGGAACCGGATGATGTCTTTGCCCACGAAGTGATAGTCAGCAGGCCAGAACCGCTCGAACTTGGAGAGGTCGTCGCCGCCGTATCCGAGCGCGGTCACGTAGTTCAGAAGCGCGTCGATCCACACGTAGGTCACGTGGTCGGGCGCAAACGGCAGCGGGACGCCCCACGAGAACGTCGTGCGCGAGATCGAGAGGTCCTTCAGCCCGCTTCTCACGAATGAGACGACCTCGTTGCGGCGCGTCTCCGGCTGGATGAACGGCCGGCCCTCCGCCTCACGACGCTCGTAGAACTCGAGCAACCGGTCCTGGTAGGCGGACAGGCGGAAGAACCAGTTGTCCTCCCGCACGAACTGCACGTCTCGCCCGCACTGCGGGCACTTCCCTTCGACGAGCTCCTCTTCGCTCCAGTACGTCTCGTCCGGGACGCAGTACCACCCTTCGTAGTGCCCCTGGTAGATCTCGCCGCGCCGGTACAGCTCCTCCCAGAACGCCTGCACGCCGCGCGTGTGCCGCGGTTCAGTCGTGCGGATGAAGTCGTCGTTGCTGATGTCGAGCATCCGCCAGGTCTCGAGGAACTTCGGAGCGATGGAGTCGACCCACGACTGCGGATCCATTCCCGCCGCCTCGGCGGCTTGCGCGATCTTCTGCCCGTGCTCGTCAAGACCGGTGAGGAAGAACACCTCGTAGCCGGTCATGCGCCGATAGCGCGCGAGCGCGTCCGCAGCGATCGTCGTGTACGCGGTGCCGAGGTGCGGCTCCGCGTTTACGTAGTAGATCGGCGTCGTGATGTAGAAGCTCGGCTTGCCGTCCATGGTCCACCCGTCGTCTGTCGGCTGCCCTCCACGGGACGTGCTCGCACTCCGCACCCGGCGTTGCGCGTGTTTGCGATGCGCTATGCTTGGGCATTCATGGAAATGCAGGGCTCGTCCCGAGTCATCAATGATAGCGCACCCCGGCAAGGCGACCGCGAGCAGGAGGACTGACTGATGAGCGACACTGGGATCGTTCGAAGGGTCGACAACCTTGGGCGCATCGTCATCCCGATGGAGATGCGCCGCGTGCTTGGCATCAACGTCAAAGACCCGCTGTCCATCTCGCTCGAAGGCGAGCGCATCGTCTTGACGAAGTACCGCGACGCGTGCGCCATCTGCGGAAGCCAGAAGGACGTCGCGTACGTCAAAGACAGAGCGATCTGCGCCTCGTGCGTCGCGGAAATCAAGCGGCTCTAGATCGTCTCGCCTGTTCCGGCATCCATATCTGCGTGCGCAGCGTCGTACACGCGCGACTTCGGAACGCCTCGTGAGCGTGCGACATTCTTGACGGCGTCGCTCCGGCTCATGCCCGCCCGCACAAGCTCTTCCACCGCACGGGCCAGATCTTCGTCGCTCGCAGTCGCAGATTCGCCCGTCGGCGGCCCCACGAGCACCACGACCTCGCCTTTGACTTCGCGCCCGGCGAAGGCGTCAGCGAGCTCCTCCACCGTTCCGCGCACCACCTCGGCGTGCACTTTCGTGAGCTCTCGTGCGACCGCCGCGCGTCGCCCGGGCATGCTCGACGCGATCGCGGCGAGCGCGCTTGCGAGCCGACGCGGCGACTCGAAGAAGACGAGCGTGGCGTCGAGGTCGCGCAAGGATGCGAATAGGCGCTCGCGCTCGCCCGGCTTTCGTGGGAGGAAGCCGCCGAAGTAGAACGCGTGCGTCGGCAGACCGCTCGCCACGAGCGCGGTGATGACCGCCGACGGACCCGGCAGCACCTCCACCGGAAGCTCCGCGTCGACGCACGCGGCGACGAGCCGGGAGCCGGGATCCGAGATTCCCGGGGTTCCCGCGTCGGATACGAGCGCGACCGTCTCCCCGCCAGCGATGCGCTCGAGCACTCGCGGGATCTTCGCTCTCGCCGTCTCCTCGTCGAACCGCTCGAGCGGCGTGTCGATCCCGTACCTCTCGAACAGCCGTTTCGTGACGCGCGTGTCCTCCGCAAGCGTCACGTCGGCGTCCCGCAGCGCGTCGAGGACTCGAAGCGTCACGTCCCCGAGGTTGCCGATCGGGGTCGCGCACACCACCAGGCGCCCGGCGTCACGGCTGGTCGCCATCGGTGGGCGCCTCCCCAAGAGCGGGACCCGGCTCGCTCGGCGGCGCAGGCGGCGGGGGCGGTGGCGGAGCGCTGGGAGCAGCCACGGGCGGAGGGGGCGGGAGCTCGGCAGAGGGAGGCGGCGGCGTCACCCCCGCAACGGGCTGGGGGTATCCGACCGTCGCAGGCATCGGCGGCTGTGCCTGCTCTCGTCCGGTCATCCGACGGAAGAACGTCGTCCACGAGGCCGCGGAGAAGGTGGCGTACGCCGCCTGCGGGACCGCCATCACGAGCGCAGCCAGCATCACGACTCCGATGCCCGTGATGACCTGCCCCGTGTAGATTGCGAACGCTGCGGGAGCGAGGAGCAGCAAGCTGACGACGCCGACGACAGCTCCGTACACGATGCCCGGCAGGAGCATGAGCGCCCACATCGCCCACGCCCCGCGCTTGCCCCACACGTCCTTCCACGCGGCAGAGATGGACTGGCCGAAGCCTCGGTCCTCGATGACGCCGTAGCGCAACGCGAGGATGAAGACGAGCCCCAGGACAACGCTCCCAACGATGACCACCAGGAGCAGCAGCGGGATGCCGCACAGAATGCTCCCGACGCCAGCTCCTGCCGCCACCTCGGCATCAGACGCCTGCGTGATGACGCTGAACACCGGCACGAAGAGCGCCACGAATAGAACGACCGCAGCGACCAGGAGCGGTCCGAACAGGCACAGCCCGATCATGAAGGTGCGCCCCCAACGACGGAACCCGACCGCCCACGCTTCCCCGAGACGAGGTCGGCGTCCGTCTGCGGCCTCGTTGGTCGCCCACACGAGTCCGCCTTGAGCCGCGATCGACAGCACGAACATCACCAGACCGACGAACACGAGAAGAGCTGCGAAAAGCACCACGAGGCCCGTGTTCGCTTCCACCCATCGTGCGAAGGACTCGACCTGGGCCGCTGAGGACTGCTCGTCACCGGGCGTGAACGTCGCCTGGCCGTAGGGGTTGGAAACGCCGGCAGCGCCACCGACGAAGAAACCGAGCACCCACAGACGCTTGTGCTCCCACGCGATCTTCAGCCCGCGCTTGAGGATGTCGAAGTAGTCCATCGCCGCACCTCGTCTCTGTCTCCCGGCCACACCCTCGCGCGCCGGCCATCACTCGATCGTCACAAGCTCGTATTCACGTGTTCCCAGCCCGAGAGTCTCCGCGTGCCGCATCGCGTGCGTGCCGTCGACGCCGGTGACCGCCGTGAACTTGTCTTCGCCGGGCCCAAGCGCCTCGCCCCTGGTGCCCGGGAGCCCGGGCGCCTGACAGACCAGGTCGTACGCTGCTTGGTCGATCGCGACGATGTCGTCCGACGCCAAAACGCCGACGTCCGGCACGATGGGCGCATCCGAGAAGTGCCAGCAATCGCAGTCCGGCGAGACGTTCGTCACGAACGAGAGGTACACGACCTTGCCACGCTTATTCTTGAGCGCGCCTGCAGCGTGCTCGACGATCTTCTCCTGAAGCGCCTCTGGAGTCGTCTTCCACTGCGTGGCGATCGCGCCGTAGGGACAGGCGGCGACGCACTCCCCGCAGCCGTAGCACACCTCGTAGTCCACCGTTGCGACGCGGTCCGGCCCCAGCACGATGGCGCCCACCGGGCACCACGTCACGCACCTCCCGCACGACCGGCACGCCGCCGCATCCACTTCGGGCCTGAAATCGGCGTGCATGCGCTGCTTCGCAGACCGGCAGCCGAGCCCCATCCCGACGTTCTTCAGGGCCCCGCCGAACCCCGCTGCCTCGTGCCCCTTGACGTGCGTGACGACGACCATCGCGTCGGCGTGCACAGCTGCGGCTCCGATGCGCACGGAATCGAAGTGCCTGCCTTCGATGGCGACGTCGACCGCCTCGCGGCCGTCGAGGCCGTCAGCGATCACGATGGGTGCCTCGACCGTCGCGTACGAGAACCCGTTGTGGAGCGCGCACTCGACGTGATCGACGGCGTTCGAGCGCTGGCCCCGGTACAGCGTGTTGGCGTCGGTGAGGAACGGCTTGCCGCCCGCTGCCTTGACGCGCCGGACGACCTCCCGGACGAACACGGGGTGCACGAAGCCGGTGTTGCCGGCCTCGCCGAAGTGCAGCTTCACGGCGACGAGGTCGCCGTCGGCCACCGCACTTGCGAGACCTGCGCGGTCCAAAAGCGCCCCTGCGCGCGTCACGAGACTGCGCTTCATAGCAGTCCGCATCGGCGTGAAATAGACCCTCGCCCCGCTCACCGGTGCAACGCCTCCCTGCTGTCGTGCTCGTCGAACGCGAGCGCCGCTGCACCCATCACCCCTGCGTCGTTGCCAAGCGCGGCTCGAACCACCGTGACGTCTCGCCGGCCCGCGAGCGCTTCTTCGTTGATGATCTTGGCCGCCTGCTCGACGACGAGCGGCGCGGACTCGCCGATACCGCCTCCGACGACAATCGCCTTCGGATTGAGGAGGTTCACGATGCCGACCAGGGCTTGGCCGAGCACGTGACCTGCTTCGTATAGGATCTCCCGAGACAGCTCGTCGCCACGCCGCGCAGCTTCGACGACGTGCTCGGCTGTGACCGCGTCGGGGTCTCCGCCCGCTAGATCTCGAAGGACCTGCGCTGCGAACGAGCGTGCCGCCTCCCGGCCTCGCGCCGCGAGCGCGGGCCGGCCCAGGTACGCCTCGAGGTGGCCGTATCCGCCGCACGGGCACTGCGGCCCATCGAGCCGCACCACCATGTGACCGATCTCGCCACCGAGCCCACGAGCTCCTCGGTAGGGCTCTCCCGACAAGAAGAGCGCGCCCCCGACGCCCGTTCCCAGCGTGATCATCACGAAGTCGCGGATGCCGCGCGCCGCGCCGAACCTCGCCTCCCCGATGCCCGCGCAGTGGCCGTCGTTGTCCAAGACGACGTCGTGCTTCACGCGCGACATCACCAAGGAGCGGACGTCTACGCCAGCGAGCGGGAGGTTCGTGCAGAACTCGATGGTCTGCTTGGCGAAGTCGACCTGCGCCGGCAGACCGACGCCGATGCCGGCGATCTCCGCTCGCTGAACGCCGTCCGAGACCTCCGCGATCAGATCGATGATCGCATCGGCGATGGCAAAGGGCCCGTTCTTCGGCGTGAGCGTCCGGGCCTCTTTGAGGATGCGGCCCTTTCTTTCCACCAGCCCAGCGGCGATCCTCGTGCCGCCGACGTCGACTCCTACCGCGTACGACGCTCTCATGCGACCTCCTGCTGTACCTCGCACGTCGAGGATGACCGCCTGATGATAGCGCACCGGCGGGCGACGGCTGCCGCAGCTAGTAGTCCCACAGGATGCCTTTCAGCTTGATGAGCCCGAGCGCTTGCATCTTTTCGAGCATGCGCTTCTCGCTCACGCCGAACAGCCGGGCGAGGTACCGGTAGTCGTTGAACCACTTGGCGGCCTGGTCGATCACCATGAAACCGGGCAAGATGAGCTCCTCGGCCACCACGTCAGCAGCCCTGTGCCCTTCCGTATCGCCTTTCGGGTACCGCTCGCTCGCATCGTCTAGAAGGATCAGGATGTGGCCGAGCAGGTGTGCGATGGCCGTGTCTTGGATCGTCTTGTCCTTCGCGGCGTTCAAGACGATGAGCGGCATCCCGTCTTCGTGCACGAGCATGCCGGTGAACCAGACGGGGAACGCCGCCCTGAATATCGGGACGCCCATCTTCTCGGCCACGGCCGCGACGGGCACCGGAGGCTCCCCGATGCCGGACTCGCGCACCGCGCGCTCGGCAAGCTGCCGGTAATATGCGTCTGCGCGGAGCGCCATGGTGCTCCTCCGGGTACGAACAGTGCATCCCAGGGTTACTATGTGCATATCGGCGGCAATCGTCCAGAGGACGACCCCGAAGTGTGACGTACGTCGCCAAGCCGCGACGTCAGGATGCCGATGCACGAGGAGAAGGCCTCGGGAGGCACTGTGGCACGAGCGTCGGACAGCGAGCGGATAGCTGCCGTGGAAGAGGGGCTGCGCGCCCTCGCGTCCGCGGCGGGCGCCGTCCGGCTGTACCCCGCGTCTTCGCCGATGCGCGAGGAGGCCATCCAGCGCGCCGGCCTCGCCGCAGCGTCGATGGCCGCTTCGGGCCCAGTGCGGCTGACGGTCGATCGCGAGCGGTTCCTCTTCGAGAGCGTGCCCGTCGGAGCGGGGCGGCCCGCCATCGCGGCGCTCGCAGAATCGCTTCACGCTCTGCAAGTCGGGCAGATCATCATCGCGCCCGGCGTCACGACCACGGAGGTCGCCGCTCTTCTCGAGGTGCTCTCCCGGGAGGCGCGCGAGGTCCGCACGAGCGGTGGAGCGCGCGCCGCCCTCGTCGCCGCGGGCGCCCAGAACCTCGCGCTCGTCGAGGTCTCGCTCAGGGCAAGCGATCGCGAAGGGCTGGCGGGAGTCGATCTGGTCTCCGCGCCGCTCCAGGAGATCGCGTCCCATCTGCCCGCGGCCTGCGAGCGATGGAGCGAGACAGCTCTGGGCGACGCTCCGCACGACGCAGTGGCCGAGTCGCTTTCGGGCATCGAGCCTGCGATGCGCGACCTCGCGCTCGCACGCATCGCCCAGTCTCTGCTTCTGCTCGACGAGCAGACGCGGCTGGATCTCATGCAGGCGGCGCTGCAGCGCTCCCCCTCTGGCGCGCCCATGGAAGGCATGCTTGCGGCGCTCGCGAAGATGCCGCCTGCGGCGCTCGCGCGCCTGCTCCGTCTCGTCGCCGACCAGCGAGGCGTTCGCCCGGACGATCTGCTGCGGGAGATCGCCCTGCCCCCCGAGCTCCTCCGCGAAGTCAAGGCGCTCGTGCAGCCGATTCCGGCGTCAGACCCAGTGCGTGGCATCCCTGAGAACGTGAATCCCGCCGCGCTCGCCGCTGAAGCCGAGACAGACGAGACGGACCAGCTCGTAGTCGAGGCGCTGATACGCGAAGCGACGCCCGCATCCACCGCTGGCAGGGCCCTAGCCGCGAGCATCGAGGTGTTCGAGCGCAAGCGGGACGCGGAGTCCGTCCAGGCGTTGGCCGATGCAGCCACGGTCGCCCTCCGGGCGGGGGCCCTCGACTCTCTGCCTGAGGCGATAGCCCTTCTGGCCGAAGCCGTAGGCGCGCCAGACCTCGCGGAATCGGGCTCAGCCGCAGCGCGAGCGATCGCGACCGAAATCGTCGAGGCCGCGCCACGGCTCGATGCCGAGCAACGCGGAGCGATCCTCAGAGCCGCGGCCCGTGTCTCGGAGCACGTCGCCGCCGTCGCCGGCGCGGAGCTGTCCGCCGGCGAGGACCGGCGAGCGATCGGGGCCACGCAGGTCCTGCTCGGGCTGGGAGACAAGCGGCTCGTCGGCATCGCTGCGCGCGCACTCGAGCACCCGTCGTCGCAGGTCCGGCTGGCCGCCGTGAGAGCGCTTGCGGACAACGGAAGCCCCGAGGCCGCGACGGCGCTCGCCTCTGCCCTCCGCCACCCGGACCTGGACACGGCGCTCGCGGCGGTCCGAGAGATAACCCGGGTGCGGCTGGACGACGCCTTGCCGACGCTGCTGCGCGTGTTGGCAGACGACTCCCCGCTGCGTAGGAACCACGAGCTCAAGCTCGAAATCCTCAGCAGCATAGAACGCATGCGGTATCGCGACGCGCGCGAGACGGTCGCTCGCCTCGCTGCGCGCAAGCCGCTGAGGAAGAAGACCCGGCAGATCGTGCAAAGAGCGCGTCAGGTGCTTGCGGCGCTCGATGCAGAGGGGCGAGACGAAGGGATGCGATCGACGTGACTGACGAAGCGATGCCACGAGACGACCGCCTCGAGTCGAACGAGGAGATAGCGGCGCTCGCGCAACCGGCTGCCAAGACGCCGTTCTCTACGGCCAAGCGATTGCAGCGCGCTCGCGACCTGGCGCGCGCGCTCGCGGTGGCGATCACCAATGCGTCGCTGTATCCGGACACCCATCCGCTGGTGACGCAGTCCCTGGACGCCCTGGTGCAGTCCGTCTCAGACGTGATGGACCTCGGGTTCGAGACCATCACCGTCAACATCTACAAAGGCACGCTGTTCATCGAGAACCACGTGCTGCCCGAGGAGAGCGTGACGTATCGCAAGGTCATCGAAGACACGCTCGCCCGCGGCGTCTCGGCTATCACGTTCGACCTCGGCTTCTCGCAGAACGACGCCCGGGCGCTGGTCTCGGTCCTCAACGACGCCGACATCGCCGACGCCGAAGCCGCCGCGATCGCGCTCGCGGCTCGCGGAGCGTCCGCTGTGACGGTGTCCGAGACGACCGACCTCGACGAGACCGCCCGCGAGGCCGAAGCGCAGGAGCACAAGGCGGAGGCCCGACGGCACTACGACCGTGGGGTCGAAGTGATGCACGACGTCGAGACCAAGGCCAAGCTCGGGAAGGTCTTCGAGGTCGAGCCTCTGCAGGCCGTGGTGAGCAGCCTTCTCGACATGCTTTTGAAGGACCCTGCGGCGGTCCTCGGGCTGACGGCGATCAAGAGCCATGACGACTACACGCTGAACCACTCCATAAACGTGTGCATCCTCTCGCTGGCGCTGGGAGCGTCTCTGGGTCTCGATGCGGAGTCCTTGAAGTCGCTCGGCCTGTCTGCGCTCCTGTACGACCTAGGCAAGGTCAGGATCCCCGAGGACATCTTGCTTAAAGAGGGCCCGCTCACGGCCGACGAGTGGCAGATCGTCAAGTCGCACACCACCGAGGGCGCCGACCTGCTCAAGCGCATCCAGCTCGTCGACCAGATGCCGATGGTGGTCGCGTACGAGCACCACCTGCGTCACGACCTCCAGGGATACCCGGAGCCGAAGGAGCCGCGCGAGCAGCACCTCTTCTCGAGGATCGTCGCGCTGTGCGACGCGTACGACGCGATGACGACCCGCCGGCCGTTCCGCCGCGAGATCCGCCCCGACAAGGCGCTCGCCGTGCTCATGCAGGGACGGAACAAAGCGTACGACCCCTCGCTCACCAAGGCGCTCGTCGCCCTGCTCGGGATCTATCCGATGGGAGCGGTCGTCCGGCTGTCGGACGGCAGCATCGGCGTGGTCTTCCGCGTCAACCGCGACGACCTGCTCAGGCCGAAGGTCAAACGGCTCATCGACGCCGAGGGGCGGTGGCTGGAGTTCCCGGAGGTCGTGGACCTGCGGTTGGTGTCTTCCGAAGCGGGCGGGTTCGCGCTCTCGATCGAGGAAGCCGTGCCGGCAGCCGAAGCGGGCATCGACGACGTGTGGCAGTACCTCTAGGGAGCGCTCGGGAGCGAGCGGACAGCTCGCGCTTCGGCTAGCGGATGTCTCCCTCGAGCGAGTCGAAGTCGGTCTCGCTCGGAAGATCCATGCCGCTCAGCTCGCGCTCGATCGCATCAAGCTCGCGGATGATCGCTTCGCGGTCGCTGCCCGTCGCGGTCGCCTCATCCGCGGGCGCGCTGCTCGCCTCGCCAGACCCCGCCGTCGCAGTCGCTTCGGCAGACGTGGCGCTGTTCGGAAGCGGCTGGACAGCCTCGTCGGCCTTCGAATGGCGAGAGCAGCCCGTAGCGCCCGCCACGACGGCGAGCGCTACGGAGAAGGTCAGGAGCAGAACAAGAGCCGAGCGGGCCCTCACTCTTCAGAGCCCTCCTTCAGGGCGAGCGCGATCTGCCGCAGCTCGCGCGCCGCTTCGCGAAGCGCGACTCTGGACTGCTTGATGAGTTGCGTCGCCTCGCGCATTTGGCTGCGCGCCTGCCAGAACGCAGCACGGCGGTTCTCCGCGTCGGGAACCCCGCGCATGGTCTGCGCGGCGACCTGCTCGCGCTCGCGCGCCTGCTCGAGCAGCTGCCTCGACTCTTCGATCTTGGCCCGGACGGCGCTCACGTCGGCTCCGAGGGACTCGACCTTGCTGGCGAGCACCTCGAGACGCTCCTGACGCTTCGCCAGAAGCGCGGACGCGGCGCGGAACCTCGCCTCGCGAGCCCGCAACACGTTCTCGATGCGATTGCGCAGGTTCTCGGTGACGGTCGCCTGGTTCGCCTGCGCGGTCGTGCTCGAAGATCCCGCCGGGCGCATCGTCCTCGGCAGCGCCACGGCGATCGCCGGCACTGCAAGAGCGACTGCTGCCGCAACGGCAATCGCTGCGATCGTCCTTCTCGAGAAGATGCCAGACATCCTTCTCACCTCGCTTCGATTCTACACCTGCTCATGCCGGCAGGTGTCTTATCGTCTGGATCCATCATCGGCTCTGCACATTGCCAGAGCATGAACGCAGCGTTGGGAATTTGTTGAGAGCCTCAGGCTCGCGGCAAGCGAACGATGAACCGCGCGCCGCCGAGAAGGCCGTCGGCCACGCCTATCGTCCCACCCATCAGCCCGACGAGCTGCTTGGCGATCGAAAGCCCGAGACCAGAGCCGCCTCCCGATGAGCGCGCTTCGTCGAGTCGCACGAAGCGCTCGAAGATCCGTTCGCGCGCGTCCTCAGGAACCCCGGGGCCGTCGTCATCAACCACCAGAGACCAGCCGTCGTCGTCGGCTTCGGCTGCCACCCTCACGCGGCCGTTCGGCCCCGAGTATTTCAAGGCGTTCTCGACCAAGGCGGTCGCGACTTGCAGCAGCCGCTCGTGGTCTGCGACCGGTCGTGCGCCCTGCGGATCCAGCGGCCCTACCTCCAGCCTCTCCGCGGCGGCAAGGAACCGCGCCCGCAAGGCTTCCGCAAGCGCGTTCGTGTCTACTGGCGCTCGCTCAAGCGTCACGCGACCCGCGTCCAGGTCCGACAGCGCAAGCAGAGTCGCTGTGATGTCTGCAAGCCGGCGCGCCTCGTCGCGGATGACGGTGGCGAACCGCACCGCGGTCTCGCGGTCGCTGGCGGTGCCGTCCGCGATCGCCTGCGCATACCCAGCGATAGACGCGACCGGTGTCCTGATCTCGTGCGAGACGTCGCTCACGAAAGACTTCTGTGCGGCGTACACGGCCGCGACCCGACGCGACATCTCGTTGAACGACCGTGCGAGCGCCGCGATTTCCTCGTCGCCCTCGACCGGCACCTGCGCACCCCAGTCGCCTGCCGCAATCGATTCCGCGCCTTGTCTGAGATGTGCAAGCGGATCGGCGAGCCGCCTCGCGCTGCGACCCCCTGCGACGTATGCGACGAGCAGTGCGACCAGCATGCATGCCACGAGCACTGCGACGAGAGCCGACCTCGCTCGCTGCACCTCGCGGAGCGTCTGCGCTCCAACAAGGTACGAGCCTTCCTGGATGGGCGCCGCGACGAGCAGCAAGCGCTCTCCGCCGCCAAGGTCACGCACGGCGACTCGGATCCCGCGCTCGTCCGGCTGCGAGAACGTAGCAAGGTCGAGCGAGGCCGGACCCGATCCCGGATCGAACGTCGAGAACAGCACGCGGCCGCCCTCGTCCACTACGAGCAGCCGAGCGCCGATGAGCCCGGCCTGGACGCGCAAGAGGCGAGCGCGGATATCGGCATCGCCTGAGCCTTCCAGCGGCCCTCCTGCTCTCAACCCGCCCGCGAGCGCAGCGACCTGCCGCCCCAGCTCCTCTGTACGGGACGCGACCACCCGCGCGGACCAGACGGCGTAGAACACCACCGAGGCCGTGAGCACTGAAAGAGCGGCCACGAGCACCGTCGATCGGCTGATGTCGGCCGCGAGCGTCCGCCGCCGCGTATGCTCCTCGACACCGACCCTCATCGGGCGTCTCGCTTCAGGCGGTACCCGACGCCACGGATTGTCTCAATGAAACGCGGCTCGGAGGCGTCGTCACCGAGCTTCTCCCGAAGGTGTCTGACGTAGACGTCGATGCCGCGCAGATCCACGAAGTCCGAGAACCCCCACACGGCGTCGAGAATCTGTTGTCTGCTGAGCACCACGCCTGGCTGCCGCATCAACGTCTCGAGGATCGCGAACTCTTTCGCGGTGAGCACGACCGGTTTGCCGTCCACGCTCACCTCGTGCGCGGCGGGATCGAGGACGAGGCCCCCTGCGCTGAGCACGCCGCCACCTTCTGCGTCTGCCGAGCCGCGGTATCGCCGCACGGCGGCGCGCACACGCGCGACGAGCTCTGGCGGCGAGAACGGCTTGGTCACGTAGTCGTCGGCGCCCGCTTCAAGCAGTGCGACCTTGTCGGACTCGACGTCGCGGGCCGTGAGCATGATCACGGGCACGTCTGAGCGCTCCCGGATGCGCCGGCAGACCTCGGCGCCGTCGGCTTTCGGCAGCATGATGTCGAGGACGATGGCGTCGTAAGAGCCTCTCCCGACCATGTCGACTGCGGCAAGGCCATCTTCGGCCTCGTCGACCTCGAACCCGGCAGCTACCAGGTACACCTTCACAAGGTCTCTGATGTTGCGCTCGTCGTCGACGACCAGTGCCCGAGGCATCGCGATCCTCCCGTCCCGTGCATGCACGAGTGTACAACGAGCATGACGCCTGCCGGGTTGCGCCCTTCAGCCTTCCAGGCGGCCTCAGGAGACCGGGTCGCCGAAGTACCGCCAGTAGAGCATCCAGAACGACGTGTTGCCGTGCAGGTGCGGCGTGTAGCGGTAAAGCGAGTACGTCGATGCGTTCGTCGGGTAGACCGGGTCGCCGTCGATGTCAAGCTGGACGCCCGGATACCAGCCGTCTGCGTTGCGATCCAGAGCGCGCGCTCCGTACCAGATCTGGTTGCCGAACCCCTTGTACTGGGAAAGCGTCGAGCTGTCCGTCTTGCCGCAGCCCATGGCCCAGTCGTACGCGTACTGGGAAGGGCTCCGATCCTCGAGGAGCGACTGCTCCTTCTGAAGCGTGACCAGGATGACTTTGGGCGAGACGTTCCAGTAAGCCGCCGCCTCGACGATCATCTCTGCAGCACTCTTCGTCCGGCCTGCGTAGTCTGGGCCGCGGTAACCCGCGAGCGTGCTCGAAAGCCCTTCCAGGAACGCCTGGACGTCACCGACCCCCATGCACGTAGCATCTCGGAAGTTCGCGTCCGATATGATCGTGTCCGGTGCGAAGTCCCTTCCCGGCGTCCCTCCTCTCGCTGCCTCCGCGGCCTTGCGACGCATCAGCTCTGCGATGTCCTCGCCGAGCGCTGCGGCGCGAGCCTGCTGGTCTTGGATCGCCTTTTCGATCGCCTTGCGACGCTCCTCGGCCTCCACACGCATCTGCTCCAGGCGCGCGACGCGGTCCTCGTACTCCCGCTGCTCGAACGCGCGCTCACGCTTGGCGATCGTGAGGTCCTCCACGACCCTCGTGTCGTACCTCGTGACGAAGAAAAGGTAGTCGATCCGCTTGAACAGATCCGGAACGGATTCTGCGCTGAGCAGCACGGACAGGTAGTCCACCTTGCCCGAGCGGTACAGTTCGGCAGCCCTCGCGTTGAAAGCGGCGCGTGCGCGCTCCAGCTCCGCTTCGGCCTGCGCGACGCGGCCTTGCGCGTCGACGACGTCGAGCCGAGCCTGATCCAGACGCGCCACCAAGTCCAGGTAGTCTTGGATCTGCTGCTCGAGCTGCGCCTGCAGGCGCGCGACTTCGGCCAGCGCCGCCTGCCGCTCGGCCTCCTTCTGCTGGATCTGAGAATCCACAGGCGTAGCGAAGGCGATCGGCACGAGCACGACCTGCGCAGCGAGAAGGGCCGCGATCACGATGACGAGTGGTCGTATCCGACGAACAGCCATGTGGCGCTCCGGCCGCGTGTTGTCGTTCTAGTGCATCGTATCAGGATAGCAGCCGCTCACCGTTCGGGCGACTGCCAGCGCCCCAGACGTGGCTTCCGCCCTTGGCCGCAGCGCGCGCCGCCGGGCCCGAACTGCGTCATCGCTACGCCGAGCGCAATCAGATACGGCGGCGATAAGACCGACGCCAGAACGAGCCCGATGACGCTCATCTTGACTGCGGCGCCGACATTTCCCTTTGCAGACCCGATCCACGAGATGGTCATCCCGCTGGCCGGGAAGAGAGCGGCCGGCGCGATGCCGACGAAGAGCTCCGGCTGATTCTTGAAGAAGGTGAGAGCCACGAACCATCGCGGCGGAGATGAGCAGCGCCAGGCGCTTCGAGAGACTCTTCACGGCAGCCGCTACGCTTCCCAAGCCAGCGGACACGACCCGCACTCCTGCCCGAATCCACGGAATGTGGACGAGCTTCCACCCGGCCGGGTATCGCGTCTAGACCTGTGCCGTATCCCGTTGCTGCCGCGCGGCCGCACCTTCAGGCAGCCACACGCGGAAAGTCGAGCTCCTGCCGACTTCGCTCTCCACGACCACGTTCCCGCCGAGAAGCTCGACGACGCCCTTCACGACTGACAGGCCCACGCCGGCGCCCTGCGACTTCGCCACGTGTTCGAATGGCACCTGGTAGAACTCCTCGAAGATGCTGTCGTGCTCCTCGACCGGGATTCCTGGGCCGGTGTCCGACACCGAGAGGGTGACTCCCTCATCGTCATGCGCGACCAGCACGCGGATCTCCCCGCGCTCCGTGAACTTCACAGCATTCCCGACGAGGTTGTGCAGGATCTGCACGACGCGTCGTTTGTCGGAGCGCACGATCGGGTCGCCCTCGACCCGCCACTCCAGGCTGAGCCCCTTGTCGCGGGCCTGCATCCGCAGCCCGCTCAGCGCCTCCTCGAGCATGTCGCAGGCATCGAACTCGCTCACATCCAGATGCACTTGCCCGGCACGCAGGAGCGACAAGTCGAGCACGTCGTTCACGAGCGCAAGAAGCTGCCGCCCAGACGACCGGATGAAGCCGACCTGCCTCCTCTGCTCTTCGTCGAGGTCGCCCACGAGCCCGCTTAGCAGCAGCTCCGAGAACCCGAGGATCGAATTGAGCGGCGTGCGCAGCTCGTGGCTCATAGCACGCAGAAAGTCATCGCGTGACGCGAGCGCCTCCTCAAGTGCGGCGTTTGCGTGTCGCAGCGCCTCAAGCGTCCCCTCAAGCTCACGAGTGCGCTCGGTGACTCGCTTCTCCAGCTCCGCGTTGTGCGTGCGCAGGGCTCGTTCAGCCTGCTTGCGGTAGGTGATGTCGCTCACCACGGTCACGAACTGCCCGGGTTGCGGGCTGTACACGTTCACCTCGTACCACCGCTGCAACGGCGCCGAGTATTCTTCGAACCTCTGGCGGACCCCAGTCAGAGCGACCTCGCCGTACCGGTCGATCCACGACTGCTCGACTCCCGGAAGCACCTCGCGCACCGTCTTGCCGACGATCTCTGACTTCGAACGGCCGAGCATCGATTCGAAGGCGGCGTTCACGTCTAGGAAGCGATAGTCGACCGGCCGTCCATCCTCATCCAGGATGATTTCGTGAAGAGCGACGCCCTCGGTCATGCTCTCGATGAGCAGGGCGTTCCGCCGTGCCTCGTCGAGCAACCGAGCGGTGGCCGCTTCGGCTTCCTTGCGCGCGCGGATGTCGCGGATCACCGCCACCGCGTGCCTGCCGAGGTCGGTGCCGACGGCGGAGAGCACGACTTCCACCGGTATCCGCTCTCCGGACTTGGCTACGGCCTCGAGCTCCACGGCCTCGCCCATGAACGAGATCGTGCCGCCTTCAGCGAAGCGTGCGAACATCCTGCGAACGATGTCTGAATCCACGCCAGGAGCCAGCAGCCGGTGTAGGTCGGCCCCCTCGACCTCTTCCGCAGAGTACCCGAACAGGGTCTCCGCGGCGGGATTCCAAAACGTTATCCGGCCGCTGCTATCGAGCACTACGAGCGCGTCGGCCATCGACTGCGTGACGGCAGCCAGAAGCTCGTCGCGCTCCTGTGCGAGCTGATGCGACGCTCGCTCGTCGGTCACGTCGCGCATCGTCACGCTCACTGCTTCGACGGTGTCGCCGTCGCCGAGGATCGGAGCGGCTGAGATCACGAGCGTCCGCTCACCGAGCGCCGTCACCGTCTCGATCTCGTGCACGCGTGGACGACCGTCGTCGAACACGGAACGCACGGGGCATCCCGTACACACGCTGCCGGGCTCGCCTGCGCCGTGCAGCATGTGACACGGCGGCCTTCCGGAGAAGTCGACGTCTGGGAACCACTCGAGCACGACGCGGTTCGCCGCGATGATACGCATGTCCGGCGCCACGATCGCCTCAGCGAAGGGGACGTCATCCAGGCGGATGCGGTAGAGGTCGCCCTCTACCGAGGTGACTGCGAACGAAGCAGAGGCTTCGAGGCTGCTGTAGCCTGCTTTGCCCCTATCGGACTTGCACACGAGCATCGACCTTCTCTGTCCGCCGCGCACGCCGCGAACGAAAAGGGGGGCGCCTGATGCGTCCCCCATACTCCATACCGTATCGGCACGAAAGCGCTCCTGCTTGAGCGTAAAGTGACAAAAGGTCGACCCCGCTCGCGCGGGGCCGACCGTCGCATCGATGGTGGCCAGAGACGGACTTGAACCGCCGACACGGGGATTTTCAGTCCCCTGCTCTACCAACTGAGCTACCTGGCCTTGTGGCGCTCAAGAACTATAGAGCACGCATGAAGGTGTTTCAAGGGCTCGCGCTCGGGAGAGCGTGGCAGCGGCGGTGCTGCGCGACCGTGTATCATCTCGGCATGGGCTCGTGGAGCACACCGCTCTTATGGGCGGCTTTCCTCGTGGGCGCGGCCGCAACGTGGGCTGCCGGCGTGTACCTGACGCATGCGACTGACGCGCTTGACGTGCGGTGGAGACTCGGCGAGACGCTCGGCGGAATGCTTCTGCTCTCCATCGCTGGCACGCTCCCCGAAGCCGCCATCACCGTAACGGCCGCGCTCTCGCATCGACTCGACGTGGCGACCGGCAACCTCCTCGGCGGCATCGCAGTCCAGACCGCCGTGCTTGCGATCTGTGACCTGTTTACGGACGACGACAAGCCGCTGAGCTACCTCGTGGGCTCGCTCATCCCCGTGCTCGAGGCAATCCTCGTCGTAGCGGTGACCTCGCTTGCGCTGCTGGGGACGCTGCTTCCCGCCAACCTGCACGCGTTCGGCGTCAGCCCTGCCTCGATCGCGATCGTCGCGGTGTGGCTCGCTGGCATCACGGTGCTGCGACGCATCCGCAATGCTCCCAGATGGCGGATCTCGATGCCAGGCAGCGTCCCTGGCCGCTCTCATCGGAGACTGCCGCACCCGAAGCGGCCGCACCCCTACGCCGACGCGCCAACCGGGAACGTCATCGCGGTGTTCGCCGCAAGCTCGCTCGTCACGCTCGTCGCCGGAGTCGTCCTCACCACCGCAGGAACGCTCGTCGCCGATCGCGCTGGCATCAACGGCGTGGTGTTCGGCGCCACCGTGCTCGCGCTTGCAAGCTCGCTTCCCGAAATCAGCACGGGCGTCAAGTCGGTCCGCATCGGCGACAACCAGCTCGCGATGGCAGACATCTTCGGTGGCAACTCATTCCAGCTGACGCTGTTCCTCGTAGCCGACCTGCTCGCCGGGGCGCCGGTCCTGCCGCACGCGGGCGCGGCAGAAAGCTGGCTTGCCGGTTTGGGCATACTCGTGACGACCGTGTACTCCGCCTCGGTGATCATCCGGCCAGAACGCACGTACGCGCGCCTGGGGCTCGACTCTGTGATCGTGATGATCGCCCTGTTTGTAGGCACGTTCGGCCTTGCAGCCGCAGCGCGATGAATGACAGGAGGCGCAGCGCGTGGTGGGTGCGCCAAGCGAGCCGGTGGCCGATTTGGGTGCGTTCTGGAGCGTGAACGCCGACACCGTTCTGGCTGCGCTGCAATCCAGCCAGAACGGCTTGAGCGCCTCCGAAGCCGCAGACCGATTGCTGCGGTTCGGTCCGAACACGCTCGTCGAGCGTGAGGAGGACTCCGCGTGGCGCCTCCTGGTTCGTCAGTTCTCCAGTCCCATCGTGTTCCTTCTCGAGTTCGCGGCCGTCCTCTCTGGCTTCCTTGGAGACAGAATCGATGCCGTCATCATCATGGTCATCGTCGGCGTGAGCGGCCTGCTCGGCTTCTACCAAGAGCGTGGAGCCGCCAACGCCGTCAAGGCGTTGCTCGCTAGAGTCACCGTGCGCTCGCGCGTGCTGCGCGACGGCTCTGAGGTCGAGGTGCCTTCGGCACAGGTGGTCCCGGGCGACCTCGTCGTGCTCTCCGCCGGCAGCCAGATCCCGGCCGACTGCCGTCTTGTGGCGTCGCACGAGCTGTTCGTCGACGAGTCGGCGCTCACAGGCGAGACCTTCCCCGTTGAGAAGGACCACGCCGCTGACGTAGCGGCTGACGCGCCGCTCGCCAAGCGGGTCACGGCCGTCTTCATGGGCACGCACGTGATAAGCGGCCAGGCGACAGCCGTCGTCGTCCGCACTGGTGCGTCGACCGAATTCGGCGCCGTGGCCCAGCGCCTGCACCTCAAACCACGCGAAACCGAGTTCGAGCGTGGCGTCCGCCGGTTCGGGGCCTTGCTGATGGAGGTCACGTTCGCCCTCGTCGTGGGCATCTTCGCGGTGAACGTCTACCTCCGCAAGCCCGTGCTGGACTCGTTCTTGTTCGCCCTCGCGCTTGCGGTCGGCCTGACGCCCCAGCTCCTGCCTGCGGTCATCAGCGTGAACCTCGCCCACGGCGCCGCGAAGATGGCCAAGGAGCACGTGATCGTCAAACAGCTCGCTTCAATCGAGAACCTCGGAGCGATGGACGTCTTGTGCTCCGACAAGACCGGCACGCTCACGACCGGCGTCGTGATAGTCCACGAGGCGGTGGGGCCCACCGGGCAGCCGAGCGAGACGGTGATGCGGCACGCCTACCTCAACTCGCTTTTCGAGACGGGGTTCAGGAACCCGATCGACGACGCGATTCGTGCGGCGCAGCCGTTCGACGCCTCGGACTGGCGCAAACTGGACGAGGAGCCGTACGACTTCGTGCGCAAGCGCCTTTCTGTGCTGGTT
Organism: Coriobacteriaceae bacterium EMTCatB1; assembly: GCA_001950395.1. Lineage (GTDB taxonomy): Bacteria > Actinomycetota > Coriobacteriia > Anaerosomatales > Anaerosomataceae > Parvivirga. Next base: position 1,263,147 of record BDLO01000001.1, read on the forward strand.
GCGCGCGGCGACGAGCGCCTCATGGTCAGCAAAGGCGCGGTCGCAAGCGTGCTCGAGGTATGCAGCCACGCTCTGCTCGAGGACGGGCGCGTAGTCTCGCTCGACGAGGTCCGCGCACAGGTGGCGCGGCTCGTCGACGCGTATGCGGAGCGCGGCCTGAGGACGATAGCGGTCGCGCACCGCAGCGAGTCGTTAGGCGAGCGCATCTGCAAGGACGACGAGTCCAAGATGGTGCTCACCGGCCTGCTCGCGTTGCTCGACCCTCCGAAGCCGGGCGCGAACCAAGCGGTAGAAGAGCTCGCGTCGCTGGGCGTGCGCCTGAAAATCATCACGGGCGACGCGGCGGCGGTCGCCCGCTCGCTCGGAGGCCAGATGGGGGTTGCCGCGCCGCGCATCCTCACCGGTTCTGAGCTTCGCACGCTTTCGGACACCGCGCTTCTGGCACAGTGCTCGGAGATCGACATCTTCGCGGAGATCGAGCCCAACCAGAAGGAGCGCATCGTCCTTGCGCTTCGCAAGGCAGGCAACGTGGTGGGCTACCTCGGCGACGGCATCAACGACGCGTCTGCGCTCCACGCGGCAGACGTGGGCATCTCGGTGGACACCGCGGTCGACGTGGCGAAAGACGCCGCCCAGATCGTGTTGCTCGCGCCTGGGCTCGACGTGCTCGCGCAAGGCGTGCGAAGCGGTCGCGAGACCTTCGCGAACACGCTCAAGTACGCGTTCATGGCCACGAGCGCGAACTTCGGCAACATGTTCTCGATGGCGGGCGCCTCGCTGTTCTTGCCATACCTGCCACTGTTGCCTACCCAGATACTCCTGACGAATGTGCTCACCGATATCCCGGAGATGACGATCGCCACTGACGCGGTTGATCCGGAGCTCGTGTCACGACCGCGACGCTGGGACATGCGCTTCATGCGCGACTTCATGTTCGCCTTCGGGCTGACCTCGTCAGTGTTCGACTACGCGACGTTCGCCGTCCTGCTTCTCGTCCTCAAAGCAGGGATGGTCGAGTTCCGCACGGGCTGGTTCGTGGAATCAGTGCTTTCGGCATCGCTAGTCGTGCTCGTCATCCGTACGCGCCGCCCGTTCTTGCGAAGCCGTCCAAGCAGGCCGCTTTCGCTTGCCACCGCGGCGATCGCGCTCGTCACCCTCGCTTTGCCGTTCACGCCGCTCGCGCGCCTGTTCCGCTTCACACCGCTGCCCTGGCAGTTCTACCCGGCGCTCGCAGCCGTGCTCGTCGTGTACGGTCTGACTGCCGAAGCCGTGAAGTCACGCTTCTACCGTCGGCATCAATAGACATCCGGCGCTTACCGGTGTGCGAGCGACGCGAGCAGCAGCGCCTCCGCCACCGCAGCGCGCTCCAGTTCGCGCGGGTCCACGCTCTCGTTCGGGGCGTGTATGGCGCACGAGCCGTCCTCGGGGCCCCACAGCACGATCTCTGCGTCTGGCAGCGCCTCGGAAAACGCGCTCACGAGCGGGATCGAGCCGCCAGAGCCGAGCGAGACCGCGTCGCGTCCGTACGCCTGCCGCAGCGCTTCGCGCGCCTCGGCGTACGCCGGCCCGCACTCGTCGGCGGCGAAGCCCCTGCCTGTCGCGCCCGGGATCACGCGCACTTTCGCGTTCCACGGCACGGCTCGCTCGAGGTGCCGCATCAAGAGACGCTGGGCTTCTTCGGGATCGACAGTCGGCGGCACGCGCAGGCTCACCCGTGCCCGGGCCTCGTGGACGAGCGCGTTGCGGGAGCCAGCCACCGCCGGCGCGTCGAGGCCGATGACGTTCACTGACGGCTTCGTCCACAGCCGCTCGCCGAGCGTGCCCGTGCCGATGAGCGACACGCCGTCGAGCGCGCCGGCCTCGTGACGCATCGCGGCCTCGTCCGGCTCCAGGCCGCGCCACGGCGTGCCGCGAAGCCCCTCTATCGCGACGTCGCCACGCTCGTCAAGGAGCGTGTCGAGCGCGCGGATGAGCGCCATGAGCGCGTCCGGGAATGGACCGCCGTACGTGCCCGAGTGGACTGGCGCTTTGAGGGTGCGCACCTCGACCACGCAGTCGGTGACGCCGCGAAGCGAGGTCGTGAGCGTTGGCTCGCCGGTCCGCCAGTTCCCCATGTCGCCGACAATCACCACGTCGGCCGCATACAGCTCGGGGTTGGCTTTGACGTGCTCCTCAAGCCCGCTTCGGCCGGTCTCCTCCTCGCCTTCGACGAGCACCTTCACACCGACCCCGAGCCCGCCGGAAAGCGCCTGGAGCGCTAAGGCGTGCATGACGATGCCGGCCTTGTTGTCAGCGGCGCCCCGTCCGTACAGCCGCCCGCCGCGCTCCGTGAGCTCGAACGGCGGCGAGAGCCACGCGTCCGCGTCGCCTTCGGGCTGCACGTCGTAGTGGGCGTACAGGAGCACCGTCGGGGCTCCCGCTTCGCCTGGGATCTCGCCGAACACCGCAGGCGGCGCGTCTGGGATCTCGAGGAACCGTACCTCGCACCCGGCGCGCTCAAGCAGCCGCGCCGTTGCTTCCGCCGCTTGAAGCACGGGAACGCGGTCGTAGCCCGGGAATGCGATCGAGGGGATTGCGACGAGCTCGCTCAGGTCCTCGATCGCCTGCGGCATCAGCTCGTGCACGCGCTCGCACACGCGGGCAACCGCCTCCTCACACATCGCAGCCGAGCTTCCCGCCGTCGCCGTAGTCGTGCCGCGCCATGTCGTGGATGACGATGTGCACCGCCTCCGGCTTGGTATCCACGGTCTCGACGATCGCCTCAGTGACGCGCTTGACGAGCTCGCGCTTCTGCTCGACGGTCCTGCCTTCGTACATGTGGATGTGGACGATCGGCATCGCTACCTCCTTACGCTACAGGTGCCCCGAGTGTACCGCAGCGACGATGGCCTCGCGGAAGTACCCCGCAAGCCCCGGGCGCATCGTCTCGTAGGTGCGCGCGAACCGCGGGTCCGCGACGAACATCTCCGCCAGCCCGAGCGCGATCTCGGGTGTCATCGTGTAGAAGTTCCGGTCGATCTGCTCCCACCACAGCCGGACCGCTTCACGAGCAGGCTCGCTGTCCGCAGGCGCGCCCGCGTCGAATGCAGCGATGAGCGCCTCAGAGGCGGCCTCACCCTCGGCTTTGATCCGCGCCCAGTCCTCTTTCGTGTAGCGGGCCGTCCGCCTGGCCGACTCCCGATACGCGTCGGTGCTTCCCCACCGCTCGCGCACCTCGTGCTCGTACTCGGAGGGGTCGAATCCATCGAAGACCTCCAACATGTCTTTCGCGTCCACCAGCGAACCTTCCTCTTCGGCGGCGAGCGCCTCGTCGAGCGCCCGCAGCATCCTGTCGATCAGCTCTCGTTTCCTCGCCAGGCCTTCGCGCTGCGCTCGGAGCACAGCGACGCGGTCGCCGGCTGCCGCGTCCAGCACTTCTTTGATGGCGCCGAGCTCCATGCCGAGCTCCCGGAAGTACAGGACTTCCTGCAGCCGCCGAAGATCCGCTTGGGAGTACAGACGGTAGCCCGACGCGCTTCGACCCGACGGCGTCACCAGCCCGATCTCGTCGTAGTGGTGCAAGGCGCGGACGGTGATGCCCGCCATCCTCGCGACCTCGCCCACGGTGTGCACAGAAGACCTCCTTCGCGTCGCGGGTGCGAGCGTACACCCTGACGTAACGCGAGGGTCAAGCGGTGACGACCTGCTCTGTGCGACGACTGCGGCACGATGCGGTAGATTGGTAGCGGGAGGTGGCGATGGACGACAGATTCGCGCGGGACCCTGCGCTCGAGACCGGCGTCGAGCAGGTGGACAGCCAGCATCGACGTTTGTTCGCGCTCGCCTCGACGCTGAGCACCTGCTCGCTCGACGAGAGCTGCGACGAGGACACCATCACGGACGCGATCTACTCGCTCACCGAGTACGTCACCGAGCACTTCGCCGACGAAGAGGCGCTGATGAGCCAGGCATCGTACCCCGGGCTGGGCCCGCACCGCAGCCGGCACGAGCAGCTCACTGCCGATACGATGCGCTTCGTCGCCCGCTTCTTCAACGGCGAGCGCGTCGCGGCCGAGGAGCTCTCCGAGTTCGTGGCGCAATGGCTCACCACTCACATCGAGCGCGACGACAAGGTGTTCGCGGCCTGGCTGCGCGAGCAGCAGCGTCCGTGAGCCGCGCGGAAGCCTGTTGACCTGGCGCTACTTCCCTCGCGCGTGCCGTTCGAGCGCCTCGGTCCAGCGCTCGTCGACCCACGCTTGGATCGCTGCCTTCGCCTGGGCGTCGAGGCCCCTGAAACGCGACTGCGCTGCCAGGTACTCGTCTACCGGCTTGAGCGCGCCGCCTGCCTTGGCGAGCGCCGCGCTGCGACCGGTCAGACGGAATGCGCCGTGCTCGACTTCGTACAGGATGACGATGCCGCACTCGACTGCCGCTTTCCCGAGCCGCACCGAGAGCGCCGGATCGAAGCCCCAGCCGCTCGGGCACGACGTGTGCATGTGCAGGTAGCGGAGACCTCGCATCGAGCGAGCCTTCGCGACTTTGTCGTAGACGTCGGTCGGGAACGCCGCGCTCGTCACCGCGACGTACGGCACACGGTGCGCCTCCATGATCCGGGGAACGTCCTTGGGGTTCTCGCGCTTGCCGGTCCAGGTCGTCGTCGTGCGCGCTCCTACGGGGGTCGAGCCGGAGCGCTGGGTGCCGGTGTTCATGTAGGCCTCGTTGTCGTAGCACAGGTAGATGAGGTCGTCGTTGCGCTCAGCCGCACCCGAGAGCGCCTGGATGCCGATGTCGCCCGTGCCGCCGTCCCCCGCCATCGCGAGCACGGTGAGCTCCTCGCCGCGCCCCGTCGCCCTCAGCCCCGCGGCGATGCCCGTCGCGACCGCCGCAGTCGACGGGAATGCGCAGTTCACCCAGGGCATCTGCACTGACGTCACCGGGTACATGCCGCCGAGCACGGTCAGGCAGCTCGCCGGCACCGTCAGCACGGCACGCCCTTCGAGCGCCTTCGCCACGGCTCGAAGCCCGATGCCGAGCCCACAGCCGGCGCACGCGCGGTTGCCGGGCAGCACGCGTTCCTCGACGGGAAGCTCGGTGATGCGCGTCATCGCGACACCTCCTCGGAAAGGCGCCCTACCCACGCCACGGCCCGCTCGCGCACGCCTGCGCGGGCGTCGGCGAGCGCCGACAGAGCCGCGTCCGTCAGCGCCTCGGGCGTGACCTCTCGACCGCCGAGCCCGCACACCGCGCCGTACACCGCCGGAGCGCCGTCGACACCGTAGAGCGCCGCTCTCAGGTCTGCCGCGATCGGCCCTGCGTACCCGTACGACAGCGCCTTGTCGAACACCAGGGCTGCCCTGACGCCCGAAAGCCGCTCTCGCAGCGCCTCGACCGGGAACGGCCGGTAACACCGAATCCCCAGCACGCCGACCGCCACGCCCCGGTCGCGCAATCCATCGGCGACGAGCGTGAGCTGCGTGACCAGGGAACCGGCCGCCACGAGCACGACCTCGGCGTCATCGAGACGGTGCTGAACGACGAGCCCGCCAGTCGACCGGCCAGTCGAGCGCTCCCATTCGTCGGCCGTCTCCGCAACGACGTCAAGCGCGGACAGCAGCGCCTCGTGGTGAGCGGCTCGAAGCTCCATGTAGCCGCCGCGCAGCACGCCGCCGGCGTCCCGCCGGCGATCGGCGATCACCACCGGCCCGATGTTCCGGGGATCGGCGGGGTCGATGACTTGCAACGGAGCGGGACGGGGCGGCAAGAACGCATCGACCGCCTCGGGCGTCGGCACCTCCACCGGCATGGCCGTGTGAGACAGAAGGAATCCGTCGTAGCACACCATGACCGGCAGGTTCAGCCGCTCCGCGATGCGGTACGCCTGCACGACCGTGTCGAGGATCTCCTGGTTGTCGCGGCAGTGCAGCTGGATCCAGCCCGCGTCTCGCACGCTCATCGAGTCTTGCTGGTCGTTGAGCACGTTCCAAGGCGCGGCGAGCGAGCGGTTGGCCACGCACATGACGATCGGGAGGCGCGCTCCTGCCGCCCACCAGATCTGCTCGGTCATGTACGCCAGCCCGTTGGAGGACGTCGCCGTGAAGGTCCGGGCGCCCGCAGTCGACGCGCCGATGCACACCGACATCGCCGAGTGCTCAGACTCCACGGCGATGAACTCGGCCGGCAGCTCGCCTGCCTGCACCCACGCCGAGATCGTCTCCACGACGGGCGACTGCGGCGTTATCGGGTACGCCGCCACCACCTGCACGCGAGCGAGCCGAGCGCCCCAGGCGGCAGACTCGTTGCCGGTGAGGATGCGGACCGTCATCGCTCCTCCACCTCCGCCGCCTCGCACACGCCGTGCTCCGCCTCCGGCACCATTGCGATCGCGCCGGCGGGGCACTCTTCCGCACAGATGCCGCACCCCTTGCAGTACTCGAGGTCGATCGAAGGCGGGGCGCCTTGCTCGATGCACGCGTCAGGGCAGTGCGCCCAGCAGATTTGGCAGGTCACGCGGGCCTGCTTCGCCGCCACGCACGCGCTCGCGTCGATCACGGGGCGCGCGTTGCGCCAGTCGCCGGTGCGCCCGGCCTCGCCTCGAGCGGGTCTCGACATCGCGATCGCGTCGAACGGGTCCATTCCGCTTCCTCTCACTCCTGCACGCACTCGTACGCGAGCCGTGCGGCCTCGACGTTGCGTGCCGCCGCCGATTCAGAGAACGTCGCAGCGATCGCCTGCTCGACCGCAGGAAGCATGACGAGCCCCGTCGCGGCCGCGAATGCCCCAAGTATCGCGGTGTTCACGATCGGCTGACCGCCCACCACGACGCCAGCAGCCTGCGCCGCGCCGGTGACGTCTGCGCGCACCACGCGCGCGCCTTCTGGCACCTTCAGCGCGAGCGTGGGCTCGACCGTGTTGAGTATGACGACGCCGCCCTGCTTCAGCCCAGCCGCGACGTCGACTGCCGAAAGCAGCGAGTCGTCGAGCACCACCACCACGTCGGGCGCTGTGACCTGCGAGAGAACGCGGATCTTCTCGTGAGCCATGCGCGTCGAGGCCGTCACGGGCGCACCTCGACGCTCTGCCCCGAACGACGGCGCCGCCGTGACGCTCTCCCATCCGCTCAAATATGCCGCCTGGGCCAGGATCTTCGCTGCAGTCACTGCGCCTTGCCCGCCCCGGCCGTGCCAGCGCACCTCCACCATCGCGCCGCTCACGCCGTCCCGCCTTCAGCCGCGCTGGGGTCGTTCTCGCCTGCGAAGACGCCGATCTGGATGCCGAGCATCTCCTTGGCCATCTCGCGCAGCTTGTACTTCTGGATCTTGCCGGAGGCGGTCATCGGGAACTCGTCGACGAAGAACACGTACTTCGGCGCCTTGTAGCGGGCGATGCGGGCGCGAGCGTACTCCTGGACGTCCTCTTCGGTGATGTCGGCTCCCGGGGCCTTCTTGATGAATGCGCCGACGACCTCGCCGTACTTCGCGTCCGGCACGCCGACGACCTGCACGTCTTGCACGCCGGGCATGGTGTAGAGGAACTCCTCGATCTCGCGCGGGTAGATGTTCTCGCCGCCCCGGATGATCATGTCCTTGATGCGGCCGGTGATGCGGTAGTAGCCCTCTTCGTCCACCGTTCCGAGGTCGCCGGAGTGCAGCCATCCGTCAGCGTCGATCGCAGCTGCGGTCGCCTCCGGCATCTTGTAGTACCCCTTCATCACGTTGTAGCCGCGGCAGCACAGCTCGCCTGGCACGCCTGGCGGGCATTCTTCGCCCGTCTCGGGGTCGACGACTTTCACCTCGATCTCCGGCAGCGCACGCCCGACCGTCTCGACCCTGCGCTCGATCGGGTCGTCTGTGGACGTCTGGGTGAACACGGGCGACGCCTCCGTAAGCCCGTACGCGATGGTGATCTCCGGGCAGTGCATCCGCTCCATGACCTGCTTCATGGTCTCGATGGGGCACGGAGAGCCTGCCATGATGCCGGTGCGCAGGCTCGAGAGGTCGAACAGGTCGAACATCGGGTGAGCGAGCTCAGCGATGAACATCGTCGGCACGCCGTACACTGCGGTGCAACGCTCCTTCTGGATGGCCGCGAGCACCATCACCGGGTCGAAACTCTCCACCATCACGAGCGTCCCGCCGTGCGTGAGCGTCGCAAGCACGCCCAACACCAGCCCGAAGCAGTGGAACAGCGGCACCGGCAGGCACACCCGGTCCTTCTCGCTGAACTTCTGCCGCTCGCCGATGAAGAAGCCGTTGTTCAGGATGTTGCGGTGCGTGAGCATGACGCCTTTCGGGAACCCAGTCGTCCCTGAGGTGTACTGCATGTTGACGACGTCGGTGTTCACCGTGGACGCCAGCGCGGCACGCAGCGCGTCGTCGTCGCCGTGCTCGCCGAGGAGCAACAGCTCAGGCATCGAGTAGAACCCGCGGTGCTTTTCCGGGCCGAGGTAGACAAGCGATTTGAGCATCGGGAACTCGGCGCTTTCGAGCCGTCCGCGCTCGTGCGTGCGCGACTCCGGCACGAGGTCGCGCAGGATCTGCACGTAATCCACGTCGCGGAAGGCGTCGATGATGGCGAGCGCCTTCATGTCGCTTTGCTTGATGACGTACGCGAGCTCGTGCGACTTGTAGACCGGGTTGACGGTGACGAGCACCGCGCCGATCTTCGCCGTGGCGAAGAGGAACGTCAGCCAGTCCGGGACGTTGCGCGCCCAGATGCCGACGTGGTCGCCCTTGCCGATGCCGATGGCGAGAAGCCCTTTCGCGAGCGCATCGACGCGCTCGTTGAACGCGCGGTAGCTCCAGCGCAGGTCGCGGTCGGGATACACGATGAAGTCGGCGTCCCCGCGCTCGGCGACCTTCTGCTCGAAGTACGCCCCGATGGCGAGCTCGGTGTGCAGGCCCATCGCTCCCCCTTACAGCGGCGCGTACACGACCGCGAGGATGCGCGCGGGGGCGTCGCCCGCAGCACGGACCTCGTGCGGCACGATCGAGTCGTAGTAGATGCTGTCGCCGGGAGCGAGGCGGTGCACCTCCTTGCCGTACGCGACCTCGATCTCGCCCTCGAGCACGTAGATGAACTCCTCGCCTTCGTGCTGCGAGGGAGCGTGCGAGGAGGCGCCGGCCGGGTTGACGTCGATCAGGAACGGCTCCATGTGGCGGGACGACTTGCCCGCCGCGAGCGAGTAGAAGTCGAGGACGCCGGCGTCGCTCGAGGTCTCGAGGCTCTTCAGGCGCGCCGTGCGCTCCGCGTCCGCCGCGCGGCACACCACCGGCCCCACGTTGGCGTCGTCGTCGAGCAGCGTCCCGAGCCGCACGCCCAGCGCGCGCGTGATCTTGATGAGCGGCGCAAGCGACGGGGCGAGCTCGCCCGACTCCAGCCGCTCGATCACCGAGACGTCGCACGCCGCGCGCTCCGCAAGCTCCTCGCGCGACAGCCCGAGTGACTCGCGCACAGTCGTGAGCTTCTTCCCGATACGGTCGTCTCCCATGTCACGCCCTCCGTCCCCGTGATGCGAGGCATGCGACGCACGTGGAATCCCAGCGTGCGCCGCATGCGGTTTGGTGAATCATACGACAAAGAGCGCGATGGCGTGCGGCCCTACGGCACTTTGCGCCACTCGGCCTTCTCCCAGATGGTGCCGGTGACGTGCACGCCCGCGTCGGTCACCTGGAGCGTCTGCACGTTGAGGCCCGGGATGCGCCCGAGGCGGTCGTTCACGACCCTGGCAAGGAACGCCTCGCCGACGCCGTAGTACTGCGCAGGAACCGTGATGCCGGCGACCTCCGCCTTCGAGAAGTCCACCCAGATCGACTTCCCAGAGATCCCGCCGCTGCCCGCCACGTAGACCGGCCAGTCTCGCCCCGCATACGACACGACTGCTGCGGCCTGCGCCGAATCCGGCCCGGTGATGTCGATCTGCATGCTCTTGATCGGCCAGTAGGACGCATCGTGATTGAACGACATGAGCGCAGAAAGCTCGGACTCGGTGAGCGTGACGTCCAGCGGCTTGCTGCCCTCGTAGACGCGCTCGTAGCGCGCGCCGTCGTCTGCAGGCGGGGTCTTTGGGAATTCGACGCCGATCTTCTTGTAGGCGCTGTCGACGTCGGCTTGCGTGCACCGCACGCCGAGATCGCGCGGCTTCGAAGCCTTCGACAGCGCGATCGCCGCGCCTCCGACGAGAAGCACGACGAGCAGGAGGAGCACGCCGAGAGCCGTAAGGCAGCCGCGGCCCTTGCGTCGAGCGGCGGGCGGTGACGAGGCGCCGCTGGCCGAATCGGGAACGTCGGACGGACGGGTCGAGTCGACCATGGCTGCCTCCCTGAGATTCGCCGTTTCCGGCAGCCTACCACACGACACCGCTCCGTGCAGTGCAACAGGCCGGGCGGACCTTCGTCGCGCCCGGCCTGAAAACGGCGTCTGGCGGGATGTACGGGACTCGAACCCGCGACCTCTGGCTTGACAGGCCAGCGCTCTAACCAACTGAGCTAACACCCCACGCGCCCGTGCGCGCACGGACAGCGAACGGATTGTAGCGAGCAGGACGCGAGATGTCTAGATGCATCAGAGCAGATGCGCCCGCGCCCGTCACGCGGCTACTTCGGCGCACCGGGGACTGTCCCGGCCTTTGCGATGCTCTCGACGACGATCTCAGGGCCGGCCATCCTGACCGACATGCCCTCGAAGCGGCGTCCCGTGGCGATGACGACCGCGCCTTCGAGAGCCTCCAGTTCGCGCTCCCATTCGCTCGCATTCGCGATTACCGCTACGATCCGCATGCCTTGCTGCTCGCCAGCGCCTTCGACGATCGCCCAGAAGCCGCCCTCGAGGTCGACGCGAGCGAGCCGGCCGAGCGCCTGCACGCGGCCGCCAGGCAGCTCGGTGAGGCCGGGCTCGCGCGGAGACGGCGCCGGCGGCGTCGCGGTTGAGGACTTGGAGGAGCCAGCGCCCGACTCGCCCTCCGGTTCAGGGCGCCGCGCACACCCGGCCACGCCCGCTACAATGAGCAGAGCCGCAACGACTATCGCGACCACACGCATCACGGCTTCCGACCTCCTGGCTCAAGCGGGAATCTACCCCGTAAGACGTTCGGCCCTCGAACGCCGTTCACGAAGGGAGCGCACCGTGCGGATACCACGCTGCATGAGCACGCAGCACCCTGACAACGCTTCAGTCCCGTTCTTCGCTTCCTCGCAGGTGCTTGCGGGCGAAGACGAAATCCGCGAGGCGTACTATGCGTACTCGCACCTCGGCTGCGACGAGCAGATGTGGGACGTCGAGGGCAAGGAGATCGATGCATTCGTCGTCAAGAAGCTCTTGAGCTACTTCGAGCCGTTCTTCAGGACGCATACGCTGGGCGAAGACGTCCGGCTCACGCTCCGTGTCCCGAATCCCGCCGTCGAGACCGCAGAGGCGAAGGTGCTCCTCGAGACGCTGGAAAGCATCCCGCGCTCGTACGACGCGGCTCGCCTGTTCTACGGCCGTGAGGTCGCGCCGATCTTCGAGGTCATCCTTCCGATGACGACGTCCGCGGCCGACATCGACCGCATCTTCCGCTACTACGCCGACTTCATCGTCGGACGCCAGAACCTGCCTGTTCGGCCAGGAGACGTGACCGTCGCGGAATGGATCGGGCCGACGAAGCCGGAGCGAATCGAGGTAATCCCCCTGTTCGAGGACGTGGAGGGGATGTTCAACGCCGCCGCTGTCGTCGAGGAATACCTGCGCGACAAGGAGGTCAGCGATCAGAGGGTCTTCTTGGCGCGCTCCGACACGGCGATGAACTTCGGGCTGGTCTCCGCCGCGCTCGCCAACAAGGTCGCGTTGCGGCGGCTCGGCGCCCTCGCCGAGCGTACCGGCGTGCGGATACACCCCATCCTGGGCATGGGTTCGGCTCCGTTCAGGGGCGGTCTGCGGCCCGACACGGCCGAGCGCGTCGGACGCGAATACCCGAGCGTCGTCACCTTCACCATCCAGTCGGCGTTCAAGTACGACTACCCGCCGAGCGAGGTCCAACGCGCTGTGGAGCACCTCAAGTCGCGCGAGATAGGCCGTCCAACGCCGATTGACGAGGAACGCGTACGCGACCTCATCGAGCGGTACGGGGCGGCGTACCGAGACCAAGTGACGGCGCTTGCGCCTGCCATCAACCGGGTCGCCGCGTTCGTCCCGCGCAGGCGGGCACGCAAACTGCACGTCGGGCTCTTCGGTTACGCACGCCAGATGGGCGCGGTCTCGCTGCCGCGAGCCATCTCCTTCACGTGCGCGCTCTACTCTCTCGGCGTGCCGCCCGAGCTGCTGGGGCTGGATGGGCTCACCACCGACGACCTCGCTTTCGTCCGCGAGTCGTACCCGTCGTTCGACGCCAAGGTGACTGAGGCGCTCAGCCACGCGGACCTGGGCTCTCCGCACTTTCCTGAGCCGATACGCCGAGCCCTCGTCCGCTTGGGGTACGACGCCGAACCGGACGACACGCACGCGAAGCTCGTGCGCCGCATCAGGGAGGCGCTTGCCGCGGGCCAGGACTCGCTCGTGCCCGACCTGGTCGTACAGGCCGCTCTCGTGAGGCGGTTCTTGGGGTGAGCCGCCTCGGGCCGATGGGTAGGAACATCCTGGAATCTGCGAGCGAGGAGCGCACGTGGCAGGCGACCGAGACAGCCCGCTGATAGCGGAGGGATTGATAAAGGATCTCGACGCGCGCATCGGCGCGAATGACCGTGCGGGTGCCGTGCGGCTCGCGCTCGACGCCGTCCGCGACGGCGATCTCACCGTGCCCGAGATGCACCAGCTCGTTCTAGCGCCGCTGATGGCGCTCGTCGGCGCGCGCTGGCAGTCGGGCGAGGCCGAGGTGTGGCAAGAGCACTACACGACGGCAGTCGTGCGGACGATCGTCGAGGCGCTCGCGCCGACCGTGTTGGAGGAAGCGGCGCGCGTCCAGCCGAACGGTCGGGTCGTCGTGCTGGCGTGCCCGCCCGAGGAGCAGCACGACCTCGGCCTGCGGATGCTGCTCGACAGGTTCCTGCTCGTCGGTTACGAAGCGCACTTCCTGGGAGCCGACGTGCCGGAGGAGGAGCTCGTGTTGGCTGTGCGGGCGCTTGGCGCAGACATCCTCGTGCTTTCCGCCGCGACCCACTACCACCGGCTGCGGCTGCGGACGCTCGTGGACTCGCTGAGAGCTTCGCTGCCGGAACTGCGGGTGGTCGTGACGGGTTCGGCCTTCAGTCGAGGCCACGACGGGTGGCGAGACGACGAGGTCCTCTCGCCGAGCGACGACCTCGCGGGGCTCTGAGGCGTGATGCTCCCTCTGAAGATCGCGCTCCGGTTCCTGCGCACCTCGCCCGTGCAATCGGCGCTCATCGCGACCGGCATCGCCGTCGGCATCGCGACGCAGGTCTTCGTCGGCTCGCTCATCACGAGCCTGCAGGCGTCGCTCGTCGAGCAGACGATCGGCTCGACGCCGCACGTCATCGTTCGGGCCCCGGACGAAGCAGAGCCGCTCAAGGTGACGGCCGCGATGCTCAGCGTCGTCCAGACCGACCCGCGCGTGGAGCCGGGCGCGGTCGTCCCCGTGCGCGTGACCAACGCGCTGCTGACGGACGGGGAGGACAGCGCGACGCTCGCGCTCAAGGGCGGCGACTTGGGCGGCCTCGACGCGATCTACCGGCTTCGCGAGCGGACCGTCGCAGGCACGGTGCGTCTCGGAAAAGGCGACGTCGTGATCGGCACGACGCTTGCCGAGAAGTTCTCGCTCGCTCCCGGAGATTCGGTGGCGCTGACGCTGCCGGACGGGTCCCGCCGCACGCTCCGCGTCACGGCCGTGGTCGACCTGGGGGCCGAGGCAGCGAACGAGCGGCAGGCGTTCGTCGACGCCGATCTGCCGCGCTCCGTCCTCGGCTGGCGCTCGGGCGAGTTCGCGGCGATCGAGGCGCAGATCCTCGATCCCTTCGATTCCACGGCCGTTGCCACGGACTGGCGCTCCCGGCTGCGCGGCGTCCGCGTCGTCGAGTGGCAGGAGCAGAACGCGGACCTGCTCACGGCGCTCCAGAGCCAGGCATCGTCGTCGTACATGATCCAAGCGTTCGTCTTGATCGCCGTCGCGCTCGGCATCGCGAGCACGCTCGCCATCTCTGCCGTCCAGAAGACGCGGCAGATCGGCATCCTCAAGGCGATGGGCATGAGCGACGCCCAGGCAAGCCGCATCTTCCTGTGGCAAGCCGCGGCGCTCGGGCTGGCAGGCACTGCAGGCGGCGTCGCGCTCGGGTACGCGCTGCTGTGGGGATTCTCGTTCGCGCCCGTCCAGTTCTCTATACGGCCCGAGCCGTCGTTCATCGCCCTGTCGGCGAGCATCGGAGTCGCGGTGTCGATGGCATCCAGCATCATCCCCGCTCGGCGGACGAGCCGCGTGGATCCGATCGAGGTGATCCAGGGTGGGTGACGCGCGCAGCGCTCCCGACGGCGTGCTGGTGGAGGCCGAGGCGCTCACGCGCGTGTACGGCGAGGGCGAGACCGCCACGGTCGCCGTCGACGGCGCGACCTTCTCGGTGGCAGAAGGCGAGTTCCTCGCGCTCATCGGGCAATCGGGGTCGGGCAAGTCGACGCTTCTGAACATGCTCGGCCTTCTCGATACGCCGACGAGAGGCACGCTCCGGTACCGGGGGCAAGACGTGAGCGGGATGGACAAACTGAAGCGCGCCCTCCTGCGTAACGAGCTCATCGGATTCGTGTTCCAGTTCCACCACCTCTTGCCCGAGTTCACCGTGCTCGAGAACGTGTTGATGCCCGCACTCATCGCGGGAAGCCATGCCGCCGACGTGCGGGAGCGAGCGCTCGAAACGCTCGAGCTGCTCGGACTGTCTGGGCTTGAGGGAAAGAACGCGAACCAGCTCTCGGGCGGGCAGAAGCAGCGCGTGGCCATCGCCCGAGCGCTCCTCAACCGGCCGGCCATCGTGCTCGCAGACGAGCCCACCGGCAACCTCGACACGGCCAATACCGAGGCCGTCTACGACCTGTTCCGCACCATCAACCGCGAGCTCGGCACGGCGTTCCTCATCGTGACGCACGACCGGACGGTCGCCCAGCGCACCGACCGCATCATCGAAATCCGCGACGGCCGCATCGTGGGCGACGTGAAGAACGAGTTCGGCAGACCCGCGAGGGACTGAGGCCGGGCACCCTCGTTGCAGGTCCCTGTGCGCACATGGTATACATGCGCCTGATACTAAGTATCAGGAGCACACCATGGACACAGAGACCCACCGCATCGCAATCGTCGCGCACTGCCTCCTCAATCGCGAAACGAAGGTTCGTGGTCTCGCCCACGGGCCGGGCGCCCATCCGCTCGTCCATGGCCTCCTCGGACAGGGCACAGGCGTGGTGCAGCTGCCATGTCCTGAAGCATCGTACCTGGGCATGAACCGCTGGGGCATGACCTACGAGCAGTACGACGTGCCAGCATTCAGAAGGCACTGCGCCGAGATCCTGCGTCCGACGGTCGAGACGCTCGAAGCGCTGCATCGCGACGGAGCTGAAATCGCTTCTGTCATCGGCGTCGACGGGAGCCCGAACTGCGGTGTCGCTTGGACGTGCCGTGGATACGCGGGCGGGGAGCCTGAAGACGTGTACGGGCTGGATGGTGAGCCCCAGAAAGCCGCACGGGTTGCGGGACTCGGCATCTTCTTCGAGATCCTCAAGGAGATGCTCGACGAAGCTGGGATCGAAGCGTGTTTCGAAGCGGTGCCAGAGGAATCACTCTGAGAACCGGGTGTTGGGTCACGCGAAAGGAGATGGCATGGCTAGGATGGTGCACCGTTCAACCGTCGCTGTGATAGGAGCGCTCTTGATCGCAGCGCTCGCGCTTGGAGGTTGCAGCGGCAAGACCGAAGGCGGCACGACGACGACCGGAAACGAGCAGAGCTCGCAGGACGCTTCTCTCAAGACGGTCCAGGATAGAGGCGAGATCATCGTAGGCTTGGCGCCCTTCTACGCGCCGTTCGAATCCACGAACGAGCAGACGAAGGAGATCGAGGGCTTCGACGTCGACCTCATGAACGCGATCGCCGAGAAGATGGGCGTCAAGGCCACGTTCAAGCCGGCAGAATGGCAAGCGCTTCTTGGCGGCCTTGAGAAGGGCGAGTACGACTTGATCTTCTCAGCGATGTCCAAGAAGGAAGCAGCCGAAGCGAACGTCGACTTCTCTGACGTGTACTACGAGCTGCCGGACGTCATAATCGTCGCCAAAGGGAACCCGAAGAACATCAAGGGCAAGGCCGATCTCAAAGACAAGATCGTCGGCGTGCAGCTCGGCTCCGGCAGCGAGCAGCTCGCAGACAAGCTCAATCCGGAGATCGGGTTCAAGGACCTGAAGAAGTACAAGCTCACACAAGATGCGATGAACGACCTGAAGGCGGGCAGGATCGATGCCGTCATCGCCGGGTACACCTTCGCCCTCGAGCAGGCCAAGGTCGATCCGAGCTTCGAAGTCTCCAGCGAGCCGCTCGAGAGCGCGGAGCTGGTCGGCGTGTTCCGCAAAGGCTCGACCGCGCTGGTCGAAGCATTCAACAAGGCGCTCGCCGAGGTGAAAGCGGAGGGCACGTACGACGCCTTGGTCAAGAAGTGGCTCTCACTCCAGCAGTAGCTGGATCCTGAGGTTGTATCGGGTCGAGCAGGGCTGCCACAGGGCGGCCCTGCTCGGCACAGGAGGCGGAATGGGCAGCGACCTGCAGTGGAAAGTCATACTGAATTGGACGCCGGAGCTGGCTGCGGCAGCAGCACTCACCGTGCGCATCACTGCCGCGTCGTTCGCCGTGGCGCTGCTCGTCGGCTTGGCCGTTGGAATCCTGCGGAGCAGACCGCACCGGATCAACGGCGTCTTCGCGGCCTACGTCGAGTTCTTCCGAGGGACGCCCCTGCTCGTGCAACTGTTCTTCATCTACTACGGCCTTGCCCAAGTCGGGATCGTCATGCAGGCGATGACTGCGGCTATCCTTGGTCTCGGACTCAACGGCGGCGCGTACATCTCGGAGATCATCCGCGGGGCGCTCGCAGGGATAGATCGAGGCCAGTACGATGCGGCTCATGCACTCGGGATGACGCGCTGGATGACGCTGACGAGCGTCATCCTCCCCCAAGCCTTACGGATGGCCACGCCCCCGCTCGTGAACGCTTTCTCTGCGATGCTCAAGGACACGTCGCTCGTGTCGCTGTTGGCTCTCACAGAGATGATGAACATCGCGAACCAGATATATTCTCGGACGTTCCGGGCATTCGAGATCTACGCCGTGGTGGCCGTCATGTACTTCGTCATGACTTTCGCCTTCTCGCTCCTGAGCCGGGTGCTGGAGCGTCGCCTCGCGCTCGGTCGCGCGTAGGACGACACCGCTCAGTTACCGTAACCCTCCCACAGCGGGGTCGAGAGGTACCGCTCGCCCGTCGATGGCGCCACGGTGACGACCACGGTGCCGCGAAGCGCCGGGTCTGAGGCGACTCGAAGCGCCGCAACCACGTTCGCGCCAGAGCTGATGCCGACCAGCAGCCCTTCTTCCCGCGCCAGCCGGCGAGCCATCTCGATCGCCTCGGCAGTCGTCACGTGCTCGACCGAGTCCAGGATGCCGAGGTCGAGGACGCTTGGGACGAAGTTCGCGCCGATGCCCTGGATCCCGTGCGGCGCCGGCGTCTCGGGCGCGTTCCGAAGGCGCTGCGCGATGATGGGCGACTCGGCGGGCTCGACGGCCACGATCCGCGCTCCGAGACCGGCGTCTCGCAGGTAGCGTCCGGTACCCGTGATCGTGCCGCCGGTGCCGACGCCTGCGACGAACGCTCCGAGCCGCAGGCCGTCGAGCGCGGATTCGATCTCGGGACCGGTCGTGCGGTAGTGCGCTTGCGGGTTGGCTGGGTTGTCGAACTGTCTCGTGAGGAACGAATCCGGCGTCTCGGCGGCGATGCGCTCGGCCTCTTCGACCGCGCCCGCCATCCCCCGCTCCCGCGGTGTCAGAACGAGCTTCGCGCCGTACGCCGCCAAGAGCTTGCGGCGCTCGATCGACATGCTCTCAGGCATCGTCAGGATGACGCGGTAGCCGCGCGCCGCGCCGATCATCGCGAGCGCGATGCCGGTGTTGCCCGAGGTCGGCTCGACGATCACGGAGCGGCCGGGGTGCAAAAGCCCGCGTTCTTCGGCGTCGCGCACCATGCCCCACGCGATCCGGTCCTTCACCGAACCGCCCGGATTCCGCGACTCGAGCTTGACGGCGACGGTCGCGGGCAGACCGTCCGCAAGCCGCTGAAGGCGCACGAGCGGCGTGTCGCCGATCGTCGAGACCACAGAGTCGCTCACGCGCATCATGGCTCCCACCTCTCCAGAACGCCGCCGCCTACGACGGCATCGCCATCGTACAAGACGACCGACTGACCCGGCGCTGTGGTCTCGTGGGCGGCTGCGAGCTCCACCGCAATCCGCTTGCCGTCGAATCGCGCCTCGCACGAGACCGGCCGCGCGCGGTATCGCATGACTGCGGAGACGCGCAGCGTGCTCTCAGCGCTTCGCCACACCGGGTCGCTCAGGACAAGACGCCGGGCGAGCAGCGCGTCGCGCCCACCGACGACGACCGCGTTTCGCTGCGCGTCGATCGAGACGACCCGCCGAGGACCGCCCGGGCCGCCGATGCCGATCCCTTTGCGCTGGCCCACCGTGTAGCGTGCTATGCCACCGTGCTCTCCGACGACCAGGCCCTCTTGCGTCTCGATCGGCCCCGGCGCAAGCGCATCTGGCCTCATGCGCGCCACGAGCGCCACGTAATCGTGCGCGAAGCAGATCTCCTGGCTCTCCTCGCGGTCGGCGACCGGAAGCCCGGCCTGCGTCGCCACCCGCCGAACCTCGTCTTTGGTCATACCGCCAAGAGGAAAGAGCACGCGGGAGAGCGTCAGCGGGCCGAGACGGTACAGGAAGTACGACTGGTCCTTGCCGGCGTCCGCCCCGCGCGCGACGAGCGGCAGGCCGTCCGAGCCCTCGATCACGCGGGCGTAGTGGCCGGTGGCCACCCTGTCGCACCCGAGCGCGTCTGCGCGCTCGAGGAGCGCCGCGAACTTCACCCTCTCGTTGCACACGACGCACGGATTGGGCGTCCGACCGCACGCATAGTCGTCCACGAACGGCTCGACGACCGCGGAAGCGAACCGGGCCGCCACGTCGATCGTCACGTGCTGGATGCCGAGCGCGCTCGCCACACGTCTTGCCTCGAGCGACGCCTCCTCGCCGCAGCACTGCCGCCCGTGCAGCTCCGCGATGCCGAGCCGAAGCGTGGCGCCTACGACCTCGTGGCCCTGCTCGCGAAGCAGCAGCGCCGCCACCGACGAGTCGACCCCGCCGCTCATGCCGACCAGCACGCGAGCCACTCTTGCGCTACACCTCGCACTCCTCGTCGACCTCGTGCGGATCGAAGTCCGGGTCCTCAGACAGGATCGGCCCGCCGATCGGTTCGCGGCCGTGCTTCACGAGATAATCGTCGATCGCGCGCTTCAGCCCATCTGTGGCGAGCACGCTGCAGTGCATCTTGGCCGGCGGCAGCCCGCCAAGCTCGTCGGCGACCTGCTGCTTGGTGATGGCGGCGGCGTCTGCGAGCGTCATGCCCTTGGCCATCTCCGTGACGATGGAGCTCGTCGCGATCGCCGCGCCGCACCCGAGCGTCTGGAACTTGATGTCGTGGATGCGGTCGTCGGCGACCTTGATGGTGATCTTCATGACGTCGCCGCACACCGGATTGCCGACCTCACCGACGCCGTCTGCGTCCTCGATCACCCCGACGTTGCGGGGGTTCGCGAAGTGCTCCATCACCTTCTCGCTGTACATGTGCGACCTCCGTTACGCGCCGCGCGTCAGCGCGGCGATCGTCTTCTCGTAGAGCGGGTTCATCGCGCGCAGCTTCTCGACGATCGGCACGAGCGCGTCGACGAACGCGTCGACGTCGGCCTCGGCGCTCCAGCGGCCAAGACTGACGCGGAGCGAGCCGTGCGCAAGCTCCGGCGGCAGCCCGATCGACAGCAGGACGTGGCTCGGCTTGAGCGAGCCGGAACTGCACGCCGAACCGGTCGCGACAGCGAATCCGGCGGCGTCGAGGTGCAGCAGCATCGCCTCGCCCTCGCAACCCGGTATCACGAAGTTCGCGATGTGCGGAAGGCGCTCGGGCGCTTCGGCCGCGTTGAGCCGCGCGTGCTCGATGCGAGCGAGCACTTGCTCGACGAGCCGGTCTCGGAGGGACGCCAGACGCGGCGCCTCGGTCGGGCGCTCCTCGTCCATAATCTCGAGCGCGCGAGCGAACGCCACCGCACCCGCCACGTTCTGGGTGCCGCTTCGCCTGCGGCTTTCCTGTCCGCCTCCCAGCATCTGCGGCGCGAACGGGGTGCCGCGCTTGAGGTACAGGACGCCGACGCCCTTCGGCGCGTAGATCTTGTGGCCCGAGAAGCTCATGGCGTCGACCCCGAGCGCCTGCACGTCGACGTCGACCTTGCCGAGCGTCTGCGCGGCGTCTGAGTGGAAGGCGGCCCCGCGCGCGTGGGCGATGCGCGCGAGCTCGGCGATCGGCTGGAGCGTGCCGATCTCGTTGTTGCCGTGCATGACGGACACGAGCACCGTGTCGTCGCGCATGACCGCCTCGAGGTCCTCCGGGTGGACGGTGCCGTCCGTGCGCGGCTTGAGCTCGGTGACTTCGAACCCGCGCTTGGAAAGCGCGTGGGCCGGTTCCAAGACCGCGTGGTGCTCGAAGGCGCTCACCACGACGTGCCCGCTGCTCCGGCCGTTGGCGGTGGCTATGCCGAAGATCGCGGCGTTGTCCGACTCGGTCCCGCATCCCATGAAGACGATCTCGCTCGCCGCAGCTGCGTTGATGCTGCGCGCCACTCGCTCGCGCGCGTCCTCGAGCGCACCGTGGGCCTCTCGGCCGAGCCGGTACAGGCTGTTGGGGTTGCCGAAGCGTTCGGTGAGATAGGGCACCATCGCTTCGACGACGCGAGGATCCACGGGGGTCGTGGCTGAGTAGTCCAAGTACGTCGTGCCTTCCATCTCCTTCATCCCTTTCTGTGCGTGTGGTCGTGCGCGACGAGCTCCGCGAGCGTGAACGACGCGAGCGCGTCGTGCATCGCCTTGGTGACGCGATCCCAGACCGGCACGGCGGGGCACTCGCCGCTCGCGGGGCAGACGGGCGCGTCGCACGTGGTCGGCCGCACAGGGCCCTCGACGGCCTCGACGACGTCGAGCGCGGTCACCTGCTCGGCCGGACGCGCGAGCTGGAACCCGCCTCGCCGCCCGCGGACCGCCCGAACGATGTCGGCGCGTTTGAGCGCAGCGAAGACCTGCTCGAGGAACGGCTCGGGCAGGCCGCGGACCTCAGCGATGCGGCGGAGGCTCACGGGCGCGCCATCGGAACTCTCAGCGAGCTCGATGAGCGCCAGCAGAGCGTACTCTGACTTCGTGGTAATCTGCACGACGACCCCATCCGTTTTTCCGACAAGTTCTACCGGATATCATGGAACATACTCCTCGAGCGCCCCGTCGTCAACCGGTATCCGAGCGGCGACCCGCCCCGTCAGACGCCGAGCTCGAGCTGCCCTTCCGCCTGGCGGTCTTCGGTGTACGGCTCGATGCGCAAGATGCTCGCGATCTCCTGCGCGTTGCGCGGCGCGTAGTCGTGCTTGCAGTTGTTGAACATCACCCACGTCACCTTCGTCTGCTCGGCCAGCTCTCGCACACGCGGCGCCCACTCCTGCAGCTCGTCTGTGGTGTACAGGTAGTCGAATCGGTCTGCCGCCGACTGCGTTCGCGCGAAAAACGTGTCCCGGTTGCGCCCGTGCATGCGCACGTAGGCCCAGTCGCTCGTGGCGGCGGCGAGCGGCGGCATCGTCGAACGATCGGTGAACTGCGGCGCATCCACGCTCACGTACGCGAGCCCCCGATCCGCCAAGAAACGCATGGTCTGGGCTTGCTGGCGACCGGTCACCCAGGAAGGATGCCGGAACTCCACCAAGATGCGATGCGGCGCAAGCGCCTCGGCTGCATACTCGAGGTAGCCGAGGTTCTCGCGAGCGTGCGTGCGGTCCCTCGCCGCCACCCACGGTGGGAACTGCATGAGCACGCCGCCCATCTTGCCCGCCGTCGCGAGGGGCTCGAGGAACGCCCGGAACTCCTGGAATGCGGCCTCGAGGAGTTCCGGCGACGGGTCGCGCACACGTCCGCGCGGATCTACGTGCGTGACGAGCTCGCGCAACTCAGGCGACAGGCGCTCTTCCTCGACGGAATGGCGCGTGAGCAGGCCGAACGCCTTGACGTGGAAGACGAAGCCCGGCGGCGTCCGCTCCGCCCATGCCTGCGAGACGCTCGGCCGAGGGATGGCGTAGAACGGCGAATCGGCTTCGACGGTGTCGAACCGCTCGGCGTAGTACCGCAGGCGCTGCTCGGCCGTGCGCACGGCATGCGGGTACCACGCCGCCACCATCGTCTTGTCGGTCCACGAGCACGTGCCGACGCGAATCGCTCCCACGACGCCTCCTCTCGCTTCAGAGGATACCCGCCCTGGCCTCACGCGCGATCGAAGTCGAGCAAGGCGCGGTGGTCGCGGTCGTAGTCGGCAAGCGTCAGCGGCTTGGGCGGCGCGTGGTACGGCCAGTCCCAGACGACCTCGCTCACCCACGAGAACTGCTCGCGGACGAAGCGCTGGGTCGAGTCAAAGTCGAGAAGCGGGTCGTGGCGGGACATGCCGAACAGGCACGGCACGTCGAACGGGCCGGCGAGTTCCTCGGAAGGCGTCGTCAGGACTTCGCGGACCTGCGCAAGGAAGACGTCGAGCGTCGAGGCCGAGAAGCCCCGGAGCCGAGCTGAAAGATCCGCAGAGGTCTCGAAGCCTCCGACGGTCCGCATGTACCAGTCGACGACCGCCACCGTCGCTGGATTGCGCAGGACCGCCAGCATGCCGCGCCTCGCGAACTCGGGCTCGAGCGCGGCGACTGTCGCCCGGAGCATGGCGGTCTCTGCCACCGAGCGCTTGAGCGCAGCATTCCCGACGAACGGCGAGAGCAGCGCCACGCGCTTGACCCGCGCCTTCGCCGCCTGCAGCGTGCGAAGCGCGAGCAGCCCGCCGAATGAGAAGCCGACGAGCGTGAACGTCTCGGCTTGGAAGGCGTCCGCGATCTCGACCACGGTTTGCGCCACCAACCGGCTCGAGAAGGGCTCTGCGTACGTCGAGCTTCCGCCGTGACCCGGCAGCTCGAAGAACACGGCGCGGAACCGCCGGCCGAGAAAGCGCGTCATCGGCTCCCAGTCCTCGACGAGCGATATCGTCGCGGGAACGATGATCGCGAGCTCGCCCGCCCCTGCGGCGCCGACCCGAAGCGTGGTGCTCGGGAGGGCGACCGACAGTGCTTCGAGCGGCGGCGCGTCAGCGGCCGGCAAGGTGCTCAATGAGCGCCGCCCTCTCGTCAGCGGTGAGGCGAGCGCCCTTGCCGATCATGCGGTCGACGGTGCGCGCCCACCCCTCGGCGTCGTGCGAAGCCGCGTCGATCCGAGCGCGGTCGTGGCATCGGGTGCACCGGGTCTCGATCAGCTCCTCCGGCGTCAGAAGCTGTCCGGAGCTCTCAGCAGGGTCGGATGCAGGCCCGCAGCCGACGGCGAGCGCCGCGCACACGAGGACGGCCGCTGCTGAGACGATCACGCGCTTCATGGTCCGCTCGATTCATCGGGTTCGTGGTGGTGCACACCTTACCGTACCCAACGGGCCCGCGCACGCGTCGGCACGATGGGCTAGGATTGTGCGGCAGACACTGGAGCAAGGAGACACCATGGCTTCTGGCGAATCGAAGACGGCCGTCGTCGCCGCGATCATCGGCAACCTCGTCATCGCGGCAGGGAAATTCGTGGCCGCAGCCATCACCGGCTCCTCGGCGATGATCGCTGAGGGAATCCACTCGGTCGTCGACACCGGCAACGGCGCGCTGCTGCTGCTCGGCATCAAGCAGTCCGCCCGCCCTGCCGACGCGGATCATCCGTTCGGCCACGGCAAAGCGCTCTACTTCTGGAGCCTGATCGTGGCGATGAGCATCTTCGGCATCGGCGGCGGCATGTCCGTCTACGAAGGCATCACGCACATGCAGCACCCGAGCCCGCTTGAGAATCCCACCTGGAACTACGCGGTCCTCGCGTTCGCGTTCGTGGTGGAAGCCACCTCGTTCCGCGTCGCGCTCCGTGAGTTCAACAAGGCCCGCAAGGGTGCTCGGCCCCTCGAGTTCATCCGGTCCTCGAAGGACCCGAGCCTCTACACCGTCGTCTTCGAGGACGCTGCGGCACTACTCGGTCTTGTGGTGGCGTTCGCCGGCGTTTTCTTCGGGCACCTCTTCGAGAACCCGTACTTCGACGGCGCGGCATCGATCGTCATCGGCCTCATCCTCATGGGCGTGGCCTGGCTGCTCGCCGCCGAGACCCGCGGGCTGCTGCTCGGAGAGGGCGTCGACGGCGAGCTCCGGCAGAAACTGGTCGAGATCATCGAAGCCGACGACGCAGTGGTGCGGGTGACGGACCTGCTCACGATGTACATGGGGCCGCACGACCTGCTCGTCAACGTCGGCGTCGAGTTCCGCCGCGGCGTCCACGCAGAGACTGTGCACGCCGCGATACACCGGATCGAGGAGCGGCTGCGGGCTGAGCACCCCGAGATCCGGCGGGTCTACGTCGAGGTCGAGTCGCTGCCCAAGGACGCCTGAACCGGCGCCTCGGAGGGCTCACTGGTGCCCGGAAAGACACGTTCAAGGAGGCCAACGATGCCGTACGACCGTCCGACCGTCGCTTTCGTGGGAACCGGAGTCATGGGCGCCTCGATGGCGCGGCACCTGCTCGAGGCGGGGTTCCCGCTCGTCGTGTACAACCGCACGAGAGCGAAGGCCGAAGCCCTGATCGCCGCCGGCGCCCGGTGGGCCGACAGCGCCGGCGAGGCCGCGTCGATGGCAGACATGACCATCACCATGGTGGGCTATCCGCACGACGTCGAGGAGGTGTACCTCGCCTCCCGTGGCATCATCGAGCGGGCGCCTGCCGGCGCGCTGCTCATCGACATGACGACCTCGACCCCATCGCTCGCGGTCCGGATCGCTCAGGCGGCCGCCGCGCGCGGCTTGTCTGCGCTCGACGCCCCGGTCTCCGGCGGCGACGTCGGGGCTCGCAACGCAACGCTCACCATCATGGTGGGCGGCGACGAGGCCGCATTCGAGCGGGCGCTGCCGCTCTTCGAGGTGATGGGCAAGACGATCACCCGCATGGGCGGTCCGGGCGCCGGCCAGCACGCCAAGATGGCGAACCAGATCGGCATCGCGGGCACGATGCTCGGGCTCGTCGAGGCGCTCCAGTACGCCAAGGCCGCCGGTCTCGACCTTGCGCGCGTCCACGCGGCGCTCTCGGGAGGAGGCGCCAACTCGTGGTCGTGGGGCGCGTACGGCCCTCGCATCCTCGCAGGGGACTTCGAGCCTGGCTTCTTCGTGAAGCACTTCGTCAAGGACCTGCGCATCGCGCTCGAAGAAGCGAGGGCGCTCGGCCTCGATCTTCCCGGGCTCGAGCTCGCCGAGCGGCTGTACTCGCTGCTCCAGGACTCGGGCGGAGCCGAGCTCGGCACCCAGGCGCTTTGGCTGCTGTACGAACGCGGCCTGCAGGGCGCAGCTTCCGAGCCTGCCGGCAGCTAGCCGCCCTCGCCGCCGCGCATCGCTTGCTCGGATCGTACGCGCGCCTGCTCGATGAGCCGCATGACCTGCTCCAGCGTCTCCTCGCGCCTCGCGCCGTGCCGCAGCCGGTCGGCGTGCGCGACGATGACGCGCGTCTCGTGGAGCCCTAGCTTGCTGAAGTGCATCTGCTCCCACTCGTCGCGCGAAAGCGTCGCCCACAGCTCGCCTGCCACGAAGGCCATGCTCGCCACGTCGTCACGTGAAAGCAGGTGCCAGTCCGCTTTCAGCCCCTGACGCCACCGCTCGAGCGACCGCTCCACCGCGCGCTGCTTGGTCACCAGGTATCGCCGTCGCCCCAACGACTCGTCGTCTGTCTGGATACGCTCGTTCAGCACCTCGTCCCCCAGCCTCTCGCCGATCACGTGCTCCCCCTCGCGGGGCCGTGTTCGTCCACACGCTTGCCGTTCCTGCACGTCTGAACGAACATCTGTGAACGTGAGTGCGGCTTAGACGCCTCACATGCGATACACTGGCGCGAGGGAGGCGGGTGTGGGGGCTTCGTCCAACAGCGGGCAATCGAGAGCTTCAAGCGCAACGCGCATCGTCACAGCGGGCGCGGCGCTCGTCGCGACCGCCCTCTTCGTGGTGCTCGCAACCGTCGGAACGTCCACGAACTGGTTCTGCACGCAGCCGTGCCACGTAGTCCACGCCGACAACACCAAGACCTTCGGCGCCGGCCCACACTCGCTCGTCTCGTGCGTCGCATGCCACGAGCCCGTGAACGCATCGCCGATCGTCTTCTTGGCGAAGAAGATCGAGGTGGCGCCTGACCTCTTCACCACCGTCGCTGGAACATTCGAGATGCCGCTGAACGCCGGAAGCGCCGTCGCCATCGAGACGCCCGACGAGACGTGCACGCAGTGCCACGACCTCTCGACCCGAGTCGTCACTCCGAGCGACGGGCTCCTGATTGACCATGCCGCGCACACCAAGCGTGGCATCACCTGCACGACCTGCCACAACCGCGCCGCTCACCCTGAGTCCTCCGTGACGTACACGCTACCGGGGAACAGCAAGCATGAGGACTGGCTCACGATGACCGCTTGCTTCCGGTGCCATGCGCTGGACGAGCCGCCCACCGCGCTGTTCGAAGCGCCGGGCGCGTGCGAGGTCTGCCATACCGAGGGCTTCGACCTCGTGCCAGCCAGCCACGACGCGCCCGATTGGTACGCGGCGTTCGGCCCATCGGGCGGCCACGCGAAAGCCTATCTGGCCGAGGCGTCCCGTACGGCCGAGACGAGCGCACTGGCGGCGCCCGAGGTCAAGCATCCGGCTGGACCGGTGTTGCCGCCTGCGGCGACTCTGAATGAGTGCTACACCTGCCACGCCAAGGCGTTCTGCACCGGCTGCCACGGGCTCGCGATGCCGCACCCCGCCGGGTTCACTAAGTCGCACGGCGAGGCGGGCCTGAAGACGCCGAAGGTGTGCGGCCGTTGCCACGCTCGCAACGCTTCAGAGGCGCGCGGTCGCGGGTTCTGCACGGCGTGCCACCACCCGCAGAGCACCCCCGAGCGTGCGTGGCGGACGCAGCACGATGAAGTCGTCGCCAAGAGCGGTGCGACGGCATGCTTCGAATGCCACGAGCCGGCGTACTGCTCCGCGTGCCACGTGAGAGGGCCTGAAGCAGCCGAAGCGCTGCTTCGCTGATCGGATCCTGGTGGGCGGTGAGGGATTCGAACCCCCGGCTTCCTCCTTGTAAGGGAGGCACTCTCCCGCTGAGTTAACCGCCCACGCACGCGACGCCTCTGCATTCTAGCAGGGCGCGCGCGAGCGCCGCAGCATCCCCGCCAGCAATAGCTCAGCCCGCCTGTCGCACGACAGACGGGCTGCGGATTTGTTGGTGCCCCCAAGGGAATTCGAATCCCTGTTGCCGCCTTGAAAGGGCGGAGTCCTTGGCCGCTAGACGATGGGGGCCCGTATTCTCGTGGTGGGCCGTGCAGGTCTCGAACCTGCGACCTTGGGATTAAAAGTCCCCTGCTCTGCCAGCTGAGCTAACGGCCCGCGACCCGGACCGGACCACCGGCCCGAAGCGCAAAGGGTAGTCTAGCGGCTGAGCATGTGGCGGTCAAACGCAAGCAGCGACCGCCACCGGCGAATCCGGCGTCACGCAGGCCGCTGCACGCGGTACCATTGTCGCGGGAAGGAGCAGCCATGACCGTGCTCGGAGCATCACTCGAACAGGTGGGCCTGCTCGCGGCGTACGTCGCGGGCGGCGCCGTAGCCGGCCTTGCCGTGCAGGCCGTCGCGAGCCGCCCGATGAAGGCGCTCGCTCGGAAGTCGGGCCGCGCGGGCACGCCGATCGTCGCCGGGCTGCGCGGCATGCCCGCGTGGTGGCTCGCGATCGCCGCCGGCCTGCTGCGCCTGCGCGCGCAGCCGCTGACGCCGGGTGCCGACGCGCTGTTCTCGCGGCTGCTTCTGGCGATCGGCGGCGTCACGGTCACGGTCGCCGCCGCGCGGATCGCGGTGGGGCTTGTGCGCGAGTACGTCCAATCTCCGGACGGCCCGCTGCCTTCTACGAGCATCTTCGTCAACCTCACGCGCATCGGCGTCATCGCTCTGGGCGCTTTGCTCGTGCTGAACGCGCTCGGGATCTCGGTGACTCCTGTCCTCACCGCGCTCGGTGTGGGCGGCCTGGCAGTCGCGCTCGCACTGCAAGACACGCTTTCCAACCTCTTCGCCGGCTTGCAACTCCTCGCATCGCGCCAGATCCACCCCGGCGACCACCTCACGCTCGACAGCGGACAGGAAGGCGTCGTCGAGGACGTCACGTGGCGCTACACGACGCTCCTCGCGCAGGGCGGGAACCTCGTCGTGGTGCCCAACGCGAAGCTCGCGCAGGCGATCGTCACCAACCACGCGTTGCCGGAGCAGCCGCTTGGCGTGCCGGTGGAGTTCGCGGTCGCGTACGGAAGCGACCTCGAGGAGGTCGAGCGGGTGGCTTCGCAGGTCGCAGCGGCCGTCGTGGCGGACCTCGCGCCGACGCTTGCCGACTACGAGCCCATCGTCCGCTTCCGTGCGCTTGAGGACTCAGGGATCGGCGTCACTGCCATCCTGCGCTCGCCCACCTACGCGGACCAGTTCGCGATCCGAAGCGAGTTCATCAAGCGACTCGTCTCCGCCTTCGCTGAGCACGGCATCGAGATACCGTACCCGCACTTGGTCGTCGTGAAGTGACGGTAGGCGGTACGCCGACTACTTCGTCTTGAACCTGCTGATGGCGGCGATGAGCCGCTCCGTCTCCTTGTCGACGGCGCTCGCCGAATCCGCGAGCTGCTCGGCAGCTGCGGCGGTCTCCTGCGAGCTGGTGCTCACCTGCTGCATCGCCTGCACGACCTGGTCGGCTGCGCGATCCTGTTGCGCGGCCGCCTCGGCGATCTGCTTGGCCGCGAGCGCGGTGTCCTCCATCTGGCGGACGATCTGCTCGAACGCCTCGCGCGAGGCGTGGCTCTC
This sequence comes from Coriobacteriaceae bacterium EMTCatB1, assembly GCA_001950395.1. Lineage (GTDB taxonomy): Bacteria > Actinomycetota > Coriobacteriia > Anaerosomatales > Anaerosomataceae > Parvivirga. Next base: position 1,292,316 of record BDLO01000001.1, read on the forward strand.
GCTAGCCGCCTCCTGAGTAAGCGTCGCCTGAATCTCCGCAAGCTGCTCCAAACGCCTGATCGCCGCCTCGATGTTCGTGACGAGCTCGTCGATGTGGCTCGCAGACTCGTTCACCGATTCCGCAAGCCCTCGTATCTCCGTGGACACCACGGCGAAGCCCTTCCCGGCCTCTCCTGCGCGCGCAGCCTCGATCGCGGCGTTCAGCGCGAGGATCTTCGTGCGACCGGCGATGTTGGCGATGATGGCGGTCATCTCCTCGATGTCGCGCGTCACCGCGGTCATCGCTGAAGCGGCCTCGGCCATCTCGCGAGCGCTCGCTGCGACCTCGTCCATGGCGTGCGCGGTGCCTGACACGTGCGCCGAGCCGTCCTGAGCGGACTCGAGCGCGTCCTCGGCGATCGCGAGCACATGCTTGGCGCCCGAGGTGACGGACTCGAAGCTTCTGACGAGCTCCTCGAGGGCCGCCGTCGACTGTGCGACGGAGGACGCCTGCATCGAGGCGTGCTCCGCTGAGGACCGGGACGCCGCCGTGATCTCGCCGGCGACAGCGCGCAGCTGCATGACCGCGGCCTCGACCTGGGAGATGATGCTGCGCAGCCCGTTCGTCATCTCGTTGAACGAGCCCGAGAGCGCCTCCACCTCGCGGTATCCGCCCGATGGAACCCGGACCGTGAGGTCGCCCGTGGCCACGCGGCTCGCCGCCTCGCCCACCTCGCCCAGGGGCCGCCCCATCGCACGGCTCACGTTGAAGGCGAGCAGCGTCACGACGGCGATCGCAAGCAGCGCCGCCCCACCCATCGCGAGCGCGAACGAGCGCGTCGCCTTCGTGTACGGCGACTTGTCGACGCCGACGTACAGCATCCCCACGACGTCGCCTGCGCTGTCTCTCAGCGGCTCGTACACGGTGATGTAGGTCTTGTTGACGACGAAGGCCTCTCCCCGGTATGGCTGCCGTTCCGACAGCGTCGTCTTGCGCACAGCGTCGGAAACGACGGTCCCGACCGCTCGCTCGCCCTTGTCGTTCCGGACCGTCGTGGCGACGCGCACGCCCCGCTGGAACACCGTCGCGGTGCCCCCGACCTTCTGCACGATTGAGTCCACGAAGTCGAAGTCCCTCACGAGCGTTTTCACCGCCACCACGCGGCGCCCGCCCATCGGCGCCACCGCGACGATCGACAGCGCGCCTTCGTTCTCGCCTGGGACAACGGTGCCGTTCGGCGTCTCTTTCATCGGCACCTCGAGCGCACCGCGCAGACCGAGCTTCTCTAGCTCCTTCGCGGGCACGACCTCGATGGAGACGGTGGGTTGGGTCGAGGCGAGCCCGCGCACCAGGTAGTTCCACGACGTGCGGAACGGCTGCGTGCCCATGCTCGTTCCAGAAACGGTGCCGTCTGGCTCCACCACAGCAGCGTACGTCAGGCCGAGCAGCCCCGCGTGCCGCGCCAGGGCGACGCCGAGACCCCCGTGGGCTCCCGCCGCCGACTGCGACACCGCGGGATCCTGAGCGATCGCGCGCGCGGCCGACTCGACGGAAGCCATCTGCTCCGAAAGGAGGTCCCGCGCGACTTGGATGTGCAGGTCCGCCGCCTGCTGACCCTGCTCCTCCATCACGGACGAGAAGCGTTGGGCCCCGAAGAAGCCGGCTGCGGCAAGCACGACCACGACGGCCGGCACGAGGCTTACGAGCAATCGCGCGCGGAACGAGAGCTTCATTGCGAGCGTCCTTTCGCCGCCATGCCCGACATGCGAGACTGTAATACCCGTGTGGGTAAAGTGCTAGTGCCTGAAGTGCCGCACCCCGGTGAAGACCATCGCGACGCCCAGCTCGTCCGCTCGAGCGATCACCTCGTCGTCTCGGATCGAACCGCCTGGCTGGATGAGCGCCGTCACGCCGGCTTCCGCCACGACCTCCAGCGTGTCCGGGAAAGGCAGGAACGCATCGCTCGCCGCCACCGCTCCTCTGGCCTTCTCCCCGGCCGCTTCTGCCGCGATGCGAGCCGAGTTCACGCGGTTCATCTGCCCGGCGCCGACGCCGACGGTCACGAAATCGCGCGCGAGCACGATGGCGTTGCTCTTCACGCTCTTGGCGACCTTCCACGCGAAGAGCAGCTGCTCCATCTCCTGAGCGGTCGGCTGACGCTTCGTGACTGCCCGGAAGGTTGACGGGTCTTCGGTCACCGCGTCAGAGGTCTGGACGAGCATCCCGCCCTCGACGGCGCGCGACTCGTAGTGGCCGCCGGTGGACCTGACGCCGCCGGTGCGCAGCACGCGGAGGTTCGGCTTCGCCGCAAGGAGCTCGAGCGCCTCGGGCTCGAAGTCCGGCGCGATCATCACCTCGACGAACTGCTTGTTGGCGGAGATCGCCTCCACGAGGGCAGCCGGGACAGGACGGTTGAAGGCCATCACGCCGCCGTACGCGGAGACGGGGTCGGCTTCGTGGGCGCGCTTGTACGCCTCCACGACGTCGTCCGCGACCGCCACGCCGCACGGGTTCGTGTGCTTGACGATGACGCACGCCGGCTCGTCGAACTCGCGGACCGCCGCCCAGCACGCGTCGGTGTCGAGGATGTTGTTGTACGAGAGCTCCTTGCCCTGCAGCTGCTCGGCGCGAGCGAGCGTGTGCTCTGCGGCGTCGACGAAGCGGTAGAACGCTGCTTGCTGGTGCGGGTTCTCCCCATACCGGAGGTCTTGCGCCTTCTCGAGACGGAAGCGCGCCTCGTGCGGGAAGAGCGTCGCGCGGTAGCCGGACAGGTACATCCAGATCGCGCTGTCGTACGCGCTCGTCAGCCGGAAGACCTCCGTGGCGTACGCACGACGGGTCGCAAGCGTCGTGCATCCGCTGTTGGAGCGAAGCTCCTCCACGAGCCACGGGTAGCAGGCCGGATCGGTGACGACGCACACGCTGGCGAAGTTCTTGGCAGCGGAGCGCAGCATGCTCGGGCCGCCGATGTCGATGTTCTCGATCGCCTCTTCCTCGGTCACCCCTTCACGCGCGATCGTCTTCTCGAACGCGTAGAGGTTGACGACGACGAGGTCGATCATCCCGATGCCGTGCTCGCGCGCCTGAGCCATGTGTTCCTCGGAGTCCCGCCGGGCGAGCAATCCGCCGTGCACCTTCGGATGCAGCGTCTTCACGCGGCCGTCCATCATCTCAGGAAAGCCGGTGAGGTCCTCGATCGGGCGCACCGGCACGCCGGCTTCCTCGAGCACCTTGGCCGTCCCTCCCGTGGAGACGATCTCGACGCCGAACTCATCGACGAGCGCGCGCGCCAAGTCTACGACGCCGGTCTTGTCCGTGACCGAGATGAGCGCGCGCCGTACCTTCACGAGATCCATGCCCCTGCCACCCTTCTGACGAGAACCGTGTGCCGCCTATTGTGCCAAACGGCCCCGGCGGATGCACCGGGGCCGTTGCAGGTCGCGCCTAGACGCGCTACTGGTCGAGCAGCTGCTTCCACGCTCCGCCCTCGACGCGGTACGCGGAGATGACCTGGTTGCGCGTGTCGCCGTTCTCGTCGAACGAGGTCGTGCCCGTCACGCCGTCGTAGGTGATCCCTCGGATGGCCTTGGCGACCGCGGCGCGGTCTGGGCCGGCCTCCAAGACGGCCTCGATGATGATCCACGCAGAATCGTACGCGTACGAGTCGTACGCCTCGGGACCTTCGCCGTAGCGCTTCTCGTACGCGGCCTTGAACTCGACGCCCTTCGGCTGCTGCTCGAGCGGCAGCCCGAGGCTCGTGCAGATGTCGCCTTCGGCGTTTTCCGCTCGCGCGATAGAGATGTACTCGGCCGAGTACAGCATGTCGCCGCCGATGACCGGGACCTTGAGCCCGCTTTCCTTCGCCTGCTTCGAGAGGAGCGCTCCTTCCGTGTGCGCGCCGCCGTAGTAGATGGCCTCGGGCTTCGCTGACTTGATGCGCGTGACGAGCGCGGAGAAGTCCACGTCCTTGGCCTGGATCTTCTCCTGGACGACCACCGTCCCGCCCTTGGCCACGAACCGCTTCACGAACTCAGAAGCCAGCCCGCTCCCGTACGGCGTCGAATCGTCGAGGACGGCGACCTTCCGAAGGCCGAGCTTGTCGTACACGAGGTCGGCTGCGAAGGAGCCCTGCGTGTCGTCCTTGGCGACGATGCGGTTCACGACGTCGAAGCCCTGCGCGGTGAGCTGCGGGTTGGACGACACCGACACCATCGCGAGTCCGGCCTGCTGGTAGACCGCTGACGCCGGGATCGAGCACCCGGAGTTGAAGTGCCCGACCACGCCGACGACCGCTGGATCGCCCGCGAGAAGCGTCGCGACGTTGACGGCCTGCTTCGGGTCGCCCTGGTCGTCCTGCGACGCGAGCTCGAAGGTGATGCCTGCGCTCTTGACGCGCTCGCTCGCGTTAGCCTCGTCAATCGCCATCTGGACCGCGCGCTGCATCCCGCGGCCGTACACCGCGTTGTCGCCCGTCAGCGGCGCGGCGAACCCGATCTTGACCGTCTTGACCTGGCCTGGCTTGGAAGTCTCGCTCGCCTTCGAGCCGCACCCCGCGGCCGCGGACGCGAGGAGCGCGCACGCCGCCGCGACGGCCAGGAGCTTCGACGCCTTCTTCATAGAGCCGCCTCCCATTCCCGCTCTTCTGCATATGCAGGCAACGCTCGCGCACCCGCGTGAGCGTCCATCGGCGGATGATACCAGAGAGCCCGAGCGCCGTCAGCGCGCCGCGACCTGCACCTGCATGCGCTTGCCGAGCGACCAGGCGAGCACGCCGAGCGCCGCGGTGATGCCGAGCGCGACCGCGAGCTCGGTGAGCACCTCGGACAGGTGCCCTCCGAGCACGGCGACGCGCCAGATCGGCTCGATGATCCAGTACAGCGGGAAGAGCTTCGCGATCCACTGCGGCCAGTCGGGGAAGACGTAGAACGCCACCGGTGCGAACAGCAGGATGCCGGATCCTTTCACGATGCCGAACATGGTCTGCGAGTCAGGCGCGAACGCGCCGATCACGACGCCGAGGGCCGAAGACAGCATCGCGGCCACGAACACGACGACGAGCACCTCTGGCCAGTTCGATCCGAGCGCGCTGTTCAGCACGAGCGTCACCACCGACATCACGCTCGCCAAGACGATGCCGAGCAGCCACTTCGCGAGCAGCACGTCGGCGGTTCTCGCGGGCGTGACGAGCAGCGCCTTGAGTGTGCCCTGCTCCTTCTCCTCCACAAGGCTCGAGCCCGGCACGAACAGCCCTGCCATCACGAGCGCGTAGAAGACGATCACTGGCACCAACCGCACCGAGATCGGCAGCCCCGCCTCGCCGATGCTCTGAACGCGCACCTCCACGGGCGGCTCCTTGCCCTCCAGCGCACGCAGCAGGTCGATCGTCGTCACCGCGAGCACGATGCGGTTCGACGCGTAGCTCTCGCCGCTGATCCAGAAGGTGAGCTCCGGGCGCTCGCCGGCCTTGACCGCCTCGTCGAACCCGCGCGGCAGCACGATGCCGGCATCCACGTCGTTCGCCTCGACGGCCGCGCGGAGCGCCTCGGCGTCCTCGTACTCCCGCACGCGGATGCCCTCCATCGCCCGGACGTCACGGGCGACCTGCGAGCCGCCCTCGTCCACTACGCCGAGCCGCGGCTTGGGCTGGAAGAGCGAGCCGAATGCGACCTGCAAGATGAGCGTGATCGCGAGCGGCAGCACGAGCGCCCACAGGAACACCGCGGAGCGCGGCCCGAGCGAGAAGTCCTTCTTGAGGATCGTCGTCACCAGCCGTGGGCTCATAGCGACGCCACCTTCCGCTTCAGCGCGACGACCCCAGCGCCGTAGAGCACGGCGAGCCACACCGCCGCGTACGCGAGCGAGCCCGCCGACTCGCGCCAGCCGCCGCCGTACACGGTCGCCTTCACGAGCACGTCGATGATCGGGAACGTCGGGAGGATCCGCACCCAGGGCGCCACGGAGCCGGGGAACAGCGCCGCGAACGCCGGGATGAGCATGGGGACCGTGAAGAGCATCGCGTAGAACAGCTGGCCCATGAAGTCCTTGCCCGCCGCGCCCACCAGAAGCGCGATGCCGGTGAACATCACCGCACCCATGACGAGCACGGCAAGCATGAGCGACCAATTCTCCTGCGTGACGCCCCCGATGAGCGCGAGCACGATGAGCGCCTGCGTGAACGACACGAGCGTGCCGAAGATCGTCTTGGCGGCGATGAAGTCAGACGCCTTCGCGGGCGTGACGAGCACCGCCGTCACGGTGCGCTCCAGCACCTCGGTGGAGACGAGCGACGCCATCGAGAAGGTCTCCATCATGAGCACCACGAACAGCAGCATCGGCCGCATCTTCTCGCGCAGCGACACCTGGTCGCCCAGCCGGTCGACGCCCACCACGACGTCCTTCTCGTCGGGGAACTGCACCGGCAACGCCTCGCCCGCGACCTCGAACGCCGCCTCACGAACGAAGCTCGTGACCGCTTGCCTGAGCTCAGGCGGAGCGGACGCGTGCGTGTACACGGTCACCGCAAGCCCACGCTTGCCGAGGGCGAGGTCAGCCAAGAATCGCTCCGGGAACGCGACGCCGACCTGGACGTCGACGCGCTTGGTACCCTTCGGCCGCTTCTCGCCTGCGGCCGTATCGACGAACGCGAGCTTGCCGTCCCGCGTCCGCCACACCTGGAGCGTGCCGTCGATCGCCTGGCGCATCTTCACCTCGTCGTCGAACTCGACGAGCAGCAGCCCTTCTTGCTTCGCGAGGTCCGCCTCACGGATGCGCGCGACGTCGGCCTCCGAGGCGCCGAGGGCACGCAGCGCCTCGGCGGAGCCCTCAAGCAGCCGATCGACCGGCGGCGAGACCGCGAGCACGAGGTCTTCCTCGACGCGGTCCGGCATCGCACGGAACAGCAGCGGCGCCGCGATGAGCACCGCGAGCGTCAGAGCGAGGTACACCGTGTCACGCGCGTAGGAGACGAGCTCCTTCCTCAGCAGCGCCCGGATGATGGCCGCTCTCGAGACGGTGCGCTTCATCCCGCAAGCCCCCTGCCCGTCAGCGCGATGAAGATCTGCTCAAGCGTGGCCTCCTCGGTGTGGATGGTAAGCAGGTCGGGCGAGGCGGCGAGCTCGGCGAGCCGCGCGGTGGCCTCTCCGTCGCCGAGCGGCAGGACTTCCTCGCGCACGCCCTCTTTGTCGCGAAGCCGGACGCGCACGGCCCGCGTCCCGTGCTTGAGCTTGAGGTTCTCGGGCGTGTCGAGCGCGACGATGCGGCCTTCGTTCATGAAGGCGACCCTGTCTGAGAGCTCGTCTGCCTCGAACATGTCGTGCGTCGTGAGCAGGACCGCCGCGCCCCGCTCGGCCTCCTCCTTGATCGTCGCCCTGATGGCGGCGGCGGTGACCGGGTCGAGCCCGTCTGTGGGCTCGTCCAAGAACAGGACGTCGGGACGGTTGATGAACGCACGGGCGATCATCATCCGCTGGCGCATGCCCTTGGAGAAGGTCTTGACGCGATCGTTCGCACGGTCAGCGAGCCCGACGCGTCGGAGCGCACCCTCCACGTCCGCGTCTTTCACGCCGTAGAGCGCCGCGAAGAACTCGAGGTTCTCGCGCGCGGTCATGTTCAGGTAGAGGTTCTTCTCCTCGAAGCAGACGCCGATGCGGGCCTGCAGGCCAGGGTCGTCGAGCGCGACGTCGGTGCCCAGCACGGTCGCCGTGCCGCCTTGCGGCGGCAGCAGGCCGATCAGCATCTTGATCGTCGTGGACTTGCCGGCGCCGTTCGGCCCGAGAAACCCGAGGATCTCGCCGGGCATCACCTCGAAGGAGATGCCTTTGACCGCCTCGATCTCCCCGTACGAGAACCGCAGATCCTTCACCGCGATGGCTGGCTCGTGCGCCTCGGACATCGAGACCCCCATTCAGCACCGAGCGCCGCGTCAGGCGCGCCTCAAGGCAACACCTTCCATCTTACCCGCGCTCGACGCGCCACATACAGTCGAGCTCGGCTTGGATCGCCTGAGCGAGAGCGTCCGCTCCGCGGCGATCGGCGCGCGCTCCCCCGTACGCATTCAGGTAGACGATCTCGTCGGCCGCCTCGAGCTCGCTCAGCGCGAACGGCTCCGCCCGGATGGCGACCCCGAAGTCTGCTGCTCGCTCGAGCAGCCACGCGAGCGCGACGCTGGCGACCGCTGGCGGGGACGGCGGCGTGAGCGCTTCGCGACCCCTTCGAACGACGATCGCCGCCGTCCCGCCGTCGATGACGCGCCCGTCGGAGTCCACGAGGATCGCCTGGTTGCCGCCCGCTGCCGCAGCCGCGCGCTGCGCATCGTCCCAGTACGCGCGGTCGGCCGGCTTGGCTGCGCCAGGCGGGAGCTTGGGCAAAGCGTCGACCACGACAGGAACCCCGACGACGCCGGACGGCGCGTCGAGCGAGCTCAGCCGCCGCTGCACCGCGACGACCACTCCGGTCTGCGCGCTGATCTCGACCGTGAGCCGGGTGCGGCTCGAGATGCGCTCGGGAAGCTGCGCGAGCGCGTCGCGCACGGCCTCGTCGACCGCGTCGAGCGCTGCCCGGCCCACACCGCCCGCCACGAGCCTCCGACGGTGGAAGGGCCACAGCGGCACGGTGCCGTCCAGCGCCACGCGGCACGTCTCGCGAAGCGCGACGGCAGGCCATCCGTCGCTAGCTCCGCACGGAGACGCTTCGACTCGCACGTTCATCGGAGCTGCCACCAAGGGCACGAGGAAGGGACGGCCGCAGCGCCCCCTCTCGCCACGACACGTCCCCGATGCTGGCAGGATGGAGCGCGCATCTAAACAGAATCTAAACCCGTGAGCGTTCCCGCATCGTCGGGAGCGGGCAGCACGCGCACCCTGCGTCCCTCGATGAGGAGCCGCCCCTGCTCGAACAGACGCACGGCCTCGACGATCAGCCGGTGCTCGACCTCGTGGATCTTCGCCTCCAGCGTCTCGAGCGTGTCGTCCTCGTCCACACGGACCGGTTCCTGGCAGATGATGGGGCCGTGGTCGAGGTGCTCGTCCGCGAAGTGGACCGTCACGCCCGTGACCTTCACGCCGTACTCGTACGCGTCCTTGATCCCGGAAGCCCCCGCGAACGCCGGGAGGAGCGAGGGGTGAAGGTTCATCACCCGGTTCGGGAACGCGCTCAGCACCTCCTTGCCGAGCAGCCGCATGTAGCCCGCCATCACCACGAGCTCGACTCCGTGCTCTTTCAGGACGTCAGCGATCGCGGCGTTGTAGCCAGAGACGCTCTCGTAGCGCGCACGGTCGACCACGACGGCCGGCACGCCCGCCCGACGCGCGCGCACCAAGCCGAACGCATCTGGCTTGTTGGAGACCACGACAGCGATCTCGGCGTTCAGAGCGCCCGACGCGCACGCATCGAGCAACGCTTGCAGGTTCGTGCCGCTTCCCGAGATGAGCACGCCGACCCGCAGCCGCTTCGGCTCCTGGTCCTCCTCCAGAAGCGGGAAGATCTCCTCCGCCAGCACGGGCTCTTCCGCGACCTCAGACATAGCTCACACCGCCTTCGCCTTGCACGATCGTGCCGATCTCGAACACGCGCTCGCCCGAAGCGGTCAGGTGCGCCGCGACCGATGCCGCCTGACGGGCATCGCACACGAGCGCGTACCCGATGCCCATGTTGAAGGTCCGGAGCATCTCGGCCTCCGGCAGAGCCGCCGCTTGCTGCACCAGCGCGAAGATCGACGGCACCCTCCACGACCCCAGCGCGATGCGCGCTTCGCAGCCGGTCGGCAGCACCCGCGCGAGGTTCTCGGTGATGCCGCCGCCCGTGATGTGCGCCATGCCCTTGATGCCGCCCACTTCGCGAAGCGCAGCCAGCACCGGACGTACGTAGATGCGCGTCGGTTCGAGCAGCGCATCGCCGAGGGTCGCGCCGCCGAGCGTCGCGTTGGGGAGCGAAAGAGCGTCTTCGGCGCCCTCGACGAGCGCTTTTCTGACGAGCGAGTAGCCGTTCGAGTGCAGGCCGCTCGACGCGAGCCCGAGCACGACGTCGCCGGGCGCGATGCCGTCGCCGGTCACCGCGGCCTGTCGGTCCACGACGCCCACGCAGAAGCCAGAGACGTCGTAGTCGTCGGGAGCCATGGTCCCCGGGTGCTCGGCCATCTCGCCGCCGACGAGCGCGCAGCCCGCGCGTCGGCACCCCTCGGCGATGCCGCTCACGATCGCCTCGACTCTGTCCGCCCGAAGCGAGCCGATCGCCACGTAGTCCAAGAAGAACAGCGGCTCCGCGCCGACGGCGAGCACGTCGTTCACGCACATCGCCACCAGGTCGATGCCCACGGTGTCGTGACGGTCGAGGAGCTGCGCCACCTTGAGCTTCGTACCGACCCCGTCCGTGCTGCTCACGAGCACGGGATCGTCCATTTCCTTGAGCGCGGCCGCGGAGAACATCCCGCCGAACCCGCCGATGTCCCCGATGACCTCGGGCCGGTAGGTCGAGCGCACGTGCGCACGGATGCGCTCGACTGCCCGCGCGCCCTCGTCGATGTCGACGCCGGCGTCGCGGTACGTGATGGGACGCTTCTCCTCGGCCACAGTGCTCCTCCTCCGCCTGGAGCAACCATTCTACCCGACGACCGCGGGTGCGCGGCCCTCTCGGCGCTCACGAACAGCGGAGAGGCCGGGCTTTGCCCGGCCTCTCCTGCGTGCCCGTGCGTGTGAACCGCTAGAACCCTTTCATGATGTCGACCAAATAGCTGGCGACGTCGTCGCTCACCGCACCCGGGCCGCCAAGGATCTGGATCTTCTCCACCTCGTCGAGGTGCACGAGGAGCGCGTCCTCGGTCTCCGGGCTCAGCCACGACGGGTCCGTCAGCAGCATCACGCCGTGCGCTTTGCCGAGCGCAGGAGCGCCTGCGAGCGCATCCGGGAAGTTGCGGCCGCTTGCGATGCCGACCCTGCCGAACGACGCCCAACCCTGCTCCCACGCGAACTCGGCCACGGCGGCGGCGGTCTCGTACCGATTCCTGCCTGCGAGCCGCTGGGCATCCGGGTACCCGAGGTCGTCTGGCAGCCACTCGCTCACGACGCCCTCGCCGCCGACGACGTAGATGGAATCGACGTTCTCGCCCAGGAAGTCCGCCACCGACGGCGCTGCTTCGTCATACCGCACGAGCAGCACCGGCGTCTTGCGAGACCATGTGTAGGGCGACGCCGACAGCGGATCAGCGAAGCTGTAACCGTTCGCGATGAACGCCTCGCGGCAGAACTCGTCGCCCATCTTCTCCTTGACTCGCGCCGCTACTTTCGCCGACGTCTCAAAGCGGTCGCTGCCGCCGATGCGCTCGACCGTAAGCCCGCTGGGGAGCGCATTCTTCACGGTGTCGGACACCGCACCCGTACCACCGACGATGATCACCCGTGATGCACCCAGCCGCGCGATCTCGTCAGCCACCCCTGCCGTCAGCCGCGTCGGCTCGGTCAACAGTATCGGCGCGTCGTACGCACCCGCGAGCGCAGACGCGCTGAGCGCGTCAGGGAAGGTGGCGCCGGAGACGAGCACGACCGTGTCCGCCGAGTCGAAGGACGCCTGGCAGACTTCGATCGCCGTGGCGTACCGGTTCGCGCCGAAGTGGCGCACGACGCCTTCGCCGGGAACGGTGCTGACCGCGTCGGACGCATCGCTCTCGTTGCCCACGCCGTCGACTGCCGTCACCTTGAAGAAGTACTCCACACCCCCGTCAAGGCCTCGCGCGTAGAACTGCGGCTCCTCGACCAGGCCGTCTTCGTTCGCCTTGCTCCACGGCCCACCGGCATCCGTCGCGACGTAGACGTTCCAGCCGACGACCGACTCGTCGTCGGGCAGCAGCCACTGCAGCGCCGCGCCGTAGTTGACGTTGAAGACCTCGACGCCGAAAGGCGGCTTAGGCGTCTCCTTGTCGTAGTAGACGATGGCGGAGCAGTCCAGGAGATTGCCCGCATCGTCTCGGTACTGCGCGAACACGAGCGTCGGTCCATCGACGTCGGGCAGGACGAGATCCTTCGTCGCCGCGAATGGCTCCCAATCACCCCAGCCCTCGCCCGTATCGATGCGCATCTCAGTCGCCCCGGTCACATCCGAGACGAGAGTGACGTTGCGCGAGTCGGTGAAGTACATCTCCTCGCCGGAGACTGCGCTCCTCTTCAGGTCGAGGCTATCGAAGCAACACGTCCCTTCGGGGGCTTTCGCGTCGACCACGATGCTGGTCGACACCGGCTCAGAGACGTTGCCCGAAGCGTCGTATGCGAACACCGCGTAGTACGCCCTCGTGCCGTCAGGCAGGAGCATCGCGTCGAAGTCCCACGCGGAAGCACCCATGCCGTCGAACACGCATGTAGCAGACGGATCGTCGAATGCGGTCGGCGTCGTGTCGGTTCGGCGCAAGACACGCACGCCTGCGACCTGCCACGCCGGCGGGTTCATCCAGCTCAACACCACGGCGCCATCGCGCATCGTGGCCTCGAGGAACTGGACGGGCTCCGGCGGCAACTGGTCGGTGACGGTGACCGTCGCGTACGCGCCATCCGACCAGTTGAGGTTCTCGTCTACCGCAAACGCGGCGTAGTGCACCTCGGTGCTATCTGCGATTCCTGTGTCGTGGAACTCGCCGTCCGTGCCCTCGTACACCACGAGCGCATCGGGGTCTTCAGGACCCACAGGGTCCACGCCTTCTCGCCTCAGGATCCTCGTGTAGGCAAAGTCGGGATCGGACGGGTCGATCCACGACAGCAGCGCATCGCCGTCAGCGCCGTTCTCCGCCGAGAAGTCCGCGGGTGCCGCCGGGCCCGTGAAGTCGGAGGTTATGCGGACGCCGCGGACGTAGGCCCAGCCCGACGACACGTCGTCGAGGTTGGCCCTCACGCGGAAACGAGCGTCACTGGTCTCCACGTCAGGAACGGTGAAGGGCACCGACTGCTCGCCCGCGCCTGCGGTCCCCAGCGGCGTGTACTCGTGCGACGTGAGCACGATGTCGTCGATGGCGACGAAATCGGCATCGGTGTCCGTGGCTTCGGGATCCATCATGGCGTAGATGAGCAGCTGGTGCGTTCCGGGAGCAAGCTCTACAGACTGGTTCGACCAGCCGCCGCCTTGCGGCACGTCGAAGTACTGCATGTCGTCGACTGTCACTGAGGCCCAGATGCCCTGGCTAGCGCTCGCCCACCACGAGAGCGTGCCTCCACTTTCTGGGACGTCGATCGTCGTCGAGACCGCGGCGTAACCGTCCGGCACGAGATCGCCGCTCCACATGCTGTAGTCGCCGCTGTGCGCGTAGCCCGTGGTCTCCCACGAAGCGCCTTCGAGGACGTCCCATCCTGCGATGTCGCCGTCTTCGAAATCTTCCTCCCACGTGACGACCGGCAGGCCGATCTCGGCCTCGAAGGTGGCGTCTTGCGACCCGCCAGGGGCGGGCAGCCACCGGACTTCGGACTCGGTGCCCGCGCGCAGGACGTCTCCGCTCTTCGGAGCGACGATCGTGGGCCGCCCGGGATAGCTGTCGAAGACACGAGACAGGTTCAGCCGACCGCCGGACGAGACCTTGCCCTGGAGGGCGGGAACCCGGTCGGCTGTGTTCTCGATACGCGCCTTGACCTCGTCAGCCGGCATGTCAGGCGCAGCCGCAAGGATGTGAGCGGCAGCGCCCGAGACGTGCGGAGCCGCCATCGAGGTGCCGCTCAAAGGACCGTATCCGCCCATCTCGAAGATGACGGTGGCGCGGTCGTCTGCGGGCATGATCGGGTCGCTGCCGGTCGGCCAGTAGCCTTCGTACCACGTGGTGTATGCGTCGTTGAGCATGCCGGAGATGCCAGTGAAAGCCGTCTTCGGCCTCCCGCGCAGCGCGTACGCCCACGTCGCCCAGTCGATCGGGTACGCGTGCAGGTAGTTGAGCAGCCAGTCCGAGTCGAACCAGAAGACGTCGGCCCCCGCTTCGCCGCTCGCCAGAAGCAGCCGGCCGCCACTGTCGAGGTACTGGGCGATGGCCGCTCGATCCTTCTGGTCCAACGTATTGGCCTCGTACCACCCGGCTGGAACCGCGCCGGTGAACCAGACGACGACCTTGCCTTGCATCGTCGACGCGGACGGCGTGCCTTTCGTCTCGGTCGACCACGTGCTCACCGATGTGTAACCAGCTGCAGCGAGCGCGTCCGTGTAGAACGAGAGCCGCTCCCCAGGGGTCTCTCCCATCTGGCTCGGCTTGCTGTCGTCGACGACCAGGATCCTCGTGCCGGTTGTCGCACCCAGCTGCTGCAGCGAGGTCAGCAGCGCCTGACGCGCCGAAGCCGCCGGCTCGATCGCCTCCAGGCAGAACGCCAAGTACGCCACCTTGAACGGCACGTCATTCACGAACACGCCGACCGAGTCATATGGGAGCGTAGAAGTGACTTCCTCGCCAGGAGCACCGAGCTCCACGGTCTCGTCGCCGTAGTTCGAGAACCACGACAGCTCGTCGTTGTGATCCGTCGATGCGACGGTGATCACGCAGGTGGCGTCAGACGAGGCCGGATACGCCCACTCGCCGTACTCGTCGGTGTCGGCCGAATCATTGCCCGCGGCGACTGAGACGATGACACCGTGCTCGGCCGCATACTGCAACGCCTCTTCGATGACTTCAGACTGCGGGCCGCCCCACGAGCAGTTGATGACGTCTGCGCCGTTGTCGACCGCGTAGATGATGGCTTCGGCGCCCTCGTACTCACCGCCGCCGCCCGGTCCGAGGAACTTCACAGGCATGATCGTCACGTCGTGATTGACGCCAGCCATGCCGAGGCCGTTGTCTCCGACCGCGCCGATGATGCCTGCGACGTGCGTGCCGTGCTGGTCCCCGTCTTCAGGATCGTAGACGGTGGAGTCGTACATCCAGAAGTCGAAGCCGTTTATGTCGTCGATGTAGCCGTTCTTGTCGTCGTCACGGCCGTTGCCCGGGATCTCCCCGGGGTTGCGCCAGATGTTGTCCTTCAGGTCCTCGTGATCGATGTAGACCCCCGTGTCGACGACGGCCACCACGACGCTCGATGAACCCGTGCCGTGCTCCCGCCACGCTTCCGGAGCGTCGATGTCCGCGTCAGGCGTCCCGCCGGTCTGGCCGACGTTGTGAAGCGCCCACTGCTGGGAGAACAGGGGGTCGTTCGGAAGCGGCAGGGTCACCGAAGGCCGGAAGATGCGCTCTGCCCGGGCTCGGACCGCGAGCCGGGACTTCGTCAGCGTCTTCGCAAGCTCGTCCGGCGTGAGCGTGTCGCGCGTCGGCTCGACGAGCGCCCAGCCCAGCTTGTTCGACTGGCGAACGACCTTGAAGCCGATCTTGCGCGCCGCGGCCGCTATCTGCTCTCTAGGAACCCCCGGCAACCATCGCGCAACGACGCGCTTGGGCTCCTGCAGCTTCGTCGGCCCCGCGATGCCGGCGACCGCGTGCTCAGGGCGCTGCGCGTACCGGGACTTCAGGACAGGCGCCGCGCTCTTGCCCGCCGCAGGAAGCGCCGGCAGGCAGGCAACGACGAGCGCTATCACCACCACCCCTCGCAAGAAGCGTGCGTGCGTCGAACCGAATGCGCTCATGCGATCCCCCTCTCGATAACAGAACGCTGTCACGACGATTCATACCCCTTGTAGACGCTGATTCCTGCGAGCCGGTTCGCGAAACGAAGGAACCCATCGCCCGCAGGCCACGCAGTGTGCCTGCGAACCTCCTCGCAAGCACCGACCGTCACGCGATGACGCGCGCCAACACCGCGATTGCGAGCGAGGTTCCTAGACCCACGCTGGCCGCGGCAAGCCGGCCGGTGCCGAAGAACACCCGGCGCCCGACGAAGACGCCAGCCGCCGCCGGAACGACGTATCCGAGCACGAGCCCTCCTATCGCCCATACCGCGAGCCCGACAGCCGAGGCGGCCTGCAAGAGAGCTGTCGAAGCCGCCAGTGCTCCCAACACGGCAGTGCCGTCACCCACCAGCCAGCTTGCGAGCACGACGGCCGCCGCCAGCGCCGCGTGCGGGCGACCCGCGCCCCGGAACCCCGCAACGAGACCGGCAGCTGCTGCTCCAAGAGCGGATGCAAGCGGATTGAACTCCAGCGCGAGGCGCCAGCCGTCGCGCACGGCGCCAAGGAGGAGCCCCGCGTCCGTCATCCGACCGGCGCCTCGAGACGGAACTTGCCGCGGCGCACGGACTCAGGGATCTCGATCGGGTACTCGCCGGTGAAGCACGCCAGGCAGTACTCCGAAGCTGCGCGCCCGGTCGCCGCCACCATGTCCTCCACGGACAGGTACGCGAGCGAATCAGCGCCGATGTGCATGCGGATCTCCTCGACCGTGTGGTCCGAGGCGATGAGCTGCTCTTGCGTGTCCGTGTCGATGCCGTAGAAGCACGGCCACTTCACGGGCGGCGAGGTGATGCGCATGTGCACCTCGGCGGCGCCGGCGTCTTTCAGCAGCGCAACGAGCTGCCTGGTGGTGTTGCCGCGCACGATGGAGTCGTCGACCACGACGAGCCGCTTGCCCGCAATCACGTGCTTGAGCGGGTTCAGCTTCAAACGGATCCCCTGCTGCCGGAGCGACTGCGTCGGCGAGATGAACGTCCGGCCGACGTAGCGGTTCTTCACGAGCCCCTCCGCGTACGGGATACCGCTCTCCTTCGCGAAGCCGACGGCAGCCGGCCCGCCGGTGTCGGGCACGCCGATCACGAGGTCCGCTTCGACCGGCGCAGACCTCGCCATCGCCTCGCCCATCCGCATGCGCGCCTCGTAGAGCGAGCAGTCCAGGAGCACGCTGTCGGGACGCGCGAAGTACACGAACTCGAACATGCACAGCGCGTGCCTCGACTCGGGCACGGCCTGCTCGGTCTCCAGCCCGTTCGGACCGACCTTGATCATCTCGCCAGGACGCACGTCACGCACCCACGTCGCTCCGACGATGTCGAGCGCGCACGTCTCGGATGCGACCACCCACCCGCCTCCCGGCAGCGACCCGAGCACCAGGGGCCGGACGCCGTGCGGGTCACGGAACGCGTACAGCGCCTCCTCTGTCATCAGCACGACCGAGTATGCGCCCGAGATGAGCCGCATCGTCTCGCGGATGCCGCCACGGATGGAGTTGTGCTGCTGGGTGAAGTCGTCGACGAGAGAGGCGATCACCTCGGAGTCGGTGGTGGAGCGGAATCGGAAGCCGGCGCCTTTCAATTGCTGACGGAGCTCGAGCGTGTTGACCAGGTTGCCGTTGTGAGCGAGCGCGATGGTGTTCGGGCCGATGGACGACACCATCGGTTGCGCGTTCTCCCATTTCGAGCTCGCGCCAGTGGTGGAGTACCGCGTGTGGCCAATCGCGACGTGGCCTTGCAAGGTCGCAAGGTCGCTCTCTTTGAAGACCTGCGGGACGAGACCGAGGTTCTTGACCACCGTGAGCGTGTGACCGTCGCCGACCGCGATGCCGGCGGATTCCTGGCCGCGATGCTGCAGCGCGTGCAGGCCGAAGTACGTCAGCCGCGCCACGTCCTCGCCAGGCGCGTAGACGCCGAAGACGCCGCACGCCTCTTCGGGACGATCGGGCCCGTCCGCAACGGTGGAGAAATCGAGGATGTCGCCGGTCATTCGCTTGCAGACCTCGTGGCTGGAGCCGGACGCGCGTAGCATACCACGGGCGCTGGACGGCTCACTCGTCGGCCCCCGCGACGGCCTCTGCGCTGCCGACGTAGCGCTCCAGCGTGCGCTCGTACGCCTCGCGCAGGCGCTGGAGCGGAAAGCGCGTCTCGTCGTTGAAGACCAGCGCGTCCCCGCCGACGGTGCCGAGCACCGAGTACGGGACCTCGTGCCGATCGCAGATCTCGATGAGGTCGTCCACTCGCTCGGGCACACAAGCCACCACCACGCGGCTCTGCGTCTCGGAGAAGAGCGCGACTGCGGGCGGCAGGTCGTCGGACAGATAGACGCTCGCGCCGATATCGCCCGCGAGGCAGCACTCCGCGAGCGCGACGCCGAGACCGCCCTCGGAGCAATCGTGGGCGGCGTTCACGACGCCCGCGCGGATCGCCTCGATGACGGTCGCCTGCACGTCTCGCTCCAGCGCGAGGTCGAGCGCAGGCGGGCGGCCCGCCACCACGTCGTGCACGACCTTGAGGTACTCGCTCCCGCCAAGCTCGTCGTCGGTCTCGCCGATGAGCACCACGACGTCGCCTTCGCGCTTGAAGGCCATTGTGCACCGCTGCTCGACGTCGTCGAGCAGCCCAACCATGCCGACAGTCGGCGTCGGGTATATCGCGTTGCCGAAGCTCTCGTTGTAGAAGCTCACGTTGCCCGAGACCACGGGGACGCCGAAGAACCGGCACGCATCAGCAAGCCCACGCACCGCCTCGCGGAAGGTCCAGAAGACCTCAGGCTTCTCGGGATTGCCGAAGTTCAGGCAGTCGGTGATCGCCACGGGCACGGCACCCGCGCACGCGACGTTGCGCGCCGCTTCCGCGAACGCGATCTGCGCGCCGAGGTACGGGTCGAGGTAGCAGTAGCGCCCGTTGCAGTCCGCAGACAGCGCGATCGCGCGTCGCGTCATCTCGCCGCGGCCCGTGTCGCCGATGCGCACCACGGCCGCGTCTGAGCCGGGCAGCACCGCGGTGTTCAGCATCACCTGGTGGTCGTACTGCTCCCAGATCCATCGCTTCGAGCACACGTTCGGGCTTGCGAGCACCGCGAGGAGCGCGTCTTCGAGCAGGTAGCCGCAGTCGGGATGAGGCAGACGATGCCAATCGAACGACTGCACCTCGTCGAGGTAGCCAGGCCGCTGTGCGGGCGGATCGTAGACGGGCGCATCTCCTGCGAGCGAGTCGGCCGGGACGTCGGCCACCACCGTCTCGCCTTCGCGCACGACGAAGCGCCCAGTGTCGGTCACCTGCCCGATGACGGTCGAGCGGAGCCCCCACTTGTCGCAGACCGCCTGCGCGGCCGCGAGGTTCTCTGGCGTGACGACCGCGAGCATGCGCTCCTGCGACTCGGAGACCATGATCTCGAACGGCTTCATCGCCTCTTCGCGCTGCGGCACCTTCGTCACATCGATCTCGAGCCCCACGCCACCGCGGGATGCCATCTCGCTCGCGCTTGAGGTGAGTCCCGCCGCGCCGAGGTCGCCGAGCGCCACCAGGAGCTTCTCGTCCAGCAGCTCGAGGCACGCCTCGATGAGCAGCTTCTCCTCGAACGGATCGCCGACCTGCACGCTCGGGCGCTTCTCCTCGGCCCGCTCGTCGAACTCCTGGCTCGCGAGCACGCTCGCACCGCCGATGCCGTCGCGACCGGTGGTCGAGCCGATGAGAAGCAGCAGGTTGCCGGGCCCAGCCGCCACCGCGCGCGTCAGCCGCTCCTCGCGCATGAGCCCGACCGCCATGGCGTTGATCAGACAATTGCCCTCGTACGCGTCCTCGAAGTAGACCTCGCCGCCCACCGTCGGCACACCGATGCAGTTGCCGTATCCGCCGATGCCGGCGACCGCGCCCTCGAAGAGGTACCGCTGCCTGGGCTTCTCAAGCGGCCCGAACCGGAGCGAGTCGAGTGAGCAGATCGGGCGGGCGCCCATTGTGAAGATGTCGCGGATGATGCCGCCCACGCCGGTGGCGGCTCCCTGGTAGGGCTCGATCGCGCTCGGGTGGTTGTGCGACTCCATCTTGAACGCCACCGCCCAGCCGTCGCCCACGGAGATGACGCCTGCATTCTCGCCAGGCCCCTGGAGCACGCGCTCGCCCTCGGTCGGGAACATCTTGAGCACGCGCCGGGAGTGCTTGTAGGAGCAGTGCTCGCTCCACATGAGGGAGTACATGTACAGCTCGGTGACCGTCGGCGTGCGGCCCAGGATCTCGACGATGCGGTCGTACTCCGCGGGCTTCAGACCGAGCTCGACGGCAAGCTCAAGCGCCACCTCAGGAGTGAGGTCCTCTCGGATCACGAGTCCTCCTCGACTACTCCGCTCGTCGACGAGCCCGCGCCGCCTCCAGGCACCACCGGCGCTGCGACGGGCCCCGGCGCTTCGGGCGGCTCCTGCTCCCGCCTCGGAGGCGGGAACACGACGCGCAAGAGGTATGCGACGTCGACGATGATCGCGACGACGTACGAGATGCCGAAGATCGTGAGCACATGCTTCTGGCTCTTGAAGACGAACAGCGCAGCGAACGCGAGGACGTATTCCGCAGCGAGCACCACCCACACCCAGCGCGCCCACGGGCGACGCCAGCGCTCCACGCGACGACCGAGCGCGTGGACGATCACGAACAGCGCGAGCACCACGAGCGCGAACGCGAGCGCCTGCAAGAAGAGCGCGAGAGGCCCTGTCATCGTCCCTGACATCTCAGCTCCCGATCTTCGCCATGCGCCGCACGATGGCCTCGAATACGACGCGGCCGTCAGTCCCGCCCGTGAGCGGATCGACCGCCCGCTCCGGGTGCGGCATCAGCCCGAACACGTTGCCGCGCTCGTTGCAGACGCCCGCGATGTCGTCGAGCGCCCCGTTCGGCGCGCTTCCGCCTGGCGCACGCGAGCCGTCCGGCTCGCAGTACCGCACGACGACTTGCCCGTTGCCGTTCAAACGCTCGAGCGTCTGCTCGTCGCAGAAGTAGTTGCCCTCGTTGTGGTTGATGGGGATGCGAAGGACGCTGCCGGGCTCGGCGTCGAGCCAGTGGCAGACGCTCGCCTCGACGCGCAGCGTCACCTCTTTGCAGATGAACTTCAGCCCGCGATTGCGCAGGAGCGCTCCGGGGAGCAGGTGCGCCTCGGTGAGGATCTGGAACCCGTTGCAGATCCCCAGCACGGGGCCGCCGCGCTCCGCGAACCGCACGACCTCGTTCATCACCGGCGAGAAGCGCGCGACGGCGCCGCACCGGATGTAGTCGCCGTACGAGAAGCCGCCGGGGAGCACCACCGCGTCGAGGCCGCTCAAGTCCTGTTCGCCGTGCCAGACGTACCGCGACTCGAGACCCAGCACGTCGAGCGCGTGCTTGACGTCTTGCTCGCAGTTCGAGCCCGGGAAGACGACGATGCCGAACCGCACCGATCAGTCCCCCTCGACGCGCACGATGCGGAAGTCCTCAATCACCGGGTTCGCAAGCAGCTTCTCGCACATCTCGCGCACCCGGTCCTCGCTCGTCCCGTCAGCGACCTCGAGCTGCACGTACTTGCCGATGCGCACCGAACGCACCTCGTCGTAGCCCAGATGCTGCAACGCCCGCTCCGCAGTCGCCCCCGGCGGGTCGAAGATGCCCTTCTTGTACGTGACGTAGACGTCGAACCTGGCCACGGCCGCTCCCCTTCAGTCGAGTTCCACGCGCGCGGCGTCCTCGAGCTCCCGCTTGCGCGCTCTCACCGCCGCGTCGATGCGCCTTCTGCCGAACCACGTGACGATCAAGCCGGTCACCCACGCGAAGATCGCCGTGTAGGCGCCCCACGGGATGTCGTGGTGCACGCCGACCGCCCATCGCGAAGGACCCGCGACCGCATCGAACGACAGGAAGAACCCGAGGATGCCGAACGCGGACAGGGCCATGCCTGCCCAGGTGAGGTACACGTACGCGCGTACGCGCGCTGGAAGCTCCCTCACGCTCACTTCGCGTCCTTCTTCTGGCCCTTCTGCTGCTTGATGAGGTCGTTGCGCAGCCGACGGATGACCACGAGCTCGATGTACATCGCCGGGAAGAACGCTCCGGTGAGCACTGCCATGCCGATGCGCTGCGCCGTCGCGTTGTGCCTGAGCGACGGCAGGTAACTCACCGCCGCCGTCACGATCATCACCGCGAACAGCGCCCACCAGATGCGGCGCCAGCGCTGGATCTCAGGGGAGGTCGGCAGCGCCGGAAGGGCGCGCTTCTTCTCGGCGGGCTGCTTCGGTTTGGAAGGCGCGCTTGGCGCCGACCCCGCCTCGCGCTTCGGCTTGAGCGACGACGCGCTCTTCTTGGTGGAGCCGACCTTCGCGTGCTTCTGGTAGCGGGGGTTGAGCGGGCTTCGTCTGGCCATCGTT
Source organism: Coriobacteriaceae bacterium EMTCatB1 (assembly GCA_001950395.1). Classification (GTDB taxonomy): domain Bacteria; phylum Actinomycetota; class Coriobacteriia; order Anaerosomatales; family Anaerosomataceae; genus Parvivirga. Next base: position 1,314,278 of record BDLO01000001.1, read on the forward strand.
CACTCGTTCTCGGGGACGAACGGCTCGCCGGTTATCGCCTCGTACGCCTCTACGTACTTCTCGGCAGTCATCACGATGACGTCTTCCGGGAGCGACGGCGCCGGCGGCTTCTTGTCCCAGCCGCTCGCCTCGAGCCAGTCGCGCACGAACTGCTTGTCGAAGCTCGGCTGCCCGTGACCCGGCTCGTAGGAGTCGGCAGGCCAGAATCGCGAGGAGTCCGGCGTGAGCACCTCATCGATGAGCGTGACTTCGCCGTCGACGAGCCCGAACTCGAACTTCGTGTCGGCGATGATGATGCCGCGCGAGCGAGCATGCTCCGCCGCGCGCTCATAGAGCTCAATCGAGGCGTCGCGCAGGCGTTTGGCGTGCGCCTCCCCGATGATCTCGCACATCCGCTCGAACGAGATGTTCTCGTCGTGCTCGCCGACAGCCGCTTTCGTCGACGGCGTGAAGATCGGCTCGGGGAGGCGGTCGGACTCGACGAGGCCGGCCGGGAGCTTCTGGCCGCACACGGTGCCGTTCTCGCGGTACTCCTTCCACCCCGAGCCGGCGAGGTACCCGCGCACGATGCACTCCACCGGGAACACCTGCGCCTTGCGCACCAGCATCATGCGGCCTTTGAGCGCGTCCGCGTACTCGGCGTACTGCTCCGGCAGATCGCGGACGTCGGCGGAGATGAGGTGGTTCGGGACGACGTCTTTCAGGTGGTCGAACCAGAACAACGAGATCTTCGTGAGGACTTCGCCCTTGTATGGAATCGGATCAGGGAGGACCACGTCGAACGCGCTGATGCGGTCAGTCGCCACGATCAGCAGCCGGTCGCCCAGATCGAAGATGTCGCGGACCTTGCCTTGAGCGTCGGGTGAAAGACCCGGCAACTGCATGATGCCCCTTTCGACGCCGTCCAGATGGCGCGCTTCGCGCACCTCGCATTGTAGGGCAACGAACGGCATCCCGTCAGGGGCAGCATAAGGACGGTGCCCGGCGTCGCGCAGCGCGTCAGCCGATCACGCCGAGGAAGGCGAGCCCCGCAAGCGCGTGGAAGACGGCGCCGGCAGCGATCACGAGGGCGACGGCCTTGTGGACTTGGAGGTGCAGCCTGCCCTTGAAGCGGATGACGCGCAGGCCTTGCAGGATCTGGAACGCGAGCAGCGCCGCCATGAACGATCCGCCGATCACGATCATGAACGGCTTGATCTCGATGCCGAACAGCATGCCAGCCTCCTCCGGACTCGACCTCGCTACCCGGATTCATGCGCGAAAACGGCTGGCCTCAAACCGCCGATCAGATCGCGCAGGCGCCGCTCCACGCGCAGAGGTTGTCGCGAAGCACCTCGGGCAGCGCCGCCACCAGGTCGCGCGCACGCATCGCCGGCGTCGCGCCCATGACGCGACCGGCCTCGCGGTTCGCCCGCGCGGCGCACACCGCCGCGTCCAGCGTGGGGAATCCGGCCGCCAGGAACGCCGCGGCGAGCCCTGTGAGGGTGTCGCCCGTGCCGCCGATCGCCTCGAGCGCGGGAACGAGCGGCTCGGCGACAGTCGCCGCGACCTCGCCTTCCACGACGACGTGGTCGGTCTCGCCTTTGACGAGCAGCACGCGGGCGGCCCCGCCACGCTCGTGCGCCAGACGAGCGAGCTTTGCCGGATCGAACCCGTCGGTGCCGAAGAGGTAGTGCGACACGTACGCGGGGTGCGTCACCTCGGGGTCTGCGAGGAACCCGACCTCGCCGACGTCTGGCGTCATCAGCTCGAATCGCGGCGCGAGCCCAGCGGCTTTCGCGGCATACATCCCGCCCGCGTCCGCTACGAGGAGCGCGTCGGGCGCCTCGCGCTCGAGAAGCCCGATCGCCTCGCGCATGAGCGCCATGACGGGCTGCACGTAGTGGAAGGCGACGACCGAGGGCCGCACGCGCGCAAGCGCCTCCGGAAGCGCCTTGAACACGGCGCGGGTGCCGTCACCGCGGCCGACGTCGCCAGCAAGCAGCGCCCAGGGCCCAGGACACCCGAGGTGCTTCGACGCGGCGCACGCGGCCCCAAGCATCGCGGCCGTCCCCTGCGCGTGCGGCACCGTGGCCCCGCCCACGCGAAGCGAGCCGTCAGGCCCCAGCTCCGCCGGCCCGAGTGCAAGCGGACCGCCCTGGACGGGATACGTCGCGACGACGAGCAGCGTCATGCTGGCTGCACCCCCAGGAGCGCGCACGCTTCCTCGTACGCGCGGTCCAGCATGAGGCCGCACAGCGTGTAGCCGAGCGTCTTGGGACGCGGCACCTCGTCGAGCCGCTTGCCGACGAGCTCGATGTTGAGGTACGGGATGTCAGGACAACCGCCGCCCGACGTGTTGACGATGACGAGGGTGTCCTTGTCCACCGTGATCTTCATGTTGCCCGCGCGAACCATCAGGTGACCGCCGAAGTCAACCGTCGTGACGAGCTCCGTCGGCTGCGCCGCCGAGCCCGGATCGTCCACCCAGCCGCGGACCGGAACGCCGGCGTCACGCAGCAGCCGCTCCGCCCCCACGTGCTCGACGCGCGGGATCGCGACTGCAAGGTCGCACCCGGCACGCAGGTGGTGCGGAGGTGCGACGAGCGCGTACTCGTATCCTGCGCTCTTGAGCACGCGCTCGGCCCACAGCGCGTCAGGGACTTGATCGAACAGGAAGAGCCCGGACGCCTCGCCGGCGCCCGGGTCTTCTGTGCGCTTCTTCGAGCGGAACAGCATCACGACTTCGTTCCGGTGATCGTCCAGCCCTCTGCCGTCTCCTCCACGGTCACCTGGTACGAGCTGTCCTTGAGGAGGTTCACGACGTTGGCCTTCGCGGTGCCGCTGTCGACCAGCACCGTGATCTTCTCCGGGTCGCTCTCCAGCGCCTTCTTCGTGCGCATGAGCGGCACCGGGCAGGAGAACCCTCTGACGTCGACTTCTGCCATGTGTGACTCCCTCCTCACGCCGCGCGCTCGCGCTTGATGAGCGCGATGGCGACGAGCACGACTGCCATGACTGCGAGCGCCGGCCATCCGAGCTGCGACAGGCCCTTGGCGGACGACGCGATGCCTTGCCAGTGCGCCACGAACGCGCCTGCCGCCATCCCGAGCACTGCAGCGAACGCGTCGGCGTCGCCCTCACCAGACATGATCACCTGGCGGAACGGGCATCCGCCGAGCATGACCGCCGCGAGCCCCGCCACTGCCATCGCGGCGAAGTTGCCGAGCGCGTCGGTGTGCGCGATCGGCTGGTTCTCGAAGCCGAGGTTGAACTGCCCGAGAGCCACGTTCGCGACGAATGCGCCCACGAGCAAGCCGATGACGCCGAACAGCAGGTCGAAGCGCTTGACGAGCACCACGTCGCGGATGCCGCCGATAGAGCAGAATCGGCTGCGCTGCGCGACTGTGCCGAGCACGAGACCAGCAACGAGCGAGATCGCGATCGGCGCACGCTTGCCGCCCGGCTGCGGCTTGGCCTTCGCCACGGCCTCCGCCGAAGCCACCACGGCTCCGTCAGCGCCGACGATCGAGCCGTCCGGGGCAAGCATCGCACCGTCTGGCTTGAGGATCTTGCTCGGCGTGCCGTCTGGGCCCTTCAGGAAGACCGCAGGCGGCGTCGTGCCGGTCGCGAACGCCTTGGCCTTAGTAACGGTGAAGCCGTTGGGAGCGGTGCCCGAGGCAGACGCGAGCGCCAATCCGAGCAGCACCACTGCGAGCAGCACGCCCAGCCAGCCGAGTGGAGCGGGAAGCCGCTTCGACCGGCCGAGGTTGTAGCCGTTCTTGAGGAACACGGCGCCGATGCTCACGCCCACGATGATGCCGGCTACGCCGTACAGCGCGTTCAGGTCGCCTCCGCCGAGGCGCAGCCACGCGCGCACCGTGCAACCGAGGAAGATGAGCGCCGAGACCATGAAGATGAAGCCGAGCACGAAGCGCAGGAGCGTGCCGGACCCGCCGCGCGGGCGGAATTCCTTGGTGGCGAACGCAGCTATGGCTGCGCCGAGGATCAGGCCGATGATCTCGGGCCTGATGTAGGCGACGGCGCCCATGTTCGCCTTCGCGCCGCCGAAGAACCCCGTCGTGTCGCGCAAGAAGCACGCGATGCACAGACCCATGTTCCCGGGATTGCCCTGGCTCACGAGCCAGGCCGCCACCACCCCGATGAACGCTCCCGCTGCGCCGAATATCCACGCAGACGGCCCCACGAGACGCTTCCCTGACATGGCATCACCCCGTTCCCTCGACAACGGATGCTGGCGATACCATATATCAGTTGCTGTGATAGTCAATACTCGTACTGCTGATTCTGTACGGCTCCTACTGCCTGGGGAAATCGAGCGCTTCCATGAACCTTCGCTGGAACCTCGGGTCGGAAGCGAGGTCCAGCGTGACGATTCTGCGAGCCAGCCGTTCGGCTTCCGCCCTCGCTGTGCTCGACACCAGCGCGGCACGCGCGCCCTCCAGAGCAGCGTTGCCGACGAAGCGCAGCCGATCGCGCCAGACGCCGGGCAGCGTCCCCGTCCGCGCGAGCGCCTCGCTTTCGAGCCGGCGCCCGAAGCCGCCCGCGACGAGCACCTCCGCGACGTCGTGCGCGGCAAGCCCCGCCTCAGCAAGCAGCAGCTCGATCGCGGCTCGCACCGCGCCTTTCGCGAGCTGGACGGCGCGCACGTCTTTCTGCGTGAAGAGAAGCGCGCCCGACTCGTCGAGCACGAAGGCCCGCTGACCGTCTCGTTCGACGACGCGGCTTCCGAGCCGGCCCGCGCTCTCGCGCATGCGCCCGCTCGCGTCGAGGATCCCCGCGTCGAGCAGCGCGGCGGCGAGCGAAAGCGCTCCCGAACCGCACAGACCCGTCGGCTCGACGCCGCCCATCGTCTCGAGCCGCAAATCGCCCTCCTCGAGGGTCGCGGCTTCGATCGCGCCCGGCACCGCGCGCATGCCGCACGACAGCCCGGCGCCCTCGAGGGCCGGCCCGGCGGCGGCCGACGCGGCGAGCCAGCGATCGCCGGTCCACAGGACGACCTCCGCGTTCGTGCCGAGGTCGACGAAGAGACGCGGGTCGCTCGCGGAGTCCAGGCGAGCCGCCACGAGGCCCGCGATCGCGTCTGCTCCCACGAACGCCGAGACGCACGGGAGAGCGTACAGGTCCGCGTCGGTCACGCGAGCGCCGCCGACAGCGCGCCACGTCGTCGTGACCGCCTCGAGCGGCACGCCCTCGTACGGCGCCGCGCCGAGAGGCGTGACGTCGTGGCCGAGGAGGAGCCCTCGCATGGCGGTGTTCCCGACCGCCGCGATGCGAGCGATCCGATCGGCGTCTGGCGCTGCGGCCTGGGCGAGCTCGACGATGAGCGCGTCCGCTTGCTCGACGAGCGCGCGGTGCAGCGCCTCGCCTTCGCCACGCTGCGCCGCGGCGACGCGCGACATCACGTCGGCCCCCCACGGATGCTGCGCGTTGAGCGCGCTCGCGGTGGCCAGGGCATCACCGCTTCTAAGGTCGACGAGGGCGGCCACGACGGTGGTCGTGCCGACGTCGAGCGCGACGCCGAGCGTCCCCGGTTCCGCGTCCGGGTCCGGCTTCCACGCCGGTTCGAGCGCAGCCCCCTCGACGACGGCGAGGGTACCAGGCAGTGGGACCTCCACAGTCACCGCTCCGAGCGCCCGCGCACGGCAGGCAAGCCGCCAGCCGTCAGCGACGGCGGCAGCGCCGAGCGCCGCGACCTCCTCTGCGGCCGGAGCCGAGAGCTCTCCCCGCACTCGTACGCGACAGCGCCCGCACGTCCCGAGACCAGCGCACGCGGCGTCGATGGCAACGCGCGCGACCCGCGCGGCGTCGAGCAACGTCGCGCCCTCAGCCACGCCCACAGGGGCGCCGCCTTCGAACCGGACCTCGACTCGCCGCGTCATGAAGCTCCCATCGCCGCCGATGCCCGCATGATACTCGGAACGCGCCCAGCGCGTGGCGGCACCGGATGCAAGAGCGTATACTCGACGGGCGGATTGCATATCCAAGAATCGGAAACTGACATGACGCCCACGAAGCATCCGAACCCGTCTGCGCGCCTGAAGCCGCCGTCGTGGCTGTGGGCCGTGGTCGGAGCCGTGGTCCTCGCGACGCTCGCCGTAGGAGCGTTCTTCCTGCGAGCGGAGGCGCGTCAGCAGCACGAAGAGGCCGAAGCCGAGGTGGCCGCGGTCGCCACGAACGTGGCGACCCGCATCTCGAACGACTGCGAGCGGTACCGCCTGTCCCTCGAGCTCATCTCCAGCGCCACGCCCATCCGCGCCGCTGCGGCTCGCATCGCGCTCGGCGCCCAAACGCCCGCCGACGAACGGCTCGTGCAGGAGCGGCTCGGTGCGCTGGCTCGCGTGTACGGCTACGGCGAGGTGTGGTTGCTGGATTCCCAGGGACGGAAGCTTTTCGCGGTCCACGGCACCGATCCGAAGTCGACGCCGGGACTGACCGAGGCTCTCCGCGAGGCGCTCTCGAGCGGCCGCATCGTCATGTCCGACCTCCACCGGCCGGAGCCAGACGCCGCACCACACGTCCACTTCGTTGCGCCGCTCCCAGCAGAAGACGGCGAACCCGCGAACGTCGCCGTGGTGGCCACCGTCAACGCTGACGATCTGCTGTACAGAGAGCTCGCCGAGTGGCCGAGCACAGAGAAGACCGGCGAGGCGCTGCTCCTGCGCCGACAGCTCGACGGCAGCGTGTCGATCTCGTCGCCGACGCGGCTGACGAGCGACCCGCCGCTCACCCGCTCGCTTACCGCGACGGCGAACACGGTGGAGGTCGCCGCCTTCCACTCGCCCGACTCATCCTTGGAAGGCGTCGACTACCGTGGCGAGCGAGTCATCGCGTACGCGAAGCCCGTCTCAGGCACCCCGTGGACGCTCCTCGCCAAAGTCGACGCGAGCGAGGCGCTCGCCGCGTGGCGGTCGCAAGAGTTCCTCGCGATGCTCGCACTCGCGCTCGTCGAGGCAAGCATCGTCGGCAGCGCCACGTTCGGCTGGACACGCTACGCGGCTTCGCAGCGCAAGCGCGACGCTGAGCGGCTCACGGCAGTGCTCGGCGTCTTGCGCGCCCGCCCCGCCTCGCCCCACGACCTTCTCGTCCGGCTCGCGCGCGAGGTGATGGACGCGACCGGCAGCACCGCCTGCGCCGTCTACCGCTACCACCCTGACACCGACGAGCTTTCCGTGGACGTGCGCCTGAGTGAGAGCATCGCGCAGCCAGGGCCCTCGCTCACCAGTTCCAAGCAGCGCATCGCTGCCGACGATGCCGGCGCATGGTCGCAGCCGATACGCACGGGCAAGCCGCTGTTCATCAACGGCGACGCGGAGCGCGTCCTCGCACAGATGGGCTATCCGCAGCACCACCTGAAGATACGCACGTTCATGGCAGTCCCAATCGTGATCGACGGGACGCCCGTGGCCGTCGTCGGGCTCGCCAACAGCCCGGATGGCTACGACCAGCGCGACGCCGCCGAAGCGACGATGGTGTTCGAAGCAGCTTGGCACGAGGTGGAGCGGCTTGCCGTGCTCCAAGAGCTCGAGTCGCGCGTGGAAGAGCGCACGCAAGAGCTCGCGGAAGCGAACGAGGAGCTGCAGGCGCAGTCCGAGGAGCTCGCGGCCGCCAACGAGGAGCTCATCGCGACCAACGAGGAGCTGAACGCTGCGAACGCTGAGCTCGCGAGGCAGGCCGAGGAGCTCGCCGAGCAAGCGAGCTCGAGCAGCGCACCCGAGAGCTCGCGGAGGCGAACGAGGCGAAGACGAAGTTCCTGCGCACGATGAGCCACGAGCTGCGGACGCCCCTCAACTCGGTCATCGGGTTCACGCAGCTCATGCTGCAAGGGCTGGCCGGACCGCTCACAGAGGAGCAGCGCAAGCAGCTCGAGATGGTCAATGCGTCCGGACACCACCTGCTCTCGCTCGTCAACGACCTCCTCGACCTCTCGCGCATCGAGGCGGGCGCGGTGGTCTTGCAGCGGGAGCCGATCGACGTGGCCGCGCTCGTCGCCGAGGCGGTAGATGCCGTGCGGGCGACGGCCGACGCGAAGGGCCTGGCGCTTGAGGCCGAGGTCCCCGAGCCGGCGCCGCCGCTCGTGTCCGACTGCACCCGCGTGAAGCAGATCCTGCTCAACCTGCTCTCCAACGCCGTGAAGTTCACCGAGAGCGGGACGGTCCGCATCGCAGTGTCGCAAGACGGCCACCGAACGGTCTCGTTCGCGGTGAGCGACACGGGGCCGGGCATCCCGAAGGAAGACCTCGAGCGCATCTTCGACGAGTTCGTGCAGCTCGACGCCGCCGAAGGGGTGCGCGGCACGGGTCTGGGACTGCCGATAGCGCGGCGGCTCGCCATCGCCCTCGGCGGGACGCTCACCGTCAAGAGCACGGTCGGCAGGGGCTCGACGTTCGTGCTCACGCTGCCGCAGGAGTGAGGTGCACGCCAGCGCACGGCAGACGCGCACCTCGCCCGATCACCGCACGCTTGGCTTGAAGCGCTTGAGCATGAGCGAGCTCGTCACGACGCTCACGCTCGAAAGCGCCATCGCCGCTCCCGCGAACTCCGGCTTCAGCAGCCCGAGCGCGGCGATTGGGATCCCCAGCGTGTTGTAGCCGAGCGCCCACAGGAAGTTCTGGCGAATCTTCCGCATCGTCGCGCGCGACAGCTCGAGCGCCGCGAGCGCGTCTCTCAGGTCGTTGCGCACGAGCACGACGTCGCCCGCCTCGAGCGCGACGTCGGTGCCGGCGCCCATGACGATGCCGACGTCGGCCTGCGCGAGCGCCGGCGTGTCGTTGATGCCGTCGCCGACCATCGCCACGACGCGCCCCTCGCCCTGCAGCCTCGCGACCTCGTTCGCCTTGCGGTCGGGCAGCACCTCGGCGAGCACGCGCTCGGCTTCGATCCCGGCCTGCTCAGCGATCGCACGCGCTGTGCGCGCGTTGTCGCCGGTGATCATGTACACGTCGACTCCCGCTGCCCGCAGCTTCGCGACGGCGTCCCGCGCCTCCGGCTTGATGGTGTCCGCCACCGCGATGACGCCGGCGAGACGTCCCTCGATGGCAACCAGCAGAACTGTTTGTCCGCGCGCTTCGAGCTCGGCTATCCGCGCCTCGTGCGCCTCGACCGCGACCCCCTCGCTCGCCATGAGCGCCCTGGTGCCGCAGGCGACGCGCCGACCGCCGACCGCGCCGGTCACACCCCTGCCGGGCACCGCTTCGAAGCCCTCGGGTTGCTCGAGGTCGATGCCGCTTTCCTTCGCGCGCGCAACGACCGCTTCCGCGAGCGGATGCTCGGATGCGCGCTCGAGAGAAGCCGCGAGCGCGAGCAGGTCCCGCTCGGCTTCCTCGAGGGCAACGACCTCGGTCACCTGCGGCTTGCCGACCGTGAGCGTGCCCGTCTTGTCGAACACGAACGCATCCACGGACTCGAGCCGCTCGAGCGCCTCAGCCGTCTTGAACAGCACGCCGAGCTCCGCGCCCTTGCCGGTGCCGACCATCACCGCGGTCGGCGTCGCTAGCCCGAGCGCGCACGGACACGCGATGACGACGACGGCCGTGCCGGCGAGCAGGGCACGGACGAACGGGGTCATCGTGGCGTAGAAGGAAGCGTCGACGAATCTCGGCACCACGAGCAGCCACACGAGGAAGGTGACGGCAGCAGCCGTCAGCACCGCAGGCACGAACACCGCGGAGATGCGGTCGGCGAAGCGCTGCACGGGCGCTTTCGAGCCCTGCGCCTGCTCCACGAGCCGCACGATCTGCGCGAGCATGGTGTCGCGCCCGACCTTGGTGGCACGCATCGTGAACGATCCGAGCTTGTTGATCGTGGCGCCGATGACCTGGTCGCCGGGGTTCTTCTCGACCGGGATCGACTCCCCGGTGAGCATCGACTCGTCCACCGACGAGCGGCCCTCGATCACCACGCCGTCCACCGGCACCTTCTCGCCAGGACGGACGACGATGACGTCGCCAGGCAGCACCTCCTCCACCGGCAAGTCGACCTCCACGCCGTCTCGGACGACGCGCGCAGTCTTCGCGGCGAGCCCCGCGAGCCGGCGGATCGCGTCGCCCGTGCGGCCCTTCGCGCGCGCCTCGAGCAGCTTGCCGAGCAGCACGAAGGTGATGAGCAGCGCGGCTGTCTCATAGAAAGCCGGCTCGGCCTCGAGCGCGGGCACGAAGGTCGAAGCCACGGAGTACAGGTACGCCGCGCTGGTGCCCACGGCGATCAGGGTGTCCATGTTGCCCGTGCGCTGCTTGAGCGCGTGCCAGAAACCGCGATAGAACTGGCGGCCGGCGACCAGCTGCACGGGCGTGGCGAGCACGAACCCGAGGTACTTGGCGACCATCATCGGCTCCCACATGCCACCGAAGATGCCGCTCAGCGCTCCTGCGAGCGCACGAGGGACCGCCTCCATGAACGGCGGCACCATGGAGACCACGAACAGCGGGACCGATAGGGCGGCGGAGAACGCGAACAGGCGCCGTTGGCGCTGTTCGTGCTCGCGCTGCGCGGCGCGCTGCTCGTCGTCTGCGGAGACGCCAGGCGCGGTCGACTCGACGATCGGCTTCGCGCCGTACCCTGCCCGCTCGACTGCCTCGACGATGTCGCGCACCGCGACGACGGCGGGGTCGAACTCCGCCACCATCTTCTCGCTCGCGAGGTTGACGTTCACCTTCTCGACGCCAGGCACTTTGCTCACCGTCTTCTCGATGACGGCAGCGCAGGCGGCGCACGTCATGCCGGTGACGGCGAACATCGCCTCCTCGCCAGCGCTCTCATCTGCAGTCGCTGACTTCGCGACGGTATCCTCTTCCACGATCTCCTCCATTCCAGGTGAAGCGGCACCCACCGCTACTTTACGACTATCTGCCCGAACACCATGCGCATCCCGCAGTTGAAGCCATACGTGCCGGGCTCCAAAGCAGGAAGCGAGACCGTGACCGGACCTGCGCTGAGGTCGGCGCTCACGCCGAGGTCAGGGATCTCGACGACTTGAAGGCATCCGCTCGCCTGCGTGAACGTGATCTCCGCCGGGATGCCGCGTGCGAGAACAACAACGTCGGGGACGTAGCGCCCCGTCGAGGTGTCGATGGTGATGCGCTGCACGCTTCCCTCGACAGTCGCCGTTCCCGTCACTGACGGACCTTGCGTTCCGCCACCGCAGCAGGCGCACGAGTATCCCGTGTCCTTACCGGTCTTCGGCCGCGCCGCCGCCGACCGCTGCCCGCTGCGCCCGTAGATGAATCCGCTCTCTCCCGCAACCGCCCGTATCTCGCCGCTCATCATCCCCATGCCGCACGTCAGCGTATACCGGCCCTCAGCGAGAGGCGGGAGGTCGACGACGGTGGTGCCGAACGCCTCCAGATCGACGAGCACCCCTGCCTGCGGGACCGCAAGCTGCGCCGAGCACGGGTTGTCCTCGCGACGGTCGACGATAAGCCTGACGGGCTGGCCTGCCGGCACCTCGAGGGCTGCCGGCTTGAACTCTGTGTTCTCGACGACGAGCGGCACTTCGACCACGCCGTCCGTACCCCTCTCGAACCGCTCCGCTGCCGACGCGGGCCTGGTGAGTGACTGCACGATGCGGCTCGCGGACACGGGCGACCCGACGAGATTCAACCCCCGGTCAACCATCACGAGACCAAGCACCGCGACGAGCGCCGCCGAGACGGCCATCATGCGGCGCTTCACTGGAGCGCTGAGGATCCCTGACACCGCGCCGAACCCGAACATGAGCGGCATCGTGCCGAGTCCGAACCCCAGCATCGCCAGTGCACCACCGACGGCCGACCCCGATCCAGCAGCTGCGATCTGCGCCGACACGAGCGGACCGCATGGCATGAGGCCGGTCACTAGCCCGAACGCGACCGGCGTCGCCCAGCGCGACCCCGATGATCCGCGTGAGTCGGAGCGAAGCCGCTTGAGCGCCCGCATCACGAACGCCGGCGTGCGAGGAATCAGGCGCGCAAGGGCCGGGAATCGCCCCGTCATCTGCAACCCTACGAACACCATCGCGACGCCAGCGGCAAGCGTCACCCAACCGCGGATCCCGCCAAGACCCAAGAGCCCTCCGAGTGAGCCCATGAGCAACCCGACGACGACGTAACTAGTAAGGCGTGCAGCGTGGTACAGCCCGTGCGGAACGAGCCGGGCGAGCCCCGTTGCCTCATCCGCTCCCTTCACGGCGTAGGTCAGCACCAACGGCCCGCACATCGCGACGCAGTGCACGCTGGTCACGAGACCGATGCCCAGCATCGGGAAGAACAAGTTCATCGAAACCTCCTCTGCGTAGACGACGAGCAACGCCCAGCACGCTTCGCTGGGCCAGAGGAGGAAGCATCAGATCACGAGACGCCCGAAACGAGGGTCAGGGGGAGGAGCCGGCGGCGTTTCCATCCCCTCAACGCGGAGGAAACCGACGCTCGGCTCGTCGAGAGGTGCCGACGCGAGCGCTACAACATCCAACACGGGCCAGTCAGCACCGTCTCGGGTGGCCGCGGAAGCCGGGGTCTCGTGACGCATGACCTGCTGACCGCATCCTCCGCGATCGTCGCCAGCCGGCGCTCCGTGCCCGCAGGCGCTCTGGAACCGACCGGCCCCGCTCGTGGGCGCAGCTGCACCCGTGCATGCGGCGGTCGCACCGCACGCCGTCATCGTGCATAGCGGCACAAACAGCGCGGCGACCAGGACGACTGCGAGCGCGCCTGCGAGCACTCGGCTGAGGTATGTGGCACGGCCATTCATCGCCGGAGGCATTGGCAAATCCCGTGCCAGGACTCAAGAAGCACGTGCACGCGGCTCCCAGAGCCCGATCGTCAAACGCTCCGCATGGTGCCGCTCGGGTGGCGCTGCCGATGATCGGTGCTACCTGGACTTTATGTACTCCCCGGTCTTGGCGTCGTAGATGTCGTAGCGGCCGAAGGAGGTCTCGGCCAACCAGAGCAGCGGATGCGCGCTCAGGTCTGGATCGACATCGGCGAACGCCTCGTTCGTCTTCAGCTCCAAGCCGACTCGCTTCCGCTCCTTGAAGGCGATCTCTGTGGAATCGACCCAGCCCTCGCGGTCGAAGTACTGAGCGGGCCGAATGACCGCGAGATCGTCAGCGACGAGCTCCACCGAGCCCTTTTCGACGTAGAGCGCCTTGGCCTGCCCTGCGGTGACGTCTCCGAAGATGACCACCCAATGCTCTTGCAGCCCATCAGATCCGATGCCAGGATCCTGCTCGACGTCGAGGGGCGGGAACTGCCTGTTCATATACCGTGAGTAGCGGCCAACGAACGCCAGCTTGGCATTCGGTTTCCACTCGGCTTGCAGCGCCTCGTACGCTAAGTCGACCGCTTGTCGCGCAGAAATGCGCCCGGTCTGGGCAGCTTCCTGCCCGCTGGATTCGGCCGTGCCTCCGGCTCCGCTCGCGTTCCCGCTCGGTGCCGACTTCGTGCACCCCGCGAGCACGACAAGCGTGGCTGCTAGCACGAACCCGGCTACCAGATGCCGCATCCGCATGGGGCCCTCCCTTCATGCGTGCCCGCCCGGCCGCGCGGAAGGAGGCGACCCGGCGCGCATCTCCCCACATCTGCATGGAATCTACTACCGTCTAGCCCGCCCCGGCAACCCTCATTCAGGTCGTACTCGCGTCCTGGTCATCCCTGGGCGACTCGCTCCGAACGCACCTCGACGACAGTGTTGTGAGCGTCCACGAACACCGCTCGTGGTCGGTGGGCTCGTGCCTCGGCGTCGGTAAGTTCGACGAACGACGCGACGATGACGAGATCGCCGCGCTGCGCGAGGTGCGCCGCCGCGCCGTTCACGCACACGACCCCAGAGCCGCGCGTCCCCGCGATCGCGTACGTCCGCAACCGCGAGCCGTTCGTGACGTTCCAGACCTCGACGGCTTCGTGCTCCAGGATGCCCGCGGCGTCCAGCAGGTCCTGGTCGATCGTGATGCTGCCTTCGTAGTCGAGGCGCGCCTCAGTGACGGTCGCGCGGTGGATCTTGCCGCCGAGCATCGTCCTTCTCATGTCGATCTCCTTCCAAGTACCCGCCCGATGGGTCGAGTCTCGCGTGCGCGGAGAATAGCACACGTGGTGGCGCGAGACGCGCTACACTCAGTGCGGGCCGTGCCAGGGTTCACGGACGGGCGGTCACGTCGAACGAGATCGTCCGGCGATCGGGAGAGGGAGGTTGCCATGCGACTTGCAGGGAAGACGGTCGTGGTCACCGGAGGAGGGAACGGCATCGGTCGTGAGCTCGTGCTGCAGCTGCTGAAACGCGGTGCGCGGGCTGCCGCCGTCGACATCAACGATGCGGCACTTGCCGAGACCGCATCGCTGGCGGGAGCAGACGCCGAGCGGCTGTCGACGCACGCTGTCAACATCACAGACCGCTCGGCAGTCGAGGCGCTCCCCGAAGCGGTGCTCGCAGCGCACGGCCAGGTCGACGGGCTCATCAACTGCGCCGGCATCATCCAGCCGTTCGTCAAGCTCAACGACCTCGGCTACGACGCCATCGAGCGCGTGATGAACGTGAACTTCTGGGGCGTCGTGAACATGACGAAGACGTTTCTTCCGCACCTGCTCGCTCGGCCGGAGGCGCACATCGCCAACGTCTCGAGCATGGGCGGCTTCCTGCCGGTTCCGGGTCAGACCGCGTACGGAGCGTCCAAGGCCGCCGTCAAGCTCCTCACCGAGGGGCTGCGCTCGGAGCTGATGGCCACACCGGTGCGCGTCACCGTCATCTTCCCAGGCGCGATCGGCACCGACATCGCGAAGCACTCGGGCGTGGAAGCTCCTGGCCAGGAGGCGGCTTCGCAGGAAGCGTCGAAGATCCCCGTCACGCCGCCCGCTGAGGCCGCGCGGGTCATCCTCGACGGCATCGAAGCGGACACCTACCGCGTGCTCATCGGCAAGGACGCGAAGACGATGGACCTGCTTACGCGTCTGATGCCCGACCGCGCAGCGAAGCTCATCTACAAGCAGATGCGGAGCCTGCTTCCGGAGTAACGGCAGGGCAGCGAGAATCCAGACGCCCGCAAGCGTTCGCCTGACCGCTAGGCGTCGGCCATCTCCTTCTTGAGCGCCACGATCCGCTCCCGGTACTCCGGCATCGAGGTGCCGAGGATCTGGCACGCCAGGATGGCCGCGTTCTCCGCGCCGTTGATCGCGACGCACGCGACGGGTACGCCGGTCGGCATCTGAACCATCGAGAGCAGCGAGTCAAGGCCGCCGAGGTCGCTCGTCCGCATCGGCACCGTGATGACGGGCAGCGGCGTGAGCGCAGCCACCACGCCGCCGAGGTGGGCGGCCTTGCCGGCTGCCGCGATGATGACCTTCAGGCCGCGGTCAGTCGCGCTCGTCGCCCACTCGTGGACGCGCGCCGGGTTCCGGTGGGCGCTCATCACGTGCATCTCGTACGGCACGCCGAGCGCCTCCAGCCTGTCAGCGCACTTCTGCATGACGTCAAGGTCTGACTTCGAGCCCATCACGATGCCGACCAAAGCAGATTCCTGCATGTCCGCCTCCTTCACGCGAGCTCACTCGCTGCGCAGCTCGCCTGCACTGCCTGGCGCGCCCATCCGCCTCTAGAACTCCAGCTCCTCGAGCCGCTCGAAGATGACGCCGGCGCGCTCAAGGAACACCCGGGGGTCGAAGATCGCGTCAAGCTCCTCGCGCGAAAGCGTGCAGTCAGGATCGCGCTCCAGCATCTCTCGGAAGCTCGGGCCGCTCCTCGCGTGCTGCACGTCGTCCCACACCCGCATCGCGTTGCGCTGCACGATGGCGTACGCGTCCTCTCGCTTCATGCCCGTATCGACGAGCGCGAGCAGCACGCGGCTGGAGTAGATGAGGCCGCGCGTCTTCTCGAGGTTCGCGAGCATGTTCTCGGGGTAGACCCGCAGCCCGTCCAGGATCCACGCGAGCTTGTCGAGCAGGTAGTCGGTGGCGATGAAGCTGTCGGCGAGCACCACGCGCTCCGCTGACGAATGCGAGATGTCGCGCTCGTGCCACAGCGCCACGTTGTCGAAGCCGGCCTGCGCGTTCGCCTTCACCACGCGCGCAAGCCCGCACACGCGCTCGGCGGTGATCGGGTTGCGCTTGTGCGGCATCGCGCTCGAGCCCTTCTGGCCCTCCGCGAACGGCTCCTCGGCCTCCAGCGTGTCCGTTTTCTGCAGCGCGCGCACCTCGGTGGCGATGGCTTCGGCAGTCGCGGCGACCGTGGCGAGCACCGCGAGCACGTGCGCGTGCCGGTCGCGCGCGATGACCTGCGTGGAGCACGGATCGGGCGTCAACCCGAGCCGCTCGCAGACGTAGCGCTCCACGAACGGGTCGATGTTGCTGTACGAGCCGACCGCGCCAGAGATCGCGCCCCACGCGCACGAGTACTGGCGCGTCGCGATCAGCCGGCTCTCGGCACGCTTGAGCATCCACGCCCAGCTCGCCCACTTCTGGCCGAAGAGCATCGGCTCGGCGTGGATCCCGTGCGTGCGCCCGACGCACAGCGTGTCGCGGAACTCGAGCGCGCGCCTCCGGCAGATGCGGCCAAGACGGCGCACGTCCTCGATGATGATGTCTTGCGCCTGCGTCATCTGCACGCACAAGGCGGTGTCGCCTAGGTCCGATGAGGTCATGCCGTAGTGGACCCAGCGGCTCGGCTTGGGGTCGTCCGGGCCGAGACCCTCGTCGATGTGCTCGGCCATGTTCGTCAGGAAGGCGATGACGTCGTGGCTCGTGACGCGCTCGATCTCCTCGATGCGCGCGACGTCGAACGCCGCCTTCTCGCGGATGACGGCAAGGTCGTCCGCCGGCACGATCCCGAGCTCGGCGAGCGCCTCGCACGCGAGGATCTCGATGCGCTTCCAGATCTCGAACTTGTTCTCGAGCGACCAGATGCGACCCATCTCGGGGCGCGTGTACCGTTCGATCATCGTCGGCTCCTTCGGCGAGTCGGCGCGGCGCTGGTGCGGACATTATCGCCGAGCGGGACCCTCCGGTCACGCCGGACCCATCAGCGCGTGGTCGGCTTCGCGCCCTTCACGAACCCGACGTCCCAGTGCCTGCCGTCGCAGAACGGCTTGTTGTGCGAGGCGCCGCAGCGGCACAGCGTGCAGTGCTCGTGCGAGGCGCCTCGCGGACGCTCGGCGTCGGCGACCTCTACCCACCCCTGCACGAAGTACGGTCCGTCGTCAGAGACGACGACCGCCGGCTCGCGCTCCACGTCCGTGTGCTCTACGCCGTCGATGCTGTAGCTCAACGCCCCTGACGGGCACTTCTCGCAGATGCGGACGATCTCCTCCACGCTCGCACCGTCAGGGTCGATCCACGGGCGCCGGCTGCGGTCGAAGACCGAAGGGAGCTCGCGCACGCAGTACTCCACGTGGGCGCACAGCGCGCGGTTGTCGTGGACGGTGATGCGGGCGCCGACGTAGTCGACGCGCTTCCCCGCTCCCGCCTTCCACAGACGCTCACTCGAGAATCCGACCTCGGCGTGCGAGCCGTCGCAGAACGGCTTGCGCGAAGACGCCCCGCAACGGCAGAGCACCGCGGTCTCGCCGCACGAGATCTCGGCGCCATCGTCGTCGAGCAACTGCGCGAGGTCGTCCGACTCCGTCCGCCTGCGATACACGAGCGGGCCGTTCGTGAGCGGCTGGATGCGAGGTCGTCGCTCTTCACCGGATTCCATCGCGGACTCCTATCCCGCAGGCCCCATGCGCCTGCTCGACGATGGGTATCACTAACAGTACACCACTCGACCCGAAAGGAGCTGCCATGCCGAGCATCAGGGGCACGCGCACGGAGCAGAACCTGCTCAAGGCTTTCGCTGGCGAGAGCCAAGCACGGATGCGGTACACGTACTTCGCCAGCGTGGCGAAGAAGGAGGGCTTCGAGCAGATCTCGGCGATCTTCACTGAGACCGCCGACAACGAGAAGGAGCACGCCAAGGTCTTCTTCAAGTACCTCGAGGGCGGCGACGTGGAGATCACGGCGGCGTACCCGGCCGGCGTGATCGGCACCACCGCCGAGAACCTCTTGGCCGCCGCGGAAGGCGAGCTCATGGAGTGGGGGACGCTGTATCCGGAGTTCGCCCGCATCGCCGACGAGGAGGGCTTCCCGGAGATCGCGACCTCGTTCCGCGAGATCGCCAAGGTCGAGTCGTACCACGAGCGCCGCTACCGCAAGCTGCTCGAGAACGTCAACGGCTTCACGGTATTCAAGAAGGACGGCGTCGTGTTCTGGAAGTGCCGCAACTGCGGGTACGTATACGAGGGCGCCGAGGCGCCGCTGGAGTGCCCGGCGTGCAAGCACCCGCAGGCGTACTACGAGCTGTGGTGCGAGAACTACTAGCCCGAGCGCAGCTCAAGCGGAAGCAGCACAAGCGCCCCGGGCACGCCGGGGCGCTTCTCGTTGCGGGCTCGCGGCTACCGCTCTGCGAGGCCGCCTTCGGCGTACTCAGTGACGTCGTGGGCGATGAGCAGCACGCCGTACACCCCGCCGTCTTCGCAGCACAAAGGCGTGAGCGAGATGTCGAGCCACCGGCTGCCGCGTTGCGGCGAGCTGCGGTGGATGTGGCGGTACGCCCGCCTGTCAGCCGCCGCGCGCTCGATCCACGCCTGGAGCGGCTCCATGACCTCGGCCGGATACGCGAGCTCCTGCCAGTGGCGGCCGATGACGTCGACCGGGTCGTCGCCGAGGAATCCGGCGGCGGCGTTGTTCACGTAGAGGTAGCGACCGTCCGGCGTGAACACGAACACGAGCTCGGGGACATCGGACAGCACCTCGGCGACAGCGTCTATCGGACTGTAGTCGCGCATCTGCGCCTCCAGAGCTTCACGTCAACGAGCGTGCGTCGTTCATACATACTAACACTTCCGCTCGACGCCCGCTTTCTCCCGGCACAGAGAAGACGCGGCGGGGCCATGTGCGAGTCATCGCCCGCTCACCTGTGGATGAGCCGCCCGAGCAACGGCACCTCGATCTCGATGGCACCTTCCGGGCACATCTCCTGGCAGCAGTAGCACCGTATGCAGCGCGAGTAGTCGTGACACGGCGGCTGCCGGTCGGCAGGCCCGCCCGCCGTCGCCCAATCGACCGCCTTCGGCGTGACCGGGCACACGCTCACGCAGGTGCCGCACGCCGTGCATCGCTCCGCGCGGATCACGGGCTTCGGCACGACGAGCCGCCGGATCAGCCCAGCGGGGCCCTTCCGGTCGCTCGCCGTCGGGAGCGGGCTGCGGTTCACGTCGAAGTCCTCGGCCACGAACTCCTCGACCGGGTCGCCCAGGTGCTCGACCTCGTGCGCTGTGCCCAAGCCGAAACCTTCGCCGTGCACGATCGTGCCGATGAGCGCGGGGTCCAGCGCCGCGATGCGCGCGAGCGTCGCATCGAGGGCGACGGGGTCGGTCGAGGCGATGATCGCGCCGATCTTCCTGGCATTGCCTGACCGAGGGCCGTTGCCCTCCATCGCTACCACGGCGTCGCACACGAACAGACGCGGCGCGATGCAGCGGTTGAGATCGACGAGCATCTGGCAGAACCGGTCGACGTCGGGCATTCGCGCGTGCCACTCGCCTTTCCGCAGCCCCACCACGCACCCGAACTGGTTCTTCACCGCACCGGTGATGCGCGTCAGCCCGTGCGTCTTGAACTTCGGGAGCGAGACGACGCCGTCTGCGTCGAGCACGCCGTTCGCGAGGAAGAACTGCTTGATGAGACGGCCCTCGGGGAAGGACACCTGGCGACCGTCTGAGAAGTCCGCAAGCGCGATTCCCAGATCCTCGGCAGCGGCAGCGATGCCCGCCTTGCGAGCCGCCCCCGCCGTCGAGCCGAACCCGGGCGAGTCGCCGTACGACAGCGCCGCGCCACACGCGGTGAGCGCCCTCGCCACCGCTTTGAAGACCTCCGGGTGAGTCGTCACTGCCTCGTCCGGCGTCGAGCCCACGAGCAGGTTCGGCTTGAGCAGGATGCGTTCGCCCTCCCGGACGAACCGCTCCGCGCCGCCGAGCAGCGAAAGCGCCCGATCGACGGCACGCTGGACTTCTTCCGGTTCGTAGCTATCGCATCGTGCAATCGCCACCTGCGAGGCCATGTTCGCTCCCGTCACCCGTCGTCGCGCCTCCATCAATCGTACCCGAGGAACCCCCTTGCATCCCGAAACGATGCGTACTAACCTGACTAGTCAGTATAACTCGCGCACCAATCGTGGGAGGAGCAGCTATGTACTCGTTCGCACTCGCGCGCGCGGAGATGAAGCGCGCGCTCACTGACAGGAAAGTGCGCCTCGCGACCCTCGTGATCACGCTCGTGCCGCTTCTGTACGGCGCGCTGTACCTGTGGGCGTTCTGGGACCCGTACGCCCGCCTCGACCACTTGCCGGTCGCGCTCATCAACGAGGACCGCCCCGCGACGACTGACGACGGCGAGCGGATCTTCGCTGGGAAGGACATCGCAGACGAGCTGCTCGACCGACGCACCTTCGAGTGGCACGTCGTGTCGAGCGAGGAGGCGCGGCGCGGGCTCGAGAGCGGACGCTACTACCTTTCGCTGACGATTCCAGCCGACTTCAGCGCGTCGCTCGCCTCCGCAGACTCGACTCGCCCGACGCCCGCGCAGCTTCAGGTGCGCGCGCACGAGTCTGCGAACCTGCTTGCCGCGCAGATCGGCGACCGCGTGTTCCAGGAGGTCCGCGCCGCGGCGAGCGCGAGCGCCGCACGGAAGTACGTGGACGCGATGCTGCTCGGCTTCAGCGACGCACACGGCAAGATCGAGTCCGCCGCGCTCGGTGCACGCGACCTCGCAGAAGGGCTCGAGGACGCGAAACGCGGCGCCCAGAAGCTCGCCTCCGGCGCTCACGACGCGAGCGTCGGCGCCGCCTCGCTCAGCAGCGGCCTGGGCGAGCTGGACGCTGGCGCGCAGCGCTTGCGAGCGGGAACGAGCGAGCTGGCCTCCGGGCTGGAGCGCCTCGCAGCAGGTACGCACCAGGCGAGCGCCGGGGCCGCGTCGGTCCGGGACGGCAGCACGGCCGTCGCCGAGGGCGTCGACCTCGCAGCGCACAAGCTCCAAGATGCCGCAGCTGGCACTGGACAGCTGAAGCAGGCGGCTTCCGGGACGCTCGCCGCGCTGCAGGCGTACCTCGCCTCGAATCCGGAAGCGGGCTCGGATCCCGCATTCTCCCAGGCGCTCGGCGCCGCCCAGGCGACCGCCGCCGGGGTCGCCTCCCTCGCCGACGGGCTCTCGCAAGCGACGGGAGACATGAAGGCTCTCGCGGCCGGAGCCGAGCAGCTGCGCGCCGGCGCGACCGATCTCGCGAAGGGCGTCGCTGCCCTCGACGAAGCCGCTGCGCAGGCGGCTGACGGCGCACGATCGCTGGACGACGGTGCAGCCGCCCTCGAATCCGGCGCCTCGCAGGCGCACGCCGGCGCAGCGCAGCTGTCTGCTGGCCTCCGAAAGCTGGACGGCGGCACGCACGCGCTCGCCACTGGGCTCGCTCCTGCCGTGAGCGGCTCGGCTGAGCTCGCGGACGGCTTGACGGCCGGGGCGGACGCGCTGCCGGATCTCGACGAGGACGCTCGCGCCACCAAGGCCGACGTCATGTCCGACCCGGTACGCCTGACCACGAACCGCATCGATCCGGTCCCCAACTACGGCACCGGCTTCTCGCCGTACTTCATCCCGCTCGCGCTGTGGGTCGGCGCGCTCATGGCCTTCTTCGTCGTGCATCCGCTGCCCGCCCGAGCGATCGAGGAGCGGCGGCCGTCGCTTGAGGCAACGCTTGCCGGCTACTGGCCGGCTGCGCTCATCGGTATCGCGCAGACGGTGGTGATGCTGGCGGTGCTGCAGGTCGCGCTCGGCCTGAAGCCCACGAACGCGCTCGCGCTCTATGCGTTCACCGTGCTTTCCGCGCTCACCTTCCTCGCGATCCTGCAGTGGCTGAGCGCTGCGTTCGGACCGGTCGGCAAGTTCCTTTCCATCGTGCTGCTGATGCTGCAGTTGACCTCGTCCGCCGGGACCTTCCCGCTCGAGACGGTCCCTCCGTTCTTCCAGGCCATCAATCCATACCTGCCGATGACGTACGTGGTCGCCGGCTTGCGTGAAGCCATTTCAGGAGGCGATATGGCGCGGCTTGCCTCAGACGCGCGGACGCTCGTCGCCTTCCTGCTCGGGGCGCTCGCGCTCTCGACGATCACGGCCTGGCGAGCACGAACCTGGAGCCCCGAGCGGCTTCGCCCGGCGCTCGAGCTCTAGGAGCGGCTGCGGAGCGCGTTCGGCTGCGGGCGCGCTCCGCCCACCGTGCAGTAGAATCGCGGCGGGACGAGAGGAGGCGCCGTGGGAGCCGGTTCGGCCAGCACACGGGAGAAGATGTTCAAGGCAGCGTTGGAGCTCATCGCCGACAAGGGCGTGAGCGCCACCACGGTCGACGAGATCGTCGAGCGCGCCGGCGTGGCCAAGGGCACCGTCTACTACCACTTCTCGGGCGGCAAGACCGAGCTCATCGAGGCGCTTATCGCGTCCGAGCTGACGCCGCTTGCCGAGCGGTTGCGCCAAATCGCAGCCGAGGAAGCCTCCCCCGCAAAGCGCATCGCGGAGTTGGTGCGCGCCGAGCTCGCATGGATCCGCGACAACCGCGACTTCGCAAAGATGCTCGTCACCGAGCTGTGGCGCGAGGAGCGCGCCTGGCGCGACTCCCTCGTGCTGCTGCGGACGAACATCCTCGGATACTTCCGCGACGCGATCGCCGAAGGCGTCGCTGCGGGCGCGTTCCGCGCCGATCTCGACCCTGACTTCGCCGCGTCGGCCCTGTTCGGGATGACCGTCACAGTCGCGCTCGACTGGCTGGTGTTCTACCCAAAGCGCCCCCTGGAGTTCGTAGCCGGGCAGATCGACGCCCTCGCGTCTGCCGCGGTCAGGACCGGGGAGCCAACTGCTGGCCGCTAGCTCTTCTCGGCGATCCACGCTCGGTACTCGTCCAAGAGCGCCACGAGCTCCGCGTGGCTGCGCGCATGATTGACGAGCTCGCGGAAGCGGGCCGCCCCCGGCATCTCGTGCACGTACCACGCCACGTGCTTGCGCATGCGCGTGAAGGCCCGCTCGCCCGCGAACGCCACGAGCGCCTCGGCATGCTCGCGAGCGACGTCGATGCGCTCGAGCCAGCTCGGCTTGGGAAGCCGCTCACCGCGCTCGATGAGGGCGCGGGCCTGCGCGAAGATCCACGGGTTGCCCTGCGCGCCGCGCGCGATCATGACGGCATCGACGCCCGTCTGCTCCAGCATCCGCTTGGCGTCATCTGCGCTGAAGACGTCGCCTGACCCGATGACCGGCACCCGCACCGCCGACTTGACAGCCACGATGACGCACCAGTCCGCGCGCCCCGAGTAGAACTGCTCGCGGGTGCGCCCGTGCACCGCGAGCGCACACGCGCCCGCCTCCTCGAGCGCGAGCGCGAACTCGACGGCGTTCACCTCGTCCGCGGACCAACCAGCCCGGAACTTCGCGGTCACCGGCGCATCCACGCGCTCAGCTATGGCGCGCACGACGGTCGCAGCCCGCTCAGGATCGCGCATGAGCGCGCACCCCTCGCCCTTGCGCACCACCTTCGCGACCGGACATCCCATGTTCACGTCGAGAAACGCGATCCGCCCCGCGTACCGCTCGTACAGCCGCGCTGCCTGCTCCGCCATCATCTGCGGGTCAGCACCGAACAACTGGATGGCGACCGGCACCTCTTCAGGCGCAAACGACAGGAGGGCACGAGCTGCCGCCGCACCCGGGTTGTAGTGCAGTCCCTTCGCGCTCACCATCTCGGTGTAGGTGAGACCGGCGCCCATGCGCTTGCAAATCGCGCGGAACGGCGCATCCGTGACTCCGGCCATCGGAGCCAAGATGACGAGTGCGGAGCGCAGGAGCGGAGCAAGATCGCGGCGCGGTTGCATGCGACGATGATAGCGGGTCGACGGGGCGATGGCGGCCGTGCCGGTCACGAGCGTGGGGTTGCCCCAGGGGTCGTAGGCGTAGGTGGCGGTGACTTCAGGGCCTTCTCCCTGCCTTCTGTCTGCTCTGATGAGCATACAGTGCGGCGACGGCGCCCGAGACAAGAGCCGATCGAACCAGATGAGGTACGGGTTCATCAATCAGGAGAGAGCACACCATGCAGTCTCCCGGCTCACCCGCGCGCTCGGTGTGACGCGCGCAGCCTACCACGCGTACAAGCGGCGCGGTCCGAGTGCACGCAGGCTAGCGCCGATCGACCTGGGGTTTGAATGCACCCGACCTGAAGAGCACCACAACCATCCAGCCAGCCGACGCAAAGAAACAAGTGATGAGCGCAACACCCAGCAACATGAAGGCATCACTCGGCTTCTTAGTGTTGAGCAACATGATCGCCCAGACGCCGAGCAGGATGCCCATGACCAGCGCAGCAGTCTCCGCGACAAGTATGCGCGGCATGTGGCCGGTCCCGTCCATAGGCTCCAATGCGATTCCATCTGCCAGGTCGGCGCATCCACGTCGGCGCAATTCTGCAACTGCTGCGTCGAGCGACCTCTGTGTTTTGATGGCACGACTCACGAATACAATCGCAATCACCCCAATGGACACCATGCCTGCTAGGGAAACCGCCTTCAGCAGTATTGGCGATGGCAAACCGACCATCGCACCCAGAATGAGCGCCGCCAACAGCAAGACCCTTAGCAGGCGGACGGCCTTCGTCCTCGTCTCGACGTAACCGGACAGGACATCGAGAAGTCGATCATTCGTAAGGGCCTGCAAGTCCTGACTGCTTCCCATTTAGACTCCCTCCGCTGGATACTCCGGTCCACGTGTTAGACATGATCTGGTTCAACTGCCCCAACGACTAGCAGCACCAGCAACCGACACCGCGGCGCCCACTACGGCGACGGACACGCTCTGCATGGCAACTGCAGTCGCCACCCCGGATGGCATGGTGAAGGCCCCGATACCGCACAAAGCCAGGCCGGTCCAGCCGAGTCCAAGCCCTACATCACGCTCGCCCTTGGAACACCAGCCTTTCTTGTACGAGTACTCGGTCACCGCCATCCCAACCGTTGAGGCGGTGGCACCAATAATGGCCGGGACGAGAAGCGCGGCACCGCCGGTGCCTGCTATAGCCAGCCCAACACAGGTGACACCGATGGCAATGCCGGCCACGTTGGCTGCGATAGCCAGCCCATTCACTACTCCGGCGGCTAGTGCGTCGCCATCGCGATCTTCGCCCGGCGGCGCTCCATTGGCACCTCTGTTCGCGCCGTAGAACGCATCCATCGCCACTGCATTCAATGATCTTGCAGCGCTGGCACGACGCTCCGCCATCATCTTGACCCATTCGGCGAAATGGTTCTTCGCACGCGCCAGCCACTTGCCTCTGTCACGCCTCGAATGCGTCGCATTATGAATGTCCAGTTCGTACCTGTCGACGTGGTTGTCGTCGTCCCAAAGCGTGATCGCCCCGCTCGGGTCACTCGCCCCCACCGGGTCGTCCCCGCAGTACGCATACGCGTTCAGGCTGCCCGGGTCCCCGGCGCTCGGGGGCGCGGGGTCGGGCGAGAGGAAGCGCGCGGTCGCCGGGTCGTAGTAGCGGGCGGGCAGGTAGTACAGGCCGGTCTCGGTGTCGAGGTAGTACGCGCGATAGCGGAGCGGGTTCCTCGCGGCAATCGGGGCCGTGCCGGTCACGATCGTGGGGTTGCCCCAGGGGTCGTAGGCGTAGGTGGCGACGGCGGCGCCTGAGGAGTCGGTGTGAAGCGCGCAGCGACAAGCGCTGCAGGTGCGCCCAGCAGCGCATCGCGACCTAAGGCCTTGGAGCGCCGTCCGATTCCTTCGGATTGCTGGCGTTGTCTGACCCTAGGGATGACGAATCATCTGCAGAACTCTGGATGTTGCTCACACCGCCTGTCAACGCACGTATCGTGCCGAGGTACACGCCCTCGAGCAAGAACGCACCAACCACGATGCAGATCGCACCAACGGTGACGTAGACCGCGGCTCTCGGTAACGGAACCTGGAAGCCCCACATGTAGTAGGCCATGAACAGGACGGCGACAGGAAGCACCCACTTTGTCGTCGCGAGCGGCCTTTCGGCTCTCCTGCGCGAGCGAACACCCATGATAGACACGTACGCGAGCAGGAGCGCCACCGGCACCCATCCGAACGACCAGAGCACCACCTCCGGCCTCATTAGCCACTCTCGAATCATCACAGGTTCCATCGCAATCCTCCTAGTAGCTCGTCCATTCTACGGCAGCCACGCCCCATGCACAGCCCATGCCGAGCAGGCCTGCGCCCGGCCCCATACTCGATGATGCAAGCCCGATAAACCCAGAACCCATCGAAGCCGCAAATGCTGCTCCATTCGCACGAGGGTCACTCGCATCGATTTCGCCAAGACGGACTCGATAATCTGTGACGGCTGAATAGGCAACACCAGCGGCGATGCTGAGCACTCCCGCGAAGATCGATACGGCCGTCGCGTTGGCGGCAACCGCAGCTGCAGAACCGGGGATGATCGCGCCACCTCCAGTAGCGGCTGCTGGCGAAGTCACTGCGGCAGCGGTGCCAGCCGCCAACGCGACCGTGCCCGCCACGGCGGAAACCGTCGTTGCCATAGCGGACAGGCCCGCCAGCCCCCCGGCCAGCACGTTGAGGGCCCCTCCGTTTGGCGCCGCCTGTTCACCTGCAGCAATCCCATCGAAGAACGCCTTATCCCTCCCGTCGAGCTGCCCTTGCATCGCCGCCTCTCGCGCCTGGTGCAGACCGCGAGTCCTGGCCGAGGCGATGTACGCCCGCTGCGCCATCCGGCGGCGGTAGTTGATGTTGTGACGCAGCCGATAAGACGCGGCCTCGGCTACCCTCCGGTTGCCGGTGTAGTAGTGGCGCCAGGACTCGGCCTCTATGTCGCTGATCGCTCCGCTCGGATCGGTCGCCCCCACCGGGTCGTCCCCGCAGTACGCGTACGCGTTCAGGCTGCCCGGGTCCCCGGCGCTCGGGGGCGCGGGGTCGGGCGAGAGGAAGCGCGCGGTCGCCGGGTCGTAGTAGCGGGCGGGCAGGTAGTACAGGCCGGTCTCGGCGTCGAGGTAGTGCGCGCGATAGCGGAGCGGGTTCCTCGCGGCAATCGGGGCCGTGCCGTCGGAGTCGAGCGCGAGGGCGAGATCGACACACATGTGAGGGACAAGCCGCTCGCCGTGCCAAAGCTGCGTGACGGCAGACGCGTCGCGAAGACCGCCTGTGCCGACATCCATACAGCCGGACTCTGCCGCCGCCTCCCGCCTCAGCCTTTCACGACGCCGAGCGGCGTGAGGCGCACGAGCGGTCGGACGAGGTCGGTCTGCCAGGCCATGACCTCCTCTATGTCCTTGTATGCCTGCGGCGCCTCCTCGGCGACGTCGTGCTGGCGACCCTTCGCGAGGCGGACGCCCCTGCGCTCGAGGTCCCGCAGGACCTCTTCGCGCCTCAGCCGGCGCATCGCCTCGCGCCTGCCGAGCGCGCGCCCCGCCCCGTGGCTGCACGACTCGAACGAGTCCGGATTCGCGAGCCCTTCTGCGACGTAGCTCGCCGTACCCATCGATCCCGGGACGAGCACGGTGCCCCGAGCGTGCACCGCGCCTTTGCGATGCACGACGACCTCGCGCCCGAAGTGCCGCTCGACTGAAGCGTAGTTGTGGTGGACGTCGATGTCCGGCTCGAACGACACGCTTGCGAACCGCCGGAGCAGCACCGTGCGCACTGACTCGGCGATGAGCCGTCGGTTCTCCTTCGCGAACCGCAAGCACCATCCCATCGCCGCGAGGTACTCGCGTCCGGCGTCGCTGCGCACGTCGAGGTGCGCGAGCCCCCACTGCGCCGGCACCGGTGAGCCGTCGCGCTTGTTGAGGTCGCGCGCGAGCGCATCGTAGTGCTCGGCCACTTGCTTGCCGACGTTCCGCGACCCGCAGTGGATCATCACCCACACGAAGCCATCAGGGTCCTGCTGCAGCTCGATGAAGTGGTTGCCGCCGCCGAGCGTGCCTGCCTGCTTCTCTGCGCGCGCCTTCTCGGCTCGCAGCACGGGCGAGTCCGGCACGTCGTCGAAGACGTCGGTCCGGTGCGCCTGGCTCTCGTGGTGCCAGTCAAAGCCCTGCGGCACCTCCCGCATGGTGGCGTGCAAGACCTCGTCAAGCCTCGATTCGACATCGTCCCGCCGCAAGCTCGTCTTGAACGCCCGCACGCCGCACCCGATGTCCAAGCCGACCGCGTGCGGCACCACCTGCTCCACGGCAGCGAACACGCCGCCGATCGGCATGCCGAAGCCCACGTGGGCGTCGGGCATGAGCGCCACGTGGTGGTGCGCGAACGGCAGGTTCGCGATGTTGCGCGCCTGCGCGAGCGTGTCTGGGTCGTCGATGCGCCCCCACACGTAGATCGGGACGCGTTCGGTCTCGATGCGCTGCACCGTGCACCTCCTGGCCGGACCGCGGGTAAGTATCTACCCACAGGAACCCTACGAGCCGGAGCACGCATGAAGCCTGAGACGCTCGCACGGATGGCAGTCGTCGTCGGCGACATCACCGAGCTCGACGTGGACGCCATCGTCAACGCCGCGAACTCCACGCTTCTTGGCGGCGGCGGCGTCGACGGGGCGATCCACCGAGCAGCAGGGCCGGGGCTGCTCGAGGAGTGCCGGCTCATCGGCGGGTGCCCCACCGGCGAAGCCCGCATCACCAGCGGTCACCGCCTCAAGGCCCGCCACGTCATCCACACCGTCGGACCCGTGTGGAGAGGCGGCACGAGAGGTGAGCGCGAGCTGCTGCAGGCGTGCTATCGGAACTCCCTTGCGCTCGCCGAGCGCCACGGGCTGGAGACCATCGCCTTTCCCGCCATCTCGACGGGAGCGTACGGCTACCCGAAAGCGGCCGCGTGCGACGCTGCCGTCGAGGCGGTCGGCACATGGATGGACGAACACGAGCTGCCGCACCGCGTCCTCTTCTGCTGCTACGATTCCGAGGACGCGCGTCTGTACCGCGAGCGGCTGCAGAGAGAACAGGACGGCAACTGGAGCGGAAGGAATGGCTCATGAAACGCAACGAATCGAATGCCGACAGGATCGTGCGATTGGTGCTTGCCTTGGCCTTCGCATTCGGCGGCTACAGCACAAGCGGGACGCTGTCGACCGTGCTGTACGTCCTGGCGATCGTGATGGCAGTGACCGCAGCGACCGGCTTCTGCCTGCTCTACAAGCTCTTTGGGATCGATACCTGCAAGATGGCGAAGAGCTGCGAATAGCGGCGTTCGAGCGGCGCCTCCCCTGGCACGCTGCGCGCTGACGTGATAGAGTGCGTGGTGCACGTTTCTCGCCTCGCCGGCACGGGGCGCCTCATGGACGCTCAGGAGGCATCGCTCATGGCGCACGTCCGCTCGCTGTTCTTCAACGGGCCGCTTTCCGAGATCGAGGACAAGGCGTTCAAGGCCGCCTCGCTCGGAAGGCCGTCGGACATCATCTGGAACATCACCAATCGCTGCAACCTGCTGTGCGAGCACTGCTACATGGCCGCAGACGGCCACCGGAGGCCGAACGAGCTCACAGACGATGAGACGATTGCGCTCGTGAAGCAGATGGGCGAAGTCGGCGTGCCGATGCTGTTCCTCTCGGGCGGCGAGCCCATGGTGCGCCCGAACTTCTGGGAGATTCTCGAAGAGGCTCACCGGCAGGGCATCCGGCCGACGATCTCCACGAACTGCACCCTCATCGACCGCGACGCCGCGCGACGCCTGAAAGAGAACGGCGTGCGGTGGATCGCCACCTCGCTGTACGGCCCGGACGAGTTCCACGACGCGATGGTGCGGGTGCCCGGGACGCGCCAGCGGGTGGTCAACGCCATCAAGATCCTGCGCGAAGAAGGCGTCGGCGTCGTGCTCAAGACGGCGCTTTCCAAGGACACGTGGCCGTACATCTACGACCTCATCCAGACCGCGAAGGACCTCGACTGCGGCCTCATCTACATCTGCGACCTCATCACCAGCGGCCGCTCGGAGGGCGAGGAGGACGCGCGCGTGAGCGACGACCAGTGGCGCGAGCTCGCCGA
This sequence comes from Coriobacteriaceae bacterium EMTCatB1, assembly GCA_001950395.1. Lineage (GTDB taxonomy): Bacteria > Actinomycetota > Coriobacteriia > Anaerosomatales > Anaerosomataceae > Parvivirga. Next base: position 1,344,312 of record BDLO01000001.1, read on the forward strand.
CTGGATCATCGAAGACGTGCTCGACCCCGAGCAGAAGCTCGAGTACGACATAGGAGCTCTGCCCTCCATCATCCCGTACATGGCTGAGCGGCTGCTCGAGCGCGATGTCGATGTCACCAAGGGCCTGGAGCGCTTGAAGGTGATGAGCGCGTGCCCCGTCGGCAAGGGCCACATGAACATCAACTCAGAAGGCGGCATCATGCCGTGCCAGTTCGCGCAGGACTGGGTCGTCGGAAACGTCCACGAGATGTCGCTCACCGAAGCCGTGCAGGTGCTCTACCAGCTCGACCTCACGGAGTCGAAAGGCGCGTGCTCTCCCGAGGAGTGCGAGTACACGCGCATCTGCCGCGGCTGCCGCACGAAGGCCTGGCAGCAGTTCGGCGACCCGTTCGCCGAGGACACCACGTGCATCCTGCGGCGCGACAAGGAGCGCACGCTCAGCTCGCATGAAGCGATGCGCGAGCCGCGCCCCAGCCCCGCCGCGCCGTGCATGGCGCCGGGAGGGTGCGGCTAGCCCTCACCCGAGGTACCGCTTCCCGACGGAGTAGGCGTCGGCGACCTTCTCGCCGAGGCGCCGGTACTCGCGCACGGTCGGGATGTACACCAGCGGGTCGATGCGGTCGGCGAGCGGCTTTGCGCCGGTCTCGTCGAGAACGCTCTCCTCGACGTGCGTCTCGACGATCTCGCCGATGACGATCACGTGGTCGCCGTGCTCGAGCATGCGCATCACGCGGCACTCGAGGTTGTGGGGGCACTCGGCGATGATCGGCGCGCTTACGACGGAGCTGGGCACGGGCGTGAGCCCTGCTTCCCGGAACTTGTCCGGCACCGCCCTGCCGCTCACGATGCCGGCGAAGTCGAGTTCGGCTGCCATGTCCGCCCGCGGCGTGTTCACCGTGAACTCGCCCGAGCGCTCGATCAGCTCGAAGGTGCGCCGCGTGGGCCTCACGGACATCATGACGCTCGGCGGCTTCGAGCCCGCGATGGCGATCCACGCCACCGCCATGACGTCGGCTGCGCCGTCGGCGGCGCTCGCCACGAACACGGCCGGCATCGGATACAGCAGTTCGCGCGGGCCTAGTCGTTTCTTCATGGACAGCTCCCCTCTTCCGGCATCAGGGCACGGTGTATGCTGACGCCGCAGGTATCGTCGGCTGGAGGCGTGGTGCAGAAGGATAGCAGACGCGCTCTCGCGCGGCGGCGGTTGTGGGCGGCGACCGCCGCGCTCGCGCTGCTGTGCGCGCTCACGCTTACGGGCTGCGATGCGGCTGCGGGGCCGCCCAGCGGCGGTCTCGTCCCGCCCGCGACCCCCACGGCTCCTCCAGCGGAGTCATCTGCGGCAAGCGCCGCGACTTCGGGGGCAGCGTGCGTCGGCGACGGAGGCGACGTCGGGGCAGCGACTGTGGAAGCCACGGCCGCCGTCGTGGTGCGCGTCGTGGACGGCGACACCGCCGTGTTCCGACTGGCAAGCGGCCGCCAGGAGAAGGTCCGGTTCATCGGGATCGACACCCCTGAGTCGACGATCGAGCACGAGCCGTACGGAGAGGAGGCCTCGGCGTACACGAAGCGCGCCCTGCGCCCCGGACGAACCGTGTGGCTCGAGACAGACGCCGACCTCCGCGACCGCTACGGCCGCCTGCTGGCGTACGTCTGGCTCGAGCTCCCGAGCGACGATCCCGAGCGCGAGGCGCGCGACAAGATGCTCAACGCTCGCCTTGCTCTCGACGGCTACGCCACCCAGCTCACGATACCGCCGAACGTCCGCTACGCGCGCCTGTTCGCCGAGTGCGTCGCCGAGGCCCGAGCCGCCAAGCGCGGTCTGTGGGGGATCGAGCCATGACGGCGCTCACGGTCGGCCCTGCCGGTTCTCGAGCAGACCGGCTCGCAGCGCTGCTCGGCGACTCCCTCGTCGAGTGGGTCCTCGCCTCCGACGAGCCAGCAGCGCGCTTCGTCGCGAGGACTCGGATACTGGACCAGCCCGAGGATTCGCCTGCGGCGGACGCTGACAGGCGAGCCAGCATCGCGAGCCGCATCGTGCGTGAGCTCGTCGATACGCTCCCGGCATGGAGCTCCGATGACTTCGGCAGGCGGGACTCGGTCCGCTACCTACCGAACGCCCTGCTGCTCCTCCACGACCTTGGCGTGAGATCCGGCGACTTCCCGCGCGTGGATGCCGCGCTCGAAAGCATGCTCGAGCACCGCGATCGGCACGGCCGGTTCGTGGCTCCGCGACCTGCACGGGCGGCAGGGTCGGGCCCGGCTGCCGCGCTGTGTGACTCGCACGCCGTGACCGAGGTCGCACTGCGCTTCGGCCTCCGCGACGACCCCCGCGTGGAGCGCGCGCTCGAGCAGATGCTGGTCGACATGCGACGCTCGGACCACGGCAGGGCATGGTGCTGCGAAGCGCCTCGCGGGAGGATCCGGCTCTTCGGCCGCCAGGAGTGCGAGATGTGTCCACACGCGACCGTGATCGGGCTCCGCGCACTTGCGCTGCTCCCTGCTCGCGAGCGGCCGTCACTGGTCGAGGACGCGGCACGCACGCTCTTGGCCACGTGGCGCCGTCGGTTAGAGGAGCGCCCGAGCGGCTTCGGGCACGGCTACCAGTTCGCCACGATCAGCTGGCCCCACTTGTGGTACGACGCGCTTGCCGTTGTCGAGGCCGTGGCGCCGTACCCTGCCGCATGGGGCGACGAGCAGGGGGATCCCGCCGACCGCAATGCGCTTGCTGAAATCGTCGCCGTGCTCGTGGACGCGAACGTCGACGACCGTGGCAGGGTCGTGCCCCAACGTGTCGCCGCGGGCTTCCGCGACCTCTCGATCGGCCGCAAGGGCGAGCCCTCGCCGCTCGGAAGCGCGCTCGTACGAGCAGCGCTGCGGCCCCTCGCGTCATTGGCCGACGACATCGCAACCGCCGCACCCGTGGAGATCCCTGCTCGCCACGACGGCTCGCGCGGGACCCGCGAGCGGGCTGGCTGCGCCGTGCTGCTCGAGCGTCCCCGCTACGCGATGGCGTCCCTCGTCGCACGGCAGCTCCAACGCCAGCACATCGGCACCCCGTGGCTGCACGCCACCCCGGAGACGCTGGTGTCAGACGTCGTCGCGCTTCCCGCCATCGAGCCTCGTGCGCCGTACCTGGCGATCGCGGACCGCCTCGGCTTGCGAGCGCTCGACCGGGCAGTGAATGCGCTGTACGAGCGCCGGACGCTCGCGCTCTTCCGCTGCATGCGGGGCGGGCTTCACGTCGTGAGAAGCGACATGCTGCCCGTGGTCGCTGCGGCGACCGGGCGCGCCGTCCGTCACCACTCGGCTCGCTACCTCGGCGCGCGCGGCGTGACCCCGCGCCACTACGAGATCCTCGCTTCGCAGGTGCTCGAGGAGCTCGACGAAGGACCGCTCACCGCACGCGAGCTGCGCGCTCGCATCCACCCGCACGCGGACCTCTCAGCCGTCCTCACCCACATGTGCAACGAAGGACTGCTGCTGCGCGATCTCCCCGAGGACGGCCCGTACGGCCGCCGCACGCGGTTCACACGCTTCGACCTCGCGCTTCCCGGCGTGCGGCTCGATTCCCTCGACGAGGACAGGGCGGCGCGCGAACTCGTCCGCGCATACGTGCGCGCGTACGGTCCCGTGACGGAGGCCGACGTCGCGTGGTGGACCGGCCTTGGCCCTCGCCGAGCCGCCAGAGCGCTGGCGGAGCTGGACGACGAGCTCGCGGAGGTCGACGTCGAGGGCTTCGAGCAGACGGCCTTCGTCCACCTGGCTGACGCTGACGAGCTCGAATCGGCGGCGATACCAGGAAGACCAGTCGTCGCGCTTCTGCCGGCCGGTGACGCGCTGCTCACCTCACGGAGGCAGCGGTCGATGTTCGTCCCTGACGCCGTCCGCGGACTCGTGTTCGACGCGCGCGGGCGCTCCGCTCCAGCGATCCTCGTCGACGGGGTCGCGCGAGGCATCTGGGATCTCTCGCCGTCGGGTTCCCTGCTCTTGTATGCGGCACCGCCGCTCGACGAAAAGGAGCGTTCGGCCGTTGAGGCCCGCGCGGAAGCGCTCGCGGCGGCTTTCGGTGCTCCAGAAGGTCCTCGCTGGGCGCACGAGGCGCCGGAGCTTCGCGACGCGCCGTTGCGCCGGCTTGTGCATCCGCTTTCGTGACCTGGCCGCAGAAACGATGCAGCACCCGGAGGGGGGACCGGGTGCTGCGCATCGCACGGCAGGTTCTCAGGCGGTGCCGCGCGCAAGCCGTGTGCCGGGCGCGGGGTGGGGGGAGGGGAGGGACGCCCGCACACGTCGCGTTCGTGGAACGCTTCGGTGGATAGTATCGGCCATCTGAAGCATAAATTCCATTCACTCTTTCTGTCGCTTATCGTAAGCTGTTCTTACGATGTTGAACGTCAACCGGCTCCGGCTCTTGCGCGAGGTCGCGGCGCGCGGCACGATAGCCGCCGCCGCCGAAGCGCTGTTCCTCACCCCGTCGGCCGTCTCGCAGCAGCTGGCGCTGCTGGAGCGCGAGGCGAAGACGCCGCTGCTCGAGCGCGCCGGGAGAGGCGTTCGGCTCACGCCGGCCGGCAGGGCCCTCGTCGACGACGCCGAGCGCATCTTCGCCGAGATCGAGCGCGCCGAAGCGCACCTCGAAGCGCACGCCCGAGGGCTCAGAGGCCCGCTGCGCACGTGCGCCTTCCCCACCGCAGCTCGAGCGCTGCTCGTCCCTGCCCTCGCGGAGCTCCGGGCGGAGCATCCTGAGCTGGCCATATCGATGGTGGATCTCGAGCCGGAGCAGAGCTTGCCCATGCTCAAAGCTGGAGAGCTCGACGTTGTGGTGACGTACGGGTTCGACCGCCTCCCGGAGCGATCGGACCCCGCGACCGAGCAGTTCCTGCTCTTCAGCGAGCCCATCTCGATCGCACTGCCAGCGCACCACCCGTGCGCCACCGGCGCGCTGCGAGTAGCGGACCTCGCTCAGGAGCAGTGGATCGTCGGCCACGACGGCTCGTCGTTCCTCGAAGTGGTGGTGCGCGTCTGCAACGATGCCGGTTTCGAGCCGAGAGTCGACCTCCACAGCAACGACTACCAAGTGATCCTTGCCGCCGTCCAAGCGGGCCTGGGCGTCGCTATCGTCGTTCCCACCGCGCTGTTCGCCGACTACCCCGGCGTCGTTATCAGCGAGCCCGTCGACGTGCACATGCGCCGGCACGTCCACGCCGTCGTCCGCAAAGGGAGCTCGGAGCGGCCGGCGATCGCGGCCGCGATCGAGGCGCTGAGAGACGCAGCCGCCAAGCTTGCGTGCGAGCTCACGCTGGTGGAACGAGCGGCCTCACACGCTAACCGCTGATCGGCTCCTTCGGCAGCTCCACCGTGAACGTCGAGCCCGAGCCCGGCTCGCTCTCGACCGCGATCGAACCTCCGAGCGCGTGTGCGATCTGCTTGCAGATCGCAAGCCCGAGCCCGGTGCCCTCTGGCTTCTCGCCGCGCGATCCCGGGACCTGGACGAACGCGTCGAAGATCCGCGGAAGCGCTTCTTTCGGGATGCCGATCCCGGTGTCGGCGACGGCGATGCGGAACCGCTCGCCCGCGTCCAGGAGGCGCACGGTGACGCCGCCTTCGTGCGTGAACTTCACCGCGTTGGAGATGAGGTTGCGCAGCACCTGCCCTATGAGCCGCGCGTCCGTGACCGCCTCGAGCGTCTCCGGGGTCTCAGCGTGCAGTGCAAGCCCCTTGGAACGCGCCAGCGGATCCAGCATATCGACCGCAGACCGCACGAGGTCGGCCACGTCGACCGGTCTGACCTCGACGATCGCCTCGCTCGACTCGAGCCACTGCGCCTCGAGCAACGCCTCCACGAGCTCGAGCAGCTGGCGTCCTGCCTCTCTGATCATCGCAACCTGCTTCGCCTGCTCCTCCGCAAGCGGGCCGGCAAGCCCGTTGGCGAGGACGTCTGCGAAGCCGATCACCGCGTTCAGCGGCGTCCTGAGCTCGTGGCTCACGTTCGCGAGCAGTCTGCGCTTGGCCTCGTTGGCGGCCTGCAGCTCCTCGTTCGCCTTCAACAGGTCGGCGGTGCGAGCGTCGACGGCGTACTCGAGCGCCTCGGCGTACCGAGTCTGCGCGTCCATGAGCTCTTGCAGCGCTGTCTCGCGGTCGGTCACGTCCTGCACGAGCACCAGGGTGCCCGGCGCCGAGGACTCGTTGCTCGCAACCGCAGGGATCGGCGTCGAGGAGACCGACAGCACCAGATGCCGAGCGCCGATCGAGGCTGCGCACAATGCCCCCCGCACCGTCAGACCCTCGCCAAGCTTCCGAAGGTCAAGGGCGGGCGCCTCTCCGGGACGCATCGGCGCGCACGTGGGCTCGGTTGTGAACTCAAGCGTCCCGTCTGGGGCCTCCTCCAATGCCAAGAGCTCTCGCGCTGTCTCGTTGGCGAAGACGATCGTCCCTTCAGGGTTCACGATCATCGCTCCCACTGGCAAGACGCGCATGACCGTGCTTAGAAGCGCGTGCTCTTCTTGGCGCCTCCGCTCCGCTCGCTCTCGCCGAGAGGTCTCCAACGCGAGGCGTGACTCGTGCAGCGCATATGCCACGAGCGGGAACACCAGGATCTCGATGTAGTCCTCGTACGGGTCGAGCGCTGCGGTGATCCCGCCGTGCTCCAAGACGTTGGAGAACGCCGTGAACACGTAGATGCCGAGAGCGCCGAGCACCAGGCCCCGGATCACGCGCGCGTGCCGGGCTCCGACCTCGGGCAACAGCATCAGCGCAGCGGCGACCGACGCGACCGTGAAGCCTACGAGCGCGACTACGTCGCACGCGACGACGAGGGGCTCCGCGCTCACTCCCGCCACGCTCCCGGCGACCTCCACGCGACGACCAAGGCGGCGGCCGCCAGAAGCCCCGCGATTGCGTACATCGCGTGCTCGAGCGTGTTGAACAGGCCGTACAGCAAGTACCCCTCCGCGATCGTCGCGCTCAACGCGACGAGCAGGCAGCCGACGAACGCAAGGATCAGCGTGCGCGCTGGGGAAACGAACCCGCGCACGCCTGAGACGATGACCGGTGTGAGGAACAGCGCGACCGCGAGGTCGACGACTTCGTTCGGCTGGGCCACGTCACGCCCCCTCTGAGACGGCGTCACTCGTTATCGTCGGCCACCGCAGGTTCGAACGCAAGCGCACGCGAGTTGACGCAGTACCTCAGCCCCGTCGGCTTCGGGCCGTCGGTGAACAGATGCCCCAGGTGAGAGCCGCATCGCGCACAGAGCACTTCCGTCCGCGTCATGCCGTGGCTGGTGTCCTTACGGAGCCGCACCGTCTCGGGCGAGAGGGTCGCGAAGAAGCTCGGCCAGCCAGAGCCGGAGTGGAACTTGGCGTCGGACGCGAACAGCGGATTGCCGCACGCGCGACACCGGTACGTTCCCTCGTCGTCTAAGTCGACGTACTCCCCAGAGAACGGCGGCTCGGTGCCTGCCTCCCGGAGCACCCGGTACTCCTCGGGCGACAGCAAACGCCGCCATTCGTCCTCGCTTCGTTCGACGATCTCGTCGTGATTATGTCGACGCACGCTCGGGCGCCACGATGATCTGTCCATGTGCACTACATACCCAGGCAGACCAGCTACGCACCGAGATCGTCGGCCAGCTGCTCCAAGAACAGCCCGACGTCCGTCACCACACCGATGGTCTGGAAGCTCCCTCTGTCAGAGAGCTTGGTGACGACGGCCGCGTTGATGTCGACGCAGATCGTGGTGGTGCTCGCGGGGAGCATGTTGCCCGTCGCGATCGAGTGCAGCATCGTGGAGAGCATGATGCACGCCCCCGCCTTCTGGCAGTACGCGCGCATCGCGCGCTGAGCCTCGACGGTGTCGGTGATGACGTCAGGCAGCGGCCCGTCGTCGCGGATCGAGCCCGCGAGCACGTACGGCGTGCCCGTCGTGACGAGGGTATGCATGAGGCCTCTGGTGAGCACGCCTGCGTCGACCGCCTGACGGATGCCGCCCAGCTCCCGGATGGTGTTGATGGCTCGCAGGTGGTGGTCGTGACCGCCGATTGCGGGCGTGCCGTCTGTGAGCAAGACGCCGAGCGACGTACCGAAGAGCGCGGCCTCGATGTCGTGGACCGCAACCGCATTGCCACCGAACAGCACCGTGACGTGCCCGGAGCGCACCAGCCGCGCGAGGTGCTCGACGGCGCCGGTGTGCACGACCGCGGGGCCGACGACGGCGATGACGTCCTTGCCCTGCGCGCGCACGTCGTCGAGCAGCCGGGCGATCTCCGCGATCACCTGCGCCTTCGGCTTCTCGGACGACACCGCCGAGTTCATGAACTCGAAGACCTGCCCTGAACGCGGGCGCTCGAGGGGACGGACCCGGATGCCATCGTGACCCACGACGATGAGATCCCCGGCGCGCACGTCTGCCAGCGCGATGGTCTCTGCGCACGGGACGCGCGGATCGACCTTCACCGCCATGTCCATCTCTGGATGCTCGACGCGCACCCACCTGCCGCCGACGCGCACCGCGGTCTCGAGGTTGGTCGTCGCGTAGAAACCGTCGGGAAAGACGCCGTCTTTCGGCGCCGGAGCGAGAGCCGCGTCGACGACGTGCAGCGGCTCGACGCCGAACGGCTGCACTGCCGCGACGATCTCGTCGAGCAGGTCTTGGGTGGCAGCCGAGATCCGGAGCTCCGCACGCGAAACGTCGTCGTTGGTGCGGCCGACCTGGAACGACAGCGTCTCGAACTCGCCGCCGAGAGCCACGATAGCGTCCATGATCTGGGACATGATCCCGGAGTCGATGAGGTGGCCTTCCACGTGCACGTCCTCATACGGTCTGTGCGGCATACGACGTCCTTTCCATGCAGCGAACAGGTACCATGATGCGTGATGCCCCTGATTCTGGCTAGCGTCGCGAACGGACGCCGTCGCGTGAGCGTCTTAGGATCAAGCGGCGAAGGGAGTGCGCGATGCGGTATTCGACGACACGACTGGTCTTTGGGCTCGCTGTGCTCGGCGTGGCCGTCGCGCTCCTCGCCTCCGGGTGTGCGCCGAGACCGCCGCGTGGAGCGCCGGACTTCCCCGCAGCCACCGTGCTCTCGGTCCGCCCCGGCCAGGACGGGAACGGGAGCGTGCTCGTGGAGTCCGACGCCGCAGGCAAGGCATCCATCACCATCGCGGCTGACACGCGGGTGCTGCGCGAGACCGACAGCGGCTACGAGCAGGCTGCGTTCGTCGACGTCGCGGCAGGCCAGACGCTCGACGTGTGGACCACCGGCCGGGTGGCCGAATCATACCCGGCGCAGGCGTGGGCGACGGCGATAGTCATCCGCGCCTCCCGTTGATCGGCTCGCCGTCGTGACGACCGTCACTGATGGCTGAAGCGGAGGCGCCTGGCTGCCGATAGAGTATGCTGTGTCCCCAGAAGAAGCGAGGAGGCGCAGCATGAACCGAAGAACCCTCGCGGCGTGCGCAACGGCTTTCGCCACCGGCATCGTGATGCTGAGCGCGACTCCAGCGTTCGCACTCTCGCGCACAGAGGTGATGGCTCGCGCACGCAAGTGGGTCGATCTGGCCATCCCGTACAGCCAGACCTTCTACCGCGACGACAACGGCGCCACGGCGACTGCCTCGGTCGGGTGGCGCTGCGATTGCTCGGGCTTCGTGTCGATGACGTGGAAGACCTCACACCCCGGGCTCTCGACGCGGACGCTTCACTACGTCTCCACCGTGATCCCTCGCGAGCTCCTTCAACCAGGCGACGCGCTCGTGAGCTACAACAACCACGCCGTGCTCTTCGGCGGATGGGCGAATGCCGAGCGCACCCACTATTACGCTTACGAGATGAGCTCGTCCGCGTCTCGACAGTCGACGACGGCGCCGGACGGCACCGTGATCCGCGTGACGCCGTACCCGTACTGGAGCTGGCCTGCTGACCGCCCGTACGTCCCGTATCGCCGCGACGGCGTCACGGGCAGCATCGACTACGAGCCGTACATCCAGCGCGTCCAGGGCGCGAACCGCTATGAGACCGCGGTGGCTGCGTCTCGAGCCGCGTTCCCCGACGGGGCCCCGGCAGCGGTGATCGCGAGCGGAGAGGACTGGCCTGACGCGCTCTCCGCCTCCTCGCTCGCAGGGGCGCTCGGGGGTCCCGTGCTGCTCTCCGCGAGCACCCGGCTGCCGGCTGCCGTTGCCGAGGAGGTGCAGCGGCTGCAAGCGCGGTCGCTCGTGGTCGTCGGCGGCCCCTCGGCGGTTGCGACGAGCGTCGTCGAAGCCCTGAAGGCGATCCCTGGCGTTTCGTCCGTCAAGCGGGTCGCCGGCAGCAACCGGTACGAGACCGCCCGCGCCGTCGCAGACGAGACCCGGCGGATCGCGGGCGCTCCCGAAGCGGCGTTCCTGTGCACCGGCGAGAACTTCCCCGACGCGCTCGCTGCGGCGCCTCTCGCGTACGCGAGCGGCTGGCCGGTGCTTCTCACGCAGACCGGCGCTCTGTCCGAGGACGCGTCAGCAGTGCTCGTCGCGGCGAGGCCCCAGCGGGTGTACGTGCTCGGAGGCGAGGCCGTCGTCTCCACCCAAACGGTCGCCGCTGCCGCCGACGCGCTCGGACCTGCCGTCCCGATCGCCCGCGTCGCTGGCCCTGACCGCTACGACACTGCCCTGCGCGTGGCGGCGCTCGGCGTCGACCGATGCGGGCTTTCGTACGCCGCTCCCGCGATCGCGACCGGAGACGGTTTCGCCGACGCGCTGGCTGGCGGCGCCATGGCGGGCGCTCGCAAGGGCGTCTTGCTGCTCACGCCGACCAGCCGGATGTACTCGAAGCTCTGGACGCAGCTGGCGAAGGTGAGCGCGCAGGTCGGGAAGCCCTTCACGCTCGGAGGCGATGCGGCGCTCTCGCCGACAGTTCGTACCGCAATCGCCCTGGCGCTGGAGCCGGTGCGTCCGCCGCAGTAGGGCTATTTGCCCGAGAGACGCTCCTCGAAGTACGCGTCGGCTTCTGCTTGCTTCTTCGCTATGAGCGCGCTGAGCTTCTCAATCTCATCGCTCAGCTTCACGAGTTGCTCCGCGAGCGCCTTGCCCTCATCAGAGTCCGCCGTCTTCGCCGCGATACGCTCGTAGAACGCCTTCGTGGAGTCGATGAGCGCAAGCGCCTTCTCGTCTGCCTGCGCGAGCAGGTCGGCGATGGCGACCTGCATCGCTGCGTACTGCTTCACGTCGTCGCTCACGCGGAACGAGCCGATCGACTCGAACTCCGCCCGGATCGCCGCGACGACCTGCTGCCGCTCCTCGATCTTCGCCCTCGCCTCGTCCAGCTTGGCGAACGCGGGCTGGACGCCCTCTGGCGTGAAGTCCACCGACGCCGCCTCGTCGAGCAGCTGGGTCACCTCGGCGTCGAGCGCCGCGTACTCCTCGGACTTGGCGTTCGCGCGCGCGATCGCTTCGTTTGCGGCCCGCGTTTGGTCGACGCACCCCCAGGCCGAGAGCAGCAGGGCCGCCACGACCACCACAGCAGCAAGTCGTCTCACGTCGCTCCTTCCGTGCGACTCCCCTACGCGGCTCACGGCGCCGGCGTGCCGAGCGTCGAGTCCTCGGCTTCTGCTCCACACGCCGGCGTCCCGTCACCGAACAGCAGCTGGCGCTCGTTTGGCGCGAGCGAGGCCCGCGCTCGGTCGCGCAGGCTGTTGAGGTTCGCGAACATCGTGCGCATCATCGCAACCGTGAGGTACCGTCCCTTCGCCGTGAGCGTGATCGCCTCCTCGTCGTCGCGGTCGAACCCGCCGGCGAGCCGGAAGAACGCGACCTCGAGCGGCAGCCCCCGTTCCACGCTCACCCCGAAATCGCGCTCAAACGCGCGTTTGTCGAGGAAGAGCCCGAACAGGTCCATCAGGAACCGGTACCGCATGCGGTCCTTGAGCGTCGCGCGACGGCAACCGAGCGACACCGCCTGATGCCCCGCGCTGATCGCCTCGTCGTAGACGCGCAGCGAGAAGGTGTTCACGTAGATGCGCCCGTCGAGGTACGAGAACGCGCCGGATCCGATGCCGACGTAGTCCTCGTAGTCGACGATGTACTCGTCGATCATCCCGCCGCCCGTGCGCGAAAACGTCCACGCCGTCGCGTGCTCGAAGCTGTCCGAGAGGGCGTCCGAGAGCAGCGCGTAGTAGCGGGCTTCCCGCGAGTAATCCACCATGCCCACCGTGCGGCGCAGCGCCGCTTCGACGGACCGCGAGGCCATGAGCGGATAGAAGGTCGTCTGGTTGCAGCCGCTTTGCTTGAGCATCTCGACGTCCCGAAGCAGGTGCGCCTCGGTCTGGCTCGGGAAGTTGAAGATCATGTCGACGTTGAGCGAGTGGAAGTACCCTTCGATCGATTGCAGCCGCTTCAAGATCTCCTCGCCGGAGCCATACTTGTCGTAGCGGTCCATCTGCTTGAGCAGTCCGTCGTCGAACGACTGCACGCCCACGCTGAAGCGCTGGACGCGCTCGCGAAGCGGTTCGAGCTTCTCGGGGACGAGGTGGTTCGGGTTCGTCTCAGTGGAGACCTCGCGGATCGAGAAGAGCTCGCGCGCGAGGTCGATGGTCTGCGAAAGCTCGTCGATCAGGATGGTCGGCGTGCCGCCGCCGACGTAGAGCGCGGGAAAGTCGTACCCCAGGTCCGCCACCATGCGCATCTCGTCGCGCAGGTTGCGGAAGTACCGGCGAGCGCGCTCCTCCTCGAACGGGAAGCGGTTGAACGAGCAGTACGGGCACAGCCGCTCGCAGAAGGGCACGTGCGCGTACAGCAGGTAGGTCAGCCCCGGCCGCGGCTTCGGCAGCGACGGCACGGGCGTCGGCTGCTGGGCGAAGTAGGCGCCCTGCGCGAGCTCGACCGCGCGGGTGAGCAGCCGCTCAGCGAGCACCTCACGCCTCCCCGAGCGCGCGCGCGCCGATGTCTTTGCGGTAGTGCATGCCTTCGAACGAGATCTTGGCCACCGCTTCGTACGCACGCTCTCGCGCTTCCGCGAGCGTCGGCGCGACGGCCGTCACGTCGAGCACCCGGCCGCCGTCGGAGAGGATCGTGCCGTTCTCTCCGCGCTTCGTGCCGGCGTGATACACGGTGACGCCCGGCACGGCTTCGGCTGCGTCGATGCCCGAGATCGGCTTTCCCTTCTCGTACGAGCCGGGATACCCGCCGCTGGCGAGCACCACGGTGAGCGCCGCTTCGTCACGCCATTCGATCGGGAGGTCCTTGAGCGTGCCTGAGGCGACCGCCAGCATGACGTCGAGCAGGTCAGTCTTCAGGCGCGGCAGCACCACCTGCGCTTCCGGATCGCCGAAGCGCACGTTGAACTCGAGCACCTTCGGGCCTTCGTCGGTGAGCATGAAGCCGCCGTACAGCACGCCCTGGTAGACAATCCCCTGCTCACGCAGAGCCGCCACGGTGCGCTCCAGGATGCAGGTCATCTCAGCGAGCGTCGCGTCGTCTACAGCAGGCACCGGCGAGTACGCGCCCATGCCGCCCGTGTTCGGCCCGCGGTCGCCGTCGTAGGCGCGCTTGTGGTCCTGCGCCGGCACCATCGGCGCTACCGTCGTGCCGTCGGTGAACGCGAGCAGCGAGCACTCTTGCCCCTCCAGCAGCTCTTCGAGCACGACGACCTCGCCCGCTTCGCCGAACGCTCCGGAGAAGCAGTCCTCGATCGCGTGCATCGCCGTGTCCAAGTCGCGCGCGACCGTCACGCCCTTGCCCGCAGCGAGCCCATCGGCCTTCACGACCACCGGGGCGCCGTGCTCCGCGAGGTAGGTCGCGGCCGCCTCGCGGCTGTCGAACATCTCGGCAGGAGCGGTCGGGATGCCGTGGTCGAGCATCAACCGCTTCGCGAACCACTTCGAGCCCTCGAGCTCGGCCGCGCCTGCCTTCGGGCCGAAGCACGGGATGCCCGAGGCGGCGAGCAGGTTCGCGAGCCCCATGACGAGCGGCGCTTCGGGCCCCACGACCACGAGATCGACGCCCCCGATGCGACGCACCACGTCGAGCACGTTGCCGGGGTCGTCCAGGTCGATCGGCACGTTCACGGCCATCTCGGCCGTGCCGCCGTTGCCCGGCGCACAGAAGATCTCGGGAGCATGGCGCGACTCTGAGAGCGCCTTGACGATCGCGTGCTCACGACCGCCTCCGCCAACGACGAGAACGCGCATGGGAACCTCCTGGAAACTCGCGGCGTCGTGCGAGGCCAAGCCCCGCGCAGTACGGGTATCTTAGCAGAGCACGCGTGTCGTTGAGCCGAGAGGAGAGACGCGATGGACGACGTGAGGCAAGCGGTGCTCGACGCGCTCAGAGCGGCTGGCGAGCCGCTGTCCGCCGGACAGATCGCCGAGCGCACCGGGCTCGATCGCAAAGCGGTCGACAAGGCCATGGACGCGCTCAAGAAGGCCGGCGAGATCGAGTCCCCCGTCCGCTGCAAGTGGCAGCCGAAAGCGTGAGTGAGGCGCAACCAGGGAGCGAGCAGAGGGGGTCCGCCGCGAGTTCCGCAGCTGGGGGAAGACGACACGAGGCGCCACGAAGGCGCCTCGTGTCGTCTGAGGGGCCCCAGCGAGGACTGTCTGAGCGCCGGATCCCCCTCTGCTCGCTCCCTACACGCGGCCTTCCCAGCGGCGCATGATCGTCTGCTCGCGGCTCGGGCCGACGGCGATGATCGAGACCGGCACTTCGGCCAGGTCCTCGAGGAACGTGATGTAGTCCCTGGCCGCTTTCGGCAGCTCCTCGAACGTGCGGCAGGTCGAGATGTCCTCCTGCCAGCCGGGCAGCTCCTCGTAGATCGGGCGCGCGTGGTGGAAGATGGACTGGTGGCACGGCAGGTCGTTGTATCGGCGCCCCTCGTGCTCGTACGCCACGCAGACTTTGACGGTCTCCAGACCTGAGAGCACGTCGAGCTTCGTGATGGCGAGGTCTGTAAGCCCGTTCACCTGCACGGCGTAGCGGACGATCACCGCGTCGTACCAGCCGCAACGCCGCTGCCGCCCCGTCGTGGTGCCGTACTCGCCACCGACGCGGGTCAGCAGCTCGCCGGTCTCGTCGTGCAGCTCCGTCGGGAACGGGCCGGAGCCCACGCGCGTGATGTATGCCTTCGCGATGCCCAGCACGCGGTCGATCATCTTCGGACCCACCCCAGTCCCGGTGCACGCCCCACCCGCCGTCGGGCTGGACGAGGTCACGAAGGGATAGGTGCCGTGGTCGAGGTCGAGCAGCGTGCCTTGCGCGCCTTCGAAGAGCACCCACTGGCCCGCGCGGAGCGCGCGGTTGATGACCGTGCTCGTCTCGGCGATGTGCGGCTTGATGCGCTCCGCGTACGCGAGGTACTCCTCGGCGATCTGCTCGACGGTGTAGCCCGGAAGCCCGTACACCTTCTGAAGGACGTCGTTCTTCTCCGGCAGCGCCGCCTCGAGCTTCTTGACGAAGATGTGCGGGTCCTGGAGGTCCTGCACGCGCAGACCCATGCGCGACGCCTTGTCCTGGTACGCGGGCCCGATGCCGCGGCGCGTGGTGCCGATCTCGAGCTTGCCGAGCCGCCGCTCGCTCGCCCCGTCCAAGTCGCGGTGGTACGGCATGATCAGGTGCGCGTTGCACGACACGAGCAGCCGGTGCGTCGAGATGCCGTCGGCCTCCAGCCGGTCCATCTCCTCGAGCAGCACCTTCGGGTCTATGACGCAGCCGTTGCCGATCACCGGCGTGATGTGCGGGTACATGATCCCGCTCGGGATCAGGTGCAGCTTCAGCGTCTTGCCGGCGTGGATGACCGTGTGCCCTGCGTTGTTGCCTCCCTGGAAGCGGACGACGTAGTCGAAGTCGTCTGCGAGGAGGTCGGTGATCTTGCCCTTGCCTTCGTCGCCCCACTGGGCGCCGACCAGCACGATCCCTGGCATGCGAGAGAACTCCCGTGCGCGCTCGGCCCCGCGGACACCCTAGCCGCTCCCAGGCCGCGCGACCTCGCCCACCCGACGGGTCGCATCGCCCGCCGTAGGCGGACGCGTGGCAAGTATGCCAGCAGTGACGCACGAGCGCCAGAGGTGGGACGCCAGACGCAACCTCAGAGACGTGATTGCTCGTAGCCAGCGTGACGGTAGTGGCGGTGCGCGCCCGACCGACGGGACCGGCCCTGTCGGCCAGGCGCGCCGCCTCTGCCCTCACTCGATCTCGCACACCCGTATACGGGTCTTGCTGCCCTGGCCGTCTTCGCCCGTCGGGGTGTTGTTCACCAGGACGAATCGCTTCGCGTCGTACCCCTGAGCCATCCAGGTCTGCCAAGTCCCGTCGATCTCGGGTCGAGACTCATAGAGCGTGAAACACGTCAGGCGTTCGGGGTCGAAGCCGCGTATGCGCTGGACGTCACGCGCCGTACCGCCTGGGGTGCGCTCCACTCTGAGCGTCTCGTAAAACACGTAGCGGCCCACCATCACCGGGTCGATCCCGTCGCGCTCGAGGACGCCTGAGGTCGTCTCGTCCGAGTAGAGCAACGTCGTCTCGTCCGTATCAGCGGCATCGAGCACCGCCCACGCCAGCGAACGCCCGTGAACCTTCGGGAAGTGTGCGATCCGCTTCATGCCGTTGCGGGGGTCGAACTCGAAGGTGACAGCCCCGCTCTTCGGATCGATCACCTTCAGCACGACCGCGCCGTTCTTGTTGTCACGGAACTGCGTCACCACGAGCTGGCCCTCGCTTTCGGAGAGAGTCGCGATGTTCGTGCGATCCTCGAAGACCGTCTTAGTCGCGCCGTCAGGCAGCCGGCGGCCTTTGATGCGCGTGCCCCAGACCGTCCCCTCTTGGTGCCCGCTGGGCGCGCTGTTCGTCATCCAGAAGACCTCGTCCCCATCCACGACGAAGAGCGGGCGCGTCTGGATAGACGTGATGCTCTCGTCCAGCAGGATCGGCTCCCCCACGGCTGCTCCGCCGTCTCGGATCGCCGCCGCATACAGCTTCCACTCGCAGTCGTACGGCGCTTTCTGCTCGTCCCCGCGAAACTCCTCCCAGACGACCCACTGGTCGGAGCACCGAAGCCCGAGCACTCCGTAGCGCTTCTGCCAGTTCACGGCATGATCGCGTACGACCGCTTGCTTGCCGGTCTGAAGATCGAGAAGCAGGATGGGGGCATCGCCGAAGCGGCTGGTCTCCGTTCCCTTGAAGACGGCGAAGCGGTCGCTGACGCCGCCCAGATTCCACTGACCTGCAAGCACGACGTCCTTGGCCGAAACCACCGGCGGGGTCGTCTCAGAAGTCTGAATCGGCCGTTCGTAAGGATCCGCGTGCGTCGCGTCCGCACCCGGCTTCTCACGCGCCTGCGGCGTCGCCGCCCTCGTAGCGCACCCCCCGGCAGCGCACGCCACGGCCAGCATCGCAGCAACCATCATGCCCCTGACTGCTCGCCAACGGCGCTGCGCCCTTCCTCCCAAGGGGCGCCCCACTCCTGCTTCCATTCCTTCTCCTCCCCTCACGTGCGGGCGGGCCGCAGACCGCCTGCGACCCGCCCGGTTGCCCTCAGTAGACGATAGCGTGTCGCGGATGCGCCATGATACCTGCGGCCACCACTGATCGCTGATACGTCTTGTGCCCGTAGGTGTCCCCGCCGCCGCGATAGTAGCGCTCGTCATACGGATCGTTCACCCGCACGGTGTAGTTCCGCCAGTCGAACGCCTCGAGCGGGATGATGTGCCCCAGGTGGTCGTACACATAGTTGGGCCAAACGTCCGCGTCGATGCGCACGTCGGTGGCTTCGGGATTGCCGCGCACCAGCATGCCGTAGCAGATCCGGTTGTACACGTCGCTCAGGCTCCTGCACGTCACGTACGTGTACGGTCGCTTCGTAAAGTACCTGAGCGCGTCGTCGACCAGCGAGAAGTCGGTTGCCTTGTTGACGTCGGTTCCGAGCCACTTGGCGATAGCGTCCTGCGACGGGCACTCGCCCCAGTAGTCCGCGATGATCTGCACGGTCGCGGGCCCGCAATAGTAGTTCTTCTCCTGGCGATGGCTCGGCGTGTAGAAGTACCGGAACGGCGCGTCCACGGCTGTCGGCTGGAAGGCCGACGCGGTCTTCCCGCCTGCGCGCCGCAGCCAGGCCTGGTAGTGCTGCTCGATCTGAGCATCCGCCGCGCTGATGACGTTCTTCGTGTCGGTGCGGCCGTCGCCGGTGTCGGCGAACGCGAGCGCGGGCTGCGCGACCAGCGCCGCAACGACCGTCGCCGCGATCAGCGTTCTCGTGAGCTTCATGGTGACCCCCTTCGGTCTCGGTGTCTGTCTCCGAGGCGTCGCCGACGAGGAGCGCCCGGCTCGCTCGAGGGCCCGTCGAGGTTCCCCTGCGCTCGGCGCGCCCCTCATGCGCACCGAGCCCGCGACGCACGATAGCCAGACGACACTAACGCGGGCTTACCGCCGTCTTGCCGAAGCAGTGGGCCCGCCGCACAGGGCTGATGCCAACGCCCGAAGCGCGAATCGGGCCTGCTGCGTACCAGCAGGCCCGATCACGATGCCGGTCAGTCGTGGTGCTCTAGTTCAAGAGGTCCTGTATCGCGTTGCGCACCGCAGCGCTCACAGCGCCCGTGCCGCCGAAGAAGCGCACGTGCCCGATCTCGTCCTTATGCGTCACGAGCGCATCGCGCGTCGTCTGCTTGAGGCTGGTTCGTGGCGTGAGCAGCACCACGGACCGCTTGCTGCCTTGCGCCGCCCCGCCCGTGACTCCATCGGGGAAGTCCTCGCCTGTGGCGATGCCGACGCCGTCCCACGTCAGGCCTGCGGCGGCCACACCGTGCTCGGCCACCAACACCGACGTCTCGTACCGGTCAGCGCCGCCCAGCCGCGTCACAACGGCCCCCACCGTCGTCTCAAGCGTCGTTCGCACGCTTGCAGGAACGGCCCCCGCGCCTCCGACGATGACTGCCTGGGTGACCCCCGCGGCCTGCATCGCAGCGACCTCGGCCGGCTTCAGACCTGTCGGGGCGGCCAGGTATATCGGCCAGCCCTTCGCGGCAGCCAGCGGCGCGGCAGAGAGCGCGTCGGGGAAGTTGCCGCCCGTCACGACGATCGCCGTGCCGTCCCACGCGCACCCGTAGAACGAGAGCGTCTCCGCTGCGATGAGCCGGGCCGTCTCGTAACGGTCCGCACCGCCAAGGCGTCGCACGCTGCCGTCTCCAAGCAGCGACACGAGATCCGCCTCGACGCGAGCGCTGACGGCCCCCGTCCCGCCGAGTATCACCGCGTGCTTGGCGCCGAGCCGCTCGATCTCATCAGCGATCCCCGGCGACAACGCAGTGGGCGAGGTTATCAGCATCGGCGATCCGTACGCACCAGCAAGCGAAGAGCCGACGAGCGCGTCGGACCAGGAGCCGCTGCTCGCGACGACGACTGTGTCCACAGAGTTGAGCGGGAACGTCGCGCGCGAGATCGCAAGCGCCGTCTCGACTCGGCGCGGCCCTTCGAGCGACTCGTAGACCGTCGGTCCTGGGACCACAGCGAAGTTGACCGTGCGCGTCGCCTCGGTGTTGCCCGCGCGGTCCACCGACCAGTATTCGAGCGTGTGCGATCCCAGCACCTCGGTCTTGACCTCGTGGCCCTTCGACGTCGCGCCGCCGTCGAGCCGCCACCACGTCCCAGCCACGCCAGAGAGCGCGTCGCTCGCGCTGAGCTCGACCGTCGCGGACCCAGAGTACACAGCGACCGCATCGTCCACCGTCACCGGGGCAGTGTCGTCGATGAGCACGGCTGCCGTGTTCGTCGCCTCCACGTTCCACGACGCGTCCACGGACCAGAACTCGACGGTGTGCGTTCCCTCGCCGCTCATAAGCACGGGCGCGACGTAGCCGGCAGGCGCACCGCCGTCGATCGCGATGTACGTGTCAGCCACACCCGAGAGCGTGTCGGTCGCCGTGAGCGAGACCTCGAACGACCCTGCGTGCCATGCGTCGTCCGCGTTGGAAATCGTGACCGGCGGCGTATCGTCGACGATCGGCCCGATCACGACCGGCTCTGACGTGGTCTCGCCGGACTCGTTGAAGGCGATCACGCGGTAGGCGTACAGGCCGCCGAGCGTAATCGACGGATCCACCGCTTCGGGATGGTTCGCCAGGGCGCGAGCGACCTCCGAGAATGGCCCGATCGTCCCGGACGCATCGACGTCTGCACGTTCGATGCGGAACCCGACCTCGTTAGCGGGATTGCCCCAGGTCGATTCCAGGTCGGGAGGCGTCGCATCCAGCCACTGGAGCCGCACGGCGCCAGGCGCCACCACAGCCGTCGCTTCGATCGTCGGGGTCTCCGGCAGCGAGCTCCTAACAGCCACCGTCACCGGCCGCATCATGTCCATCTCTTCGTGGCTCAAGATGTGGCAGTGCCAGACGTACTCCCAATCGAAGTCCCTGACCTCGTTCATCACCGGTGTCGTGTACGGCTGCCCCGTCACTGGGTCGACGGTCGAGAAGCCCATCATGCCGCCGATGGGCTGCGTCGGGTCGAGCGGGCGCTTGCTGTCAGGCACGCCGAACGGGATCCGAGGCGCCACCGGCCTCAAAGCCACGATCGTGTCCTCGAGCGGCGACACGCGCACCGTGTCCTTCCACCCAAGCTCGTTGTCGTCCGGATAGCGTAGGAACCCGTCCCAGCCGACGCGGTTGATGAGCTGCACGTCGTACAGGTGGAAGTGCATCGGGTGGGTGTCCACGCCGTTGTGCGTGATTTTCCAGATCTGCGTCCCGTCGCCGAACACGGGCGTGAGCGCCTCGGCCGTCACGTCGACAGCCTGCTCGATCTCGGTCGGCGGATCGATGAAGCCATAGAGGATGAAGTTGGGCGCTCCTGGGATGCCGGTCGGACGCTCGAGGCCCAGGTTGCCCTGCATCCGTCCGTACTGGTCGAAGGTCTCGCCCTGCTCATCTTGGATCGCCTTCGGTTCGAGCGGGAACGTCGTCACCACGCCGTCGAGATTCCGGAAGCGGTGCGTCGTCTGGTAGATGCGCACGTATTGGTCCGCTGGGAACGACCTGCCGTACGTCTCGTTGTACCGCGCGTCCGGGATGATGATCTTGTTCTGATCGCGCTCGAACACGCTGTCGTGCTCGTCCGTGTGACGGAACGCGTCTTCGAGCGCGGCGAGGTCGAATGCGGGAGCAGGATCGACCGGCTTCACTTTGATCTGCATGATCGTCCTGGTGTTCGGCCCAAAGCCCACTCGAGGCGTGTCGTGCCCGCCCGTGTCTCGAAGATCCGGCGCACCCGTGTAGTAGTCGTAGCGCGGGTCGCCTGCGGGGAACGCCGCTGGCGCGTCGTTGTACAAGATGAGGGTCTTTCCGGCGTACTTCGAGAAGTCCACGATCACGTCGGCGCGCTCGGCAGGAGCCAGCAGCAGCGAGTGCTTGTCGACGTTGCCTGCGTTGAAGAGCGTCACGTCGGTGACCCAGGTGATCGGCTGCTGGGGCACGACCGCGACCTTCGGCAAGAACCCGCCCTCGGTGCCGATCTGTATCCAGTCCGGGCCTGCGGTGTCGGGGTCGGGGACGCCGCCTTCACGGCCGTCGGTCGGCCAGTCGGCCGGCCACCCAGGCGTCGCCTTCGCTGGGACCATCTTCACTTCGGTCTTGCGCCTGCCGTCGCACGAGATGGTGTTGGGGTCGGCTTCGTACAGCTGCAAGTTCCAGAAGCGGTCGCTTGCCGCATTCAGTATCCGGAATCGATACGCCTTCGGATCGACTTCGAGCACGGGGTAGGCCGTGCCGTTGACGATCGGCGTATCGTTGAACGCCTCCATGCCGCTCGAGACGTACGGGACTCCCGGCATCAACTCGTACTCCCACGGCGCGTTTACTGGGTCGTAGTACGGGTTGGGGACCGGCGGATGCGGGATGTTGACTGTGGGCGGCCAGAACCACGGGCCGTAGTGCCAGCGGCCCATCGGGTTCACGCCGTCAGGCATCGCGGGGTTCTGCGCGGGCATGTACACGTGCGGGAACCACAGGTCGCCGGTGTGCGGGGTGCCCGGCGTCGACCCCCACGCCCACGTCGGGTCCGTCGTCGCGATGGTGCTCGCGTCGACGAAGGTCTTGTCCTGGATCACCAGCGGGATCTGGGTCTCGGGTATGAGCCCTCGCTCGATGAGATCCTGCTCGACCTCGTCGGTCAGGAAGTAGCCGGCCGCTTCGCCTGCCAGGACGTTCAGCCGCGTGATGCCGTACGAGTGGTCGTGCAGCCACAGCATCCGGGCGCTCTGCTGGTTGCTGTAGAAGAACGTGATCGACCCGTCCCCGGGATCAGGCATGTCCGGGACGTTGTACACGCTCACGCCCTTCGGATATGGGGTGTTCTCGTCGGCGGGCGTGACCCACTGATGCGGCGTGCCGTCCGAGATCCACACCGTCTTCCCGCCGTGCAGGTGGAGCGACGCGCGGTTCTGCGTGTACATCGGGTCTCCGGGCATCATGCCGAGCGGCCCGTAGCCTGCGCCCATGTACGTGGTGTCCACCGGGATGAACAGGTCGCCGCCCTCGCCCGTGGGGAGCTTGTTGGTGAACTTCACGCGGACCGGACGGTCCTTCCGCGCGAAGATGATGGGACCGAAGTAGTGGATCGGGTCCGGCTCGATGGTGTTGCGCCCGTGCTCGTCCGTCCCCTTGTTGACCTGCACGTATCCGCGCAACGTCGTCGGCGGGAGGTCGGAGTGCAGCTGCTCTGTGTACTGGCGAAGCTCGATCTCGTAGTAGTCGCAGCCCGGGTAGGTGATGGTGTCGGGCTTCGCCACGGGGAGGTACTGCCCCAGGTTGTTGGCGTTCTCGGGGCCGAGGCCCGGAAGGCCGTCGACGAACTTCCTGAGCGGCGGCGAGTACGCCCAGTTCGGCGTCATGCCGAAGTAGTCCGGCGGATCGCCAGGACCGGGCATCGGCATCATGTCAGACGGTTTCAGGCCGCGGGAGGCAGCCATCTGCTTCAGCCGCTCGGCCGCCGCTTCTCGCTCTGCCTGGCTGAAGCGACGGTCCATCGCCTGGCGAACCCGCAACGCCTTCGTCGTGTACGGCGAGACGGGGACTCCGCGGTCTACGGCCGCTCAGGCGCTCGCCGTGAACGAGGCAAGGATCGCGAAGACCAAGAGAAGGAACACGAGGCTGCGTCGCTGACGGGAGGGGTTGCGCATACCGGCACCGCCTTTCGAACGATCCTGGCTTGCACCCACGCGGCGATGCCGCTGCGGTTGCGTGTTCATACCCAGGTTCGGGCCGGGGAGTAACGGGGCCGCGCCTTCAGACGACCCGTTCTCGCTGAACGGCGGGCGAGAGCGTCCGAACGGCCTGCTCGACTGAGACGCGCTCCGTGTCAGTCCCGTGTGCAATCATCGTATTGCAGGCCCGACGACCGGGAAGGGGGACTCCGTGGGTGCACGACGCCGCGTTCGTAGAAAGCCGGCCGGCCGCGACAACGGTCGGGCGGTCGAGCCGGAGACGGCGAAGCCGCCGCTCAAGGCGCCGCCGGTCCCGCGAGAGGCATGCGAGCGATTGCTCGCAGCGGCGCGAGCGGACGCCGCGTGGCGGGCGCCGCTCGGAGCATTGGCGCTCGAGCTGCTCGGGCTGCACGGGACGCCGCCGGATCGATTCTGGAAGAACAAGAAGCTTCGGGACTCCTTCCTCGAAGAGTGCGAGAACGGCACCGCCTTGGTCGTCCTGGCCGCGGCGAGCCCCGACCTCGGCCAGATCCGAGCGGCTCACCCGCGTGTGGGTGTCGCCGACGTGCGCGCGATGCTGGGCGCTGTCGGTCCCATTCCCGCCTTCCTCAGGACGTACGAGGCGTACGCGAAGGGCGAGTGCCGCAGCAAGAAGGCGTTCGACCTCGCGCTGTGTGCGCTGATGGACTCCTTCGGCGAACAGCAGACCGCGGATCAGCAGGGCGCGACTGCATCTGGCGACGGGCTCGAGCAGCTCCGCCAAAAGATGAAAGCCGCCACGCATGAGCTGAAGCTCGTGCGAAGGGAGCTCGAGCGAGCCAAGAAGCAGGTGGCTTCGCTCACGCGCAAAGCCGAAGACCTCACTGCGAAGAAGGCCGACGCCGAGAGGCTGGCGGCGGACCTTTCCGAGAAGCTGCGCGAGGTCTCGTCGCCGCACGCCGAAGCCCGCGTCGAGAACCGGGAGCTCAAACGACAGCTTGAGGAGCTCAAACGGGGCAAGACGACGCTCGAGGAGAAGCTGAAGAGCCAGGCCGCCCTCTTCGAAGAGGAGCGCGCTGTGCTGCTGGAGCGTCTCTCCGCGTCAGAGGACGCCGCGCGGGCGTTCGAGGCGCGGGCCGAGGCGCTCGAGCAGCAGCTTCGCGATGAGCGCTCCCGCCGGGAGCAGATCGAGGCGCTCGTCGAGGAGACCGGGCTTTCCGTGCTGTTGGAGGAGCTGTCGTCGCTGGAGCGGACGATATCGACGCTCGATCAGCTCAAGCGAGGCGTCGCGGCATACCAGGAGCGCAAGCGCGAGGAAGAAGAGCGGCGGAACGAGGCGCTGCGCGAGATCGAGGAACGCAAGCAGCAAGCCGCTGCCGCGCGCCGGAAGCAAGAGGAGATGGAGGCCGCGTGGCGCGAGCGAGAACGCCAACGCCTCGAGGAGTTGGAGCAAGCGATCTTCGGGAAGGAGGTCGCGGACGTCGTGGTGATTGACGGGCACAACATGATCCGCCGGCGGTTCGAGAAGCACGAAGAGCCAGAGCAGCGGCCCCTCCTCGTGCAGTCTGCAGAACGCCTCGCGCGACGGCTGGGGGAGCTCAATCCGGACACGCGCGTCATCCTGTGCTTCGACAGCAAGCACGGGGACAGCGTCGAGCCCCACAGCCCGAACCTCGTCGTGCGGTACTGCCATACGACGAACGGCGGCGCGGACGGAGCCATCGCCCGGATCATCGAGGAGGGGAACCCGCAGGCACGCTACCTGGTCGTCAGCACCGACTACAAGCACGTGTGGCGAGACGCGCAGGTCGCGCGCGTGTCTCGGGACGCCCTTGTCGCCACCATCGAGATCGAGAGGTTCGTCGAATACATGGAGGCGATCGACCGAACGCAGTAGCGGGCCCCGTGGTACGCTTGTCTCGCACAGCCCTCGGACAAGAGGAGGCCGCCATGCGGGCCACGCGCGTCGCTTCCGTGCTTCTCTCCCTCGCTGTCGTCCTGGCGCTGACCGCTGCGTGCGGGGGTGGTGGCAGCGGCGCAGGCACGAGCTCGCCTGGGGGCTCCAGCGCCGGCGACTACAAGGAGATCGACTCGCCCGAGGGGCTGAAGGCGGCGCTCGAACGCGACAATCCGGGCGCTGACTGGCTCGGCGACATCACCGACGTCACCCTCGAGACCTACCTCGGGGCCCCGGTCTTCGTCATCCACACCGGCTGGAAGCTGATCGGGCAGACCGACCCCGCAGTCTTCGACGAGGCGAACCGCAAGCAGCAGGCGATCAGCGAGGCACTGGGCGCGTACGACAGCTTCAAGCCCGCACCGAACGTGGCGCTGCTGAACGGCGACAAGACCCTGACCCCGCTGTACAGCAGCGGCGGCAAGACGATGGCCGAGGCGTTCGCGCTGCCGCCCGCGCCCACCACGCCCGAAGAGATGAAGGCGTGGCTCGCGAAGGTCTACGGCCCCGGCGGCCTTGTGAAGCTGGGGCCCGACGAGGACTGGTACGACGCCATCAACTCGATCTCGGTGGACACGGGCTCCGGCGGCACGCGCCTGGTCGTCACCACGTCGCTGCCGTCGTGGAACGGCGACGTGCGCGCCTCGCTCATCGAGATGGCGCTCGCGACGACGGGCTCGCCGCTCCTCGAGAACTACTGGATCAGCGCGAAGGACGGCTCCGGCGCGGCAGGCTCCTCAGGCGTGATGGAGCCCGGCTCCGGCGGGTTCCAGTACCCGTAGCCAGCGGCGGGAGCCGCGCTCGCGCTGCACCGCGGCGTGCGGCACCCTACTCCGTCTCGAAGCCGTGATCGCTGAACTTGAGCGTGTTCGCGTTCTCGGAGACCGTGCGCTGCACGTCTTCGGGTATCCCTCCCGGCACCTCGACCTCGATGTCCAGCTCGACGCGCGCCACGGCTCCTGGCAGGGTTGTCAGGTGTTTGAGCACGTGATCCGCCACCGTGGACACACTGCCAGCCGGCGTGAGGGGATCGATCGAGACCGTCGCGTGGAACCGCCTGGGCAACGGCGCACCTGCGGGCGCCCCGGGCCTGCTTTCGTCGGCGGGCGCCGTCGCTGTGCCAGCACCCCAAAGAGCGTTTTGCTCGCCGGCACCCGGCTGGCTCACCAACGGCACCTCGATGCCTCGGCCGACCCGCGCAGCCACTTCCGGCTTCACGACGTGTCCGCTGTCCATGATGCTCACGGTCTCGCTTGCATGAACGCCCCGGTAGTCGCCGCTTGTCTCGTCGAACGCCTCGGCGTACGCGAAGGTCTCGTTCGCCCAGTTCAGCGATCGCACGCCGTCTTGCACCGCTTCGAACAGAACGTTCCGGTCTCGCAGCCTCGGGAGGTAGAGGTACTGAGCGAAGAGCTCTGCGAGTTCTCGCACCTGGATGCCGTCGCCCTTCCACAGCGGGATCCGGTCGAGCCACATGCGAAGCACCGTGCCCGCCATGCGCGTCACCAGCTGCTCCTCGCGCGCGAGCTTGTCTGAGATCCGCTGCGCCATCTGATTATCGCCTGACACCTTGATCTGCTGCCACTCGATGTCGCCACGCGGATCCGGCTGAGTCGGCACGAGCACCCATTGCCACGCTTCGATGAGTCGATGCCGCACCGTCTCAGCGAGGTCTCTCGTACGCGATTCCACCTGCCGCAGCTCTGCGGCCCCCAGGTTCAACTCCTCCGCATCCTGCTGGATAGCCTCCCATGCCAGCCGCAGCCGAACGGCCGACTCAACGGGCTCAAGAAGCGAGCGGTCGGGAGCGGCGAACACAAGCACGTTGCGGTAGCGTCTGGGTGAGGTGCCGCGATTCGCGAGGATTTCCATAGCGCGAGCGCGCGCCTCCGAGGACTCGGTCTTCGCCGAATGAGGATGCGCTGGGCCCAGCACCACCAGACGCACGTCGGTTTCGTCCGGGACGTCGCCCGTCGACTCGGGAGCGACGTGCACGCCGTGGAAGTCGCCTCGCTGAGCGAACACGCTCTTGAGCTCCTTGATGATCGCGGCCTGGACGTCCGCGGGCTTGAGCGCGTCGGCGCGATCCTGCGCGAGCCGGTTCAGCGTCGGCCGGACTGTGAAGTAGTACCGGGACCCGTCGGTCGCCAGATACATCGCCTTGTCCGCAAGACGACGCAGAGCATCGCCGAAGACGGCAGGGCTCTCGCCCGGCTGGACGCAGCCGAGCTTGACGCGCTTGTCGTCCAGGCCGGGATGCTTCATCCCCACCGTCGGCGCCGAGCCGAGGTAGATGGTGCGCGCGACCCGGCGACAGGCCGAAAAGCGCCCAAGGCCCGGGTTCTCCTGGTCGAGCTTCACCGGCAGCGCGTTGGGGCCGTCCACGTCTCGCTCGATGATCGGCTTCCAGTTGTCTTCCAGGTAGCGCGTGAGCTCGTTGAGCACGCTTTCGACGTGGATCGGCACCGTCCCCGGCATCACGAGGAGGCTGGAGTCCTCGCCGACCCAGAGCGCATGCACCACCGCCGCCATGAGGCGCAACACCCCACGGGTGCGCTGGAAGCGTTCGAGCGACGACCAGTCCGAGTACAGCCGATCGAACAGCTCGGGGTGGATCGGGTACGCGATCTCCATGCGCCGGCGGTAGTCGGCCTCCCGGCACTCGCTCGGGAATTCGTCGCGTTGCGCCGCGTACAGGTCCATGAACGCGCCGATCACGGCATCCCGCTTCTTGAACGCTTCGGGATCGGTCATGTCCTCGAACAGGCGCCGGCGGACGATCTCGAAGCTCTCTTCCGCGGTCGCAGGTCGCCACGGCGACTGCGTCCGCCCGATCACGTTCTTGAGCCGCCTGAGCGCCTCGTAGCCGCCTTCGCCGCCGATCTCGGCAGCGCTTGCCGAGGACACGCCCTCCACGTCACGCACAGCATCTGAAGCCGGGATGGATACCACCAGCAGCGCGCCGGGCGTCGCCTTCACCGCTTCGGTGAGCGCCTGGGCGAAGGTGAAGTGCGTGTCGAACGTGCCCGCGGGCAGACTCGCGTTGCCGTACAACTGACGAGCGTACGCGACCCACTCATCGATCAGGATCACGCACGGCGCATACCGCCTGAGCACCTCCGTAAGCGCGACCCCGGGGTTCGTGGCGGTCAAATCGGCTTCGGCAACCATCGCGTACCCCTCAGCGCCGCCCAGCTGCCAGGCGATCTCGCCCCACAGCGTGCGCACGACGGTGCCGTCGGGCTTCGTGGACGGCTGGCCCGGCGAGATGGCTGTGCCGACGATGACCGCTCGGCGCACGCCCGCCGGCCGTTCGATCCCCTTCTCTCCGAGCAGCTCGTGCACGCCGAGCAGCTTTTCCACTGGCGCGTCCGAGAACAGGTGGTACAGTGCGAGCAACGAGTGCGTCTTGCCGCCGCCGAAGTTCGTCTGCAGCTCGATGATCGGGTCGCCGCCGGTGCCGGACAGGCGCTCCGCCGCGCGGACGAGCAGCGACTTGAGCCCCTCGGTGAGGTACGTGCGGCGGAAGAACTCGACGGGGTCGCGGTACTCGTCCGCCCCTTCGCCGCGATGGACCTGCGCGAGATCGGCGGCGAACTCCGCAGACTGATACCGACCGGTGGCGACGTCGTGGTGCGGCTTGACGACGAGGCGCCATGAGGTGAGACCGGCGGCAGGCATGCCCTCGATCGCCGTCTGCACCGCCTTCTGCTTCTCGCGACGCGCCTGCTCTTCGTAACGGAGGCGGAGCACCTCCTGCTTCATCCGATCGAGTTCGGCCTGCTCCGGAGCGGAGACCGCCGCCAAGAGCCGCTGCATGCTGTCGAGCGCGCGGTAAGCATCGTCCGTGGAGAAGGCCTCGTTGTGGGCCCAGCGGTTGCGCACGTCCCGAAGCTCGCTCACGAGCGAACGTTCGGCGTGGCCGAGCACCTTGCCGAAAACCGGATTCCAGTAGTCCCACATCGCCTTCAGCAAGACGTACGCATCCCGGAATTCGGCTTCGGAGGAGCCTTCTTTGCCCTGCACGTCGATGCGGTCGTACCAGTCAGGGCCCGCCGTCGCTGACATCTCGCGCAAGAAGAACGGGCGCAGTCCCTGCGCCAGGAGCTCAAGCCCCCTGCCTACCCTGTCGCGGTTCGAAAGCGCCATCTCGACTTCGACTCCTTCCAGCATCCCAGAAATGCGGCCCCTCACCTATCGATCCATAGCCGCCCTCATCGGCGCGCCGCAGACGGTCACCGGCTTGTCACTGCTGCCCGCCGGCGTGCTTACTTGCGTCCTCCGATGAAGCGGCCGCCTTGGCGAACGTGTCCACGAGGTTTATCGGGGGGATGAGGAACTGCCCCCAACGGGCGAGAGCGGTCGTTTGCGCGACCTGCGCCCGCAATAGACCCAGCAAGATCGCAGAGCCGTTGTGGAGCACATAGCGGGCGGCATCTGCTTCATCAAGACTCTCGGTGATAGTGAACAAGCCGCGCCCAACGATGCGGCCCTTGTACGGCGCAGAATTGGCCTTCGCCGGCTTGAAGCGGACGTCGAGGACGATCTGGTGATGTCGATCGTCGTCGATCTTCCTCAAGTACTGCGGTTGTACGTCTATGTCGACATCGATGTCCCCGCGCTTGCGCCTGAAGCCAGCGACTGCGACGACTTCGAGCCGGTCGATGAGGAAGACATCAAGCCGCAGCGGCGCAGTCGTGGCCACCCGTCGTCACCACCCTCAGATGAGCGCCCCGTACTGGCTGACGCTCCCAATCCCCGCCGAGAGGATCATCGCCCCGCCACGAAGACGCGCCCCTACCCGCGTCGTACAACGCTCCGCTTCGAAGCTCGGCAACGAGCTCGGGGTGCGCCGCGATCAGACGCATGAGACGGTCGGCGGTAGCGCTTTGGAACACCGTGCCTTTCTCCCACCGCACCACCGTCTTGGGGCCGACGCCGAGCAGCTTCTCCAAGTCTGCCTGAGAGAGCGCCAGCGAGTGACGAAGAGACCGGATCTCTTCAGGCGTGAGCAGCCCTCGCGTCGTCCTGACTCGACGAACCGCCTCCTTCTGGAGCAGCTCAGCGGCATCGAGCGACAGGTACTCTTCGCCGCACGAAGCGCACACGGCGTGCTCGATGCCGGGGACGCGTACGAGCTCGCCGCGCACCTCGATCTCGATAGGTGCCGTGGAGAGGACGACCTCCCCGCCACACTCAGCACACTTCTTCGGATACATCGCACTCGCCTCTCTATACCGTCTAATGGACGGCGCCGTCCCAACAACACGACCAGACGTCAACCACAAGCTGGTCCTCGTCGACCCAGAACTTCAAGTACCACTCCTCCTCGAGCTCGACCAGGTAGACATCGGCAGTCTCGTCATTCTTCAGCACGCACGACTTCACGTAACGGCCAGCCGACTCAAGGCTCGAAAGCACTTCGACGAGCGTCTCTTTCACGTCATAGTCGTGATTCGCGAGCCATCGGGCGACGTGCTTGGTGGCCGTGACCTTGCCTTCGCGCGCAAGCCGAACGACCTCCCTTGGATCGTAGCGAGCCGCCATCCGTACTCCCGCCACTCACGTAAGGTAGCACGATGCTACCATCGGCGCAACACTCGTCCTGTGTGTGCGCCCTCCATCCCTCAGACTCCGAGCTCCTCTTGCACCGCTCCGCCTCCGCTTGACGCCGCCAGGCTCGAGATCTCCGGCCACGCGACGATAAACGCGTTGAACGGCAGCGCCTCTGAGCTCCAGCCCTTCTTCTCGCACACCGCGAACAAGCGGTACGCGAGCTCGCGCGCGGTCTGGCCGTAGGCTGCGCCCACGCGAGCGAGCAGGTCGGCCGCGGCCCTCTCGCCGCCCTCCTCGTACGCGCGCACGAGGTACGAGGCCACTTCCCACACCGTGAGCCGCTTGTCGGTGGCCGGGTCCCAGTCGTCCGGAAGCTCCGCGCGGCGCAGCAGGCGGACCTTACCGGCAGCGGCCTGAAGGAAGCCGTCGCGGGCAAGCGCGTCCACCGACACGCCTTTGGCCTTGGCGAGCACCTCGGCCTCGCCGAAGGGGCCTTCGTCGAAGCCGCGCTGCTCGAACCATGCGATCGCGAACCGGGTGGCAGGGTCGTAGTCGGCGTCCTGCTCGGCCAAGACCTCGTCGAGGACCTGGTTGATGAGTGCGAGCGCGTCGCGCACGCGCATGGCGGTGCCGTCCGACTCGACGACCTTGACGTAGCGCGTGAACACGGCCATGCCGGGACCGATGGCCGCCTGCGCGAGGTCCACGGGCGCGATGCTGCCCTCCTGTAAGAGCTTGAGCGCCTCGGGAAGCTCGCGCTTGAGAGCCGAGACGAACTCCCCGCGCGTGGCGATGGGGGCGCCCTCGGGCTTCGGCCGGCAGACGAGCACGATCGAGGAGGCGAGGGCGTTGGTGCCCGAGGCGACCGGCCGGTTCGAAAGTTCGCTTCGCATCGGCCAGGTGCCGAGCACCGAGAAGCCGGCGCGGATGAGTCCTTCGAGCATCGTCTCCCAGCCGGTCGAGGCCGCGCCCGTGTCGCCATCCTCGCTTTCGGCCTGCTTGAAGGCGTAGTAGACGGTGAGCGGGAAGCGCGCGTCGTGCGCATCGCGCATGCGCTCGAACGCCTGCCCGAGGCCGCGCTCGAAGAACTCCTGCGCCTTGCGCTTGTCGCCGTCGAAACGGTACGGCGTGGCGACGAGCTCCTGCGACTTCGGGACGAGCAGCGTGCTCATCAGCTGCGGGTACGCCGAACCAAGCGAGCGGCGCAGCCACACGTAGAAGAAGTCAGCGAGGTCGGCGTAGCCGATGTTGTCGTAGTAGGGCGGGTCGGTGGAGATGAGCGGGCGAGCGATGTCATCGAGCGCAGACGTTGCGTCGAGCTGGCGCGCCTCGGCCGGGAGGGTAGCGGGAAGCTCGGCAATCACCTTCCAGCCCCAATCGACACACGCCTGCCAGTTGCCTGTGGAATCGCTGAAGGGATTGCATTCCGCGTAATCCCAGACCATAGGGATTGCCTGCCGTGCGAATGTGTTTCGCATCTTCTCGCCCGACGAGTGCCAGCTACATATCCCTGACCAGTAGTCAGCACTTTTATCCACCGCGAACGCCAAGTACGTCGCCACGGCGTCCGCGTAGGCGGTGGCGCCGGTGCCGCCGGCTTCGAGGCCGATGCCGTCGTCCGGCATCCCGGCGGCGATGGCGTCGGCGAGCACGCGCTCCCGCGCCTCGCCCACGAGGTCAGAAAAGGTCGTCAGCGCCACAAGCTGCCGCGGGGTGAAGAGATCGGCGAAGGTGTCCATACCGTACAGGGGGACGTTTACACGACACTTGCCGTGCAGTTGCTGATCCGGCCGCCACGTTGGCTTTGCGCTTCGAGCGATGCGCGCGTGTTCCTCGCTCGGCGGCAGGTAGACGCGGCCCCCTCGCCCATCGGCGACGATGGCCATGAGCGTGGCGCCCATACGCCCGGCACGGCCCTCCGCACGCACGTGGTCGAAGGGGACCGGAGAGCCGCACACGATGCAGCGGGCGCCACGACGGTCGACCGTCCCGTCCTGCGGCACCCCCTCGCCTGTCCGCACCTCGAAGCGCACGGTCTTGGCTGCGCGGTCGACGATGGGCTCCACCCACGCCTGCTTGCCTTTCTTCTTCGAGAGCCACCACTTGCTCGTGAGAGGCATCTCGGCGCCGCACGCGGGGTTCGGGCAGCGCACCGTGCGCGCCCACAGCCAGGCGATAACGGTCGCTTCGCCGCCGCCGTGCTCGGGGGGTAGCGATACCTTCGGGTACAGGTGCCCGATGCGCGAGGCGGCCTCGTCGCGCATCCACGCCCCATAGCGCCGCACGTCCTCGGCAAGCCCCGCTGCGCCGCGCCACTGACCCATGTCCAGCCGCCCCGCGCGCGCTTCAGGATGCACAGGAGGCCGGTCCGCGAAGCGCGGCGGGATCTCGATGAGGGCCTTCGTGATGAGCACCGCCACCGGGTTGAGGTCGCTTCCGTGCGCCTCGAGCCCTAAGCGCTGCGCCTCGAGCGGGATCGAGCCGCCACCGCAGAACGGATCGAGCACGGGAGGCGGCGCGCCGTCGCAGGAGCGGGCGATCTCCTCGCGCGCGGCTGCGAGCACGCGCTCGTTTCCGGAGTTCTCCCACTTCACGAGCTCCTCGATGATGCGGAAGAGCCGCTCGCGCTCGGCTGCTTGCGCCTCTTCCGTGGGGAAACGCTCCGGGTGCGATGAGGGGTCGTCCACGAGCGAGGCGAAGAGCACCGCCCGACACGTGGAGAGCGGCTTTCGCGACCACCACAAATGCAGGGTGGAGGGGTGCCCGTGGCGGATGGACTTCTCCCGCGCGCTCTCGGCGTTTATCGCCTCCAGCGGCAGCGCAACCTCGATGAGCTTGCGGCGACAGGCGGGTTCGGTCACAGGTCCTCCATGAACTCGGCTTCGGACTCGTCTTCGAAGTCAGTGACGCCGTTCGGTTCCTCGGCAACCGCTTCTTGCAGCACGGGCTTTCCTAAAGCGCGCTCGATGAGCGAAAGCATCGCCTGCTTGCGCGCCTCGAAGAACCCGTGGAAATCGTCGGTTCGCATGGCGCGAGCGTCCACCAGGTGCGAGGCGAGCAGCTCGTCCATCCGCTCGGGCGAGATGTCAGCATCCCTCTCCATCCTCGGCAAGTACACGCTCGGTGCGCTGCCGCCGATCATGCGGTTCGTGCGAGCCGTGAGGACGGCCTTGTTCACGATGCTGTCGCACACGCCGGGCTCGATGCCGTTGGCGCGGCACCACGCCTGCGGGAAGAGGTGGTGGATGTCCACGCTCTCGTCGAAGTAGCTGTGGAGCTCGATCTTGGCACCGGTGCGGAGGTCGAGCGAGCCCTCGGCGAGCAGCAAGGCCGACAAGCCCTTGTACGCAGCGCTCTGACGCGTGCGCATCGTGAGAAGGCGCCCGGGGCTGAACATCGCATCCTTGACGGTCGTGGGCTCGTCGCCGCCGCGGATCCAGGCGACGACCTCCGGCAGGTCCTTCGCGAACCGCGACTCGATCGTGCCGCCATAGAGCTCGCCGAACACGCCCGACCAGAACCAACGGGCGATCTTGCGACGCGCGCCATCGGTGTCCGCCTCGTGGCCTAGCTCGGCGAAGATGGCCGCCATCGGCACGAACTGCGTGCGGTACGGCACGTCGCGGGCGTCGTAGATGTGCTGCTCGTGCATGAACAGCGCACACCGCACGTACGCTTCCTGCACCTTGTCGGCCCACGCTTGGTAGTCGTCGAGCCGGAGCTTGAGCATGTCCTTGCGCTTGCAGCCGACGCCTGGAGCCGAGTTCTCGGGCACGTCGGCAGCCAGCGCGTCCTTGCGCCGGTGGTACGAGGTGAGCAGCGTGATGCTCTGGATGAAGTCGGTTCCTTCGATCTTCGACAGCACACGGTGCTTCTTGAGCTCCCCGAACCGCTTCTGCCAGTCGTTGCGCAACCGGAAGTTGTCGATTGCGAAGGTGGCGGTCAGAAGCTCGAAGACCGTGAGCACGACGCCGCCGGTGTTCACCTTCTCGAAGACCTGGCAGACCGCCTCTTTCGGCGTCTCCTTCGTGAGCACGATCGCCGGCACCTGGTACTGCTTGAACCGCTCGATGACCTCCGCTTCGAACTCGTCGAACTGCCGAATCTTCTCAGGATCGTAGCCGTGATGCTTCTGGTAGTCGCGTCTCCACGCGGCGACGTCGAACACTTCCGATACTGGGAACGCGCCCAGCTCGAACTCCGCTTCGCGGGTGGACAGATCGACGATCGGCTGGCCGCGGAAATCCCTCAGCACGCGGTCCTCAGGCACGCCGAAGATCGCCTCTTCGCGATCCACCGAATCGTCGAGGCACTTCGCGATGTCGAGGTAGTAGTAGCGGCGGATGGGCTTCTTCTTCGCGTCTTTGGTGGGCACAGGCCGACCCGACTTGATGGACAGGAAGAGCGATGTCAGCCGCTGCTGCCCGTCCAAGACGAGCTGCTCAGGCCGGGTCCCTTCGGGGAAGATCGCACCTTCCAGCGCGATAGGGCGGAACTGCTGGTGATCGTCCGTCTCCAGCATCATGATGGCGCCCACCGGATACGACATCGAGACGCTCGCGAGAAGCCCGATGATGTGCTCTTCATCCCAAACCCATTCGCGCTGGAAATCCGGCAGCTGTATTCGCCCGTCGGAGACCCTCTGCAGGAGGTCCGACAAGAGGTAGTCCGGGCTTTGGAACTGTTTGATAGCGCCCATTCGGTTCCTTTCGTTCGCTACCTCGGCTCGCTCGAGCGAGCGAGCAGGCTGTCCAGCTCGTAGTTGACGCTTGCGCTCTCGAAGATGATGGTCGGGTCGCCCTGGAACGGGTTCTGCACGTAGCGTACCTGAGCGGTTCTATCCGCGCATACGATGACGAGCGCGAGCACGTAGTCGTCCCCTTTGTTGAGCGCCGTGATGATCTCGTTCTTGGAGACCGTCACGGTGGACGCCCCCTCGACGCGGCCTTTGACCTCGATGAAGCGCAGCCGGCCGGTGTCGGGTTCGCGCGACTTCACGTCGAAGCCTGGATTGCCGTGCGGCTGTTCCTCGGGGATGCGCCCGAGCTCGCGCTCGGCGGCCAGCACGGCGTCGACCGCGATGCGCTCGACTTCCGCACGCGTCATGCCGAAGACGGCCGGGTCGGGCTCCTCGGCGCTCGCCTCGCCGCGCAGCGTCGCAAGCAGGCCTCGCGGCACCACCAGCGCCCCGCCGTGCACGACGGGCGGCGCAGAGGCGAGCTCGCGCTCCTGCTCGAGCTCCTCCATACGCCTCTTCAGGCGCGCCTGGAGCTCTTCGCACCGTGCGCGTGCTTTGCCTGAATTCACGCCGCCGCGGCTCTTCTTGCCTGCAAGCTCCATCTCCTTCAGCTCGACTGCGCGACTGTCCCAGTACATGATCTCGGCAACGAGCCGTTCTCGAACGGCCTGCATCGTCCGCTCGACACGTTCGACGGTGCGCTCGCGCACCTCGGCCATGTGCTGCGGCGCTAGGTGTTCGATCGCCCAGTCCATCGCACGCTTCTCGACGCCGCGCGTGAACGGGCTCCGCTCGACGAGCGGCCGCACGAGCCGGCGCTCCTCGTCGTCCGCCGGCCGGTAGTCGAGGTGCGGCGCGTACCCAGCGTCACGCGCTTCACCGTCGGCGCCGATCTCCACGAAGTGGAGCCTCCGAGACACGAGCCTCGGCTCGCCGCTTGGAGTCTGGCGCGCGTCGTGCACGCTGTGCTCGAGGGTCACCAGGAGTCGCAGCTCCTCGCCCGGGTCGCTCTCGTCGACGAGCACCGCGCCTTGCTTGAGCGCTGAGCGCGTCTGCTGCATGATGAGGTCGCTCACGGCTTCGAGCAGCGGGTGGCCTGGCGCGATCAACTCAGCCGGCGGTTTGCCAGGCACGGCGACGAGGTCCTTGTCGAACGTGACGCGCTCGTATCGGTCGAGGATCGGCGTGCGCGTGCCGATGAGGCGGTCGCGCTCACGCACGGCCTGGGGGACGCGCTTTATCTGGAAGCGGCCCCTCTCGCGGTGCACGATGCGCCCGCCGAGATGCTCGAACGCGGCCTTGAAGTACGAGGCCACGAAGTGAGGCTGCAGCTTGCGCGCCTCCGCCAGCTCCATCTGCTCGCGCACGCGGTACACGTCCTCCACGGTCATC
Organism: Coriobacteriaceae bacterium EMTCatB1; assembly: GCA_001950395.1. Lineage (GTDB taxonomy): Bacteria > Actinomycetota > Coriobacteriia > Anaerosomatales > Anaerosomataceae > Parvivirga. The sequence continues at coordinate 1,381,073 of BDLO01000001.1, forward strand.
ACGTCCGATGCGAGGGCGCGCTCGTGCACGATATCCCGCACCTTCTCCGGGAGCTCCTCGTCGATGACCTGTTCGAGCCGGGCGCGCACCTCCGGCTGCTCGCCGTAGCGGATGGCCTCGACGATGAGTTCGCGCAACGGCTTTTCCACGAACACCTCGCCGAGCACGTCGTACACCTGGCCTTCGAGCTCCGCTCGCATCCGTTCGAGCTTCTCGAACAAGCGCTGGAACACCAGGCCCTCACGGGTGCCCTTGGCGACGAGGTTCCACATGTGGCAGACCTCGGTCTGGCCGATGCGATGCACGCGGCCGAAGCGCTGTTCGATGCGGTTGGGATTCCACGGCAGGTCGTAGTTGACGAGCAGGTGCGCTCGCTGCAGGTTGATGCCCTCGCCGGCCGCGTCGGTGGCGACGAGCACGCACACGTTCTTGTCCTGCGTGAAGCGCTCCTGGACGTGGCGACGCTGCTCGCGCGCGAGCCCGCCGTGGATGGTCACCACCGCTTCAGGGCGGCCGAGCAGGGTCTGGATGCGGTCCGCAAGGTACTCGAGCGTGTCCTTGTGCTCGGTGAAGACGATGAGCTTGCGGCGGCTGCCGTCCGGCCAGAACATGGCCTCGTCGGCAGTCAGAAGCTCGGAGAAGCGCTGCCACTTCGTGTCTGTGCCGCTGCGGCGCACATCGCGAGCGAGCGCCTCGAGACGCTTCAGGCTCTCGATCTCGGCTTTGAGCTCCTCGACCGTCTGCGCCGCGGTGACCTCGTCGACGACGACCTCTTCCAGCCGCTCGAATTCGGCGTCGGTGAGCTCCTCGTCGATGTCGGCCCAGTCCTCCTCGGAGAGCTCGTAGGCCGTCTTGGTGAGGTCGAATGATTCCAGCGCGATTGCGCGCTTTCTGATCTCGGCTTCTGCGAGGTGCTCCTCGAGCCGCTTTCGGCGTCGCTCCAACGAGCGGAGGATGGCCTCAGGCGAGGAAGCCAGCCGCCGCTGCAAGGTGGTGAGCGCGAAGCCGACGACGTTGCCGCGCCTGGAATCTCCACTCTCCTTCAGGCGATCGGCGCGGCTCATCTCCGTGCGCACGTATGTGGTGACCGCCTCGTACAGCCGCGCTTCGCCATCCGAGAGCTCGTACTGGACGGTGTACGCGCGCCTCTCAGGGAACAGCGGCCGGCCATCGAACGTGAGCAGGTTCTCCTTGAGAAGGCGACGCATCATGTCCGAGACGTCGGTCTTCGTGTCGCCGCGGGGCTTGCCGGCGAAGCGATCGCCGTCCAGCAACGCCATGAACAGCTGGAAGTCCGCGTCGGACCCCGCGTGCGGCGTGGCGGTCATCAGCAGCAGGTGGCGCGTTATCTGCCCGAGCTTCTGCCCGAGCCGGTAGCGCTTGGTGCGCGTGATCTCGTCGCCTCTGTAGTGCGCGGACATCTTGTGCGCCTCGTCGACCACCACGAGGTCCCACTCGGTGGCTTCGAGCTTGGCTTGCAGGTCCTCGTTGCGAGCAAGGTGGTCGAGCCGGGCGATCACGTGGTCCCATTCGGCGAACGGGTTCCCGGTGCGCGAGTTCTCGATCATCTCACGGCCTACGATGTCGAACGCGAGGTCGAACTTGTCCGAGAGCTCGTCTTGCCACTGCTCGACGAGGCTGCCCGGCGCGACGATCAGACACCGCTTGAGGTCGCCGCGGATGATGAGCTCGCGGATGAGCAGGCCTGCCATGATGGTCTTGCCAGCGCCCGGGTCATCAGCCAGCAGGAAGCGGAGCGGCTGCCGAGGCAGCATCGTGCCGTAGACCGCCTCGATCTGGTGCGGAAGCGGCTCGATTCGCGATGCGTGCACGGCGACCATCGGATCGAAGAGGTACGCCAGCCGGATGCGCATCGCCTCAAGCCCGAGGCGGAACAGCCCGCCGTCGGCATCGAACGAGAACGGCGGGCTCTCGCCGTCCACCGACAGACGCGCTTCGTCGTCGCGGTACAAGACCTGCTGCCTCACCGACCCATCAGGCAGCCGATACGTCAGCGTCAGCGCGCTCGTGCCGTGCCAGTCGGCGTGGACGACAGTGACAGCAGACCCCGGCAGCAGGCCGCTCACCAGGGTCCCCGGCGTGAGATCTTCCAGACGAGCCCCCAAGTGTCCTCCTCCAGAGCGCTCGTTCCGCCGACCCGCACACATTGTATGCGACGGGTGCGACACGAATCGGGACCGCTCCGCGCAACCTGCGAGCCCGGCTCCGGCGGGTTCCAGTACCCGTAGCCAGCGGCGGGAGCCGCGCTCGCGCTGCACCGCGGCGTGCGGCGCCCTACTCCGTCTCGAAGCCGCTCGCGGCCGCGCCCCGCCGGTCGTCCTAAGCGCCGAACTGCCGCTCGCACTCGTCGACGTAGGCGCGCAGCACCGGCGGCAGCGCGTCTTTCGGGCCCGGGTCGGGCGGCGGCGCGAGGCTGTAGGTGTCGACGAACAGCACGCTCTCGTCGCGCAGCGCTCCTTGGGCCGCATCCGCCGCCATCGCCGCGAACGCCTTGCCGGTGTAGGTCGTCTCGAGCTTGAGGCCGTGGCGGCCGCCCACGCGCACCGCCTCCAGCGTCTCGGGCGTGACGACGCCGTAGCCCGGCTCGAACCACTCCTCGCGCAGCACGAGCGCGAGGTCCTCGAACCGCAGCCCCGAGAAGCTCGCATTGAAGCGGGCGAAAAGCTCGATGGCCTCGCCGGCGAGCCGGCGGGCCGCCTGCAGGTTCGCGATCTCAGCGGGGGTGACGCGCACCGCCGTGACGCGCGTCGGCCAGCCGAGCGCCGCGAAGCCGATGGCAAGCCCGAGCGCGGTGCCAAGCGTCCCGCCCGCGACGTAGACGACGGTCGGCTTCGGCGCGAGGCCCGCTTCTACCTGCTCGGCCACCTCGAACGCCGCCTCCACGTAGCCGGCGATGCCGCGCGCGTTGGTGCCGCCCATCGGGACGACGAGCGGCTCGACGCCGTCGCGCTCCGCCAGCATCGCGGCCACCCGCGCGCCTTCCGTCTCGCCCTCCCAGCTCTCCACCGGGTGCAGCTGCGTCCCGAGGCCGGCGTGCGCCAAGAGCGTCGCGCGCGCGAACGGGCCCGGCGCCTGCGGCGAGAGCACCGCGTGCGGCTCCAGGCCGAGCGCTCGCGCGTGGACGGCCGTGGCGAGCGCGTGGTTCGAGCCGTACGCCCCGAAGGTCACCACGGCCGTGCGCCCCTCGGCGATCGCCTGCCCGAGCAGGAACTCCAGCTTGCGGACCTTGTTGCCGCCGTACACCGCGCTCGTGAGGTCGTCCCGCTTCACCGCCAGGCTGCCGATGCCGAGCTCGCGCGCGAGGTCCGGCCGCATCTCGAGCGGCGTCGGAAGCGACGCGAGCGAGACCCTCGCAAGCCCTGTCCTACCTACGCCTGCCTGCTCCATCCAACAGCACCCCTGTCACGATTGCCGCCACCTTCGGTTCCACGTGCGATGCGACCAGCGCGTACAGGTCGCCGTGACGCTCCGGCATCTGGTGCCAGAACCGCGCTGCCACGTGCTTGAGCGCGGGCGTGAGCCGCTCGAGGTCGCGCACGCCCACGCGCTCGCGCGCGAGCACGTCGAGTGCGGCGTCGAGCGAGTCCGCGAGCTGCATCCCCACCGCGGCGCGGCTCGCCGGCGACTCGTCGAACGCGAGCCCTCGACGCCCGAGAAGCCCCGGCCGCATCCGCCACACCCGCATCCCGGCGAGCAGGCCGACGGCCTCAGCGCCGATCCACGTCGGGCGGAACCACCACGGCCCGCCGCCTGCAAGTGCCGCGGCCGACGGCGGCCCGAGGAGCGCAACGAGCACGCACGCGCCTGCGACCGCTCCGCCGCCGGGCGTCCGCGCGAAGGACTCACGCGGCGCGATGAACGCGTAGCCGACGAGGTACGCGCACGCGCCGGCGATCGCGGCGATGCCGATGAAAAGGCCGTCCATCGCGTCCTTCCCTGCGGGCCCGGCGGCTGCTCGGATTCCTTTGCAGAGGGTATCACGCGGGTGTAGAGACGGAGACCGCCGCGCTCCCCACAATCATCAGGACGACCGTGAAGCAGCGCCGCGCAGACGCGCCCTCGCTTCGCGCTCGGTTCGCCTTCGTCAGCCTCTCTGGTTCGAGAGCCGGAATGCGAGCACCGCGTCGAGGATCAGCGCGACGAGCAGGACCGGTACGGACAGCACGAGAATCCCCGCGAACGTCGCCAGGTCCTCCCACCCGGAGGCGCGCCTGATGAACCCGAAGAAGACCGCCCACCCCACGTACGCAAGCACCACGGCGCCTTTCATGACGAGCGACGCGATGGCTGCGCCTTTCCGCTCTTTGCGCCGTATGGCGACGACGTCCGCGATGATGCCGACGAGCGCCAGGAGCGCGAGCGCCCAGAAGAGGTACACCCAGTTCATGGCCGCTTATCCTTTCAGCTCGCAGATCTTCTGCATACGGGCAGCGAGCAGGAACAGCACGCCGGCGATTGCCATGGGCGCTGCAAGGACGGCCATCATGATGAACCAAACGCCGGACTCCCAGCCTGCGACGATGCCCCACACCACAGTGGCGATAGAACCGGCCAGCAGCAGCACGCCAGCGAGGTTCTCGTAGAACCAGCCGATGGCAAGAGCGGCGATGGTGATCGCGAGCGGGATGGCAGCGCTGCCCGCCGCCTCGAAGACGCTCTTGTCTCGATAGCCGAGGTCCATCCCGAGCACTCCTGCCACCCAGAAAAGGCCGCCACCCGCGACGAAGATCCTCGCGAACAGCCGCTCGAAGTTCATCTCCTCGGTCTTGCAGACTTTCGCCAGCAGCTCCATGGGAAGCTCCTTCCGTCGTCCTCGGACACGTTGTTCTATTACGTACCCCTGCGACCGGCCTGCGCGACGCATCCTGTCAGACCCGGCCTGTACACTTGGAGCGACCGATGCGAGGAGATCCGATGCTGAGCGAAGCGCCGCTTTCCAAGAGCCGATACCTGCGATGGCTCCAGTGTCCGCTCAGGCTCTACCTGGACGTGCACCACCGCGAGCTTGCCACGCCGCCCGCCGCATCCGTCCAGGCACGCTTCGACGTCGGCCACCGCGTCGGGGCGCTCGCGCGCACCCGGTACCCGGGCGGCGTGCTCGTCGAGCAGGGGCCCCACCAGCACGCTGAGGCCGTGGCACGGACGGCGGATCTCATCCGCTCGGGCACGCGCGACATCTTCGAAGCGGCGTTCACCTACGACCACGTGAAGATCAGGGCGGACGTGCTGCACGCGCTTGACGGCGGCGGCTTCGAGCTCGTCGAGGTGAAGTCGACGAGCCGCTACGACCCGGCGAAGCACCTTCCGGACGTCGGCATCCAGGCCTACGTCACACTGGGCGCCGGGCTCGATGTCCGCCGGGTGACGCTCATGCACCTCGACACCACCTACGTGTGGCCCGGAGGGCCGTACGACCCCGAGCGGATCCTCGCCGCCACGGACGTCACGGCCGAGGCGTTCGATTACGCGCGGAACATGGCGCCGCACGTGGCTGAGATGATCGCGATTCTCGAGGCGGCCGAACCGCCCTCGGTGCAGCCGTCGGACGCGATCTGCCGCAGGCCGTACGAGTGCGAGTTCTACGCCTACTGCACGCGCGGCATCGAGCCGCCCGACGGCCTGGACGTGGAGCCGACCGTGGACGCCACCACCGCACAGCGGCTCGAGGAGCTGCGCTTCCCGCTCCTGTTCGTCGACTTCGAGACGGTGAACCCGGCGCTGCCGCTGTTCCCGGGCACCAGCCCGTTCCAGGTGGTCAAGGTCCAGTGGTCGGTCCACCGTCTCGAAGCGGACGGCGCGCTCACCCACGACGAGTGGCTGGTTGCGAGCGCCGATACCGACCCCCAGCCCGAGTTCCTGTCGACGCTTCTCGATGCGCTCGGGAGAAGCGGCACCTTCGTGCACTATTCGCCCTACGAGCTCACGCAGCTCGTCGACCTGGCGGCGCGGCTCCCCGACATGCGAGACCAGCTCCTCGCGACCCTACCCGGACTGTACGACAAAGTCGCGCAGCGGCTTGCCGACCGCGGGGAGGAGCTCCCACCGCGTCCCGACACCGGCGGCGGGCTTGCCAGCTTCGACCTCGGCCGCGAGGCGGTCGCCCGCGGCGTGTCGCACCCGGCGCTCGCGGGCACCTGGAGCATCAAGGCCGCGTTGCCGATACTCGCGCCCTCGCTGCCGCCCTACTCGTCGCTCGCCGTCACCGATGGTGACGCGGCGATGCTCGCGACTGCGGAGATGCTCGACCCCGAAACGCCGCCCGAGCGCCGAGCCGAGCTCCGCAAGGCGCTGCTCCGCTACTGCGAGCAGGACACGCTGGCCATGGTGGAGATCTACCGGAGGATGGTCTCCCGCGCGTGATGGTAAAGTCGCTGGAAAGCCACGACGGGAAGGAGAGACCGATGCAGCAGGTGGCGTCCTATACGACGGCCGACGGGCATACGAAGCACGTGATGTGGGACGAGGGCCGCTTCTCCGTCAACGGCTACGAAATCGCGCTTGGCGATGTCCTTTCGTGGGACGAGAACGGGCTGCTCACGTGGGCGTCACCTGAGACGCGGGAGTGGGCGCGCTCGCTCGCGCACCTCGTCGCGCCCGCCCCTGCTCTTGCCCGAGACGAGCCTTCAGCCACCGAAGGTGCCACGCACGCGAGCGGCCGTGATGCGCTCATCGCAGACGTCCGGGCCGCCCTCTTTGAGCGGACGGGGCACTCCGTCGCGACCGGCACGCGCGCAGATCTCGAGATCGGAAGCGAGGTGGCCAGTGCGAACTGGGGCACCGGCGCGAAGAAGGTCTCCTTCGAGGCGGTCTTGACCGTGCAGGAGGCCGACAAGACCGTGCGGTACCGGGAGGCGCTGAAGGATTCGAGCAGCGGGCTCGCGTTCGGAAGCTCGTCAGTGGAGGCGTACTCCACTGTCGGCTGGAAGCGCTCGGAAGCGAAGAAGGAGACCGTGCTCGGACCCGAGGGCGTGGCCGTGGACTACGCGTGGGACTACGCGAAGACCCGCGAGCTCGTGGAGCAGGTCTGCGCTCGCCACGGCTACAAGCTCAAGGTGGTCCTGCTCAAGTCCAAGGCGCTCCGATGAGCGCACTGTGCACGCCTGAATGATGCCGGAGCCGCACGTCCGCTGACACGCCAGCCAGAGGCGGGTACGAGCGCAGCGTAGCGAACCTCCGCGCTGCATCAGTAGAAGAGAGGGCCGGGAAGACCCGGCCCTCTCTCGTTGCGCTGAGCGCAGCCCGGATGGCCGCTAGTCAGACACGTACTGCTTCCACAAATCTCTGAACTGTCCGTACGTGGATGCGCTGATCGCACCGGGGCCGCCGAGCACGTAGCAGCCGATACCCTGCGTGCCATCGTAGGGTTCGCCGATCCCGCCCGCTGCGTCGAAGTACGTCTCGACCCACGGCGAGAGCGAGTCTTTCGGGGTCAAGAGCACGGGTGCTCCGGTCCACCAGCCGATCGAGGCCGCCGAGAGGGCGTCAGCTGGATTCTCGCCGGTCACGAGCGTCGCGAGGTACGGATTCATCCCGTAGTTGTCCACGCCGTACTCAGCGAGCTTCTCCGCGGTCTCGTACCGGTTCGCACCGGCGACACGCTCGACGTTGTATCCGAGGTCCGTGAGGTCGGCTTCCACACCGGCGCTGATGACGCCCTCGCCGCCGACGATGACGACGTCTGTGACGCCGTTGTCCTCAAGCCACTGCGGCGTCTCTGCAGGCACGGTGGTCGCCTTGCTCATCAGCACCGGCGCGTAATCCCACGGTGCGACAGTCGATGCGGCAAGCGCATCCGGCCACGCAGTCCCGTTCACGAGAAACACGGTGTTGTTGAACGACGCTTCAGACACCGTTTCGTCAGCGATCGCGACCGCCGTGCGGTACCTGTCGGCTCCGGCAAGCCGTTCGACTTCTGTCACGTACTTAAGACCCGCGATCTCGTCCTCGACGGCCTTGCTGACTGCGCCCGTTCCTCCGAGGATGTAGACCTTCACGTCGTCGTAGTCCCAGAACAAGGACTCCGAAAGCCGGTTGATCTCGTCGCGCGTCACGCTCGGAAGCGAATCCGGCCTCGTGAGCAGCAGCACGCCGTCCATCTGTGCCGCGAACGCGCCGCCGGCAAGGGCGTCAGCCGGATTCAGGCCGTTCGCCACGACGATCGCGCCCGGCCCATAACCGGGGCCGTACCACGGGTTGGTCGTGTTGTCCCACTGGAGCTTGGAGGCAGCGACTGCCGTCGCGAACCGGTCCGCGCCGTAAATCCGCCGGGCGTCACCGACCGTGATGTGGAGCTTGTACGAGTACGGGTAGTAGCTCGTGTCGATGGGCTCTGCCGCCAGGTAGTAGGTTCCCGGCGCCGGCGTCACGTAGTACAGGCACGACGAGTACGTGTCGCTCCAGTAATCGTGGTCGTCATCGGAGGCGAGCTCATTGCCGTCAGCATCGTACAGATACAGGTACGAGTCGTAGTACCCTGCGACGTACTCGGTCTCGGCCCAGATCGGGGTGCCTGTCTCCGCGACAGAGATCGCCACGTAGTCAGCCGGATCCTCGATCGTCGAACCTGAGCCGTGCACTGTCCGCATGCTCGTCCACGAGTTGCCGTCCACCGCGGGGTTGTACACGTGCGCTGTCGCGGTCGTGTCGTCCGGCTCGTAGGCGTCCGGAGCGAACACCGCCGTCGTCGGCGCGAGACCCTTTGCCGGTGCGTGCTTCGCAGCCGTCGCTGCGACGCTCATGCTCGGCGCCGCAAGCGCCGCCACGAGCGCGATGGCCGCGACGAGCGCGGCCGACTTCCGCCATGAACCTGCCATGCGCAACACCCTCCCTTTTTCTCCCGGGCAGGCGATCCCGGAGGACCCCCACTCCATGCCTGTCAGGTCGGCTGATGCGCCGACCCCTTTGAGTGTTGCTGCCCCAAGGCTCCCGGTTTCAGACAGTCTCGCGCGGTTTCTTGCGCACCTTTTCGACGTACGGCGAGGTGAACAATGCGAGCGTCGCAGCGTAGCCGGGACGGAAGCGGAGCGCATCTCCGACGCGTGGCGGCACGCGCATCTCCTCGACGTCGCACACGAGGTGGTCGCTCGACGCCCCGAGGACCTCCACGCCCTCGTCCAAGGGCGTGAGCCCTTCTGGGACGACATCTTGCCGGCCGATGGCACAGATCGCACGCAGCCGCTCACCGCGGTCCGAGAACGCGGGGGTGTGTCCGAACGCGTCTTGGGCGATGCGGCCCTGCGGGAGGCTCGGCTTGCGCGCGACCTCGATGACGGGCACCTCCAGCGTGATCGCGTCGGTGCGCAAGCCAAGGACGGGCGTGCGCGTGACGGTGCTGACGCCGAGGATGATGCTTTCCCCGATACGGAGGTTGTCGACGCGGTCCGGCAGCTCGCCTGCGATGAGCGCGTCGAGCGACGAGGACATCCCGCCGCTCACCATGAGACGGCGCCCGAGCATCTGCTCCGTCTCGCGCACGAGCTCGACCAGGCGGCCCAGGTTGTCGGAGTCCGGCACCACGCCGCCGAAGCAGGTGAGGCTCGTGCCGATTCCGACGACGTCGACCGCCTCGAGCGAACGTGCCGCCTCGACGAACGCAGGCAGCGCGCCCGGCATCATGCCTTCCCGCAAGTCGCCGAGGTCGACCATCGCCACGACCGCGTGCCGGCGGCTCGCTCGCCGTGCCGCGGCGTCGAGCGCCGCGAGCGTGGCTACCTCCGATTCCAAGGAGACGTCCGCCAGCCGGACGACCTCGTCAGCGGCGGCGGGCACCGCCGAGCGCAGCAGCCACAGCGGCGCGCGAACGCCTGCTTCCCGCAACCGTTCGAGGTTCTCCAGCCGCGAGTCGCCGATCGCCGTGCAGCCGCCGTCGAGCATGGCGCGAGCGACGTCTGGGTCTCCGCAGGTGACCTTCGTGACACCCACCACCTGCCGTCCACCGAGCGCCGCCACGACGCGTTCGGCGTTCGCGCGGATCGCGTCCAGGTCGACCGTCACCGTGGCTCGCCCAACCATGCGCTCCTCCCACCTCTCGTCGCCCGTCGCGACCTAGTGTACGCCGTTCATTGGCCGCAAGCAGCCGTTCGTCGCCACGCGAGGCGGTGCCGCTACGCCGAGAGCCCCGTGCTCGCGAGCATGAGCGCGACGACCGCCTCGGGGTCGAACGCCGCGAGCAGCGCGCCGCAACAGGCGAAGACGTAGTCGCGATCGAGCGCCACCCGCGCGTCGGCAGGCGGCAGCAGCCGCTCGTCGCCCTCGCGCGCGAGCCCGCCCCGGAGCGCGTCCTCGCCTCCAGGCAGCCGCACGAGCCCGCCGCCGGTGCCGATGACGAGCCTGCACGCCGAAAGGTCCCTGCCCCGCACGACCGTCTGGCGCCCGCGCGGCGTGTAGAGGTGCGCGAGCCGCCCTGCGTGCCGCTCCAGGGCCGTGCGCGTCGCGATGCGTGCAAGCGCGGCCGCCGCCGCGATTTCGGCTCCGCTTCCCGGGATCGCCGGCGGAAGCGGATCCGGGCGCTCGGCCTCGGGCAACAGCGACGCGGTGGTGCGCGCGCTCACGTACGTGCCGAGATCGCCCTCGACGGTGCGCTTCGCACGCGGCTGCGGCTCGGTGGCGCGCTGTGCGAGCTCTGGGCTTCCGGCCGTCACGGAGTGCACGTCGGTCGTCGCGCCGCCGACGTCGACCACCACGAGATCCCCCACGGCTTCCGCCAGCGCCTCAGCGGCCAGCAGGACCGCGCCCGGCGTCGGCAGGATACGGCCGCGCACGAATTCGGCGACGCGCTCCATGCCCGGTGCGCGCGTGATGTGCTCCTCGAACGCGTCGTGGATGATGCGGCGAGCGGGCTCGACGGCGAGCTCGTCCACCGCCGGATAGACGTTCGGCGTGACGTACACGCGGAACCCGGCGTCTTCGAGCGCAGTGCGCGCCTCGTCGGCGACGGCAGAGTTCCCGCCGAAGATCACCGCCGGGCGGATAGGGAGCGTCGCCAGCGCCCGCACGTTCGCGAGCACCGTCTCGGTGTCGCCGCCTTCGACGCCGCCGGCCAAGAAGATGAGTGCGGGCCGCGCTTCGTGGATCGCGCGCACGTCGCGCTCGCGCAAGACGCCCGCCGTCGTGAGCGTGACGACGGCGCCGGCCCCGAGGGCCGCCTCGCGCGCCGCACGAGCCGTCATGCGCTCCGTAAGCCCGTGCACCGTCATACGCAGCCCGCCCGCAGCAGACGAGGTAGCGAGCGTGACGCCCGGTTCGAGCGGGCCCGTCTGCGCCTCCAGCGCCGCGCGCGCCTGGACGAGCCCGACGCCGACGTCGCCTGCCGCCACGCTGGTGGGCGCCATTCCTTGCGCGAGCAGCGTCGGCTCGGTTTCCGGGAAGCCCGAAAGGCCATCGAACGCCGAGACCACCGTGGTGGTCGAGCCGATCTCGGCGACCAGCGCGTCTATGCGGCGTGCGCTCACAGTGGTCCCCCTTCGCGTGCTTGCATGCAGCGTATCACGCGAGAAGCGTGCCGGCCGAGCCGAGCACCGGGCACGCTTTCAGCATCGCCTCGTCCCACTCGGCCGGAGGATCGCTGTCGATCGTGATGCCGCACCCGGTCCCCCACGTCGCGTGGCCGTCTCGCGTGATCTCCAAGGTGCGGATAAGCACCGACGAGTCGATCTCGCCGGGACGCGCCACCACGAGCGAGCCGCAGTAAGCACCGCGCGTCGAGCGCTCCAGCTCGCTGATGACGCGCATCGCGGCGCGTTTCGGCGCGCCCGTCACCGACCCGCACGGGAACGCCGCCTCGAGCACAGCTGCGACCGGTACGTCCGCACAGAGCAGCCCGCGCACGCACGACACCATCTGCCAGCAGTACGGAGTGGGGACGATCGCGCGCAGCGGGCGCACCACGACCGAACCGGGCAGCGCGACCCGGCCGATGTCGTTGCGCTCCAGATCGACGATCATGGTGTGCTCCTCCTGCTCTTTCGCACAAGCGGCGAGTTCCGCGGCCAGCGCACGGTCCTCCGATGCCGTGCGGCCCCGCGGTCTGGTGCCCTTGATCGGCCACACCTCCGCGGAGACGCCGTCCCGTTCGTCCCGCAACCGCACGAACCGCTCGGGAGAGATCGATGCCAGCGTCCGGCCGTCTGGAAGGGCGACGAGGGCAGACATCGCGCCTGCCCCGCGCGCTGCGAGCGTCGAGAACGCGAGCGCTGGGTCGCACGCGAGGGCGCCCGCGATCCGCAGCGTGAGGTTCGCGACGTACACGTCGCCTGCTCTGATGCGGTCCTTGAGCGATGCGACCGCGCCGACGAATGACGCTCGTTCCATGTCGGCGCATGCGCCAGAAAGAAGCGGCACGCCTGCTGGCAGCGGCGGAGGCGACGCGGGAGCGGCCGCCTGGATCGTGCGCTCGAACACCATGACCGCAGCAGCACCGTCGTAGGGCAGAACGGCGACCGCAAGCTCGCCGCCCTCGCCACGGAACACACGCTCGACTTCTTCGGCCGCTTCGCGTGTCCCGCACGCAGAACGGCAGACGACAGGCGATGCGGCCGCAAGCGCTACGCCACCGAACCAGCCGTCGGCGCCTGATGGCGCCAGCACCACGCCGCCCGTCGTCAGCACCCCGCGCAACACGAAACAGCCCTCCCGTCCGGGTCGAGCCGCTGGGTGCCTGCCGGCTGTCATGCGGCGTCCGCACGATAGCGCATCTGCGACGCACTCCGCTACACTGTGGAGCACAGGCGATGGAGCTCGCCTTGAACCGCTTCGGCTGATGGCTCCTGCACCGGAACGCGTGCAGGAGCCTTCGTGCTCATGGAGGTGGTTGCGATCCGACCCGATGAAGGCCGCACGGCCGCAGGGACGCCTGAGCCGCAGCTCGCTTCTGCGCTTGCGCGCATCGCCGTGCTGGCGCGCGATGCAGGGCTCGACCCGATCGCGGTGCGCGCAGACGAGCTCGCAGAGCGGCTCGCCGCCGGCCGCGTGCACCTCGCGGTGCTCGGGCAGGTCAAGCGCGGGAAGAGCACGCTCTTGAACGCCCTCCTCGGAGAGGCGGTCTTGCCCGCATCGGTCGTTCCGCTCACGGCCATCCCGACCTTCCTCAAGCCCGCTGGGACCCGGCGGCTTGAGGTCGCGTTCGCCGACGACCGCCAACCGGAGATCTTCGAGGCCTCTGACGCTGACGAGCTCAGAAGCCGCCTCGAGCAGTTCGTCACCGAGGAGCGCAACCCGTGCAATGCGCTCAACGTCGAGCGCGTCACGGTGTACCACCCCGCCCCGGTCCTCGCGTCCGGCGCGGTGCTCATCGACACGCCAGGCATCGGCTCGACGTACCGCCACAACACGGAGGCGACCCTGAACTTCCTGCCGCAGTGCGACGCGGCCCTCTTCGTCGTCTCAGCGGACCCGCCCATCACCGAAGCCGAGGTCGGGTTCCTGGCCGAGGTCGCCGAACGCGTGCCGCGGTTGTTCTTCGTGCTTAACAAAGTCGACTACCTGGACGAACGCGAGCGCGAGACGGCCATCGCCTTCTTGCGCAGCGTCCTCGAACGGGAGGTCGGCGCCGCAGCAGCGGAGATCGTGCCGCTCTCGGCCCGGCGCGGGCTGGCCGCGCGCGAGGCCGGATCCGACGCGGCATGGGAGGACAGCGGCTGCGCGGCGCTCGAGCGCGCGCTGGAGCGGTTCGTGGCCGATGAGCTCACGAGCGTGCTGCACGCAGCCGTCCGCGGCAAGACGCAGCGCCTCTGCGACGAGGCCGCGTCTCAGATCGCGCTCAAGCGGTCGCTCGCGCTCATGCCGCTCGCCGAACTGCAGTCGCGGGCCGCTCTGTTCCGCCAGTCGGTGGAAGCCGCCGTCCGCGAGCGCGAGATCGCCCACGACCTGATCGCCGGCGACAAGAAGCGCCTGCTTGCACGCCTGGAGCAGGAAGCGGCCGCTGTGCGCGAGCGCGCATATCACGCGCTCACGCGCGCAGTCGAGGAGCGCGCGCCAGACGAGCGGCTCGAAGACGTGCTCGAGCGCGAGGTGCCTGCGCTGTTCGAGCGCGAGCTCGGCGCCATCGCGACGCTCATGGAGCGGCTGATCGCGCAGTCGCTCTCTGAGCACGAGGCGCGGGCGGACGAGCTCGCCGCGAAGGTGCGATCGGCGGCCTCCGACGCCTTCGGGGTCGCGCTCGCGGCACCGAATGCGAGCGAGGTCTTCGAGATGCGGCGAGAGCCGTACTGGGTGCAGCACCCCTGGCAGGTCGCGCTCCACGTCCCTCCGGCCTCGCCGGCGGAACGGCTGCTGCCGGCTTCGGCCGCTGAACGCAAGCGTCGGGCCCGCGAGCGCATCGCTGTCGAGCGCGTCGTTGTGGGAAACGTCGAGAACCTGCGCTGGGCGGTGCTCCAGAACGTGAACGACGCGTTCCTCGTCTTCGCCGGCCGGCTCGACCGCATGCTCGCCGAGCTCGTGGAGAGCGTCGAAGGGGCGCTCGCCGAAGCAGAGGCGCGGGCGGGGCGCGAACGCGCCTCGACGGCCTCGGTCGCGGACGCATACGCCGCGCACGAGGCGGAGCTCGCCGAGATCGCGCGGACGCTCGGAGGCGGAGACGCCTAGGGGCCCGCGATGCGCTCGCGCATCGCCCGCACGATGAAGCTCGCCACGTCGATGCCGTGCGTGCCGCGCCCGAAGCCGGCGTCGAGCCCGCACTCGCGCGCCATCTCGTCGGTCACCTGCGTGCCGCCGGCGATGAGGAGGAGCCGGTCGCGCACTCCCTTCTCGACGGCGAGGTCAGCGAGCTTGCGCATGTTCTCGCGGTGCACGTCCGCGTGCGTGATGATCGTGGAGATGAGGACGACCTGCGCGGCGTGCTCGATCGCGGCGTCGAGCACCTTCTCGACCGGCACGCTCGTGCCGAGGTAGGTCACGCCGAACCCCCACTTCTCGAGCCCGCCGTGCTTGATGTCGATGATCTCGCGCATGCCCACGGAGTGCTCGTCCTCGCCGACGGTAGCGGCCACCGCCTTCACGCCGTGCTCACGCACGAACTCGCGGATCTCCTCGTCGCTCAGCGCAGCCACCGGCTCCGGCACCACGAGCGTCGCTGGGTCCACCGCCGCGTCCAGCCGGCCCTTGAGCTCGATGAGCGTCCCCTCGGCCGGATGCATGACGCGGCTGTGGATGACCTCGCAGTCCGCAAGGTTCATGGCGCGCCCGAGCTCGAGCGCCGCCGCCTTCGCGACCTGCTCGGAGGCGGGCAGGAACATCGTCACGACGACGACGCCGTCCCCCGTCCACTCGACTTCCGGCTTGATGAGGCCGCGCTCCCGGAGCTCGCGCGTGGCAGCAAGACGCGCTGCAGCGTTGTCGTCCGGGTCGAGCTCATCGATGTAGGGGACCTTCGCGTCGTCGCACAGCGTGCAGCCCCCGATCGCATCGCACGGCTTCGCGCTCTCCGGGAGGTCCAGCAGTTCGAGGTGGTTCTCGCCGAAGTGCGCGCACACCGGCGCGAGGTAGTCCTCCGCCCGCTCGACGATCGTCCCGGCCGCCACGCCGCCATCGCTCGTGCGCACGATGCCGTCGTCGTTGGTCTCCGGATACTCCCCGGAGTCGACGAAGTACGCCTGCTCCACCGCGGCGAAGTACCCGCCGTCGCGGAGCATCGCCTCGAGGAACAGCACCGCGCGCTCCTTGAGCTCGCGAACGCGCGCCTTGAGCTCCGGCGCCTCCCGGTCGACGCGCACCACCTCGCGGAGCCCGTCCATGCCCACGAGCGCCTGCTTGGCGGTGTCCACCGCGGCGACGTTGTTGTAGTGCCACGGGACGTTCCGCCCCTCGTCCGGCGTGATCGTCGACTGGATGTCGGCCGAGGTGAGCCGCGAGATCAGCATGTTGAGCACGTGCGAGACCGTCGCTTCGCGCGCGTCGGACTCCATGTAGCGGGTGTTCTGCTGAGCGCGCATCTTGAACCCGCGGAACAGGTCGCGCAGCGCGATCGCGTACGGCAGGTCCATGCGGACGCACGGGGCCGGCGGCGCGTCGGGCGGCACGGTCGAGAGCGCGATGAGCTCCCGCGGCATGCCGACCGCTTCGGAGTACGCGCAGTTGATGGCGTGCTGCACGAGCAGCTCCGGCATCACCTTCCAGGCGCGCACGGCCGTGGCGTTGGCGTTGTGCGCTCCGTCGATCTGCAGCATCCCGACGTGCGCCATCACGCGCTTGGCCTCGGCCGCGTCCACGAACGAGCGGTACATGTTGATGTTGCGGTACAAGACGTTGTACTGCGGGTCTTGGTGCGCGCCGTTCACGCCCTCCTCGGCGAACATCACAGCGATCTCCGGACCCGCCACGCCGCTCACGTAGCTGTGGAAGTCGATCGGGCGGCCGACCTCGTCCTCGATCAGGTCGAGCGCACGCCGCGTGAGCCGGACCTGCTTGCGCGTCACCGCGGTCCCGCCGACGCCTTCCGGCGTGCCCTCGATCAGGCCGTCCATGTGCGACTGCCCGGCCGTGCGGATCACCATGATGTGGTCGGCTCCGTGCCACGCCGCCATCCGCATGCGGCGCACGTCGTCTTCCGGCCGCCCGGAGGCGATCTCGGTGGTGATGACGCAGTCCGGCTGCGGGTCGATGCCCTCGAAGTAGCGAGCCGCCGGGAGCGGCACGCTCCGCGCCACAGGCTCCGAGGTCTCGTGGTACTCGAACTCGTACAGGCGCTGCGCTGGAAGCCGGCGACGCCACGTCCACCCGCGACGGCGGGGCCGGTAGCGATCGAGGCCCTCGAGCAGCGCCTCGACGTCGAGCTTCTCGTCTGGTGAAAGCGAAGGGTCGCGGAGCGGAGCGCCGAAACGCTCGTCGTGCTGCGCGCTCATCGGGAGTCCTCCCACTTCGCGGCGACGACCTCCCAGCCCTCGCCAGCAGCGAGCCGCCGCGCGGCCTCCGGAGCGTCGCAGCCCCACGCTCGCATGCAGACGAGCACCACGTGCCCCGCGCCGTGGGGGAGCAGCCCGCGCGTCACGCACTCGGCGACGATCGCCTGCGCCGTCACGGAGTCCACGCCCATCCGCATGAGCACGCTCCGCTCGATCGAGGGAGAGGTGTGCGTGCGGGCCAGCTCTACGAGCGGCGCGACGACCTCGCGCGCGAGGCGCCAGAAGCGCTCCTCGAGCTCCGCGTCGCTTAGACCTGCAAGATGAGCGCGCGCCTCGCGGTAGGTGTCGGGACGGACCATCGGGGCCTCCCTTCATGCGGTTCTCACCCGCCGGGCTGCCCGTGCGTATGCACGCGCAGCGGCTGCTGATGCAATCATACCCTGACGAGCGACGGCGAACAGCGCGGACTGCCTTCGCAGAACGCTCGCCGCCGCCTGGCTGCCCTCGTCGGCTTCGCAGCCCGGCCGTTACCCACCCCGCGTGCTAGAATCCGCTTGTGAGCTGATTCTCTCTTCCCGGAGGTCGACCGGATGAGCAAGGCCCTGTTCGTCGTCCCCCCGTACACCTGCTGGGGCGTCCAAGTCATCGGCAAGTGGCCGCCGCTGCAGCTCGCGTACGTCGCCGCATCCGCGGAGAAAGCCGGCTACGAAGCCCGCATATTCGACGCCATGAACATCGACCGCTCGTTCGAGGACATCCGTGCCGAGATCGAGCGGTTCCGGCCCGATGCCGTGATGGCGTTCGACTACCTCCCCGTGACCGGCGCCATCAGCACGGCGACGGTTCCAGCAGCGCTGAAGGCGCTTTCGATTGCGAAAGAGGTGGATCCCGCGATACGCACGATGATCGGCGGGCCGCTGCCCACCTTCTTGTATGCCGATATCCTCACGGACCCGGAGAACCACGTCGACTTCGTGTTGCGAGGCGAGCTCGAAGAGACCGCTGAGGAGCTCTTCCGCGTGCTGGACGAGGGCGGACAGGTCGACAACGTGCGAGGCATCGCGTTCCTCCGAGACGGCGAGGTGGCGGCGACTCCCTTGCGGCCACACATCCAGGACCTCGACCCAGTGAAGCCGGCGTGGCACCTGCTCGAATGGGACGCCTACCACTACAAGATCGAGCCCTTCGGACGCTTGGCCTCGATCCTGACCTCACGCGGCTGCATGATGGGCTGCTCTTTCTGCAGCCATCGCCAGTTCTGGCGCGGGGACTGGCGCGCTCGCAGCCCGGAAGCCACCATCGAGGAAATCCGCGAGCTGGTGTACGAGTACGGGGTCGAGTTCGTGACGATCATCGACCCGTACCCGACCTGCGATCGCGAGCGCTGGGAGCGCATCCTCGACATGCTCATCGCCGAGGCCATGCCAGTCAAGTTCCTGATGGAGACCCGGGTGGAGGACATCATCCGGGACGCGGACATCCTTCACAAGTACCGCGACGCGGGCATGGTCCACCTCTACTTGGGCCTCGAGGCGAGCACCGACGACATGCTCGCGAGCTTCAACAAAGGCACCACCATCGACATGAACAAGCGCGCGTTGGACCTGGCGCGCGAGAACGACCTCATCACCGAGGCGTCGTTCATGATCGGCGCCCCGACGGAGACGTGGGAGTCGATCGAGAAGACGATACGGATGGCGATCGAGCTCAACCCGGACATCGCGGTGTTCCCGCTCATAACGCCGATGCCGTTCACGCCCATCCACGAGGAGTACAAGGACCGCATCCGCGTGACCGACTGGTCGCAGTACAACCTCGCGACACCGATCGTGGAGCCGTACGCGATGACCATGGAGGAGATGAACGAGGCCCACGCGCGCTGCTACATGGAGTTCTACCGGCACAAGGCCAAAGAGGTGCTCGCGCTGCCCGACTGCTTCAAGCGCCGGTACATGCTGAGCGCGTTCAAGGTGATGATGGAGGGCTTCCGGGAGCAGTTCGAGGCGCTGGGCATCTCGACGCCCATGCTGCCTGAGGGCATGATCGACGCGCACAAGGCGTAACGGCTCGAACCGAGGCGCCCGATGCGCAACCGCGCCGCACGCGACCTCGCGCCGTCACCGACCCCCGACCACGCGCTTGGCCGCCTCTACGATCGCCTGCGTATCGATGCCTGCTGAGCACGCGAGCTCGCGTCCGACCAGCACGAACGGCGGCTCAGCGCTCCGCTGGATCATCGCGTCGAGCGCCGCGTGACGGTCGTCGTCCGCCAGCTCGAACAAGCTCTTCTCTTCGACGGCCGCTACGATGCCTTCAGACTCGAGCCGTGCTTGGATGACGCGGGCACGCCACGCCCCCGGCATGTCTCAAGTCGAGCCGTCGGGCACCTCCGGGATGACCTCCGAACCGGGGTCGCACAGGAGCGCGCCGCCTCAACCGCACTCTGGGGTCGTCACGATGAGCACGCGCAGCGCGCTCGGCGACGCAGGCTCAGGAATCGCGGCTGCCTGACGGATTGCACGGGCGATCGCCTCGGCGTCGAGCGCATCGACTGGCTCGCCGCCCACCTCGTAGGTCCTGCAGCACGCTGGCTCACCGACGATCTCGGAGCAGGTGGGGCACTCGCTGACTCCGACTGTCACCTCGCCCGCGAGCCACTCCTCCACCGGCCTCCCGTCAACGAGCACGCTGTTCGACTCGTCGATGCGCTCAGGCGGCAGCGGACGCTCGACGAGCCGCACACTCATGCCTGCTCCCGCCAGCTCGCCTTCGAGCGAACGCACGGCGCGGATCGCGGCGTTCCACGCATCGCCACACCGCTCGCACGTCGTGCCGTCGACCACCAACCGCTTGACCTCGACCAAAATCTCTCTGTCCGGCGAGCAGCAGCCCATGACCTCTCCGTCCATTCACGCGATGTACACCAGGTGTGCCGCAGCAAACAGCAAGCCGACGCCGCCCACTTTGGCAAGCGCGTCTGCGCCGCGCCCGAGCCGCCTCATCACCGCCATCGAGCCGGACGCCACGCCCAGCAGGACCAACGGCACGCCCTTCCCGAGCCCATAGACGAAGAGCAGCGCGCCGCCGCGAACGGCGTCACGCCCCGCCGCAGCGATCGTCGCGATGGCGGCCAGGATCGGCGTGGAGCAGGGCGACGCTACCAGCCCGAACAGCATACCGAACAGGAACGAGCCCGCAAGCCCGCGCCGTTCGGGCCGGCGCACCGGCAGAAGCGCGTTCAACCGGTCGATGGGAAGCTGAACGATCCCCAGCATGTGCAAACCAAGCGCGAGGCACACCGCCGCCGCCGCGAAGTACGCCCACCGCCCGATGACGATCGCCCGGCCGACCGCGCCAGCGGCCACGCCGATCGCCGAGAACACGGCGGGCACCATCGGCAGGATGCACGGCCCGAACCCGGCCACGAGACCTCCGAGGAACGCCACCGCGAAAGCCGCCGGCCCTGCGACCACGCCCGCAGCCAGCTTGTCTGCGAGCGCCTCCATCATCTCGCCTTCGATATCAGCGCGTCGAGTTTCGCACGCATCTCGCTCTCGGTCATCGTTCCCGTGTAGGCCTCGACCACGGACGTCGCCCCAGGCGACAGGAAGAACGACGTGGGGATGTGACGCACGGCTGGCACGTCAGCGAGTGAAAGAGCACGAATATCGGCTTGCCCGACGCGATCGTCGTCTTCGCCGCGCCGGAACCGGTCGCACGCGTCTGTCCTGTTGCGCCGCTATCCGTGTCAGAGCTCTTCGCGCTCACGGCTGTGCCGCTGAGAGGATCTTCACGACGTCGTCCACGGACGGGACGCGCCCCGCGAGCTTCACCTGCTCGTCGACCACGAGGGCCGGCGTCGTCATGATGCCGTACGACATGATGTCCGCAAAGTCGGTGACCTTCTCGACCTCCGCGTCGATGCCGAGCCGAGCCACCGCCTCACGCGCGACGGCCTCGAGCCGCTGGCAGTTCGCACAACCCGATCCGAGCACCTTGATGACCATACTTGCTCCTCTCCTCTACCGGCCGAGCGCCGGTATCGCCCAGTTGAACAGGTATCCCGTCGCGGTGATGGTGACGAATCCCACCGCCGCGTAGATGGCGATGAGTTTCGGCTTCATGACCTTGCGCAGGATGATGGACTCGGGCAGCGAGAGCGCGGTGACCGCCATCATGAAGGCGAGCACGGTGCCCATCGCCACGCCCTTCTCGGTGAGCACGCTCACCAGGGGAATCACACCGGCGGCGTTGCTGTAAAGCGGGATGCCCATGAGAACTGCGACCGGCACCGCGAACGGGTTGGTGGGACCGGCGATGTGCGCGAGCGCATCGGCCGGGATGTATCCGTGCATGAACCCGCCGATCGCGATGCCGACCACGATGTACGGCCACACCTTCTTCACGATGTCGCCGACGTACCCGCGCGCGTACGACAGCCGCTCGGGCCACGTCATCGTCGGGACCTCGGCCTCTCCCATGCGGATCTGCCGAACGTAGTCCTCGATCTGGTCTTCCAAACCCAGCCGCCCCATGACGATGCCGCCGACGATCGCCACCGTCAGGCCGGAGACGAGGTACAGCGCGGCGATCTCCCAGCCGAACATGCCGAAGAGCAAGATGAGCGCGACCTCGTTCACCATCGGGCTCGCTATGAGGAACGAGAACGTCACGCCGAGCGGCACGCCTGATTCCACGAACCCGATGAAGAGCGGCACCGCCGAGCACGAGCAGAACGGTGTGACGACGCCTAAGAGCGCCGCGAGCACATTGCCGACGTATTCGCGCGAGTGAGAAAGGTACTTGCGCGTCTTCTCGGGCGGGAAGAACGACCGGACTATCGCGACGAGGAAGACGATGACGGACAACAAGATGAGAATCTTCGGTACGTCGTAGAGGAAGAATGCGAGCGCGGAGCCCAGGCGGCTGTCGGCCGTGAGCCCGATGAGATCGAACGTGATCCAGTCGGCGAGCCACTGCAGAGGAGCGAAGACGTCCATGCCTTCCCTTTCGTGTGGTCGAGAGCAGGGCGGGTCTACAACTCAGCGATGGCGCGAGCGATTTCTCGCAACCGATCCCGGTCGAGCGAGTAGTACACCCACGTCCCTTCCTTTCGAGCGCGGACCAGACCCGCTTCGCGCAAGAGCGCCATGTGATGCGAGATGGTCGACGGCGCAAGCCCGAGTCGCTCGGAGATCTTGCACGCGCAGACCTCGCCGATTCCGCAACACGTCTTCCCGGACTCGTCAGACCGCGCAGAGAGCGCACGCACGATCTCGCGCCGCTGGGCGGACGCGAGCGCCTTGAGACCGGCGTCGAGCTCGGTCTCGGTGATAGAGCGCATGGTGACCATGGGTGTCTCCTTTAGTTCGATACTTGTCGAAGTATATGTGGCCGAAAGGCTTCGCGCAAGCCCGAATCTCCGGAGTCTTGACCCGCGGGCGCGCACAACGTATCGTCTATCGGCGATTGCCGATTGAGCCGTGGAGGCCGACGTGGACGCCGACCGCATCGCTGAGATCGCCAGAGCGCTTTCGCATCCAGCTCGCGTGCGCATCGTGCGACTGCTCGCTTCTCAGCCCGAGTGTGCGGGCAGGGAGGTCTTCGCGAGCCTCCCGCTCGCCCAGTCGACGGTCTCTCAGCACCTCGCTGCGCTCAAGCAGGCCGGAGTCGTCTCGGATCATGCTGTCGGGACTTCGCGCGTCTACTGCTTGAATGCCGATGCCCTCGTCGAGCTCGCACGAAACCTCGAAGGCCTGGCCGACTTGGCCGCCTCGTGCACAGCACCTGCAGCGCCGACCGTGGAAGGATGACCATGCCTGCAACCAGCAAGAAGCTCTCGTTCCTGGATCGCTACCTCACGCTGTGGATCTTCCTCGCGATGGCGGCCGGCGTCGCGCTCGGCGCGCTGGCGCCGTCGATGCCGAAGTTCATCGACGCGCTGTCCGTCGGCACGACCAACATCCCGATCGCCATCGGGCTGATCTTGATGATGTATCCCCCGCTCGCGAAGGTGAAGTACGAGGAGCTGCCAGACGTCTTCCGCAATAGGAAGGTCATGGGGATCTCGCTCGCGCTGAACTGGATCGTCGGCCCAGTCATCATGTTCGCGCTCGCCACGACGCTTCTGCGCGACAAGCCCGAGTACATGGTCGGGCTGATCCTGATCGGCCTTGCGCGCTGCATCGCGATGGTGCTCGTGTGGAACGACCTCGCGCGCGGCGACTCGGAGTACGGCGCTGGGCTGGTCGCCCTGAACGCGATCTTCCAGGTGCTGTTCTACGCGCCCATGGCGTGGCTCTTCATCACCGTGCTTCCCCCTCTCGTGGGATTGCAGGGCATGGCGGTTCACATCTCGCCCTGGGAAATCGCCAAGAGCGTTCTCGTCTACCTCGGCATCCCGTTCGTCGCCGGCGCCGCGTCGCGCTTCTTCCTCGTGCGAGCCAAAGGTGAAGACTGGTACGAGAGCGCGTTCGTGCGTCGCATCTCGCCGATCACGCTCGTCGCGCTGCTGTTCACGATCGTCATGATGTTCTCGCTCAAAGGCGAGCTCATCGTCCAGATACCGTTGGGCGTGGTGCGGATCGCGATCCCTCTCGTCGCATACTTCGTGCTGATGTTCTTCTCGGCCTTCTGGCTGAGCCACCGGCTCGGGGCAGACTACCCGAAGGCGACGTCCGTGTCGTTCACAGCAGCGGGCAACAACTTCGAGCTCGCCATCGCCGTCGCCGTGGCGACCTTCGGACTGGGTTCGGGCCAAGCGTTTGCTGCAGTCGTGGGGCCGCTCGTCGAGGTGCCGGTGCTGATCACCCTCGTCAACGCGGCACTCGCGCTTCGTCGCAAGTGGTGGCCTGAGGCGCTCGAGGCCGAAGCGGGGGTTTCGGGGTCGGCTCCTGCGCTCGAGGCTGAAGCGGAGGCCGCGGGGTAGGATCCGCTCCGGACGCCAGACGCAGACAGCCGGCTTTCGCAGCGGGGGCGCTCAGGCGCGTCGCAGCGCCTCCGCGAGCGTCTCCGGCAGCCCGACCGCGGCCATCGCGCGAGCGACCTGCTCGACGTCGTAGCTCACGCGGTGGAAGACCGTCGCGAGCCACACCTCCGTCTCGCCGACGGGACCTGCGGCCACGTCGTCGGGCGCGGCCTCGCGCACCTCGTCCTCGTCGCCCAGCGCCAGCTCCACCCAGCACGCGCGCGGATCGCCGTCCTTGGGCTTGCCGACAGACCCGCTCGAGACGTAGTGGATGCGGCCTTCGACGGGCGTGAGCGACGATGTTCCCCGTAAGCGCACGTCTGCTGCGGCCGCTGCGTCGAACGATCGGTGGTACGGGATGTGGATGTGCCCGTGGCACACGACGTGCGCACCGGCTTCGATCGCGAGGCGAGCAAGCTGCGCCTCGGTGCGGTCGAGCAGCAGGTACTCGTTGAGCCGCCGCGGGCTGCCGTGCGTGAGAAGGATCACGGCCCCCTCGTGCTCCAACCACAGGTGCTGCGGCAACGCGAGCAACCACTGGGCGTCACGCTCGTCGAGAAGGCGCTCGGTCACGCGGTAGCTCGCCTCGCCGTCCGACTTCGCCTGCTCGGTGCCGTAGTAGCACCCGCACTGGCCCCGGTGCGCTGCAACGCCGTCGTCGTAGTTGCCGACGATCGTCGGAACCCCGAGCGCTCGCACGCGCTCGACCACGCCGCCGGGATCAGGCCCGTACCCGATGAGGTCGCCGAGGCAGTACCGTTCGCTGCCCTCGCCGAAGCCTGAGCGCGCCATGTCGGCCAACACCGCGTCGAGAGCGGGGAGGTTGCCGTGGACGTCAGAGAAGAGCGCGATGCGTCGCATACGAGGATTGTGGCAGCCGAAGCGGCTTACAGCAATGCTCGCGTGTTGCAGCAACGTGAACTGCTGCGTCACTCGGCGAGGCGGAACCTCGCGTAGCGAAGGATCGGTCGAGGCGCCACTCCGACGTGTCGGCTACGCCTTCCAGGCCTCCTCGTGAGGGAGCACGCACTGCGCCCCGGCGCACTCGCCGCCGGCGCACTCCAGCTCGAGGGTGCTGTGGGCGATGCCGTGGTGAGTCCTCAGCTCGGTCTTGATGCGCGCGATGGATGCTGAGAGCGCCTCCAAGTCGGTACAATCGGTCACCACGTGCGCAGAAAGCGCGCGCTCCGTCGAGGAGAGCGACCACACGTGCAGGTCGTGCACCTCGACGACGTGCTCGGCGTCCAGAATCGTCCGCTGCACCTCTCCGAGCACGACGTCTGCGGGCACAGCATCCAACAGGACGTCGGTCGACGCCTTCACGATGCCGAACGACTCGCGGATCATCCACGCCGCAAGCGCCATGGACACGACGGCGTCGACCGCGCCCCACCCGGTCAGCAGCATCACGACGCCACCTGCAAGCACGCCAAAGGAGGTCACGGCATCCGCCACCAGATGGAGGAACGCGCTTCGCACGTTCAGATCGTGCCCGCCTCTCAGCAAGACGGCGGCGCCCGTGTTGGCAAGAAGGCCGACGCCCGCGAGCACCGCCACGACGCCGCCTTCGACTGGTTGCGGATGCAGCAGGCGGCCGACGCCCTCGATGAGCACCCACACCGAGACCGCCAGCAGCCCTGCGGCATTCACGAATGCTGCGAGCACCTCCGCGCGCTTGAAAGCGTAGGTGCGACGCTCGGTCGCAGGCAGCCGCCCCGCTCGGTTCGCAGCGTACGCGAGAACGAGGCCGAGCACGTCGCTCGCGTTGTGCGCGGCGTCCGAGAGCAGCGCGAGACTGCCGGCGAGCACGCCGCCCACGACCTGCGCCGCGGTGATGGCGACGTTGACGACGACGCTCGCCAGCAGCCGCGCGCTCAGGTTCTCCGGCGCAGCGTGGACGTGCACGCCGTGCGTGTGCTCGTGTCCGGCGTGCTCGTGCCCATCGCTCTCAGGGCGGGCCTGGTCGCTCGGCATCGCGTCCGTCCTCTCGTCCACGGCCCGCAGTCTACCAGAGCGCCTGAGCTCAGGCTACCTCGGCAGCGACGGACGGCTGGCTTGCTGCCGCGCGCAGGGCCGGCAACGCGATCACGCTGAGAGCCGCAAGGCCCACGCCGTACGCAAGGTAGAGCGTGTCGAGCGAGCTCGCCGCGACGAGCTTGCCGCCCAACCCGGTTCCCAGCGAACCACCGAGCATGAAGCAGAACGTGACGAGCGACATCGCGACCCCGCGCGCCTTGGCGGTGAACTCCGTGGCGATCGTCAGCAGCGTGGAGTGCGCGGTCATGAACCCGAAGCCGAGCAGGAAGATGCCGACGCCTGTGACGGCAAGGCTGCTGCCTCCCGCGCGCACCAGAAGGTCAGCGACCGCGGCCAGGCCGAGCCCCAGCACCACAGTGTTCCGGCGCCCGAGGCGTGATGCGACCTTCCCGCTCGTGCGGCCGGCGACGACGGCTGCGATGCCGAACGCGGTCATGACGGCGCCGATTGCGAGGAACGAAAGTCCGAACCGCGCCGCGAGCGTCGCGCCCAGGTAGCTGAAACTACCGAGCAAGAACACGCCTTCACCGAGGATGGTGAGGTACGTCCGGAGGCTCGCGCCGTGGCTGAGCAGCTTGCCGTACGGCGCCAAGAAACGCGCTTCCGGGTTCCTGCTCTCGCTCGCGCGCACGCTTGACAGCCCGCGCCACAGCACGACGGTTATGACGGCCGAAAATGCGGCGTACGCAACGAAGACCCCGCGCCAGTTCAAGAAGTATGCGATCGCACCGCCGATGCCCATAGAGAGCGCCTGCCCCAGGAACGCGATGCCCATGAACGAGCCGACCGCCTGCTGGCGACGCTCGACCGGAACGACGTCCCCGATAAGAGCAAGGGAAATCGGCATCGTCGCAGCGGCGAAGACGCCCGTGAGTGCACGATACACAGCAAGCCCCGTGATCGTGGCGCCCGTCGCGCACAGCGCCGTCGCCACAGTGAACACCGCGAGCGTCCCAAGCACGATGCGGGACTTGCCGTACCGGTCGGCAAGCGGGCCGAAGACCAGCTGGAACAATCCGAAGGGCAGCATGTAGGCGGCTATCAGGATCCCAGCCTGAGCCGGCTGCACGCCAAGGGTCTTGGCAATCGCCGGCAAGATCGGCGACACCACCCAGTTGTCCGCCATGACGATGAAGCCTGCCAACCCGAGCAAAACGACGAGCCGATTGGTTTTCATGGACGACACTCCTTGTTTCGATGACCGTCGAAGTATGACAGCCGAGAGGATACCCAGGTGGGTATCTCTTGTCAACTGGTGTGCGGACTGGCGAGCGCGCCTCGCGACGGCGCCACAAGCCTGTCAGGCCTGCGCGCGCAGCTCCTCGATGACGCGCTCCACCGCAGCGGGCGTCGTGTGCGAGTCCTCGGCCAGGAACGCCACGTCCTCCGGCGTAGGCTCGTATCCCTCCGGCGCGTGCTCGAGCGCGTTGCGCACGTAGGAGCGGCGCAGCCGGTCGAGGTCGATCTCGCGCACCGCGATCTGCTCCGGACGCTCCGGAATCACGATGCTCGTGCCCGGGACGTTGTCTGCAGGGTCGCCGATGCGCACCTCGATGCCGTTCTCGCGCGCGAACGCGAGCTGCGACCAGTGGTGCTTGCCCGCGCCGGTGTACTCCGTCTCCTGCACGACGACGGTTGCGTCGCGAGGCAGCTCGCGCGCAAGCGCGATTGCCGCCGCGAGCGCCGTGTTGCCGCTCGGCCCGCGCTCCAGCCCCTCCAGCTTCGCGAGCGCCTCGGTGGCGTAGAAGACCTCGCCTTGGCTCACGGTGACGTACCGATCCATGTAGCGGAGCGCCCGCGCCGCGTTGCGCGGCACGTCGGCGCGATCAGGCCAGGTGGCGAAGGGAACCCCGAAGCCGGTGTGCCCCGTGGTGAAGCTCTTGCGGTTGAAGTCGGTGTCGCTCGCCATGTGGAGGCCGGTGAGGTCGACTGACGCGCTCACGACCTTCGTCTCGTGGGCGCCTGCCTTCCGCAGCCCGCGAGCGGTGCCCGTGGTGTTGCCGCCGCCGGCGTGTGTGATCACCACGTGGGTCGGCGGCGCACCTGTGAGCTCACGCATCTGCTCGGCGATCTCGAAGCCGAGCGTCTCGATGCCCGCGATGCCGAAGGGCGAGTAGAGCGAGGCGGCGAAGTAGCCGGTCTCTTCGAGCAGCTCCAGCATCACAACGAACAGCTCCGGGCCGACGGTGAGCTGCACGACCTCGGCGCCGAACGCCTCGCACAGCCGCGACTTCTCGATGATCTCCGGCTGGCCGACGTGCCGGGAGTCGAACGCCTCCTGCACGATGATGCACTTCAGCCCCGCCCGAGCGGCCTGGCTCGCCACGGCGGCCCCGTAGTTGCCCGAGGTCGCAGCGATGACGCCCTCGTATCCGCGCTCCTTCGCGACGTGGATGCTCACACTCGCCCGGCGGTCTTTGAACGAGCCCGCGAGGTTTGCCGCCTCGTCCTTGACGAAGATCCGCGCGCCGAACCCGGGTTCCGCATACGAGCGCACAAGGTCGGTGAGGTTGCGAAGCTCGATGATCGGCGTGCCGCCCACACCCGCTGCTCGCTGGATCGCGCGCACGTCGTCGATCGTCAGCCCGTGGGAAGCCATCAGCCCCTCGTAGTCGAACGCGATCGGCGAGCGCTCGAAGACCGCGTAGTCGAACCCGAGCGCGGCCTTCATGATCTCGCCGCGCCGCGCGAGCACGTCGGCAGACGAGCCGCCCATCTCAGCGGCCCTCCTTCGCCCGGTAGGCGGCGACGCGCGCGCGCAGGTCACGCCCGACGGCCACGAGCTCGGCAGGCGGGCGCCCGAAGGTGTGCGTGTAGCCGGGCAGCACGTCGGTGAGCGCCCCTTCGACGATACGCCCCGTCATGGTCTCGACCTCGACCGTCTCGCCGACGCGCGCGCTCGTGCGCGCGAAGCCCTTCACCCACATCTTCAGGGGCTGGCGAGCGGTGTCCTCGGGCAGCCCCGCCGCCCGTTCGCTCGGGTCGAGCAGTACGCGCTCGACCTCGACCCAGTCGCCTTGCTTGCACGCGCCTTGACCGCTCACCGTCCTCACCTCGCGCTCGTCGACGGCGTCCAGAACCGCGGCACCGGCATGTCCGTGACCGTGAGCAGGCCGGGCGGTGCATCCACGATGAGAGGGATGTAGTTGCCGGTGCTCGCGTAGGTGCCCTTGCCGCCTGGCACCTCGGGTTCGTTGCGGACGTGGAGCTCCGGGTCGCCGAAGATGTGGATGTAGTCTCCCGTCGCCACGCCTTCTGCTTCCGGCCTGATCTGCTGCGGATGGACGAGCTCGATGCGGAGCACGTCGCCCTCGTACACCCGCCCCACGTGGCGGCACCCGGCGACCTGCCCGGGCGACACGCGCACGTGCGGCGTGGATCGCTCGACTGACGAGACGATGGGCTCGCGCGTCTCTTCGACGCGGTCGATGTTCCAGCCGAGCGCGTCTGCAATCAGCCCGATCGACTCCGGGAACCCGATGTGCCCGACGATTCGGCCCTCGGCTACACCGCGCTCGAACTCCTCGACGGTCGTGCCGACGCCTTGGCTCGCCATGACGGTGGGGCCGAACGGCGAGAGATCGTTCACGCGCTCCGCGACGATGCGATCGACACGCAAGCACACCGAGGTGAGGGTGACGATCAGCGCGTCAAGCACGAAGCCGGGGTTGATGCCGCAGCCGAGCACGCTCACGCCGTGCTCCTCCGCGAGCGCGTCGATGCGCTGCGCCCAGTCCGCGTCGCTCGCCCACGGGTACGCCAGCTTCTCAGCGATGCACAAGACGTTGCAGCCCGCCTCGATCGCCGGCACGATCTGCCCTTCGACCTCGTAGAGGTTGCTCTGGGTGCACACGCAGACAACGTCGGGCCGCTTGGCAAGCACGGAGGCGGCGTCGGTGGTCATCTCGACGTCGCAGTCCCTGCCGAGGAGCTCGCCCACCGTCATGCCGTCCTTGGCGGGGTTGGTGACGATGGCGCCGACGATCTCCACGTCCGAGGGCCGATCGAGCAGGTAGCCGAGCAGCCCCTGCCCCATCATGCCGGTGCCCCACACAGCGACCCTGATCATGGCTGACCCCCTCTCGTCGTATGCAATACCCGTACGATGCTATGCAATCACACGGGCAGCCGGGGCGCCAGCGCGCGTCTACCTGTTGCGCAGGATGGCGCGCGCCGCGTGGATTCCGCTCGCACTCGACTGCAGAAGCCCGCGCGTGACGCCCGCGCCGTCGCCGATTGCGTACAGACCGGCTATCTGCGTCTGCAGGTCCGCGTCGAGCTCCAGGCGCGACGAGTAGAACTTCACTTCGACGCCATACAGCAAGGTGCCGTCAGAGGCGACCCCCGGCGCGAGCCGGTCCATCGCGTCCAAGAACTCGAGGATGTCGGCAAGGTGGCGATACGGCAGCACGAACGATAGGTCGCCCGGCGTGGCCGAGGGCATCGTCGGCTCGACGACAGACTGGGCGACGCGCTTCGCGGTCGAGCGGCGTCCGGCACGCAAGTCACCCAGGCGCTGGACGAGGATGCCGCCGCCGAGCAGGTTCGCAAGACGCGCGATCGACTGCCCGTAGGTGATGGGGTCGTTGAACGGGTGCGTGAAGGTCTGGCTCACGAGCACCGCGAAGTTCGTGTACGCGGTGCGCTCCTCCGCATACGAGTGGCCGTTCACCGTCACGATGTCCCCATACGATTCGGTGGTGACCTCCCCGTACGGGTTCATGCAAAATGTGCGGACTTGGTCGCCGAACCGCTTCGAGTAGTAGATGAGCTTCGCCTCGTACAGCGGCTCCGTGAGCGGCTCCATCACCGGCGCAGGCACCTCCACTCGCACACCGATGTCGACCGCATTGCTCGCAAGCCCGATGCCTAGCTCGCGAGCCTGTGCCGCCAGCCAATCGGCGCCATCTCGCCCCGGAGCGAGCACCACCGTCTCCGCACGGAGCACGCTGCCGTCAGCCAGCTCCACACCGGTCACGTGGCCGGACTGCACCAGCACCCGCGACGCCTCGACGTTCAGCCGTACGTCGACGCCCTGCTCGACGAGACGGTCGTGCATGGCCTGGAGCACAGCCGGCGAGCGGTCGGTCCCGATGTGACGCACCCGCATCGGGACGAGCCTCATCTCCGCGAGCGTAGCGGCGCGTATCAGCCGCTCGGCGGTCTCCTCGTCGGGACCGTGCACCTCTTCGGTTGCCCCGAACTCCACCCAGATGCGATCCGCATCGCCGAGCAGTCGTTCGAGCGCGTCGCGCCCCACGAAATCGCCCAGCCAGCCGCCGACCTCGGCAGAAAGCGTGAGCTTCCCGTCGGAGAACGCGCCGGCGCCGCCCCACCCGCTCATGATGGCGCAGGTCTCGCAGCCAACGCAGTGCGTCTCGCGCGCGGGACACCGACGCTTCTCGATCGGCTTCCCACGGTCGACGATCGCGATGCGAGCGACGCGACCTGAGCGCGCCAGTTCCAGTGCGGCGAAGATGCCAGCGGGGCCGGCTCCGACGATGACTGCGTCGTATCGCTCGGCTGCTGTCACAACGTCACCCCCGAAGTGCGCTTACGGTTCGTGTTTCGCCAGCGGGACGAACTTCGTGTACCGGTCGAGGTACGAGACGCGGCACAACCCAGTCGGTCCGTTTCGGTGCTTCGCGACGATAATCTCCGCCTCTCCCTTCGGCGGGACGTCGTCGCGGCTGCGCGCATCGTCTTCGTCCGAGCCGCGCGGCATGGTGTCGCGGTGGATGAACATCACGACGTCGGCATCCTGCTCGATCGCACCGGACTCCCGCAAGTCGGAAAGGACCGGGCGGCCCCTGCGCTGCTCCACGGCACGCGAGAGCTGCGACAGAGCGAGCACTGGGACGTCCAGCTCCTTAGCGAGGATCTTCAGACCCCGAGAGATGTCGGCCACGTCTTGCTGCCGGTTCTCGGAACGACGGTTCTGGGGCTGCATGAGCTGCAGGTAGTCCACGACGATCAGCCCGTCTTGCTTGTCGCGGAAGAGACGGCGCGCCTTCGCGCGGACCTCCACGATCGACGTCGAAGCCGTGTCGTCGACCCACAGCGGCATGTCGCCCAGCCGGCCCGCGGCATCCACGAGCGCCGGCCAATCGGAGTCGTTCAGGTAGCCGGTGCGCAGGCGGTGCGAATCGACGCGCGCCTCGGCGCAGAGCAGCCGCTGGACCAGTTGCTCGGAGGACATCTCCAGGCTGAAGATCGCCACTGGATAGCCCTTGCGAGCAGCCTCCACCGCGATGTTGAGCGCAAGCGCCGTCTTGCCCACAGACGGTCGCGCGGCGAGGATGATGAGGTCGCCCTTGTGAAGCCCGGCAAGGATCTTGTCGAGCTCAGGGAAGCCGGTCGGGACGCCCGTGACGTGCTCCTTGCGCTCCGCGAGGACCTCTATCTGCTCGAAGCTCGTCTTGAGCAAGTCCCGCATCGGCTTGAAGTTGCTCGACACGCGCTTCTTCGTCACGTCGAACAAGCGCTTCTCTGCGGCCTCGATCGCCTCGTCCAGATCGTCTCCGCGTTCGTAGCCGAGCGTGGCGATGTCCGTGCCGGCACGAATGAGCTCGCGGAGCGTCGCTGTCCGCTTCACGATCTCGGCGTAGTGGGCGGCGTTGGAGTACATCGGCACGCGACCCACGAGCTCGATGAGGTACGGCTTGCCGCCGACGTCCTCGAGCCGCCCTGTGGACGCGAGTCGGTCGGCCACCGTTATCTGGTCCACGGCCTCGCCGCGGTTGTAGAGGTCCTGGATAGCACCGAAGATGACGCCATGGCGCGGCAGAGCGAAATCGGACGGCTCCACCGCGCTCAGCCCGACCTCGACCGCCTCGGACGACAAGAGCATCGCCCCGAGGAGCGACTGCTCCGCCTCCTCGTTGTACGGAGCCTCTCGCCCGCCGCGGTTCACGGGCGTCGGGTCGTCTCGCTCCTTCGCTGCACGCGCCACGCGCTCACCCCAGCGTCTACTCGGCTGCCGCCTGCTCCTCGGTTGCGTCTTCGGCCTCGACAGCCGTCTCTTGATCGCTGCCAGGCGCAGCGGCGGCTTCTGCGATGGCCGCTGCGCCTTCTCCAGCACGCACCACGCGGACGACGACCTCGGCCTCGACGTCGGCGTACAAGTGCGCCGTGACCGGGTAGTCGCCCAAGGTCTTGATGTGCGTGTGCATGTCGAACTTCCTGCGGTCCAGATCGACGCCGAGCTGCGCGTTCATCGCCTCAGCGACCATGCCGGCAGTGACGGAACCGAACAGCTTGCCCTCGTCGCCCGCCTTCGCCTCCACGACGATCGTCTTGCCGGCGATGGCCGCGGCGACGCGCTCGGCCTCTGCTCGCCGCTCCGCCTCACGCTTCGCGATGTTGTGCTTGCGCGCCTCGAGCTGCTTGAGGTTGCCCGGCGTCGCCTCCACCGCCATCTTGCGCGGCAACAGGTAGTTGACCGCGAATCCGCGGGCGACCTCGATCACGTCGCCTTCGGACCCGCGACCCTTCAGATCAGTCAACAGGATGACCTTCATCGTCTCTCCTACTCCGTCCCCATGGCCCGCATCATGGGCCGTGCGGCACATTACACTCTAGTGCTGCTCGAGCGCCTCCGCCACCAGTACGCGACGGATGCGCCGAGACTTTCAGCCGGACGGCTGGGTCGCGTCCGTTCGTCCATCCCGCGGCAGCCGCCTGAAGTTCAGCCAGACGTCCACCAGCCCCGTGAGGCTGACCAGCGGAAGGATCGCCTCGGTTATGGCGAGAGTCGCATACCCTAACGCTCGGCCTGCCCGAGACATCTTCGCTCGCTCGTACAGGCCCGCGAACACTGCCACGCCCTGCGCGAAGAGCACCCAGCGCATCGTGAGCAGCAGATTCTCGCCGATCACACCCAGCAACCCGTCGCGCCACCCGCGGCTGAACTTGTCGACCGCGATCAGCACCACCGCCACGATCAGCGGCCACACGGCGCGCGGATCGAGGTCGAACTCCGCGAGAGGCGGGACGCCTGCTACCTCCACGCCAATACGCCGAAGGACCACGACAGCGGCGCCCACCGAGCCGACAGCGGTCACGCCCGCGAGAAACGCCAGCACTGCGGGCAACACGCGCACCACTGCTTCCACGAGCTCGTCGACCTGGCGCTGCGCTTCCGCCGTGTCAGCGCTCGCACTGCGAGCGTCCAGCAAGCCCTGGCTCACTGCCTGCCGTGTGGTGGACCGGAACATGCTCGCCACATCCGTTCCTTGCGCGGCAGCCGCACCGACGACCGCGCCTCCCCACACGACAGCGACCAGCACGGCGATGCCGAGGACGACCGACTCGAACCGAGACCGCTTGAGCAGCGCGGCCGCCGCCGGACCAACGGCCAACAGCCAAAGCGTCACGTACAGCGGCCCAGTCGGGTCGACCACGAACGTCGCGGCGCCTGCCACCAACGACGCGATCACCGCCGCCAGCGGCCCCCGCCGAGCATGCAGCCAGGCGAGGCCAGCCGCCGCCACGGGAAGCCCGAGCGGCGGGAGCCCCAGGCTCGCGAATCCGCCAGCCACCACGGCGAGCGCCGCTGCGAAAGAGCGCGCCCGTCCTGGATCGCCGCTATCAGCGACGACGGCCATCGACCCTTCCGCTCACGACCGGGACCGTGTACGGCACGAGCGCCATCTCACGGGCGCGCTTGATCGCCGTCGCCAGCTGGTGCTGGTGCTGGGCGCAGTTGCCGGACACGCGTCGCGGCTTGATCTTCCCGCGGTCGGTCATGAACTTCTTGAGTGTGTTGACGTCCTTGTAGTCGATGTACTCGACCTTGTCCTTGCAGAACTGACAGTACTTCCGCTTGGGCTTACGAGCATAATCGCTCACGTGTGCTGCCTCCTTTCGCACGGCTCCATACGAGCCGCTTGTGCGCCACGCCGGGGCGGGAGGGGCCCGCACCTCGGCTGGCATCCGTCCCTAGAAGGGGATCTCTTCTCCGTCGATGTCCTCCACCGGCATCGGCGCTTTCGCGGGCGACGCCGCGGAGCTTTCGTCGCGCGAGGAGAGGAACTCTATCTCCTCTGCCACGACCTCGAGCTTGCTTCGCTTGTCGCCATGCGGCGTCTCCCACTGGCTCCAGCGCAGACGGCCCTCGATGGCCACTTTCGTGCCCTTCTTCAGGTACCGGCTCAGCGCATCAGCGCGCGTGCCGAAGAGCGTGACGTCGATGAAGTTCGGTACGTCCTCCCACTCGCCAGTGCTCGGGTTCTTGCGGCGGTCGTTCACCGCCACACCGAGCTTGAGCACGCTCATGCCTCCGGACGTCGCCCGAAGCTCTGGATCGCGCGTGAGATTGCCTGAGATGACGACTCTGTTGATGCTCATGTGTTCCCACCTCGTTCGTGCGGCGCAAAGCCGCTTCTGGTCCGCTCCCGACCGTCAGTCGAGGTCGTCGCGACGGATGATCTTGAAGCGGACGACCGGATCCGTGATCTTCAGGACGCGGTCGAGCTCGGCCACTGTGGGTGCGTCGGCGTGGAACATGAGCACGTGGTAGTCGGCCTCGGCGAGGCCCGCGATCTCGTACGCGAGCTTCCGCTTGCCCCACGCGTCCTCGGAATCGACGACGCCGCCGTCGGCGGTGATGACCCCGCGGACCTTGCTCAAGAGCGCCTCGCGACCATCGTCGTCGAGCGAGGGGTCGATGATGAGCATGACTTCGTACGCCTTCATTCGTTCACCTCCTCTGGGCTAGACGGCCCCGGGACTCGAAGGCGTCAGCCCGGGGCAGGAAATGAAGCCCCCGCAGTGTATCAGAGTCCCGCCGCGTCCACAATTCCAATACCCCTCGGCTCTGACACGCTGCGCTTTCCCCCTAACCGATCCTCTGTGCTATCGCCGCCCACCGTCTGGTGACGCCTGCTGCACCGAGCACGAGCGCTCCGAGCGCGCCCGATACCCACAGATCCGGCATCGGGATCTGCGGCGCCGTGCCGCCCGAAGCGAGGGCTGGCTGCTCCGTGCCGGACACCGCCACGACCTTCGGGCCGCACCTGACAGCCGCGCTCGCCCGCCGCATCGCCTGGGTTGCCCGGAAGATGCCGTCCCGCAGGTCACCGGCACGGACGCTCGGAAGAGAGACGGCGGCTGACTTCGGCACGCCCGCTCGTACGTCTGCCGGCGAGCTGCACACGCCCGCGGCCTCGCTGCGCCAGGCGCTCGCCCCGGACCGGACTGCGGCCTGGCTCGCACCTGCCGCTGCGCCGGCCGGTTGCACGTCTCCCGCTGCTTCCAGAGGCTGCTTCTCGCGTGGCTCGGCAAGCGTTGCGGCTCCCTCTTCGACCCCTGCGGCCAAGAGCGGCTCCGGATCCACGTATCGTCCAGCGACCCTGACGCTCACATGCACGTGAGGCCACTTCGAGGACGCATCGCCTCGTGCCGCGAGCTCGCCGAGGGTCTCACCTGACGTCACGTCGGCTCCTGCGGTGACCCAGACCTCTCGCAGCGGCATGACTGTCACGAGCGCACCGTCGGACGCCTCCACGGTGACGGCCACGCACCGGCCACCGTCGTCGGCTGGAACCAGGCCAGCGAATCGCACGCGCCCCGAGCACGGCGCGACGACCACGTCGCCTTCAGCCCCTCGGATGTCGAGCCCGCGATGCGTGCACCGGACGCCGGCCGCGACGTAGTCCTGCCCGAACCGCAGGAGCACGTCGCCTGGAGCCGGCTTGGTCAGCGGCTCTCCCGCCCATGCGGAGACAGGCGCGACCAACGCCACGAGAATGAGAGCGACAGCCGCTCTGAACGAGAAACCCCCCATCGCGCACCTCCGCCGCTAGGTCGCCGCGGAGACGGGAGAGAGGGGCGACACGAACACGTGTTCGCATGATAGCGTTGAGGCAGCGCTCGCGCAAGTGGGGACCGACGGACGGCAGCACGCGATGACGAGCGGCACGAGAACGGCCGCCCGAAGGCGGCCGGTCGTGGCGCTGGAGCGGGCGACGGGTCTCGAACCCGCGGCCTAGAGCTTGGGAAGCTCTCGCTCTACCAACTGAGCTACGCCCGCGTCTGGCACCCGCGTATTCTACGGCACCGGGCCGCGCCTCGCAACGAGCACGCTGCCGCCGACTCTACAGCAGCCTCGCGAGGACCACCACGTCGACGGGCGCGCCATCTCGCCTGATCGCGGAGCGCAGCACGCCCTCTCGCTCGAACCCGAGGCGCTCGTACAGGGCGATCGCGCGCGAGTTGCTCGCCCACGCGCGTGCCTCGACGCGTTCAATCCCGTGCGCGGGCGCCCACGCGAGGAGCGCTTCGATGAGCGCGGTGCCGATGCCGCGCCCGCGCCAACCGCGCCGGACGCTCACGCCGAACACACCCGCATGCCGGTCTTCCACAAGCGTGCCGCCGACGAAATCGAGGAGCCCTACCGCGACGCCGCTCTCCTCGGCCACCAGCAGCGTGGAGTTCTCGGGCTCGATGCGGCTGCTGATGAAGGCGATCTCCTCCTCGAGGCTCGGCGCCGATCGCGAGAAGATTCCGGGCAGCCCCTCGGCGAAGAGCTCTGCGGCGTACTCCGCGAGCGCCGCCGCGTCCTCGACCGTCGCCTCTCGGATGATCACGGGTTCCCCTTTCGTCGTGACTCGCGCGCTTGGCCGCTTTCCTCTGGACACGATAGCGTGTCCATGATATTTAGACATTTGACAAAACTTCTAATCTAACGACCTGAAGCGAGCCTGGTGTCCGGCGACGTGTTCAAAGCGCTGTCCGACCCGACGCGGCGGGAGATCCTGCGGCTGCTGCGTGATGGCGACCTCACGGCGGGCGCTATCGCCGAGCGGTTCAGCATCTCGAAGCCGTCCATCTCGCACCACCTCGCGATCTTGAAGCAGGCCGGGCTGGTGACGGCCGAACGGCGCGGGCAGGAGATCGTCTATTCGCTCGACGCCACGCTCTTCGAAGAGCTGATCGCCTACTTCCTCGACCTCGTGGGCGACCGCACCGGACACGGAGACGCCACGTGAACCCGAAAGAGATGCCGAAGCTTCCCCTCGTGCTGATCGCGGCGATGTTCGTCGCGGGAACGATCGCCTACCCGCACTTGCCGGCACGCATCCCGACCCACTGGAACGCCGCCGGCGAGATCGATGCGTGGGCCGACCGCTCGTTCGTGACCGTCTACTCAGAGCCCTTGATGGCGCTCGGGTTGTACGTGCTCTTCATGGTCATGCCGTACTTCGACCCCCGCAGGCGCAACGTCTTGCGGTCGAAGCAGGTGTACTTCCTCGTGCTCGAGCTGGTGACGGGCCTGCTCGCTGTCGTGTTCGCCGGCACCCTCCTCGCAGCGTTCGACCCATCGTTCCCGATGGATCGCATCATCCTCGTCGGCACCGGCGTGATGTTCCTCGTGCTGGGCAACCACCTGGGGCGCGTCAAGCCGAACTGGACGATGGGCGTCCGGTACTCCTGGACCCTCTCCGACGAGGTGGTGTGGGTCAAGACGAACCGGCTCGGCGGACGGTTGTTCGCCGCGGGCGGCGTGCTCACGATCGCGTGCGCGTTCCTTCCCGCTCCCGCCAACGTCATCGTGATTCTGGGGTGGATCCTCGCGATCCTCCCCGTGACCTACGTGTACTCGATGGTGCTCTACAAGAAGCGGCACCCCGAGGAGATGGCGCCACCCGCCGAACGCGACGCTCAGGCAGCCGACGAGGAGCCGGACGCCGACTGAGCCGCTTCCGGCAGGAACGGCGCGTACATCATCCGCGCGTCGTTCACGGCGACGAGCTCCGTCTCGGTGCGTCCGTCGGGATACGCCGCCTCCCGCCACAGCTCGTTGTGTCGCACGTAGACGCCGGGACCCTCGTGCGTGATGCGATGGCCGCGCTCCTCGATGCGGTACCGTGCGGGCGCTGGCTCTGGAGCGGTCCACGCGCCGACGAGGTGCGTGTCCGTCACGGCGATCGAAAGCTGATACGGCACTGACGTGCGGTTCTCGATCTGCAGGTCGAGCATCGGCCACGCCACCGTCGCGCCGCTCCCGAACGGCTGGGTGCGACCGGCATCGGGGAAGACGTCGTAGGAGTGCCGCCACCGCTCGACGACCGTAAGGGGTGTGTGGAGCGTCATCCAGAACAGCAGGTTCGACATCTGGCACAGCCCGCCGCCGACGCCTGTGCCGAGGCGACCCTGGCTGAGCACGAGCCCCTCGACGAAGCCCCGGCGCCGGGTGGGCTTGCCGACCTCGCGCCAGAACGACAGACGCTGCCCCGGTCCGACGACGACGCCGTCCAGCCGCGCCGCGGCGATCCTCAGATTCACGGCCTTGTTGCGCTGAAGGCGCTCGTCCACCCCCGCGAGCCGCCGCATCAGCGGGGTGGCGTGCTCGGCCACCACGTGCTCGAACGGCGCAGCGCCGTGAGCCACCTCGAAATCGACGCTTCCGTCGCGCCACTGCAGCTCGCGACGAAGCCGACGGACGGCCGCTCCCGCCGTCGCGCTCGCCACACCCCTGACGACTTCCGAGACCCGGGACTCTTCAGCACGCCGCGCGGATCGCATCGCATCCCCCTCTCTTGGCACCCGCGTTCCCCTGGGAAGACACGCTACTCCGCGGCGGCGACGTCCGGCCGACGGCACGGGCACAAGACGGCAACGGCTCTAGAGAGCAGCGATCCCGAAGGCCACGAGCAGTTGCCCCGCGTAGTACGCGGGCAGCCCGACTGCCTTCGCGCGGATGCCGCGCCCGAAGAAGCGCTCCGCCGCGACCGCGAGGTCCGACCCGACGACCAGGGCAGCGCCCGCCCCGAGCTGCCAGGCGTGCGTCGCAGCCCCGGCCCCGCACGCCGCCGTCGCCATCGCGAGAGCCACGCATGCGTACGCGCCCGCCGCGACTCCCAGCGCTCCCTTCGCGCGCTCGCGAAGCCAGCGCCGGACCGCCGCTCCACCGATCGCTCCGAGGGCGATCCCCCAACCGAGCCACCCGAAACCCGCCCGGATCGCGAAGCCGCTCCCCGCAAGCGCGTGCGCGAGCGCGAAACCCCCCATTCCCGCGACGAGGCCCTTACGGCCCGGGAAGGCGAGCGCGACGTCGGAGACCGCCGCCGTCACGAGCCCGGCGAGCACCAGCGTGGATGGAAGCCCTCCGTGCGCGCGTCCGACAGAGGCCAGCGCGACCACGACGAAGCCCGCGCTCGCTGCCGTCTTCGCCGCGCCGTACGCGAACGGGCGCTTCGCGCGCGCTGCGACGAGCGCGGCCGCGGTGCCCGCGACAGTCAGCGCAACGCCGACCGCCGAGAACGGCATCACGCCCGCAAACCCCCGGCGATCGCGCGGTCGGCCACGAAGAGCGCGCCTGCTACGAGCGAGAGTGCGATGGCCCATGCCAGCTTCGCGCGCTTGGGTTCGTCGACCACCGTGTGCCCGCGCTGGACGACGTCGAGCGACTCGGCGTGGATGTCCGTGTCGCCGCCGTGCTCCGGGCACGCGGCGTGGAACACGCCCGTGACGCGAACGACATCACCCTCGTGCTTGTAGTCGCCGAAGGTCGTTATCTTCCGGGCAAGGTCAGCGCTCACCCACACGGGCATGCCGCTGTTCTGGCCCCCGAGCGGCGCGCCCTCCTCGATGTTCTTCTCGTAGTACGCGTCGTCGTTGAGGTGGATCCACGCATGATCGCCGCGCAGCATCGCCTCGCCGATCGCCTCGCCCGTGAAGCTGACGCTCATGCCGTCGTACTCTCGCATGCGCTCCACGAGGTCGCCGCTGGAAAGCTCGTTCGGGTTCTCGGGCGCGCCGCCGCCCGCGTGCTGCTCAGCGCAGCCAGCGGTGAGCACGAGCAGCGCTGCCGCGAGAGCCCCGAGCCATGCTCGTCTCAGCCGCACGCTACTTCCCCCTCACGATCGACACGCCGTAGCCGATCAGCGCGAAGACCGACATGAACTCGAGGCGGCCGAGCCACATCGCGACCATGTAGGCAACCTTCATAGCGGCCGGCATGCTCGGCAGCGTCACGCCGCACGAGAGCCCCGTGTTCGACGCAGCAGACACGCCCTCGAAAGCGGCC
The DNA here is from genome assembly GCA_001950395.1 of Coriobacteriaceae bacterium EMTCatB1. Classification (GTDB taxonomy): domain Bacteria; phylum Actinomycetota; class Coriobacteriia; order Anaerosomatales; family Anaerosomataceae; genus Parvivirga. The sequence continues at coordinate 1,421,964 of BDLO01000001.1, forward strand.
TCGACGACCGGATAGCCGTGCAGCACGCCGACGACCGTGACAATGAGGTACATCACGACGTATGCGAGCGTGATCGTCATCGCCGTCCGGACGATGGGGTCCTCGAGCGCGATGTCGCGCACGTGATGGTACTTCGTCCGGACGACCGCCGACTCAGGCGAGAGCATCTTGCGTACGTCGTGGAAGAACGCCTTCGCGATGATGCCGACGCGGATGCCTTTGATGCCGCCGGCCGTCGAGCACGCCGACGCGCCGATTGCCATCGCGATGGTGGTGGCGAGCATCCCGACAGGCCCCCACTGCGTCACGAACGCGCGCGAGAAGATGGTGGAGAACCCGGTCGTGGTATGGCCCGAAGCGAGCTGGTAGAAGGACTTGCGGGCGAGTATGACCGCATCCGAGTACACCCCGTTCCGGGCGAGCACGAAGGTCGCCAGCAGCACGAGCGTCGTCAGCGTGATCGCGAACGACACCGTCTCGATGTTCTTGCGGATCTCTGCACGCTTGCCGGTCCACACCGCCCAGTGGAGCGCGAAGTTGAACGAGCCGGCTATGAAGACGATGACGCTCAGGACCTCGAAGACGACTGAGTGGTAGTACATCGTGTTGTACGACTGCGGCGCGAACCCTCCGGTCGACCACGCGCCCATGAAGACCCACAGCCCGTGCAGGATCGCGCGAACGGGGCTCTGGCCGAGCGCGAGGCCGGTCACGCTGAGCGCGATCCACCCGAACGCCAGCCACACCAGCGAGACGAGCCAGATCGCGCGAGCCGTGTTGATGACGTTGGGCAGGAGCCGCTCGTCCTTGCCCTCGCCGACGTAGACCTTGTACGCGCCCGCCGTGCCGCGGAAGAGGAACGCGAGCGCGATCACCACGATGCCCTGGCCTCCGGCGTAGGTAAGCACGTGGCGCCACATGTTGAGCCCGTGGGACACGTGATCGAGGTCTTGCAGCAGGTACAGCCCCGTGGTGGTGTACCCGCTCATCACGTCGAACATGGCGTCGAGGTACGAGCCCTCGTGGCCTGACAAGAAGTGCGGCAGGGCGCCGAGCGCCGTCGCGACGACCCACGAGCCCGACGCCACCACGAGGCCGTGGCTCCACTCGAGGTCTTTGTCGGTGCGGCACGCGATCTGCGTTCCGAACCCGAAGATGAAACAGGCGGCCATGCCGATCACGAAGTCGATGGCCGTGTCCCACTCGGCGAACGCGATCGACGTCAGCAGCGGTATGACCATCAGCAGCCCGACGCCGATGATGACCTTGCCCGTGTACTTCCCGATGACCAGGTGGTCCTCGAGGCGGGGCTTGAGCATCATGGCCAGATCACCCGCGCGGCCAGCGCTATCAGCAGGGCGGCGGCGATGAGCACCAGAGCGTACGCCGCCTCTGTCATCATACCTGCGAGGTACCCCGTCCAGCGCTGCGGGTGTGTCAGGGTGCGCGGTATCTCGACGCTGCGCTTGGCAGCCATCGTGTCACGCTCCCGTCAGCGCCCGCTTCAGGATCGCTTCGTGCTCGACGCGCGTGAATGCGATGACGACGTCGCCGGGCTTCAGCGTGGTGTCGCCGTGGACCGTTATCACCTCGTCGCCGCGGATGAGCGCGACGAGGATGCAGTCCACCGGCAGTTTGAGCTCAGCGACCGCCTTGTCGCACACGACGCATCGGTCGGTGGGAAGCTCGATCTCCACCACCGCCATGTTGCCTTTGCGAAGCGCCGCGAGCGTCCGTATGTCGCCGATGGTGGCCTCCTCTTCGATCATGCGCGAGATGATCGTCGTCGAGGAGATGCCCTCGATGCCGAGCGCGTTGAAGATGCGTTCGTTCTTGGGGTTGTTGACGCGTGAGACGGTTCTCGGCACGCCGAACGCCGTCTTTGCAAGCTGGCACGAGACGAGGTTGTCGTCGTCGTCTCCAGTCGCCGCCACGAAGACGTCCGCGCGGCCCACGCCCGCGTCCTCCTGGTACACCGAGTCGCACCCGTCCCCGAGGATGATGAGCGGGTCCCCGGGCAGCTCGCCCGCAAGTTTCTCGGCGACCTCGCGACGCTTCTCGATGAGCGCCACGGTGTGGCCGCGCTCGAGAAGCGTCCGGGCGAGATACGAGGCGACTTTGCCGCCCCCGTTGATCACCACGTACACGTCAGTCCTCCATGTACGGCTCGATGCGCTGGTATTGGTCCGCGCGAACCGCACCGACGAGTATGTCGCCCGCCTTGAGCTGCGTGTCCTCGTTCGGCACGATGCTGTCGGGTCCGCGCAGGATGGCAGCGATGCGGAAACCGCGATCGATCTCGACGTCGCGCACGCGCTTGCCGTCGACTTCGGCGCTGGCCCTGAACTCGACGAGCTCGATGTCCCCGACCGCGTTCAGGTGATGCCCGTGGCCGGCTTTGATCTTCTCGACGAGCGACTCGGCCACCAGCGTCGTGCCGCACACGTAGTCGAGGCCGAGCTGCTGGTATGTGCGTTCGCGCACCGGGTTGTAGAGCCGCGCGACCACGTGACGCACCCCGAAGAGCTTGCGCGCGACCTCGGCGGCCATGAGGTTCGTGTTGTCGAGGTTCGTCACTGCCGCGAACACGTCCGCCTCGCGGATGCCCGCTTCCTCGAGGACCTCCTCGTCGAAGCCGAGCCCGCGGATGGTGATGCCGTTGAACGTCGTTCCCAGTCGCTTGAACGCGGTCTCGTCTCGGTCGATGACGGTGACGTTGTGGCCTTCGACCGACAGCATCGTGGCCAGCTGCGAACCCACCCGTCCGCATCCCACGACGATGATGTTCACCTCGCGCTACCTCCTGCTGGCGCCGGCCCCGCCTCGGACATTCCCGCAGACTAGACCTGCCCGCACGCTGCGTCAATAGCCGGCACATCGACTGAAACGCCGCGGCGGGCGCCCGCCTTCCGGCCGACGCCCGCCGCCTGCTGCAGGCGTGAAGCTACTTGCCGATCTTGAAGATCTTCGTCCCGCACACAGGGCAGACGCCCTGCGTGGCTGGACGGCCGTTCTTCATCGTGATCTCCTGCGCGTCCTTGATCTCACGCTTCGCCTTGCACTTGACGCAGTACCCTTCCTTCGCAGCCACTCGACCGCTCACCTCCTTGTTCCGCTGACACCCGATGCGATCCCCCGAACCGCTCGGGACCTCCTCGAACGAACGTCCCGATGCAAGTGTACATGTTCTTCACGCTTTGTGAATCTTAATCGCCGAACGGCGCATGCCCAGCGGAGCGGTCACGCTCCTCGAACAGCCTCCGAACGAATCGCGATGCCATCAGCAACACGACGCCAGCGACGGCGATGAGCGCCACCAGCGCGGCTCCCGAAAGCGCCCAGAACCGCTCGGGGAACAGACGGATGATGAGCGCATCGTCGGGGAACTGCCACCCGCCCTGCGGGAAGAACACCCGATGGAACGCCACGAACGCGGAGGTGAAGTCCGCCAGACCGGCGAGGACGCATGCCGCCGCGACCGCGAGCAACGCACGGCCGCTCCACCGCAGGCCCCGCGCCAGCTCGAACTGGGTGCCGTGCGCCACCGCGTGCGCGACGAGGTTCCACAGCGCGACCAGAGCGACCACGGTGACCCACCGCGCCGCGTCCACTACACGGCGAACGTCGTCGAGGTGCGCGGCCGTTGCGGCATCGAAGGCAGCACGGCCGCCGATCTGCTCGGGAAGCGTGTCGTTCCGCCCCGTCGCATACCTCCGCGCGGCTTCGGCCGCGTCCAGGGCAGCGTGCTTCCCGAGCTCCTGGGTAGCGGGCGCCTTCGCCGCACGGACCCCGACGCTCGTGAACCACGGCATCAGAAGGATCGCGAGCGCAAGCCCGATGGCCGCGACACTGGACGCGAGCGCCACCAGAAGCGATCGAAGCCGCCCGCTCACAGAACCGCCTCTTCCTCGCACGGCTCGCCTGGCACGACGACGCGGTTCCCGCCGCAGCGCGCCGCCTCAGCCAGCCTCGCATCGGCTGCATCGAGCAGCTGGTCGGCAGAGAGCCCGTCGTGCGGGAAGACTGCGACCGCCACGGAGGCGGTAGCGCTGATGCCGTGCGTGGTCGCGCGTTCCATCGCAGCCCTGAAGGCCTCGGCGATCACAGCGGCTCGAGAAGCGGCGCTGCTCCACTCGCCGCCCTCCTCCGCGGCAACGGACGGCACGATGACGCCGATCTCGTCTCCACCGACTCGGCACGCGACCTCAGGCGCAGGCGACCCGTCCGTGCGCGTGGTGGCGATCGCCTCCCGCATCAGCTCGCACGCACGCGCAAGGACCTCGTCGCCGATGTCGATGCCGAAGCGGTCGTCGATGTCCGCGAGCCCATCGAGGTCCGCGACCAAAAGCGCGAGCTCGCGTCCGCTGCGCCTCGCTCGCTCGACCTCCGCGTCGAGCACTCTGTGGAAGTACTGGCGATTGAACAAGCCGGTGAGCTCATCGGTGAACGAGCACTCCTGGAGCTCCTGCTCCCGCTCGCGTATGCGCCGCATCATCAGCATGCCCACGGTGGCCGCACCGCACAGCATCGTGACCTCCCACAGATACCGCACGAGGACGTACGTGCCGTGGCGCCACAGGTAGTTCTCCACGAACGGCATCTCGACGTGGCGCAACCATCCGGCCCACTCCGCGAGCAGCACGCCTCCGTACATGATCGCGGCAACCGCGACGACCAGCCACACGTCGCCGCGCCTCGGCAAGATGAAGGCCGCCTCGAGCACGAACAGCAGGTACATCGTGGTGAACCACGAGTACACCCCGCCGCTGTAGTACACGAGCACCGTGACCACGACCATGTCCAACAGGAGCTGGGCGTGGTTCAGGAAGGCGATGTTGCCGAGACGCCGGTACGTGGCCTGGTAGAACGTGTTGTACGCGATCACGAAAACGAGCGCCACGGCGGGCACGATCATGTTCTGCAAGAAGACGCTCAGCTCCACCGCACGCGCGTACACGAGCGCGGCGACCACGGAGAAGATGGCGAGCGCGGCCACAATCGCCCAACGCACCCGGATGACCGTGCCGACACGCTCGATGTTGGCGCGGATGGCTTCGATGTCGTACTGGGTCGGCTGCTCACGCCACGACACTTTCGCCGCGCGAGCAATGCGCTTCACGATCCTGCCGGTGACCAAGCGTCTCTCCGTTCCGCGGGGATGCTGCCCTTCGGTGGTCAGAGCTCGCGCACGACTTCGCTCACGAAGTCCACCACCGTCACAAGGGCGTCGTCAGTCACGATGTCAGCCGTGTCGCCAAGCGTGTGACGCTTCGCCACCCGGCCGTTGATGTCGAACGCCATGAGCGTCAGCGCACGGAAACGGCGCGAGAGCGCTATCGTCGCGTCCGTGACGCCCACGGCAGCGCTGCGCGGCTTCACGGGCAGGTTCCGCTCGCGCACGACGCGCTTGAAGATGGATGCGAGCCGCCGGTCGCCGTGATAAGTGCGCGCGTCGCCCTCGTGCTCCAGCCATGCGAGCGACCCCACGCCGACGCTGTCGAGATTGATGATGAGCGCATCACGGAGGTCCGACCCGTACGCGTCGAGGAACGCTCGCATCCCCCAAACGCCGGGCTCCTTCGCGCCCGTCGCGACGAACCACACCTCTTTCTCCGCGAGCGCCCGGTCGACGCCTGCCGTCACCTTGCGACGGATGCGGGCGGCCTCTTCAGCAGCGAACGGGTCGGCCCCGGCGGTGCCGCCGCGGAATCCGAAGTCGTCGTCCTCGTCCTCGTCCTCGAGCTCGAGCCGGTCCCAGCTCTTGATCTTCTTGCCTTCCTGACGGGGATCGAAGCCGCCCGAAAGCCCGAGCCAGTCGCTGACCCGGTGAGCTCGCTCACCTTCCTCGCCTCGCTTGCCGAAGAGCCGGCGCCGCTTGTGCGCAGCGGTCTCGGGCTGCACAGGCGACGGTGCGCTTTCATCCTCCGTCGCCGCGTCGAGATCGAGCACGGCCTGACCCGTGGCGGGCTCGACGGGGATCCGCGCGTCATCCCAGTCGACCTCGCCGAACCCCCCGAAGGGCTCTGGCTCTGGCGAAACGGGCGTGTACTCGAGAAGCGCGTCGTCGATCACGACGTCGGCTTCCTCCGCGGCTTCGGGCGTGCGCCTGATGGGCGCAGTGTCCATCGCCATGATCGTCGCGGCGTCGGGCTCTGGCACGATCCGCTCCATCACGCCGAGCATCGCCGCAACGCCCGAGGCGTTGTCGTTGCCGCCGTCGACGGGCGGCGCGATGAGCGCGTGCAGACGCACGGCGAGCGGGAGCAGCAACACCGCTCCCAGGACGAGCGAGACGTACCAGACGATCTCCGATCCGCCCGCGACCTTGAGCGCCGCAAGCAGCGCTGCAAGCGGGACGAGCGCGGTCGCGCCGAGCGTGAGAGCGCGAATCGCGCCTGCTCGCTTGACGAACGAAGGCGTCGCGTCCAGAGTGGCGAACCCCGTGTCGTAGTGGGCCACGATCACGACCTTCCGTGGCCGTTCTCCGCGCCGCGCCTTGGGCACGTGGCGGGCGATGACGTTCTGGCTGGGACCCTTCGGCAGGAAACGCGCCAGGCCGCGCCGCAGGTCGAGATCCAGCCAGAGCAGGACGGCCGCAGCCACCCCGAGCAACATGCTCGCCCACGGCGCCCATCGCACGAGCACAGCAGCGACGATCGACAGCGCGTGCTCGGCCGCGAACGCGAGCGCGTCTTTGCGCGGCGCGTCGAACTCCTGGCGCTCGACTTCGAGCCCGCGAGCTTTCAACACCCGCTCGATGTAGTCGGCGGCCTGCGCTTCTGCGTCTGTCGTCGCCGGACGCGGACCGATCGTGCCCGCAAGCTCACGAACGTGCTCGGCAAGCTGCGACATCGAGCCTCCCCAACGTCGCCTGTACGGAGCCGGCCCGAGGCCGGCGACCGCGCGTTCGACGCGGTCGCCTGCAAGTATACCGCGCACCCAGGGTCCCGAGGCGCCGCTCAGTGGCAGGAGGAGCACTCCCGGATGCGCCTGCGAGCGTGCTGGGCTTGCAGCACGGGGTCGTCGCTGTGGCACACGCACCCCGGAATCGGCACGACGATTCGTGCAGGGAGCTTCGGCTGCTCGCCTCGCGCAACCATCGCGTCGTACGCCGCGCGCATCTCGGGCGTCCGCACCCACATGCCCCCGAAGGCGTACAGCAGCGCCGCGAGGGACACGAGCCCGAGCGCCGTCCAGCCGAGCGCGCGCAGCCAGCGTCGCTTCCGCCTCGGCGAAGCGGAGGCGGCCTCCGGCGTCACGACCGCGTGCTCGCTCATGCCGCACCGAGGATCTCGCGCAGGTCATCCTCGGCGCTCGCACCGATCGGCCTGATGCCGAAGCTCTGCACGAGCACGTCGAGCACCGCAGGCGTGATGAACGCGGGCAGCGTCGGGCCGAGCCGGATGTCTCTGATGCCCAGGTGGAGCAGGGTGAGCAAGACCGCGACGGCCTTCTGCTCGTACCAGGACAGGACGAGCGAGAGCGGCAGCTCGTTCACGCCCACCCCGAACGCGTCGGCGAGCGCCTGCGCGATCCGGATGGCGGAGTACGCGTCGTTGCACTGGCCGACGTCCATCAGCCGCGGAATGCCGTCTATCTCGCCCAGCTTCTTGTCGAAGAAGCGGAACTTCCCGCACGCGAGCGTGAGGATGACGGTGTCAGCGGGCGCTTTCTCCACGAGCTCGGTGTAGTAGCTGCGCCCGGGCTTGGCGCCGTCGCACCCGCCGACGAGCAGGAAGCGCCGGATCGCGCCGCTTCTCACCGCCTCGACGACCTTCGGCGCGACGGAAAGGACGGCCTCGTGCCCGAAGCCGACCGTCACGGTGCCGGCGTCGAGCTCGTCGGTGAAACCGGGAAGCTCGAGAGCGCGGTGGATGATGGGGCTGAAGTCGCCGTTCCTCACGTGCGTCGTGCCGGGGAACGCCACTCGCCCCGTGGTGAAGATGTTGGCGGCGTACGTCTCGCGCGGCGCCTGGATGCAGTTGGTGGTCATGAGGATCGCGCCGGGGAAAGCGTCGAACTCCTTGCGCTGGTTCTGCCAGGCAGTGCCGTAGTGGCCGAAGAAGTGCGGGTGCTTCTTGAGCTCCGGGTACCCGTGCGCTGGCAGCATCTCGCCGTGCGTGTACACGTCGATGCCGAGGCCAACAGTCTGCACCAGCAGGTCCTTGAGGTCTTTCAGATCGTGCCCCGAGACCAGGATGGCCTTGCCTGGCCGATGCCCCAGCGGCACGTTCGTCGGCACCGGGTCGCCGTACGCGCCCGTGTTCGCGGCGTCCAGGAGCTCCATCGTCCGCAGGTTGACCTCGCCGGTCTTCAGCGTGAGCCCGACCCAGTCGTCGAGATCCAGTGAACGGTTCGAGAGCGCGTCGAGCAGCTCGTGCATGAAGCGGAACACGCCCTCGTCCTCGTGCCCCAGGATGTGCGCGTGGTCGGCGTACGCTGCGACGCCCTTCAGGCCGTAGACCGCCGTCTGCTGCAAGGCGCGCACGTCCTCGTCGCGCTCCGCATCAGGGAAGTGGCCGACCTGCTCGCCTTGCTCGATCAATCCGGCGAGGGTGTCGGCGGGCGTGAACGTCACACCCGGCTTCGACTCGTCGATCGCTCCGCCGGCCGCCTCGACCGCGGCCCTGAGCGAGCGCTTGACGGCGTCCCCGGTCCGGATGACCTCGGCGAGGTGCTCCGGGTCGAAATCGACGTTGGTGACGGTGGAGAACAGCGCTTCAGCCGTGAAGACCTGCGCGTCGCGGTCTGAGACGCCTGCCTCGTAGCCTGCCATCGCGATCGACGCGATGCCTTTGAGCTGGTGGATGAGCAGGTCTTGCAGCGCCGCCGCTTCCGGTGACTTCCCGCACACCCCGACGCGCGTGCAACCGACACCGCCGGAGGTCTGTTCGCACTGGTTGCAGAACACCGCTCTCGCCCCTCTCTCAGCCGTGGATGAGCGCTGGCAGACACCTGGTGCATACCCATTCGCTGCGGCCCTGGTGCCTGATCGGCAGGAGCGGCGCCGAGTCCTCGTCGGTGCCGCAGCGGAAGCAGGTCTGCGGGATGTACTCGCGCTGCTTCGCTGCCACGATGGGCTCGGCTGCTTCGTGGTCGAACGGAACGGCCTCGCGCACCTCGATCGTGAGCGCTCCGGTCGGGCACACGCCGAGGCAGAAGCCCGCCCCGTCGCAGAGCTCCTCCCGCACCACGCGCGCCTTGCCGTCCACGATCTCGATGGCGCCTTCCGCACAGGGGCTCACGCACAGGCCGCAGCCGGTGCACAGCTCCTCGTCGATCCGCACGATCTGCCGACGTACCGTGTCCATCTCTACTTCCTCTCCGTCGATGCCGCGCGACGGGCAGCCGCACGGTGCGAACGCGCTTCCAGCGCGTGCCTGACGGCGTCGATGGCGTGGCCCCGCAGCACCGAGCGCGGTCCGCTGTACCGCATCATCTGACGCTGCCACTCCCGCTCGTCGCTCTTGTAGCAGTGCGTGTCGCAGTGCGCGCAGAACGGCTTCGGGTCCTTCGGGCACGACGCACGCCGCTTCTCGCCGTAGGCGAGGTGCGCTTCGCACTCCTCGCACAGACGCGGCGGTTTCCTCCCGTAGACGCCGGCCTCGGCCGCGGCGGTGCGCGCCGGACGCCGCTCGCGATCCTTGTGGTGGCCGGCGCAGTAGATCGCGACGAAATCGCCCAGCGTACGCACGTCGTGAGCGACCTTCGGGTCGCGCAGACGCGCCGCGATCCTCTCGTCCACTTGCTGGCGTGCTTCCGTCATGCGTGCCTCCTTCGCCTCTGACGCGCGCAACGGTAGCCCGTCCGTTCGCATCGTTCCTTGACTCATGTCAAAATCGGCCGGTCGGATCGGAACGAAGGAGGAGCGTGACAGTCCCCCGCACGGATGTGGTCGCGGCGCTGCGCTCGTGCCGCCTCTGGCGAACGGCGTCTCCTGATGCCGTCGAATGGCTCGCCGCCTCCGCGCGCGTGAGCGACGCGCCGCGCGGCACGGTGCTCGTGACGGAAGGCGAGCCCGCCGAGAGGTTCGGCGTCGTCGTCGCGGGCAAGGTGCGCGTGTGCCACGTCCAAGCCGACGGCAGGACGGTCGTGCTGGAGACCGTCGGCTCGGGCGGCGCGTTCGCGGCCGTCTCGGCGCTTGCCGGGGGCCGCTACCCCGCAACCGTCGAGGCCGTCACGCCGGTCACGGTCGCGTGGATCGAGCCTGAGAGCGTGTTTTCGATGCTCGACGCGGAGCCGCAGGTGCTGCGCTCGCTCGTGGCCGACCTCGCAAGCCGCGTGGTCGACCTCACCTCGGTCGTGCAGACGCTCGCGCTCGACGTTCCCGAGCGGCTGGCGCGCTACCTCTTCCAGCGCTCGCTTGCGGCAGGCGAAGCGACGCCGGAGGGGCTGCGCGTCCCGCTCGACATGACGAAGACCGAGCTCGCCGCGTCGCTCGGGACAGTCCCTGAGACCCTCTCACGCGCGTTCGCGCGCCTGCGTGACGACGGCGTGCTCACCGTGCGGGGCAGCGAGGTGGTCGTGCACGACGTGGGCGCGCTCGCCCGGCTGGGCTCGCGCTACGAGGAGTGAACGGCTGAGGTCGTCCAGCTCCCTCACCCTGCGACGGGACTCTGTTCCTGCGCGAGCCGCTCCTTGACGGCCTTGGCTCCTTTCTCGAGCGTGCCTGCCATCAGGAAGCCGGCGAGCAGGATCGCGCTCGCCACCATCTCAGCCGGGTACAGCCCAACCGTGCGGCCGGCGCGCGCCATCGACCCGGCGCCCGCGATGACCAGCGTGCCGACGATGATGAGCACGTTCGCCCACACCCGGTAGCGGTACTCGCGCTTCGGGAGGAAGCGGATGATCGAGAGCGTCGAGCCCCCGAGCAGCAAGAGCGTCCCCGTGATGTTGAACGGGAGCGACATCACGCGCGGGAACGAGCCGCCAGGCCCGAGCGCCGTCCCGCCGACCGTGATGCCGGGGACGAGCTTGTCGGAGAGCAGCTCGGTCGTGAACGTGCCGTAGAAGAAGACCGCGAGGCACACGACCAGAAACGCCAGGTAGGCGTGACCCCAGATCGGGCGCTTGCTGATCAGGTAGAGCGTTCCGAGCCCCAAGAAACCGACGAGGGACGCGGCGAGCACGATGTAGATGCGGTAGACGGTCGGGTCCCACGCGCCCGTCCGCTCCGACCACGCCTCCATCACCGCCGCCACCGCGTAGAAGAGGAACCCGACCGCCCACGCCAGCTGGTGCGGCTTCCTGCGCTGGAGCCACTGCCGCACGAGCAGGCCGACGTACACGAACCCGATGAGCCCCGTCGCGGCAGGCCACCACCAGCTCGACCAGAACGCGTCCGACATCTGCGCCTCCTTCGTGGAACAGTCCCTGGGGCCTTCCCGTCACTCGCCGCTCAGCGACTTCACCAGCACGTCGGCCGAGCGCGCACGCTCGCGCGCCTCGAAGTACGCCGTGACGTCGGACTCGACGATGCGCTTGTACGCGTCGGCGAGCACCGAGGCCGGCGTCCCCGGCAGCCTCTTCGCCTGCTCGGCCACCTGCTTCTCCTTGGCGTTGTACGCACCGAGCATCGCGTTGGCGTCAGCCACCTTGCCCGAAAGCCAGGTGGCGTCGATCTTCCTCGACTCGGCGAGCAGCGCGCGCTTCGCGTCGACGTAGGACACGAACGGCGCCATGTCCGCCTCAGGCACTCCTGCCGACACGGTCTCGAGCAGCGAGCGTGCTTCGGCGAGCAACGAATCCGCCTCGGTCGTCAGCTGCGTCGAGCGCTGGACCCCTTCTTCGGTGTGCTTGTTGAACGCGGCGACAGCATCCTCTGCAAGCTTCTCTGCCCGCACGACCGACGCCCACGCCTCTGTCGCCGAGGCAAGCGCGCGAGCGACCCTCGCGTCCGCCTCAAGGATGGGGCGGGCGCGCTCGAGCATCTCCAACCGCGCGGCGATCGACTCGTCGAGCGCATCGGCGAGAGGCACGTCCCGCTCCGCGAGCCGCGTCCGCGCCCGACGCACCGTGTCTTGCGCGCGGCGCAAGGTGTTCTGTGCGGCGTCGATCTTCTCGAGCGCCTGTGCGGCGGTCTCCGTCGCCGCGGTCGTGACCTCGCTTCGCACCGCCTGATCGATCGCGAGCACCGCGGGCTCCGCTTGCGAGACGAGCCCGGAGGCGTCCGCGAGCTCCCCGCGAGCCAGGTTCGCGGCGTTCGCGCTTCGATACACGACGGCGCCCGCTGCCGCCAGCACCGCGACGAGGAGGGCCGCAAGCGCCCAGCGTCCGCGCTTAGGGCTCACATCATCGGAACGAGCCATGCGGCCTCCTCAGGTCCGTCGTGCAGTGGCAGGCGCATCTCGATCCTCGGGACCAGCGAGGAGGCCGGCTCCAGATGGAGCGCGCCGCCGTGCGCCTCCGCCGCCAAGCGAGCGATGTGGAATCCCACGCCGGCCTCGGTGAGCACGCGCTCTGGCGACGCCTCGCGGTGCAGGGAGCGTTCCCGATCGCGAGCACCCACCGCGACCGGTGGGTCGAGCGCCACGATCACGGACCTTCCCTCGACGCGGACTGAGACTCGGATCGCGCCCTCGTGTCCCGCCGCGCGGACCATGCATCGTAAGAGCCCTTCCAGCGCGTGCGCTGCGCAGAGCCGATCGACGAGCACGACGCCTCCCCCGTCGACTTCGATCGGAGAGACCACCTCCGCACCGTGCTCAGCGTTCATGAGAGCAGCAGCGTCTGCGACGATCTCGCTGACGTCGCACGCCTCGACGATGAGCCCTCGAGCGCTTTCGAGCCCGGAGAGGACGGCCAGGTCCTTGAGCAAGCGCTCGATGTCCTGAGCGCGATGTGCGAGCGCCTTCGCCACCCGGCTGCGCTGCGCCGGGTCCTCGGCGATCGACGGTCGCGAGAGCAGCTCGGCGTAGCCCTTGATCGCCGTGAGCGGACTCGCGAGCTCGCGCTCGACGAGCGAGGCGAGGTACGCCTGCCGAAGCGTGTTCGGGCCTGCCGTCTCAGTCCCCTCCTGGCACACGACGAGCACGGCCGCCGCGCTCTCGTCCTCTGCTGGGATCGCGACGCCCATCCCGCTCAGGCTCGACACGGTGCCGTCCGCGCGCTCCACGTCGACGTCGATGCGGAACGGCTCTTCGGTGGCGGCGCCCGTCCGGATCTCGAGCGCCATCCGGTCCGCCCCGCCCTCCGGTACCGGCAGCTTGCGTCCACGGACGTCGCGCTCGTGCCATCCCAGGTGCTGGGAAGCGCCGTCGCTCCAGCGCAGCACGCGACCGTCGAGGTCGAGCACGAAGCAGATGGCCCCGCTGTTGATCACCCCTGAGACCAGACGCCTCGCGGCACCCTCGCTCGCGGCACGCCTGCGTTCGAGCGCCTCAGCTCGGCGGACCCACTCGACGTCGATCGCGATCGCGTTGCCTGCGAACGCCAACGCTGCGCTCTCTCGGACGGTCGGCTCGCGATCGAAGGTGGCGACCAGCACGCCGACCGGTCCTTCACGGCCTTTGAGGGGGATCGCCAGGCAGTGCGCGCCCGACCTCGGCAGCGCCCTGCACTCGGCGGAGTCCATCTGTACGGGGCCGTCGGCGTACAGTGCCTCGAAGAGCGGACGGGCCTGGTCGGGGTCCAGCGCACCCGGGGCGGTGGCGGGAGGCGGGAACGCCTCCTTCAGCCGCAGCCGGCCGTCTCGTCCGAGGAGGAAGCCGAGCACCGCGCGGCAGCCGAACGCATCCGCCACACGGCGGACGCCGTCGCTCAGCGCCCCCGAGGCGCCGCTCGGTCTTCCCCGGACCCTCTTGAAGCCAGTCGCCATGCTGCTCCCTCGTCTGCGCCTGTTGTATCCCGTTCAGCACGAGAGGGCAAGCGCCGTGCGCAGAATCGCGACGCGCCGTCTCTCGCAGTCGTCGTACAATCGCGAGGACGAAGGGAGGGCCATGGTCTCGCCTCACGAACGGCTGGTGAACCTCGCGCTGTACCTCGCGTCGCGCACGAAGCCCGTCTCCATCCAGGAGTGCCGCGACGCGGGGCTCGGGTACCCTGCAGACGCGGACGACGCTGCATTCCAGCGCATGTTCGAGCGCGACAAGGACGCACTCAGGGCGGCTGGCATCGCGATCGTCGTCGACGAGGACGGCCGCTACTCGGTCGACCCAGACCAGAGCTACGCGGCAGAGATCGAGCTCGACGACGCCGAGTGCGCGACAATCCGGGCACTGGCCGCCGCGCTCGTGAACGACCCATCGTTCCCGTTCGCTGAGGACCTTGCGGTGGCGGTGGCCAAGATGGACCTCGGCCCGTTCCCCGACGAACCGGTGCGCTCGAATCTCGCGGTGGCTGACCCCGGGCGGCAGTCGGCCCAGGCGCGCATCGCTGCCGACGCCGTGTCGCGCCGCAAACGGCTGCGATTCGGATACACCAACGCGCGAGGCGAGCGGAAACGCCACGAGGTGGAGCCGTACGGCGTCGCGTTCCGTCGGGGCCGCTGGTACCTCGTCGGCCGCGACGTCGAGCTCAACGAGGTGCGCGTCTACGCGCTCCTTCGCGCGGACGCGCTCGAGGTAGAAACGACGCACCCCAAGAACCCGGACTTCGAGGTGCCCGAGGGCTTCTCCATCGAGGACTACCTGGTGCTGCCGTTCCAGATCGGGAGCGAACGCTTCGACGCTGCAGCGCTCTTCGGCCCCTCGGCGGCGTGGCGCGCTCCGGCAGCGACGGAGGGGAAGGGCCGCCTCGTCCCCAGGCACGACGGGAGCGTCCTGTGGGAAGTCCAGGCCGCCTCGCCACGCGCGTTCGCCGCGTGGTGCGTAGCCAACGGCCCCGGCGTGGTGCCGCGTGCGCCGGAGACGGCCGTCTCGGCGTACCGCACCGGCCTCGAGGAGGTGGCTGCTCGGCATGGGTAGGATCCCGTCCTCTCTTCGCGCTCGCCGGATGCTCGCCCTCATCCCGTACCTGCGCCGGGGCGCCACGGTGCGCATCTCAGACCTGGCGGCGACCCTCGGAACTACCGCCGAGGAGGTCACCGAGCTGCTGGGAGACCTCGTGATGTGCGGCGTGCCGCCGTTCAGCCCGGATGCCCTCATCGACCTCGACGTACAGGCGGACAGCGTCACCGTGCTTGCAGACCCGCCCGCCCTCGATCGCCCGCTGCGGCTTACCCACGCAGAGCTGCGCGCGCTCCTCGCCGCGATCGAGACCGCCGGCGTCGGCGCGGACGACCCGCTCGCCCGCAAGCTCGCGGACGCTGCCGACAGCGCCTCGCTCGAGCACCTCGCACGGTCGCTTCGCGCACACCCAGAAGTGGGGGCGGCCGAGATCTACTCGCTGCTCGCCGACGCGATCGAGTCCTCGTGCAAGGTCCGCATCGCGTACCTCTCCGCCCGCGAGACCGAGCCTCGCAGCAGGGTGGTGCGGCCGCTCGAGCTGGTGAACCGCAACGGCGTCTGGTACCTCGTCGCGTTCTGTGAATCGGCCGACGGGGAGCGCACCTTCCGCCTGGACCGGATCCACAACGCCGAGCAGCTCGACGAGCGCTTCTCGCACCCCGTCGACCCCTCGCGCAGCGTGGTGCCGGAGCTTGCTGGCGTACCGACGGCGGTCCTGCGCGTCGCGCCCGGCTACTCCATCGACAACCGCGATTGGCCGGGGGCGGAGGTCGAGCCGCAGCAAGACGGTTCGCTTCGCGTGCGCCTGCCGTTCGCCTCGCCGCACTGGGTCGCGCGCGAGGTCTGCTCCGCACTGGGGGCGATCGAAGTCCTGGAGCCCGACGAGCTTCGGGCAGAGGTGCGCGAGATGGCCGAGCGGCTCCTCAGCGAGCTGCCGAGCTAGCCGGGCGCCCGAACCGCGCCGCGATCGTCTCGCGCAGCTCCTCGACCGGGACGAGCTCGACGTCGGACACCGGCAGGGCCTTGAGGAAGCGGGGGGCGTAGTGCGCCCCCGACGAGAGCCTGCCGTCCGCAAGCACGAGGCAGCCGGTATCCGTGGACGACCTGATGAGACGTCCGGCTGCCTGCTTGAGCTCGATGATCGCCGCAGGCAGGTAGTACCGCTCCCACCACACGCGGTTCTCGCGCTCCTTGCGCGCTTCCATCAAGGGGTCGTCGGGCTGCGCGAAGGGAAGCCGGGCCACGACCACGCACCTAAGCGTGTCGCCTTTGGCGTCGAAGCCCTCCCAGAACGACTTGGTGGCGAACAGCGAGAGCCGCTCGTCGCCGATGAATTCGTCCGCGATACGTCTGGCCGACGCTCCGCGCGACTGGACGATGAGCCGCAGCCCCTCGCTTCGCAGCCGCTCCGCAAGCCGCCGATAGAGCGTCTCCATGTCCTGGGCGTTCGTGAAGAGCGTGAGCACCGATCCGCCCATCGCAACGTGGACGTCGAACAGCACGCGCTCCAGGTCTTCCAAGTAGCGCGGCGAGTTCGGCGGCGCGATGCCCCTCGGGACGTAGACGGTCATCTGGCGGTCGAAATCGTAGGACGACGCCAAGCGCAGAGTGGCGAGCGATCCCTCCGGAAGCCGATCGAGGCCGACTGCGCGAGCGAAGTACGAGAAGTCCTCGCCGACCGCGATCGTGGCCGAGGTGTAGATCACGCTCATCACTTCGGGATAGAAGCGCTCGGCGAGCGCCTCCCCGACGTCGTACAGCAACGACTCGGCGGCGACCTCGACCGCCTGACCGCGCTGCTCAGAACGGACGACGTGCACGTACCGCTCGTCGTCGCCCTCCAAGATGAGCGCGAGCGCCTCGCGCGCATCCGCAAGGGCCGTGAGCTGTCCGACCAGGTCTGCCCGCAGCTCCGCGGTCTCCTCGGACGCCTCCTCGAGCGCCGTGATCGCTTCCCGCCCTTGGTCGATGATGCGGTCGAGCCTCTTGACGAGCGCCCAGCCCACGGCTGCCGCACGAGTCCACGGGCCCTCTTCGCGATCGCGCGGCGTGATCCGCTCCGCCTCGCGACCGTAGGCTCCGGGAATCACGAGCTCTCCGATCTCGGAGAAGAACGACGTGGCGATCAGCGCGGTCTCGTGCACGAGCGGGATGAGACCCTCGACGCGTTCTCGTGCGCTGTCGTCGGCGCCGAGCCGCGCTCGGAGCGATTCGAGGAGCCCGTGACGCCCGCGTGCCGAAAGCGTCGCGAGCGATGCCGCGCATCCAGACGAGGACACCGCGCTCGAGAGCTGCTCGCGGGCCTCGGACTCCGCGCCGTGGGCTTCGTCGACCACCCAGTGGCGGATCGGCGGGAGTATCTGGTTGCCCGACACGACGTCCCGGAACAACAGCGAGTGGTTGGTCACCACGACGTGGGCCTGCCTCGCGCGCCTGCGCTGGCCGTGCACGTAGCAGACCGCGTAGTACGGGCAGCGCTTCTTGGTGCACTCTGCCGCGCTGGCCGCCACTGATCGCCGCGCGCTCGGACGCCAGTGCACGTTCACCGCGTCGAGGTCGCCCCAAGAGGTCGAGGCGACCCACGACACGAGCATCGCGGCGATCGCCCGGTCCTCGGCATCCGAGCCGCCGCCAGAGTCGAGCACGCGTCCGAGCTTCCTCAGACAGAGGTAGCGCTCGTAGCCTTTGAGCCCGACGTAGCGCAGCTCCGGCATCTCGCGAGCCAGAGCCGGCAGCTCCCGATAGAGCAGCTGGTCCATGAGGGCGTTGGTCTTCGTGGCGACGCCCACGGACACGTCGTTCGCGAGCGCGAACCGCGCCGCAGGCACGAGGTACGCTACGGACTTGCCGACGCCTGTGCCCGCTTCGACGGCGAGGTGTCTGCCCTCGTTCAGCGCCTCGGTCACAGCTCGAGCCATCTCGACCTGCTCGGCGCGGCGCTCGTAGTCTTCGTACATGCGGCCCACCGCACCGAGGTCGTCGAACTCGGCAGCCACCTCGTCCACCGGCACGGGCGCGAGCTCGGCCTCTCGTGCATCCTTCAGGGAGCACTGCCGCTCCTTGCGCAGCCGCTCGTGCCGCAGCCGCTTCAGGTCCAGCCCGACCTGCGGTCGCGCGGCCGCGATGTGAGCGACCACGCGCGCGAGCGGCCACTGCGGTCCTCCACTGACCCCCAGCACGCCCGCCAAGACGCCGGCAGGCAGGTCGTCCAGCGCCCCCAGCAGCACACGCCACAACCGCGCGAGCGTCTCGACGTCGGCCGTCGCACGGTGCGCCGGCTCCACGAGAAGCCCGAATGCCCGCGCGAGGTCGACCAGGCGATGGCTCCGCATGCGCGGCAGCGCGATGCGAGCGAGCTCCAGGCTGTCTAGCCACGCCGCCTCTCCCCGAGGGTGCTCCCAGCCCGACGCGCTCGCGAAGGCCCGGTCGAAACTCGCGTTGTGCGCGACGACGTCGCGGTCACCGACGATCTCGGCGACGCCTGCGAGCGCCTCCTCGACGCGCGGCGCATCGGCCAGTATGTCGTCGTCGATCCCCGTGAGCTCGACGATCTCCAGCGGCACGGGTTGAGAGGGCTTCACGAGCGTCGAGAAGCGCTGCACGACTTCCGGACCGCGCGCCACCACGGCCGCGACCTCGATGATCTCGTGCCGCGCCGGGTCGAATCCCGTGGTCTCGACGTCGACGAACGCGATTTCGTCCTCGAACCCGAACACCGCGTCGCGGGCGCGCTCAGCGTACGACGCGTACGCCGCGACGACGTCCGGGTCGGTGCCCGGTTGGACGAGCTCGAGAAGCGCCTCGGTCCTCATGGGCGAAGCGTATCACGCCGCCCTGACGGAACGGGGCGGCGCAGGTGCGCCGCCCCGGATCGCTCCGTCGGTCGTCGCCGGGCTAGTTCATGCCGGGCAGGGTCCGCGACTTGAGCAGCCAGGTGTCGCCTTCCTTCACGAACGTCCACAGGTACTGGAAGCTGCCGCCCGCCATGGACGCTGTGGCGAGGACCTGCGTCTCGCCGTCCTTCTCGCTGACGTCGTCGATCTTGTACGACGTGATGCCGTAGCCCTTCAGCTGCTCGGTGAACGCAGTCTCGTCCTGCGCGGCCTTCTTGTCAGCCGGCAGGAGCTCGTACGCCGTGGCGAAGTCGCCCTTCACGACCGCGTCGAAGTACGCCTTCACGTGGTCCTCGGGAGTCTTGCCCGCCGCCACCTTCGTGGCGGTCTTCGGGTCGAACGGCACGTTCTGCGCGGTGCTCCCCGGCATGCCGCTCGTGCTTCCTGACGTGGTGCCGCCGATCGCCGCGCCGTTCGCGTTCGTGGTGGGAGCCGGAGTCGCAGGCTTCTTGAAGACGACGAGCCCGACGATCGCGCCGACGAGCACGACGACCACCGCCACCAGCGCGATGACGACTTTGCTCTGGCCGCCGGCGGCAGCCTGTGGTGCTTCTGACATGTTCGTTCCTTTCGATCGCTTGCCTGAACAGCGCGAGATGCGCCGCACGAGCATACGCTCCCGGCCGGCTCTGGGCAACTGTGCAGCGCACGGCGCGCTTCGCGAGTACAATCAGCACATGCCGCGCCAACGCAGTCTGTTCGACATCATCGGCCCCGTCATGATCGGGCCTTCCTCCAGCCACACCGCGGGAGCGGCGCGGCTCGGGGCGCTCGCTCGCGCGATCGTCGGCGGCACCCCGACGCGAGCGCGCGTGACGCTGCACGGCTCGTTCGCTTCCACCGGAAAGGGCCACGGCACCGACCGCGCGATTGCCGCCGGCCTGCTGGGGCTGCGGCCGGACGACGAGCGGCTCCCCGAGGCCATCACGCTCGCCGAGGCCGCTGGCGTCGACATCGCGTTCGTCTCGGGCGACCTCGGAGACGCGCACCCGAACACCGCTCGCTTCGAGCTCACCGACGCTCAGGGTCGCGTCCACGTGGTGCAGGGCTCGTCTCTCGGCGGCGGCGACGTCGCGGTGACGCTCATCGACGACTTCCCGGTCGAGGTGACGGGCGAGCTGCCGCTCTTGGTGGTCGTCCACCACGACCAGCCAGGGGTCGTCGCGGCCGTGACGGCCCGCTTGGCAGCCGACGTCATCAACATCGCGTCCATGCAGGTATCGCGCGAGCGGCGCGGCGCCCGCGCGCTCATGCTCATCGAGACGGACGAGCGCGTTCCTGACGAGATCATCGCCGGCATCTCGGCGATCGACGGCGTCGCCGAGGTGCGTTCGGTGCCGGCAGTGTGACGGGGAGGCCCGCGGATGTCGTACA
The DNA here is from genome assembly GCA_001950395.1 of Coriobacteriaceae bacterium EMTCatB1. GTDB lineage: Bacteria > Actinomycetota > Coriobacteriia > Anaerosomatales > Anaerosomataceae > Parvivirga. Next base: position 1,442,116 of record BDLO01000001.1, read on the forward strand.
CGTCGTTTGCAGACCTGCTGGCCGCTGCCCGGCGGCACGGTTCGCTCTCACGGGCGGCGATCGACCTGGAATGCGAGGAGACGGGAGCCGACGCCGCAGGTGTCCTCGCACGCCTCTCAGAGGCGCTCTCGGTCATGGAGGAGGCGGTCGAGCGCGGGCTTCGTGAGGAGCTGCGCTCTCGCTCGGGGCTGGTCGGCGGTTTCGGCCGCGCGCTCGCGGGCGCTCGTCCGCGTCTGACAGACGATGCCTTCGTCGGCGCGCTTGCGCGCGCGCTCGCCGGCGCGGAGGTCAACGCGTGCATGGGCCGCGTCGTCGCAGCCCCGACCGGCGGAGCCTCAGGCGTCCTTCCCGCAGTGCTGATCACCGCCGCAGAGCGTCTGGGCGCGCCGCGCGAGAGCGTGGTCGCGGCGCTCGCGACCGCCGGCGCGGTCGGCGGCGTGATCGCCGCTCGTGCCACCCTCTCTGGCGCTGCCGGCGGCTGCCAGGCCGAGACGGGCGCGGCGGCGGCGATGGCGGCGGCGGCCGCAGTCGAGCTCGCGGGTGGCACGCCCGAGCAGTCCGGACACGCTGCCGCGTTCGCGCTGCAAGGGCTGCTGGGGCTCGCGTGCGACCCGGTCGGCGGGCTCGTGGAGGTGCCGTGCGTCGCTCGCAACGCCACCGCAGTCGCAGTCTCGCTCGCCGCTGTGGAGATGGCTCTGGGCGGGCTGGAGTTCCCGATCCCGCTCGACGAGGTCATCGACGCGATGGGCCAGGTCGGGCGGAGCCTGCCGCCGTCCCTCCGCGAGACCGCGCTCGGAGGTCTGGCCGCCACGCCCACCGCGCGTTCGCTTGCATCGCGGCTCGAGAGCGGGTATCGTCCCGAGCGTGACGAAGGGGAGTAGCGCCCTCGCCCAGGCGAGGGAGGCAGGCCGACATTCCCGGGCTACGGCCCCGGCCCTGCCGAAGCGGCACGCGACGCAAGACCTTCGGCGGTTGCGCCGGAGGTCTTTTTCTTTGACGAGGAGGAACGCATGAGCGAGAACGTGGAGACGGCGTGGCACGTCATGCCCGTGAGCGACGTGGCCGCCGCGCTCGGCACCGACCCGGACAGCGGGCTGCCGGCCGACGAGGCCACGCGTCGGCTCGCCCAGCACGGACCCAACGTGCTGGCGCCTCCCGAGAGAGTCCCCTTGTGGCGGAAGTTCCTCGCCCAGTTCAACGACTTCATGATCTGGGTCCTCATGGCCGCTGTCGTCATCTCGGCCGTCGAGGGCCAGATGCTCGAGGCCTTCGCCATAACCGCCATTCTGCTCCTGAACGGCTTTCTCGGCTTCGTCCAGGAGCATCGGGCCGAGCAGGCGCTCGAGGCGCTCAAGCAGCTCGCCGCGCCAGCGGCGACCGTCGTGCGTGACGGCGTCGAGAAAGAAGTCCCGGCCGCCGAGCTCGTTCCCGGAGACGTCGTGATCCTGGAGGCAGGCGACAAGGTGCCGGCTGACGGCCGGCTCGTCGAAGCCGCCGCGCTCAAGATCGACGAATCTTCCCTCACCGGTGAGAGCAGACCGGCCTCGAAGCACGCAGACGCCGAGTGCGAGCTGCACTGCGCTCTCGGCGACCGCTCGACCTTCGTGTACGCCGGCACGACCGTGGCCGTCGGACGAGGTCGATTCATCGTCACCGAGACGGGGCAGCGTACGCAGATGGGCCGCATCGCAGACCTCCTCGCCCAGCAGGAGGACGAGGCGACTCCGCTGCAGCGTGAGCTCAAGGGCGTCGGCAAGCGCATCGCGACGCTCATCCTCGCGATCGCGGCGATCGTTTTCGCCGTCGGCGCGTGGCAGGCGTACCACGCCTCGGGCGAGACGTCGCTGGTCGCCGCTCTCACGCACGACGCGTTCCGAGCGCGGCTGACGGTCGCGCTGCTCGTCGCGATCTCGCTGGCGGTCGCCGCCATCCCGGAGGGGCTGCCGGCCATCGTCACGGTCGCCCTCTCGCTCGGCGTCCGCCGGATGGCCGAGCGCAATGCCATCGTGCGCAAGCTCCACGCCGTGGAGACGCTCGGGTCGACCACGTTCATCTGCTCGGACAAGACGGGGACGATCACGAAGAACGAGATGGCGGTGCGGCGCCTCGTCGTCGGCACGGACGGAGCCGACGTCCTGCCGGACTGGGCGCTCCAGCCCGACGACCGGACGCCGTCCCCCGCTGACCTCGGCCTCCTGCTCGAGATCGCTGCCTCGTGCAATGACGCGCACTTCACGGCGGATGGGGCGCTCGTCGGCGATCCCACGGAGACGGCGCTGGTCGTTGCGGCCGACGCCTTGGCCCAGGAGCGGCTCCGCCCGCGCCGCGTAGCCGAGATCCCCTTCGACTCCGAGCGGAAGCGCATGACGACGATCCACCTGGTGGACGGCCGGCACGTCGCATACGTGAAAGGCGGCGCTGACGTCGTCCTCGGGCTGTGCTCGCACGCGCTGCTCCGCGGCGAGCGTGTGCCTCTCGACCACGCCCTCCGCGAGCAGATCCTCGCCTTGAACGCGGATCTCGCAGCGTCAGGTTACCGAACGCTCGCCATCGCCTTCCGAGAGCTGGACGGCGTCGATGCCGACGACCCCTCGGCTGTCGAGCGCGACCTCGTCTACGTCGGCATCGTCGGCCTCGTAGACCCTCCTCGCCCGGAGGCGGCAGAGGCCATCGCCACGTGCCGTCGCGCAGGCATCCAGGTGGCGATGGTCACCGGCGACCACGCGCTCACGGCTCGCGCGATCGCGCAGCAGGTCGGGCTGGACGCAGAGGCCGGCGTGCTCACCGGAGCGGAGTTGGAGCGCATGACCGACGAGGAGCTCGCCGAAGCCGTCGTTCGCACGCGCGTATTCGCCCGCGTGGACCCCGCGCACAAGCTGCGCATCGTCGACGCGCTCAAGCGCCACGGCCACGTAGTGGCCATGACCGGGGACGGCGTGAATGACGCGCCCGCCCTCAAGCGCGCCGACATCGGCGTCGCGATGGGCCGCGTCGGCACGGACGTGTCGCGCGAGGCGGCCGACATGGTGCTGGCGGACGACAACTTCGCGACCATCGTCGAAGCGGTTCGGATGGGCCGCGCCGTCTACGACAACCTTAAGAAGTTCATCCTGTTCCTGTTGTCCTGCAACGTGTCCGAAGTCCTCATCATCTTCATCACGACTTTCTTCGCTGACCGTCCCGCGCTCCTGCCGCTGCAGATCCTCTGGATCAACCTGATCACCGACGGCTTCCCGGCGCTCGCGCTCGGAGTCGACCCCGCCTCGCCGCGGGTCATGGAACGCCCGCCTCGGGACGCGAGCGAGTCGGTCCTCGCTCGCAAGCGGCAAGCGCAGGTGCTGTGGCAAGGCGCGCTCATCACAGTTGCGGGGCTCATCATGTACGTATGGGCCGACCTCTTCATGCCGGGGCATTCCTTCGAGCGCGCGCAGACGATGCTCTTCTCGGCGATGGTGCTCGCCCAGCTCGTGCACGCCTTCTCGTTCCGATCCGAGACGCGCAGCATCTTCAGCGCCTACACGCTCAAGAACCGTTGGCTGAACGCGGCGTTCGCCGGCTCGCTGACGCTGCAGCTGGCCGTCGTCTACCTGCCGCCGCTGCAGCACGTGTTCAAGACCCAGCCGCTGTCGATTTCGGACTGGCTCGCGGTCGTCGCCGCCGCGCTCGTGCCGACGGTGCTCGTAGACGTGGTGAAGCGGGCTTCAGCGCGCGCATCTCGAACGGCTGTCCCTGAAGCCGCGAGCGCGTGACGTTTGATTGACGGCGTGATTCTGCCGATAATCGGCTTGTCGAACGCCGATTATCGGGGGTTTGTGGTGACCCGGACCCGCACACGGCTGCCATTGCTGCCCGACACCCTGCGGGCGCGGCTGTCTGGCGCCATCGTGCTTGCGAGCCTGCTGCTCTTTCTCATCGTCTTCGGCGCCACGCGGATCGCGACGGCCGCGTTCACTCGCTCGACCGTAGCCCACGACGCACGCCGTACCCTGGTGACCGCACGCGCCATCCTCGACGCTCAGGCGGAGGTGCTCGACTCGTACGTCGTCGGATACACGGAGTGGGACGAGTTCTACGCCCACACCCTTCGGCCTGACCCCGCGTTCACGTCGTCGGAGCTCGACCCGTGGCTCCGCGAGCGGTCGGGTGCCGATGACGTGTTGTGGATGAATGCCGCCGGCACGACCATCTTCTCCTACGGGGATGCGTCCGACCTGGACGCTCTCACGACGCTCGCCCGGCGCTCCGCCGAGCCTTCGGCGGGGCCGGTGCTCCTGCCGTCCGGTCTCGCCATCGCGTCTGTCCGTCCGATCGTGGGAGATCCGCCCGGCCAGAAACCCGCGGGCTGGCTCGCCGTCGTAAGGCGCGTCGACCTTGACCAGCTCGCGCAGACACTCGGCGTAGACGCTCGTTTCGAGGCGGTGAGCGAGCGCGTCGGCGGCGAGGGCTCGCTCGGCTCCGTCGCAGGATTCGCGTCTGCCGCCTCGTGGATCCGCGGCGACGCGTTCGAAGCCCGAGGGACGCTCGTCGGGCTGTACGGGCGACCGGCGGGGACGCTGGTCTTGTCCGAGCCGCTGCGAGGAGATCCTGTGCTCGCGAGCTGGACGTTCCCGCTCGCGATGGGACTCGTCTCGCTGCTCGTGGGGCTCGCATTCGGCACTGCGCTTTCCCGGACGGTAGCGCGTCCTCTCGAGACGACGCTCGCCGTGCTCCGCGACGAGGGGCTTCGAGCCGTGCGCGGGGAGCCGCCCGCCGAGCTCGAGCTCGACGATCCCGCGCTGCCAAGCGAGTTCCGGGAGCTCACGCAGACGGTGCACGACCTCGTGCAGCTCCTCTCCGTCCGCGAGCGCGAGCTGGCTCAAGCGACCGACCAGGCGCTCGCCGCGGAGCAAGCGCTACGAACGGTGCTCGACGAGTCGGCCGAGGCCAAGATGCTCGTCCAACGCGGCATCGTGGAGGTCGCGAACCCTGCGTTCGCGACGTGCGTCGGTCGTCCGCTGGGGCTCATCCTCCGCAAGCCGCTCGAGGAGCTGCTCGGCGCGATGGACATCGCGAGTCCAGAGGGCGAGCCGCTCACGCCCGCAGAGCTCATCGAGCGAGCCCTCGAGAACGACGTGGTCGTGCGCTGCAACGCCCCGGAGCACGGCGAGCGGTGGATGGAGGTCCGCGCTGACACGACCGCCGCTCCGGACGCTTTCGTCCTCTCAGCCCGCGACGTCACCGAGCAGTATCGGCTCGAGAAGCTGCGCTCCGAGATCATCTCGCTCGTCTCGCACGATCTCCGCGCACCGCTCACGGTGCTTTCCGGCTACGTCCAGATGCTGGAGCGGGACACCACCGAGGAACAGCGCTCGCGCATCGTGGCGTCCATGCGAGAGTCCACCGAGCGCATGCGCTCGCTGGTCGAGGACCTCCTCGATTCTGCACGCGCTCAGCAGGCGCTCGCACCGAGCGTGGTTGAGCCGGTGGATCTCGTGACGCTTGCGACGAACGTCGCTCAGGCGACCCGAGTCGCGTTCGGCAGGGACGTCGCGGTCCTGGCGCGCACGCAGGTGGAGGCGGCAGGCGACGCCAAACGGCTCAGGCAAGCGCTCGACAACCTGGTCGTCAATGCCATCAAGCACACCCGGCCGGACGCCGAGATCCGCATCGTCATCGACCGCTCAGGCAAAATGGCGACGCTTGCCGTCGAAGACACCGGACCCGGAGTCCCGCCCGAGGCCCGCGAGGCGGTGTTCGACCGCTTCGCTCAGCTTGGCGAGGAGTCAGGCGGCGTCGGCCTCGGTCTGTACATCGTCCGGACGATCGCGGAGACGCACGGCGGACGCGCGTACGTCGAAGATGCGCCAGGCGGCGGAGCCCGGTTCGTCGTCGAGCTGCCGCTTGCCTCGAAGCCCCGACAGACGCGCTCCGCTCAGTCGGCTCCCGACGACTCCTCGAGCGCGTAGCCCACGAGCAAGGCGCAGAGGTCCGGGAACTCGATGCCGGCTGCCCGGGCCGCGTCGGGCAGGAGGCTCGTCCTCGTCATACCCGGGATCGTGTTCACTTCGAGCACCCACGCGCGCCCGTCCGGCTCCACGATGATATCGGTGCGGGAGACCCCGGAACACCCGAGGGCCTCGTGAGCAGCCACCGCAAGCTCCTCGCACCGCTTGCGCGCGGCCTCAGGGATGCGCGCCGGGATGATGTGTCGGCTCATGCCCGGGACGTACTTCGATTCGTAGTCGTAGAACTCGTGCTCCGGGACGATCTCGAGCGTCGGAAGCGCGAAGGGGGCGCTCGTGCCGAGCACGCCCACCGTCACCTCCGTCCCAGCGATGAAGCGCTCCACGAGCACGACGTCGTCGTACCGGAAGGCGGTCTCGATCGCTTCTCGAAGCTCCGAGGGGTCGTGGACGATCGAGACCCCGATCGCGGAGCCCTCCGATGCCGGCTTCACCACGCAGCGCTCCCCCACCGCTGCCGCCACGTCCTCTTCCCGCCACGGCCGTCCTCGCCGCACCACGACGTACTCCGGCGTCGGAACGCCGCAGCCCGCGAAGACGTGCTTGGAGGCGACTTTGTCCATCGCCAGCGCGCTCGCAAGCACCCCCGACCCCACGTACGGCAGATCGAGCAGCTCGAGCAGGCCCTGCACGGTCCCGTCTTCGCCGTACCTGCCGTGCAGGCAGATGAACACGACGTCCGGCCGGCTCGCACGCACGTCGTCGATGAACGACGCGTCTGCCGTGTCGATCGCGAACGCGTCGGCGCCGCGCTCGCGCAGCGCCGCGACCACCTGCTCGCCCGTGTTCAGGGACACCTCGCGCTCAGCCGAGCGACCGCCCATCAAGACGGCGACTCGCACGCCCGCTATGTCAGGCACCTGCATCGAAGACCTTCCTCCCGCCACAGCTCACGCGCCGCGGCAGCAGACGTCGAGCGCGAACAGCGACACCAGCCACAACACCGTCCCCACGAGCGCGGCGCCGCCGCCTTTCAGCAGCGCGTCTGCGAGCAGGCCCGCCCGCCGCTCTGGCGGACGGCCGGCGCGCGTCACCACCCACACCGCGACCGACAGCGCCGGCCCCAACGCCGCCAACACCAGCCCGGCGGCGGCGACCCGTCCGTAGTCGAGCGACCAGAGCACCGATCCTGCAGCCGCGTCGTCTTTCAGCACCACGAACGAGGCGACCGCGAGCACGACCCACGCGAGGAGGTACAGCGAGAACGGCACGAGGCTCACACCGCGCGAACCCGCTGGCGATTCGACGTCGTCTTCGAACACCGTGGCCTCCTCTCGCTTGCGCCAGTCTAGATGAGCGCGGCGGCCGCACACAACTGCACGGGAGGTTGTGGGAATCCTGTGAGTTCGTCGCTGTGCTGAGGCGACCCGCATCCGCGTCGTGTAGTCTAGTGCTAGTGCGGAACGATCCCGGAGGACGGCTATGGAACACGACACGCCTGTGGCTTCTGGCGATGCCCTTGAGCCCGAGACGCCGATCGACGTCGGCGCCGAACCGGCCCAGTCGCTGCCGGACTCGAGCGTAGAGCCCCCGCCGGCTTCTTCTCCGGCGCCGCTCCTGCCCCCGCCGCCGGCTGCCGTCGAGCAGCCGCGCGTGCCGTGGGGCCGCGTGCTCGCGGTAGCCGCGCTCGTCGCGGCGCTGTTCGGCCTCGCGGGCGGCTATGGCGGCTGGCTCCTCGCGCGCCGGGCAGGCGTCGCCCCGAGCGCTGGCACGGTGCGCGTCGTCAGCGGCACCACCGAGGAGGCGGTCGCCGCTGCCGCCGCCGCCGCAGTCCCAAGCGTCGTCAACATCGACGTGACGACCCAGGAGACGTCGGACTCCGGGAGCGGCCTGCCGCAGGACCACCCCGCCGTGCCCGTGACGGGCAACGGCTCCGGCGTCGCTTTCAAGCGCACGCCGGAAGGCGGCACCTACATCCTGACGAACCAGCACGTGGTGGCCGGCGCGGACACGATCGTCGTCACCGATTCGACGGGCGAGCGCCACAAGGGCACGGTCGTCGGCGAAGACGAGGAGACCGACATCGCGGTGGTCGAAGTGGACGCCGAGATCCCGCTCGTCAAGATCGGCGACTCCGAGAAGCTGGTCGTCGGGCAGCTCGTCGTCGCCATCGGCTCGCCTTTCGGCCTCCAACACTCGGTGACCGCAGGCGTCGTCTCCGCCATCCACCGCTCGCTGCCTGATTTCGCCGAGAACGCGAAGCGCTACCCGCTCGTCGACGTCATCCAGACGGACGCCGCCATCAATCCCGGCAACTCCGGAGGCGCGCTCGTCGACCGCACCGGCGCGCTCGTGGGGATCCCCGCGGCTATCTTCACCGACACCGGCGCGGATAACGGCGTCGGCTTCGCGATCCCGGTCAAGACGGCCGTTCGCGTCGCCACGGAGATCATCGAGACAGGCTCCGCGAAGCACCCCTTCCTCGGCATCGAGGGCATGACCGTCACGCCGGAGCTCGCCGAGGAGAAGAAGCTCCCCGTCGAGGAGGGCGCCTACGTCGTCAACGTGACGAAGGGCACCGAGGCGGAGAAAGCCCGTCTCAAGCCCGGTGACGTGATTGTGAAGCTCGACGACACCCCCATCCGCTCGATGGACGACCTGCTCCTCGCGGTCCGCAGGCACGCTATCGGCGACACCGTCACGCTGACGCTGTGGCGCGGCGGCGAGCAGATGCAGGTCACCATGAAGGTCGGCGTCAAGCCGAAGGACCTCTGACGCGATACGGGCCGGCGAGCGATCGCCGGCCCGTCCGCCTCGGCTGGGTGGTCGTTCCTACGCCTTCTTCCTGGCTATCACGACGGCCGCCACGATACCCGCAGCGAGGATGACGGCCGCGGCAACCCAGGTGAGGATGCCGCCGTCTCCCTGAACCTTGAGCGACGTGCTTCCGAGCGTTCCTTCGGTTCTCGTCACCGTCGCCTCTCCCCTCTCGCTCGTCTCCGACTTCGGTTGAGCGGGCGCGGGTATCATCTGTCGCACAGGAGTATTCCCGAACCGAGAGGAGGCACGATGGTCGAACGGTATCGGTGCAAAGGCTGCGGCTACTACCACGTCGGCCCCGCCCCCGAGCGGTGCCCGGTGTGCGGCGCGCCGCAGTCGTTCTTCCTGCCGTACGACGGACCCGGCGACCTGACGGGCACCAAGACGCTCGAGAACCTCAAGGCGGCCTTCGCGGGCGAATCCCAGGCGAACCGCCGCTACACGCTTTTCGCACGGATCGCGCGGCTGGAAGGCGACGAAGCGGCGGCTGCGGCCTTCGAGCACGCCGCTGAGGAGGAGACCGCGCACGCGCTCGGGCACCTCGCGTACATGGCGGCGTTCGGCTCCACCGCCGACAACCTCAGGGCGGCGGCCGAGGGCGAAGACTACGAGACGGTCGAGATGTACCCGCAGTTCGCCGAGATCGCCGAGCAGGAGGGCTTCCCGGAGATCGCCCAGTACTTCCGCGCGGTCGGCGGGTTCGAGCGAAAGCACCGCGACCGCTATCACGAGGTCCTTGGCGAGGAAGGCGGCGAGTGAGCCGTCCTGACATCACCGCATACGACCGGGCCGGGCTCGAGCACGTCCTCGCCGAGATGGGCGAGCCGCGCTATCGGGCCCGGCAGGTCTTGCGTTGGCTGTGGGCGCGCGACGCGAGCTCCTTCGAGGAGATGACGGATCTGCCCGCTGCGCTGCGCACCGCGCTGGCTGAGCGCTTCGTCATCGGTCGCCCAGAGCTCGTCGCTCGCGAGACTTCCAGGGATGGCACGCGGAAGTACCTCTGGCGGCTCGCTGACGGCGCAGCCGTCGAGTCGGTCGGGATCCCGTCCGCCGGGCGGCTGACCGTCTGCTTCTCGACGCAAGCCGGCTGCGCGATGGGGTGCGCGTTTTGCGCGACGGGCGCCTCGGGACTGACGCGCAGCCTGCACGCCGGCGAGATGGCGGCTCAAGTGGCTGGCGTAGCGCGAGACTTTCGAACCCGCGTATCGAACGCCGTCGCCATGGGTCAGGGCGAGCCGTTCGCGAACTACGACGCCACGCTGTCTGCGCTCCGGATCTTGAACGACCGTGACGCCTTCGGCATCGGGGCGCGCCACATCACGGTGTCCACCTGCGGCATCATCCCAGGCATCGAGCGCTTCTCCTCAGAGCCCGAGCAGTTCACGCTTGCCGTGTCGCTTCACTCGGCCGTCCAAGAGACGCGCGACCGGCTCATGCCGGGCGTGCGCCGCTACCCCCTTCGCGCGCTCAGGGCCGCGCTCACGGAGTACTTCGCGCGGACCGGCCGACGTCCGACGTTGGAGGTCGCGCTGATCTCCGGAGTGAACGACACGGATGAGGAGATAGCCGCGCTCATCGAGTTCTGCTCCGGGCTGCACGCCCACGTGAACCTCATCCCGATGAACCCCGTCGGCGAGATCGCGCTTGCTCGTTCGACTGATGAGCGCATCCGCCGTGCGCTCAAAGAGCTCACGGCAGCGGGCATCGAGACCTCTGTCCGCGCGGAACGCGGAGCCGACATCAGCGCCGCGTGTGGCCAGCTCCGTCAGCGCGTTTCGGGCCTCTGACGGAGCACAGCCCGCCCAGCGCAGGGCAGCCGACGCACGCCTCGTGCTCGTACTTCTCCAGCGGCCTGAAATCGCTCATCGTGATCCGCTCGATGAGCCCCTGCAGCTCGGCTTCGAGACCGGGGGCGTCCGTGGCCGTGAACTCCCACTCGGTGCTGATACGCCCTCTGGCGGCTTCGTACACGAGAGCCCTGGCGGTCCTCGCTCCTGACTTGAGCGCCGCCAGCGCGTAGCAGGCCATCTGTCTGCGGTAGCGCTCCTGGTCGAGCTCGGGTTTCGCCGGTTCCTTCTCGTGCCACTTGAAGTCGACGATGAGAGCGCTCTCGGCAGATCGCGCCAGAACGTCCATGCGTCCAGAGACAAGCGTCTCGCCCAACACCATTGAGAGGGGCGCTTCCGTGGACACACGGTCGTACGCATCGAGCGCGCTGGCCGTTTCGCTTTCCTGGAAGACCTCCACAAGCTCTCGCAGCCGAGCCAGGTCCTCCTCGGAGATGGCGTGCCTCCGTGCAAGTGCCTCCAGCCGCTCTTCGCTCCACGTCCCCGTGGCCGCGCTTCTCAACGCCTCGTGCACGACCGTCCCGAACGCCGTGGCCCCCTCCCCAGCCGCCGGGTTCGACAGCTTGAGCACGTGGCTTGCGTAGTACCGGTACGGGCATAGCTCGAAATCCTCGAGCGCTGAGGGCGAGAGACGGCGCGGGACGAAGCCCCGACTGGGCACGCCTTCGCCAGCATCGGCTTCTGGAACCCGCTCGCCTCGAGCAGAGCCCGGAACCGCGGCCTCTGGGGTCGCCGAGGCCGCGATCGCCTCGGCCGGCGCGCGGCGCACGACCGGGATCGTCACGCCGCCTGCCTTCACCGCCTCCTGCTCCGAATCCACCGCGCGCTCGACTCCGAGCGCCTCCAGCACCGCTGCGCGCGCGGGCCCCGGTCCGCCGCCCGCGGCACCAGTGAGGTACAGCGCCTCCTGTGCACGTGTGAAGGCGACGTACAGCAGCCGCTTTTCTTCCTCTGCCTGCGCAGCGGCCTCGTTCTCGGCGAGGCGAGCGATGCCGCGCGGCTTGGGGTTCTTCTTGATCTCTCGGCCGCCGAGGAGCCCCTCGGGCAGCGCGCTCGCGATCCGTGCGGTGTCTCCAGTGCAGTCGACGAGGACGCTCCTGTTCTCTGCATTCTCGCCTTCGGTCATGCCGACCACGAACACCACGGGGAACTCGAGCCCTTTGGCCGCGTGGATCGTCATGATGCGGACCGCTTCCACGTCCTCGCCGACCGGCGCCTGTCCTATCCCGAGCGATTCGAGCTCCTTGAGCTCGGCCAAGAACCCGCGCATCCCCCGGCCGGTGAGCTGGTCGCTTTCGTCCACCAGCCTGGCCAGCAGAAGCAGGTTCGCCCACGCCCTTGCTCCCGCTGCGCCTCGATCTCGCAGCGCAGCGTCGTGCCCCGATCGGCGCAAGGCGTCCACGAGCACGTCGCCCGGCGGCAGGAGGCCCCTGCGGCTCCGAGCTGCCTTTACCGCGCCTCGCAGGAGACGCACACGCTCGAGGTCGTGCCCCGAGAGCACCGCCTCCGCGTCAAGAATCGCTCGCCACAGCCCATCTTTCGGCGACGCTGCTCGCAGCCGAGCGAGGCCGCTCGGGCTGACCCCGCCGATGGTGCCTGCGAGCACGTGCACCCACGCTTCGTCGTCCCAGACGTTGTCGATCACCCGAAGCAGCATGACGCCGTCCGCGACCTCTGCAGTCGAGAAGAAGTCGCTCGCCGTACTCACCGACTCGATCCCGCGTCTTCGCAAGGCCTCTTCGAACATCCGGGCGCGGTTCACGAGCTGCCGCGAAAGGATCGCGATGTCCGATGGCCTCGCGAGGCCCGACTCGCACAGACGCGAGATCTCCTCAGCCACCACCTCCGCCTCAGCGCGCCTGGCGTCGTCAGCCGTCGTGCCGCCCTCGGCGATCGCCAGCAGGACGCGGACTCTCGGCTCTTCGTCCGGCCAGTCGAGGCGCCCTTCCTGGCGCACCGCGCGAAGATGGTCATGCGACGGACCGAACAGCCTCGGGTCGCCGAACACGTGGTTGACGACCTCGAGCACGTCCGGATGCGACCGCCGGTTCTCCGTGAGCGTTCGTACGAGCCCCGTGCTGGCAAGTTCGTCGAACACACCGACGTCTGCGAAGCGAAAGCGGTAGATCGACTGCCGCTTGTCGCCCACTGCGACGAGGCAGCGGCCTGCCAGGGCGCTCACGATGCGGCTCTGGAGCCGGTTCGTGTCCTGGAACTCGTCGACGAGCACCTCTTCGAAACGCTCTCTGAGCTCGCGAGCGGCGATCTGGTTCTCCGTGAGCAGGCACGCGACGTACGTCTGGAGGTCCTCGAAGTCCATCGCGGCGGCGCTGCGCTTCGCCTTCGCATACTCCTCTGAGAATCGAGCGACCAGACGCGCTATCCCTCGCTCGACCGGCGCGACAAGCGCCTGGGCGATCATCGCCTTCGCCTCGTCCAGCGTTTGCTGGGCTCGTTGCGCCGCCTCTTTGAACTCCTCGCATCCCCTCGCCGCCGACGAGCAGGTCGCCAAGGTCTCCAGCACGTCCAGCAGACGGTCTAGGTCTTGGAGCGCAGTTCCTTCGGACACCGCCTCCAAGGCCTGCGCTGCTCTTTGCAGACTCTCGATGTTGGAGTCTCGGGTGGCCGTCTGCTTGAAACCCGACATCTTCTCGGCGCTCTCACGGAGCCGACGCGCAAGACCCCGTGCGTCCGCGGGGGTGACGGGCGGCTGCGGTTCCGCGCGCAGCGGATCCAGCCCCGCCGCGACGATCTGGTCGTATGCGGTCTTCGCCCATTTCGCGACGGTTCCGATGTCTTTCTTGTCCAGCAGAAACAGCACGTCTTCTTCCTGCTCGTCCACGCACGCCTGGATCGCGGACTCCATAGCCTCGCTCGCCAGCATGAGGGCTTCGTGCTGGGAGAGGACTCGGGCTTCTGGATCCATCCCGACCTCGAGAGCGTGCTCCCGCAGGATTCGGCGGCACAACCCATGGATCGTGGCCACCCAGGCGTCTGGCACTCGCCGCGCGTCGTCCTTGCGGCCTTCTTCGTGCAGGGCCTCTCGGATCCGCCGCTTGAGCTCCCCTGCTGCCTTCTCCGTGAACGTGACCGCGGCGATGCGCTCGAGGTCGCACCCCTCTTCGATGCGTCGCAGGAATCGCGCCGTGAGCACGCGCGTCTTGCCGGCGCCGGCTCCTGCAGACACCACTACCCGGGGCGCGTCCGCCTCGACCGCCGCACGCTGTTCGTCGGACAAAGAAATCCTCACGCACGGCTCCCTTCGCACCACCACCGTGCTGAGCACGAACCGCACGCCTTGCTCGCGTAGGGCTCCGCACGGATGTCCCCTGCGCGGATGCCCCCGACCGCCTCCGACGCGCGCTCGATCGCCCGCTCTATGAGCGCCTGCAGCTCCTCTTGGCTCCGGGCGTCTGTCCTGACGAGCCAGGGCGATCTCACGACGTCGCTCAGGTACGCTCCCCTGTCTTGGGACTTGGCCATCGTGCGGTACAGCATGCCGACCACGTCACGGCCGTAGAGCCGGGCAGCGACGAACGAGTACAGCGGCGCTTGCAAGACTCGGTCTTCCTCGAAGCGATCCGCTCGCATATCGACAGTTCCAGTCTTGTAGTCGATCACGATGAGCCCAGCGTCTCCGGCGTCGATGCGGTCGATCCTGCCTCTGAGCTTCCACCCGCCGATGTCGATGGGCTCGCTCTCCCCCGTCCCGAACGAGACCTCGTGAGCGATAGGAGCGAACCCCTCGAAGCTCTTCGCATCCCTCTCCAGGACACGTCGGACCCCGGCGATTGCTCGCTCGATCTCGGCGCGCTCCTCGATCGACTCTGGTTCCGGCTGCTCAGCGACAAGCGCCTCGACCACCTCCTCGTGCAGTCGCAGCGCCTCGCGAAGCAGCGCGGGCGTGATCCGCTCGTGACCTCGCGCGTGCCACGCCTCGTAGAAGCACCGAAGCGCTTCGTGCGCGAGGCGCCCTCTCTCCTGGGCGTCGATCTCGAAGTCGATGCCGTCGGGGCGTAAGCGCCGCTCGTAGAACCACCCGCGCTGACACCGCAGATACGCCTCCAGCTCGCTCGCCGAGAAGGTGTCGCGGGTGGAGAGTTCCTGGACGAGGTCGTCGTCCAGCAGCCCTCCCCGTCCTCGTGATACGGCAACAGCTCCGAGAGACGCACCGGCACTGTGCGTCGGCACGGCATCCCGCCGCGAAGCCTGCGGGGCGCCCCACCGGGCACGGAACCGCTCCACGGATGGCGCGCGACCGTGTCCGTACGCATCCAGGAGCTCGTCCACGAACAGCGAGCGCTCCTTCGCGTTCCCGTCGTCGTCCGACGCCTGCCAGACGAGGGCCAGCTTCTGCCGGGCAGCGGTCACGGTCTGATAGAACAGCAGCCGCTCCTCGTCCAACCCAGCTCGTGGCCGCACGTCGATGCCGAGCTGTTCCAGCGCGTGGATCGTGCGGCGCGGCAGCGCCGGGCCGGCATCGCTGCGCGGAAGCTGATCGGCGCCCACCCCCACCATCACGACGCCGCCGAAACGGCGCGCACGCACGCGCTCGGGCGTGCTCACGACGACCCCTTCGACGTCGTCCTCCCACGTGAGCCTCACGTCTTCCACCGCCCGTGCGAGGGCGCCGAGGTCGAGATTTCCGGTTGTCTCCGTCAATGCCCGAGCCGTGTCGACCAGCGCCTGCCGCGCCCTCGCGTCCAGACCCCCTTCCTTGTCCAGGATCGGGGATCCTCCGTGTCGATTCGTGAGCATGTCGTCCGCTACGCAGCGGGTGGCCTCCGAGGCGGTGTCCGGACTTTCATTCCGGCGCAGCGCGAGGGCCTGACGGATGACGCCTCCTGCGCGACCCGGCGCGTCCGCAGCCGCCCGCCGCACCTCCTCCCCTGCGGCTGGACGCTGCGACCTGACGGTTCTCATGAAAGCGTCCGCCTCGTCGTGCGAGATCCCCGCGTATCCGCTCTGCAGAAAGCCCGCGAGGTGCTCACGCGTCCCCTCCTCTGCCAGCCGCAGGAGCGACAGCGCCGCGCGCCCGAACCCGCTGTCTCGGAACCCCCACGTCCCCTCGTAACGCCACGGAAGCCCCGCAGCGTCCAGGGCTTCAGCGAGACGACGAATGCCATCGCTCGTCCACCGGGAAACTATCGCTACATCCGTGACGGAAATACCATTATCTACCATTTCTGCGACGGCATGTGCTGCCGCTGACGCCTCTCCACGCGACCCGTCGGCATCAACCAGCACGACGTCGCCGCTGGCGCATGCGTCTGCCGTCTCGCGAGCCAACGCTGACTGGAGCACCTCGATCTCGGCCGACGACGGCGGCGCCGGGGACTGCGCTTCGACGATCTTCGCCCCAGCGGATCCGCTAAGACGCCTCACCAGCGGCTCGACTGCTCGGGTGACGCTCGACCCCTCGACGTACGTGAGCGCGACCATGACCTCGCTGCCCGCCCGCGCTGCTGACTCGATGAATGCGAGCTGCACCGGCGTGAACGTCTCGAACCGGTTGATGCACACCACGTCGGGCAGGGCCTCTCTTGCGATCGACTGGGCAGCGCTCAACCGGGCGGCCTCTGCCTCGATCAGGTCGTGGCTTCGCAACTCGGCCTCGTAGGCGTCGACTGCTTCGACGAGCACTCGGGCGATCGGGTCGTCCGGTCTTGTCAGCCGCGTCTCGCTGCCCCGCTCCGCTGCGCGCTCGACAACCATCGGGAGCATGCGCCTCGCCGAGCTGAGAGGCATGACGCTGCCCAAAGACGACTCCAGGGATTGGATCACTCGCTCGATGGACGCGAGGCGCTCGACGCGCGTCACGATCCGCCGACCGTCGCCAAGCGTGTCCCACAACCCGTCCATAAACGAGTCGAGCGTCTCCACGACGGCCCCTGTGGGCCGCCATGCCCCAAGCTCGCGAGCCGCTCGATCCCGCTCCGGTCCGCTCGGGACGAGCACCGCCGTGGACAACCCAGCCTCGGCCGCCTCGCGCACGCGCGAGTACAGGATTCCAGTCTTTCCGGCGTTCCGGTCGCCGATGACGATCGTCAGCCCCACGCTGCCTCCTCTGCCTGCAGAGGCACGATAGCACGGGGCCGTGACATCAGGGCGCCATGACGGTCCTCGAGTACCGCTGCACCCCGTCCCTTAGGCGAGCGACCCGCTTCCAGGCCGCTTCCTCTTCACGCCCGAGCGCGTGATCGACCTGGGCGCCGACCGCAGCCGCCAGACGCTCCGCGCGGTCCGCCACAGCGCGCGCCACGTCTGCGGCACGCCTCGCTTCGTTCGCGATGCGCCGGCGCGTCCGCGCGCCGCTGTCAGGCGCGACCATGAGCCCGATGACCACACCCGCAGCCAGCCCGCTCAGTACGCCTATGGTAAAATATGTAAGTCTCCGCCCGCTCATTCCGTCGTCTTCTTCCCCTCCTGGCCCGCAAACAGGATACTTGTGATGCGCTCCAGGTCGCTCTCGTCCTGGAACTCGATCTCTATCTTGCACTTCCCTCTCGCCTGCTTGACCCGCACAGGCGAACCGAGCATCCGCCGCAGCCTCCTGGCGACCAGCTTGAACGTCCTTGGCATGGGCGGCCGTGGCTCGCGCGGCGTCTGCCCGGCAGCCATCAGCCGAGCCTGGTTCTCGGCCTCCCGGACCGACAGTCCCGCTTGGACGATACGCTGCGCAAGGGCGATCCGCTGGTCCTCGTTCGGGACAGACAAGATCGCGCGCGCGTGCCCCGCTGTCAGGCGCCCGTCGTACACCATGTCCTGCACCTCGTCGGGCAGATCCAACAGCCGCAAGGCGTTGGTGACTGCCGAGCGAGACTTCGAGACCTTGTCCGCCAGCTCCGCCTGGGTCATCTGAAACTCGGTCAGCAACCTGCGATACCCGCGCGCCTCTTCGATGGGGTTCAAGTCTTCGCGCTGAAGGTTCTCGATCAAGGCCAGCGCCAGGGCCTCGGTCTCCGAGCATGCGATGATGCGCACAGGCACCTTGTCGAAGCCGGCCGCACGAGCGGCCCTCCAGCGGCGCTCGCCGGCGATGATCTGATAGCCCTCCGCGTGCGGACGGACGACTATGGGCTGCAGCAGCCCGACTTTGCGGAGCGAGTCGGCCAGCTCGTCGATCTGGTGCTCGTCGATGGCAGTGCGAGGCTGGTTCGGGTTGGGGCTGATGAGCTCGATCGCCACCTCCTGCGGCTCGCTTCCCGTGAACTCCTGCCCTGCGCCCGGTATCAGCGCGGACAGTCCTTTGCCGAGACCCCTCTTAGACACGGCTCAACACCTCCACAGCAAGGGAGCGGTACGCTTCGGCGCCCCGACCGCTCGGATCGAAGACGGTGACCGGCTGCCCGAAACTCGGCGCCTCAGACACGCGAACGCTTCTCGGTATCACCGTCTCGAAGACCTTGTCGCCGAAGAAGTCTCGCACCTCCTCGAGAACGGCTTGCGAAAGCTTCGTTCTGGCATCGTACATCGTCATGACGACTCCGAAGATCTCCAGTCCGGGATTGAGATGCGTCTTCACGAGCTTGAAGCTCTCGAGCAGCTTGCTCAGTCCCTCGAGCGCGTAGTATTCGCACTGGACCGGGATGATCACGCCGTCGGCAGCAGTGAGGGCGTTCACAGTCAGCAGCCCCAGAGACGGAGGGCAGTCGACGAATACGAAATCGAAGTCGTCAAGCACGGGGGAGAGAACGCTCTTGAGCTTCGTCTCTCTGCTGAACGCCGAGACCAGCTCGATTTCAGCTCCTGCCAACTGTATGGTTGCTGGTACTGCGAAGACGTTCTCGACGGTGACCGGCTCTATAAGGTTCTCGATCGGGGTTCCTGACAAGAGTGCGTTGTACACGCATTCTTGGCGCTGGTTCTTGTCAAGCCCGAACCCCGAGGTCGCGTTCCCCTGCGGATCGAGATCCACCAGCAGCACACGCTTGCCCAGGTCTCCGAGAGCGGCCGCGAGGTTCACGGCCGTGGTGCTCTTGCCTACCCCGCCCTTCTGGTTCACCACCGCGAGAACTCTCGCTCTGTGCCTGCGCTCGATGCCTGCACCAACGTCCTGTTCCGCCGTCATAGACGCTCCTCCTCACGCACCTGCGGGCAGTATAGGTCACGCAGGGGTGGTAGGGAAGAGCGGCGCGCGCTACCCGAGGGGGCGCTTCGCGGCCATTCCTGGCCTCCGAGGAAGGGCGACACGAGGCGCGCTCACCTTCTCGTAAACGAGCACGGCTCGCTGCTCGCCCGTTGGCAGCGCGTATCGGTGATCGGCGATCCTGTCGAGACCTGCAAGCGCCGCCGCCCTATCGCCCCGCTCGATCTCCTCGCGAGACGGGCGGCCCTTGTAAGCGACAAGCCGTCCTCCCATCTGCAGAAGGGGAGCCGCGAGCTCCACTATGGTGGCCAGCTCCCCTACACCACGCACGACTGCCACGGCGAATCCCTCGGCATTCGTACGAGCACATTCCTCGGCCCGCAATCCGACGACCGATACGTGCGAGAGGTTCAGCGCGCCAGCGATGTTCTCGAGAAGCTTCGCCTTCTTCTGGACCGCGTCCAGCAGAACGCATCGCCTCCCTGTCGCAATCGCGAGGGGTATCCCGGGGAACCCGCCACCGCTGCCTATGTCGATCATCGGGCCGTCCGGGCAGCGCTCAACGACCGCAAGCGGTAGGAGCGAGTCGACGACGTGGAGCTTCACAAAATCTTCGGCATCCTTGATCGCAGTCACGTTCATG
Source organism: Coriobacteriaceae bacterium EMTCatB1 (assembly GCA_001950395.1). GTDB lineage: Bacteria > Actinomycetota > Coriobacteriia > Anaerosomatales > Anaerosomataceae > Parvivirga. The sequence goes on from BDLO01000001.1 coordinate 1,461,457, forward strand.
CGCGCAGATGCCCGAAGGACTTCACGCGCGTGCTGCGCCAGGGCCTCTGCTTGCACGTCAGATACTGAGACCCCGGTCTCCCGAAGAGCAGCCTGGATCTTCTTGCTCTCGATGGGGACCGGGGCCTCGTCAGCATGTTTCACGTGAAACCGCCCTGAGCTGCCGTCCGGATGTTTCACGTGAAACATCCGGCGTCATTCCCGCTACTTCGGTGATATGACCACCTGGCGCGATGGCTCTTCGCCCTCGGATGCCGTGGTCACTCGCTTGTCATTCCGAAGCGCCATGTGCACCGCTTTCCTCTCGAAAGCGGACATCGGGCGCAGCGTCACCGGCCGGCCGGTTCTCGCTGCTCGCTCCGCTGCGCGCTTCGCAATCTCCTCGATCTTCAGCCGCTGGCGATACCGATAGCCCGACACGTCGACCATCAGGGGATGCCGTATCTCGATCGTCCTGTGGAGCACAGAGCTGACCATCACCTGCAGGGCATCGAGCGTGCGCCCGTGCCGACCAATGAGCACTCCGAGCTCATCGCTGCCCACGATGTCGAGGATGATCTCTCCGTCGTCCCCCTCGTATTCGTCGATATCTGCGGCGATGCCCAGGTGCCCCAGGATTCGCGCGATGATCTCGCTCGCCGCGTCAGCGAGCAAGTCCAATTCTGCGTCGTCGGTCGTCACGCCGTCTTCAGTGTCTGCGGCCTCTTCGCCAAAAACCTCCGCTTCCGGCGTTTTCGGCACCTCGATGCCGTCCTTGAGCCACACCCGCACTCTAGCCGGTCGGTCAGCCCCGAACATCCGGTGCCCGCCTTCGTCGAGGACCTCGTACTCGACCGCGTCTTGCTGAACTCCGAGCTGCTCGAGCGCCGCGTCTACCGCCTCTGCAACTGACGGACCCTCTTGGATGATCTCTCGCTCCATTACTTGGCGACCTCTTTCTCTGAGTACACGCGAACGACGGCGTATTGCTGAGCGATCTGCAAGATGCTTGACGTAACCCAGTACACGAGCACACCTGCCGGAACGCTCCACCCGAAGAACAGCATCATCACTGCCATGTAGAGGCCGATCATCCGCTGCTGACGGTCTTTCGACTGGGTAGCTTGCGGAACGTACACGCTCAGACCGAAAAGCACCACCAGGAGCAGGTAGGGGAGAGCCCCGACCAGCCCGGCTTCCCCATATACGACCTTCGGGGTTTTCGTGAGGTCCGGCAGGATGACCCAGAATCGCTTGGCCGCCTCCGCTTCCGCGGCGCCAAGGGATGCAATGTGCTTTAGGAAGAGACCGGGCTTCTCCGGCGTGCCGCCAAGTGTGCGATAGAGCGCGATGAGAACGGGGAACTGCAACAGTGTCGGGAGACACCCTCCGAACGGATTGACCTTGTGCTCTTGATAGAACTTGAGGGTTTCCTCCTGGAGCTTCTCTTTGTTGTTCTTGTACTTCTCCTGGAGCTCCTTCAGTTTCGGCTGGATCCTCTGCAGCTCGTGCATCGACTTGGCCTGCTTCACGGTGAGCGGCAGCATGACGATCCGCACGGCGACCGTCAGCAAGACGATGGCGAAGCCGTAGTCGTGCACCCACCCATAGAAGTAGTTCAGGATGCCGAACAGGGCATTCTCGAGGGCTTGCACCTGTCACTCCTCCATTCGTCTTGCACTCTGGCCCGGCCCTGTCTGAGTCACCTGTGACGGTGTGCGCCGGGCATCGATCCACTCACGGCACCGGGTCGTATCCTCCAGGGTGGAACGGGTGGCAGCGGCTCACGCGTCGCACAGCGAGCCACGATCCCTTCAGGAGCCCGTACTTCTCGAGAGCTTCCACGGCGTACGCTGAGCAGGTAGGGTAGTACCTGCACGATGGGGGAAGGAGAGGGGATATCGACTTCTGATAGGCCCGGACGCCCAGGACGGCGAAGCGGGCACCCAAGGATGTCATCGTTCCACCCCTGCCCTCTTGAGCGCGGCGTTGAGAGCAGCGTCGAGGTCTTCGGGTCGCGCTGCGAGAGCCGGCGGCCGAGCGATCACAGCGACGTGGTATCCGCTCCACGGTCCGCCCGCCCGCCGTACAGCCTCGCGAAGCACCCGTTTCGCCCGGTTGCGGCGAACGGCGCTGCCTATGCCACGACCCGCCACGACCATCACTCGCCCATCAGGGTCTTCCGTCGTGCCCGCTGGCCGGGCGATGACTGTCAGAAAATGGCTCCTGCCCGCGACACCATCTGCGAACAAACGTTCGATGTCAGACTTCCTGGTAAGCGTCCCCCGCACAGCGGGCACCGCCAAGGCCTCTCCGTCAGGCCGCGCTCGGAGCGAGAACCTTGCGTCCCTTGCGACGCCGGGCCGCGAGGACGGCGCGGCCGCCCCTGGTCTTCATGCGCGCTCTGAACCCGTGGGTCTTCGCCCTCTTGCGGTTGTTCGGCTGGTATGTGCGCTTCATCGAGATCCTCCGTTCAAGCCGAGCCTGTGGCTGGCGCGGTAAGCCGCATGATACTACCCGCAAGACTCCTCACTGGTCAAGAAACGTACGCTTCCGCTGCTTTTCGAGTGGCCCTCCGCGTCAGCGGATCGGGCACTGCGGCCCAGAAACAAATTCTTCGAAATCTGTGGATACTGGGGAAAACGCAGGATTCTATCGTGTGGAACCTGTGGATAACGCTTCACGCGCGATTGTTGGAGGTTTCTGCCCTCTGCTAGAATCGCCGCTGTCGCAGAGCTGGGATAGATCGGCTCTTGACCTTGAAAAACTGCAGGTAAACGCCCTGTCCATACCGAATGACGCACGGAACTCGCGCAATGCGCCGCATCAGTGGCGCCACATTGCGCGACCCGGTCGGCCGATTGTCCACCCTATCCACAGTGGTGGTTCGCACAACCGGTCTCGCCGACCCGTTTTCTTGGGTTTTCCATCGCGGCCTCGTTCGCGCGACGGTGTTCGAGGGTGCTTTCCGGGCCTTGATTCCTCGATTGTCCACAGATGTGGAAACCTCTGTGGATATCGGCGGAAAGCAGCCGCTCGAGGCATTCCGCGCCCTTCGGCTACCGGTCGCTGCCGTGGAGGGATCGTTCGTGTCCTTCGTCTCGGTCCGTGCGAATCGATGTGGACAAGTTTGTGGACGGCTTTGTGGATGCGCACTCTTTCGGAGAGGGGGTTCGATGAGACAGTTCTACGGCGAGGCGGGCTCGGCGCACGCCAGTACGCTTCTTGATCGCCGATCTCACGCCCCTACGTCGTATCGCCTTTCCGACACCAGGGGTTCGCTTCGCGCACGGATCGCCGTGTACGACTCGCCCGCAGCCCCGCCGCGCGTGCAGGACGTGTCCTCAGACGAGCCGTGCGATTTCATCGACAAGCTATCGTCGACCGTGTACGAGTTGTCTCATCAGGCCGGGGGATCCATACCGTTCGTCGTGATCCGAGAGATAGCAGAGAACCTCATCCACGCCGACTTCCGCGAGGCCGTCATCACGATCCAGGACGGCGGCAACACTGTCCGCTTCTCCGACCAGGGTCCTGGCATCCCCGACAAGGAGCGTGCGCTGCTGCCTGGCTTCTCCACCGCGTCTGCGAGCATGAAAACCGTCATCCGCGGGGTCGGCTCCGGTCTCCCGGTTGCGCGAGAGTGCCTGTCTTTCAGCGGCGGTACGCTGTCGCTTGATGACAACCTTGGACAGGGAACGGTCGTTACGCTGTCTGTCTCTGCACCCGCGACGCATCCTCGCGCGAGCCAAAGCCGCGAGACCTCGTCGATCCCGCGTCTTTCTACGAGGCAGAAGCAGATCTTGTCGCTCGCCCTCGAGCTCGGCGCCATCGGGCCGTCGGCTGTGTCGCGCGAGCTCGGCATCGGCCTTTCCACGGCCTACCGCGACCTCGAAACTCTCGAGCGGCTTTCGCTGCTTGCGTGCGACGACACCGGGAAGCGCTCGCTCACTCCTCTTGGGGAGCGTGTCCTCGTCCAGCTCCTTGAAGGGGGAGCGGGGCTATGACCCTCGTCGATACCACCACCTTGTGGTCGCAAGCTCTCGAAGTCGTGCGCTCCGAGCTCAACACGCCGACGTTCAAGACGTGGTTCGAGCACACTGCGCCCCTGCGTTTTGTCGAGGACGTCTTTGTTGTGGGGGTGGCGAACGAGTTTGCTCGCGATTGGCTGGAGTCACGCTACTCAGGGCTGCTGGCCGCGGCCTTGAGTCAAGCAGCGGGCCGGCCCTTGAAAGTCGCGTTCGAAGTCTCTGAGGTCTCCGCGAACCTCGCAGACAGGGCCGCCGTCGAGACCCAGCACGAGCCCGATCGCATGCCGGGCCCGAGCACTCGTCGCCGGGACGATGGGGACGGCGGGTTCAACCCGAAGTACACCTTCGACTCGTTCGTCGTCGGATCCTCGAACGAGTTCGCCTACCACGCTGCTCTCGCCGTGGCCGAGACTCCCGGCGGTGCGTACAACCCTCTCTACATCTACGGAGGTGTAGGCCTCGGCAAGACGCATCTTCTGCAGGCCATAGGCCACTACGTAGCCGCGAGCTTTCCCCACAAGAAGGTCAAGTACGTGTCGAGCGAGCAGTTCACGAACGACTTCATCAACTCCATCGGCGATCGCGACAAGAGCCGCATCGATGGCTTCCGGCGGCAGTACCGAACCAATGACGTTCTCCTCGTGGACGACATCCAGTTCATCGCCGGCAAAGAGCAGACCCAGGAGGAGTTCTTCCACACGTTCAACGCGCTTCAGCAAGCCGGAAAGCAAATCGTCCTCTCGTCGGACAAGCCGCCCAAGGACATCGGTAACATCGAGGATCGCCTGCGGAGCCGATTCGAGATGGGTCTCATCACAGACATCCAACCCCCTGAGCTGGAGACGCGCATCGCGATCCTTCGACGCAAAGTCGAGGCTGAGCGCTTGCTGGTGCCAGACGAGGTGCTTTCTTTCGTGGCTGAGCGCATCGCCAGCAACATCAGGGAGCTCGAAGGTGCCTTGATCAGAATCGTGGCGTTCAGTTCGCTCACACGAACACCTATAGACCTTGATCTTGCGTCTGCGGTGCTTAAAGACATCTTCCCAGAGCGCACGGCGCGACCAATCTCCATCTCAACCATCCAACAGGAGGTATGCAAGTTCTACGGAATCTCGAAGAGCGACCTTACCGGCAGCAAGCGCTCTCAGACCTACGTCTATCCTCGGCAGATAGCCATGTACCTTGCACGCGAGTTGACTGACTTCTCTTTGCCTCGGATCGGACAGGAGTTCGGTGGACGCGATCACACGACCGTGATACACGCCACAGCCAAGATCCGGAAGCTCATGAACGAGCAGCGCGAGGTTTACAATCAAGTCCAGACGCTGACAAACCTCATAAAGCAGCGGAGTTGATAACTGTGTGGGAACGCGGTTCGCACGTTGTGGAAAAACGCCGTGGATTGTCGATACCTCATGGATTCGCCCGAGCTTGTGTGCGGACCGGTGTTCTATCCACAACCTGTTTCCTCATGGATACACCCGAGACGAACTCGAAATACCCAGGTTATCCACATTGTCCACAGCTCTGATTATTACGGTGAGGGTTGTTTGAAGAAGAGAGAGGAACAGTAATGAAGGTCTCCATCGCGCGATCCGAGCTAGCCAACGCCCTGTCCATCATCAACCGAGGCCTCTCTTCTCGTACCACGCTACCGATCCTCTCCGGCGTCCTGTTCACGGCAGACGGCGATTCCCTGTTCTTGAATTCCACGGATCTTGACGTGTCTGTGAAGACCCGCGTGGCAGCTCGTGTCGATGAACCTGGAAGCGCAGTGCTTCCAGGACGCCTCACAGGGGACATCGTAAGAAGCCTTCCTGAGGGCGCGGTGGAGATCGAGACGGAAGGCACGGCTGCGCGCGTGTCGTGTTCCACGAGCTCATTCAAGTTGAAGACTCTGTCCCCAGACGAGTTTCCTCGGTTCCCAGAAGTGACCAAAGAGGACGAGATCACAATCGAAGCTTCTCTGTTCGCCACGATGGTTCAGAAGGTCGCACGGGCGGTCAGCAAGGACGAGACGAGACCGGTGCTCACCGGAGCGCTCGTGAAAGCCGCAAGCGGCGTGCTGACGATGGTCTCTACCGACTCGTACAGACTGTGTCTCGTTGAAGCGCCGATAGACGAGGAGAGTCAGTCGTTCGAGGCGGTCATACCCGGAAGGGCCCTCGAAGACGTCTCGAAGCTCGTCTCCGGCTCAGAAAACGTCGTGGTTGCATCTTCTCAGAACCAAATCGTCTTCGCCTTCCAAGAAACGACGTTTGTGACGAGACGTATCGAGGGAGTGTTTCCGAACTATCAGCAACTTCTGCCATCTGAATACGAGACACGCGTGACCGCAGACAGAGAAGAGCTCCTCGCAGCTGTCCGTCGTGTGTCCTTGATGGCGCAGCACAGCGCACCGGTGCGAGTCGCCGTCGTGCCCGAGGAACGCACGGTTGCTCTGTCTGCCCAGACACACGACGTCGGCGAAGCAGCAGAGGTCATCGAAGCGGACGTCGAAGGACAGCCGGTGGAGATGGCGTTCAATCACGCGTACCTGGCAGACGGCATCCAGGGGGCGGACAGCGAGAAGATCACGATTGACATCATCAGCCCTATGAAGCCGGGAGTCATCAGGGCTGCCGACCAAGTCTCGTACACCTACCTGTTGATGCCTGTTCGGCTCGGCTAAGACGTGTCGTTCCTGATCGACCGCATCACGCTCGAGAACTTCAGGAACCACAGGTCCTTGGAGGTCGGACCGCTGGGAGGAACGACGGTCGTCCTTGGACCGAACGGCGCAGGCAAGACGAACGTCCTCGAAGCCATAGACCTCGTCGTAAGCGGAAGGTCGTTCCGGAACGCCCGGCTAGAGGACATCGTCACGTGGGGCGAACACCGTGCTTGCGTAACCATGCGCGGCCTCAGGGACTCGACCGAGGTCGTAATCCAGGAACGGTTCGACGTGGACGGCGATCGCAGGCTGTCTGTTGATGGTCTCGAACGCAAGCGTAGAAGCGAGGCGCTTCACGGGGCGCACACCGTGGTGTTCAGACCAGACGACCTCGAGCTGGTCAAGGGGCCTGCGGATGCGAGAAGAGATGCCCTCGACGCGCTCGGAAGCAGACTATCGGAGGTATACGCACACACCCGCAGGGAGTACCACAAGGTCGTGCGGCACCGGAACGTGTTGCTGAGGGAGTGGAAGGCGTCATCGGCCGACCTGGAGGTATGGACGCTTCAAGCGATCGTGCTGGGGGCGCGTCTTCTCGTGCACAGACGAAGGCTCGTGGCACGGCTCTTCAGCAACATCCGGGAGAGTCATAGCAGACTGAGCGACGGGCAGGAGCTCACGGTCGAGTATCACGACAGGTGCGGACTGGGCATCACGGATCCGGCAGTGGAGCTGACAGTTGAAGAAGCACGAGAGGCCCTCGCGTCGGAGTTTGCCGCGCGTTCAGAAGACGAGCGCAGAAGAGCGACGACTGTAGTCGGACCCCACCGGGACGACATCGTGCTGTTGCTCGACGGCAGAGAAGCACGGCGGTTCGCCTCCCAAGGACAGCAGAGAAGCATCGCGCTCGCGTGGCGCATCGGCGAGGTCGGCACGATCGAGGACGTGTCAGGGGAACGGCCTATCCTGCTTCTGGACGACGTCATGTCGGAGTTGGACGAGAGCAGGAGGAACGCGCTCCAGACGTGCATGAGCGAGGCCGCGCAGACGATACTGACGACGACCGATCTGTCGCACGTGCGTGCGACCCGCGGAGACGCCGTCGTCGTCGAGCTGGGATGAGGAGATGGGCAGGACCAAAAGGATCGGCAAGGCGGTCCGGGCGGGCGACATCGCCGAGACGTTGTTGAAGCGGAGCGACCGCCGCGGAGGCCTGGCTGGCGCGCGCGTGTGCAGGGCGTGGGATGTCGTCGCAGGCCCGGCCGTCGCCGCCCACTCCAAAGCGGTGCGCGTGACTGAAGGCGAGCTCCTCGTGGCGGTCGATTCCCCGGCGTGGGCGAGCGAGCTTTCGTTGATGAGCGCGCAGTTCTTGGCGGAGCTGCAACGCAGATTCGGAAAGGACGCGGTAAGGACCATCCGCTTCAGTGTGTCGAGGGCCGTGCACATGCGCAGCGAGTCAGACGAGAGGCCGGCTGCAGAAGCCGATGTCGCGAACCGGCCGACGCAGGAGGAGATCGAAGCCGCGTTGAGCGAGGTTCCGCCAAGCGTCACAGACCCGGTACTCAGGAACGCCATCGCGAGAGCGTCTGCTGCCTTGCAGAAGACGCGGAGCTCACGGTCCGACACGTCCTTGTAGGAGCGCTTGCGACGGCGGTCGGCCCAGCGTGTGGGCACTACCCGTTGTGCTAGAATGTGAGCATACCTTCAAGATGTCGTGGTTCCGCGTGTGTGCGAAGAAGGGACCTTCGTGGCAGTCGCAAGCAGCTCCTATTCAGGCAAGGACATCCAGGTCCTCGAAGGCCTCGAGGCGGTCCGCAAGCGCCCGGGCATGTACATCGGATCGACCGGACCCAAGGGGCTCCACCACCTCGTGTACGAAGTGGTGGACAACTCGGTCGACGAGGCGCTCGCGGGCTTCTGCACCTCGATCGAGGTCGTGATCCACCCAGACAACTCCGTCACGTGCGTCGACAACGGCCGCGGCATCCCGGTTGACAACGTTCCGAAGTACAGGAAGCCGGCCGTCGAAGTCGTCCTGACGGTGCTGCACGCGGGAGGCAAGTTCGGCGGCGAGGGCTACAAGGTATCGGGCGGCCTGCACGGCGTTGGCGTCTCGGTGGTCAACGCGCTCTCCAAACGCCTCGAGGTCGAGGTGAAGCGAGACGGCAAGGTCTGGCAGCAATCGTTCGAGCGAGGCAAGCCTACTGGCCCGCTGCAAGCTGTGGGCAAGAGCAAGACGACGGGCACGACGATCACCTTCTGGCCGGACCCAGAGATATTCGAGACGGTCGAGTTCTCGTGGGACACCCTTGCGACCAGGCTGCGTGAAACGGCGTTTCTCAACCGGAACCTCAAAATCACGTTGGTTGACGAGCGAGAGCTCGAGCCGAGGCGCGAGGAGTTCCGCTACGCGGGCGGGATCGTCGACTTCGTGCGCTACCTCAACGAGAAGAGGGAGCCGCTGCACGCCAAGCCGATCTACTTCGAGACCGAGGGTCCTGAAGGGGCCGTCGAGGTGGCGATGCAGTGGACCACCGGCTACACGGAGACGGTGCTCGCGTTCGCGAACAACATCAACACCCACGAGGGCGGCACCCATCTTGAGGGCTTCAAGAACGCACTGACCCGCACGATCAACGACTACGCACGCAGGCAGGGCCTGCTCAAGGAGAAGGACGAGAACCTCGCGGGTGAGGACATCCGCGAAGGGCTGACGGCCGTCATCTCCGTGAAGCTTCGCGAGCCGCAATTCGAGGGCCAGACCAAGACCAAGCTCGGCAACACGGAGATGCGCTCGTTCGTGCAGACTGCCGTGACCCAAGCGCTCGCGGACTACCTCGAGGAGCACCCGAAGCCAGCGCGGCTGATCGTCACCAAGGCGATGCAAGCCGCGAAGGCTCGCGCAGCGGCACGGAAGGCGCGAGAGCTCACCCGACGAAAGGGGCTCCTCGAGTCGACGACGCTGCCGGGCAAGCTCGCGGATTGCTCGATCAGGGAGGCCGAGCTCACCGAGATCTTCCTCGTCGAGGGCGACTCCGCGGGCGGGTCGGCGAAGCAGGCGCGCGACCGCTCGTTCCAAGCGATACTGCCGCTTCGGGGTAAGATCTTGAACGTCGAGAAGGCGAACATCAACCGCGCGCTCTCCTCCGAGGAGATCCAGGCGCTCATCACCGCGCTCGGAACCGGCGTCGCCGACGACTTCGACATCGAGCAGGCCCGGTACCACAAGGCGATCATCATGACGGACGCCGACGTGGACGGAAGCCACATCCGCTGCCTCATCCTCACGTTCTTCTACCGGTACATGCGGGAGATGATCGAGCGCGGCTACGTGTACATCGCGCAGCCGCCGCTGTACAAGGTGACGGTGGGGAAGAAGCACGAGTACGCGTACAACGACAAGCAGCTCCAGGAGATCTTGGCGCGTCTGCCCGAGGGGACGAAGTACACGATCCAGCGGTACAAGGGTCTCGGTGAGATGAACCCCGAGCAGCTCTGGGAGACCACGATGGATCCCGAGCGCCGGACGCTCTTGCGCGTGACGCTGGACGACGCGCTAGCGGCAGAAGAAGCGTTCAGCGACTTGATGGGCGAGCAGGTGGAGCCGCGCAAGGAGTTCATCCAGAGGCACGCGAAGAACGTCAGGTTCTTGGATGTCTGAGGCCGGCACGCGGAGGCGGGCGACACGAGATGGGCGATGTCCCGCGCAGAGAGCCACGGAAGTTCGAGCCGCCTCCTTGGGAGCGCGAAGCCTTCGAGGAGCTGAGGCGCCGCAAAGAGCAAGAGCAGGCGGAACGGGAGCTCGAAGAGGCGCTGGAGCGAGCGCGCGTGGCAGCGGAGCAACCGCCGGCGGAGCAGGCCGGAGCTCCAGAGGCGAGGCCGGTCGCGGAGCAGGCAGCTCCCCAGGGCGAAGGTCGTCCGGCACAGATAGACGAGCGTCAGGTGGAGCGGATGCTGATCCAGCTCTCGCTCGAGGAGCCGAGGGCGACCCAGCAGGTCTCGACGGTCGCCACGGCTGTCGCGGCAGGCATGGCGGCAGCAGGGCTCGGGTTCGTCGTGTGGTCCGCTGTGCTGTTCGCGCGGACGCGAGCGACCACCGACGCCGTGCCAGCGGCATCGCCGCTGGTGACGACGATCGCGTCGCTGCTGATGATGCTGTGGGGCTTCATGATGATCGGCGGCGCTGTGCTGCTGTGGAGAAGGCACAACGTGCGATGAATGATGGTGAGGAGCGAAAGCGTGTCTGACGAGACCCTGGGCGCAGGAACGATACTGCCCGTCGACATCGAAGAAGAGCTGAGGACGTCGTTCCTCGAATACTCGATGAGCGTCATCGTGGCGCGCGCCCTGCCCGACGTCCGCGATGGGCTCAAGCCCGTGCACCGGCGCATCTTGTACGCGATGAACGAGTCGGGCCTCACGCCCACGCGGCCCTACAAGAAGAGCGCGTGGACCGTGGGCGAAGTCATCGGCAAGTACCACCCCCACGGCGACCAGGCGGTCTACGACACGATGGTTCGCATGGCGCAGGACTTCGCGATGCGCGTGCCGCTCATCGACGGTCACGGGAACTTCGGGTCGGTGGACGGCGACAGCGCGGCAGCCATGCGCTACACCGAGGCGCGCCTCCACCGCGCGGCCATGGAGCTTTTGCGCGACATCGAGAAGGAGACCGTCGATTTCGGCCCCAACTACGACGAGTCGCTGCAGGAGCCGCTCGTCTTGCCGAGCCGATTCCCGCACCTGCTGGTGAACGGCAGCGCGGGCATCGCCGTCGGCATGGCGACCAACATTCCCCCGCACAACCTCGGCGAGGTCATCGACGCCACCATCCTGCTCATCGACAACCCCGACGCCACGGTCGACGACCTGCTCAAGGCGATGCCAGGCCCCGACTTCCCGACCGGCGGGGTCATCATGGGCCGCGACGGCATACGCAACGCCTACGAGACCGGCCGCGGCAGCATCAAGGTCCGCGGCAAGGCGCACATCGAGCAGACCTCGACGGGCAAGATGCGCATCATCATCACGGAGATCCCGTACGGCGTGCAGAAGAGCAAGCTCGTCACGAAGATCGCCGACCTCGTCCGGGAGAAGAAGCTGCCGGAGATCTCGGATCTGCGCGACGAGTCCGACCGCAAGGGCATGCGGGTCGTCATCGAGCTCAAGCACTCGGCCGTCCCGCAGGTGGTGCTCAACAAGCTCTACAAGCACACGCCGCTCGAGACCGGCATGGGCATCATCCAGCTCGCGCTCGTCGACGGCGTGCCGCGCACGCTCACGCTCAAGGAGATGCTCCACTACTACATCGAGCATCAGAAGGAGGTCATCACCCGCAGGACCAGGTACGACCTCCGCAAGGCCGAGGAGCGGGCGCACATCCTCGAGGGCTACATCATCGCGCTCGACAACATCGACGAGGTCATCGCCATCATCAAGTCGAGCGAGGACGACGCCGAGGCCAAGCAGCGGCTGATGGAGCGGTTCGGGCTCTCGGAGGCCCAGACCGAGGCGATCCTGGAGATGCGGCTGCGCCGCCTGACCGGGCTCGAGCGCCACAAGATCGAAGAGGAGCTCGCGGACCTGCGCGAGAAGATCGCCTGGTACAAGAAGGTGCTCGCGGATGTCCGGCTGGTGCTCCAGATCATCAAAGACGAGCTCTTGGAGATCAAGGCGAAGCACGCGGATCCGCGGCGCACCGAGATCACCGGTGTCGTGGAGGACCTCGACGTCGAGGACCTCATCGCCGAGGAGGACATGGTCGTCACCATCACGAAGCGCGGCTACGTCAAGCGTCTCCCAGTGGCCACCTATCGACAGCAGCGCCGCGGCGGCAAGGGGATCAGCGGCGTCAACCTGAAAGACGGCGACTTCGTCGAGCACCTCTTCATCAGCTCGACGCACGACTACGTGCTGTTCTTCTCCAACAGGGGCAAGGTGTACCGCATGAAGGTCCACGAGCTGCCGCTCGGCTCGCGCCACGCGCGCGGCACGGCGGTCGTGAACCTCTTGCCGTTCGAGCAAGACGAACGCATCGCGGCGGTCATCACGACGCGGGAGTTCCGCTCCGACGAGTACCTGCTGTTCGCCACCGCGCGCGGCCTGGTCAAGAAGACCGCGATGCAGGCGTACGACCGGTCGCGCCGCGACGGCCTCATCGCCATCAACCTGCGGGACGACGACGAGCTCATCGCCGTGCGGCGAGTGCAGAAGGGCCAGCGCGTCGTGATGGTCTCGGCGGAGGGCAAGGCCATCGTCTTCGACGAGACGGACGTGCGACCCATGGGTCGGGACACGACGGGCGTGCGCGGCATGGGCGTCAAAGAGGGCGACCGTGTGCTCGGCATGGAGATCGCTGCAGAAGGCAACGACCTGTTCGTGGTGACCGAGCGCGGATACGGCAAGAGGACGCCGCTTTCGGAGTACCCGGTCCAGAAGCGTGGCGGCATGGGCGTGAAGACGATCCAGGTGACGCCGAAGAAGGGTCGGCTCGCGGGGATGAAGGTCGTCGGGCCGGACCACGAGCTCATGCTCATCTCCGAAGAAGGCGTCGTCATCCGCGTGAAGGTGGAAGACATCAGCCGCCTCGGGCGCTCCACCCAGGGCGTCAAAGTGATGAACGTCGCAGAGACCGATCGGGTCTCCGCGATCGCGCGGGTGCGGGCCCAGGCGAAGCGCAAGCCGGTTCCGGAAGGCCAGCAGTCGCTGCTCGAGGAAGGGGCGCAGCCCTCTGCTCCTGCTAGCGATCGCGAGGCAGAGGCCGAAGAGCTCGTGGGCGAAGAGTTCGATGAGGAGGAGTGACGCCAGCTCGTCCGACGGCCCGCCGGACGCGGTCCTGTTCGACTTCGACGGCACGCTTGCCGACAGCATCCCGCACATCCGGGCGTCGTTCAGGCACGCGGTCCGCGAAGTGCTCGGCCAAGAGATGGCGGACGAGGTCCTGCTGAGGAACGTCGGGATGCCGCTTGCACAGCAGATGCGCATCCTTGTGGACGACGACGAGCTCGCCGAACGTCTGCTCGCTTCCTATCGGGCATTCAACCACGCGACGCACGACGAGATGGTGCGTGCATTCCCGGGAGCGCACGAGGTGCTAGCGACGATCCGTGCCGCGGGCGCCAGCGTCGGGCTCGTGACCTCGAAGAGCAGGCCGATCGCTGAGCGCGGCATCCGACTGCTGGGAATGGAAGATGCTTTCGACGTGGTGGTGACGGCTGATGACGTGGCAGCCCACAAGCCGGACCCCACGCCCGTGCTTCACGCGATCCGTGTCCTCGGCGCCGATCCTGCGCGCTCGGCGTACGTCGGCGACAGCCCCGCAGACGTCGCGTCCGCCAAAGCGGCCGGGGTGCGAGCCGTCGCCGCTACGTGGGGAGTGGCGCCGCGCGACCGGCTGCTTGAGGCTGGCCCGGACCTCGTCGTCGATTCGCTGACCGAAGTGCCGGAGGCGCTTGGATTCGGCACGGTCGAGCGCGGCTCAGAACGCGTGCACGGGTAGGAACCCGCACAGGACCAAAGACCGTTGACGGAGGCGAGGATGTCGAAGAACAAGGTGCTCCTGGGCGTGGCCGCAGTCGTGGTCGTTGCTGCGGGCGTGATCTGGGCCGTCGTGGGGCGCGGAACCGGGGCCGTCGAAGTCTCGGTCGAGAAGGCGTCGAGAGGCCCGCTCGAGGTGACTGTCAGCGCTGCTGGCTCTGTTGCCGCGGGCACGAAGGCGGACGTGTACCCGCCGGCGGCGGGAACGCTCGCATCCATCGAGGTCACCGAAGGACAGGAGGTGGAGGCCGGCACCGTCATCGCGGTGATGGACACTCGGCCGCTGGAGCTCCAGCTCGCCCAGGCGCAAGCCGCATACGAAGCCGCGCTCGCCCAGGTCGACGCGATAGGCCAACAGGAGCCGTCGTCAGCTGACGAGAAGGCGGCTTCCGCCGCCGTGAGCGCCGCCTGGTCAGCGTACCAGGCGGCTGCCAAGCAATACGAGCTCGTGCAATCAGGCGGCGTCGCGGACCCGACGGCGCTGCAGCAAGCGCAGCTCGCGGTGGCGCTCGCACAGACGGCCTACGACGCAGCCGCCGCCGCGTACGACGCCTACAAGACGGCCGTGTACGACCCCGCCCCCGAGCCGAAGAATCCCGCCATCGTCGAGGCGCTGGCATCCCTCGAGGCCGCCAAAGAGCAGGCAGCTGAGGCGTTGGCGGCGGCTCAAGCGAATCTTGCAGCCCTCACCTCGGGCAGCCCTAACCCCGTCGCCGTGGCGAGCGCCAAGGCCGCTCGCGACCAGGCGTGGGCCGCCTATCAAGCCGGGCTGGCTCAGCAGCAGAAGCTCGCAAGGGCCGACACCCGCAAGGCGCGGTCGTCGGCCGCCGCAGGCGTCGAGGCCGCGCGGCAGGCCCTGGACTACGCTGCCGACGTGCTTGAGCGGGCGACGCTGAGGGCCCCCATCGACGGCACGGTGCTCTTCAACGGCGCGGCAGCAGCATTGCCAGCGAGCGCGCTCGGTGGATCGGGCGGCGCCTCGGTCGGCGGCAAGCCGGTCGTCGGCGGCGCGGTCTCGCCGGCGTCCGCGCCATTCACCGTCGTGGCGCTCGACGACCTCACGTTCGAGGCGCAGGTGGACGAGGCCGACGTCGTCAACGTCAAGCCGGGCATGAAGGCGACGGTGCTGCTCGACTCGCTGCCCGGACGGTCGTTTGCGACCACGGTGGAGCGCATCGGCGTCGCGTCGGTCGTCACGCCGACCGGCGGCACGGCGTTCCCGGTCATCCTTCGCCTTTCAGGCGCCAAGGAGACGGTCTTGCTCGGCATGAACGGCACCGCCGAGATCGTCGTGGAATCGCTGCCCGACGTCTTGAGCGTGCCGATCGAGGCCGTGCTCGATGACGGCGGCAAGGGCTACGTGTACGTCGTCAGGGATGGCAAGGCGAAGCGGGTCGACGTCGAGACCGGCAGGATGACGGAGACACGCGCCGAGATCACATCCGGCCTCAAAGAGGGGGACGAGGTCATCGTCGGCGGGCTCTCCTCAGTCAAAGACGGCGCAGCCGTCAAGGTGAAGTGATCGACGCATGAGTCCCGTAGCTGGGCGCGAGGTCGTTCTCGAGACGATCGGTGTCTCGAAGTCGTACCCGCTCGAAGGCGTGGTCGTGAACGCCCTGTGCGGCGTCGACCTGCGCATCCATCGCGGCGAGATGGTGTCGATCATGGGGCCTTCGGGCTCGGGGAAGTCCACGCTCATGCACATCGTGGGGCTTCTCGACACCCCCACTGAGGGGCAGGTGCTGCTGGACGGCGAGGACGTGTCCCGAATGACGCCGAACCAGCTGGCGGCTCTCAGGAACAAGCACATCGGGTTCGTCTTCCAGGCGTTCAACCTGCTCCCCCGTACCACCGCGCAAGCAAACGTCGAGCTGCCGCTCGTGTACGGCGGCGTGAGCGGCCCCGAACGCGCTCGGCGGGCCGTCGAGGCCCTTGAGCGCGTGGGGCTCGGCTACCGCACCGGCCACTTCCCGAGCCAGCTTTCGGGCGGCCAGCAGCAGCGGGTCGCCATCGCGCGAGCGCTCGTGAACAGGCCGAGCATCGTGCTCGCTGATGAACCGACCGGCAACCTCGACTCACGCTCAGGCGTCGAGGTCATGGCGATGCTGCAGGACTTGAACGCCCAGGGCATCACGGTCGTGGTCGTCACCCACGACGATCGCATCGCCCGCCACGCCGAGCGCATCGTCCACATCCTCGACGGCCGCGTCCGCAGCGAGGAGATCGTGGCAGAGCGGGTGCTCGCAGCCGAGGAGCTGCGCTCGATGCCGCCGGAGGAGGTGGCGGGATGAACCTCCCGGAGGCGTTCCGGATCGCGATGCGGGCGCTCGCCGCGAACAAGGCGCGAAGCGCGCTCACGATGCTCGGCGTCATCATCGGCGTGGCAGCGGTCATCCTGCTCGTCGCCATTGGCACCGGCGTGCAAGGCGAGATCACAGGGCAGATTGAGGGGCTCGGCTCGAACCTGCTGTTCATCGTGCCTGGGCAGTACAGCGGCGGCATGGGCGGCGACCAGGCGCCCCCCGCACGGCGCCTCACGCTGGAAGACGCCGACCTCATCTCACGGAAGGTCGAGGGCGTCTCGGCCGTCGTCCCCGTGCTCCAGGGCGGAGCGACCATCAAAGCAGGCAACCGATCGATGCGCGTGGTGGTGGCTGCTGGCAACGAGCAAGGCACCGAGGTGTTCACCTCCACGCTCGCTGGCGGCCGTCACTACAGGCGAAGCGAAGTCCAGGTCGCGGCCCGGGTGGTGGGGCTCGGCTCCCGCGTCGCCGAGACGCTCTTCCCGGGGAAGGACCCGGTCGGGCAGCGCGTGAGCATCAACGGGCAGCGCTTCACCGTCATCGGCTACTACGAGTCTCTCGGCGGCGGGCTTTCGGGTGACCAGGACAGCCAGGTGTACATCCCGGTCACCACCGCGCAGCGGCTGTTCGGTGTGAACTTCATCAACACGATCGTGGTCAAGGCCGCGACCGCCGACGACGTCGAGCGCGTGAAGAGCGAGATCCGGCGGGTGCTCACGCCACGCTACGGGGAGGAGTTCACCGTCTTCACGCAGGAGCAGACGCTCGGGCTGCTCTCTGACCTGCTCGGCACGCTGACCTACATGCTGGCCGGCATCGCAGGCATATCGCTGCTGGTCGGCGGCATCGGCATCATGAACATCATGCTCGTGAGCGTCACCGAGCGGACGCGCGAGATCGGCATCAGGAAAGCGGTCGGCGCGCGCACCTACGACATCCTGTCGCAGTTCGTGATCGAAGCCGTGGCGCTTTCCGTGCTCGGCGGCACCGTCGGCATCGTCTTGGGCTGGAGCGGTGCGGCAGCGATGGCCCGCTTCACACCAGTGCCGACCGACGTCACGCCGTGGGCCGTCGCGCTCGCATTCTTCTTCTCCGCTGGCGTCGGCGTCTTCTTCGGCGTCTACCCGGCGTGGAAGGCGAGCCGCCTCGACCCGATCGTCGCCCTGCGGTACGAGTGAAGTCGCGCCCCTGCCGCGGAGCCAGCGGT
Organism: Coriobacteriaceae bacterium EMTCatB1; assembly: GCA_001950395.1. Classification (GTDB taxonomy): domain Bacteria; phylum Actinomycetota; class Coriobacteriia; order Anaerosomatales; family Anaerosomataceae; genus Parvivirga. The sequence continues at coordinate 1,479,165 of BDLO01000001.1, forward strand.
CCTGCCGTGGGGGTCAGCGGCGCAGTTCCGCAGCCGCGGCGAAGCCGCGGCGAGGACTGTTTGAGCACGCGACCCCCACGGCAGGACCGCAGTCGATCCTCACGACGTGAAGTCGCTCGGGTCGACGTGGTCGAGGAACTCGCGGAAACGCCGCAGCTCGTCCTCGACGTCCTCCTCGGTCTCGATGTGGACCGCGGCCTCCGCGAACACGTCCTCGGCGACGTAGATGGGGCATCCGCAGCGCACGGCAAGCGCGATGCCGTCCGAGGGCCGCGCGTCCAAGACGACGTCGCCGTCGTCGGCGGACAGCACGATCTCGGCGTAGTACGTCCCGGCTTCGAGCCGCGTGACCGCCACGCGCATGACGCGTGCGCCGAGAGCGTCGATCGCGGCTTTGAGGAGGTCGTGCGTGAGCGGCCTCGGGAACTCCTCGCCCTCGAGTGCGAGCAGGATCGCCGTGGCCTCCGGGTGCCCGATCCAAATCGGGAGCAGCCGACCGTCAAACCCGAGCAGCTCGTCTTCCAGCGGCTTGAGCAGCACGATGGGCTGGCCGGTCGCCGCGTCGGCGTTCAAGCTTGCTATGCGGACCTCGATCATCGCTTGCGCATCTCCTCGCTCTTACGGTACCACGATTGCGAGCGGTCTAACCGGCGAAGAGCGAGGAGGCTGCGGTGGACGCCGTTCTGATTCGGACGAGCAGGCGCGAAGAGCTCGTGAACGTGACTGAGCACGTCGAGGCCGCAGTGGCGCGCAGCGGCGTCCGCGAGGGGGTCGCGGTGGTGTGGGTGCCGCACACGACGGCAGGCGTCACTGTCAACGAAGGGGCCGACCCCTCAGTCGCGCGCGACCTGCTCGCCGCCCTGTCGCGGCTGGCGCCGGTCTCAGCAGGATGGGAGCACCGGGAGGGGAACAGCGACGCTCACGTGAAGGCCACGCTGGTGGGGTCGAGCGTCACGATACCGGTGCACGACGGGGCGCTCGCTCTCGGGACGTGGCAGGCGGTCTTCCTCTGCGAGTTCGACGGTCCCAGGCAGCGGCGGCTCGTGGTGTCTGTGCTCGGACGGTGACGTCGAACGCCCGTCTTGACGCTCGTTGAGGGCTGGGATATGGTAACGGGGCTGCCCAGGGGGCCCGTAGCTCAGTCGGTTAGAGCGCACGGCTGATAACCGTGAGGTCAGTGGTTCGAATCCACTCGGGCCCACCAGCGAATCCCTCGCGGATCACTTCTCGATTTGAAGCGTCCTCCACTCCAAAGGACCGGTCCGCTTCAACCACACGCGTTTCGTGAGGTCCATGAGGACGTATGCAGCAGCCACGGGCTTGCCGCCATCTCGCTGCTCGATCCGCACCACGCGCCAGCCGACAGGGCTGCTCAAGCTGCTCCCGCCGCTGAAGGTATGACGCACCCTGACGGTTCCGTCGTCGCTGACGGGGTAGGACTCGACCGTGCCTTCCCACAGCACGAGGGTCGCGCCGGTGACGCTCCATTCCCGTTGGTCGCTCGTCCAGCCGACGCCGGCGGTGACGCCCTCGACCTCCACCGTGGTGTCGTCGATCAGCGCGACGCGGGTCGGCATGAACCATTCGCCCGGGACGAAGACCGCGTCGATGGCCGGGAAGCCGATGCCGGTCTTCCCGACGAGTGCGCGGACGCCGGCAAGCAGGCCGGCCACGATCACGATGCCGATGGAGATCGTGATAGCAAGGTCGAGCATGCGCCGAGGTGTCACCAAGGCTCCTTCGCTCAGTATCGCAGGACGGCGATCGCGGGCTCCCGCTTCGGCATCTCCTCAGGCGCGAGTGCGTGCACGGCCCCGTTGTTCTGAAGCGTAAGCGCGCTTGCCAGGTCGAGCAAGTCCTCGTCGCCCGGCTGCTTCGACGGATGGATCTCGGGCGCGCCGTCGCCGTTGCGCCACACGCCCCACAGCTCGGCGTCGGTGGCCACGAAGAGCGTCTCGACGCGGCGCTCGACCGCCGCCTCGACCACGCGGAGCGGGTCGGTCACGACTCTCGGGGACGCCCACTGCTCGACGGCGCGCTCCAGCGAGGCGCGCTTGTGCTGGCCGAAGACGTTCTCGGCGATCGCAAACGCGCGTGCGTGGAGCTCGGCATCCGACAGGCCGTCCGGGCTGCCGGTGACGGCCTCGGGGGCCAGAGACTTGAGCCCGGAGACCTCGCGGTACAACGGCACCAGGTAGTCGACCGCCGCCACGATGACGGGCACCTGCTCGTCGAGGTGCTCGACCAGCACGCGATCGATGCCGCGGAAGTAGCGCGTTATCTCCTCTTTCGGATCGGGCTCGCCAGACCCGTGGAAGACGGCCGGGCGCCGGCCGCCGGGAGCGGCGGCGGTCCGCGTGTGGAACTGGAGGGATCGCTTCTCGAAATCGTCCCAACGAAGCGCGTCTTCCAGGCCTGCCGGCATCTCTTCCACGGTGAGCCCCCGCAGCCCCTCAGGGCCGCCGAGCAGCAGCCGTGGACGCTTCAGGGAGAGCGACAACACGTAGAAGCGCTGGTCAGCGCGCGGAGCAGCGAGAAGCGGCCGGATGCGGAAGCGCTCGCCGACGTGCACGGACTCCTCGAAGGGCACGGGGAGGCGGAACGCTCGGGTGCCCCCGTCGATGTAAAGCGCGAGCCCATCTTTGGCTTCCAGCCAGAACATGCGGTCTTCTGCGAGCGCGTGCGCGCGCGCAAGGAGCGCATCCGCTTCAGCGGGCTTGAGGCCAGACGCGATAAGCGAGGCGCGCGCCTTCTTCAGCAGGTTCTTCAAGCGCCGCTCGTTCTCGATCACTGCATCGGGAGCGAAGCGTCGCGTTGGGAGGAAGATAGAGACATGAGGCCCCCCATGAGAGCAAGCGAGATCACGCAATGTCTGAGAAGACAACACGTCCATGCCGTGCTCCTTTCGAGACGCGTTGATAGTCAGCGCGAGAAGATGCCGGTGATGGTGCTCGCAGCAAGCACGTGGCCGGCGACGGCCCGCTCCAGGTCGGCGGCGGAGGGGGCCGTGGGCACTTCCAGCGTGGGCACGTCAAGCGCGTACACCGTCACCTCGTACGGGTGGTCGCCGGTGCCGGGCGGCGGCATAGGCCCGCCGTACCCCCGGTCTCCGAAGGTGTTGACGAGCTCTCGGGCCGGTGAGGGGATCGAACCAGAAGCTCCCGCGGCCAGGCTCGTGACAGACGGCGGCACGTCGACAACCGCCCAGTGCACCCAGTTGCGGGCGACCGGATGGCGGTCGATCACGAACACGGCGAACGAAGCGGTCCCTGGCGGCGCCCCGGTCCACGAGAGCGGGATCGACACGTTCTTGCCCCCAGGGACGCCTTTCATGCAGTGCTCGGCCGGGATCCGGCCTCCGTCCTGGAACGCGGGAGAGGTCACGACCATCGACGCAGCACCTCCTCCTGGCTCTTGTGCAGCCTGCTGCGTAGGCTCCGAGGGAACAGTCATCCGCGCGGAGCCCGCGTCTTGCGCACACCCGGACGCAGCCAAGGCGAGCGAGAGCACGGCGCAGGCTGATGCCGCGCGCAGCACGGCGCGCACCGCGCCTCGTCGTTCATTGGTGCGCAAGGCCATACCGTCTTGATACCCCGTTCCCGGGTCTCGGCGTACGGTGTTCGGACCAGCGGCACGCGTTCGTAGGGTTGCGGCGTGCCCCGGTTGGTGCCAAGCTCCACACGCGGACAGGAAGGAGAGCACAGTGACAGGTCGCGCGCTCAAACGAGGAATGGCAGCGCTCGTGAGCGCCGTGCTGCTCAGCGCCTGGACCGCACCCGTGCTCGCCGCGCAGCCACCCGAGCGATCTCGGCCCGATGGCGTCGAGGCGATCGTCTCGTTCGAAGCCGGCAGGGGAGCCGAAGCGTTGTCAGAGGCGCGGGCGGCCGGGGGCCGTCTTGTGCGTTTCTTGCGGAGCGGGACCGACGCGCTCGTGGTGTTCCCGGCAGGGACGAAAGTGAGCGCCGTGCGCGAGCGGCTCGCGGGACGAGGCGCTGTCGAAAGCGTCGCTCCGAACGGCGTCTTGAGGCCGGCGTGGGTTCCCAACGACCCGCTTTTCCCGCAGCAGTGGGCGCTCTCGTCCATTCGAGCGCCTCAGGCGTGGGACCTGACGCGCGGCTCAGCGGCGGCGACGGTCGCGGTGATCGACAGCGGGGTGTCGCTCACGCACCCCGACCTTGCTGCGAATCTCGATCTCGCCCACGACTGGGACTTCGTCCGGAATGACGCGACGGCAGACGAAGAGCACGAGCACGGGACGCACGTCGCGGGCATCGTCGCGGCAGTTGCGAACAACGCGACGGGCGTCGCGGGAGTCGCGCCGCTCGCGAAGGTGCTGCCGCTGAAGGTGATCGATCGGGACGGCAATGCCACGACGGCGGATTTCGTGGACGCGCTGCGATATGCGGCAGACGCGGGTGCGAAGGTCGTCAACGCGAGCCTTGGCATGGCGCTGGATCCTGGGGTGCCGGACGAGGCGGCTGAGATCGCCGTCTTGCAGCACGCCGTGGATTACGCGCGAGCGAAGGGCGTGGTGGTTGTTGCCGCCTCTGGCAACGGCGGCGGTCCACCCGTGTGGTATCCGGCAGCGTGCGACGGCGTGCTCGCGGTCTCGGCGACGACGCGCGAGGGCACGCTCGCACCGTACTCCAGCGTCGGGCCGCAGGTGGACTTGGCTGCACCGGGCGGGTGGGCGATATCGCAGCTGGACTTGCTCACCGGCGGCATCGTCTCCACCTGGGGCACTGCGGGATACGCATACGCCACGGGCACCTCGATGGCCGCGCCGCACGTGGCCGGCGTGGCGGCGCTGCTGCTGTCGCTCAGGCCGGATACAGCCCCTGAGGAGGTCGAAGCGGCGCTTGAGGCGAGCGCGCGGGACATCTCGCCCGCCGGCTTTGACGAGCAGACCGGGTACGGCCTCGTGCAGGCCGACGCCGCCCTGAACCGGTTAGCGCGTGTTTCGCGCGTCGCGGGCGTCGACCGGTACGCCACCGCGGCGGCTGCCTCGCGTGCGGCGTTCGGCTCCGGGGAGAGCGCGACTGTCGTCATCGCGAGCGGCGAGCAGTTCCCTGATGCGCTGGCGGCCTCGCCGCTGGCGGGGCTCGTCGGCTCGCCGGTGCTGCTCGTGCGGCGCGACTCAGTGCCGACCGCCACGCTCGACGAGATCCGGCGCCTGGGCGCGACCCGCGCCGTGATCGTCGGGGGACCGGGGGCGGTCTCAACCGATACAGCCAGCGACCTCGCGAAAGCGGGGCTTGCCGTGGAGCGCATCGGCGGCCGCGACCGGTACGAGACGGCAGCTCTGGTGGCCGCGCGCGTGCTGGCGTCTCGCGCAGGGACGGCGACAGTGCTCGTGGCGCGAGGGGACGGCTTCGCCGACGGTGTTGCGGCCTCTGCGCCCGCGGCGTCGTCGCGGGCCCCGATCGTGCTGGTGATGCCCGACAGACTGCCGTCTGCCGCTCGCGAAGCCCTTGCGGCCGCAGCCCCGTGCGACGTGGTCGTGCTCGGAGGCGAAGGGGCGGTGTCGCAGGCGGTCTTCGACGAGATCGAGGAGGCCCCCGGCGTGGTGAGCGTCACGAGGTGGGGCGGCGTCGATCGCTACGAGACCGCTGCCACGATCGCTGCTCGCGCGCTCGCGGAGGGGATGATCGGCGACTCCCTCGTCGCGGTTGCCAGCGGGGCGGATTTCCCGGACGCGCTTTGCGGGGGAGCCGCTGCTGGACGGAAGAGCGGCGCGCTGGTCTTGTCCAAGCCGAGCAGCCTTCCCACGGCAGCCCTCGGCTTCGTGTCGGGAAGCCTGACGGCGACCAGCGCGGCGTGGATCCTCGGGGGGCCCGCGGCGCTCGCGTGGAGCGTGCAGGCCGACCTCATCCGAGCGATGCCGTAGCGCTCTCAGCCGCCGAGCATCACGACGCGGACGAGGTGCGCGTTGCCGTCGTCGACGAGCGGGACGAGGCCGTTCGGCGCCTCGGCGCCGTCGCATTCGACGCGCTCGACGCCACGGTTGACGCCGCGAGGGTTCTCGAACGTGATCTCGTACGTGCTCTCCCCGTGACGGTACGTGATCGCCCACGTATCCCACGACTTGGGCACGCACGGCTCAAAGGCCAAGAAGCGCATCCCGCCGCGAGCCACGAGGTGCAGGCCGCAGATGTCGCGCACGGCCACCCGGTAGTACCAGGCCGCAGAACCGGTGTACCAGGTCCAGCCGCCCCGCCCGACGTGCGGCTCGACGGAGTACACGTCGGCGGCAAGCGCGTAGGGCTCCACCTTGTAGCGAGCCACCGCTTCGGCGTCGTCTGTGTGCGACAGCGGGTTGATGAGGTCGAGGATCGCCACCGCCTCGTCGCCGTCGCCCAAGGCCGCGTACGCGAGCGCGACCCACACCGCTGCGTGCGTGTACTGCCCGCCGTTCTCGCGCACGCCAGGGACGTATCCCTTGATGTACCCTGGATCGTTTGGCATGCGGTCGAACGGCGGGGCGAGCAGAGCCACCAGCCCGTCGTCCCACCGGATGAGCTTCTCCTCGACGCTCTCAAGCGCTCGCTGCGTGCGAGCAGGGTCGCCCGCGCCCGAGATCGCGGCCCAGGCCTGCGCGATGGCGTCGATCTTGCACTCCTCTGACGCCTTGCTGCCGAGCGGCGTCCCGTCGTCGAAGTATGCGCGGCGATACCAGGCGCCGTCCCACGCCTCGCGCTCGACGGCGGCGATGAGCGCCCGCGCCCTGTCGCGCCAACGGCTGGCGAGGTCGGCGTCGCCGCGGCGATCGGCGAGGTCCGCGAACGAGCGCAAGACGACGTCGAGAAACCACGCCATCCACACGCTCTCGCCGGTGCCGCCGATGCCGACGCGGTTCATGCCGTCGTTCCAGTCGCCGCCGCCCATCAGCGGGAGTCCGTGGGGGCCGGTGGCGGCGCTCGCTTCAATCGCGCGCACGCAGTGCTCGTACACCGTTGCGACTTCGACGGACGGCTTCGGCTCGAAGTAGAGATCCTCGCGCTCCGGTGGCACGGGCGGTCCCTCGACGAAGGGCGTCTCGACGTCGAGCACGCTCTCGTCGCCTGTGGCGTTCACGTACTCGGCCACGACGAGCGGCAGCCACAACCGGTCGTCTACGAAGCGCGTGCGGACGCCGCGGCCGCTTGCCGGCTGCCACCAGTGGAGCACGTCGCCTTCCGGGAACTGTCGGCGAGAGGCCTCGATGATGTGCTCCCGCATGAGGTCGGGGCGCACGTAGAGCAAAGCGAGGCAGTCTTGGAGCTGGTCGCGGAACCCGAATGCGCCGCTCGACTGGTAGAGCGCGGTGCGTCCCCAGAACCGGCACGCGAGCGCCTGGTAGAGCACGGGCCCGTTGACCAGCCGGTCGAGCCGCTCGTCCGGCGTGCGTATCTCGAGGCGGCCCAGCAGCTCGCGCCAGAACGCGCGGGCACGCTCTGCCTCGTGCGCAACCGCCCCAGGTTCGCGCAGGCGGTGCAGGAGCGCGTGTGCTTCCTCGACCGTCTCCGTCTGGCCCAAGAAGAACGAGACCTCGGCGTCCTCGCCCGGCGCGAGCTCGAAAGCGACCTGCAGCGCGCCGCAGTTGTCGAGGAACCGGCCGGTCGTCCCGGCAAGCCGCTCGTTGCGCATCGCGGCGGGCCAGGCGGGGTGGCCGTTGCGGCCGAGGAACGCCGTCCGGTCTGCCGTGAAGGAAGCGACGTCGCGGTCGGCGGCGAGGAACGCCGGACGGCCCGGGAAGTCGAGGTTGAACCAGTTGTGCGCCATGAGCGCCTGCGCCTGATCGTCCCACCACGTGACGACTCGCTGCTGCGCCTTGCTCCGCGAATCGCCCAGGCTCCACTCGACCACGTGGAAGAGCGAGATCGTGCGCGTCCGGTCGGTGAGGTTCCGAACGCGGACCGTGGCGATGCGCACGGGCTGGTCAGCCGAGACGAACCACTCGATACGCTGCTCGAGGCCGTGGCTGGCATGCTCGAACACGGTGCGGCCGGGGGCGTGCCGCACGACGTACGGGGCGTCGGCGCGCGCAGGCGCAGGCGTCGGGCTCCAGTGCTCGCCGGTGGCGTCGTCGCGCAGGTAGAAGAGCTCGCCCGTGCCGTCGCTCACGGGGTCGTTGTTCCACGTGGAGATGCGGTTCTCGTGGCTGTTCACGGCCCACGTGCACCCGACGCCGGCCTCCGACACGTACCCGCCGAAGGCCGGGTTCGCGAACACGTTGATCCACGGAGCCGGTGTGGTCTGGCCGGGCTCGAGCACGACGACGTACTCGCCGCTGTCGGGATCGAAGCCGCCGATGCCGTTGTCGAAAAGGAGGCGTGGGCGCTCGAACGGCGGCAGGGGGTCGTTCGCTGGCTCCTCGGACGGCATGAGCGGGTTCGGGGGCAGCGGCCTGAGCGCGCGTTGGTCGAGCTGCAGCGCGATCGGGCCTGCGTCGGCCTTCAGCACCACGCGAGCGACGCTCCTGAGCGCCTCGACGATCTCCGGTGCGATCTGGTCGGCGGCACGCAGGTGCACGCCGGCGGGCCGGTCGAGCATCTGCAGCGCGTGGCCGGTGCGCACCAAAGCGCGAAGCCGGCTGTCGAGGGCAGACGAGTACGCGCTCGGCTTGGTGTTGAGGATGACGAGGTCGCACTCGAACCCGCGGCTGCGCCAGTACTGGTGGGCCAGCAGGGCCTGGCGGACCAACGGCGTGTCCTCCAGCCGCTCGATCTCCAGCAGCAGTATCGGGTAGTCGCCGGAGATGCCGATCGACCACAGCGCCGAGATCGGGAGCCGGTTCTCCCTCTCCGTGTAGACCTTCAGGCGGGAGTACGGATCCGTGAGCAGCAACCGAGACGCCAGCCGCTGGTACACGACGGCCTCTTGGGGAGTGATGCCGAGGTCGCGAAGCTCGATCTGGCTCGTGGACCACGCGAGGTCGAGCGCGCGCTGCGCGCTGCGGATGTCTCGGTACTTCTCGGCGTACGCGACCGCCTTCTCTCGGCTGTCTGCCGCGCCGAGGGCGATCGCGAGCCGGGCGGACTGGCCCGGTTCGAGGACGATCGTCTGCCGGATCGAGCAAATGGGGTCGAGCACGGCGCCGGTCGTGCCGGTCAAGCGCCCGTCCCCGACGATCGCGCGTGCGGTAGCCGGCGTCCCGAGGCGGCCGAGGAACGCTGCCCTGTCGGTTTCGTACGACCACGTGCAGCGCGTCCCGAGGTCGCACGCGATGACGTGCACCGCCCAGACGCGCGGCTCCTCGGCGGAGCGCGGGCGGCGTGAGAGCAGCAGCGCTCCGAGCTCGTCTAACGCCTCCGTCTCGACGAACAGGTTGCTGAACGCACGGTGCGCCTGGTCCGCGCCACGAGGGGCCAGCGTGATCTCGGCGTACGAGGTGATCTCGAGGTACGCGGCCTCACGCCGCCGGTTGGTCACCGTGAGGCGACGCACCTCGACGTCGTCTTCGGGCGACACGACGATCTCGGTGTGGGTCTCGATGCCGTCGTCCAGACGGCGGAACTCCGCTTTGTCAGGCGAGAACACGACGTGGTAGTCCTCGGGCTCCGCGCAGGTCGGCTGGTATGCCGCCGACCACGCGCGCTTGCTCTCCACGTCCTTGACGTACAGGAAGAAGCCCCAGCAGTCTCTCGTGAGGTCCTCCCGGTACCTCGTCACCGTCCGGTCACGCCAACGGGAGTACCCACCGCCCGCGTTCGTCACCATCACCGAGTACGAGCCGTTCGAGAGGAAGTGCGTCGCCGGCACCGGCGTGTGCGGCGTCGGGTACGAGCGGGCGATCGGCGGCGGCACCTCGCGCACCGAGCGAACGAACTCGACCTCCTCGACGTGCGGCTTGGCGAGCTGGATGCGACGCGGCACGCGCTCTTGAAGCAGGAGCTCCGCGGTCTGCACGACCGGGTCGCGGTGGAAGCGCTTCTGCATCGCCCAGTCAGCGAGGACGTTGCCGAGCGCGACGAGCCCCATGCCCTGGTGGTGCGCCATGTACGCGCGCACGACGGCGCGCTCGTGGCCAGGCGGCACGCGTCCCGGCGTGTAGTCGATCGCTTCGTAGTAGCCGAAGCGCCCGCGTGCTCCCTGATCTGCAAGCGCTGCGAGGTTCTGAGCAGCCGAGAGGGGGTCGACGAGGAGCGCGAGCATCGTGGCGTACGGCGCGACCACCACGTCGTCTGAAAGGCCGCGCTTGAGGCCGAGGCCCGGGACGCCGAATGCCTGGTACTGGTAGGTCATGTTCGCGTCACGTGCGGCGAATGCCGACTCCGAGACTCCCCAGGGGACTCCACGCTGCCGTCCGTACTGCATCTGCCGGCGCACGACGGCCCGGTACGTGAGGTCGAGGAGGGTGCCCGGATAGGAGCGCATCACCAGGAGGGGCATCAGGTACTCGAACATGCTGGCGCTCCAGCTGATGAGCGCCTTGCCGCTGCCGGTTTCCGTGAGCGCCCGGCTGAGGCGGAACCAGTGCTCCTGCGGGACGTCGCCTTTCGCGATCGCAACGAAGCTCGCGAGGCGGCACTCGCTCGCGAGCATGTCGTAGAAGGACGGGTCGAGACGGCCCTCAGCAGCGTTGAACCCGATCGAGAACACCTTTCGGCTCTCGTCGAAGAGCATCCGGAAGTCCATGCTCTGCCACATCTGCTGCGCGATGTCGGCTGCGAGGCGGAGCTCAGCCAAAACGCGCGAGCAATCGGGACGAGCCGCCCGAAGCGCTGCAAGCACCGCCGATGACCAAGCGCCTGCTGCCTGGTCCGCAGACAGCTCCTCGAGCCGGCGCTCGACGACGTCGAGCCCTTCTGCGAGCCCGACGAGACTCGGAACGTGCCGCGTGATGGGCGCGAGCGCGTCGTCGTCCCGGATGGACGGCGGCGCGGAGCCGAGCAGCGCCGCCCACGGCGCGAGCGTGTCGATCTTGCCGAGAACGGCGTCGATGTGGTCCACGACGGCGTGGACGGCGCCCCGCACCGCCTCGCAGTCGCACCGGGCGTCCTCCGACGCGGGAGCGAGGCCAGAGGCGAGGTCGGCCGCCTTCTTCGCGAGCGGACGCCATGCGACGAGCGCGGAGCGCCACTCGCCTAAGTCGCGAGGGTCGGTGTCGAGCTCGATGCGTCGCGCAAGCTCCTCGAGCGCGGTCCTCACCTCTGTCGCGGCCCGAGCGTGGCCGTAGGCGCTCCGGGCGTCGATGACATCTTCGAGCGCGACCCGCACGGTGTCGGCGATTCCCTCGCGTGTGCGGGAGGAGACGAGCGGCCCTTCGGACATCTCCAACAGCCCTGTGCGGAGCGCGATGAGGTGCCCCGCGAGGTTGCCGCTGTCGACCGTGGAGACGTACGTCGGTCGCAGCGGCTGCAAGGAGAGCGTGTCGTACCAGTTGTAGAAGTGGCCGCGGAACCGCTCCAGCCCCGCCATCGTCGCCAGCGTGCGCGACACGCGGTCAACGGCCTGCGAGGTGGTGACGTACCCGAGGTCGTGAGCGGTCAGGACTGCCAGCAGCTGCAGCCCCATGTTCGTGGGGGAGGTGCGGTGCGCGACCGTCGGGGCTGGGTCTTCTTGGAAGTTGTCGGGCGCGAGGTAGTGGTCCTCCGCAGTAACGAACGTCTCGAAGAACCGCCAGGTCCGGCGTGCGATGCTGCGGAGAGTCGCCCGCGTGGGCTCGTCGATCTTCGGCTCGGCAGGGGGGTTCGGCTGGCTGATGCGCCACGCCGCGTACGGGCCTGCAAACCACGCGACGGCGAGCGGCGCGAGCGCCGCTGCTGAGGCCGGGTCTGTGGTCGAGGACGCGGCCAGCAGCGCGACTGCCCCGAGCTGCGCAGGCAGCATCCGCTTGAGGTGGCCTTTCAGGTCCCGCGTCGCGCGCCGTTCGGATTCCGCCGCCGTCTCCCATTCGAGCAGGTTGCGCTTGGACACGAGGAGGCGCCACAGTGCGCGGCAGATCGCGTCGAGCATGACCCACGCCTGGTGCGGCATCACTGCAAGGCTGAACAGCGCGCGGGCGGAATCGCGCCAGAAGTCGCGCACGATCGACGGCACGTCGCCGCGCACGTCGGCGCCGCGGGGCCGGAACAGCAGCGAGTCCGCGACGCTGAAGTAGACGGGGAAGAAGACGACTGCCAACAGCACCGCAAGCAGCAGCCAGTCTGCTCCAGGAAGCAGGGCGGCGCTCGCGGCTGCCAGCGCCACCATCGCAGGCGGGAACAGGCTCCGTCTGAGGTTGTCGAGGATCTTCCAGCGGTGCAGCGTCGTCAGCGGCGACCTCTCGTGCCCGCCCTTGCACGGCACGCGGGGGAGCAGCCACAGGATCGTCTGCCAGTCCCCGCGCACCCACCGGTGCAGCCGGGCGGTGTGCGAGACGTAGGTCGAGGGCTGGTCGTCCAGCACCTCGACGTCGCTCGCCAGGGCGGTCTTGAGGTAGCTTCCCTCCAGCAAGTCGTGGGAAAGCAAGAGGTTCTCCGGCAATCGGCCGGCGAGCACGGTGTTGTAGACGTCGATCTCGAAGATGCCCTTGCCCGTGAACGAGCCCTCGCCGAACACGTCCTGGTAGGTGTCAGACACGGCGCCGGCGTAGGGGTCGATGCCGGTCGCGCCCGAGTAGAGCCAGGCGAACGGCGAGCGCGTCGATCCTTCCAGAGACATCCCGACACGCGGCTGCACGAGCCCGTATCCTCGCACGACCGCGCGCCTCGCGACGTCCACCTGGGCGCGATTGAGCGGGTGCGCGATCGTGCAGACCAGCTTGCGGGCCGCGTCGCGCGGCAACACGGTGTCGGCGTCGAGCGTGATGACGAACGTCGCGTCCGCAAGCTCGTCGAGAGGTCCTTCCTTCACGAGAAAGTCAGCGCCGTTGGTGCTGCGCAAGAACGCCACCAGGTCTTCGATCGCGCCGCGCTTCCGATCGCGCCCCATCCAGACCCCGTCGCGCTCGTTGAACCGTCGGCCGCGGACGAGAAGCGCGAAGGGCGCGCGCCCCGATGTCGAGTGCCGGCTGTTCAGCGTGGCGATGCCCGTGCGCGCGGCTTCGAGGATCGCGGCGTCGCTCGGCGTGGTCTGCTCCTTGGCGACCGGGAGGTCGCCGAGCACGGCGAACATGAGGTTGTCGTCTTCGTTCGCGAGGTACGCGACCTCGAGGTTGTCGATGACTCGCTGAGCTGCTGCGGGCGACGAGAGCAGCGCCGGGATCACGACGAGCGTCCTGTGGGCCGGGAGGAGCGGCTTTCTGAAGTCGAGCTTCGGAAGCACGCGCGGAGGCCAGATCCAGGCCGCGAGGCGGTTCACCACGTGCAGGGCGAGGTCAGATGCTGGTATGAGGGCGAGGAGGGCCAGGAGCATCGCGCTCCTCGCAGCCACGCCCATCCAGAGGGCATACGACGCGAAGGCCGCGCACAGCAGGACCGTGAGCGCAGCAGAGAGGCCCCAGTAGATGAGCCCCTTGCTCGCGAGCGGTCCCCGGTACAGCAGCTCGCGCGGCATCGGGCGATACCGCACGCTCTGCTCGAACCGGTACCTTCCGCGGCTGATGAGGTAGTAACCGACGTGCGCCGCAACCGTGTCGGTAGGGTCATCGTCGAGCGCCGACAGCGCATGGCTGATCGCGGCTTCAGCGATCTCGATCTCTGAGAACGGGCTGCGCTTCGCGATCTGCTCGACGGCCTTGCGGTAACGGTCACGCGACGAGAAGTCCATGCGGTCGTAGACGCCAGCAGGGTCTTGCCTCAGGACGTGGTCGACGAGAGAGCAGTCTTCGAAGAAGTCCCGCCACTCGAGAGCGGAGAGGAATCGCATCGCGGTGATCGTGTTCGCCACCGAGACCTGATCCGCGGCCTGCTGACGATGCTCCTCGGCCGTCAGGTCCTCGAGCGAGCGCCCCATCTCCGCCAGCCGTGCGTCCCCCCATGCCGCTGCCGGATCGACCGAGGGATCCTGGTCGCGCAGCCGTTGGAGGAACCGCAGCACGAACGCCGGAGAGGGGCTGCCGACGGTCTCGGCGAGCTGCGACACCACCGGCTCCACCGCATAAGCAGAGCGGATGGCTGCCTCGATCACGCGGTTCGCCCACTCGTCGGCCTCGACGCTGTCGACGTGGCTCGCCAGCACCCTCCTGCCGAGCCGGGCGAGGTTCTCGACGAGCGCGATGCGCAGCACGATAGGGACGGCCCACAGCTCGCCTATGGTGAGCGGCGAGACGTCCTGGTACGCCATGACGAATTGCTCGAGCAGCGCCCTGTCGAGCCGAGCGTCCGTGCCGGCGACGAGCAGCGCGACTGCCTCGAAGATCCGCGGCAGTCCCGCGAGGGGGCCTTCCGTAAGCCGCGGCAGCTCTGCTCCGAATGCCTCGGGCAGGTCCTCGCGCGCGGTGCGGATTTGCTCTTCCACCAGGTAGTGGTTGTCGAGCAGCCACTCGGCAGCTACGGAGACGGATACCTGCGCGTGGGCGTCGTGGGCGAGCCGCCGGTGGGTTGCGGTGACCGATTGCTCGGCGTCGTCGAGCAGGTCGAGCAGAGGCGTTCGCAAGGCGATCCGCTTCGACTCCCAGGTCTGTGCGGCGGCGAGCGCCCGGGCTTCGTCAGACAGTCGTTGGGCGCTCATGAGCTCTATGCGCAGCGGCGCGCCTGCTGCGACGGCTTCCCATAGCGATGCCCGCGCGTCGCGCATGTGGTCTCCAACGCTCGTGGACATGGTCATCCCTCTTGTATTCTGCCACGAAACCAGGCGAAGAACGGCACAGCGCTTGCAGCGAGCCAGCCGCGAGGCACGAGGAATCCATTGCCCTCCGATACCCAGCGGGGTATACTACAGCGGTAATCGACGGAACGGAGCTTTTCATGGCGAACCGCAAGAAACCCGTCGCGCAGCCCAAGCAGGCTCCGCGCTCGAAAGGCGCATGGCTCATCGCCGGAGTCGCGCTGTTCGCGCTGGTCGCGATCGTCGTCATCGCATCGCTCGGACGGACGGGACCGCTTCCTGCCTCTGGAGACGTGTCTAACGCAGAGGCCAAGGCGCTGATCAAGCGCGGGGCCCGCATCGTGGACGTGCGCACGCCGGAGGAGTTCGCGGCTGCGCACATCCCCGGCGCGGAGAACGTCCCCATGGACAAGATCCTGGCGGAGGCCGGATCGTGGGACAAGACCGAGCCCGTGCTCTTGTACTGCGCGACAGGCGAGCGTTCGGCGTACGTGTTCCAGCAGATGGCCCAGGCAGGTTTCCAGCACCTGTACAACCTCAAGGACGGCATCGTCGCGTGGGACGGGGACGTCGACTCCGGGTCGGCCACGAAGACTGCCGACGGTCTGCAGCCCCTGCCGAGCGGGCTCCCTGCGATGTACGAGTTCTTCACCGACTGGTGACCCACCTGCCGCAAGATGGCGCCCGTGGTCGACGGGCTGAAGGGGCAGTACGAGGGCAAGGTGGAGTTCAAGCTGTACGACGTGGAGAAGGACAAGGAAGGCGGGCGCCTCGCCGATTCGCTGGGTCTGCAGTACGTGCCCACGTTCGTGTTCGTCTCGTCCGACGGCTCGATCGTCCAGAAGGTCGTCGGCGAGATGACGGAGGCGCGGATGCGGGAGATCCTCGACTCGTTGAAGTAACGGCAGCCACGGGGTATAACGAACACAGAGGAGGTTTCTCCTCTCGGTCTGACAGACGGAGGTGAGGGTATACCGGTGGCGGAGATCGAGTGCCAGGCTTCGGCCGGGGCGGCAGATGAAGGCGTCGGAACCCTCGCCGAGGGATGTGGCGCGGAGTCCGGCGACCGGGCATAAGCCCCTGGCGATCCGGGAGGTGCGGCCGAAAGGGAACGCTCAGTCGGCCAAGAGCTTCCGAGGATAGCCCTGTGGAGGGGCGGCTCGGGCGGTGCGAAGGCCGTTCCGGCTCCAGTCTCGAGAGGCCCGCGGATGCGGGCCTCTCTGCGCGGTGCTATACTGCGCGGTTGCGGGGACGTAGCTCAGTTGGGAGAGCGCGGGCTTTGCAAGCCTGAGGTCGAGGGTTCGAGCCCCTTCGTCTCCACCAGAGCGTTTCCGGGGCGGGCCGTGAGGCCCGCTCCGTCGTGATAGGACGCGGCTCGTGCCGCACGTCTTTCAGGAGATGGTCGGTGTCTCGCGAGCGGATCGAGACGAGCACGCTGCTCTCTGTCGGCACGGCGCTGCTCTTGTGGTCGTCGGCGTTCGCCGGCATCAAAGCCGGCCTCCGCGCGTTCGAGCCAGGTGAGCTCGCGCTCCTGAGGTTCCTCACCGCCTCCGCGTCGCTGGCCGCGTACGCCGTCGTTGCGCGGATGCGTCTCCCCCGAACTGGCGACCTCGGGAGGATCGCTCTTGGCGGGCTGTTCGGCATCACCATCTACCACCTCGCGTTGAACTTCGGCGAGACCGCAGTCTCCGCAGGCGCGGCCAGTCTGATCATCGCCTCGGGTCCGGTCTTCACCGCGGTCCTGGCGCGGATCTTCTTGGGCGAGCGGCTGACCGGGTGGGGATGGCTGGGCATCGCGATCGCGTTCTCGGGCGTGGCGATCATCACGCTTGCCGAAGGAGGTGGGCTGTCGTTCGAGCCCGCGGCGGCGCTGGTCGTGGTGGCCGCCATGTCGACCGCAGGCTACTTCGTCGTCACGAAACCGCTGCTTGAACGCTACACGCCTCTGGAGTACACGGCGTACTCGATGTGGCTGGGGACGATCCCGATGCTGGCGTTCGCTCCCGGGCTCGTCAGCAGCATCGCGAGCGCCCCGCGCGACGCCGTGCTCGCCGTCCTGTACCTCGGCGTATTCCCAGGCGCCATCGCGTACATGCTGTACTCGCGAGCGCTTGCGAAGCTGCCTGCTTCTGTCGCGTCGAGCTTCCTGTACGTGCAACCGGTGATGGCGGCCGTCATCGCCTGGCTGTGGATCCGGGAGGTCCCGCAGGCGCTCACGATCGTCGGAGGAGCGGTGGCTCTTTCCGGCGTGACGCTCGTGACGACGAAGGGGCGAGAGCGCTCGGTCAGCGCACGGTGAAGCTTGTGAAGCCCTCGGGCGGTTCGGGCACGACGTCCATGCGCTCCACGACGGCGCGCGGCGGCCCGACGCGCATCCAGGCGAGCACACGATCCACTGCGTCGCGCGGTCCTTCCAGCACGGCCTCGACGCGGCCGTCCGGGAGGTTGCGGACCCAGCCGCTCACGCCAGCGCTCCGCGCTCGCTCCGCCGTCGACGCGCGGTAGAACACGCCCTGCACGACGCCCGAAACCCACACGTGGAGGCGCACAGTCTCCATCAAAGCTCCGTTGCCGGGACCGAAAACGGGCATCATCATGAAGATACCGCAAAGCGACAAGAACGGAGCTGGGCGTGACGCAGCCGCATCCCGAAACGGCGTCAGACGTGGCCCGCTACTTCGCGGTTCTCGCGGAGAGCATGCCGTGCCCTGTCGTCCAGTTCGGCGAGGGCGGCGTGGTGCTCATCGCGAACTCCCGGGCGGAGCTGCTCATGAGCAGGTCCGGCGAGGAGGGAGCGCCGCGGGTGCTTCTGGCAGAGGGCCGCGATCTCTGGGACGCGATCGCAGCCGAAGCCCAGTCAGGAGCATCCCTCCTGGAGGGCAGCGCCCGCGTGCGGCTGGCCGACGGCAGCATCGCAACGATATGGTATGCGGGGTTCCCTGCGGCGATGCAGGGGAGGGCTCTGAGCGGAGCGGTGGTGCTCGTCTACGATGCGTCGGACGAGCGTCTCGCGCCAGGCCATCACGCTGCCAGGCAGCCGAAGGATATGCTCGCGTTCGCGGATGCTGCTGAAAGCATCGCCGAAGCGCTCGGTGCGAGCAGCGCTCTGGTGGCAGAGGTCGAGCCAGACCGTCCCCGCACGGGCCGTACACTCGCTGCGTTCATCGAAGGAGAGCTCCGAACCGGCTACGAATGGGAGATCGCGCTCTCACCGGCGCCCTCCGCATCGGCAAAGCCGGTCTTCGTCGTGCGCGACCGCCTTGCAGACAGGTTCGGCGAGGACCCGCTCGTCGCCGAGTACGGGTACAGCTCGTTCGCTGGGGCGCTCATCTTCGACGACGAAGGCGAGCGTATCGGGATCATCGGAGCGTACTTCCAGCACCGGATCGAGCGAGAGCCGGCCGTGCGAGGAACGCTGCGCCTCTTCGCCGCCGCTCTCTCGCCAGCGGTGAGCGCGCTCAAGTCCCAGCGTGCGCTGTGCGAGAGCGAGGAGCGCTACGCCGCCATGTTCGCGCACGGTCACATGCCGATACTGCTGATCGAGCCGGAGTCGACGCAGATCATCGAGGCGAACGCCGCAGCGTGCGCCCTGTACGGCGTGGACGAGCGTGAGCTGACCACGATGAGCATCTTGCAGTTCGCGGCAGACCCTCCGGAGGCGCTGCGGAAAGAGCTTCGCGCGGTGGCCTCGGGGCTGCGCGACTACTTCGTTGCTCGGCAAGTCGTCGCTCGTCGCGAGGTCAAGGACATGGAAGTCTTCGCGGGTCCGCTCGCAATGGGCGGCCGCACGCTCGTGTACGCGGTCCTCCACGATGTCACCGAGAAACGCCGCGCCGAGGCGGAGCTCAGCCGCTACCGCCACGAGCTCGAGATGGTCGTGCAGCGCCGCACGGCGGATCTGCTCGACGCGACGAGCGCGCTGGAGGCGGAGCGGGAGCGGCGGTCGAAGCTGTACAGGGACATGGGGCTCGAAGTGCGCACTCCTCTGCAGACGATCCTCGGATTCTCGGAGACCCTTGCGACGGGCCTCGCAGGCGAGCTGAACTCAGAGCAGATGCGGCAGGTCACGATGATCGGCGAAGCCGCGAAGCGGCTGAGCGCGCTGCTGGACGACATCCTGGAGCTCTCGCGGCTCGAATCTGGCGGGGCCGAACTGAGGGTCGAGCCGTTCGACCTGAGGCATCTGGCGGAGTCGGCCGTCGTGAGCGTTCAGGCGGAGGCCGCAGACAAGGGTCTGACAGTGCGCGCAGAGGTGCCCGGAGAGCCGGTCGACGTCGAGACTGACCGCACGAAAGTCGAGCAGATCATCGCCGAGCTGCTCTCGAACGCGCTGAAGTACACCGAAACGGGAGAGATCGTCGTGCGTGTGGCGAAGCCGCTGCCCGGCGAGGCCCGCGTGGAGGTGTCTGACACTGGCGTCGGGATCCCAGCCGAGGACCTGCCGAACGTCTTCGAGGAATTCCGGCACCTCCGTGGGGGTCGGGCAGGCGTCCACACCGGGACTGGGCTCGGTCTCGCGCTCTGCAAGCGGCTCGCTCAAGCGATCGGCGGACGCATCGAGGTCGACAGCACCCTGGGTGTCGGAAGCACGTTCCGGGCGGTGTTCCCCGCGCACCTTGCTCAGGACGCGCAAGCGGTCTGACCTACCAGTCGTCAGCGGCCTCGGGCACGACCGCGCGGTCTTCGAGACGGATCGCGCCAAAACGGCAGGCGCTCCGACACACGCCGCATCCGTAGCAGCGGGAGATGTCGAGAACCGCCGTCCTGCGCCCGCGGTCGAGCGAGAGCGCACCGAACGGGCAGCGCTCGACGCACGCGCCGCACCCGGTGCAGGCGTCGGCGTCGATGCGTGCGACGCGCTCGCCCTTCCACATCACCTTCACGCCGTGCTCGAGCGTGGTCCGCATCGCCATGCAACCGGCTTCAAGCGAGCAGTTGCAGATGCCCGCGATGAACGGCGTCTTGAAGGTCCACACCGAGTGCATGAGACCCTGCTCTTCGCACCGGGCGAGCAGCGCCAAGGCATCGGCTCTAGAAAGACGCTCCAGCCCCGGGGTGTCTGGCTCTGCCAAGTGCCCCGCGAACGCCTCCGCGATCACGTCATCTGCGGGGCGGGTGGTGATCGCCAGGCACACGCCGTCGTCGGGGGTCCGAGAGAAGTGCCGGCAGACGCACGGGACTCTGACGATGCTCGTCGCGATGTCGAGGATCGCGGCGCAGTCCTCGATGGTCACTGGCTGGCCGAAGTGGTCGCGTTGCATGCGACGGCTCGATGCGGAGAGGATGGCGTCGCCGAGCGGCTTCGGCAAGACGCGGAGACGTCGCAGCAGCGGCACGGTCCTGCGCATGCGCCCGTCGAAGCCGCTCACGAACTCGACGAGGTATCCGCGACGCTCGAGGTCGCTTCGAAGGTCGGCGGCGTACGACGAAGCAGCCAGGTACCACGTCTGGCCGTCGCCGTGCTTGTGACAGAACTCGCACATCGTGCCCCCAAGACGGAGTGCTGCTACAGTACCAAGACGGGAGGCCAAGCGCACGTGCGTGGAATCGGAGGGCGGATGAGCGAGGACGCGGCCGTCGGGTCCGTAGAGCGAAGGGCGGATCGCAAGCAACGCCGAGAGTACTCGGTCGGCGAGGAGATCGCGAATGCCGTGACGCACGGAGTGGGCGCGGCGCTGAGCGTCGCGGCGCTCGTGGCGCTTTCGGTGCTGAGCGCGTTCACGCGAGACCCGTGGCGCATCGCAGGGGCCGTCACGTTCGGCGTCACGCTGATACTGCTCTACGCGTCTTCGACGCTGTACCACAGCATCCCGAACGAGCGGGCCCGGCACGTGCTGAAAGTGCTCGACCACGCGAGCATCTACCTTCTCATCGCCGGCACATACACGCCGTTCACGCTCGTCACACTGAGGCCGGAGGGCGGGCTGCGCCTGTTCGTGGTGATCTGGGCCTTGGCTATCGCGGGCGTGGCCCTGGAGTCGTTCTGGGTGTACCGCCCCAAGTGGGTGTCCACGATCGTCTACCTCGCCATGGGCTGGCTCGTCGTCGTCGTGATCCGGCCGCTTTCAGCAGAGCTCGACCCTCGCGGTGTCGCCATGCTGGCAGCAGGCGGAGCGGCCTACACTCTCGGCACGCTGTTCTACCTCGCCAAGCGCGTACGGTACATGCACATGGTGTGGCACCTGTTCGTGCTGGCGGGAAGCGCGTTCCACGTGCTCGCGGTGGTGTTGTTCGTTCTAAACCCCCGCTAGACGCGGCTCTCTGTCGCAGTTGGGTGGAATCACGAGTACGGGAGCCGTCGTGTTGCGGATCACCGCGCTCGTGACGCTGTCGAGCGCTTGCGAGCCCTGGGGCGGCTGGTGCGGCGCCACGATGACGAGCGAATGCTCACCAGAGCCAGCTCGCTCTGAAGCGACTGTGGTCGGACTGCCGAATGCGACGCGCATGGTTGCCGAGACGCCGTCGTCTGCAAGTCTCGCCGCAAGCTCTTCGAGACGTTCCGCCGCTGAGCGCGCGCGAGCTTGCGGGTCTCGCTCACCGATAGGCACGACGTGGAGGAGATCGGCCTTCTGCAGCCCTTTGCGAGCCAGCGCGACGAGGTACCGCGAAGCGAGCTCGGATCTGTCTGAGAAGTCGGTGAGGAACAGCACACAAGAGAGCAGTCGGGAGCACGCCGTCCGGCTCTCTGCCGGAGAGCCGAGCACTTCGAGCGCTACGAGAAGCACAGGGCGCGTGCTGATTCGAACCACGTCTGAGGAGGTGCTTCCCGAGAACGTCGAGGGGTACAACCCCTTCCGGTGTGAGCCCGCGACGACCAGGTCTGCGCCGTGACGGTCGGCGACCGCCTCTATCTCGAACGCCGGATACCCGAGCGCCGCATCCACGGCGACGGCCAGCCCTTCGCTTTCGAGGATCTCGGCTTGCCGCTCGAAGACGGCGCTGCCCGGAAGTCCGTCCGACGTCGCCGACGCGACGTCTATCACATGCACCAGGACCACATCGTGGACGCCGAGGGCCCCGAGCGCGCCTGCGCACGCGACGACGCTGGCGGACGACTGCGTGAGGTCGGTGCATATCACTGCTCGTTCGAACACGCCGTTCCTCGGCCTTCCCTCGTGACGGTGGTCACCGACGCGCTCCGCTCATGCAGGTAGTATTCCCGCCAGGTAGACGTTCTCGGGTACGGCGTACAGGGAATACACCCAGCGATGGCACACGTCGCAGATGCTGTTGTATTCGACACAGCCCCGTGTGGTCTCCTTGCGGTCGACCGCGCGACTGGCTCGGTCGTGCGTGCCAACCGTCGCGCAACTTCCTTGCTCGCCCACGACGGGCAGCCGCTCGAAGGAGCGGACGCGATCGGCTTGTTCGCCGAGCTGCAGCGCGACGCGGTGCGAGAGCTTCTCGAGTCGAGCGGCGAGCCGGGCGGCTCCGTCGTAGCGCACGCCGCAGCGCATCCGCAGCACGAGATGCTCGTGAGCGCGTCTCCAGCGGGAGACGCGAGATCAGACGTCGTCGTGTTGAGCCTCGTGCCGGTCGCGGACCTCGTCAAAGGTCGCGAGGTATCAGGGAGCGCGAGCAGACGGGACGCTCTCGCCGCGCTTGAGGCGGCTGTCAGCCGAGCAACCACGCCCTGGCTGATGTTCGTGGACGTAGACCGGTTTCGCTCGGTGATCTCGCAGTTGGGGCACGTCGAAGCCGAGTCGGTGCTGGACGCCATCGCCCTTCGCTTGCGTGACGCCACAGGTCCGAACGACACGCTCGTCCGATTCGGCGGCGACGAGTTCGTGGCCGTCGTCGCGTGCCCCGACGGAGCGAAGACGGCCGATGCTGTCGCGCAGCGTCTGGTACAAGCCGCGAGTGAGCCTTACACGGTAGGGGCACACCGCGTGCACGTCACGGTAAGCATCGGCGCTGCAGCCGTCGAGGGCGGTCCGGCAAACCTCAGCCAGGCGTTGGCGCGCGCAGAAGCCGCGGCGCGCGCCGCCAAGGCAGCGGGGCGCGGACGCCATAGGCTGTTCGACCCGGTCATGGCGCAGGAAGAGGAGGTTGCTGCTGACGTCGCCCAGGGTCTTCAAAGCGCGATGGAACGGGGCGAGCTCGTGTTGCACTACCAGCCCGTGATCGACGTGCGCGACCGTGCGGTCGCCGGAGCAGAGGCGCTGGTTCGATGGGAGCGTCCAGGCCACGGTCTGGTGATGCCCGCGGCGTTCATTCCTATCGCGGAGAAGACGGGGCTCATATCCGACATCGGAGCGTGGGTCATCCACGAAGCGTGCAAGCAAGTGAGAGAGTGGGAGCAAGCCGGCATCGGCGGCCTGTGGGTCTCTGTGAACGTGAGCGCACGGCAGCTGCGCACAGGCGAGGTGGTCGAGCACGTACGGGAAGCGATGAAGGGCTCGCGCGTCCGTGCAGACAGGTGCGTCCTCGAAGTGACCGAGACGGCGCTGGTGGAAGACCCAGAGATCGCCTCCGAGGTGCTTCGCGAGGTCCGGGCCCTGGGTGTCCGGGTGGCTCTCGATGACTTCGGCACCGGGTATTCCTCACTCAGCCGTATGCGCGAGATGCCGTTCGACAAGCTCAAGATCGACAGGTCGTTCCTTCAGGGGATCGACGTGCACGCTCAGGATGCCGCGCTCGTAGCGGCCATGGTCGCTCTGGCGCACAGCTTCGACTCGAACGCGATCGCAGAAGGTGTCGAGACCGTCGACCAGCTGAGCTACCTCAAGGCCCTGAAGTGCGACATGGTCCAGGGATTCGTGTTCTCTCGGCCGGTGCCGCCAGACGCATTCAAGGAGTTCGTCTCAGCCGGTCCTTCGTGGCTGATGGCCTGACCGGGTTGGCGAGGAAGCGGACGGTGCAAGGCTGCCTCGCCGGGCCGCTGAATGCGTCGGGCGCCTTTCGTCGCGCCGCTCGGAGATGATGCTGACCGTTGGTCTGCTCTGCGTGACCGCTCGCGACTGCGAGTTTGATTCGGTCTGCCGTTCGGCTACACTTTGTGCCGACGGGGCGAGCGTGGCTTGGCCGTGCTGGCCCGGCTGCTTCGTGTGAGGGGTGGGCGCGAGGCTGCGCCCGACAGAAGAAGGGTCGCGGGTGTACGATCTCGAGGGAGTCCTCGGTCCGAAGGTCACTGAGTTCGTGGAGCGCCACGTCCGGTCACTCCTGGCGTGGGACATACTCGTGTTCTTCTACCGAAACCCCGATGCCGTGCTCGACATCGATGGGCTGGCCTCACGACTCGGCCGGAAACGGGACGAGCTGGAGCCGGAGGTCGCGGCCCTGCAGGATGCGAGAATCCTCTCGGTGGCGGGCGGTCTCATACGCTACAAGCCGGTGTCCGAGATGCGGGAGACAGTGGCTGAGTTCGTCCGCGCGTGCCAGGACCGCAATCGTCGGCTCGCGCTGATCGCCCTGGTGCTCTACCGCACGTCGCCGCACGCCGAGATGTAGCGCGCCGCTGCTGCGCGTCACAGACGCTCGAACACGTCCAGAGCGAGATCCTTCGGGTCGATCACTTCCACGATGTCGAGCCCAGAGCCGGCAACCTCCATGATGCGACCCCGTTCCGCTTCCGTGCCGTCCGGCTCGAAAAGGACCTGTATGCGAGGCGTCAGAGGCGACGGGCCAGGCGCGACCACGACCCCCACGGAGTGATCCGACAGGCGCACGACGCACCCGACCGGGAACACGCCGAACGCCTTGGCGAGCAGCCGAGCGAACATCGGATCGAGGCCGGCCTCGCTTTCTCGCAGCACCTGGAGGACCGCCTGGTCCCTTTGGAGACCGAATCCGTGCGGCCTCGGCGCCACGAGGTGGTCGTAACGATCGGCGACGGCGACGAGCCGGCTGTACGGATGGCTGACGTACCCCGGCTCGCGATCGGGATAGCCGGAGCCATCGACGCCCATGTGGTGCTCGTAGGCAACGAGCATGGGAGTCCTGTCGGCATCCTGCAAGCGGCTCAAGATCTCCGCCCCGACCGTTGGATGCAGAAGCTGCGCTTGCTGCATCTGCTGGGGGTCGTCGAGGTCGAACGCTACCTTGCCGATGTCGTGCAGCAGAGCCGAGACGCCGAGCGTGGCGAGCCCCTCCTCCGGGATACCGAGCTCCGCCCCCATGACCAGTGAGTACGCCATGGTGTTGATCGCGTGGAACAGCGATGGCTCGCTGGCGGACGCGATGGTCGTGAGGCCGAGCACCGCAGCGGAGTCCTCCATCAGCCGTGCGAGGACGCCTTCGACCAGGATGCCGGCCTGATCGAGGTCTGGCGCCCCGCGCCGCGCCACCTGCTCGCTCAAGCTTCGCATCAGCGCGAGGAGACGCTCGTACAGCGCGCGGTCTTGCTCCTTCCGGCGGTCGCGTTCGTCGGCCGCCTCCCGCTCTTCATCAGCGATGACGCCGACGGTGATGCCGGCGACACCAGCTCGCTCAAGCTCCTCGGCAAGGTCGAAACCGGCTGCCGGCTTCGTGCTCAATGCGTGAAGAAGCGCCACCAGCTCGCGCTGAGCGACCTGAGGATGGAACGTCACGCTTTCCACCGAGTGGGACTCGAGGGTCTCAGTGAGCGAACGCACCGCCGGCAGATCCCACGGCAGCGCCGCGTTCTCGTGGTACAACCGTCCAGCGTACACGGTCAGGGTGCACGGTCCCTGGACGACGCACGCCGAAACGGCGCGCTCGAAGGCAGCGATGGCCTCCGCGTACGAGGGGTGCGTCTCTGGATAGAGGTGAGCGGCACGGCGAGCCGTCGACAGAGCCGCCACGAGGTCGATCGCTTCGCGCGTCATGCCGAGACACCCCCTCGACTACGTGCCTCGAGGGCTTTGCGCGCGCTCTCGACGACTTCCGTGAAGTGGCCCCGCTTGATGAGCGCCTTGCGATCGGCGATGCGCTTGAGCACTGCGTCGCTTTCGGGGTCTGGTGAGCGCGAGAGCGCGAAGATGATCTCCCGGCAGACCTGGAAGTCCTTGCCGTCGCAATCGAGCTCGTCGAAGAGCTCTGCAAGCGCCGACGCCGCACCGGGCGCGTTCGTCTTGCCGAGGGCACGGACGGCTGCGGCTCTCACCTCTGGTGCGACGTCCTTGGCGAGGGAGCGCAGGAGCGGCAACACGAGCGGAGCCCCGACTGCTCCGAGGCGTCGCGCCACCTCCTGGCGCGTCTGGGCGTCGGCTCGCGAGACCAGCGCTTCGATCGCCGCGCGAGCGCGCGGGTCGTCGCCGGATCGGGCGAGCAGCACCGCGAGGGGCCCCGCCTCGAACCATTGCGCCGAGGGAGCCAGCGCGATGGCGACATCGACGATTCGCTTGCCGAGCACGAGCTCTGCCGCAACGAGCGCTTCGGGATCACGGGAAGCGAGCGCCGCGCGCACGAACTCTGCCGACGCGCTCGGAGTAGCCGACGCCAGCAGCGACTTCGCTTCGGTCGCAAGGCGCCCGTCGTCTACCACGGCATGCAGCAGCGCCTCCATCGGACGAGCGCTCGTGGCGCGGGCCATCGCCTCGCTTATGCGGCTCGAGAGCTCCGGCCACGGCAGATCCGCCCGACTCTCCCGACTGGAAAGCTGTTGGAGCACGGTGCGCGCGAGGTCGAGGCGCCGCGTTTCGATGAGCGTGGGCACCGTTGAGGCGAGACCGTCGAGCGTTTTGCAATACATCCCGAAATCGGTCTGCCGGTCGAGCAAGTCCAGCATCAGGTGCACTGCGCGCTCCGAGCCGGTCGTTGCGGCCGTGGCGATGTCGCGCCGCATGCCGTCGAGAGCCGAGGCCGCTTCCTCGGCGCGCAGCGCTGCCTCCCGATAGCCGGCCTCGCGGTCGACAAGCGGGACCTCCGGCTCTGGACGCATGCGCACCTCGAGCATGTGCTCCATCAGTCCGATCTCGGAAGGGCTTCTGCCGAGCGCTGCCAGCATCGGCTTCAAGTCGGCGAGCACAGTCCCGAGGCGCTCCGCAAGGGGGAGCCGTGCGAGCGTGTTCGACAGTGTCAGCATGTTCGCGCTGTGCGAGCCGTTCGCGAGCGCCTCGGCGATGCCTCCCGCGTCGAGAAGCCGGAGCGCAGATGCGAAGAGGGCCGAGGGGCCGTCGTCGCGCACCGCGGCCGAAAGGAGCGCGTCCTTGGCGTCCTGCGACAGACCTCCGAAGACGCGCGCCAGCGTGCCCGCAAGAGCCGCCGGACCATCGGGACCGGCGGCGTCCGCGAGAGCCGCAAGCCCCTCAGCGAGCGCGCCAGGGTCCTTTGCGCTCATGGATTCCAGCCACGAGGAGATGGCTCCGGCATCACCGGCCATCGTGGCGAGGAAGTCGTCCGGACGGTCGCCGGCGTCTACCGAGCGCCGATCGACGACCGTGATCGCGACTTCGGAGACGCGGATGCCTTCGACGCCCGATCGCTCCAAGACGGCAGCCAGACCGCCCTCGGCTTTGACATCTTGCGGGTCTGTCAGAGCTGATACGAGGAAGGCGGTGACGTCTCGTTCCGAGATCTCGGGAGTAAGAGCGATCTCCGCGATGCCGTGGGACGCGAGGAGTTCCGCCACGTCGAGCGCACCGAGCGCCGAGTCAGTGCCCGAAAGCGTCAGGCCGTCGCGCCCGACGACAAGGGGGAGCACAGACAGCCCGCTCTCTCGAAGCGCGCTCACGACCGCCTCTGAGGCCGAGCGAGCAGACTGCTGCGGGATAGGAGACGCAGGCGGGTAGAGGCGCGCGGTCTTGAGCGCGGTCGACAGTGCTCGCACCGCGTGCTCGAACGCCGGTGAGCGCTCGGACGCCGCCATGCTCCCTCCGTGTTTCCAGACGCTGCCATTGTGTCCGAACGACACGACGCCGTCCAGAGCAGCGCGCCGGTTAGGGCCGGTCGTCGTTACGGTACTCTTATCGGCATGGACGAATACCTTGCTCAAGCCCTTATCGTGCTCGTGTTGATCGCTGCGAACGGCCTGTTCGCGGCAGCCGAAATCGCCCTCGTGAGCGCGCGCCGATCAGCGCTCAAGGCAGAAGCCGAGCAGGGATCGCGGCGCGCGGCATCCGTGCTCAAGGTGGCCGAGGACCCGTCGCGATTCCTGGCGGCCATCCAGGCAGGCATCACGCTCATCGGGTTCGGCGCTTCTGCGGTGGCGACGGCCTCGCTTGCGATGCCGCTCGCACAATGGCTGCGCGCGGTTGGTCCCGAGTGGGTCGCGCGCATCTCAAGCGGGCTGGCGGTCCTCCTTGTGACGCTCGCCGTGTCGTACCTCACGCTTGTCTTCGGAGAGCTCGCCCCGAAGCGCGTCGGCCTGCACCGCGCGGAGGCCGTGGCCAAGACGGTCGCTGGGCCGATCGCGGTGCTTCAAGCGGTGATGGCGCCGCTGGTGTGGCTGCTCGCGCGGAGCACCGACGTCGTGGCCTCGGTGCTCGGAGTCCCGCGCGGAGCGGTGCGGCCGGGCGTGACTGAGGAAGAGATCAAGCTTCTCGTGACAGAGCAGGGGACGCTGCTCGACGAGGAGAAGCGCATGATCCACGGGATCCTGGCTCTTGGAGACACCGTGGCGCGTGAGGTCATGGTGCCTCGCGTCGACGTGGCGATGCTCCCGGGCGAGACTTCCGTGGAGGACGCGGTCGCGGCGTTCAGACGCACGGGCTTCTCCCGCATGCCCGTCCATCGAGGCGATCCCGACTCCATCGCGGGCGTGCTGCTGCTCAAAGACCTCATACCAGAGCTGGCGCGCGGCGAGCGGAAGCGCCGTGTCGAGGAGATAGCACGACCAGCCATGTTCGTGCCCGAGACCAAGCCGATCCTAGCGCTGCTCTCAGAGATGCGGTCCGCGCACACGCACCTTGCCATCGTCGTCGACGAGTACGGCGGCACCTCTGGCATCGTCACCATCGAGGACATCGTCGAAGAGATCGTGGGAGAGATCGCCGACGAGTTCGATCGGGATCGGCGGTACGTCGTACAGGTTCGGGAAGGGGAGTGGCTCGTCGACGCACAGCTGCCCGTCTCGGACGCCCGCGAGATGCTCGGGATCGACTTGCCAGAGTCCGACGAGTATGACACGGTGGCCGGGTGGGTCCTCGCGGAGATGGGCCGCATTCCTGCGCCGGGCGAGACGATCGCAGGCCCGGGGTTCGTGGCGCGGGTCGAGGCGATGCGCCGGCGGCGGATCGCGCGTCTGAGGATCGCGCTGTTCGAGGACGGAGATAGCGGAGGCCGAGCGAGTGCGTCCGGCGATCAGGCCGACGAGCCGGCGGAGGGAGGCCCGTATGGAGGGCAAGCTGTACCGTAGCAGGTCGGACCGGATGATCGCGGGGGTGTGCGGCGGGCTCGCCGAGCACTCCGGGTGGGATCCGGTGCTGGTCCGCCTGGCCGCCGTCGGGCTGCTGCTCGTGACGAACGGCGGCATCGCGTTGGCGTACCTCGTCATGGCGGTCATCGTGCCCGAGGCCCCGGTGGATGCCGCCTCTGGTCCTTCGCCGGCGGGAGCCGCAAGCGAGAGTCCATCAGCGACGGCGGCGTCGGAGGAGGTGCCGGCCTCTGTGGTCCGTGAAGGAGCTGCGACCGCGCCAGCGCCGGCGCAGTCTACGACGCCGCAGCGCTCGCACAGTCGCGGCGCCGTGTGGGTGGGTGCGCTCCTCGTCGTGCTCGGAGCCGCGCTCATCGTCGAGCGCTTCGCGAACGTGGACCTGTGGCGCTTCTGGCCGGTGCTGCTGATCGCGCTCGGCCTGAGGATGATCGTGAGGGGGGTACGGTCGTGATCCGGGTCAAGCGTGCAATCGAAGGGCTCACCGTCGTTGCGCTCGGGTGCATCCTGCTTGCGAACACGCTCGGCGTGCTCTCGTGGGAGGTCTGGGCGAGCGTGTTCGCGCTGTGGCCACTGCTCATCGTGGCGCTGGGCCTCGACATCGTGGGGAGAGGGCTCGGACGAGACGGCATACGCGTCGCCGCAAGCCTCGTCGTGTTCGGGGGCCTCGTCTACGCGGCCGTCGTGACGGCGGCAGGCGGCGGCGTTCTGCCCCCCGAGCGCACTCCATCGGGCGCAGTCGAGGAGTTCGCGTTCCGCGAGCCGGCCTCGTCCTCCATCATGCGAGGGATTGCTGTCGTCCGGGGCGGGGCCGGCCGGGTGACGGTGCGGGCCGGCGACGCGCTCGCCAGCGCCTCGGGCCGCTCGCCGTTCGTGCCCGTCTTCGACGTCGCTCGGGACGACGGCGTCGCGCGGGTCGAAGCCTCCCTCGGCTCTCACCCGTGGGTCTGGGCCGGCCGGGCGCCGGACGCAGAGCTCGAAGTCGCGCTCAGCCGCGATGTGCCGTGGGACCTCGCGATAGAGGCCGGTGCGGGACAGCTCGTGGCGGATTTCCAGGACCTGCGTCTCTCGAAGGTTCGGATCGACACGGGCGTGTCCGAGTCGACGGTGATGTTCGGAGAGCCGGACGGTGCGGTTCCCGTCGAGATCAACGCGGGGGTCTCGTCGCTCACGCTCCGCTTCCCGAAGACGTCGTCGTTCACCGTGGCCATCGAGGGCGCGCTTGCGTCTTCCGAGGGCGAAGGCGTGACGGGGCCCGACGGCTCCGATGGGGCGAAGACGTATCGGCACGGAGACCCCTCGCACGCGACCGTTACGACGTCGCTCTCAAGGCCGGGGTGAGCAGCGTGAAGATCGAACTCTACTGAGCGAGGTGGTCACATGGCTGAGCAGCAGCGGTCGCGGCAAGACGCCCTGGTGGTGATCGGGGCCCTCGTCATCGCGGCAGGCGTGTGGGTGTTCGCCGAGCGGACGGGGCTCGTGCCCGAGGTCGTGCGCGTGTGGTGGAAGGCATTGTGGGCCGCACGAAGCGCGCTCGCGCTCGTCGTCATCGGCGCGTTGCTCATCGTGGCTGCCTCCCGAGACGCCCGGCCGCACGTCCCGCCGGCGGGAACGCCGCTGTATCGCTCGCGCTCCGACCGGTGGGTCGCAGGGGTGCTTGGCGGCGTTTCGCGGTACTTCTCCGTCGACCCCACGCTCGTGCGGCTCGCGTTCTTGGCGTTCGCCGTGTTCGTGAACGGCGGCGGCGCGCTCGTCGCGTACCTGGTGATGGCGCTGGTCGTGCCCGAAGAGCCCGAGCCGGGCGAGTCGGCCGGCAGCCACGCGTGACGCTGGAGGCGGCGATGGCCGGTCGCGCCACCGTGCCGGGCGAGATCGTCGACGCGCACGTCCACCTCTTCGCACGCGGGCTGTTCGAGGAGCAAGCCGAGCGCGGTCGCGCCCTCCCGCCGGCCTTGGCGCGCGCTCTTGAAACGGGCCGTCTCGGGCGAAGGGGCGAGCCGCTCCCGGACTTGCCTCCAGAGGAGATGGCGGCGTGGTACGAGCGTCGTCTGGACGAGGCCGGCATCGCGAAGGCCGTCGTGATGTCCGTGGTCGAAGACTCGGAGTACACGCGGCGTTTTGTGCGCGCAGCCGAAGGACGCCTGTACGCTCTGACGACGCTCGACCCGACGCGTCCGGACGCTGCCGAGCTTCTCGAGCGAGAGATCGAGGCGGGCTTCCGGGGCGTCAAGCTGTTGCCGGTGAATCGGCGCTTCTACCTCTCTGACCCAGCCTGCCGCCCGTTCTTCGAGAAGGCGGCCGAGCTCGGCTGCCCGATGACCGTCCACTACGGCGTCACGGTCGGGCCGTCAGGCGACTTGCGCTATGCGGATCCGACGGATCTCTCGCCCGTGGCTCGAGACTTCCCAGAGATCACGTTCGTCATAGCCCACTTCGGGGCGGGGTACCTGTCGGAGACGCTTCGGCTCGCGTACCAGTGCGACAACGTGTGCGTGGACTCGTCCGGCACGAACAACTGGATCGACTACGACCCGCACGGCTACACGCTCGCGCAGGTGTTCGAACGGGCGCTGCTCGCTCTCGGCCCCGAACGCGTCCTATTCGGCACGGATTCTGGGACGACGGCGCCGTATCGCCACTGGATCGCCTATCAGCAGCGCAGGATCCTCGAAGAGATCGGGCTCGGCGAGCGGGAACGCGACCTTATACTTCGCGGCAACGCGGTGCGCATCTTCCGGCTGGACGAGGAGGGCGCGTCATGAGCGGGCGCGGGCGGGCGGACGACTACGACGTGCTCGTCGACTGGGACAAGCGGCTGCGTCGGGAAGGGCCGTTCTTCCGCACGCTGTTCGAGCGGCACGGCGTGCGCTCTGTGGCCGACGTGGGGGCAGGAAGCGGCAGGCACGCGGCGCTGTTCGCCTCGTGGGGGCTTGAAGTCTGGGCGATCGATCCGTCCGACGAGATGCTCGAGCGCGCGCGCGAGCACGCCAAGCGCGAGGGCGTGGACGTCCGTGTCGTCAGCGGTGCGTTCGGCGAGGTGAGCGCCGTGCTCGACGGGCCCGTCGACGCCGTCACGTGCACGGGAAACGCCTTGCCGCACGTGGACGGGATCGAGGGGCTGAGGCAGGCTCTCGGCGACTTCCACCGAGCATTGCGGCCCGACGGGCTTGTCGTCCTCCACCTCTTGAACCACCACAGGATCCTCTCGAAGGGCGTGCGGACGGTCCCGGCCGTGTTCCGAGAGACAGACGATGGCGACGCCTTCTACCTGCGCGTGATGGACGCCGACCGCGCCGCTTCCCGGCTGTACTTCGACTTCGTCACGGTTGTCCGCAGTCCTCGCGCCCGGGAGTCCCTCACGCCAGAGGCGTGGGCAGCGTCTGTCGCGGAGGACCCCACGGGGGGATGGCGCCTGACGTGCCGAAGATCGGTGCACGCGCTTCTGCCGTACGACACGTTGCTGCGGGAGCTGGATTCCGCGGGCTTCCGCGACGTCGAGCTCTTCGGCGCCCACGACTTCACGCCGCTTCGTCCGGAGGAGGACGAGAGCGTCATCGTCGTCGCGCTCAGGGCATGATGCCGCAGACGCGCGGTCCCAGCGTGCAGGCCCTGCCGAGCGCAGCGTCGCAGCGCGCCACGGGGGGCGTGAGCCCAGGAAGGCGAGCGAGGCGTCCCGAGGCGAGCTCCGCGTAGAGGTGGCAGAGCGGCAGCCCCGCGACGTTCTGGAAGCACTCGTCGTCGGTCACGCGCGCGAGGTGGTGCTCGATGTTGTAGGCGCCGGCGCAGCCGAGGTGCTCGCCCCGCGCGATCCACTGCTCGACTTCGTCCGGTGTGAGCGTGCGCATCTCGACGTCGGTCGTGACGGCGAACGAGTGCGCGAGCGCGCCTCCTACAGCGATGGCCACGCCTGTCACTACCTGGTGATGTCGGCCGGAGAGCGAGAAGAGCATGCTCCGAGCCTCGTCGTCGGAGGCCGGCTTGCCCATGAGCGCGCCGTCCAGGACGACGACGG
The DNA here is from genome assembly GCA_001950395.1 of Coriobacteriaceae bacterium EMTCatB1. Taxonomy (GTDB): domain Bacteria; phylum Actinomycetota; class Coriobacteriia; order Anaerosomatales; family Anaerosomataceae; genus Parvivirga. The sequence continues at coordinate 1,512,119 of BDLO01000001.1, forward strand.
TGTCGAACCCGAGCACGACCTCGTCGGCCTCCGCGTGCCGCGCTCCTGAGAGGGCCTTGGACGCCGCAAGATGCGTCGCAAGGTCCTCCGGCGAGAGAGGAAGGTCCAGCGGCTCGTCGACGTCCGTCGGGCGCACCACGAACGGCACGCCGAGCCACTCGATGAGGCGTTGCCGCCGCGGAGATGCGGAAGCGAGGACGACGCGAGCGTGTTTGGCAGCGGTGGCCATGCGGCGCATGATAGCACCGGAGGGACGGACAGGGCATAATCAGAGCGGCGCTACGGACACACAGAGGGGACGAGAGGCGAGGTCGTGGCTGGCAGCACAGGCGCGAAACGCGCTCCCGAGGATGTCGAGTCGTTCGTCAAGCAGCTTGTCGTCGCGTACAAGGCGGTCAGGCTCTACCCTCCTGCGAGCAGCATCCCGATGCAGAACGCTCAGCTCGTGGTCGAGAAGCTGCGCCCGCTGCAGCGTCGCCATCCCGAGGTGCGGATGGTCGTCAGCAGCGACGGGCTGTTCTTCGAGGGTCTGCAAGCGCTGCCAGGAGAGAAAGCGTTCGTCGGTTTTGCACGCGAGATCTTCCGGCACGGTGTCGGCGACGTGCGTTTCCACTCAGGTGTGACTCCGCAAGAGATCGCGACGTTTCTCCGAGCGGTCGCGAAGGAGCCTCTTGAGATAGCGGCAGCCGGGGGCTTCTCATCCTGGCTGTGGGAGCACGACGTCCACCAGATAACCGTCGGCGAGATGGAGACCAAGGTCGTGGACGCCGACGAGGCGGAAGAACCTGCGATCGCGGAAGCCCGTCCTGAGCAAGAGGCAGGTTGGCCGCCTGAGCCAGAAACCCTCGACCAGCTTCTGGAGTCGGTCCGTGACCTGCACGACCGCGACCAACGCGTCTTAGTGCGCTTTCTCTTGGAACCGAAGCTTGTCGGAAAGTACCTCGAGCACGTGGTTGCTCAGTCCGCTGCGGACCCAGCGGCACGGCTCGCGGAGCGGATCTTCGCGATGGCTAAGTCGATCTCGAGGGAGATCGACGAGGAGCAAGGCCAGCTCAGCCGGTCGGCTGCCGAGGCGATAATGGCGCTCGATCGTAGCACCCGCGCGCAGCTCATCGCTGAGCACCTGATTCCCAGGGCGCGCATCGATGACGGCGTGGCCGGCGTTCTCGCGCAGATCGCGCTCGACGACCTGTGCGCAGCGCTTGTCGCTGGCGTATCGGAAGACGAGGCATCGAGAGAAGGGCTGTCGCGCGCTCTGTTGAACCTGGCCCTCATCGGGATCCACTCGCGGCAGGAGGTCGCGGAAGCCGCGATACGGGCGTTGAGCGAAGCCGGCGTTCCCGAGGAGACTGCTCGAGGCATCGTCCAGCAGGCGTTGCCGGAGCGGCTGGCGGTGCCCGCGCGCGAGAGGGGCGCCGCACCCGCCGACGTCGAGGAGGCGGTCCGCCTTGTGGACATGGCGGCTGCAGAGACGGCGGCGAGCGCTGACCCCGCGCTCGATCGGCTGCGCAAGGAGATCGCAGCCGGTCTCTCGGACGCCGACGTGTTCCGGGTGCTCGTCCGGCTTCTGCCGCTCGAGCGTCGCCCCGAGAGCTTCGCCTCGCTTCTTGCGTTGGTCGAGGACGGACTGCCAGTGCTTCTGGATCGCGACGAGTTCGAGGCCGTGAGCGAAGCCGTGTCTGTGCTTGCGGCACTGAGGAACGACGGCGATCTGCCCGATGAGCTGCGGAATCGGGTGAGAGCCGTTCTCGGCAGCATCGCCACTACCGAGCGGCTGCAACGGCTGTGCGCGCTCGTCCGGATCACCGATCTGAAGAGCGGGCAGCAAGAGGCGTGCGCTCGTCTCGTGCGCATGCTTGGAGACGTGAGCATCGAACCTCTGCTCGAAGTCCTCGCTCGCGAGCAGGACATGTCCGCACGCAAGGCGCTGGTCGACATGATCTCCGCTATCGCCTCGTCTCACGTCGAGCAGCTCGGCAAGCACGTGGAGGACAGCCGGTGGTTCTTCGTCCGAAACGTCGTGGCCATTCTCGGCTCGACGCGCGACCCGGCCGTGCTCCCGTACCTTGCGCGCACCCTCAGGCACTCAGACGCCCGGGTCAGGCGCGAGACGATCCGGGCTCTGGCCTCTATCCGCGACCGGTACGCGGAGGAGCTGCTGGTCGCCGCGCTGACTGATGACGACGCACAGAACGTGGTCCTCGTCGCTCGGTACCTGGGCACGCTCGGGGTCAGAGGCGCCGTCCCTGCCTTGATAGAAGTCGCCAAAGGGACCGGTCAAGGCAACCGCGACACCGCGCCGCGCGTCGAGGCGATCGAGGCTCTCGCTCGCATTGGGGCGAAAGAAGCGCTGCCGGTTCTGGAGCAGCTGTCGAGCAGGCGCGGCGGGTTGCTGCGAGGCCAGCGTGGCAGGGAGGTGGCGGCGGCGGCCGAGGCGGCCGTGCGCGCACTCACGGAGACGCCGTCGGACGGTGGGCGATGAGAGACGCTGACGAGACGAGAGACGAGAAAGCTGCCGCTCCGGTCGATCAGGGAGCCGGCGATCTCGAAGGCTTCGGGGAAGACCAAGCACCCGTTCGGGAGGCGATGGGGGCGCGGGCCGAGGGCGACGAGGCCGCCTCAGCGCCAGTGCAGGGCTCGGCGAGCGCGACGCCGGTCTTCTCAGCCAAGCAGCTCGCTCGGGCGCGTGACGTTCTCGCGCGGCTGCACGCGCTGAGGCGCTCCCGGCAGCTGTATCCATCGGGGCATCCGGCGGTGGCACAGGCGGCGCACGAGCTTCTCCAGGTCGTCAGCCGGTATCACGAGGAGGGCGTGGACGTCCCCCTGGTGTTCTACGACGACCAAGTGCTGCTGGGCGAGCAGATGCTGATCGAAGAGAGCATGCTGTTCGACCAGCTCACGCGGGACCTGACGGCGATCGGAGCGGGCAGCATCGTCTTCGAGCGCGGGGTGACGGTGCCCGAGCTGCTGTTGCTCGCCGACGTGCTCGCCCGGGACGCGGCGAGCACCGTGGCAGAGGGAGGCGCGGCCGAGATCGCCCGCGAGAGAGGTCTCGAGCACGTCCAGATCAGGACGGTGGCCGTACGTCGCGGTTCAGCGGTGATCGAGGGGCCCACGAGCACGCGCGCGGTCTACGCGGACGCCCTCGACCTCATCCGAGAGATTGACCGGATCCTGCGAAGCAATCGGGTCATCGATGCGGGCCACGTGCGAAACACGGTGAGGAGCCTCGTGTCCTCGGTGCTCGAGAACCGGTTCGCGATGCTGGAGCTGGCCAGTCTCAAGCGATTCGACGAGTACACCTTCTACCATTCGGTCAACGTCGCGATCCTTTCGATCGCGCTCGGGTCCGTCATCTCCAGCGACGTCCGATTCCTCTCGACGCTGGGGACTGGCGCGCTTCTGCACGACATCGGGAAGATGATGGTGCCGCTGGAGGTCCTGAACAAGACCGATCCTCTCACGACAGACGAGTGGGCCCTGATACGACACCACCCGATCTACGGGGCCGAGAACATCATGCTGACGCCCGGCTTGGACAAGGCCGCCGCGATCATGGTGCTCGAGCACCACGCGAGATTCGACCTCACCGGGTATCCGACGCTTCGCGGGGCGAAGTCCCAGCACGTGTCGAGCCGCATCGTCGCCGTGGCTGATGCCTACGACGCGATGACCTCCCGACGGGCGTACAGCGCTGCGAGGCGGCGGGACGAGGCCATCGGCGTCCTCGTCCGCAATGCCGGCACCGCGCTCGATCCCGACCTCGTTCGGCTGTTCGTCGGGATGCTCGGGCTCTACCCGCCAGGGTGCGTGGTCCGTCTCACCAGCGGCGAGCTCGCAGTCGTGGTGGCGTCGTCTCCGAACGACGCACGGCTGCCGCGCGTGCGTGTCGTGGCGGACGAGGCCGGAGCGTTCGTCGAGGGTCCGGAAATCGACTTGAGCGATCCCGGCGAGGGCCAGGGCCGTGAGGTCGAGTACTGCGTCGACCTCGAAGACCCCGGTCTGGTGGCACGCCGGCTTCTCGAGGAAGGGTGAGCGCCGTGGAGCGCGGAAGCACGGGGGTTACGAAGCGAGCCGCGTGGCTCTTGGCGGCTCTCGTCGTGGTCTTCGGGTTCGGGGGCGCCGTCGCGCGCTTCTACACAGACATGCTCTGGTACCAGGAGCTCGGGCAAGAGGCGGTCTTCTGGACCCGCCTGGCATCGAAGTGGGCGGTGTACGGCGCAGCGCTGCTCGTCGCGTTCGTGATTGCGTACGTGAACGTCCGCCTGGCCTGGCGGATGAGGCCCCGGGCAGTGCTTCGCGCGACGGACGAGGCGGCGTACCGCATCGAGATGGCGCTCGAGGACTTCAAGCGCCGAGCGGAGCGTTTCGTGGGCTTGGGCGCGCTGGCTGTGTGCGTGCTCGTCGCGCTGATGCTCGCCGGAACCGCCTCGCAGCAGTGGGCGACGCTTCGGCTCGCGCTCTCGGCAGTGCCGTTCGGCGAGGTCGACCCGCAGTTCGGCCGCGACCTCTCGTTCTTCTTCTTCACCCTGCCCGCCCTCAGGTTCGTCGTCGATTGGCTGATGGGCGCGCTCGTGGTGACGCTTCTTCTGACGGCAGCGACGCACCTGCTCTCGGGCGCGCTTCGGCCGTGGGCCCGGCTCAAGGGATTCGACCCGCACGTCAAGGCGCACCTTTCCGTGCTCGGCGGTCTCATGATCTTCTTGCAGGCGTTCAAGTACTGGCTCGACATATTCGAACTGGACTTCTCTCCAAGAGGGCAGGTCGTCGGCGCGTCGTACACCGACGTCCACGCCCAGATCCCTGCGTACCAGATCCTCATCGTCGTGGCGATCGCGTGCGGTCTTGCGCTCATCGTGAACATCCGGTCCCGCGGATGGCGTCTCCCGGGGCTCGCAGTGGGCGTCTGGTTGGCGGCCTCGGTGCTCGTGGGGGGCATCTACCCGTCGCTCGTCCAGCAGTTCCGCGTGGCGCCGAACGAGATCGCCGCCGAAGAGCCCTACATCAAGCGCAACATAGCCATGACGCGGAAGGCATTCGGGCTCGACGAGATCGAGGTCCGCGCGTTCCCGGCCGAGGAGAGCCTGACGGCGACGGACATCGCGGCCAGCGCCGACACGATCAGCAACGTCCGGTTGTGGGATCCGGGCATCGCGCAACAGTCGTACCAGCAGCTCCAGGGCATCAGGCCGTACTACGACTTCGCCGACGTGGACGTCGACCGCTACGTCATCGACGGCACGTTGCGTCAGGTGCTCGTGGCTGTCCGTGAGCTGGACACGGCCCGTCTCGCCGAGCAGGCGAAGACGTGGGTGAACCAGCACCTCGTGTACACGCACGGGTACGGCGTGGTGGTGAGCCCGGTCAACGAAGTGAGCGGCCAAGGGCTGCCGCAATTCATCGTGAAGGACATACCTCCGGCCACGAAGACGGACCTCAAGGTCACGCAGGCCGCGGTGTACTTCGGCGAGGTCACAGACACCTACGCCGTCGTCGACACCAAGATCGAGGAGTTCGACTATCCCGTCGGCGACCAGAACGCGAGCACTCGCTACTCGGGTTCGGGCGGCGTCGAGGTCGGCGGCGCTCTCCGACGGCTCGCGTTCGCGCTCAGGTTCTCTTCGCCGCAGTTCCTGCTCTCGGACTACATCCGCTCAGATAGCAGGGTGCTGTTCAGGCGCTCTATCACGGAGCGCGTGTCCGAACTGGCCCCATGGCTCGTCGTCGACGACGACCCGTATCCTGCCGTGATCGACGGCAGGATCGTGTGGATCCTCGACGGCTACACCGTCTCAGACCGCTACCCGTATTCCGAGCGCATCGGCGGCGTCAACTACATCCGCAACTCCGTGAAAGTGACCGTCGACGCGTACGACGGAACGACGACGTTCTACGCGATGGACGAGACGGACCCGCTGCTCGCGACGTGGCGCCGGGTGTTTCCCGGGCTCGTCAAGGACGGCAGCGAGATGCCCGAAGGGGTGCGGGCTCACCTCAGGTATCCCGAAGGGCTGTTCCGGATCCAGGCGGAGGCGTACAAGACCTACCACATGAAGGATCCGCGCGTGTTCTACAACAAAGAGGACCAGTGGGCGCTGCCGGGCGAGGGCGGCGGGCAGGCGATGGATCCGTTCTACGTGCTGATGCGCTTGCCGCAGGAGCCCAAGACGGACTTCATGATGATGCTGCCGTTCACGCCTCGCAACAAGGACAACATGATCGGCTGGATGGCCGCGTCTTCTGATGCGGACAACTACGGTCGGCGGATCGTCTACACCTTCCCGAAGCAGAAGCTCGTGCTCGGGCCGAACCAGGTCAGCGCCCGCATCAACCAGGACCCCACGATCTCGCAGCAGCTGACGCTGTGGAGCCAGCGGGGCAGCAACGTGCTGTTCGGCAACATGCTCGCCATCCCGATCAAGGATTCCATCGTCTACATCCAGCCGCTGTATCTCCAGGCGGAGCAGACCGCCATGCCCCAGCTCACGCGGGTGATCGTCGCGTACGGAGACAAGGTCGCCATGCAGCCGGATCTCACGTCGGCGCTCGCTGCCATGTTCGGCGCTTCCGCGGAAGGCGGCGGGCAAGGCGGTGAAACGGCAGGCGCGACTCTGGCGCGGGCCGTCGAGCTTTACCAGGCCGCGATAGAGGCCCAGCGCGCCGGCGACTGGGCCGCGTACGGAGCACGGATCGAGGAGCTTGGCGCCGTCTTGCGCTCGCTTGCGGAAGCGTCAGGAGCTGCCACGCAGACGCGGTGAACGACACACCAGAACCGAGCCACGGGCTCCGCTGGATTGGACTCCAGGGAGGTTTCCGGGTAGAATACGCGCTTGTTGTGTCGAAGGGACGTCTTCGGCGAGCGGGCTGGCGCGGCAGGTCGGCCCCACGGACCAGCGCCAAGACGTCGAAACGCGATGTCGGGCACGATGCCGCGACGGGTACTGAGCCGCGGCGGTGCCTCACGGATCAGGTCCACACCGAACAGCATAGCTGATGCTTGTGTGGCCAAGGCGGCGAGCGCGCCGATCCAGCGGCCGGGTACGAGGCAGCTATCCCCTCTTTTCTCCCCTCGTCTTCCACCCCGTGGAACAACCATGCCCGGTGAGCCGCCTGTCCTGTAGCCGGACCTGGAGGTTCTGCGTGAAGGTACGAAGTGCGTCCTTCCCCATGACGGGCGCGGTCGGGGCGATCGCCCTGGCTGTCGCGCTCGTCGCAGGCAGCGGTCTTGCCCCCGCTGCCGGCATGTCCGCCGTCGAGGATCGCCCGGCGCACTCAGCTGCGTCGGCCGATGCCGCCGCCGTCCTCGAGGCGAAGACCGAGTCCGTCGAGGCGGCGGGACTCCCTGCGGCGCCAGCGCTCGCTGCTGCAGCGCTCAAGACCGCGACCCCTATCGCAAAGCCCGCCAAGAAGCCGCGCGTAGCGCGTCGCCCGGTCGCGTCCAAGTCGAGCGGGTGGAAGACGGCTCGCGTGTCCTGGTACGGCCCGGGCTTCTATGGCCACACGATGGCGGGCGGTGGCAAGCTCACGCCGACGAGCATGGTCGTCGCGCACCGGACGCTGCCGTTCGGGACCAAGGTCGAGATCGAGTACAAAGGTCGTCGCGTCATCGCCGTGGTGATGGATCGCGGTCCCTTCGTGCGAGGCCGCACGTTCGACCTCGGTCCGGGCACGGCGAAGGCGCTCGGGTTCTCCGGCGTCGGGACGATCCGGTGGAGGATAGTCCGCTAGCTGTCTTTGCAGCGCGCCTCCGATTCGGGTATGTACCGTAAGGTCCCCGAACGGAGGCGCGCATGTCTGAGACGGATCGACACGAGAACGAGTCCCGGCAGCCGGTGGCTGAAGCGCTGCCGCAGACCTCGATCATCGACGCCATCGCCGACCTCCTGCAGACCGTCGTGGATTGGCTGCGCCAGGAGGCAGAGGCCGCCGTCCGCGACAAGGTGGTCGCTCCGCTCCAACGGCTTGGCCTGACCCTCGCATCCGCTCTCGCCGCGGCGATGTTGGGAGCGTTCGGGCTCATCTTGCTCGGCATCGCCGCATTCATCTTCCTGGGCGAACGCATCACATACCCAGGAGCTCTTGCGCTCGTGGGGGGCATCTACCTGCTGGCAGCCGGCGTCTTTCTGGTCGTGAAGGCGAGGACGATGCAGCGATGACGCAAGCCGAGCGGACGATCACCGTGGAGGACCTGCGCCGCAAGGCGCACCGGATCGAAGACATGGCGAAGGCGGAGGCGCGCAGGATCGCCGAGCGAGACGCGACCAAGATCGCCATCGCAGCCGCCGTGATCGTCGCGGTCGCCATCGGAGCGGCATACAGCATCGGAGCGCGTCGCCGCTGCGCCTGAGCTGGAGCCGGAGGGGGAGCGATGAAGGTTCATGCAGTCACGGTATGTCCCGATCGCGTGGACGTCGTCGTCGGCATCGACGAGGGCGGTCCGATGCGCACGTCGAGCGTGCCAGGCGTTGCCGAGAGAGCGCTCAGGGTGCTTCCCACGCTCGAGCAGCACTGGTGCGACAACCCGGCAGGACGCCCGTTCACCGAGGAGATCGCGGACACGGAGGTCCCGCACCTCTTCGAGCACGTCATCATGGAGATCATGGCCCTCTCGGGCTCGCCGAGGACGCTTCGCGGACAGACCCGGTGGGACTTCAAGAAAGACGGCAGGGGCGTGTTCCGGGTCTCCGTCGAGTACGACGACGACTTGGTGTGTCTGGGCTCGATCAAACTCGCGAACCAGGTGATGCAGCACCTGCTGGGTACGAGCGACGCACCCGACGTGGATGCTGAGACTGCGAGGCTCCGGTCGCTCCGGGTCCGGCAAGCTTCCTGAGCGCGGTTGACCGCCGTGCGTAAGCGCGGTAAGGTTACGCGCACCACAAGGGCGAAACCGCCCGAATATGCGTGGACGTGAGGGAAGAGGGCGCCATCAGCCCAGCCACCCCTCCGCATGTCCCCCGCCAGGGCGCCTCCCGGGAGACGCCGGAAGCGGGCGGTCCGGGCCGATATCCCCGGGAGCCGAGGTCCGGCGGGTGCTCGAGCGCCGGACGAAGACAGGTGGTACCGCGACGACCCTCGCCCTGTCGGAGGGTCGTCGTTGTCGTTTCTGGGCGGGTCTGCCGAGACCGGGGAGTGCGAGATGGCTACCGCGCGAGTGGTGTTCGACAGGTGGGACGGGACGTACGCCGAGCGGATGTCGTCGGTGCGCTCATCGGCGGTCCGCGACCTGTTCGGCGCCGCCACGCGCCCGGACGTCATCTCGTTCGCAGGGGGCATGCCCGACGTCTCCAAGGTGCCCGGCGACCTCGTGGCGCGCGCTGCGAGAGAGGCCGTTCGCGACCACGCGGCCACCGCGCTCCAGTACGGGTCGTCCGAGGGCCGGCCCGGGCTGCGGCGCGTGTTCGTGGAGTTGATGGCGGAATCGGGGATCCGCGCCAAACCGGATGACGTCATCGTCACTGCCGGGGCACAGCAGGCGCTCGACTTGGTTGGGAAGGCGTTCCTGGATCCGGGAGACGTCGTCATCACCGAAGGTCCGACGTACCTGGGCGCACTCCAGGCGTTCTCCGCGTACCAGCCGCGCATCGTGTGCGTTCCGATGGACGACGAAGGCATGCGCATCGACGCTCTCGAGGCGGAGCTTGAGCGGCTGGGACATCGCGGCGCGAAATTCATCTACACCATTCCGAACTTCCAGAATCCGGCCGGTGTCACGATGTCGCCAGAGCGTCGGAGGCGGCTGGTGGAGCTCTCCCGGCGCTACGAGATACCGATCGTCGAAGACGACCCGTACGGGCGTCTTCGGTTCGAGGGAGGCCACTGCAAGCCGCTCAAGGCGCTCGACGACGATGTCATCTACCTGGGGACTCTGTCGAAGATCTTTGCGCCAGGGCTGCGGCTTGGTTGGGTGTGCGCGCCCCGGCCGATCCAGCAGAAGCTCCTGCTCGTGAAGCAGGCGGCGGACCTGTGCGGGAGCGAGTTCTCGCAGGCGGTGGCGGAGCGGTACTTCTCGGGAACGCGGTGGCGCCGCGTGCTTGCCTCGCTCACGAGCGCGTACGCGGAACGCCGCGACGCGATGCTCGCGGCTCTCGCGGAGCACCTCCCGCCGGAGGTCCGGTACACACGGCCGCAGGGCGGCTTCTTCGTGTGGGTCGAGCTCCCGTCGTTCATCGACACGAAGCCGCTGCTCGCCGAGGCCGTCGAACGCGGCGTGGCCTACGTCCCCGGAGACGCCTTCTACCCCGATGGGCGCGGACGCAACTGCATGCGTCTGGCGTTCTGCTATGCACAGCCGGACGACATTCGCGAGGGCGTCAGGCGCCTCGCTGAGGTGTTCGAGGACCGGCTGGAGCTGTATCGAGCCTTCCAGGACGCCGGGTGCCCGGTGTGAGAGGACGGATGCGGTGAAAGAGAAGATCGCGGTGCTCATGGGCGGGCGCTCCTTGGAGCGCGAGGTCTCGCTGCGGAGCGGAAGACGGGTGACCGAGGCGCTCGCTGAGCGCGGGTACAGGGTCGTGCCGCTGGACGTGACTCCCGATCTCGTGCCGACGCTTCGAAGCGAGAAGCCCGATGCGGTGTACGTCGCGCTTCACGGCAAGGACGGCGAGGACGGGGCCGTGCAGGAGATGCTGGAGTTCCTCGGCATCCGGTACACAGGCCCCGGTGTGGTCGCCTCGGCTCTCGCGTGGGACAAGGCGCTCTCGAAGCGGCTGTTCGTCCAGGCGGGGATACCCACGCCGAGGTGGGTCGCGTTCACGGCCGCGTCGTTCAAGCACATGGGTGCCGCCACGGCACTGGATCTCGTTCCAGGTGCGCTCGGAGGGTTCCCGCTCGTTGTGAAGCCCTCCAGCCAAGGCTCGGCGTTGGGGCTTGCGAAGGTGGAGCAGCAAGACGCGCTCCCGTCTGCGCTCCTCGACGCGCTCTCGTACGGCGACACCGTTCTCGTCGAGCGCTGGATCGAAGGCACCGAGATCGCGGTGTCCGTGCTCGACGGAAAGGACGGGCCTGAGGTCTTGCCGCCCGTCGAGATGGTGCCGCGCAGCGGCGTCTTCGACTTCTCGGCGATGTACACGCCCGGGGAGACCGACTACTACGTGCCGGCGCGGCTGCCCGACGACATCCTGGAGCGGGTGGCCGCCCTCGCGCGGCGCGTGCACGAGCTCATCGGCTGCCGGCACGTGAGCCGCGTGGACATGGTGGTTGACGCCGACGGGACGCCGTTCGTGCTCGAGTGCAACACGTCCCCCGGCATGACCGAGACGTCCCTGCTCCCGATGGCCGCGGAGGCCGTCGGCATCGGATTCCAGGACTTGGTCGAGCGTCTCGTCCGGATGGCGCTCGATGCGGTAGAGTGATGGGTATAGTCCTGGTATGGTTCTGCTCGTGAGTCTCTAATCGCGGAGGTGGCCACCATGTACGACTATCGCAGGGGAGAGAGCGTCCTCGGCGCCTTCCTGCTCGGCGGCATCGTCGGAGCGGTGCTCGGCCTGCTGTTCGCTCCCAAGTCGGGCAAGGAGAACAGGGAGTTCATCGCGGCGAAGGCAAAGGAGTACTGGGGCGAAGGCCTGGAGCTGTACGAGGCCGGCAGGGAGAAGGCCACTGAGGTCTACACCGCCAGCAAGGAGAAGGCCACGGAGACGACCGAAGAGCTGAGGGAGCGCCTCGAGGCCGCTCGCTCGCGGCTGCGCGAGCAGGTCGAGACCGTCTCGAAAGAAGCGAAAGAGAAGGTCGTCGAGGTCGTGCCGACCGCCAAGGACACGGTGCACAAGGTCGGCGAGGCCGTGAAGTCAGGCGTCGCGACGGCCGAGTCGAAGGCCGAAGAGCTGCTCGACCTGGTGGCAGAGAAGGCTGCGGAGGCGCCGGAGGAACCGGAAGCGCCCGGGCCGGACGCACCCGCGCTCAGCTAGCCTGCGATCTTCACGGATGGTTCAGGGCCGGTCGCGTGCGCGGCCGGCCCTGCTGCGAGGAGGTGCGTGAGGTGCGGACAAGCGAGCTTGCTGGCGCGCCCGTGCTGTCCGCCGACGGCAGCGAGCTTGGGACGGTGGGCGAGGTGCTCTTCCACCCCACCGAAGCGCGGGTCGTCGGGCTTTCGGTCAGACCGCCCCGCCTCGGCGGCGTCGTGTCTCGCGCCGAGCGCTACATAGAGATAGATCAAAGCCGGGTCGAAGGCGGTGCGGTGGTATACGCCGCCAAGAAGCTGCCGAGCGTCGAGAAGAGCGAGCGGCGGATCGGCGTTCCGTGGGACGAGACGGTCCAGTGGCGAGGGATGCCGGTCGCGGCTGCCTCGGGCGACGTCATCGGCAGCGTGGCCGACGTGGTCTTCGACTGGAGCACCGGTGCGGTGCAATCGCTCGAGATCAGCTCCGGCGTGCTCGGTGACGTCTCGGTCGGCAAGCTCTCGGCGGGCGCCGACGTCGTCGCTGGGTTCAGCGGGGGCGCCGTCCGGCTGACGTGCGAGTACAAGGACCTTCCCGCCTCGGGCGGTGTCGCGAAAGCCGCCGCCGCAGGTGCCGTGTTGGCGAAGGAGACAGGGTCGAAGGTCGCCAAGCGAGCGTATGATACCGGCATGTCTGCAGCGATCGCTGTGGGAAGGTCGTTCAAGAGCGGCACAGGCAGACGGATGCTGGACGCGGTGAAGAAGGCCGTCTCCGACGCGATGCGGGAGGACGAATAGGCGAGCATGGCACGGAGATTCCGCCCGCTTGATTCCGCCGCAAGCGCACTGTTGCCGGGACGCTGCGCGGCGTGCGCGTTCTGGGAGAGCCCCGAGCGGCTGCCGCTCGAGTGCGGCGTGCGGTGCGACGCCGAGCGCGTGAGCGCGTGGATGCGCGCGGTGGAGGAGAGCTGGGGGAGCTGCGGGCGCGTGGTCGTCGACGATGGGGTGCCGCTCGGCTTCGTCAAGTACGCTCCGGCGAGCGCTGTCCCGCAGGCGCGCAACATGCCCTCCGGGCCTCCAGACGAGGCCGCGGTGCTGGTGTGCTGCATGCACATCGTGCCCGAGGCGCGGCAGTGGGGGCTCGGGAAGGTGCTCATGCAAGCCGCGCTCCGGGACCTCTACCAGCGAGGTGAACGGGTCGTGCAGGCGTACGCAGCCGCGGGCAGGGTGGATTACGCCACCTCGCCGGTCGTGGGCGTCGAGTTCCTGCTGAGAATGGGCTTCACGGCCGTGCGCCCGCATCCGGAGGTGCCGCTCATGCAGCTCGAACTGAAGTCGCTGGCCGCGTGGGCGGAGAATCTGGAAGCGGCGCTGGAGGCGCTGCGCATCCCCTTGAGGATGCCGGAACGGCGTCCTGTGCCGACCCCGTGCCAGACGCTCGCGAGCGAGAAGGGGCTGAGATGACGGGAAGACCGAACGCGACGAGCGAGAAGCGCAAGGTCAGGTCGGCCGAACGTGTCAGAGCGTACCTGGAATCGCACGGTCTTGCGGACGGACTGGTGGTCTTCGAGCAGTCGACGAAGACCGCGCAGATGGCAGCGGACGCGATGGGCTGCGAGCTGGGCCAGATCGTGAAGTCTCTCGTGTTCGTCGCAGACGGTGCGCGCCCGGTCCTCGCGCTCGTCGCCGGCGACCGTCGAGGAGATGCGCAGGCGATCGCCAGGGAGATGGGGGCGGAGCGCGCCGAACTCGCGGACGCGGAGACCGTGCGTGCGGCGACCGGTTACGCGATCGGGGGTGTGTGCCCCTTCGACCTGCCGGAGGACTTGCCCGTGTTGGTCGACGAGTCACTCACGCGCTTCGAGGTCGTCTATCCGGCCGGAGGCACGCCTGACTCGATGGTGAAGATGACACTTGAGCGACTCATCGCTCTGACGGGTGGACGAGTGTGCTCGATAGCGTCATAGTTGCGCCTCGTGACACCTGGTAGAACTATCATGCGCGCGGCCTCGCGCGCGCTCGCAGTTGCCGCAACCGTCGTCGCCGCCCTCGCGGCGCACGGCGCGTTCGCGCAGGTGCCAGTGCGGATCGACGGCGACGAGCTGAGGGTCCATCCGGGTGCGACGGTGTACGAAGTCGCGAGTCCACGGCTGCATGCCGCTCGCGGGGACTTGCTCGCCGCGTCGGACGGGCGCGTGCTGGCGAGAGGCGGCGGGGGCGACGCCAGCATCGTCCTGAACGGTCGCGTCGCGTCAGGCGCCGAGGTCGTTCGACCCAGGGACGTCATCGCCGTGCAGCCGGGAGCCGACTCGGTGGAGACGACGACGGAGCGTCTCGAAGCCATCCCCATCCCCACCCGCATCGTGGGGAAGGGGGCAATCCTCACGCTGGCGGCGCCTGGGACTGCCGGCCTGCGACGTGTCGTGGTGGGCTCCGTGTCGGGCGACGTCGTGGCGAGCGAGACGGTCCGGCCGCCCGAGCCGATGGTGCTCAGGCGCGTCATAGACAGGAGCAAGAAGAAAGTCGCGCTCACCTTCGACGACGGCCCGTGGCCTCGGCAGACGGACGCCATTCTGAAGATCCTCGAGGCGGAGGGCGTGCCGGCGACCTTCTTCGTGATCGGCAAGCAGGTGAAGGCGCATCCGGAGATCGTGCGCAGGGCGGTGCGAGCCGGGCACGCGATCGGCAACCACACCTACCACCACGTGGACCTGACCGGCGTCGACGCCAAGCGTCGTGCGAGCGAGATCGCAGGCACGAGCCGTGTCATCGCGAGCGCAACGGGCGTGACGACGCGGTGGTTGCGGCCGCCCGGCGGTCTCATCGACGCGGCGACGTACCGCGAGACGGCCGCACAGGGGTTGCGAGTCGTCCTGTGGACGGTCGATCCCCAGGACTGGCGAGCTGGCAAGACGGCCGCCGAGATCGAGGCAGACGTCGTGAGGGCCGTCACGCCTGGCGCCGTCATCCTGCTCCACGACGGTGGCGGAGATCGGCGTCAGACGATTGCGGCGCTGCCAGGGATCATCCGGAAGCTGCGGGCGAAGGGGTACGAGTTCGTGCCGCTCGCGCAGGTCGGAGCCGTCAAGACGACGTGGTAAGCGGTCGGCTGCGGCGCCAGAAGGTGCCCCCTGGCGTGACGAGCACGTCGACCGGCCGGTCGTGAGGCGAGCAGGGGACCGACACGAAGATCTGCTCGTCGTAGGCGACGCCGATGACGATCGCGTCGGGGCGGGCGTGCGCCAGGAGGCGGTCGTAGTAGCCGGCGCCCATACCCAACCGGTTGCAGGCCAGGTCGAACGCGACGCCCGGCACCACGAAGGCGTCCACGTGCTCGACCGGCACCACAGGAGCGTTCGGGCACGGCGCCTTGAGGCCGTAGGGACCCGTGCAGAGCTCGTCGCCACGGCGGTACTCGTGCAGCGCGAGCTCGGTCGCAGAGGCGACGCGCGGAAGGACGACGCGCACACCGAGGTCCCAGAGCGCCTCGATGAGCGGGCCCACGTCGAGCTCCTCGGGCATAGCGCCGTACGCAGTCACGGTGCGCGCGCTGGCCATCTGCGGCAACGCGAGCACGGCAGCGGCAACGGCCTCGGCAGCGGCCGCTCTTTGCTCCGGCGTGACGGCGCGGCGAGATGAGCGGCCCCTCAATCGCAGCACCGACTTCGCCCGTGCCAGGTCCTCGTCAGGCACCGATTGCACCCCCTCAGGAGGGCATGATACACCGGACGGCCGGCACGGGCTCACCCGATGCCGAGCGCCGTCATCGCGAGCAGTGCGACGGTGAGCGCTATCACCACGACGATCGTCGTCCATCCGAGCACGTTGTTGAGACGGCTGTTGACGTGGCGCCCCATCACGCGCTGGTCGTTGATGATCACCATCATGAATATGAGCAAGAACGGCAGCATGACACCGTTGACGACCTGGGACAGCAGCATGATGGCGATCAGGTCCAGCCGGGGCACGAGAATCACGGCTGCTGCCGCGAAGATCACGAAGGTGTACAGCCCGTTGAACGCCGGAGCTTCGTTCCACGTGTGATCGAGCCCGGCTTCCCACCCGAATGCCTCGCAGATTGCGTACGAGGCGGTGAGGGGAAGCACTGCGGCGGAGAGGACCGACGCGGAGAGAAGTCCCACCGAGAAGAGCAGTTCGGCGTAGGGACCGGCCAGCGGCGCCAACGCCCGAGCGGCCTCGCCCGCGTCCTGTATGGTGATGCCGGCAGGATGCAAGACGGTGCCGGTCGTGATGATGATGAAGCAGGCGACCAGGTTCGCCGAAAGCGCCCCGACGATGACGTCCCATCGCGCGAGCGCCCACTCCTTGATGGTGGTGCCCTTGTCGACGATGTTGCTCTGCACCAGGAACTGCATCCACGGCGCGATCGTGGTGCCGGTAAGGCCGATCGCGAGCGCGATGAACGCTTGCGTGGGGACGATGCGTGGCGTCACGAAGCTGCGCGCGACCTCGCCCCAGTCCGGTCTCGCGAGGAACGCCGCGAGCACGTACGAGACGAACACGGACGAAAGCGCGAGCAAGACCTTCTCGACGTTGCGGTACGAGCCGCGCGTGACGAGCATCCACACGGCGAGCGCGGCGATCGGCACCGATATCAGTCGGGACACCCCGAACAGCTCCATCGCAGCCGCGATGCCGGCGAACTCAGCAACCGTCGTCGCGGCGTTGCTGGTGAGCAGCAGCAGCATCGCGAGGAAGGTCGGACGAAGGCCGAATCGCTCACGGATGAGCGCAGCGAAGCCCTTGCCGGTTACCGCTCCCATGCGCCCCGCCATCTCCTGGACGATGGCGAACGAGGGCGTCATCGCGAGCATCATCCAGAGCATCGTATAGCCGTAGCGCGCTCCGGCGACGGAGTAGGTCGAGATTCCGCCGGAGTCGTTGCCGGCCGATGCGGCGATGATGCCAGGCCCGATCACGCCAAGTACGGCGAGCAGGCTCGTCCTCTTCTTCACGTCAGAGGCCGCCACGGCTATCCCAGCTCGATCCAGGCGCCGAGGGCGTATGCGAGCCCGAGGTACGCGGCGCTGCCAACGACCATCGCTGCGAGCGTAAGAAGCGAGCTCGGGGGCGTCTTGCCGGCGTCGCTCGCCTTGAGAGCCGCCTCGCCGAGAGCGCTGCCGACGAAGACGGTCACGAGCACCGCTGCGGCAGTGACAAGCGCGAACAAGGCGGCCGTGCCAGCCTCCGCGGTCCCGGCGACCTCGACCCACAGGAACGCCACCGCGGCTGCGGCCACGGCCACGGCGCTGCCGATGCCGCTCTCGCGCAGGAGCCGCCGGGCGAACGACGGATGCTCGCCGCCGGGAGTGGCGTCGATGAGCTCTGTGATCGTGCGAGACGAGACCTCGTCCGCGGCCCGAAGGATGATCGGCGAGAGGATCGCCGCCGCGAGCACGAGGTCGCAGGCGGCTGGGAGCTTGGAGCACGCCTGAGCGTTTCGGTTCAGCGATGCGGCTGCGAGCAATGCGAGGGCCCAGAGCGCGACCCAGGCGTTGCGCCGGACGATAAGCCACCAGGCCGTGGCGAGCGGTCCGCGCTCGCGGGACGCGCCGGTCGCCAGCTCGAGATCCTCCGCCGACTCCTCTTCAAGGACTTCCAGGGCGTCGTCGACCGTGACGACGCCGAGGAGCTTGCCTGTCTCGTCGACGACGGGCAAGGCGAGCAGGTCGTACTTGCTCATCGTCTCCGCGACGTCCTCCTGGTCGTCGTCGACGTGCGCGGTGATCACGTCCCGCGAGACGATGTCGGCGATCTTCGTGCCCGGGTCAGACAGAACGAGGTCGCGGAGCGACACGACGCCCTCGAGGCGACCGTCTGCATCCACGACGTAGATGTAGTAGAGGCTCTCGTTCTCGGAGGACTCTTTGCGGATGTGCTCGATCACCTCCGAGACAGTCATGTCCTCGGTTACGCGCGTGACCTCGGGAGTCATGATGCCACCAGCAGTCTTCTCCCGGTAACCGAGGAGCGACCGGATGGCGCGCGCTTCGTTCACGCCCATGAGGCGCAGGAGGGCCTCTGCTTTGTCGTAGGGTAGGTCGCCTATGATGTCGGCGGCGTCGTCGGGATCCATGATCTCGAGGATGTCGGACGCGCGCTGTGCGCCGAGGTCGCCGATGACCTCTGCCTGGAAGGCGTCCTCCAACTCGGAGATCGTCTCGGCCGCTTGCGAGTTGTCGAGGTGCTCGAAGACCTTTGCGCGCTGGGCAGGAGTGAGCTGCTCGAGAACGTCGGCGATGTCCGCGGGATGCAGCTCGTGAAGGCGCTTGTGCGTGACGGAAAGCTTGACCTGCGACAGGTCGCGCTCCAGAAGGTCCATGTAGTTCCACGCGATGATGTTCTCGGGAAGTTCCTTGCCGAAGAGCTTGGCGATTCTCTCAGCCGCCGTTTCGAGCGCGGGGTGCAGGCCGCGCAAGATGCCGCGGATGCCGACTTCGGCGCCGAGGAGGCGGAGCTGATTGCGCGACTCCGAGAGCTTCAGGTCGTTCACGCGCACGACCTTCATGCCCTGCGTGTCGACGATCTGCTTGTTCAGGAGGTCGCGCGCGAGGAG
This sequence comes from Coriobacteriaceae bacterium EMTCatB1, assembly GCA_001950395.1. Taxonomy (GTDB): domain Bacteria; phylum Actinomycetota; class Coriobacteriia; order Anaerosomatales; family Anaerosomataceae; genus Parvivirga. The sequence continues at coordinate 1,530,571 of BDLO01000001.1, forward strand.
GATCTCGTCGGGTTGGAGGTAGCTGAACCTGAGCGCGTCTTTGGTGGCGTTGAGCACCACCTTGTCGTCGTCGATGGACTCGACGTACTTGCGCCATGACAGCATGAACGGCGTCTTGCCCGGCCCGAGGAACGCGAGGGCAGTCACGCGCGGGAACACCTCGCCCGTGGCGACGGCGACATCGCTGATGCGCCCGATGGTCTCGCCAGCGGCATCGACCACCGGCTTGCCCAGCATGCGGGTCAAGTAGAACACGGTCGCTCCCTTCCCCCGGCGCGCGCCAAGGGGCCTGCTCGCGGGTCCCGCGCCCCCGGCAGGCGGGAGCGGGGACCTACTGACTGAACGGTCTCACAGAGGTCCTCTTCGTCCGGCTACAGGTCAAGACAACGAGAAGGCCCCTCCGTCGGCACGAGCGACGAGGGGCCTTGGCATGCGGTGCACCTGGCGGAGACAGCTCCGCCGTCCATTCCCTCGTCTGTGGTTTGAGCACTGTCCGACGTAGGGAGCGCTGCCGCGCCCGGGGCGTCGCGCCCCGCACCCCAGCCACCTTAGCCGTCCCCTTAAGCCGGAGAGGGCTGTTCTACCCATTGGCGTCTCTCGACATTTCCGGGCAGTGGCCTGTGTTCGGACAGGAGCCGCACCGAACGGAACGGATCCTTTCACGCTGTCAACGCCTCTTTCGAGGCGTGCCGATTGTAGACCGCATCGCCTACGGCGTGCAATGCATACGCAGGGGAAATTTCACGCTCCAAGGCTCTGGCGCGCCGCAAGCCACGTCTCCGCGAGCTCGGCCCACCCCTCGCCGCGCGGGCGTGTCGTGACTGCGACGTTGGGGCGGCTGCGAGCCGCAGCCACCGCGCCCGCGTCGTCGAGCGCGTTCGCGACCAGCACGAGGAGCGCTGTGGCGTCGGCCATCTCCACGTCGGTCGCGGAGTCCCCGATCGAGAGCGCTTCCTGCGCGGAAAGCTCGAACCGCTCGAGCACGAGGGCGATAGCGCGCGTCTTGCTCGTCCCGCGCGGCACGAGGTGGTAGGCGTGCACCTCGTCCACTCCCACGAGCGTGTGCCTGGGCGGACGGACGATGCCGTTGTCGATGATGTCGATCGGCAGGGGCAGCTCGTCCAAGACGGCCTGGGCGGCCGCGATGTCGACGTTGCCGCGCAGCACGTGCGTCGCGATCCGGTCGACGTGCCACGGGTCGTGGTTCTCGATGCGACCGGGGAACGCCTCCGCGAGCGCGTCCAGCGCGCCTACGCGGACGATCGCCTCCCACGGCGTCTCCTCGTCAGCGAGCGCGTCCGCGGGCCAGTCTCCCGTGAGGTACAGCGGCTCCTCGTAGCGACCGAACTGCACCACGCAGCCGAGCTCGGCGATGAAGGCATGCCAACCGAGCAGGCGGGAGATCTCGGTGCACTGCATGCGGTTCCTGCCCGTCGTGATGACGACGGGCAGCCCGACGCGGTTGACCTCGACCACGGCCGCTGCCGTGCGCACGCACGGGCGTCCGGCGGCGTCTGCCAGCAGCGTCCCGCCGGGAGCGACCAGCGTCCCGTCTACGTCGGTGAAGAGGATCCGGGCTTTGGCGAGCGTCTGCGCGTGCTTGTCGCCGAGCGTTGGCAGCGTCATTCTCGGGTCCCTCCGTGAGGCGTCGGCACTTACACTACCCGAGCGCGGCGCGGTGTGGTAGCGGTGTCTATAATGGGGAAGCACCGTTGGGGACCGCGAAGGAGGACCCATGGCTCCGGCCGACGAGGCAAGCCGTTTCGAGCTGCCGTACCCGCAGTACCGCTGCGCGATATGCGGCGAGGACCTGCCGCTCGGAGACGCGCACATGTCCGTGACCTGCGCGACGCACCGTGCTGCCGGAGAGGACGTCGCTTTCGAGATACGGCCTGCCGTTCCCTCTGACCGCCACGACATCGAGGCGATCTGCGACCAGGCGTGGGGCGAGACCGAGGTCGACGCGTTCGGTCGCACCTTCGACGTGCTGGAGTGCGACAACCTGGTCGCGATCGCAGAAGACAGTCTCGCGGGGCTCATCTCGCTCGCCATCGACCGAGGAGAGCTCGCCATCGTGCTGCTCTCGGTCTACCCGCGTTACCAGGGCTCGGGGGTCGGCGCCGCCCTGGTGGAAGCCGCTGTCGAGGAAGCGCGCGCCCGACGGCTTCCGTTCGTGAAGGTCGCCACCACCAACGACGACATCCCCGCGCTGTACTTCTACCAGCGGCGCGGATTCGTGCTCTACGACCTCGCAGCGGGCGAGATGGTCGACCACCACGGCGAGGTGGTCCCGGGATTCGCTCGCATACCGGTGCGAGACGAGCTGCGGCTGCGCAGGCCCGTGTGCCCGTGAAGACGCCCAACCAGGCGATCGATTCGAAGGAGGATCCGTGAACAGACGATGGATCGCGTCCGCCCTTGCGGTCGCGCTGGCGACAAGCGCGCTTCTCGGGGTCGGCGGGTGCGCGAAGAAGGCCAGCGCTCCGGCAACTGATGGCACGGCGATCGAAGCCACGCCCGAGCCCATCCGCATCGGGGTGCTGCCCACCGAGGACTCGCTGCCGCTGTGGGTAGCGGAGCAGCAGGGGCTGTTCCAGAAGGCGGGCATCGACGTGAAGATCGTCACCTTCCAGGCGGCGCAAGAGCGCGATGCGGCCTTCGCGTCGGGGTCGATCGACGCGTACATGGGCGACATCATCGCCTCAGCCATGCTCGAAGCGGGCGGCTCGCCCGTGTCGCTCGTCACGGTGATGTTGGGCGCTACGCCTCAGCAGGGACGGTTCGGGATCGTGGCGAAGCCGGGCTCTAAGGCCACCAAACTCACGGACCTCGCCGGCGTGCCCATCGGCACGTCGAGCGCGTCGATCCAGGAGTACGTCGTCGACAAGCTGATGGCGAGCGCAGGCGTGGAAGCGGACCAGGTGAAGAAGGAGATCGTGCCGAAGGTGCCGGTGCGGCTCGAGCTGCTCATGAGCGGAAAGCTTGAGGCGGCGGCGCTGCCCGAGCCGCTCCTCTCGCTCGCCGAGAAGCAAGGCGCTGTCCTGATCGCGGACGACACCAAGGGAGAGAACCTCACACAGACGGTCCTCGGCGTCTCGGACAAGTACCTCGCGGTTCCGGGCGGGATGGTGACGGTCGGACGGCTGCTGGACGTGTGGGACGAGGCCGTCGACGTGGTGAACGCGGATCCAGGAGCGTGGCGTGCGCTTCTCGTCGATAAGGCGCGGCTGCCCGAGCCGATCAAGGACACGTACGTCGTCAACGAGTACCCCAAGGCGCAAGCGCCGAGCGAGCAGATGGTGACGCCGGTCCTGGAGTGGATGCGGGCGAAGGGTCTGCTCAAGACGGAACTCGGCTACTCAGATCTAGTGCAAGAGATCCCGAGGTAGGCCGCTTGCCGTGGCGAGGATCGAGGTCGACGGGCTGACCGTACGCTATCCGGGCGCCGCGCCGGTGTTGGCGCTCGACGCGCTCGACCTCGACGTCGGGGACGGCGAGCCGATCGCAGTGATCGGTCCTTCGGGCTGCGGCAAGTCGACGCTCTTGCTCGTGCTCGCGGGGCTCGTCGCGGCAACTGAAGGGAGCGTACGTGTAGGCGGCGAGGCGCTCGCTGGCGCGCGCAGGCGCACCGCGCTCATGCTGCAAGACTTCGGCCTGCTGCCGTGGAAGACCGTCGAGCACAACGCGGGGCTCGGGCTCGAGATCCGCGGGGTCGACCCGATGACCAGACGAGCGACGGTCGCGGCCGTCCTGGAGCGTCTCGGGCTTGCGGGCTTCGGGCACGCGTACCCCGCCGAGCTCTCCGGCGGCATGCGCCAGCGCGTCGCGTTGGCCCGCGCGCTCGCGCTGGAAGCCGACGTGCTGCTCATGGACGAACCGCTCTCCGCGCTCGACGCGCTCACACGCGAGGACTTGCAGGGCCTCCTGTTCGAGCTTTGGCAGCAGCGCGGTCACACGCAGGTGCTGGTGACGCACTCCATCGAAGAGGCGGTGCTCTTGGGCAGGCGCATCGTCGTGATGACGCCGCGGCCCGGGCGGGTGGCCGCCGTGCTCGACAATCCGGAGATGGAGCAGCCGGGGTACCGCTCGACTGAGACGTTCCTGCGCCGCTGCGTTGCGCTCAGGCAGATGCTCGAGTCCGAGGGCGCTTTCGAGTCCGCCGCCGGAGCTGCGAGGGCAGAGGCGTGAAGCGCCCGGCCTCTCGCGTCACTGGGTACGCGGCTGCGACCGTCGTGGTGCTTGTGGTGTGGGAAGCGGCGGCTGCGGCGCTTAGGACCCGCGCGCTGCCGTCACCAGGAGAGACCGCTCGCGTCTTGGTGGAGCGGTTCGGCGCCGACATCCTGCCGCACCTGGGCGTGAGCGTCTCGCGCGTGGCGCTCGCGACGGCTCTTGGATTGGCGCTCGGCGCGCCGCTCGGGCTGGTGATGGGACGCTCCAAGCGGCTGGATGCGGTCGCCGGGCCGCTCGTGTTCTTGGCCTACCCGGTTCCGAAGGTGGTGTTCCTGCCGATCCTCCTGGTGCTGTTCGGCATCGGGAACGCGCCGAAGGTGGCGCTCATCGCGCTGATCGTGTTCTTCCAGATCCTCGTGACGGCACGAGACGCCGCTCGCAGCATCCAGCCCTCGGCGATCCTCTCGATACGATCGCTCGGTGCTTCGAGGTGGCAGGTGTTCCGCCACGTCGTGGTTCCGGCGGCGCTGCCGGACGTGTTCACCGCTCTGCGCATCAGCACCGGAACGGCGATTGCGGTGCTGTTCTTCTCAGAGACCGTGGCGGGAACGGACGGCCTCGGCTGGTACATCATGGACGCGTGGACGCGCATCGCGTATCCCGACATGTTCGCGGGCATCGTCGTGATGGCGCTCATGGGCGTCGCCATCTACGAGCTGCTCGAGGCGCTCGAGTCGCGGCTGTGCCGCTGGACGAGGACAGGAACCGGACGCTGAGCGCTACGGCAGCTGCGCCGTCGGATGGCAGTTCAAGCAGAGGTCGTCCGAGTACGCGGTCGTCGTCGCCTCGACGAGCATCCGGTATCCGAGCGTCTCGTGCGGGAAGTTCTGGAACCGCGGGTTGTCGGACTCCGTCCTTCCGTCCGGGCTGGTGACGGTGGCCGTCGAAGGCGCCGCCTGCGTCCCGTCAGCCGTCAGCGCGCCGACGTAGCGGGTGTCCTCGTGGCACTGCTGGCAGATCGGGTAACGGCCTTTCTGCACGCCAGTCCGGGGGTACGGCCACAGGTAGCCGCGGTTATAGCCGCTGACCTTCGTGTTGATGCCCATCGGGCCCAGCGTGGTCTCAGCAGTCGGATAGGGACCGGGCGCGATGATCGCCGCCAGGCGGTACTTCGCTGGCGTGGCGGTCGTCATGAGCGACTCCACCGGGTGGTTGTGCGTCGTCGAGAGGCCGGATGCGCGGCCCGCGTGGCACGCGAGACACCAATCGGAGCCGTATTCCGCAACCGCGGTCGCGACGCCGCCAGGACGCTGCTTCAGGAGGCGGCTCTGCACCTGCACCGTGAGCAGTCCGTGGTAGTCGCGCTGGAACCAGTACGACCGCTGGCGCTCGCCGAGAAACGGCGTCACGAGATTGCGACCGTGCGGTGAGTGGCAGTCCGAGCAGGTGAGCGTCTGGCCGGGGCCGGAGAACGCCATCGTCGCGCTGCCGCCGTCGGAGGCGTTGCCGCCGGGGACGACGCTCGTCGTCTCGATGCGATGCTGCGCGCCGACCACCGCGCCGCGAGCCTCGATCGCGCCGTAGACCCCCTGGCCCTGGGTTGTGGTCCCGTCGTGGCACGTGAAGCAGGTGGACTTGATCGTCTCGCCCGGCAAGAGTTTGTTCGCGGTCGGCGCGTCGTGAACGGTGTGGCAGCACTCGCACGCGCTCGTCGTGGCGCTGTAGCCGGAGTGCGGCCCGACGCGAGTCCCCGTGCCTGTCGTTCCGTTCGGATTGTGGCAGTCCGCACAGCCCACTCCGGGGGTGTACGTGGAGGTCGTCTCGTCGAACGCGAAGGCAGTGGACGCCCAGAACAAGCACGTCGCGGCGCACGCAATCGCCATCACGGCGCGAAACGCGGGCTTGCCCATGAGAACTCGACCCCTCAAGTGTCCCCTCACAGCTTGCTGGCGCAAGTGTCTAGATGAAAGCACCTTACGCCACATTGACCACAAAGGCAAGAGTGGTCTCGTCACGCGCCGGTTGAGCCCGCTCCCATCACCCGCTCGACCGTTTCGCGAAGCGCTCGGGGCTCGAAGGGCTTCACCACGTACTCGTCGCACCCCAGCTCGACTCCGCGCTGCAGGTCGGTCTTCTGCGCGGCGGTCGTGAGCATCACGACTTTGATGTCCGCGGTGCTCGGACGCTTCCGCAGGAACTCGAGCACCTCGAATCCGTCGAGCTTCGGCATCGTGACGTCGAGCAGCAGCAGGTCGGGCGGTTCAGCGACGGCCCGCTCGAGCGCCTCCTCGCCGTCGACTGCTTCTACGATCTCGCAGTCCAGCTGGCGGAGAGCCGCTTTCACGAGCATGCGGATCTGCATGTTGTCGTCGGCGATGAGGATCCTCTTGCCGGTCACGGGCGCCCCTCCCTCGTGACTCGCATGGCTCCCTACTCGCGCTCGCGGTGCATGATGTTGACGATCGTGTGGAGCTTCGCCTCGCGCTTGGCGCGTTCGCGTTCGAACTCCGCGCGGCGCGCCGGGTCGAGCATGGCCTCGATGTGGTCCGCTACGTCCGAAGGCTTGAAGGGCTTCGGGATGTAGTCCACGTTGTCGTCTTTCATCTGCTCGACTTGCTCTTCAAAGGTGCCGGCCGCAGAGAGGAAGAGAATCGGCACGTGGTTGCCGCGGCGGCGGATCTCGTCGCGGACCTGATGGCCGTCCATCTTCGGCATCATCACGTCGAGCACCACGAGGTCGGGCTTCTCGGCCTCCACCATCGCGAGCGCTTCGATGCCGTTGGATGCGACCACCACCTCGTGACCGCGGTTCGTCAACGCAACCGTCAGCAGCTTCTGGATGTTCGGCTCGTCGTCGACGACAAGGATCTTGGCCTTCATCGCAAGCCCCTTCCTGTGCTATCGCCTAAGGATCTCGTCCACCTTCTCGAGGAGCGCGCGCGGCGTGAACGGCTTGCACACGTACTCCTCAGCGCCGCAGTCGAGCCCCTGACGGATCTCGTACTGCTGCGATTTCGCCGAGAGCATGACGACCGGTATATCTTTCGTCGCTGGGTTCTCCTTGATGAGACGCGCAGCTTCGTACCCGTTCATCTCAGGCATCATCACGTCGAGCAGGATGAGGTCTGGCTTCTCGCGCTCGGCTGCCTCGACCGCGCTCTTGCCGTCCGAGACGGTGAGCACCTCGTGCCCGTGGTTGCTGAGCGTGAAGCTCACGAGCTTCAGGATGTGCGGTTCGTCGTCAGCCACGAGGATCCGGCTCATTGCGCCGCCTCCTCAGCGGCGAGCAGCGCCTCGACGCGACGCACGAGCTCCTCGGCCGAGAACGGCTTGTCCACCTTCTGCTCAGCCATGCCGACGATGTCCACCCGCGAGCGGTCGATCTGGTACGCAGTCATGATGACGATCGGGATGTCCTTCAGGTCGGGGTCGGTCTTCACGGCCTCTATGACCTCGTACCCGTCCATGACCGGCATCTGGAGGTCCAGCAGGATCAGATCCGGCTTGCGCTTGCGGATCGCGGCCATCGCCTCCGCGCCGTCGTAGGCGGCCGCGATCGAGTATCCGCGCGTCTTGAGCGTGTCGCGGAGCACGTTCACGATGCTCCGGTCGTCGTCGACGACGAGGACGAGTGGAGCTGCAACGGAGCCGACGAGCGCGTTCACGATGCTCACGAGCCGCTGCTTGTCGATCGGCTTCTCGAGGTACTCTGCCGCGCCCAACCGGCACGACCGGCCTTCGTCGCACACGACCGAGAGGACGAGCACGGGGATCCGCGCCGTGCGCGGGTTGTCCTTGAGCGCCTGCAGCAGGTCGAAGCCGTCCGCGTCGTCAAGCATGACATCGAGCGTGATGACGCGGGGCGCCTCTTCCTGTGCTTTCTCGAGCGCCTCCCGCGCCGTGTGCGCTTTGATGACCTCGTAACCCTGCTTCGTGAGGTACGTCTCGACGAGGTTCGCGATCTCCGGATCCCGATCCACCACGAGCACCTTGCCACCGAGCGCGGAGGCCTCGAGCCCGGGCATCCGCACGAGGTCCTTCGGCGCGACCGGCAGCGTGAAGTAGAAGGTGGAGCCCTTGCCTGGCTTGCTTCGCACGCCCACCTGACCGCCGAGGAGCTCGATGATGCTCTTGCAGATGGAAAGCCCAAGCCCTGTGCCGCCGATCTCGCGCGTGAGCGACGAGTCGACGCGGTAGAACTTGGTGAACAGCTTCTTCTGGTCCTCTTTGTCGATGCCGATGCCCTGATCGGTGATGCTCACCTGCACCATGTCGCCGTCCTGCTTTGCGCGGATCGTGACGGTCCCGCCACTGGGCGAGTACTTGATGGCGTTGCTGACGAAGTTGGTGAGCACCTGGCCGACGCGGTCGCGGTCGCCTGCAACGCGAGGCAGGTCGTCCGGAACCTTTACGACGATCTTGTGGCCGGAACGCTCTGCCACCGCAGCGAACGTGCCAGCCACGTCGAACGCCAGGTCGAGCACGCTTATCGGCTGGATCTTGAGGTGGATCCGCCCGCTTTCGATGCGCGAGATGTCGAGCATGTCGTTGATGAGCTCGACGAGCCGGTCGGCGTTCTCCTTGACGATGGAGAGGAACTCGCGCTGGATCTCGTTGATCTCGCCAGCCTCGCCGTCCAGGATGAGGTCGACGTATCCCTTGATCGAGGTGAGCGGCGTTCGGAGCTCGTGCGAGACCGTCGAGACGAACTCGTTCTTCATCTGGCTGACCTCGCGCTCCGCTGTGACGTCGTGCAGGGTGGCGACGTAGCCGAGGTAGGCGCCGCTCTCGTCGAGCACCGGGTCCGTGCGCACGTCAAGGATCCGATGCGTCGGCTTCTCGAGCCGCACTTCGCGGATCTGCGAGCCGTCGACCGCAGGGTCGTAGCCGTCTTCTGCGACCATGCCGAGCAGCTCGGCGAGGTCGACGTGCTTTCCGAGGACCTGCTTGGGCTTGACACCGACGAACTCGCACGCCGTCGGGTTGACGTACGTGACCACGTCGTCGGGGTCGAAGACGATGAGGCCGTCGCCCGTGCTCGCGAGGATGGCCTCGGCCTTCTTGCGCGCCTGCTCAAGCGGCGTCTCGTCGCGGATGGTGACGACCGCCGCCCGCCGCTCGCCGCACATGTACGGTGCGACGGTCGCGTGCAGCAGCCGGCCGTCGCGCGCGAGGCGCACCACGTGCGGTTGGCGTTTCGACCGCGGCTTGAGCAGCGTCTCGATGGCGTGCTCGACCTTGGGAAGCGCGAGGGCGGAGTAGTGGCTGCCGACCATCTCAGCCCGGGTGGCGCCGAGCAGGCGCTCGGCGGTCTCGTTGAAGATGCGGATATCCCCGTCGGGCCCAACGGCGATGAGCGCGTCGCTGGTCTGCGCCATCAGCGCGCGGACGTGCAGGTGCGTGCGCCGGTCGTTCGTGCTGCGCGCCATGGGATCCCCTTCGCGAGAGATACGAGTCTCGTCCAGGGTTCAGTATTCGGTGCCGGCGCGGGGTTCCCTGCAGCGCGGCCGCAGCGAGCGCTCCAAGCAGCAGGCGTTGCGAGTGTCGCACGGCGTTCCTTTTCGCAGGCAGTATGAGCGAAGGTTACGCAGCAGCTGGTAGCGGGTGAAGAGGGGGATGCGAAGAGCCGGCGGGGTGCCGCCGGCTCCTGGGTCTTCGTGGTGCCCCCGGCAGGATTCGAACCTGCGACACCAGGTTTAGGAAACCTGTGCTCTATCCCCTGAGCTACGAGGGCGTGACGCACGGGCGCTCACGCGCCCGCCGTGCGCTCGTACATAGTAGCGGGTGCAGGGCGCATCTCCAAGATGACGGCGCGTGCGCGAGGGGCCGCGAGCGCCGCGCCTGTCGCGCCTACGACCGCGCCGCGGTCCGCTTTCGCAGCCATTCGGCAAGGTCGGCTTCCTGGATCTCCCCGGCGGCCAGCCGCAGCATCACGTCCACCACGTCGGCCTCCGTCGCCTCGAAGCGGAGCCCGTTGAGCTCGACGAAGACGACCATCGCGAGAAACGCCGTGCGCTTGTTGCCGTCGACGTAGGGATGGTTGCGAGCGATCGCGTAGCCATACGCGGCCCCGAGCTCTGCCACGTCCGCCGTCTCGCCGTACGCGAATCGGTGTCGCGGCCGTGTCAGAGCAGATTCGAGCGCGCTTTCGTCCCGAAATCCCGGCAGGCCGCCATGGGTCGCGATCGTGTCGTGTTGGATGGCGTCCAGAACCAGCCGAGAGAGCCAGCGGGGCTCGTGCCGCTCAGCCGTCATTTCGCCAGCTCGCGCAAGGCGTTCCGGTACCGGCGCGCGACGTCAGCGGCGATTGCCAGCGCCTCTTCCGTCTCCGGGTCGTACGGCGTGATGAGGATTCCTCTCTCGGTCTCGATCGCGAACACCGTATCGCCGGCTTCGAGCTTGAGCCGGTCGGCCATGTCCTTCGGCAGCGTCGCGCTGATGGAACCGCCAGCCCGACGCAACCTCACAGTCTGAGTCATCGCAGCCTCCTCCGCTCGGATGGTAGTGTAGCACAGAAGTGCTACGCTTCGACGACCGCCGCCACCGCTTAGCCCTCGCTCAAAGCGGGCATCAACCGCCTGTGGAGGGGAACCATGTTCCGCGACCGGCATCACGCTGGGAAGCTGCTTGCTGAAGCGCTGCGCGACCGTATCGTCGGCAGCGGCTGGGTCGTGCTCGGCCTGCCGCGCGGCGGCGTAGTCGTGGCCGCCGAGGTGGCGCGTGCCCTCGGCTTGCCGCTCGACGTGATCGTCGCGCGGAAGATCGGCGCCCCAGGCAATCCCGAGTACGCGATCGGCGCGGTGGACGCGGACGGCGTGGTGACGCTCGGAGCGTACGCGGTGGCCGACCAGGGCTACTTGGAGCGCGCCGCGGAGGCGGAGAAGGCAGAGATCGCGCGGCGCCTGACCGCGTACCGAAGCGGGCGGCCGCCGCTCAACGTGGCAGACGCGCGCGTGGTGGTGGTGGACGACGGGCTCGCGACGGGGCTCACCATGATCTCGGCGGTCGAGTACCTGAAGCGGCACGGCGCAGCTCGCATCGTCGTGGCGGTGCCGGTCTCGCCGCCTGAGACGGCGCGGCTCCTGCGCGCGCGCGCGGACGAGGTGGTCACGCTCGCCGAGCCGCAGGACTTCTTCGCGGTGGGCGCGTTCTACGACGACTTCTCGCAGACGAGCGACGCCGAGGTCATCGAGTCGCTACGCGAGCTGGCCGAAGGCGGGCAGGGCGCGTGAAAGCAGTCCTACGGGGCCCGGCCGACCGTCAGCCGCACCGTCGAGCCCTTGTTGACTTTCGTGCCGGGAAGCGGGTCTTGATTCAGCACGATGCCGACGTCCGGGCTCACCACGTATTCGGCGTCGACCAGCAGCCCCAGCGCCTCGAGCGTCGCGATCGCGTCTTCCTCGGTCATGTCGGTGACGTCGGGCACCGTCACTTGCTCGGGACCCTTCGACACCGTGATCGTCACCGTGCCGCCCGCATCCAGCGAGACGCCGGGGCTTGGGTCTTGCGAGACCACCATGCCCTTTGCCACAGCGTCGCTGTACGCCTCGACGACTTTCACCTTGAAGCCGGCTTGCTCGAGGATAGTCTGAGCGTCGGCCTTGGTCTTGCCCGTCACGTCCGGCACCTTGACGAGCTGCGTGCCTTTCGAGACGACGATGGCGACCTTCGAGCCCTTCGGGACCTGCGCTCCGGCCGTGGGCTCCGAGGAGATCACCTGGCCCTCTGGGACGTCTTTGCTGTACTCGCGACCGATGGGGAGCGCGACTTCGAGCTGAGCGCCCTCGATGGCAGCGATCGCGTCGGCCTCGGTCATGCCGACGACGTTGGGGACCTCCACCATCGCAACGCCCGCGCTCACCACGATGTCGATCGCGGTGCCCTTCTTCACCCGAGTGCCGGCGGGGGGCTCTTGCCGCATGATCGTCCCGAGCTCGTACTCCTCGCTGTTCTCGGTCGTCACCTGGCCGATGGTGAGGCCGGCGGCCGCCACGGTGGCAGACGCCTCCTCCTCCGTCATGCCGACGACGCTCGGGACCGCGACGGTGCCGCCCCCGAACGCGCCGAGCGCCCAGGCGCCTGCCACGCCGAGCACCACCACGAGCGCGGCGACGGCCACCCACACCCACGGGCTCGTGCGGCGCTGCGGCACCGGATGGATCTGCGGACGCCCGCCGGGGAGCGGAGGCTCTCCGGCGGCGACGCTCGGCATCACCGAGGTTTCGGCGATCGCGGGAGCGCTCCGCTCGGCTGCTGGCTGCTCGCCGCGCGCGACGCGCAACAGGTCTTCGCGCATCTCGGCAGCCGACTCGTAGCGGTCGGCCGGGTTCTTCCGCATCGCCTTGAGGATGACGGCCTCGAGCGCAGGCGGCACTGACGGGCGGATGCGCCGAGGCGGCACCGGCTCCTCGTTCACGTGCTTGAGCGCGATCGCCACCGGCGTGTCCCCGTCGAACGGCAGCCGGCCGGTCACGGCTTCGTACAGCGTCACGCCGAGCGAGTAGAGGTCGGTCGCGGGCGTGAGCGTGCGTCCCTGTGCCTGCTCGGGGCTCACGTACTGCGCAGTGCCGAGCACCGAGCCCGTCTGTGTCATGGTCGTGTTGCCCGCGCGCGCGATGCCGAAGTCCATCACCTTCACGGTGCCGTCGGGGGTGATGACGATGTTGTGCGGCTTGATGTCGCGGTGGATGATGCCGTAGCCGTGCGCCACCGAGAGCGCGGCGCACACCTGCGCGCCGTACTGCGCAGCCGTGCGCGGGTCGAGCGGCCCTTCTTGCTCGACGAGCGTCTTCAGGTCGGTGCCGCGCACGTACTCCATGACGATGTAGTAGGTGTCGTCGTCACGTCCCCAGTCGTAGATGTTGACGATGCTGGGGTGCGAGAGGTTGGCAGCGGCCTGCGCCTCCTGGCGGAACCGGGCGACGAAGTTCGGCTCCTGCGCGTACTGGGGGTGCAGCACCTTCACGGCCACGGTGCGCCCGAGCACCTCGTCGACCGCCTTGTAGACCTCGGCCATCCCCCCGGAGCCGATGCGCTCGATCACGCGGTACCTGCGTCCGAAGACCCTGTCGTCCACCACGATTCCTGCCTCTCAGGCCCGCTTATGCGCGGGCAGTCCCTCGGCGTGCATTCTATCGCACCTGCTTGAGCGCCGTCTCCAGCACGGGCTTGGCCGCAGGAGCCGCCACCTGGCCGCCGACGCCTGCGTTCTCCAGCACGATCGCGAGCGCGACCCGCGGCTGATCGGCTGGCGCGAACGCGATGAGCCACGCGTGCGTCTGCACGCTCTTGCCTGCTTCGGCCGTGCCGGTCTTGCCGGCAACCGTGACGCCCGGGATGGCGACGCGGCGTCCCGAGCCCGAGCGCACGACGGCGACCATCATGTCGCGCACCGTGCTCGCCGTCTTCGCGTCGCAAGCCGTCTTCCACGGATTGGGGTGAGCCACCGAAAGCGAGCGGCCGGCGGGGTCGGTGATCGACTCCACCAGGTACGGCCGCATCACCACGCCGTCGTTTGCGATGCCTGCGGCGACGAGCGCCATCTGCAGCGCTGTGGTCTGCGGCCCAGGCGGGCTCGGGTGCTCGCCCACGGGCTGGCCGACGCCCGCCCACGCGGTCTCCCACCGCGTCATCTCGCCTGGGTCGGGCATGAGCGACGCCGCGACGGGGAGCTCGAACGGCGGCTGCTCCCCGAAGCCGAAGCCGCGCGCGGTCTTCACGAGCAGCTCGGAGCCCATGCGGTCGGCTATCTGCGCGAACACGGTGTTGATGCTGGAGGCGGTGGCGCGCTCGACGGTGACCGTCCCGTACGAGTCGCCGCCGTAGTTGGTCACGGGCGCTCCTCCGATCTCGATGCGCGCGGGACCTGGGAAGGTGGTGGCGGGCGTCACGATGCCTGCGCCGATAGCGCCGGTTAGCGTCACGATCTTGAAGGTCGACCCGGGCGGGTACCGGCTCTGCGTCGCGCGGTTCACCAGCGGCGCGGCCGGATCGGAGGACAGGCGCTCCCAGTCCTCGTCCACCGTGGCGGGGTCGAAGCCCGGGATTGAGGCGAGCGCGAGCACGCGACCGTCGCGCGGATCGAGCACGACGCAGGCGCCGCGACGCCCCTCCAGCGCGGCGAGCGCGGCCTGCTGGATGCGGCTGTCGATGGTGAGGCGGACGTCGTTGCCGGCCACGGGCGTGCCGGCCATCGCGTCCACGAGGTCTCGCATGCTCGCGAACATGCGCTTGCCGGCGAGCACGTCGTTCATGGCGGCCTCGATGCCGGCTCTGCCGTAGGTAGGGCTGCTGTAGCCGACGACGTGCGGAGCGATCGCGCCGCTCGGATAGCGCCGGGCGTACGCGCGTCCAGCAGGCACCGACTGCGCGAGCACGACGCCGTCGTGGGTGACGATAGCGCCCCGCTCCTGCCGGATCTCGTCGGCGATCCGTCGCGTGTTCACGGGGTGGTTCGCGAGCGCAGGAGCCGCGACGACCTGCAGGTACGTGAGGTTCACGACGACTGCGACGAGCCCGAACGCGAGCACGCGCGCGACGGTGGCGAGCCGGCGCGAGACTGCCACACGCCCGAGCGCGCCGGTGGCGCCCGAGGTGGCGATCGCCTGCTCCCGGCCGGTGCCCTCGTCGCCCGCTCGCATCAGCAGCCCGAGCAGGACGAAGTTGGCCACGATGCTCGATCCGCCCCTGCTCACGAACGGGAGCGTGATTCCAGTGAGGGGGACGAGGCGGGTGACGCCTGCCGCGATGACGAACGCTTGGAGCGCGACGACGACGGTGGCGCCCGTCGCCACGAAGGCGGCGACGTCGGAGCGCGCTCGCGCAGCCGTCGCGAGGCCGCGGACGGCGAACACGAGGTAGGCGATGAGGAGGCCGGCGGCTCCGAGCAGTCCGAGCTCTTCGCCGATCGCCGAGAAGATGAAGTCGGTGTCGACGAAGGGGATGCGGGTCGGAAGCCCCCGCCCGGGCCCCGTCCCCGTCATGCCGCCTGCCGCGAACGCGAACAGCGACTGCACGAGCTGGTAGCCACGGCCCGCGGCGTCCGAGAACGGGTCGAGCCAGATCGCGACCCTTGCGGCCACGTGGCTGAACAGCAGGTACGCCCCTGCGGCTCCCACGGCGAAGAGCACCACGCCGACGAGCACGTAGCCGGGCCTGCCGGTGGCGACGAAGAGCATCGCGAGGAACAGCCCGAACAGAAGCAGGCTCGAGCCCAAGTCGCGCTCAGCCACCAAGACGACGAGCGAGAGCGACCAGGTGAGCACGAGAGGCCCGAGGTGCTTGAGCGGCGGGAGCCACACGCCGAAGGCCCGCTGCGTGGAGACCGAGAGGACCTCGCGCTTCTCCGCGAGGTAGGCCGCGAGGAAGAGCACGACGAGCACCTTGGCGGCCTCCACCGGCTGGAACGAGACGCCGCCGACGCGCAGCCAGAGCTTGGCGCCGTTCACTTCGACGCCTGCGACGGCGGGAAGCAGCAGGAGCGCGATGCCAGCGAGCGCGATCGTGTACTTGTAGCGAGCGAGCCGCTCGACCGACCTCACTGCGGCGAGCGTCGTCACGAGCGCGGCGACGCCGACGAACACCCACCGCGTCTGCGAGGCGGCGGCGTCAGGCGCGAGCCGGGTGACGAACGCAAGCCCGGTGCCGGTGAGGAGGAACGCGACCGGCAGCAAGACGGGGTCGGCGCCGGGCGCCCAGCGGCGTGCAGCGAGGTGCGCCGCGGCGAACGCGGCGAGCAGGCCGAGCGGCACGGCGAGATCCGGCCACGCGACCGAGCCGCCCGTCGCTCCCGTGACGAGCGCGAACAGCAGCAGCACCGGCGGAGCCGCTGCGAGCAGGAGCGCAAGCTCTGTGTCGCGACGGGAGCGCATCGGCGCCTCTCGATTCAGTCCGAGGGAGCGGGCTCGACGGGCTCGCTCGTTCCCTGTGAGGCCTGCGCGCGATAAGTGGCGACGAGCGCAAGTGCTTCCTCGACGCTGTCGACGCGCACGCCGCGCGCGAGCCGAGCCTCGGTGACCGGGTCGAGCGCCGCGACCGGCACGTCGGTGAGGTGCTCGAGCCAGTGGAGGCTCACTCCTGCGAACTCGCCCGGGACGCCACGGTACACCGCGACCCGGCCGCCCTCGTCGATCAGGAACGCCTGCGTGCGGGCGTACGCGCGCACACCGAGGACGCTCGCTGCGACCACGGCGACGAAGGCGAGCATCCACGCGGCTCGTGCGAAGCCGACGCGGCGGGGCTCGTCAGCACGAGCGGCCACCTCGGCAGGCGCGGACGCGTTTTCGCGCGGCTCGCCTGCGGGCAGGTCGACGACCACGACGGTGATGTTGTCGTGGCCGCCGGCCTCGTTGGCCGCGGCGATGAGGCGAGCGACGGCGGCCTTCGGCGAAGGAGCCGTCTTGAGGATCTCGGCGATGACGCCGTCCCCCACCATGCCGGTCAGCCCGTCTGTGCACAAAAGCAGCCGATCGCCTGGTGCGGCCTGGACCTCGAAGGCGTCCGCGACCATGTTGGGATCCGACCCGAGCGCTCGCGTGATTACGCTGCGGTTCGGGTGCTGGCGCGCGGCTTCCGGGGAAAGCGTCCCTGAGCGCACCATGTCGGCGACGAGCGAGTGGTCCTGCGTGAGCTGCGCAAGATCGCCGCGCGAGAGCAGGTACGCCCGGCTATCGCCTACGTGCGCCACAGCGATGCGCGTCCCTTCCACCATCGCGGCTGTGAGCGTCGTCCCCATGCCTTCACGCCCGCGGCCCTGCTCCGCCGCCTCGATGACGGCGGCGTTTGCGGCCCTCACGGCGCGCGCGAGCCCCTTGGCTTCCGCGCGCTTCGGCGCGTGAGCGAACAGCGTCTCCATGGCGACCGTGCTCGCGACCTCGCCGGCCTGGTGGCCGCCGAGGCCGTCGGCGACCGCGAAGAGCGGCGGCTCCATGAGGTACGCGTCCTCGTTGCCAGGGCGGACGAGCCCGGTGTCGCTCGCTCCGGCGTACCACTCGTGCCGACGAGCGCCGCTCATGGCTTCACCACCGCGATCTCGTTCTGTCCGAGCACGATGCGTGAGCCCGCCCGGGCCCGCAGCGGCCGCGTCACCGGCTGGCCGTCGAGGACAGTGCCGTTCGTCGAGCCAAGGTCCTCGACGATGGCCTCCGAGCCGTCCGGCGTCACGCGCGCGTGCAGCGCGGATACGAATCCGTCTGCGATGACGAGGTCGGCGTCAGGCGAGCGGCCGATGATGACCGGCCCGTCGAGCGGGACCCGGACCCCTTTGAGCTCCTTGGGGCCGCGGACGACCTCGAGCTCGAGCCCGGTACGAACGGCTGCGGTGCGCCCGGTCGCCACGAGGCCGATCCCCGTGCGCACGGCCGCGAAGAGGAACAGGTAGAGCAGCGCCAGGAACAGAAGCCGCCCGAACAGCAGCACGACGTCGGCCACCGCTCACTCCTTGGGCTCGTGGTAGACGAGGCGAGACAGCCCTACCTCGATGATGTCCCCGTCGCGCAGCCGTGTTCGGGTGATAGAGCGGCCATTCACACGCGTGCCGTTCGTGGAGTCCAAGTCTTCGATCGCCCAGCCGTCAGGCAGCCGGATGAAGGCTGCGTGCCGACGGGACACGTTCGCGTCGTCGAGCCGGATCTGGCACTCCTTGAGCCGGCCGACGAGCACCTGTTCGCCGTCCAGGACCACGTCGTGGTCGAAGTCGTCGACGGTCACGGTGGCAAGTCCCGTTCTCCGTGGGGGTTGCTCGTGAGTGGGCGGCTCGTGATGCGGAGCGAGCGACGCGACGACACGGAACCGCCCCAGGCGCAGGTCCTCGTGCGTGACGAACCGCACCTCGGGCTTGCCTTGGAGGCGATAGCCCTGCTCGCGCGCGTGATCAGCGAGGTAGGTAGACAGCTCGCCAGCGAGCGTCGCGGTGAACTCGCCGAACTCGTCGGCATCCTCTTCGGAGAGCGCCACGGTGAACGCAGACGGCGCGAGAACCGCTTGGGTGCCGACCACGCGACCGTCGTCCATCGCGCGCGCGAGCGCTTTGGCGATCTCCACCGGCTGCACCGGCGCCTTGAACGCACCCGCGAACAGCCCCTCGATGCTTCTCGCTATGCGGTCTTCGAAGTCTGCTAGGACGCCCATGGCCGCATCCTCCGATGCAGTGGCAGCACAAGCATGATAGCAGGGAGGCGCAGCGCCGCGCTCCACCGTCACTCAGGCGTCATGCTGCGATCCGCGCGGAGGCGCGCCGAGGGCGGCTGCGACAAGCGCGACACCGCCAGCGATGCCGAGGTCGACGGCGCACGCGGAAAGTGTCGTAGGAGCTGCGGCGTACAGGGCGGCGCCCATCAGGGCAAGCCCGACAGCGCTTCCTGCGAGCGCTCCGAAGCGCGTGCCGCGGCCGGCGCCGAGCGAAGCAGCGAGGGCGGCGGCGCTCCAAGACGCGGCGAGCGCGACGACGAGCCGCGGGTCCACCTGGGCGAGCCGCGTCGGATCGATCGTGCGCCACGGCTCCGCCAGGAAGCCGAGCGGCAGCGATGCGGGCGATGGGGCGTTCGCGGACAGCGTCGAGAAAAGAGCGGTCACGGCGCCGGCCGCAGCTCCGCCGAGAGCGGCCGGCCCTGGTCCGGCGAAGAAGCCGAGGACGAGCGGAGCAGCGGCACCGGCTCGCACGGCGGCAAGCGGCGCCGTGAGCACCGGCGCGTAGCCGGCTCCAGGCCAGCGTCGTCCAGCGCCGAACCACCACGCGGCTGCAATGACGCCGACTGTGATGCCGGCGACGGGACCGAAGGATGCGCCGACCCCGACGCACGCTGCCATAAGCCCGAGCGCCAGGCCGAGCGCAGGCGCGATGGCGGCCGCGATGCCGCACAGCCCGCCGACCGCCGCTCCGCCACCTGCCCCGGCGATCGGTGCCGCCCCGGTCCAGCCGACCCAGGCGCACGCGATCGCGGCACCTCCACGCGCGAGCCAGCCGGAGCGGGTGACGAGCTTATCCCACACGCCCGGCGTCTTCCAAACGCCGTCTTCCTCAGCAGTGATGCCTTCGACAATCTCCGCAAGAGACTCGCGCCCCGCTTGCGGGTCGCCGAGGTGGTCGAGCAAGGCGCCGGCGAACGCGGTGACGTCCGGGTATCGGTCGGCAGGATCAGGGGCGAGCGCTCGCTCGAGCACGAGGTCGATGCCGGGGGGAAGGCCGCGCGCGATCGCGCTCGGCGGCTCGACGCGGCCGTGCTCGATCCGCACGAGCGACCGCTCCGGCGTGTCGGCGTCGAACGGGACCACGCCCGTAAGCAGCTCGTAGACCAGTGCGGCGAATGCCCACTCGTCGGCGCGCCCGTCAACGCGCTCGCCGCGGATCTGCTCGGGCGGCATGTAGCCGGGGGTGCCGCCGCGAGCCCGACCGGAGCGATCGATGCCGGTGAGTGCAGAGATCCCGAAGTCGGCGACCTTCACCAGCCCTCGGCGGTCCACCAGCACGTTCGCGGGTTTCAGATCGAGGTGGAGCACGCCGTTCGCGTGCGCGAAGGCGAGCGCATCGGCGACCGCGTCCACCACGGCCGCGGTCTCGTCTAAATCGAGCGGTCCGTCGAGCTCGTCGAGGATGTCTGCGAGCGACGCCCCGTCGACGTGCTCCATGACGATGAGCGCGCCGTCTTCAGCCGGCTCCCACTCGTGCACCGTGACGATGGCGGGGTGGTTGAGCATCGCTGCCGTGCGGGCCTCCGCAAGCCCTGGAGAGCCTCGCCGAGCGTTTCCTTTCGGCAGCACGAGGCGCTTGATGGCGACCCGGCGGGCCATCTTCGTGTCGAAAGCGAGCACCACCGACGCATGCCCGCCGTCTCCGAGGTGCGCGAGCGGTCGGTAGCGATCGAGGATGAGCGGTTCGTCCACTGGCGGCCTCCGCCGCTAGTGTAGCCGAACGGCAGCGGCTCGACGCCTTTGGGTTCTGCTACGGCAGCTGCGAGACCGGGTGGCAGTTCAAGCAGAGGTCGTCGGAGTAGGCGGTCGTCGTCGCCTCGACGAGCATGCGGTACCCGAGCGTCTCGTGAGGGAAGTTCTGGAACCGCGGGTTGTCGGTGGAAGCCGGGACCCACGCGGATCCGTTCCAGTAGAGGTTGTCCGCAGCCGAAATCGTCGCAGTCGCGGCATCTCCGGCACTTCCATCGCCGACGAGCTCGCCCACGTAGCGGGTGTCTTCATGGCACTGCTGGCAGATGGGGGCGTGTCCCTGCCGTTGAGGTGTTCTGGGCCACGGCATCAAGAAACCACGATTGCCAGAGTTGTTGGGCGCCGCTGGCCAAGAATCGGTATGCGTCATCGTGGGCGCGAATGGGATGCCGCCGAGAGGCCCGAGCGTCGTTGCCGATGTCACGGTGTCCGTGGCGAGGATTGCGACGAGCGAGTAGTTGCGACCGTCAGCGTTGGTGTCGACGGGATGGTTGTGGACGGTGCCGTCAAGACGTCCTGCATGGCAAGCCAAGCACCAGTCCGAGCCGTACGACGTAGTCTCAGCTGATGCCCCCGTGGGCGCTTGCTTGAGCAGTCGGGACGTCGTAGGCGCAGGCGCTTCGCCGCGCACACGACGCCTGTCGCCAAGGAATGGTTGCACGATTCGTGACGCATGTGGGCTGTGGCAGTCGTTGCATGCCAGCACCCCGCCTGTGCCGCTGAAGGTGACCGTCTTCGGCCCGCCGGTACCCGCGTCTCCTCCAGGCACCGTGGAAGTCGCATCGTCTCGGACACGATGCGCGGCGCCCTGCCCGGCGTCTCTGTCTTCTGGGTCGATACCGGTCCTCGCCTTGATCGTGCCGTACACACCGAAGCCGCCCGTGCCATCGTGGCACGTGAGGCAGGTGCCCGTCACTGTCTCGCCAGGAAGAAGCACGACACCGGTCGCTGGCGCCGAATGCACCGTGTGACAGGCGCGGCACTTGTTGGTCGTGGCCGTGTAGCCGCCATGTGGCCCGGTCCACTCGCCGCGGATGTAACCGGGGGCACCTGCTGCGCTGTTTGGGGAGGCGTGGCAATTCCGGCAATCGCCCGAAGAGACTCGGTATAGGTCACTGAAATCGTGGCAGTAGTTGCAGCCGGTGCCAGTGAAGGTGTTCGGCTCCTTGTAGGCCATAGCGGGCGAGGACAAGCACATGGTGATGGCTGCGCACGCCAACAGCGCCAGCAGAGCGATGGTGCGGTGAGAACCCGTAGACAATGATCCCCTCGATGCCATCTCAAGTCGGACCGCGTGACAACCGAATGACCTTCAGAACCTGCCGCAGCGAAAGCGATGCCGCTTTCACTCATGTCATACTACCTTACGGAAACAGTCGTTGTCATCGACCTTTCTCTCCGATATAGGGAGAGCGTGACGGGTTTGGCAGACTCTGAACGAGGTTTCGCACACCTCGCATCAGCGGCGCGTTCGAGCTCGGCCGTCTTCTGGCGCCAAGCGAAGCGGTGGTTCGTGGCGTCCGCGCTGATCGGCGTGCTCGTCGGCGGGGCAGTCACCGTCGTGCATTGGTTCGTCTACGAGGTGCTGTGGCGCCAGGCCTTTCGGTGGGCGGCCAACCCGCTCGGCACGCTTCTCCTTCCCGCAGCTGGGCTTGCGCTTTCCGGATTCATCCTGATGCGATTCACGCGCGACCCGAGCATCCACGACACCGAGGAGGTCATCGAGGCGTTCCACAAGCATGGCGGGGTGTTCGATTACCGGTCCGCGCCGGCGAAGGTGCTGGCGGCCGCCGCGACGCTCGGCTTCGGAGGAGCTGCGGGGCTTGAGGGTCCGAGCGTGTACGTAGGAGGCGTCATCGGCTCGTACGCGATCCGCAAGGCGCGCCGCTTCGGCTTCACGAGGAGGGATGTGCGGACCTTTACGATCGCCGGGGCGGCTGCGGGCATCTCCGCCATCTTCAAGGCACCGCTCACGGGCATCGTGTTCGCCCTCGAGGTCCCGTACATGGATGACATGACGAGGGAGGCGCTCGTGCCGTCGCTCATCGCGAGCACGACGTCGTACCTCGTGCTCGTGTCGTTCCTCGGAGTCTCGCCGCTGTTCTATGCGGCGCAGCGCTACCAGGTCGTCGCACGCGACCTCCCCTGGGCGCTCCTGGTGGGCGTGTTGGTCGGTCTGGTCGCCCGCGCGTTCATCTGGTCGTACCGACTCGCATCGGAGCTGTCACGTAAGAGCGGGCTTCCCTTGTGGGTCCGTACGGCGTTAGGCGGCGCTCTCGTCGGGATTCTTGGACTGGTAGGCCAGGTTCTCTATCACGATCCCCTGGTGCTCGGCACCGGCTACGACAAGGTCCAGCAGCTCGTCTCCGGCGGCATGGACGTGCCGGAGACGTTGGCGCTGCTCATGCTCAAGACGGGCGCTATCGTCGCCACGCTTGGTTCTGGGGCGGCCGGCGGGATGTTCATCCCGATGATCGTGCTGGGTGCGAGCGCCGGTGCGCTCGTCGAAGGGCTGGTGCCGAGCGCCGGGCTCTCGGCTGGGCTGCTCCCAGTGGCGGGCATGGCGGCGTTCCTTGCTGCCGGCTACAACACGCCCCTGGCCGCGGCGGCGTTCATAGCCGAGACCACCGGCGGCGCCGGCTACGTCATCCCGGGTCTTCTCGCGGCCGCCACGGCATACGCGATCGCCGGCAGGACCTCGGTCTCCGCTGGCCAGCGATGGCGCAGAGAGTCCCGGGTAGAACGCATCCTGGGCGTGCGCGTCGAGCAGATCATTACCAAGGATGTCATCGCTGTTCCTGAAGACATCACGCTGAGGGAATTCGTCGGGGAGTTCGTCGTGAAGCACCGGCACAAGTCCTTCCCTGTGGCCGAGAACGGTCAGCTTACCGGCTTCATCGGACTTGCGGACGTGAACCGGTACAGCACCGCCGAGCGAGAGCGCATGCACGTGCGTGACGTCGCCGTGCGCGACGTCGTGACAGCCAAGCCCACGGACACGGTTCAGTCGGTGGTCGAGAAGATGGCGGCAGGCGACTTCGACCGCATACCCGTCGTGGACGAGGAGACGGGCCGACGGCTCGTGGGAATCGTCTCCACGACGGACGTGCTGTCGCTTGAGCGGCTCGTCGAGCCGACCCTCGGAGACGACGAAGACGTCTGACGGCTGAGGCGCTCCGGCAAGTCCGTGGCGCACCAGTGCTTGCTTGGCGCGTTGTGTGGTAATATCCTCTCTCGCGCACGCGGGTGTGGCGGAATGGCAGACGCGCATGGTTCAGGTCCATGTGGGGGCAACCCCGTGGAGGTTCAACTCCTCTCACCCGCACCAGGCAAGCGAAGGGCGGCCTTTCGGCCGCCCTTTCTTGCTCCGCGCACGTTGCTGCTAACGTGCTGACTTGTTGCGCCTGCGAAGCGCCGCACCGCTGAGCGCTGCAGTCCCTGCGGCGGTCAACAGAGCCAGGATCTCGCCTCCCGTGTAGGGGAGGAAGCCCTCGGCCTCATCCGTCGGCTGGTCAGTGAAGGGCAGGAAGTCCTCTTCACCGGTGTCACCGTCACCAGGGTCGGTCGGCTCCTCGCCGTCGCCCGGATCGCCCGGCTCTTCTCCGGTGTCGCCGTCGCCCGGATCGCCCGGCTCCTCGCCGTCGCCCGGATCCTCGGGCTCTTCCGGATCCTCGCCGGGGTCGCGATCCCGGTCATACCACACGTGGCTGAGCACGAGGTTGTTCACCTTGCTCGTTGCGGCTACAGCAAAGCCGGCCGTCAGGACGTCGTGACCAGGAGTGCCGACGTAGAAGTGCTGGGTCTGCCCGTCGTTGCGCGCGGTCACGGTCTTCGTTCCCGCGTTCTGGAACGTCACCGTCAGCTGCGCTTCGGGCGTGGACCTGTCCATGCCGTTCAACACGAA
The DNA here is from genome assembly GCA_001950395.1 of Coriobacteriaceae bacterium EMTCatB1. Classification (GTDB taxonomy): domain Bacteria; phylum Actinomycetota; class Coriobacteriia; order Anaerosomatales; family Anaerosomataceae; genus Parvivirga. The sequence goes on from BDLO01000001.1 coordinate 1,554,581, forward strand.
GTGCCATACGACGGGGTCAGAGAGCCCGCCGTTGCCGGATTCCCAGCTGAACGTCTGGCTGGACGCGCCCACGTGCGCGCCGTGAAGCGGCACCGTGAGCAGAGCCCACGCCGGTACAGCGAACGCGGCTGCGACCGCCACTCCAAGCACGACGGCCAACGCTCGCTTCGCGAACCCTCTCGCGAATCTGTTCTTGCGCGCCATCGTTATCGCCTCCATTACTATGAAATACCTACAGACTTTGTACCCATAAACATCGGTCTAACACGTTATGGTCGCATTCCATCCAGGCCGGGCCACGAAGCCTTCCACGGGTACAAACACGGACGGAGGAGCCCATCGAGAGGAGCTCGCCATGCCGTTCTGGAAACTCGCCGTGTTGTACGTAGCGTCGCTGCTTGTGTTCCTGGGCATCGATTTCGTGTGGTTGACCACGATGGGAGATCGCTTCTACCGCAAGCAGCTCGGCTCGCTCATGTCTGACACGCCCAACCTTGCTGTGGCGTTGCTCTTCTACCTGGTCTACGTAGTCGGAGTCCTCGTGCTCGTCGTGATGCCTGCCGTGGACGCCGGGTCGCTCTGGAAGGCCGTGGTAGCAGGCGCGCTCCTCGGTCTCGTCGCGTACGGCACCTACGACATCACGAACCTCTCCACCATCGCCGGCTGGCCTGCGGTCATCGCGGTCGTGGATCTGATCTGGGGCACGACTCTGACTGCCGCAGTCTCGGCTATCGGATACGTCGTCGCGCGCTGGCTGGCGTGATGGTTCCGGCACTGATGCCGGCGAAACGCTAGACTGCTGACTACGTGAGCGATTGGTTCATCGTCATGAGGGGGGTGGGTCTGTGATCGGCTTCTTCGAAGCGCTCGTCATCGGGATCCCTTTGGGGCTTGTGCTCGGATGGTTCCTGCTGGGAGTCCGTATCATCCGGCCCGACCGGATAGGGATCGTCGAGAAGTGGTGGTCGCCCAGAGGATCGCTGAAAGACAGCATCATCGCGCTCAATGGAGAAGCGGGCTACCAACCCGACGTGCTTCGCGGCGGCGTCCACTTCCGGACGCCGCTCATGTACCGCGTGCATGTGATGCCGCTCATAACGATCCCGCAAGGCAAGATCGGCTACGTGTTCGCACGGGACGGCGAGCCGCTGCAGCCGCAGCAGACGCTCGGCCGGATCGTGGAGTGCAACTACTTCCAGGACGTGAGGGCCTTCCTGGCCAACGGCGGCCAGCGCGGCCCGCAGCGCGGGATCCTGCGTGAGGGCACCTACGCCTTCAACCTTGCGCAGTTCGTGATCATCACCGAGGGCCGGACGTACTACCTGCCGATGGGCAGCCGCGAGGAGCAGGCGACGATCGAGTCCATGGCGACGCACCTGCACGCCATCAAGGGCTTCGATCCGATCGTCATCCGCGACGCGGACGACAAGACCGGCATCGTCACGGTGCACGACGGCCCGTCGTTGCCCATGGGCGACATCATCGCTCCGCCCGTCGGCGACAAGCCGGATGACCCGAACTACCACAACAACTTCCAGAACCCAGAGAAGTTCCTTGCGGCAGGGGGTTTCCGGGGCCGGCAGTACCAGGTGCTCACCGAGGGCACGTACTACATCAACCGGCTGTTCGCCACCGTCGAGCTCATCCCCAAGGTGGTCATCCCCGTCGGGTACGCAGGCGTGGTGGTGAGCTACTACGGTCCGCGTGGAGCCGATACCTCCGGGGAGGAGTACCGGCACGGGGAGCTCGTGAACCCGGGATTTCGCGGCGTGTGGAACGAAGCGCTGCTGCCAGGCAAGTACGCGTTCAACACCTACGCCGGCACGATCATCATGGTGCCGACCACGAACATCATCCTGAAGTGGGTCGCCGGCGAGACGGGCGAGCACGGCTACGACGCGAACCTCGCAGAGGTGAGCCTCATCACGAAGGACGCGTTCGAGCCGTTGCTGCCGCTGTCGGTGGTCATCCACATCGACTACCGCAAGGCGCCCCTCGTCATCCAGCGGTTCGGCGACATCAAGATGCTCGTCAACCAGACGCTCGACCCGATGGTGTCCGCCTACTTCAAGAACGTCGGACAGACCAAAACGCTCATCGAGCTCATCCAGCAGCGCTCAGAGATCCAGCAGACCAGCTCCGTCGAGATGAAGGAGAAGTTCGCGCACTACAACCTGGAGCTCGAAGAGGTGCTCATCGGGACGCCGCACTCCCAGCCGGGCGACGACAGGATCGAGGCGATCTTGGTGCAGCTACGAGATCGGCAGGTGGCCTTCGAGAAGCTCGAGACCTTCGAGAAGCAGCGGGCGGCCGCAGAGAAGGAGCGAGAGCTCCGCGAGGCGCAGGCGGTCGCCGAGCAGCAGACCGTGCTCACGCAGTCGCAGATCAACATCCAGGTGCAGGAGAACCAGGCCCGCGCCGACCTCCAGCGCGCGGTGCAGGACGCTGAGCGCGTCCGCACGCTCGCGAAGGCGGATGCCGACCGCGTGAAAGCGCTCGCGGCCGGCGACGCCGAGAAGGTGCGCGTGATGGCGGAGGCGGAGGCCACGCGCGTCAAGAAGCTCGGCGAGGCCGACGCGCTTCGAGTGAAGATGCTCGCAGAAGCCGATGCCGAGAAGGAAGCCAAGGTCGGCGTGGGCAAGGCCATCGCCATCGAAGAGCAGGTCCGCGCGTACGGCGGCCCGCAGCTCCAGCTGATACAAGACGTCATGACGAAGCTCGCGCAGGCGATCGAGGCATCCAAGGTGCCGATCGTGCCGTCCACCGTCGTCACCATGGCCGGCGGCGAAGAGGGCGAGGGCGGCTCGGCGAGCCTCAACGCGTTCGGGCTGCTGATGTCGCTCATGGCGACGGAGAAGCTCGGAGAGTTCACGGCAGCGGCTCGCGAGCAAGACCCCGCGCAAGCGGAGATGGTCGCGGCCATCAAGCAGCAGCTGCGGGATCGTCTTGCAGAAGCGGAGAAGCCGAGCGACGAGCCCGCTTCGGAACAGTAGGACTCACATCCTCCAGGAGGCGTGGAGCGGCATGGTGTACCATGTCGCTCCACGCCTCGCGGTGCAGGGAACGGTTGCAGCGCGGCGAAAGCACTCCTAGGAAGGTCCCGTCGTGATCGTACCGCTAGACCTGGGGGCTAGCCGTCATGCTCTCTGAACGCATCCTCACCTCCGTGATGCGGGTCTTGAGCCCTGCGTACCTGCGGACTGAGCCGGTGGATCTGCGTCGGCTGCCGGCTCCGCAGCCCGGGCGCCGCTACACGCTGTACGCGCACGTGCCGTTCTGCGAGCGGCTGTGCCCCTACTGCTCGTTCAACCGCTTCCTGTACGCCGAGGACCGTGCGCGCAGCTACTTCCGCCACCTGCGCACGGAGATGCGCATGGCTGCCGACCTGGGCTACGACTTCTGCTCGCTGTACATCGGCGGTGGGACGCCCACGATCTTGGTCGACGAGCTGTGCGCCACCATCGACCTTGCCCGCGAGCTCTTCCCGGGCATCCGCGAGGTCTCCACGGAGACCAGTCCGAACCACATCACGGACGAGAACATCGAAGCGCTCCAGAGCCGTGTCCAGCGGCTTTCCGTGGGCGTGCAGTCGTTCAACGACATGCTGCTGCACCAGATGGCCCGGTACGACAAGTACGGGTGCGGAGAGGTCGTCTTCGAGCACGTCAGCCGCGCGGCCGGCAAGTTCCACTCGCTCAACGTCGACATGATCTTCAACTTCCCCTCGCAGACGCGCGAGATCCTAAAGCGCGACGTCGAGATGGTAAAGGCGACGGGCGCGAACCAGACGACGTTCTACCCGCTCATGGTCTCTCCGAAGATGCGCCACGAGCTCGAGCGCACGATCGGCCGGGTCGACCTGGTGCGAGAGTCCGAGTACTACCAGATTGTGTGCGACGGGCTTGCTCCAGAGTTCCAGCCGTCCTCCGCGTGGACGTTCTCGAAGGACGTCAACAGCATGATCGACGAGTACATCGTCGACACAGAGGAGTACCTGGGAATCGGTTCGGGGGCGATGTCGTTCCTCGGGGGACGCGTGTATCACAACACCTTCTCGCTTCGCGACTACGAGCGCCGCATCCGCGAGGGCAGGATGTCGGTGGCGAAGGCCGGACCTCCGTTCGGGCAGTTCGCCAGGATGCGCTACCGGTTCATGGGCGAGCTGTTCGGGCTGTCGCTCGACAAGAAGGCGTTCAAGCGCGACTTCGGTGTCCCCGTGTCTCTCGGGCTGGCCGGTGAGGTGGCGTTCTTCAGGGCCGCTGGTGCGATAGCATACGAGGACGAAGAGACGATGGTCTTGAACGCGAAAGGCCGGTACCTTCTCCTGGTGATGATGCGCGAGTCGCTGGCGGCCAACAACGACATCCGCGATTTCGAGCGGTCGTTGCTCCCGCCCGACGAGAAGGCGCTGCTCATGGACAGCGTGCCGACGCCGTGCCGCGCAGTGTCGGAAGACGCGCTGCTCACTGCATGACTGCGCGAGGTGATGAGCTCCGATGGGTGAGACCGAGCACGCAGTCGGAAGAACCGCAGAGCCAGCCGTCGGCCTGGAAGCCGTGCCCGCCCTGATCGCACTCACGAAGCCGAAGCAGACGGGGCTGCTGCTCGTCACGGCCATAGGAGCGTACGTGCTCACGGCTGCGCCGCAGGTGGATGCAGCTCGGCTCGCGCTCGGAACGCTCGCGCTTGCGTTGGCCATAAGCGGCTGCACGGCGCTCAACATGGTGCTCGACCGCGACATCGACGCGAAGATGGAGCGTACGGCGGGGCGCCCTCTTCCGAGCGGCGAGGTGTCCGTGCGCCAGGCGACGGTCTTCGGGGTCGTCACGTCGCTCGCAGGACTGGCTCTCGCGGGAGCGTGCTCAGCGCTGTTCCTCGCGGTGGTCGGAGCCGGTTTGTTCTTCGACCTGCTCGTGTACACGGCGTGGCTGAAGCGTCGAAGCCCGCTGTCGATTCTCATCGGAGGCGTGTCCGGAGGCATGCCCGCGCTCGCTGGGCGCGTGCTGGCTCTCGGGCGTGTGGACGCAGTCGGCGTCATGCTCGCGCTCGGGGTGGTGCTGTGGATCCCGGCGCACATCCTCACGCTGGCGACTCGCCACGCTGCAGAGTACGAGAGAGCGGGTGTGCCCGTGTGGCCGAGCGTCTACGGCGAGCGCTCGGCTCGGCGTGCGATTGCCGTGGGTTCCGTGCTGGGGACCGTCGTGCTGACGGCCGCCGGCGTGCTGGAGGGCATCACGCAAGCCGCCATCGTCACGCTCGTGGGTCTCGGGCTCGTGCTGAACGCGCTTGCGGTGCTCGTGCTGGTCTCTCCGACGGAGAAGCACAACCGGGTGCTCTTCAAGGCGGCGTCTGTCTACATGCTGGGGGCGTTCTTGTGCCTGACCTTCGGCGCCGTGCTGGCGCGGTGAGCACGCGGGCCTTCGAGCAACGCGTCGGTCCTTCGTGCTACCCTTAGCGTGAACGAGCGCTCAGGGGGAGCCATGGACGCGTATTCGCCGATCAAGGGGAAGTGCCAGTTTTGGCGCGAGCAGCCTGACGAGGACGACGCCTACAGCTTGTCGGTGAAGCCCGAAGACAAGCGGATCAGGTGCACGTGCTGGGTCGACGGGGACCTGTGGGTGTTCAAAGCCTCTGAAGTGCCGTCAGACTGCCCTCGGCGAATGCAGTGCCGGTACTACATCAAGACGGGCTGAACTGGAGAGAGCCACGACCCGTCCTAGCGGGGGTCGTGCACGACCCTGACCTTGTATCCCGCGCCATTGCACTCAGGGCAACGACGGTAGTCGTTCTTGCCGTCAGAGCGCGTCACGCTCACGTACTTGTTGCCCTTGCACGCGGGGCATGTCGTTCTGGTGACCACCGCAACCGCCTCCGACAGCGAGATTAGCAAAGATTAGGCCATGTTGGCAAGATAGTGTGCGCGGTAACGGGCAAGGGCGACCACGGCGCGAAGCAGCCGCCCAGCGCGATGCCGAGCGGTTGCCCGGAGCGTTCGCGCTACATCGATTCTTTCGCGGTCTCTTCGAGGGCCTTGTCGATCTGCCGCTTCAAAGCGGGCGGGAGCCCAGGTATCTCGAGGTCGAGGAAGCCGCGCGTGATCATAGAGACCGCCTCGTCTTTCGGGACGCCCCGGCTCATCAGGTAGTAGATCTCCTCGGCCGCGATCGGCGAGATGGCGGCTTCGTGGCTGAGCTCTGCGCCGGGCGCACCTTCGCTCGCGAGGTCCGGGATCGCCCACTGCGTGGACTGCTCCGACTGCACCATGCCCCTGCAGTCGAGGTGCGCCTTGCAGTCGTTCGTCCGCCCAACCAAGCGGCCGCGGCTGTACACGATCGAGCGGTCCTTCGTGACTGTGCGAGCGACGGCCTCCGAGCGCGACCCAGGCCCTTCGAGCACCGATTCTGAGCCGATGTCGATGTAGCTGTCCGCAAGCCCGTAGACGATCGAGTTGAACACCGCTCGCGAGCGTGCTCCCACCAGGCGGGCCACCGGGAAGCTCTGGATCGACTTGACCGGCTTGAGCAGCACGTAGTTGTTCACGTACGTGCCGTCCTCTTCGACGACGATGCCGGTGCGCGGGCGCACGTCGAAGTCCTCGGCCCAGTTGTGGATCATCGTGAAGGTGAGCTTCGCTCCCTTGCCGACGTAGAACTCCGAGATGCCCGCATGCAGGCCCTCGCGGACCTTCGGGTGGATGGTGCACCCGGTGATCACCGTCGCTTCGGAGCCCTCCTCCATGATGATGACGTTGTGGACGTTCTGGCTGATGTTGTTCTCGCTCACGAACAGGCACGCCTGGATCGGCTTCTCGATCTTCTGCCCGGGCAGCACGCGGATGAAGTAGCCCTCGGTCGGCTGGAGAGCCACCTGTGCGGTGTACTTGTCCTTGTCGGGCGCGACCGCTCGCCAGTAGTACTTTTCGTACATGAGCTCGGGGTACAGCTGAAGCGCCTGCGCGGTGCTCATGATCTCGAGCTTGCCGCCGTACATCTCGGTCACGCGCTCGTAGATCGGCGAGCGATCGACTTGGAAGTACGTGCCGGAACGGTTCTCCTCCTTGGTGTCGATGCCGACACCGAGCGCGACTTCCTTCACCTGCTTCTCGAGCGATTCCAGCGACTCGACGCTTTGCGCGTCTGCCGCCGGGTTGAAGCGCGACAGGTCGAGGTCAGGGCCGTATGCCGCCTTCTTGTCACGCGCCGCTTCGGCCAAGGCGCGGATCTCGGCGATCCGGGCCTGGACGTCGAATCTCGTCATCTCTGGCATATCGCACACTCCACGCACTTGTCGTAGCCGTGCCGGCTGATCTCGTCGATGAGGTCGCGCGGGTTGCCCCGGCACGCGAGGCGCCCGCCGTAGAGCACGTGACCGATGTCGGCGTTGACGTACTCGAGGATGTGGCCCGTGTGCGTCACGATGAGGCCGGAGCGCTTGCTCATGCCCGCCCGCTCCGCTTTCAGGAGCCGCGTCATCGCCGCGCCGACGACGGCGATGTTGTCCAAGTCGACGCCGGATTCGGGCTCGTCGAACAGCGTGAGGTCGGGCGCTTGCGCAAGCAGCTGCGCCATTTCCGAACGCTTCATCTCGCCGCCGGAGAATCCCATGTTGACGTCGCGGTCGATCATGTTCTCGAGCGAAAGCTCGCCCACCAGGTCGGCGAGCATCGCCTCGTCGAACCGGCCGTCGGCTGCGACCTCGATGAGCTGCCGCAGCTTGATGCCGCGCACGGCAGGCGGGCGCTGGAACGCGACGCCGATGCCCATGCGGGCGCGCTCGTCGATGTCGAGCCCGGCGAGGTCCACGCCCTTGAAGAGGATGCGGCCCTGAGTCACGCGGTAGCCGGGCAGGCCGACGATCGTATTAAGCAGAGTCGTCTTGCCGCCCCCGTTTGGGCCGAGGAGCACGTGGGTCTCGCCTTCGGAGATGACCAGGTCGACGCCGCGCAGTATCTCGCGGTCGCCGACGCTCACGTGAAGGTCCTCGACGACGAGGAGCGGGGCTGGGTCGGTCATGCTTCACCTCGTTTCGAACGGTCGGAGCCGTGCGACAAAGACTGTACCCCGAATCACGCACGCAGCAGGCACAGCAATCGCCGTGCCCAGGGTGCTGCTATAGTAGCGGCTCGATGAGCGCCTGGCAGCCGACAGAGGACGAGGAGCGGGTCGCGGAGTTCCGGGAGGCCGTGCTCGCGCACTACTGGGCGCACGGCCGCGACCTGCCGTGGCGCCGCACCGACGACCCGTACGCGATCCTCGTGTCCGAGGTGATGCTCCAGCAGACGCAGGTCGCACGGGTGGTCGGCAAGTACGAGGAGTCCCTGCGCGCCTTCCCGACGGTCGATGCGCTTGCGAGCGCGCCTCTCGGGGACGTCCTGAAGGTCTGGAGCGGGCTCGGCTACAACCGCCGCGCGAAGGCGCTGCACGAAGCCGCCAAAGCGATCGTGGCGCGGCACGGCGGGCGTGTCCCTTCGAGCTACCAAGAGCTCCGCGCTCTGCCTGGCGTCGGGCACGCGACGGCAGCGCAGGTGCTCGCGTTCGCGTTCGGCGTGGCGGTCCCGTACCTGGAGACGAACATCCGCGCCGCGCTCATCCACTGGTTCTTCCCGGAGGCTGATTCGGTGCCGGACAGCGCGCTCATGCCGCTCGTCGAGGCCACGCTCGACGCAGACGACCCGCGCACCTGGTACTACGCGCTCATGGACTACGGCGCCGCGCTTAAGCGTGCGGTGCCGAACCCGTCGCGGCGAAGCGCTCATCACGGGAGGCAGGCGCCGTTCGTGGGGTCCGCACGTGAGGCCCGCGGCGCGGCGCTGCGAGTGCTGGCCGAGCGCGATGCTGCGAGCGGCGCGGAGATTGCCCGCGCGAGCGGGATCGGGGTGGAGCGGATACGCGAGGCGCTCGTGGCGCTCGAGCGCGAGGGGCTCGTCGCACGAGAGGGCACGCGTTGGCGGCTGCCGCGGTGAGCTCGCCGGCGAGAACCTTCCGTTCAGGTCTCAACTCCAGGCGCAGGCGTGCCGATATCTGGAACAGATTCGGTAGGCGCTCCACAAGTGGGCGCTAGCGCCGAGACGCCGCTGCCGCGGGCGCTGGAAAGAATCTGATGGCAGCGGAAGGGCCCGTCGGTCGCCCCTCCGGCGGGCCCTATCCTTCCTCAGGACTCTCGAGGCGGCTCTGCGCCTCTCGTTCAAGGCGCTCGACGACCTCGTCCAGCGGAGCGCCAGTCTCGCGAGCGATCCGTGCCGCGTCCTCGTGCTCGACGCGAAGCCCCGTGTGCTCGCCGGCGCGCCAGACCTTGAAGCGCGCGGAGCCGAGCGAGGTCTCGACCTCGACCGTGGTGCGCCACGCGGCGTAGCGCTCAGTCGGGCAGACGCGCACGCCGAGCGAGCCGGTCTCGCGCACGATGGCGACGGCGAGGTCGGCTGCGGCCTCCGGAGTCGCCAGCACGCTGAGGAGATACGCCGCGCGCCCCTTCTTCATGACGATCGGCGTCTGCCACACGTCGAGAGCGCCCGCCTCGAAGATCCGCTCACACGCGAACGCGAGCGTCTCGGGGGAGAGGTGGTCGACGTTGGTTTCGAGGAGCACCACCCGCTCAGCGCCCGGCGGCTCCTGCTCGGCTTGCAAGGGCTCGCCCACGAGGAGCTGCACGACGTTGGGCGTTCCTATGTCGCGCGAGCCGGCGCCTCGACCGACGGCGGCGAGGCGCATCGGCGGCACCGGGCCGAACGAGGCGGCGAGCGTCCGCACGATGGCCGCGCCCGTCGGAGTGGTGAGCTCGCCAGCGGCAGCGCCTGCGACGATCGGCGCTCCTTCTAGGAGGAGGGCTGTCGCGGGAGCGGGCACGGGCAGGACGCCGTGCGCGGTCCGCACTCTGCCTGAGCCCACCGCCACTGGGCTGCACACCAGCGTCTCGATCCCGAGCGCGTGAATGCCGAGCGCAGCGCCTATCGCGTCGACGATCGTGTCGCAGGCGCCGACCTCGTGGAAGTGCACCTCCTCGACGGCGACGCCGTGCACGCGTGCTTCTGCCTCGGCGATGGCGGCGACGATGGACTCCGCTCGGGCGAGCACGCTCGCCGGAGCATCGGCGGCTCGCACCAGGTCGCGCACCTCAAGCCACGCGCGAAGCGGTTGGGAGCCGTCGCACGCGACCTCGACGCCGAGCGCGGACACGCCACGTGTCGCGCGCTTCACGACCCGGACAGCGTCAGCGAGCCCGATGGGCGCGAGCGCCCGACGCAGGTCGCGCTCGTCGAAGCCAGCGGCGAGCAGCGCGCCGAGGAACTTGTCGCCAGAGACGCCCGTGGCGGCGCAGTCGAGGTAGGCGATCACGGCATGGCTCCGGCGGCTCCAGCCGCGGCGTGGTTGATGCGGGAGGCCAGCGTCGCCGCGCCGAACCCATTGTCGATGTTGACGACTCCGACGCCGGCGGCGCACGAGTTCAGCATCGCGAGCAGAGCGGCAAGCCCGCCGAGGTGGGAGCCGTAGCCGACTGACGTGGGCACCGCGATCACCGGGCAGGACACGAGCCCGCCTATGAGCGAGGGAAGCGCGCCTTCCATGCCCGCGACTGCGATGACGACGTTCGCGCTGCGCAGGAGCTCCAGGTGAGCGAGCAGCCGGTGGACGCCTGCGACGCCGACGTCGGTCAGTCGTGTGACGCGGTTCCCCATAACCTCGGCGACGATCGCTGCTTCCTCTGCCACGGGCGTGTCAGCTGTGCCAGCGGACGCGACGACGATGTTCCCAACGGCCGGTCGCTCCTCGCGGCGGTCGACCACGATCAGGCGTGCGTCCTCGAAGTACCGAGCGTCGAGCGCGACTTGGCCGACGGCTTGGTAGTGAGAGGGCGTGGCGCGCGTGCCGACGAAGACCGCGCCGGCGTCGAGCAGCTCGCGAGCGATCGCGCGGACCTGTGCAGGCGACTTGCCCTGGCAGAACACGACCTCCGGGAATCCGCACCTGATCTCCCGGTGGTGGTCGATCTTCGCGGAGCCGAGGTCCGTAAACGGCAGGCGAGCCAGCTGCTCGGCGGCCGTGTCCACGTCGATCTCGCCAGAAGCGACCTTCTTTAGCAGGTCCCGAAGCGACTCTGCGTCCACCCATCCTCCTTGCGTGCGGGTTCGTCAGTACTGCTAGAGGATATACTCTTTGCGAAGCACCTGCTGCGGGAGCGATGCGACACGTGGAGTCCGAGGAGCGAAGGCTCGATTTGCCCGACGCGACGTACCTCGTCGCGAGGGTCGGCGTCGCCTCGCTCACGGTGTTCATGCAGTGGTGGTGGGTGAATCAGCTCCCAGTCGCAAGCCAGCGCGACTTGCACTTTGCGGGCGCAGCCCTGTGGGTTCTTGGAACGGTCTTCACCGTGGCTGCGGTGCTGGTCTGGCCGCGAGTCGACATGTCAAAAGCGCTGGCGTTCACCCTGCCGACCGACCTCATCGCGCTCGCGCTCCTCACCGCCGCTGTCGGTCAGCACGAGGATCCGTACTACGCGCTCTTCTTCGCAGGCGCCGTCATCCACGCCGTGAAATCGTCTCTGCCGCAGCGCTGGATGGGTGCGAGCCTGCTCGCGCTCTCGTACGTGCTCGGACACGTCTTGGGCGGCCACGTCCTCGTCTCGCCTTCGACCTACCCGTTTCTGCTCGGCAAGGTGGCGATCCTCGTAGCGTTCGCGTGGGTGCTCGGCAGGATCATCACGGAGCAGACCGAGCGGGCGTTCTCACTGGAGGTGGAAAGCGAGCAGGTCGAGGCGCTGAACGCCCAACTCGAGCGCAGGGTGGCGGAGATGCAGGCGGTCGCTGAGGTGAGCGACATGCTTCACTCGACGCTCGACGTCGATTCGGTGGGCGGCGACGTCCTCGACGTCATCTTGAAGCTGCTCGGCTGGGACGCGATCAGCGTGTTCGTGGTGGACACAACGACCAACGAGACGGTGTTCTCGGCTACGCGCGGAGTAGCGTCTCGTAGCGCCAAGTTCGCATACTCATCCGGAGAGTCGGTGACCGACTCGTATGGCCTCGAGGGGTCGTTCGGGTGCTTCGAGGTCCTCGAATACCACAAGCTGCTCGTGGTGCTGTGCGCCGATTCGCGGCTGATCGAGAGCATCGACGAGAACGATCGTCGGGTGATCCAGGCGGTAGCGGCGGAGCTCGCGGTCGCAGTGGAGAACGCGCAGCTGTACCGGCTCACCCGCCGGCTCGCCAACACCGATGAGCTCACGGGCCTGTACAACTACCGCTACCTGCAGCAGCGGCTAGACGAGGAGATCTCGCGAGCCCGCCGCTACAACAAGACGCTGTCATTCCTGATGATCGACGTGGACGATTTCAAGCGGATCAACGACACTTACGGCCACCTGGTGGGCGACTCCGTGCTGCGTGAGCTCGGCGAGATCATGAAGTCGACGGTACGCGAAGTCGACGTGGTAGTGCGCTACGGCGGCGAGGAGTTCTCTGTGATCTTGCCGGAGACCGACGCAGCCGGCGCCTTCATCGTGGCGGAGAAGATCCGCGAGAACGTTGCCATGCATCGGTTCAAGGACGAGGACGGCGAGCCGTCCATCAAGGTCACGGTGAGCATCGGGGTGGCGAACATGCCTGTGCACGCAGACGACAAGGAGTCGCTGCTTCGTGCGGCCGACGACGCCGTGTACTATGCGAAAGAAAGCGGCAAGGACCGCGTGCGCGCGCCACGGATCCGGCTGACGCGGTTCGGCAGGCCGGTGGAGGCGCCGTCGACGAGTGGCAGGAGCGGGGAGGACGCGTGAAGCGGTACGCATTCTTGGGGCCGGCCGGCACCTTCAGTGAGGAAGCAGTGCTAGCGCTGGGCGAGGAAGACGTCGAGCGAGTGCCGTACGGCACCATCGAGGAGGTCTTCGACGCGGTCGAGCGCGGGCTGGCGGATGCTGGTGTGGTGCCGATTGAGAACTCGGTCGAAGGAAGCGTGCCCGCGACGCTCGATGCGCTTGCATTCGACACGCAGTTGGAGATACAGGCCGAGGTCGTGCTCGACATCCACCACGCGCTCATCACGGCTCCGGGCGCCGACCTTGCTGCCGTGACGACCGTGACGAGCCATCCACAGGCCTCGGGCCAGTGCCGCAGGTGGCTCGCGCGGAACCTCCCGGGACGTGCGATCGTCGCGGCGAACTCGACGGCAGAGGCCGTGCAGCGAGCAGTGGCCGACCCGACGATGGCGGCGATCGGCACGCGGTTGGCGGCAGAGCTGTACGGCGGCGAGGTGCGCGAGCCAGCGATCGAAGACTACGCCGGCAACCAGACGCGCTTCGTGGTGATCGGCCGCGGCATCTGCGAGCGCACCGGCCACGACAAGACCTCGCTTGCGCTGTTCTTGAAGCGCGACAAGCCGGGTGCGCTGCTCACGATCCTCGCGGAGTTCGCGTACGGCGACATCAACCTCACCAAGCTGCAATCGCGGCCGACGAAACGGTCGCTCGGCGAGTACATGTTCTACGTGGACCTCGAGGGGCACGTCGAGGACCCGAACGTGCGGCTCGCACTGGACTGCCTGCGGCTCAAGCTGCGCGAGGTCAAGGTCTTGGGGAGCTACCCGCGCGCGCAGAAGCGCTGAGCGCCGCGATGATGGGGGCGAGGGCGGAAGGGGGAAGCGATGCCTTCGATTCAGACTGGGCTCAGCAAGATCGAGATAACGCAGGAGCATCTGGATGTGCTGCTGTGGTTTGAACAGCACGAGGGGGAAGTCTTTCGCAACCGGCCTCAAGATGTTGGTCTTCATTACAAGGTCTCTGCGCCGCAGTTCGGAATCTGGAAGCCAGGTGACCTGAAGTATGCCCTGAGCGTCATGCAGAGCCATCGAAGGGTGTACGCGGACCTGCCGCCTTACGAAGTTGATGGGACGTGGGTCTACCAGTACCACCAAGAGGGCACGGGTATTGATGACCGACTAGGAAAGGCACGGAACCGGGCACTGGACGCGTGCCGCGAGGCTGGGTTGCCAGTGGGAGTTCTTCTTGCTGCACCCGAGTATGGTACGAGTGCGTACCGCGTGTTGGGTTTGGGGTTCGTGAGTGGCTATCGCGAAGGCTACTACATTCTCTCAGGGCCAGCCGGTTTCGATCGAAATGGCTTCGTCTTGAAGCAGCCGACTGAACGTCTCGAGCTTATTGAGTGGGTTGCTGAGTCGAAACCGGAGTTGAGCAGCGTTGATGAGCGGCAACGAGTGATCGCATCTGTCGTACGCCGGCAAGGGCAACCGTACTTCCGTAAGCAACTGCTCGCGGCCTACGAGGGGAAGTGCGCGTTCACGAAATACGATGCCGAGGATGCGCTTGAAGCTGCGCATATTGCGCCCTATCGCGGGCCTGCCTCGAACAGAATCGACAACGGCCTGCTCCTGAGAGCCGACTTTCACGACCTTTTCGACCTCAGTCTGGTCGCAGTCGACACAAGCTCCCAAACCCTCTTGATGTCCAAGGAGCTGGAGAGCACAGCGTATGCGCGGTACGCCGGCCAGAGGGTTCACCTCCCGCGCGACAAGTCGCTGTGGCCTTCAGTGGACCTTCTCGACCGGCACCGCGAGCAAGCGGGACTGTAGGGTCGTTGAGGCGCCACATGGAGCGAGCAGCTGCTCGGCTATACTCTCCCTGACAGCCCGTCGCCTCCCGGAGGTCCCATGCTCGACGCCAAGTTCGTCCGCGACAACATCGAGCTCGTCAGGCAGGCGCTCGCCAACCGTGGCGCGTCGTGGGACGTCGACCGGTTCTTGAAGCTCGACGCGGAGCGGCGGCGGCTGATTGCCGAGACCGAGAGCCGTCAGGCGGCGCGCAACGCGGCCTCCAAGGAGATCGGCGCGCTGATGAAAGCGGGCGACGCTGCTGCGGCCGAGGCGCGCAAAGAGCAGGTGCGCGCGCTCAACGACGAGATCGCCTCGCTCGAGGAGCAGCTTGCGGCGGTGGATGCGGCGACGCGCGATCTGCTGCTTGCCATCCCGAACCTGCCGCACGAGAGCGTGCCGGTGGGTCCCGACGAGTCAGGCAACGTCGAGGTGCGTCGCTGGGGCACGCCGCCGGAGTTCGACTTCGAGCCGAAAGCGCACTGGGACCTCGGCCCCGAGCTCGGCGTCATCGACTTCGAGCGCGGCGTGAAGCTCGCCAAGAGCCGGTTCGTCGTCCTCGGCCGCGACGGCGCCCGTCTGAACCGCGCGCTCATCAACTTCATGCTCGACGAGCACGCCAAGCGCGGGTATACGGAGTGGTCGCTGCCTGCGCTCGCGAACGCAGAGACGCTCACCGGCACGGGCCAGCTGCCGAAGTTCGAGGAGGATCTCTTCAAGACCAGCGAGGGGCTCTACCTGATCCCCACGGCTGAGGTCCAGCTCACGAACCTGCATCGCGACGAGGTGCTCGACGCAAGCGCGCTGCCGCTCAAGTACTGCGCGTACACGCCGTGCTTCCGTGAGGAGGCCGGCGCGGCGGGACGCGACACGCGCGGCATGATCCGCGTGCACCAGTTCGACAAGGTGGAGCTGGTCAAGTTCGCCACGCCGGAGACGTCGCTCGACGAGCTGGAGGGCATGGTCGCTGACGCGGAGCACATCTTGCAGGCGCTCGGTCTGGCGTACCGCGTGGTCGTCCTGTGCACGGGCGACATGGGCTTCTCAGCAGCCAAGACCTACGACATCGAGGTGTGGCTGCCGTCGTACGGCGGCTACAAGGAGATCTCGAGCTGCAGCGACTGCTGGGACTTCCAGGCGCGGCGAGCGTCGATCAAGTACCGCGACCCGGCCGCGTTCAAGGGCAGCCGTCTCGTGCACACGCTGAACGGCAGCGGGCTTGCGGTGGGTCGGACGCTCGTGGCCGTCCTCGAGAACTACCAGCAGCCCGACGGCTCTGTTGTCGTTCCCGAGGCGCTCCGCCCGTACATGGGCGGCCAAGAGCGCATCGAGCCGGCGAGGTAGACGGCGCGGCATCCCCGCAATCCCTCTAGCGACTTCCTTCGCGGCGTAGTATAAACGGCATTAAGCCGGTATATCAGGCCGCGTGAATGGAGGCGCAATGAGCGACCAGGCAGTCGACTACCGTCCGATGTGGGAGAAGCTCGGCCTTGGCTTCGGTCGCATCGAGGGTGGGGATGGCATCCACGTCACCTTGCAACCCTCGGCCGGCCTGAAGGCGTAAGATGGCTACGAGGAGCCGCACCATGCCGCACGTGACGCTGGATCTGCACAACCACACGCCGCTCATCCCCAACGACTACCGAGGGGACGCGGCGACGAGCCCTCGCGCCATCGTGGAGCGTGCGCTGGAGTGCGGCATCGACGTCTTCGGGGTCACCGACCACTTCAGTGTGCTCTGGGCGCCGATGATGCTGGCTGCCGCTGAGGAGGTCGCCGCTGAGAGCGGCCGCCGGCTGCTGGTGATTCCGGGAAGCGAGATAAAGGTCCGCCACGCCAGCGATGAGACGCACTTGGTGGCGCTGTTCTCGCCGGCTACGTACGTCCGGGACTTCGCGGCGCTGATGGACGCGCTTGGGCTGCCGCGCATGCCCGCTCCGATCGAGCAGCTGCCTGCGCTCTTCGTGCGCGAGGACCCGCTGGAGGTGGCGGCTCTCATCGACTCGGTAGGCGGCGTCTGCATCGTCGGCCACGTCGATCGCACGTTCGGCGACTACCGTTTCATCGATTCAGAGCTGGTGCACGAGCTCGTCGAGAGCCCGGCCGTGCACGCCATCGAGCTCATCGACCATTCCTCGCGCTGCCGTTTCCGAGATGGCCTCGCCATCGCCCACGTGTGCTCGTCGGATTCCCACTCGCTCGCCGAGATGGGTCGCCGCACGAGCACGATCGAGCTCGACGAGCTCTCCTTCGAAGGACTCAAGAGGGCGTTCGCGCGGCACCGCGTTAGCCCTGCGGCGCACGCGGGTATAGCGGCCGTGTAGGGGCTTGTGAAGGCGGGTCTCTGCCCACCTTCGTGCATCTAAGGGGGTGGCGCTCATGTCGAGGCGCCTGGCGATGCTCGTGCTGGCATCCATCCTCGTGTTCGGCTTCTTCCCTGCTCAAGCTTACGGACTTTCGCTTGATGCGGTCACGGGCGCGGAGATACACGGTGCTGCGGCGGGGGACTTGCTCGGGTTCAGCGTCGCCGTCTGGGGCGACACCATGGTGGTGGGCGTTCGTGAGAAGGACATCGACGCGAACACCAACGCGGGCGAGGCGCTCGTGTACGTCCACGAGGGCAGGGACTGGATTCTGAAGCAGGTCCTGCGAGCGACGACGCCACGTGCCAACGCTCGCTTCGGCTCCTCGGTGGCCATTGCGGATGGCATCATCGTCGTGGGCGCGGCCACTGAAGGTACCTCGAGCGCGGGCGCTGCGTACGTGTACAGGTGGAACGGGTCCTCGTGGGTTTCCGAAACGGACCTGCACCCGGTGGACTACGGCGTATGGAGTTTCGGGTGGTCGGTGGACACCGATGACGGGACAGTGGTCGTCGGGGCGCCGTACTCGAATGGCTTCCGCGGTGCAGCCTTCGTCTACAAGAAGTCTGCCGCAGGCACCTGGACGAGCCAGCGCATCGACGATCCGACGCCAGCCGACGGAGATTGCTTCGGCATGGCGGTCGCGATCTGGGGGACACAGCTCGCCATCAGCTCGCCCGCTGAGCTCACCGGAGGAGTGCGTGCGGGTGCCGTGCACGTGTTCTATTGGAGCCCGGGTCTCGGGAAGTACGCGTATCAAGAGACGCTCGTCCCACGCAATCCCGAGGCCGAGCAGCTGTTCGGGTACGCGCTCGACATGGAGCGATACGACCTCATCGTCGGATCGCCGGGCAAGACGTACGGGGGAGCTGCGGCGCATGGCCTCGCGTACCGGTGCTGCAAGAGAGAGGACTTCTTGCCGCAGTGGATCATCGCCACGACGCTGGCTCCGGCAGCAACACTGGGCGCGAGCGCAGGCTTCGGCTCGTCCGTCGCCGTCTCAGGAGCGACTATCGTGGTTGGAGCTCCCAGATACGGCACGAATCACGGCCTCGTGCAAGTCTTCAACTCACGGGTGACACCCACTGACTGGACGCTGTACGAAAGCAGCACCCTGTCGGGTCCCGCATGGGTGACGAGCGAATCTCAGCTCGGCTTTGGTGTCGGGCTGTCCGGAGGGACGGTCGCCTGCGGCGCACCCGGCTGCGATTCGCCGACCACGTCCTGCGGTGCGGTGGTGGCCTACAGGTTCGTCTACCCGTTGGCGCCGGATTACTGGGCGACCCGCGTATCGGGCGCTGACCGCTACCTGACCTGCGTGGAAGCGTCGAAGCGCGGCTTCCCGTACGGGGCTCCTGCGGTGGTGGTGTGCACGGGCGAGAACTGGCCGGACGCGCTCGGCGGCGCCGGGTTGGCGGGTGCGGCGCACGGACCGGTGCTGCTGACGCCGAAGGCGGCACTGCCAGACTCGGTCGCTTCCGAGATTCAGCGGCTCGGGGCGGTCAAGGCCTACGTGCTTGGCGGCACCGGCGCCGTATCGACTGCGGTCGAGAACCAGCTCGTGGGACTGCTCGGTCGGAGCAACGTCGTTCGGTTGGCGGGTGCTGACCGCTATGCGACGGCGAGGGCGGTTGCGGCAGAGACGATCAAGCTCCGCGGAAGCGGCTACCTCGGTATCGCCGTCGTGGCCACGGGCGCCAAGTTCCCGGACGCCGTCGCGGCCGCCCCGCTGCTTGCGTGGAACGGGACGCCTTTGGTGCTTGCGAATCCGACCTCGACGCACGTGGTGTTGCCACCGGAAGTGGCATACGCGATCGTCGCAGGCGGCACGAGCGTCGTCAGCGAGGCGCAGTTCAACGACTTGGTGGCGCAGCTCGGCGAGGGGAACGTCGTGCGCAAGTGGGGAGCTGACCGCTACGCGACGGCGGCGGCGCTGGCGCAGCTGGGCGTCGACACCGGCATGAGCGCGAACGGCGTAGGGCTCGCCACGGGCGAGAACTTCCCGGACGCCCTGTCGGCCGGGCCGATGCTCGGAGTGTTCGGCTCGCCGCTGCTGCTCACGCGGACTGCCACGCTCAGCCCGCCCGTCGACGCCGCGCTTCGCGCGTGGCGTCCGGCCGTGACGCACTTGCATGTCGTCGGAGGTCCCTCGGTGGTGTCAACCGCCACGGTGATGGAGGCCCAGGACGCGGCGTGGGGGTCGCCGTAGCGCGCAGTGCCTCAGCGATTGCGCGCGCGCAGCGGGACGAGCGCGCTCGGCGGCTGCAAGCCGAGCGCCAGGTGCGGGGTGACGCGGTCGGCGAGGAATGACGAGCGGTCGGCGGCATCGAGCGCGAGCGGCAGGACGTCCGTGCCGCGAACGGTGCCGAGGCATCCGTGCGCGCAGGCGGTCTCGCCGAACGCCGTCACTTCGTCCGGGCCGTCGGCTCCGCCCGCGATCACGAGCGGCACGGGCCCGCCACCGTGGTAGAGCGGCCCTGACGACGGCGTTTGGTGGTCCGCGCACACGACGACGACCGCCCGGCGACGCTCGATGAGCTCGACGAGCGGTTCGAGCGCGCGGTCGATCTCGGAGATGACGTCTGCCTTGTGTAGGGGGTCCTTGGTGTGGCCGGCGTGGTCTGGGTGCTTGGTGTGCAGATGGACGAAGCCGTAGCCCTCCTCGAGGAGCCGGGTCGTCTCTCCCACCCGGAGGCGCACGTCCTCGAATGGGTCGCGCTGCATGCCGATCTCGCGGTGGTCGAGCCCGACGGCGGCCGCGAGCCCGGCGTAGAGCGGCCCCGCACCGAGCGAGACGCCGCGGAGCCCGTAGCGCTTCTCGAAGGGCGTGACATCGCTCGGTGCGCCCGCCCACTTCACGAGCACGAAGTCGAGATCTCGCCCGCGAAGCCTATCTTTCGCACGCAGCATCCACTCGTTCAGCACGGCCGCCGTCCGCGCTGCGGCCTGGTGGTCGGGCGCCTCCTCGAGCGGCAGCACCTCGAGCACGGGCGCGTCGGCCTCGAGCGGGTCAGCGTCGCTCACGAAGTGCGAGAGCGGTCGGCCGGAGAGCGGCGTGAGGAACAGAAGCCCCTGCAGCCCGCCGGTGTAGACGAACCGAACGGCGACCTCGCCGATGCGATCGTCGAGATCGACGCCGCCGAGGTCGAGCGATCCTCCGCGCGGATCAGGGCGCTTCTCGATCCACAGCACGCCGTTGCGCTCGACGACGCGCGCGAAGTTGGCTCGCAACACCACCTCGCTTGGTTCGGGCGGCAAGCCTTCGCCGAGCGCCTCGAGCAAGCCGCGGCCAGGGAATCGCTCGAGGTCGTAGCCGAAGAGCGCGAAGTGCGCTTGGTGCGAGCTCGGCGCCAGACCAGGGCCGAGCGGGTACAGCACGCCCGAGCGCCCGAGGCGAGCGAGCGCGTCGAGGTTCGGGGTGCGAGCGGCCTCGACGGGCGTGCGGTTGCCGAGCGCGGCGTGGCGGCGGTCGGCAAGCCCGTCGAGCACGGCCATGACGATCGGAAGCGAGGTGTCGCCGGGCTTCAGCACCGTCGGTCTCCTGGCGCGCGCCAGCCGGGCTTCACGTTTCGAGCACCGACCTCACGACCGCGGCGAAGTCGCTTGCCTGGCCGCCGTCGCGCTCGGCGCGGAACGCCTCGACGACGGCGCGGCCCACCGGCTCGAAGAACTCCGACAGGTAGCGCGCGTAGCCGTCCTCGTCGTACGAGACGCTGCCGTCCAACCCTACGTAGTTGCCCGACAGCTGGCAGCCCATCTGCAGCTCGCCTTGCCGCCACTCCGACCCGATGAGCGCTTCGATCTCTTCCCCGCTCATCGAGCGGATGGGCGAGATGAGCTGTATGCCGGCGTACGCGAGGACGCGCGTTGCAGCGTCGATGCTCGCCGAGGTCTGTGAGAGTTTCACCTTCCCGTCGTGCGTGTCGCGCTCGCCCGAGATCACGGGCGCGTTACCGTGCGACCACGCGAGCGGCACGCGCAGAAGGTGCAGGTACAGGTGGCACGCGAGGCACGGCGAGCAGACGCCGTAGCGTTTGAGAATCTCAGCCATCGGACGAGCGTTCATAGCCGACCACAGCGCGGGGTCGGCAAGCGGCACGGCGTCGTGCACCTCAGCCACGCCTGCGAGCAGCCCGCGCAGCCGCTGGACCGCCCGATACGGGGCGTCTTTGTCGCCGATCTCGGTGCCGGTGAAGCCGATGGTGGGCAGAATCGTGGTGAAGCCGTGTTGTCGAACCGCAGCGACCACCGCCGCGACGCTGTCGCGGCCTGCGATCTCTGCGATGGCGATGGAGCGGCCCATGCACACAGTGTACCCGCCGGCGCCGTGCTTGTATGCAATCAGGCCGTGATTGAGCGAACGAACTCACGGGTACCACACACCGAGTGTCTGTACGGAAGGAGAACGATGAACGACAGGCTCGACCCCACTACGCTCGTCGTCTTCGGCGCCACGGGCGACTTGATGGCGCGCAAGATCATCCCTGCGCTGGCGTACCTGGCTGAGAGAAACCGCCTGCCCGAGCGCTTCAGAGTCATCGGCTTCTCGCGGCGCGATTGGAGCGACGAGGACTTCCGGGCGCACGTCCGCTCGGTCCTCGATGCGTATCCAGGCGCAGCGCCTCGCGGCGCGGCGCTCGACGCGTTTGTAGAGCGGTTCTCGTATCAGCAAGGGACGTTCGACGATTCCGACGCCTACGAAGCGCTTGCGGCCGACATCCAGGACGTCGCGGCATCGTGGGAAGGGCGTTGCAACCGCTTGTTCTACCTGGCGGTTCCGCCGGAGCACTACCGCACGATCTTCGAACGGCTGGCGCAAAGCGGTCTGGTGACCGGCTGCGAGGGCGACGGCGCGTGCACGCGGGTGCTCGTCGAGAAGCCGTTCGGGAAAGACGCTGCAAGCGCCCAGGAGCTCGACGAGGTCTTGGGCTCGCTGTTCGCCGAGGAGCAGATCTATCGCATCGACCACTACCTCGCCAAAGAGATGCTGCAGGGCATCTTGAGCTTCCGATTCTCCAACACGCTGATGGAGCCCTCGTGGGACGCCGAGTCGATCGCCAGGATCGACGTCACGCTTCTCGAGTCGATCGGCGTGGAGCGCAGGGGCGCCTTCTACGACGGGGTGGGAGCGCTTCGCGATGTCGGGCAGAACCACCTGCTCCAGATGCTCGCACTGGTGGCGATGGATCGGCCGAAGGATCTGTCCGCGCCGTCGATCCGCGAGGCGCGGGCGCAATTCTTGCGCACGCTGAGTGTGCCTCCCGCGGACGAGATGGCTGCGAGCTCGTTCCGCGCGCAGTATCGCGGCTATCGGACGATACCGGGCGTTGCACCGGACTCAGAGACCGAGACGTACTTCGCGCTGCGGTTCCACCTGACGGGACCCCGCTGGGGCGGCGTGCCCGTGACGCTCGAATCTGGCAAGCGGATGGGCGAGCCGCTCAAAGAGGTCGCGGTCACCTTCCGAGCGCCGGACGCGTGCTTGTGCGACTCCTCGCACCCGGGGCCGTTCGAGAACCGCGTGATATTCCAGCTGGAGCCCGAGGAGTCGATACGCATCGAGTTCTGGGCGAAGAAGCCTGGCTTCGAGCACGAGCTGGAGAAGCGGGAGTTCACGTTCTTCCTGTATCAGAAGCAGGAGAAGGTCCAGTACGTCGAGGAGTACGCGACGCTTCTGCTCGACGCGATCGAAGGCGACCAGACGCTGTTCGTAAGCACGGATGAGGTGCGCGAGATGTGGCGCTTCATCGACCCCTGGCTCCAGGTGTGGAGCATGGGGGCGGTGCCGCTCGAAGAGTACGAGCCGGACACTCGCGACGTGCGTGCTCGTGCGCTCGCGAAGCTCGACGCCGCCAGCGCTCGTCCGAAGCGCATCGGCGTTGTGGGGCTCGGCAAGATGGGCGCGGCGCTCGCGCGCAACCTGCTCGACCACGGGTGGCAGGTGGTCGGCTACAACCGCACCCATGCGGTGGCGGAGGCGATGGCGAGCGAGGGGCTGCTGCCGGCGCGTTCGCTCGCCGACCTTGTGGCGTTCCTGCCCCCGCCTCGCGTGGTGTGGCTGATGCTGCCAGCCGGCGAGCCGACCGAGCAGGCGCTCTTCGGGGAAGCCGGCCTCGTCGAGCTGTTGGACGAGGGCGACACCGTCATCGACGGCGGGAACTCGCACTACTCGGACGCCGAGCGCAGGGCTGCGCGGCTCGCCGAGCGAGGCATCAGGTTCGTCGACGTGGGCACCTCCGGAGGGCCGAGCGGAGCTCGCTCAGGCGCGTGCCTGATGATCGGCGGCGAGCGGTCGGACTTCGAGCGGCTTGAGCACCTGTGGCGCGACGTGGCCGCTCGCGACGCCTACCGCTTCTTCGAAGGGCACGGCGGCGGGCACTTCGTCAAGATGGTCCACAACGGCATCGAGTACGGCATGATGCAGTCGATCGCCGAAGGATTCTCGGTGCTCAAGGCGGCGCCGCTGGAGATCGACCTGCCTGCGGTTGCCGAAGTCTACAACCGACGGAGCGTCATCGAGTCGCGGCTCGTCGGCTGGCTTCGCGAGGCGTACGAGGTCTTCGGGCCCGAACTCGAAGGCGTTTCGAGCACGGTCACGCACACGGGCGAGGGCCAGTGGACGGTCGAGACGGCGCGAGCGCTGGGCATACCGGTGCCCGTCATCGAGGAGTCGCTCGAGTTCCGCAAGCGTTCGAGCGAGCAGCCTTCGTACGCGGGCAAGGTGCTCTCCGCGCTCAGGAACCGCTTCGGCGGGCACGAAGCAGCGAAGCGCTAGCAGGCGAGCTGTCCTTCTGTGGGAAGCAAGTTCTCTGGGACGAGCGAGGGATTCCCGAAGGAGCGCCCGGCTTGGTAGCGGGCGCACGAAGAGAAGTCGCGACGGCAGTAGCGCGACCGGATGATTCGCGCGAACTCAGGGGAGTAGCCAGCCTCGTCAGAGGTCATGTAGCAGATGCCGATGTGTGGGCACGCGTTCACAGAAGGCAGCCGTTCGTCGAAACTCCGTGATTGCACTAACAATGTAGCAGACCGCGTAAACGACTGCAAAGCAGGGCTAACAGCGCGCCTCAGCGCTTCTTGATCTCCGCGAAGTGCGCGCGGTAGCGCCCGCCGCCGCCTTTGGCGAGCGTCTCGTACGGCGGCACTTCGTAGAGGCGTAGGCGGTTGTCGAGGAAGTCGCTCGAGACCAGCAGCCGACCGTCGGCGCTGATGTCGAGCGCGGTCGGCTGGTTGCCGCAGACGACGGCGTCGAGCGGCTTGCCGGAAAGCGCGTCGAATACAAGGATCGAGCCCCACTCAGGGCCGGGCAGGTAGTACGACTTCGGATTGTTCTCGCCGCGGCAGCTCACGAACAAGATGCGGCCGTCAGGCGAAAGCACGATGGTGTTCGGCTTCTCGTCGGTGTCGACGAGCTTGCGAGTCGAGCCCGTGCGCATGTCGTGCACCCACACGCAGTCGGCCGCCATGTCTGAGATGTAGAGCCGACCGGTGCGCTCGTCTCCCACGAGGTGCCGAAGCGCCTTCCCGCCCGTGAACGCCGCGGTGACCTTGCCCGTCGCGAGGTCGATGCGGTCAAGCTGCCCGCTGTCGAAGCCGCCGACGTAGAGCGTCTTCCCGTCACCCGTCGCGTACATGCCGCGCGGCGTGTTCGAGACCCGCACGCGCTTCACGAGGTCGCCCGTTGCAAGGTCGATGATCGAGACGTCGTCGCCCGACCAGTTGCTCGCGTACAAAGTCTTCTCGTCGGGCGAGAGCTCGACCCACTTCGTCCACGCGCTCTTCGTGTCGAACGTGCGAAGGACTCGCCTGGTCTTGACGTCGATCTCGAAGCACTTCGCGGTCTCCATCTGCGACGTGTACGCCAGTGTTCCCGCGCGGTTGAAGATGACCTCCACGGCGCCGTGCTCACCCAAGTCAATCTCGCCGATGCGCTTGCCCGTGCGCGTATCGAAGATCTCGATCGACGGCGGGCCGTTGAGGATGCTCGTCCACACCTCGCTCCCGTCGGGAGTGATCGACACTCCCTTGGGGGCGCCCGAGGTGGAGATGGTGCCGAGCCCGTGGAGGAGCTGGCCTTCCGGGTCGAGGATGTACGAGATCGTGAGCGGCTCGTCGAGGAACACGCGTCGCTCGAAGGGATTCCGCCCGGCCTTGGCGAGCCGGATGGTCGTCTCGCCGGCAGGCACGCTCAAGGTGCACGGCGTGAGCGTCTCGACCGTGCTGCCGTCGGAGCACGCGATCGTGCACGTGGCACCGGAGGGTTCGGTGCGCACGGCGACTTCGATCGGCAGCGGCTTGAGCGCAAGCGTGAGGCGCGTCGTCCGCATCCGCTTCGCGACGACGACGCGCTCGACGGGCTCGAAGCCTGTGCGGGCGATTCGCAGCGTGTGCGTTCCTGGAGCGACTTCGCGCACCTCCAGGGTTCCCGTCGCCGAGATGGACCCGTCGAGCACCACGACCGCGTCGGCCGGCGTCACGCGCACCTGGATGGCAGCGGGACGGGTGAGCACGAAGGCCGCCAGCGCGGCCGCTGCCGCACACGCGAGGAGAAGGCCGAGGATCCGGCCTGGGCGCACACGTCTGCGGCGCGCAGAGGTCGCGAGGCGCGTTTGGGACCGAGCAGTGCGTCGAGACGAGCCGCCGATCGTGGGTGCCGCCCGGTCGATCACGAGCGGCGAAGCTCGCCTGAGCGCTCGCCGCGGCCTGCGCCGTGCGTGTCGGCCTGTCATCACTCGCCCTCCGCTCGTCGGCCTGTGCGCCCGAGCGTCATTCGGGCGATGCCAGCGACGACGCGTGTGCGTCGTAGAAGCGAGAACGTCCGGCCCGTGCCACGCCACGCTGGGCCGTCGAGTATCGCAACAGTCTTCTCGGCGACCTCTTCCAACGAAACGCCGAACGCGTCGAGCGCGCGCCCAACGGCGTGTCGGCTCTTCTCGAGCCTCGGGCTGACGACGATGTCCTCGTAGAAGGCGGTCGGTACCATGCCAGGCACGAGCATGTGGACGTGCAGTTGTGGGGCGTCGCGGTTTTCGGCTGCGACGCTGCGGGTTACGCTCGCCACTGCGGCTTTCGTTGCCGCGTACGCGGCGGTGTGCGGGGTCGCGTCGCCGCGATAGCCCCGGCCGGCGAGGTTGAGCAGCACGCCGCCGTGCTCGCGGAAGTACGGCACGAGAAGCCGGCAGCCGAACATCGTTCCGAGGACGTTGGTGGCCACGATCGACTCGAGCTCCTTTGGCGAGACCTCGTCCAAGTAGCGGTACCCAACGGAGAGCCCCGCGTTGTTCACCCACACGTCCACGCGGCCGTGGTATTGGAGCGCGTGCTCGAGAAGCGCCTCGACGTCTTCGTGCCGCGACACGTCGCAGGCGAGGCCTGAGGCCCGGCGACCGGCTGCCGCGAAGTCATGCACCGCTTGCCGAACCGCCTCTTCGCCGCGTGACGACAGGACGACCGTGGCGCCTCGTTCAGCGCAGCCCTCGGCGATCGCACGGCCGATGCCGCGGGTCGAGCCAGTCACGACGACGACTGCGCCGGACAGCCGGCTCATTGCGGCATCACCTCGCGGGCGAGCGCGAGCGCCTCTTCGGGGGTCGAGGCGTCGAGGACGCGACCGGCGGCGCGCAGCGCAGGTCCCGGGTCCCAGCCGAGCACGATGACGGGCTTGCCAGCCTTCAGAGCGTGAGCCACTTCTGACAGAGTCCCTGCTCCGCCCGGGAGCGCTATCACGGCGTCGCTCGACAGCACGTTGACGACGTTGCGCGCATCGCCCATGCCGGTCTTGATCGCGACGTCCAAGTGCCGGCTTGCCGAGGAGGCGTCGGCGTCAGGCAGCACCCCCACCACGAGGCCGCCCGCCTCTTTGGCTCCCGCAGAGCACGCGTCCATGACGCCTGAGGCGCGACCGCCCGTGAGCAACACGTAGCCGGCCTGTGCGATGAGGCGTCCCAGCGCGCGAGCGCGCGCCTCGCTGGCCGGATCCAGCGGCCGGCCGGAGCCCATGACGCCGATGACCTTGCGCATCGCACCACCCCCGCTGCGATGGTAGCGCACGAGCAGCGGCGGCGCTATCGCATGGAGGAGCCGGAGGCACCCGAAAGCCTCCGGGCACGAAAGAAACGGCCCCGCCGGTTCTTGGCGGGGCCGTCTGGCGCCAGTGGCGCGGCCTGAGGGATTCGAACCCCCGACCTTGTGATTCGTAGTCACACGCTCTATCCGACTGAGCTAAGGCCGCGTGCCCGAAGGCTTAGGTATCCTGCCACCTGCGACGACGCTTGTCAAACGCCACTCGCGGCGGCACGGCGTGATGTCAACTGGCGGAGAGTGAGGGATTCGAACCCTCGAGAGAGCTTATAGCCCTCTACTCGCTTAGCAGGCGAGCGCCTTCGACCGACTCGGCCAACTCTCCGCGAGCGCCCGAAGGCGCGCAAGCGATTATACACAGAGCCGCACACGCGCGCACGCGACGCGCATGACGCTACCGCGTCTGGCGGAGGGGGTGGGATTCGAACCCACGGACCCTTGCGGGTCAACGGTTTTCAAGACCGTCGCAATCAACCGCTCTGCCACCCCTCCGCGTTCGGCGGCTGCCCCGAAGGGCACGGAGTAGTGTA
Source organism: Coriobacteriaceae bacterium EMTCatB1 (assembly GCA_001950395.1). Lineage (GTDB taxonomy): Bacteria > Actinomycetota > Coriobacteriia > Anaerosomatales > Anaerosomataceae > Parvivirga. Next base: position 1,582,142 of record BDLO01000001.1, read on the forward strand.
GCATCGGCAGCATGGATACGGACGTAGCGTACATGACGATCGCGCTCGAAGAAGCGCGGGCGGCCGCGGAGGAGGGCGAGGTGCCGATCGGCGCCGTCGTGGTGTGCGACGGGGCCGTGATCGCGCGTGCTCACAACAGGCGCGAGACGGACGCGGACCCGACTGCGCACGCCGAGATGATCGCGATCCGCGAAGCTGCGCGGAAGCTCGGCAGGTGGCGCCTCTCCGACTGCACTGTCTACGTCACGCTTGAGCCCTGCCCGATGTGCGCGGGCGCGATGCACCAAGCCCGCATCGAGCGGCTGGTCTTCGGTGCGCACGACCCGAAAGCGGGCGCCGTCGGCACGCTGTACGACCTTCCGAGCGACGAGCGGCTCAACCACCGTTTCACGGTGACGAGCGGCGTGCTTGCAGAGGAGTGCGGCGCGGTGCTCAGGCGGTTCTTCGAGCGTCTTCGGCAAGAAAGCGGCGCCGAACGGTAGAATTGCGCGAGGCGTGTGACCGCTGGCACACTCCCAGCGGCGATGAGTGCCGATAAGCGGTTCATCGGCGTCGTTCGGAACAGACGGAAGGGGACGTCGTGAAGGTTCGGAAGGTCATCTTTCTTGCTCTCGCAGGAGCGTTTCTCCCTGCGCCCGCATACGCTGCGAGCGGTGGACCGGAGCAGGCGATCGCGACCGGAGCGGGAGTCTTGGCGCTCATCGCTGCTGCAGGGCTGCTCGTCGAGATGCTCTCGTTGCGCAGGCTGGCTTCGGGAGCGGCTATCGCTGACAACATCACCTACGCAGTGCTCGGCACGATGTGCCTCGCAGCGTCGATCCTTGCGGGCTGGGTATCGCGCTTCTTGCCCGCAGGCGTCACGGCCGATCAGGCCCGTCTCGGCGCGGACTTGCTCGTGCTGGCGTCGATCGTGCTGTTCGGCATCTACTTCTTCCGCGTCAGGCGGGCGATGTCCCGTTTTCTAGGGCGCCTCGTCGGGCAGGAGCAGGAGCTCGTCGGGGCGCTGGATCCTGATCGCGTGGACGAGGTCGTGCGGGAGGGCGACGGTGGCTAACGTGCTCGCCGAGCGCATCGAGGAAGTCCTGCGGCCGGTGGTCGGCACCGTGCTCGCGACGGTGTCGGTCGAGCTCGAGTCGAAGCGCATCGGCAAGACGCCGGACACCATCACGCGGCTCGACCTGCCCGACATCGCGGACAACCTCGCCCAGCAGCTGCGGCTCGTGGTCGGGCCCGAGCTTGCGCAGGCCGCCGCTGCGCGCGTACGCGAGCTCGCGTGAGGGCGCGTTGCCGGCTGCGAGCTGCGCCGCTATACTCGCGTGTGCGCTTCTGAGCGCCTTCGGAGAGCTGACCGAGTGGTTGAAGGTGCACGACTGGAAATCGTGTGTACGGCGTTGAGCCGTACCCAGGGTTCGAATCCCTGGCTCTCCGCCAGTCGACATCCGGCCCAAGCGGGCCGTCCTACGGTTGCCGGCCGATCGCCTCTGGCGGTTGCGCCGGCAACGTCAGTGTGAAGGTCGAGCCGCGGCCGACCTCGCTCTCAAGCTCGATCGTCCCGCCGAGCGCCTCAGCGATCCGCCTGGAGATCGCGAGCCCGAGGCCGGCTCCAGGGGTCGCCAGGCGGCTGTCGGTCTCGGCGCTCTTGACGAACTCGAGGAAGATGCGCTCGGCCTCCTCAGGAGCGATGCCACGACCGGTGTCCGCCACCTCGAATGCGACGCGGCTCCCGTCGCCGCGGACCGCGATGCTCACCGACCCGGTGTCCGTGAACTTCACGGCGTTCCCGACGAGGTTGGTGAGGATCTCCCGGAGCCGCGTCCGGTCCGTGCGGAGCGGCACTGGTTCTTCGGGAAGCGACGCGCTGATCTCAAGCCCCTTGGCGTCGGCTTGAGGGCGGAGGGACTCCACCACCGAGGCCACGACGTCGCAGGCATCGAGGTCCTCGAACGAAAAGTCCAAGCGACCCGCTTCGATGCGCGCGAGATCGAGCGTCTGGTTGACGAGCTCGAGCAGGTGGCGCCCGGCGTCGCGGATCATCCCTACCTGCTTGGCCTGCTCCTCGGTGAGCTCGCCGACGAGCCCGCTTGCGAGCAGGTCCGCGAAGCCGATGACCGAGTTGAGAGGCGTCCTCATCTCGTGGCTCATCGTGCGCAGGAACGCCGACTTCGACTCGCTCGCGCGCTCGATCTCTGCAAGCGCGTGGGCCAGCTCCTCGTTCGTCTGCTCGAGCTCCTCGTTTGTTGCTTGCAGCTCTTCGGTTCGCTCGTCGACGATGCGTTCGAGCGAGGCGTTGAGCGCACGGAGCTCCTCCTCGCGACGGTAGCGTTCCTCTTGGTCCAGCATGAGCCGCGCCACGAGCATCATGCCGAGCGGATAGACAGTCAGCACGGGAAGCGCGATCTTTGGAACGATGTCGAAGCCCCTGCCACCTGGGAGCGCGAGTTGCAGCAGCAGCATGAGCACGTGGATGGCCAAGCTGAGCGCAAGCAGCTCCCACCAGTAGAGGTGGCCCGTCCTGCGTCGATGGTAGAACAGCGTCGCACCTAAAGCGGCCGACACAGCGATCACGGCGGTGCCGACGAGCGCACCTGCGCCTCCGAGGTACAACCGATACGCGGCGGCGATTGCGGCGGCGATCGCGGCTGCTCCGGGCCCCCCGAAGAGGCCGGCGATGCCGAGGATGATCGAGCGTCCGTCGTAGATGACGCCCTCGGCGGCCCTGAACGGCGTCATCATGCCGAGAACGGCCGTGCCGCCGAAGAGCGCTCCAAGCAGGAGCGCACGGCGTCGCGAGGTGGGCTCCAGCTGGCGAGTCACCGCTTGGGTCACGACGGTGAGCGCCACGAGGATGGCGATGTTCTGCACGAGCGTCAGAACCACCAGGCCCGCCTCCTCAGCGCTCTGTCCGTTTACCCTCGCACATCTATCGGCATGCCCCGGACGGCGGTTTACCGCTGGTCGATGGGCACGTAGTCGCGCACCGGCGCGACGCTCTTGTACGCCGGCCGGATGATCTTGCTGTTGGCGAGCTCCTCGATCCGGTGCGCGCACCAGCCGGTGACGCGCGAGACCGCGAACAGGGGCGTGTATAGCTCCACCGGGATGTCGAGCATCTGATAAACGAAGCCGGAGTAGAAGTCCACGTTCGCGCACACGCCCCGGGTGGCTCGGCGCTGCGCGGTGATGATGAGCGGCGCGATCTGCTCCACCTTCGCGTGCAAGGCGAACTCCTCGGTCCGGCCCTTGACCGCCGCGAGGCGCTCGGCGAATCCCTTCAGCACCTCCGCGCGCGGGTCGGACACCGAGTACACGGGGTGGCCCATGCCGTATACGAGGCCTGCGCGGTCGAACGCCTGCTTCTCGAGGAGCCGGTGGATGTAGTCGGCGATCTCCTCGTCGTCGTTCCAGTCCTTCACTTCGCGCTTCATGTCCTCGAACATCTGGACGACCTTGATGTTCGCTCCGCCGTGACGCGGCCCCTTGAGCGAGCCGAGCGAAGCCGCGATCGCTGAGTACGTGTCGGTGCCGGTCGAAGAGACGACGTGCGTGGTGAACGACGAGTTGTTGCCGCCACCGTGCTCGGCGTGCAGCACGAGCGTCATGTCGAGCACCAGCGCCTCCAGCTCGGTGAAGCTGGAGTCGGGCTTGAGCATGTGAAGGAAGTTCTCGGCAGTGGACAGCTCGGGGAGCGGCTTGTGGATGACCAAGCTCTTCCCGTGGAACTCGTCGAGGTACGCCTGGTAGGCATAGACGGCGAGCATCGGGAACTTCGCGATCAGGTGCAGGCTCTGCCGCAGCACGTTTCTGGTCGAGGTGTCGTCTGCGTCCTTGTCGAGCGTGTATAGCGCGAGCACGGCGCGCGCGAGCGCGTTCATCGTGTCGCGGCTCGGCATGCTCAAGATCGCGTCGTGGACGAACGTGCGGGGCAGTTTGCGGAAGCGCGCCAACAGGTCCTCGAATTCGGCGAGCTCATCGCGCCTGGGGAGGTCGCCGAACAGGAGGAGGTACGTCGCCTCCTCGAAGCCGTGCTGGCCGCCTGAGACGAAGCCTTCGACGAGGTCGCGGATCTCGATGCCACGGTAGTAGAGCTTGCCGGGAGCCGGGACGAGGTGGTCGCCTTCGGTGGCGGTTCCGACCACGTCGCCGATCTGCGTGAGCCCTGCCAGGACGCCGCGACCGTCGTGGTCGCGCAACCCGCGTTTGACGTCGTACTCCGGGTACAGGCGTGGGTCGACCTGGGCGTGAGAATCGGCAAGCGCGGCCCACTTATCGAGCAGGTCGTTCGTGACGGCGCCGTTCTGCAGTGCGTCTTTGGCGGAAGCAGCGTGCTTGTCAGCCAGGGGAGTCTCCTTTCGTCGGAGGCGAAAGTCTCCTTCGCCTTCGGCCGGAGATAGGCGGGTGCCACTAGGATACCCGAAACGGCGAGACGTCCGCAGAGACCACACCGATGCGAGCGTGCTTTCTACAGCAGCAGCGCGCGTGCAGTCGCAGCAGTTCGCTTTGAACCGCGACTCCGTTTCAGATAACCGGCACCAGGTCGTCGAGCCAGGTAGCCATGTCGTCCCGTTGGAACACCAGCATACGGCCCTCGTCACCGGGATTCTTAGCGCGATGATACCGCGCGTATATCCGTTCAGGGTCTAGACCAACCACTTCGACTTTCCCAGTGGCATGCGAGAGGCAGTACCGCACCCTCCGAGACAGGCCGGAAACGCGTGCCCGGGCCTCGTCTATCAGGGAAAACGCGCGCGTGATAGGTATGACGAAGCCCGCGTTGCCGCTCGTTGGTCTACATTGGAAGAAGTAGTACTGCGGGCAACCTGCGTCCGTGCACTGTTGCAAAAGGTCGGCTAGCACAGTCGCGTCATCATTGATGCCAGCTGTCACCGGGCACTGGTTAAGACACTCCACACCGATCTCCCTGAACACGCTGAGGGCTTCTAGTGCGAGCGGCGTGAACTCGCGCGGATGGTCGAAGTGGCACATCAAGTACACATTCTTGCCAGCGGCTATGGTTTTCCGGATAAGCGAATGCAAACGCGTGTCTGACAGGGGCCTCGCAGGATTGTATGCAAGCATCTTGCTCCCGATGCGTATCGTGTGCACGTGGCGGATTTGCGTCAGCGCCTCGATTATCGTCTGAAGCTGTGGGGTTGGGAGAGCGAGGGCGTCGCCTCCAGTGAGCAAGACGTCAGTGATCGTCGTGTGCTGGCGGATGTACTCGATCCCTGCTGACATGTCTCGCACGGTCTCGCGATTGTCCGTCTGGAAGAGGCGCTTGCGGAAGCAGTAACGGCAGAATGCCGCACACTGGTCAGTCACCAAGAGGAGCGCGGTATCGGGGTATTTGTGCTGCAGGCCAGGCAGGGGGGTGTTCGATGCCTCATCGGAGGCGTCGGGGTTGCCGAAATCTGACAGCTCCTTAGGATCTGGGATAATCAGCCGGCGGATTGGGTCGTGAGGGTCTGTCCAGTCGATCAGGCCCAAGTAGTAATCGCTAGCCCGGAAAGGGAATCGTGCAGTGACCTCGCTCAGCGTCTGCAGATCGGCTCGGCCGATGTGTTTGAGCGCTCGCACGTCTATCAAGACTCTTGCTGGTTGTCGAGCGAGCGTTGCACGTCCTCGATAGGCTTTCAACGTGTGCAGCGTCGTGTCCACGGCGTCTCCTTCCGGCGTCAGCGGATGCCCTCTTGCGCACCCGTTGGCTCCAAGGCGACTCGCAGCAGACGAAAGCCGCCCCGAACCCGTTCTACATTCGGATAGCGGCCCGACTACCCGCACTGCCTCCGAGGCTATGCGCCTCGGACCCGTTGCAACACAACACCCCAATTGTCGCACACGTGGTCAAGCATCGGCCTCAGGCGTTGCATCTCCGCGTTCCCGTGGGACTTCCTGTCACGCCGCGGTCCCCACCCGGCTCTGTGCTCGTTCGCGATGGTTCGGAATTGCCGCGTCCCCCTGGCGTCGCTATACTGCGCTATTGCCGCTCATCGCGGCAGCCGCCACCGCGGAGAGGTGGCAGAGTGGTTGAATGCGGCGGTCTCGAAAACCGTTAGTCCGGTTACCCCGGGCTCGAGGGTTCGAATCCCTCCCTCTCCGCCAGATGAATCCTATCCCGCAGCTGCGGGCTGCTCTTGCTAACCCTTCCGTGGCGGTCTTGGCACCAGCACCGGCGTGCTGCGCTTGTACTCCTCGTAGTCGGGCTGCCCGCCCCAGCGCTCGTCGGCCTTCTTCTCCAGCAGCGGCACCCCGCTCACGCGCGTGATCAGCAGGTACACGAAGACAGGGGAGACGAGCCCTGCCAGCCGCCAGCCCTCTAGCGCCGGGAACGCGATGATCGCGACGCCGAGCCACAGCGTGATCTCGCCGAAGTAGTTCGGGTGGCGCGACCACGCCCACAGCCCCGTTGCGATGAAGCGTCCGCGATTGGCCGCATCGGAGCGGAAGCGGCTCTTTTGGTGGTCCGCGACGGCTTCCAGCCCGAAGCCGACGAGCCACACCGCTAAACCGACGAACGCGAACACGTCCAGCCCGCCTGGCTTCGGAGCGGTGACGGCGCCGAGCGCAGCGGCGAGCGTCAAGCTCGCCCAGAGCCCCTGCAGCGTCCACGTCATGAAGAGCGCGGGCGCCGAGCCCTTGATGGCGTCGAAGCGGTCGTCTTTGCCGGCCTTCTTGATTCTGCGGAACAGGAACGGCCCGAGGCGACCGGCCCACACGAGCACGAGCGCTAGCAAGAGCATCGAGCGGGCGTCGAAGGCGCGGCTCGACAGCACGGCGAAGGCCATCACCGACACGTACGTGACGCTCCCGGTGATGTCGTAGAACCGCTCCGTGCGGAAGAGATACGACGGGACGAAAGCGATCCACTGGACGGCGAACGCGATGCCGACGCACAGCGCGAACACTGGGATGCCGCCGACGGTCGCTCCGCCCTGAGACCCGGCCCACGCCATGGCTGCGCCAAGCGTAACCGCCACGAGCGTGCCGGCGAAGGGCACCGCGCGCTTGCTCTCCATGATTGTCTCCTTCGTGTCGAGCGGGAGCTCCTGCCGCGGGGTATCTACTGTGCAAGCCTGCGTGGGTAGGTATGTACCACCTGCCGCCCCGAACGCAAGGAGCCCACGAATGGCGGTGCGCGTCGTGACCGATTCAGCGAGCGGGATCGACCCATCGGAGCTCGAACGTCTTTCTATCCGAACCGTCCCGCTGCACGTGATCCTCGGCGATCGAGTCCTCACCGAAGAGGAGCTTCGGCAGCCGGACTTCTTCGAGAGCGTCGCCTCGCTGGAGCGCCTGCCGCGCACCTCGCAGCCCTCACCCGAGGACTTCGCTGCCGCATTCCGATCGATAGTCGCCAAGGGCCACGACGTGTTGGCCGTGCTGATCTCGGCGGGTCTCAGCGGCACGATGCGATCCGCAGAGATGGCCGCAGACGTCGTGCGCTCGGAGTCGCAGGGAGCGCGGATCGCGCTCGTCGACAGCAAGTCGAACAGCATGGAGGAAGGCTTCGCGGTGCTTGCCGCGGCTGAAGCGGCGGCAGCGGGCGCCGACCTCGTTGCGTGCGCAAACGCCGCCGAGGAGACCACGCGCCGCACCCGCTTCCTGTTCACGCCACGGACGCTCGAGCACCTGCGCCGCGGCGGACGGATTTCGGGCGCTGCGGGTTTGCTTGCGGTGGCGCTGAAGATCGCCCCGATTCTCACTGCCGAGAAGGGGTTGACGAGCGTTGCGGGCGTGGCTCGCAGCGGCAAGGCGGCGTGGAAGAAGATCTCCTCGATCCTGAGAAGCGACGTCGAGCGGTTCGGGTTCCGGCGAGCCGCCGTGCAGTACTTCGCCGACAAGGCGGAAGGGATGCGCTTCATGGCCGAGGTCGTGCAACCGGTCGTAGGCCGGGCGGTGCCGCTGGTGCCGATCCCGGCCGCCGTCGGCGTGCACGTCGGGCCGGCGGTAGGTGTGGCTTACGAGACCGAGCTCCCGATGCGGTAGGACGTCTCAAGGAAGATGCGTCACAGGCAACTGAGAAGGGAGCAGGACATGGCAGGCACATCAGTGCCGACCAAGCAGCCGTCAGATGACGCGACGTACGCCAAGCTCCGCCGATTCAACCTGGTGATGGGTTGCCTTCACCTCGTGCAGGGCGTGTTCATGTGGGTCGTCAGCAACGACAAGACCTACCCGATCTTCACCAACTTCTTGACCTTCGATGTGGCGACGCGCTCGCTCAAACCGAACCCGCAGCTGCTGTACGATCTGCCGTTCGGTCCGGCGGTGGCGCTGTTCCTGCTCATCTCGGCAGTGGCGCACTTCTACCTGGCCACGATCGGCTACGGCCGGTACGTCGAGAACCTGAAGCGAGGCATGAACCCGGTCCGCTTCTACGAGTACGCGCTGAGCTCCTCGCTGATGGTGGTCCTCATCGGCATGCTGGTCGGCGTCTGGGACCTCGGGACACTCATCGCCATCTTCGGCATCAACGCGATGATGAACCTCTTCGGCATCATGATGGAGGTCCACAACCAGACGACGGAGCGGACGAGCTGGCGGGCCTTCATCTACGGCTGCCTCGCCGGCATCGTGCCGTGGATCATCATCTTCCTGTACTTCAACGGCGCGGTGAGCTCAGGCGACGCGAAGCCGCCGGCGTTCGTGTACGCCATCGTGCCGACGCTCTTCGTCATGTTCAACGTCTTCGCGATCAACATGGTGCTTCAGTACAAGAAGGTCGGGCCGTGGCGCGACTACCTGTTCGGCGAGCGCTTCTACATCGTGTTGAGCCTGCTCGCCAAGACGGTGCTCGCGTGGTTGATCTGGACCGGAACCCTGGCGCCGGTGTAAGCGCGCGGGGGGGGGGGCTTCACGGCTGCTGGGCCGCGGTGCCCGCCGGCTCCGCGCCAAGCTTCGTGTCCCGCAAGAGCAGCCACGTCGCGACGGCGCCGATGAGGTAGAGCGCTGCGGCGTAGAAGTAGCCGACAGTGAGCGATGAGGCGGCGATCCTGCCTCCGAGCACGCTGCCGGCGAACCACGCGACGCTCCACGCGACGTTGATCCACCCCAGCATGAGCGGCTTGTCCTGCGACGGGACGCCGTCCACAGCGACCTGGTTGAAGACGGGCCACGCCATGTTCATGAGCGCGGCGCGCACCCACATGGCCACCGCGATGAGCGCGAGGGAGCGGGCGAGCGGAAGCGTGAGCATGAATGGCAGCGATGCGACCTGCGTGACGACGATCGCGCCGACGGGACCGAACCGTTTGACGAGCAGCGGCGCGGCGAGCGTGGCGACAGCCATCACAACAGAGGATGCTCCCTGGATCACGCCGATCTGCGCGACGCTTGCGCCCGCGTGCGTCCGCAGGAACAAGGGCACGAAGGGCATGACGAGCCCAGCGCCGAACGAGATCACGGCTTGCGGCACCGCCATGCCGAGAAGGCGGCGCCAGGACTGGAACGACCGCACGGTCGCAAGGTAGCGGCGTCGTGTCCTCCCGGCCGGGCGACTGGCCTCTCGGATGCCGAGCACCGGCGCTGCCGAAACCAGCATGACGAGCCCCGCCGCCCCCACGGACCAGCGCAACGCCTCGGGCTCGGAAAGCCAGAATCCGAAGAGCGTCGGCAGCACGCCGCCGGCAAGAGCTCCCACGAACGAGGCCATGACGCGCAGCGCGAAGTCCGCGGTGAAAAGCATGGTGAGCTTCGAGCCAGCGGGGGCGTTCTCAGACAAGAAGGCCGCGCCCACTGAGCGTATGATGCCGTCGCCGAGGCCGTAGAGGAGTCCGAGCGCGACGATCGCCGCAGCCCCGACAGGGAGCGCCTGCCCGAAGCGGGACAGCCCGAACGCGACGCTCGCGCCGAGGAGCAGCCAGCGGTAACCGACGACTTGCACGAGCGGCGGCAGCAGCAGGCAGACGGCGCCAGATGACAGCGCGAGCGCTCCCTCGACGTCGCCCACCACGGACGACGGCAGCCCCTGGGCCCGAACGTGCAGCGCGAAGAGCGTGCCGAGAAGCCCGATGCCGACGTTCTGCAGCGCCACGGCCAGCAGGTAGCGCTTCGCGTTCGATGGCGCGGTCCGGAGCGTTCGCACGTACGCTGCCGCGCCTCCGCGCAGGAGCGAGAAGAGGCGTCGCGACATCAACGCTCCCGCAATCCGATTGGCCGCTGACAGGGGACGGGAAAGCGACCTGTCACAGAAGCTCTCCTTGCCCCTGTTCGCGCCAGCTCTGCAGAAGCATTTCGAATACGAGCGTTGCAGTCTCGATGTGATCAACCGGACAGGACTCGTCGACTGTGTGTGCTTGGCCAGGGTCACCAGGACCGAATATCAGCACTTCGGAAGAGTTCAGTGCCGGAGACAGGACGGCCGCATCGGTGAAGTACGCGAGAGGCTCGCGAACGGAAGCTTCTCCCATCACCTCGCGCACGAGAAAGCTGAACGTCGCGTAGAAAGGCCCACCAGGAGCTGTTTGGACGGAAGCAAGATCCTGGAGCACCTCTAGTTCGATGTCTTCTGGTCCAGCCAGCGCAGAGATGTCCTCGAGCAACGCGGAAGAATCAAGGCCCGCAGGCGTTCTTAAGTCGATTTCGGCCGATGCGTGATCTGGCACCAGATTGATCCTGGTACCTCCGTTGAATCGGCCGACATTCACCGTGACGCCGCCTGACCTCGAGCGCGTCGTCGCCAGGCCACCCTCTTCCAAGGCCAGGACGAACCTTGCCAACGCGGTGATGGCGTTCTTCCCTAGGTGCGGAGCCGATCCGTGCGCGGAGCGGCCTCGTGCCGTGGCGCGAAGCCACAGCGCTCCCTTGTGGCCGAGAGCGATAGACAGCCGGGTGGGCTCTGCCACGAGCATCGGACCCCCGGCGGGCAGCTTGCGAGAGCGTACGAGGTGCTTCGCTCCCGCGCATCCGGCCTCTTCATCGGCGGTGAGCACCAGCAAGACTCCGCGCTCGTGCTTCCACGCACGTGCCTGCCGCGCCAGGGCTGCAACGAGGGCCGCGACGCCACCTTTCATGTCGGCGGCCCCTCGGCCGTATAGCTCGCCATCGACGAGATCGCCGCTCCATGGGTTGTTCTGCCAGCAATCGGGGTCAGCAGACACCGTGTCGAGGTGGCCGGACAAGATCAGAGGGCGGCTGGCAACATTGCCGACGGCTGCCAACACGTGTGCTCGGCCAGGCCCCGCAGGCACCACTTCGACTTCGGCGCCTGCCCTTTGGAGCAAGTCGCCGCACAGTCGGGCTGCTCTCTCTTCGCCGCCTCCACTCGTATCGATGCGCACCAGTTCCTGGGCGAGTTTGACTGGATCGATCACGATCCGCTCCGCGTTGATTCTCGAATGACGAGCTGAGGGCTGACCGCGATTCTCTGCACCGGCAGGCTCATGTCCTCAATGCGTGCGTCGAGCAGCCTGATCGCTTGGTTAGCGATGGCCTCTGCCGGCTGACGCACCGTCGTGAGCGGCGGATTCGCCAGTGAGGCGAACCTGATGTCGTCAAAGCCGGTCACCATGACGTCGTCCGGCACTCTGACATGCCGTCTGTGGAACTCGCCAAGGAGACCTACTGCAATCTCATCGTTTCCGCAGACGATGGCATCAGGAAGCGGCCGCTCAGCAACCAGCGTCTTGGCGGCTTCGCGACCCCAGTCTACTGAGAAAGCGCCGAGCAGCGGAGGACGGTTCGAACGAAGTCCGACCTTCCTAATGGCCGTGTTGAAACCAGAGAGCCTCTGTCTTGCCGCGGAGCTCTCGGGCGTGGCGCTCACGAATACGACGCGCTGTGCGCCGAGAGACACGACGTGGTTCACGGCCAGCATCATTCCGAAATCGTTGTCAATCCCCACCCAGTCTGCGAAATGGCCCTCTACGTGGCGGTCAAGCTGTACCACGGGTACGAGGGAAGCGAGCTCTTCAACCATGGCTGCGCTGTCGGTCATAGACACGGGCACAACGACGAGCCCATCGACTCGTCGTTCCAGAAGAGTGCGGGCCCTGCTTCGCTCCATTGCAGCACTCTGCTGCGCGTCGCATAGCAGCAGGTTGCGATCCGTCCTATTAAGAGCTCTCTCGACAGACTCCACCAGCGACGGGAAGAACGGGTTCTCGATCTCGGGCACTATCATCCCGACGGTAGCAGTCTTGCCATAGCGCAGCGCTCGTGCCAGCGCATTGTGACGATAGCCCAGCTCTCTGGCCGCCTTCCGCACCCTCGCTGTCAGTTCAGGCGATACGCGTTGCGCTCCGGACAGAACTCGGGAGGCTGTGGCCACAGACACGCCGGCTCTTTGGGCTACGTCTTTGATAGTTACAGACATCGACGACCCGATTCCTGGAGATGACTGACAAGAGTATAAGCCACGAAGCCGTCATTGGGGGTGTTGTTTGAGAACGTTCACACAGAGGGGAAGAAGCGCACTAAAGCACAAAGAGGCTTGACTAGGCTCGCAGACTGGCATACTTTGAGCTCACGCATGTAATCGTTTACTAGCGTCGAGGGAAGGGGTTGTGATGAAACACCGGTTGAGAGTCAGCATGGTCGCCATGGTCGTCGTGGCCCTGGCAGCAGCGGCCCTTTCGGGTTGCGGAAGCAAGACGGGAGGCACGGGGACAGAGACGGGAGGCACGTCGGGCGAGAAGCCGATCAAGGTGGGTCTGGTCCAAATCAATCAGCAGGCGATCTTCTTCAACCAGATGAATGAGGGAGCTCAAGAAGCCGCAAGAGAAGCGGGCGTCGACTTGACCATCTACAACGCGAACGACGATCCCGCGAAGCAGAACGAAGCGATCGCGAACTTCGTGACCCAGGGGTTCGACGCGGTCATCATCGTCGCAATCGATGTTGAAGGAGTGAAGCCAGCACTGCGCGAAGCAGCAAGCGCCGGCCTGAAAGTCGTTGCCGTGGACGCTGTCGTAGAAGACGAGTCCGTTCTCTGCCAAGTCGGCGTCGACAACAAGGCTGCTGGCGAGAAAATCGGCCAGTTCGTCGTCGACTATATGACGCAGAACGGCATCGGCGACAAGCGGATCGGCGTCATAGGCGCTCTGAACTCGTACATCCAGAACCTCCGTCTCGATGGATTCAAGTCTGTTGTCGAAGCGAATGGCGCAAAGATCACGCAGGTCGTTGACGGGCAGAACCGCCAAGAGGTGGCTATGACGGCTGCCGAGAACCTCTTCACTGCGCAGCCGGACACCAAGATCTTCTACGCTACGGGTGAACCGGCGATGGTCGGAGCCGTCGCTGCAGCTCGTTCGCAGAATCGTGTCGCGGACGTCAAGCTCTTCGGGTGGGATCTCACCTCTGAGGTCATCAAGGGCATCGACGACGGTTTCGTGATCGGAGTGGTGCAGCAGGATCCGAAGACTGAAGGGTACGAGGCCGTCATGGCGTGCAAGAAGCTTGTCGAGGGCCAGACGGTGCCGTCGTTCATCGACGTGCCAGTCACGATCGTCACGAAGGAGAACGTCGACAAGTTCCGTCCGATTTTCCAGTAGTGCGCGTTTCAGGTCTGTAGGGCTGACGGGTTTTCGAGATGCAGAAGTGGGGCGAGACGTGGAAAACACGGCCACGGAGACGGAGTCCATGCCGGATCGGGTGCTCCTGAAAGACATACGCAAGCGATTCGGCCCAGTCGAGGCTCTCCGCGGCGTCACATTTCACGTTGGTCCTGGTGAGGTGGTGGGACTTGCCGGCGACAATGCCGCCGGCAAGTCCACCCTCATGAAGATTCTCTCTGGCGCATGCATGCCTGACGATGGCGAGATCTGGATCGACGGCGTCAAGATGACGTTTTCCTCGCCGCGCGATGCCCATGCTGTCGGGATCGAAATGGTGTATCAGGATCTCGCCTTGTGCGACGACATCGACATCGCCGGCAACATCTTCTTAGGTCGAGAACCACGCAAGCCTGGCGGCTTCTTGCTCGATTTCCCTCGCATGCACGCTGAGGCTGCCGAGCTCCTGCGTTCGCTGAAGATTCGCATTCCTTTCACGGACGTTCCCGTGCGCAACCTCTCGGGTGGGCAGCGGCAAGCAGTGGCCATTGCGCGAGCCGTGGCGTTCAAACCTCGGGTGCTCATACTGGATGAGCCGACGGCAGCTCTCGCGGTCACGGAGGTCAACACTGTCCTGGAGCTTGTCAGGCACGTCGCTTCCCAGGGCGTGAGCGTCATCCTCATCACTCACCGACTTCAAGATCTGTTCACGGTGTGCGACAGGTTGTGCGTCATGTTCGAAGGGACAATGGTGGCAGAGCTCGATGCAAAGAGCGCAACGCTCGAGGAGCTCGTTGCGGAGATCGTGGGTCGGGGGCACCGGCAATGAGAACGCAGCGACCTCCGTATGCTCAAGGCACTGACGGATTATCCGAGACGAAATTCAGCGCGAGATTCGCCGCGTGGCTCCGGAGGAACATCCTCACGCTCGCGGTCGGCGGTGTGCTGGTGTTGCTCCTCATATTCTTCAGCCTTACGGCTGAGGCGTTCCTGACTGCTCCGAACATATTGAACATCTTGCGCCAGATCGCGCCTACGATGATCACGGCGGTCGCTATGACGTTCGTCATAACGACTTCAGGCATCGACTTGTCAGTTGGCTCGATGGTGGCGTTGTCTGGCTCACTGCTGGCGATTTGGGCGCACGGCGGCATGGATCCGGCACTCGCCTTGGTATTGGTTCTCGGAATCGGGTTCGTAGTCGGCCTTGTGAACGGTTGGTTCACTGCGTACTTTGGCCTGCCGCCGTTCATCGTCACGCTTGCGACGTTGGGTATTGTCCGGGGCACCGCCCTTCTCGTGACGCAGGGCTATTCGACCCCGCTGCCGCTTGGTTCTTGGCTGACTTTCTTGGGGCAGGGACGTATAGCGAACATCCCGGTTCCGGCACTGATAGCCGTGTTCGTCGCAGGGGCAGGGTGGTTCTTGTTCACGCAGACACCATTCGGTCGCTACGTTGTGGGGCTTGGCAGCAACTACGAGTCGCTCAGACGGGCAGGCGTTGACACAAAGCTCGTCAACTTGACCGTGTACGTGATGTCCGGCCTCGCGGCAGCTCTGTCAGGAGTGATCATCACGGCGCGTCTCGCATCAGGTTCATCGAACGCTGGGGTCGGATTCGAGCTCGAAGTCATCACTGCCGTGGTCCTCGGAGGCACGAGTCTCCTTGGCGGCAGGGGAAGCATGCTTGGCACGGTGCTGGGCGCACTGGTGCTTGGCGTGATTGCCAACGGTCTCATTCTGCTCCACGTGTCTCCGTTCTATGTCCAGATAGCCCAAGGCAGCATCCTGCTGCTGGCGATTTTCATGAACACACGTCTGTTCGCGCGATTTGGGTCGGCGATGCGATGATGAGCACTGTGCAGACGGTTCTCGGGGATGTCGACTCGAGCCAACTGGGACCGACTCTGTTCCACGAGCACCTGATACTCCAGAATGATGGCGCCTGGCGGCCTCCGACCAGCCGGGACACCGAAGGCCACCGCATAGCGAATCTCCCGCTGGAGATGTCGTTCCTCGGCAGGCTGCGGCTCGACCCGTACCTTTCCCGCGACAACGTGCGGTTAGACGACGTCGACTTGGCGATCAAGGAGCTCCAGCCGGTCGTGGAGGCGGGGGGCAAGACTATCGTGGAAGTCACTCCCTCGGCATCCGGGCGAGATCCTCGGGCGCTTCAGCAGATAGCTGAGGCCACAGGTCTGAATGTAATCATGGGCTGCGGCTTCTATCTGGAGAGGACGCATCCCAAAGAGCTGAAGAGCATGTCTGTCGACGAGATCGCCGACCGCATCATCAAGGACATCGTCGAAGGCATGGACGGCGTGCGTGCGGGCGTGATCGGCGAAATCGGGGTCGGACAACGGTTCACGCCAGCGGAAGAGCGCTCGCTTCGTGCTGCAGCGAGAGCCCAGAAGCGCACAGGGGTTCCTCTTTGCGTGCACCTTCCAGGCTGGCTGCGTTATGGGCACAAGGTGCTCGACATCATCGAGAAGGAAGGCGGGATCCTCGAAGGCACAGTGCTCTGTCACATGAATCCCAGCTATTCCGATCCCGAGTACCAAACATCGCTCGCTGATCGCGGCGCTTGGATCGAGTACGACATGATTGGCATGGAGTTCTATTACCCGGGAGAAGGACAGAGCCCAAGCGACGAAGAGAATGCCCGTGCCATAGCGGCGCTCATTCACAACGGATACGGAGATCGGATTCTGCTATCGCACGATGTGTTCTTGAAAATGCAGCTGCGTGCGTACGGCGGATTCGGCTACGCTCACGTGTTCACTGGATTTGCCGATCGCTTGGCGCGGCACGGCGTGGGCCGAGCACAGCTGCTCGAGATCCTTACGGCAAATCCTCGGAAAGTCTTCGAGGCCGCGTACGAGAGGAGATGTTCGTGATGCGCGTCCTTGCCGCTGGTGAATCATGGGTGAGCGAATCGACGCATTACAAAGGGTTCGACTCTTTCCAGTCAGTCGTCTACGAAACGGGGATCGCTCCACTGAAGGCCGCGGTCGAGCCGAGCGGCATCGAGGTCGTCCACATGCCTGCGCATGAAGTGCCCGAACGCTTTCCGGCGTCGGTCGAGGCTTTGGATGCGTTCGACGTGGTGGTCCTTTCTGACATCGGCGCGAACAGCATTCTCCTGCACCCAGACACGTGGTTGCGAGGAAGGCGCACGCCCAACCGTCTGAAGGTGCTGGCTGAATGGGTCCGCGCCGGCGGCGGGCTGTTGATGGCCGGCGGCTACATGAGCTTCCAGGGCTTTGAAGGCAAGGCCATGTACAGACGGACTCCTGTCGAGGAGGTTCTGCCGGTCACAATAGATCCGTGGGACGATAGGGTTGAGACGCCCGAAGGGGCTGAGGTTACTGTGGTCGATGCGGCTCACCCCGTGCTGCTCGGCATACAAGGACCTTGGCCAGGGCTGCTCGGATACAACCGAGTCACACTGAAAGACGATGCGATTCTCCTTGCCAGTGTAGGAGAAGACCCGCTCCTTGCATTGCGGGAAGAGGGTGCAGGTCGCACGGCCGCGTGGACGTCAGACATAGGGCCGCACTGGTGTCCAGACGAATTCGTTGCGTGGCCGGGATACGCGAGGCTGTTCACCCAGCTGTTCCGGTGGCTAGCGGGGGAGTGAGCTGCGCATGCCAGTTCCCGTCATCTTGGATTGCGACCCAGGACACGACGATGCACTAGCAATACTCCTCGCGGCGGCATCGCCAGCCCTCGATCTGCTCGCTATCACCACCTGTGGCGGCAATCAAACCGTGGAGAAGTGCACGCTCAACGCGCGCCGGGTCTGCTCTGTCGCCGGCATAACCGATGTCCCGATAGCGCGCGGCGCCGAGGGGCCTTTGATGCGTTCTCTGCACATCGGCGAGTACGTTCACGGCGTATCCGGTTTGGATGGCCCTGAGTGGGGCGACCCCACGGTTCCAGAATCAGAAGAAAGCGCTCATGCTCTCATCGTGCGTTTGCTTCGAGAGTCGCTAGAACCCGTGGTTCTGATTCCGACGGGGCCGTTGACGAATATCGCGCTTGTGCTTGCGTCGCACCCTGAGCTCAAGCCGAAAATCCGTGAAATCGTCTTGATGGGTGGCTCGACGGAGCGGGGGAACGACACCCCGTACGCCGAGTTCAACATACGTGTGGATCCCGAGGCCGCCGACATCGTCTTCCGTTCAGGAGTGCCCGTGACCATGTGCGGGCTGAACGTGACGCATCAGGCGCTCGCGACGCCTGATGTCTTGGATCGGCTGCGTGCATTGGGCACGCGGATGGGTGATTTGTGCGTGGAGCTCCTGACGTTCTTCTCCGCGAGCTACCTGAAGACTTGGGGCTTCACTTCGCCTCCTGTGCACGATCCCGTGGCGGTGGCTCGTGTGATCGACCCATCGCTTGTGGAAGTCATTCCGGCTCCCGTGTCGATAGAGACTCAGGGCCGATACACAGCCGGTGCGACGTGCGTCGATCTGCATCATCTGACGGGGGAACCTGATAACGCCCTTGTGGCAATGCGACTCGACACGCCCCGCTTCTGGGACCTGCTGATAGGAGCGATTGCAAGCTATGCCTGAAGTCGCGGTCGTTGGCAGCATAAACGTCGATCGTTCGGTGGAGGTCCCGGAGCCGCCGAGGCGCGGTGCCACGCTGTTAGGCGGGCCGGTGCTACGCGGGCCGGGCGGCAAAGGAGCGAACCAGGCAGTGGCGCTGGCTCGGCTCGGGCGCACCACTGCGATGATCGGCGCCGTAGGAAGAGACCCGGACGGAATGTGGATGCGGGAGGTGCTCGCTGCAGAACGCGTGTCTGTCGACGGCGTCGAGGAGGTCGACGAGCACACCGGGCAAGCGTTCGTGTTCGTGGAGCCGAACGGCGAAAGCACGATAGTGGTTTCGCCAGGTGCGAACATGGCTTTGTCAGCGGCGACGGTCGAGCGGCACGCCGAAACGATCTCGGCTGCTCGCGCGGTGTTGGCCCAGCAGGAGATCCCAGAGACTTGCATCGAGCGTGCGGCAGAGCTGTGCACCGGGATTTTCGTGCTCAACCCGGCCCCACCGAGGCCGCTGTCCTACCAAGCGCTTTCTCGCGTAGACATTCTTGTGCCGAACAGGCACGAACTCACGAGCCTTCTCGGCGTCGACGATTCGTGTGAGCTAGAAGATCTTGTGACCCTCGCAAGCCGTTTGCCAGTGTCGCAGGCGATTGTGGTTACGCTTGGCGAGGAAGGGGCTCTCGTCGTGAAGGATGGGACGTACGTCCACATACCCGCCGTCCCTGTTCGGGCCGTCGACGCTACAGCGGCTGGAGACACGTTCTGCGCCGCTCTCGTGGACGGGCTGCTCGAAGGCTGGGACGTCGTCGATGCTGTGAGGTGGGCCGTCAGGGTGGCAGCGGTGACTACAGAGCGGGCGGGCGCCATGACGGCGATACCGAGCCGTGCCGAGGTAGAGAGCCGCTTCGGCCTCTTCGTTCCCTCTGGGTGATTCCGAACTGCCCGGTTGCCACGGCCAGCAGGTAGCGCTTCGCGTTCGATGGCGCGGTCCGGAGCGTTCGCACGTACGCTGCCGCGCCTCCGCGCAGGAGCGAGAAGAGGCGTCGCGTCACGAGCTCTGCTCGCTCGGCCGGCCGGGGACCTCGTGGCAGTCAGGGCAGCGGGCCTCGTAGTAGTCGGCGCCGCCGACGAGGATGAGCGGCGAGTCCCACGGCGCCGGCTTGCCGTCGATGATGCGCTGCGTGCGCGTCGCCACGCCGTGGCACTTCTGGCAGATGGCCGTCAACAGCGACAGCTCGTCCGCAAGCGCCATCAGAGTCGGCATGATGCCGAACGGCTCGCCGCGGAAGTCCTGGTTCAGGCCGGTCACGTACACCACGCGACCTTCGGCGAGCAGGCGGCGGATCACGGGCACCAGGCCTTCGCCGAAGAACTGCGCTTCTTCGATGGCCACCACACGGCAGCCGTCTCCGTCGATGCCCTCGGGGCCGTCGACGACGCGCGCCTCCATCTCGGTGCCGAGCCGGGAACGCGCCTTGCAGCCGTCGCGCGAGTCCACCGAGTGCTTGTAGATCACGATGCTGTCGCCCGTGACCGCGTGCCGCGACAGCAAGCGTATGAGCTCGCCCGTCTTGCCGCTGCTCATGCACCCTGCAATCACGTGCAAGCGACCCACGCGTCCGCCCATGCGTCCTCCTTCTCGAAACCGGCGACGAACAGCATAACGCGAACGCCGGATTGCATACGAATACGAGACCGCCATTGCCGAAGGAGGCACGTGAGCCGCCGTATCATCAGGCGTGAAGCCGCGCGTAGCGGCCTCACTCGTACGCCAGCCGGCCCTCGACGCGTCTTCCGACGTGCTGGTTCGAGCGCAGCCACTCGTCGATGACCTGACGAGCGGAAGTCGTCACGACCTTCGAGGGTCCGGCCGCTTGCAGCTGCTCGAGCGTGACGCCGAGGTACGGCTCGCAGTTGCTCACGTGGTAACCCTGGAGACCGACTGTGACGAGGTCGTCGTCGCCCACCGGCGTGCCGTCGAGCGTCAGCGCAAGGAGTCGACGCTCGCCGTCGCTGTACCGCGCTCGCACCTTGCCGTTGACCTGGTAGCACTCTCCCTCGCCAGACAGCCGGTTGTCGGGCCGCATCCAGTGCTCGAGCATCCGGCGGAGCGTCGCTCCGGTGACGGTGAAGCGCGTGATGCCGTCGTCGTACGGGAAGCACGACAGCAAGTCCATCAGCGTGACGGTCGGGCCGAGCTTCGGCACGCGGACCGAGCCGGCACCGAGCAGCATCACGTCGATGCCGAGCTGCTCCGCGAGGGCATCCGCGATCAGGTTGCCGAGCGAGGTCTCGACGCACCGCTCCGGGTGCGTGTGCTCGTGCGCGAGCTTGCAGAGCACGACGCCGTACTTGCGGTCGACGACCGTCTTGAAGGAATCGATGAACTCCTCGAGCTCCCGATCCGGCTCAGCGATGCGCTCGTCGATCGGGATGAGCTGCCACTGCCACTCGACGATGGAATTCGTGTCGTCGTCCACGACGATGTCGAAGCGACCGATCTGGTCGGTGCCGGTGCCGGCCTGCACGATGAGCACGCCGTTGACGAGCGCTGGCTCTGACAAGACCGTGTGCGAGTGGCCGCCGATGATGATGTCGACGCCCCAGGCCGGATCCAGGGCGGCGGCCAGCTCCTTGTCGGAGTCGAAGCCGATGTGCGTGAGCAGGATCGTGAGGTCGATGTCGTCGTTGCGGTACGCATTGCATATCCGGCCGACCTCTTCTGCCGCCTCACGGATGTCCACGAAGGTGCCGATGAGCTCGTCGAGCTTGATGGCGTCGAGCGCTTTCTCCGTCAGGATCCCGGTGAACAGGATGTCGAACCCGGCCTTCTTCATCACGTAGTGCGGGCGCATCATGCGCTTGTTGAACGGCTTGATGTACAGGTTCGCGTTCACGATCGGGAAGTTCGCGATCTTCTCCAGAAAGAGCAGGTGCGGGACGCCGTAGTCGACCTCGTGGTTGCCGAGCCTCACGATGTCGGGTGCGAGGTAGTTCATGATCTCGATGGTCGAGACGCCCTTGAAGTCTGAGTCGATGATCGAGCCCTGCAACATGTCGCCCGAGATCGCGTAGATGACGTTCTCCTCTTCGGCACGCACCTTGTTGAGGTAGCCCGAAAGCAGCGGCAGGCCTCCCGTGAGCGGACCTCCTCCCGCCGCTTGCTCGGCGAGGAAGTCTCCGTGCATGTCGTTCGAGTGCAGGATCGTGAACTTGCGTGTGCCCCCCATGGTTCTCCCTCCCTGGCATCACGCGGGCGCCAGCGGCTACCCTGCGTCGCCCGGTCCTTTCGACCGAGGGCTCGGGATGTACTCCACTGATGGCCGCCGCTGAGCGGTCTGCGGGTACAGCGCCATGATGTCGTAGACGAGCTGCGGCATCTCCGTAGTCACGGGCAGCCCGAGCTCGCGCGCCTGATGCGCGGTGATGGGATAGTCGTGCGTGTAGACGCCTGTGGCGAGCGTCTCAGCGAGCCGCTCGGCGGCCTCGCGCTCCATGCGCGCCTCCACGAGCTCGACGACGGTCTCTTTCACTTGGCGGATGGCCTTGCTCGCGATGTCGGCGAGGATGAGCGTCTCGTCGTCGACCTTGTCGATCGGCTTCTGTTCCAGCACACGCAGAATCGAGGCAGCCGGCTGCTGCCCGAGCTGCGGGTCTACCGGCCCCAGGACGGCGTTCTCGTCCATGACGATCTCGTCGGCGGCCAGCGCGATGAGCGTGCCGCCCGACATCGCGTAGTGCGGGACGAAGACGGTGACCTTCGCCGGGTGTCGGCAGAGCGCCCGGGCGACTTGCTCCGCTGCCAGGACGAGCCCGCCAGGCGTGTGCACGATGACGTCGATAGGGATGTCATCGTCTGTGAGCTTGATTGCTCGCAAGATCGCCTCGGAGTCGTCGATGTCGATGTAGCGGAAGATCGGGAAGCCGAGCAGGCTCATCGTCTCTTGCCGATGGATGAGCACGATTACTCTGCTGCCGCGCTCGCGCTCGAGGCGAGCGATGGCCCGCAGGCGCTCCATCTGGAGCATCCGCTGCCTCAGCACCGGCTGCA
Organism: Coriobacteriaceae bacterium EMTCatB1; assembly: GCA_001950395.1. GTDB lineage: Bacteria > Actinomycetota > Coriobacteriia > Anaerosomatales > Anaerosomataceae > Parvivirga. The sequence continues at coordinate 1,604,239 of BDLO01000001.1, forward strand.
GAGACGACAGGATGAAGAACAGCCAGATGAGTGAGAGGAAATCCACCAGCCGCCCCCTTCGATGGCAGGAAAGGCACCCTTAATTAAGCTGCTGCCTGCAGTATTCCCATACTCGGGAGAAGCCACAACCAGAGCAGCCCTCTTGCGAGAATCTTAGTATATGCTAAGATACGCCATGAACACGTGCGAACCAGATGCGGACGCTGGAGCGTGGAGCGATGATGCAAGATCAAGGACGCAGCCATAGGCACCGCCGCGGTGGGTATGCCGAGCCGACAGGCGGCAACCCGAACGTGTGCATGCTTGCCGACGACGAGCCGGCGACTGTCGTGCAGATCGAAGGCGGGAGGCACCTCGCCGCCCGGCTCCACAACCTCGGGATACTGCCGGGCAAGCGCATCAGGAAGCTCGGGACAATGCCAGGCAGCGGCCCGGTGATGGTGGACTGCGATGGCGTGCGGGTCGCGCTGGGTCGTGGCATCGCATCGCACGTGCTCGTGCAGCCGTCTCGTGACGCTCGCGATGCCGAGGAGTCTCAGCAGTGAGCGACGCCTCCTGCTGCGCCACCGGCGGCGAGCTCTCGACCGAGGGCCGCGGCTCCCGTCGCGTCTTGCTCGTCGGCAACCCGAACGTCGGCAAGAGCGTCGTGTTCTCGCGCTTGACCGGCGTCGGCACCGTCTCGTCGAACTACCCCGGCACCACGGTGAGCTTCCTCGAAGGCCGTATCCGGCTCAAGGGCGAGCAGGTGCCGGTCATCGACGTGCCGGGCTCGTACAGCCTGGAGCCGACCTGCCCTGCCGAAGAGGTGGCGTGCCGCGTGCTCGACGACGGCGGCATCGTCGTCAACGTCGTGGACGCGACCAATCTCGAGCGCAACCTTGCCCTGACGCTTCAGCTCCGCAAGATGGGGCTGCCGATGGTAGTAGCGCTCAACCTGATCGACGAGGCCCGGCATCGAGGCGTCCACGTCGACCTGGCTCGGCTCTCCGAGCTGCTCGGCGTTCCGGTGGTGGCGACGAGCGCGGTGTCGGGCGAGGGCCTGAAGGAGCTCGTGGAGGCGATCGAGCACGTCGCAGACGCTCCCGCACCGCAGCCGCTCGAATTCGAGGACCTGTGGGCGAGCGTGGGCGCGATCGTCACGCAGGTCCAGCGCTTGGAGCATCGGCACCACACGTGGCGTGACGTCGTCGAGGAGATCAGCATCCGACCCGCGACCGGGATACCGTTCGGCATCCTCGTGGTGCTCGCGTCGTTCGCCGCGGTCCGGTTCATCGGGGAGTCGATCATCGCCTACGTTATGGACCCGCTGTTCGAGCACCTGTGGCGCCCTGTGGTGGAGGCGCTGTCGGCCGCGCTCGGAGGCGGCGGGGTCCTGCACGACCTGCTCGTGGGGTCGTATGTGGTGGTCGACGGGGTGCGCCAGATCGACTTCTCCCAGTCGCTCGGCGTCCTCACGACCGGGCTGTACGTGAGCCTAGGGGCGGTCATGCCCTACGTCATCGCCTTCTACGCAGTGCTCGGCGTCCTCGAAGACGTGGGGTACCTGCCGCGGCTCGCGGTGCTGCTCGACGGGGTGATGCACCGCTTGGGGCTGCACGGCTACGCCGTCATCCCGATCATCTTAGGCTTCGGTTGCAACGTGCCAGGGATCCTTGCAACGCGGGTGCTCGACACGCCACGGGAGCGCTTCATCGCCGCGACGCTCATCTCCATCGGCGTGCCGTGCGCCTCGCTCCAGGCGATGATCATGGCGCTCCTGGCTCCGTTCGGCGTGGGGTACGTGGCGCTCGTCTACGCCGTGTTGGCGGTGGTGTGGTTCGTGCTCGGCACGATCCTGCGGCTCACGAGCAAGGACTTCTTGCCAGAGATGGTGCTCGAGATCCCGCCCTACCGGCTGCCGTCGTGGAGCACGCTTGCGAAGAAGCTCTGGATGCGGCTCAAGGGGTACCTGATCGACGCAACGCCGGTGGTGCTGGTCGGTGTGGCCGTCATCGGCATCGTGAACCGCTCGGGCGTGTTCGAGAGCGTCGCAGACGCGATCGCGCCGGCTATGCGGACGCTGTTCGGCCTTCCGCCCGAGACGGCGCTCGCGATCGTGCTCGGCTTCTTCCGCAAGGACATCGCCGTCGGCATGCTCGCGCCGCTGGGGCTGCCGCCGCTCGCGCTCGTGAAGGCGTCGGTCATGCTCGCCGTGACCTTCCCGTGCGTGGCGTCGTACACGGTGCTGCTTCGGGAGTTCGGAGCGAAGAAGACCGCGCTCGCGACTGGCATGATGGTCGCGACGTCGCTCGCGACGGGCATCGCGATGAATCTCGCATTCTAGACGCGAAGCGGCCCCGCCGGAATCCGGCGGGGCCGCAGCGTTCGGGCTACTCGTCGTCTTTGGGGTTCCAGACCTCCCAGACGCGGCCGACGAGATCAGGGCCGGGTTTCAGCACCTTCTTGCCGGGCTCCCAGCCGGAGGGAGTGACTTCCTTGCCCCCTGTCTCCCGTACGTGCTGGAAGGCGCGGATCTGTCGAAGCGTCTCTTCGACCTTGCGGCCGACTGGCGGCGTGAGCACCTCCATCGCCTGGATGACGCCGTCCGGGTCGATGATGAACCTGCCGCGCACGTTCACGCCGGCGTCAGGGTCGTAGACGCCGTACGCAGAGCCGATGTGGCCTGCTGCGTCCGCCACCATCGGGAACGGTATGCCGCCCTGGACCATCTTGCTGAGCTCATGCTCGTCCCACATCTTGTGCACGAACTGGGAGTCCACGCTCACGGCCACGACCTCCGTGCCAAGCGACTTGAACTCCTCGTACCGTGCGGCGACCGCCGAGACCTCGGTCGGTCAAACGAACGTGAAGTCTCCAGGGTAGAAGCACAGAACGACCCACGACCCGAGGAAGTCGGAGAGCTTCACCTGCTTGAACCCGCCCTGGTGATACGCGGGTGCGACGAAATCCGGGGCCTTGCGCCCCACCATGATCGTGCTCACAGCGGCCTCCTTGTGCGTCGTTTCCACGTCCTCCTTCTCTTTCGGCCGTTCGCCAACGACCGAGCCGGTCGGTCGTCCACAACCGATTGATTCCTGTTCTGCCATAGCGGCCTCCTTCCGCGTGTCCCGCTCACGTCAAAAGGTATGTACCCTCGACAGGCGCGCCGAGCATGCGGAGCAGGCGCAGCGCGTCTTTCGGCGCGTGGCCTTCGGCGTCGTTGTTGAAGTAGGCGTAGCAGTCCCGCCCTGCGGCGCGTTCGCGCGCGAGGAGCTCGGCCCAGGGCGCGAGCGCGGTCTCGTCGTATGCGCCACGGTACAGCGGCAGGCCGTGGAAGCGCGCGTACACGAACGAGGCGGTCGAGCAGGAGACCGCAGGCAGCGTCTCGCCGCTCACGTTCACCATCGCCACGTCGTGCTCCCGAAGGCGTGCGTAGACCCCCTGATCCAGCCAGGACTCGTGTCGGAACTCGATCGCGTGGCGCATCGGCGTGCCGTCGAGCAGCGTGAGAAAGCCCTCGAGGAGCGCGTCGTCCCGGGACAGCGACGGAGGCAGCTGCCACAGCACGACCTCGAGCTTCGAGCCGAGACGCCCGACGCGGTCGAGGAAGCTTGAGACTGCGTCGCCGACGTTCCGCAGGCGTCGGACGTGGGTGACGAGGCGCGGCCCCTTCGCCGCGAAGACGAACCCGTCCGGTGTCTGCGTGCGCCAAGCGTCGACGGCTCGCTCGGTCGGCGTTCGGTAGAAGGTCGAGTTGACCTCGACCGTCGAGAAGACCTGCGAGTAGCGCGCGAGCCGCTCTGCAGAGGGAAGGCCTGGGGGATAGAGGACGCCCGTCCAGTGGGCGTACGACCAGCCGCTCGTCCCGACGAGGAGGCGGCCCCTTCGCTGGCCGCTCATCGTGCCGGCGCCTCCATCATCGTTCGAAGCGCCGTCGCGGCCTCCTCGATGCCGCGTGCGGCGTTGCGTGCGAGCACTGAGGCCGTGTGGGCGAGCGCGAGCGGCTCGGGGACTCTGCGACGCCCGGTCGACCACGCGAGCGAGAGCGCGATGGCGCTCTCCAGGTCGGTCAGGTTCCCGGGCGAGACGTAGACTTGCTTCGAGCCGGTCTTCAGCCGGACGGCGGCTCCTTGCGCGCCACACTCCTTCGTGAGCACGAGCGCCTCGCCGCGCTCGAGGCCCGGAGAGCGGTCGACGGCGTGGAACGGCGTCTTTGCGACTCCGACCGTCGGAATGCCCGAAAGCACGCCGACGTGCGACGCAAGCCCGAGACCCCGTTCGTGGACGACGCCGTGGCCGTCCACGAAGACGACGTCGGGTGCGACGCTGAGCGCCCCAAGCGCGTCGATCAGGAGCCGCCCCTCGCGGAACGCGAGGTATCCAGGAGCGTACGGCGAGTCCGGTTCGCCGTCGACGATCGCGATGTCTCGAACGCGGAAGGCGCGATCCACGACCACCGCCGCCGCCCAGGCGTGCGAGCCGTCGAGCGCGTACGCGGCGTCGAGTCCCGCCGCCAGAGAAGGCGAGCCGTCGCCTGAGGCAGGAAGTGGCGTCTGCAGCACCAGCGCGGCGAGCTGACGCTGGATGTCGGCGGCCTCGCTGCGGCTGACGCGCCACGGATGGCGTTGCGCCGCGACGCTCCGATCCGCGCCAGGAATCGCCGCCTCAGCCACGGCTCCTCACTTTCCGAGCGTGCCGAACCCGTAGCCCTGCTTCCGGAGCCCCGCGATCGCTTCGTCGAGCGCGTCAGCGTCGCTCGAAGACACGGCGTGCAGCAGGTAGATCGCTCCAGGATGGCTGCCGTCGAGGATGCGCTTGACTGTGACGTCGACGGGGGGCTGGTCGTCGACGACCCAGTCGCGGTGGGCAAAGCTCCAGAAGACTGACTCGTAGCCGAGCGCAGCCGTCCGGTACAGCGACAGCGCGCTGTACTCGCCCTTGGGGGGCCGGAAGACGTGCGCCAGCCGGGCGCCAGTCACCTCGGCGAACGCATCCTCGACGCGCGACAGCTCGCGAGCGAAGGCCGCAGCGTCGCGAGCGAGCGAGGGCATCGACGGGTGCGTGGCGCTGTGGTTCCCGACGACGTGGCCTTCGCGCACCATGCGGCGTACAAGCTCGGGGTTCGCGCGCACGTAGCTCTCGGTGACGAAGAAGGTCGCCTTGACGCCGTTTCGTGCGAGCGCGTCGAGGATGCGGGCCGTCTGCCCGTTCTCGTAGCCAGCGTCGAACGTGAGGTACACGAGCCGCCGGTCCGGTCCCAGGTAGCGCCCGCGATAGCGAGCGAGCAGCGCGGATGCGGCCGAGGGCACCGCAGGCGGACGGTGCTGCGTGTTCGGCGTGTAGTACCAGCTCCTCACCGTATTGTCAGACGGTGCGGACCCGAGGGACGAGCCCGAGCCGCTCGTCGAGCCAGAGTCGCCCGGCTCGGCCGAAGGCGTGCGCCCGGGCGCGCTGCCGCCGTCGAGCGCGGGCTGTCCTGTCAGGACGACGGACGGCGCTCCCGTGGCTTCGGGGAGCGGCTCGACGGCCACGGGCGGCGAGATGTGCGAGCATCCGGCTGCGACCACGAGCGCGAGAGCCGCGAGTGCGAACACACGAGTCCGGGTCTTGTGCACGTCCGCCTCCGACGCGAAAGCAGCTTCCGAAACCATGCTACCCACCTGACAATCGAGGGTCTCGCGGACCCGTATACTGTGCCTATGCTGACACCTGCTTCCATAGACCAGGAGATCGCTGCGCTCACCGGCGCGCTCGAGTCGCTCGGTCGTCCGCTCGCAGTCCTCATCGCGGCGTGTGCGCTGCTGGTCGGCCTCGCGATCGCCGTCCCGGCGTTCAGGGGCAGGCTGCGTGCGGCGAGCGCCGCTCTGTTGGCGGCTCTTTCTCTCGGCGAGGCCGTGCTCGTGTGGTTCCACGTCCGTCTCGGCCAGGCGTGCGTCGTGGTGGAGCCGCAGTCCGGACGAGTGACCGGCGGGTTCGCGCTGCCGGTGTGGATCGAGTCTGAGAAGCTGTACGCGCTCGCCCTGCTGATCGCGGTCATCGCCGTGGCAGCCAGACGGCACGGAGAGGAGCTTCGTCCACTGCTTGCCGGCGCGGCTGCGGCCCTCGCGATCGGAGCGCTCATCTGGGGCCGGCCGTTTGCTGCACCGCTGCCCGACTTCCTGGCGCAGTACCGGGGGTACCTCGCCGCGTGGGCGTCTGGGGACGCCGCTGCCGCGATGCGCGCGTTCGCGTCCATCGAGGGCTCGCGCCGGTACTTCTACAACGCCTGGTACATGTGGGTGCACCCGCCGCTGCTCTTCGTGAGCTACGGCGCGTTCGCCGCGTCGTTCGCGGCCACGCTGCTCATGATCGTCCGCAGGCGCTCGTCCTACGAGCAGACCGCGTACCGATGGGCGCGTCTCGGCTACCTTCCGCTGACGGCCGGCATGATCCTCGGGATGCCGTGGGCGATCGTCGCCTGGAAGGGCGAGGCGTGGTGGTGGTCGGGCAAGGTGAACATGTCGCTGATGATGTGGGCGCTGTACACCGCGTACCTGCACGGGCGGCTGTATCTTCGGCGACCCGGCATGTGGAAGGCCGTGGCTGCTCTTTCGGTGGTGGCGTTCGTGGCGCTCGTGCTCACGTACCTCACGACGTACCTGGTGCCCGGCGTCCACTCGGTAGCGTGATGGGAGGAGCGATGCGAGAGCGGCAACGCTGGTCGTGGGACTTCGCTCTGGCCGTCGCCACCGTCGTGCTGCTTGGCGCGCTCGGCATCCAGTCGCTCGTCGGCACGCTGTACGCGTGGTGGGCGTATCGCACGCAGCCGGGTTGGGAGGCGACCGGGTACCCTGCGTTCGTCTCGGTGATGAACGCGGTGGCTGCGCCGCTCGCGGTGGCGCTCGTCCTCGTGATGGGGCTCTGCGTCCCGAAGCGGCTGTTCGCGCGCCGCGCGCTCGTCGGGGTCTCGGTCGGAGGTATCGCGGTCGGCGTGGCCGTGTGGCTGCTCACCGGCTCGATCAAGGACGGCCTCGGAGCGTACCTCGGCTTGTCCGCCTTGCTGCAAGCCGCCGTCGTCGTGCTGACGGTCGTCGGAGCCGGCGGGCTGAGCTACCTCACAGACAGCGCCGCTGCGAAGGCGGGTTCTGGCCTGCTGCACCTCGGCTTCATCCTGTTCGCTCTTTCGGTGGTGGCGCTGCAGTCGTCGCCGTTCATGCTGCCAGCATTCCTCGCGTCCGCGCTGCTGCTCACGGGCGGATCTGCGCTGTCCTTCTACGCTCGACGGCCGCCGGTCGAAGGCTCGGGCAGCTCCACGTAGAGCGGCGCGGGGCGCGGGTCGGCGAACCATTCCGCGTGGAGGTCGCCCTCGGCGATGCGCTCGATCGGGAGCCGCAGGTAGCGACCTGAGGCCTCCACTGCGACGGAGCCGTCCTCCAGGAGGATCTCGCCCGACCCCTCGAAGACGCGCCCACGGTCCACGTCGACCCGGGCGATCAGGATCGCTGGTCGGTCGAGAGGCACGGGCTTGCGGTATCGCACCGAGAGCTCGATGGTCACGCCCCACGTCTCAGGATCGTGGATTGAGACGGCTCGCCCGATCGCTTCGTCGAGAAGCGCGCTCGCAACTCCCCCATGGAGCCGTCCCGGATAGCTCTGGTGCTCGCGCGTCGGCGTGAACAGTACGACGACTTCGTCGGCTTCCGTCTCGAGGAACTGCGCGTGCAGTCCGGCGGGGTTCTCAAGCCCGCAGCAGAAGCACGACTTGCTGACGTTCTGCGCGTTGCGGACGGCGCGTCTCACAGGATCGACTCCCCGGTCGCGCTGCGGCTAGCCGAGCCCGATGCCGCGCCGTTCCGTGGCCACGAAGCTGCCGGGTTGCTGCTTCGCGTACTCAAGGAGGTCGTGACCCTGGTCCATGAGCTCGATGACGGAGCCGGGGAACCGCTCGACGACGGGGACGACGGCAGCACAGAGCGTGAGCGGCCCGTACCGCTTCGGCTCTCCGGAGCGGTCCGTGAGCGTGAAGCCGCCGCTCTCGCGATCCTCGTCCTCGTAGAAGTCGAGGATGCTGCCGTCGAACGAAGCGACGACGCTGTGCGCGATGCCCTCGGCTTTGTCCGGGTCGCAGGTCACGATGAAGTCGTCGCCGCCGAGGTGGCCGATGAAGGCGTCGTCGGGCTCCGCGAAGTTGACGGCCTCGAGCAGAAGCTCGGCGAGGTGGCGGATGAGCAGATCGCCCCGAGCGTGGCCGTAGCGGCTGTTGAACGCTCGGAAGCCGTCGATGTCGAAGAAGATCACGGCGAACGGCTTGCGGCGCGCGAGCAGGAAACCGAGCCGTTCTTCGGTCAGCGCATTCGACGGAAGCCCGGTGAGCGCGTTCGCGAACCGCTCGCGCCGCATGCGGCGGATCACCATCTCGATGCGCGCGTCCAAGACGAGCGGGTCGATGGGCTTGGCGATGAAGTCGTCCGCCCCGGACTCGATTGACATGATCTCGAACCCTGAACGGCCGAGCCCCGTCGCCATGATCACGGGCACGTACCTGGTTCGCGGGTCTGCCTTGATGCGCTTGCAGACTTCGAAGCCATCGATGTCTGGCAGGTTGATGTCGAGCACGACGATGTCGGGGATCGTTTCCGCCAGCGCTTGCAGCGCTCCGACGCCGTCGCTCGCTGTGAGGACGGTGTAACCGCGCTCCTCGAGGGTCATCTGCGTCATTTGGCGGAGGGTCTGCGAGTCCTCCACGATGAGGACGGTGCCCTTGTGTGCTGCGGTGCGCTTCACGTCTCCACCTGTCCCATTCCGCGCAGCCGCGATGCCCTCCTCAGCCAGTCGCGCGGCCGGCCATCTTCTGCAACAGTAGCATTCTTCCCGTTGCTGGCAATCCCTGCACGGCGCGAACGCGCGCGGGTATGATAGCCAAGGTCGGGGAAGGAGCAGCATGGACGGTCATGGTTCGGTCCAGGTGCGGCTGTTCGGAGCGCTCCACAGCTGGGCTTCCGAGCGCGGCGCGCCAACTGCGCTCGAGGTCGAAGTGCCCGAGGAGGGCCTCGTCGCACGCGAGCTCGCGCGGCGGGCGAGTCTACCTCTCGAGCTCATAGAGGGCGTGTTCGTCGATGGCAGGGTCCACGGAGCCGACCACGTGATCTTCCCGGGCCAGCGGGTCGCGTTCGTGCCCAAAGGCACTCCGGGACCACACCGGGTGTTCCTCGGCCTGTGGGACGCAGGCAAGCGCGGGAGCTGGACGTGACGGAGCACGAGGGCTCGCCCGTGCAAGGGGCTGCGGCGGGACTTCGCGTGATCGACTTCCACACGCACGTGTTCCCCGAAAACGTCGCGGCGCGCGCCCTGGCGGGCATGATCGACCGCACCCACATGCGCGCCTTCTACGACGGCACGGTCGAGGGGTTGCTCGGCGAGATGGATCGCGCAGGCATCGACGTGTCGGTGCTCGCTCCCGTGGCGACGAGGCCGTCGCAGGTGGCTTCCATCAACGACTGGACGGCGGAGCGCCTTTCGCCTCGGATCCGTGCGCTCGGGGCGATGCACCCCGCCTTCGACGACCCGGTGCGCGAGCTTGAGCGGATCGCAGCGCTCGGGCTGTCGGGCATCAAGCTGCACCCCGAGTTCCAGGCGTTCCACCCGGAAGACGAGCGCATGGGGCGCGTGTACGAGACGTGCGGACGCTTGGGGCTCACGGTGCTGTTCCACGCAGGCGAAGACCCGAACTTCGAGACGGTCTCGGGCGAGCCTGAAGTGTTCGCGCGGCTTGCGGAACGCCACCCCGATACGACCTTCGTGCTCGCGCACATGGGCGGCTACCGCATGTGGGACGAGGCGGTGCGTCTTCTGGTGGATGCTCCCGTGTACCTGGACACCTCCCACGCCACCGAGGTGTTCGCACCGTCTGAGCTGCGCGACCTCATCCGAGCGTACGGAGCGGAGCGGGTGCTTTTCGCAAGCGACGGCCCCTGGACCGACGCCGCGGCGGCGCTGGCGGCCGTGCGGTCGTGCGGTCTTAAGCCGAGCGAGATCGAGCGGGTGGTGTGGGGCAACGCGGCGTCGCTGCTCGGAATCGCTTGAAGAAAAAGCGTGCATTCTTCGGCGGACTCGCGTATAGTGCGTTGCGGGCCGGATGGAAGGCCCACGGATTCGCGGCGTGACACCCGCGTGGCGCGGGAAGCGTCACGTCGCTTTGTTTTGCCCTGCGGGGCGGAAGGAATGGTTTGCATGGCACAGGGAACGGTCAAGTGGTTCAACCCGGACAAGGGCTACGGCTTCATCTCGCACGATGGCGGTGACGACGTGTTCGTCCACTTCAGCGCCATCCAGGGCGACGGCTTCAAGAGCCTCGATGAGGGCCAGGCTGTCGAGTTCGAGATCGCTGATGGTCAGAACGGCAAGAAGCAGGCGGCGAACGTCCGCAAGCTCTAGCACCACAGACTGAGCTGCGCGAACCGGGGCGGTCCGATATGGGCCGCCCCGTCGTTTTCTTGTCAGCGGTGGTGGATATCATTGGTAGCGAGGGTGACGAGAGGAGACGCCGTGCCGGTCACTGTCGCTGTCATCGGGGGCGCGAACACCGACATCTTCGGGCTTGCCGGTGCTGCGGTGCGAGCGGGTGACTCGGCGCCAGGGACCGTGCGCATCAGCCCGGGTGGGGTGGGGCGCAACGTCGCCGAGAACCTCGCTCGGCTCGGCTGCGACGTCCGCCTCGTCACGTCGGTCGGCGATGGCGTGGATTCCGAGGCGCTGGTCGCGGAATGCCGCCACCTGGGGATCGACGTGCGCGTCGTGCCCGCCCCTGGTCTGCCCTGCCCTCGCTACGTGTGCATCGTCGACGAGCAAGGGCGGCCGGTCGCGGGGGTCTCGGACATGCGCGCCGTCGAGCGCCTCGTTCCGGACGCCATCGATCAGTTCCGGCCGGCTGTCGACGGGGCAGACGTCGTCGTGCTCGACGCGAATCTGCCGGAAGCGACGATCGCGTGGGCGTGCGATCAGTGGCGCGATCGCCCGGTGATGGCTGACGTCGTCTCGGTGGCGAAGGCGACGAGGATCGCGGGGTGCTTGGATCGACTTCACACCGTGAAGGCGAACGCCGTAGAGGCGGCGGCGATTCTCGGAGCTGCGCCCGGCGACCTCGAAGGCGCTGCTGAAGGGCTTCTTTCACGCGGGGCGCAGCGGGTGGTCCTCACGGACGGAGCCGATGGCGGCCTGTTCGCCGCAGGCGCCGAGCGCGTGCGCTTCAAAGCGATCCCCGCACGCGTCGCCAACGCGACCGGTGCGGGCGATGCGTTCATGGCGGGCGTGGCGTACGGTACTGCCGCTGGATTCGACCTGAAGCGTATGCTGGCGTTCGCGGCGGCAATGGCGGCCTTCGCCCTAGAAAGCGAGCGTACAGTGAGCGAAGCCATCGATCTTGCGTCTGTCCTGAGACGTGCCAACGAGGTGATGTCGTGAGCAGCTTCGTGCGGATCGCTCCTGAGGTCGAGGAAGCCCTGGCTGGCGGCGCGCCGGTGGTGGCGCTCGAGTCGACCATCATCTCGCACGGGTTCCCGTATCCGTCGAACCTCGAATGTGCGCTCGAAGCGGAGAGCGTGGCTCGAGAAGAGGGGGCAGTCCCGGCGACGATCGCAATCGTGGACGGCGAGATCCGTGTCGGCCTTGCGAGAGACGACATCGAGCGGCTCTCAACCGACAAGGCGGTCCTGAAGGCCAGCACGCGCGACATCGGAACGGTCGTCGCTCTCGGGCGCACCGGGGCGACGACCGTCGCGGCGACCATGACTATCGCCGGGCGTGCGGGTGTCAGGGTGTTCGCCACTGGCGGCATCGGAGGGGTGCATCGGGGCGGCGAGACGACGCTTGACGTCTCCGCGGACCTCGAGGAGCTTGCGCGCACCCGCGTGGCGGTCGTGTGCGCCGGGGCGAAGTCGGTCCTCGACATCGGGCGGACGCTCGAGTACCTCGAGACGCGCGGGGTTCCCGTGCTCGGCTACCAGACGGACGAGTTCCCGGCGTTCTACACGCGCACCAGCGGCTTCCGGGTCGACGCGCGCGTCGAAAGCCCAGAAGACCTGGCTCGAGTGCTCCGCGTGCGGGACGAGATCGACCTTCCGGGAGGCGAAGTCATCGCGAACCCGATCGATCCGCACGACGAGATTCCGCCGGCGGAAGTCGAGGCCGCCGTGTCGAGGGCGCTCGAAGAGGCGGCGCTTCGGGGTGTTTCGGGGAAGGCCGTGACGCCTTTTCTGCTCGCGCAGATTCACGAGATCACCGGCGGCCGGAGCGAGCAGGCCAACAAGGCCCTCGTGATGAGCAACGTGCAACTGGCGGCGCGCATCGCACGCGCTTACCAGAAGCGGTAGACCCCGTTCCGTTCTTCCAGCTCGAGCGGGAAGCCGAACAGCCGGGAGAGCTGCTGGCTCGTCAGCACGTCTGTCTTCGGGCCGTCGGCGACGATCCGCCCGTCCTTCAGCAAGACGACCCGCTCGATCTCGGGCACGATGTCCTCGACGTGGTGGGTCACCAGGAGCAACGCGCGGTGCGAACGAGCCAGTTCGCTGAGGGTGCGTCGGAAGTGGTACGCGGCTGACGGGTCGAGGCCGTGGCACGGCTCGTCGAGGACGAGCGCCGCAGGGTCGCTCACGAGCGCTCGCGCGATGAGCGCCCTTCGGGCCTCGCCCGTCGAGAGCGTGTCCATCGTCCGTTCCGCGAGGTGCTCGACGCCCATGTCTCGCATCGCTTCTAGAGCGGCCCGCCGCATCTCAGGAGTGACCTCGCTCGCGCGATACAGCCCGATCGATCCGAAGAACCCGGACAGGACCGCCTCCTCGACGCGGACTGCGCGGTCGTAATCCGACTGGAGCGCGTCTGAAACGATGCCAAGCAGCGCCCGGACCTCGAACAAAGGCGCTCGCGGATCGCCGTTCACGAGGACTGCGGTGCTCGGCGTGTGGATGGGGAGCACGTCGCGGGTCAGCAGACGGAGGAGCGTCGACTTGCCGGCGCCGTTCGGACCGAGCACGGCGACGCGCTCGCCGGGTGCGAGCGTGAAGCGGTCGACGGACAGGAGTGCGCGTCCGTCTCTTACGACGGTCGCGTCACGGATTTCGATCAGTGGAGCGGTCACGGCGTCATGGTACGCTACGAGGACCTTCGTCGGACAGGAGCGCACGTGACCGAGATCGACGTACCTGGTCGGGGCCGCATCGCCGTTGAACACCTCGTGCTCGACGTGAACGGCACCATCGCAGCCGGCGGCGAGCTTATCGACGGAGTCGCGCAGCGCCTCGCGCAGCTCCGTGACCGCATCGCTGTCGTGGCGGTGACTGCCGACACGCACGGCACCGCAGCCGTGCTCCGTGAGCAAGCGGGCATCGAGGTGAAGGTGATCGCACCCGGTGGGGAGGGCGCGCAGAAGCTCGAGCTGGTGCAGGCGCTGGGGGCGCAGTCAGTCGTCGCCGTGGGCAACGGGGCGAACGACGTGGAGATGCTGCAGGCAGCCGCGCTCGGGGTGTGCGTCGTCGGGCGAGAAGGGGCCGCGACGGCCGCGCTGCTCGCGTCTGACGTCGTGGTGGCGGACGTCGCAGATGCTCTGGACCTTCTTCTTGAGCCTCGCCGCGTGGTGGCCACGCTTCGGAGGTGACGGGCTCAGCCCTTCGTGGGCGGCTTCTGGTCAATCGGCGGCAAATCGCCCAGCGCTCGCCTGACCGCGTCGACGGCGATCGCGGTCTGGACCTCAGGCGGGATGGTCGCGTCTGAGTCGCCTCGCTGGCGTCCGTAGGATCCCCACTGCGCGTGGTTGGCTCCTTCGACGTCCGCCACCGTGCTGTCGCTCGGCAAGCTCGCTCGCGCTTTCTCGAACGCGGCTCTGTCCAAGACCGTGTCACGGGTTCCCGCGAGCGCTATCACTGCGATTCGCGCGTTCGAGAGGTCCGTCGAGCGGGGCGGGTAGCCGGCGAGCAGCACGAGCGCAGCGTAGCGCCCCGGCCTGTCCGCGACGTGAGCGGCAGCCATCGCTCCTCCCAAAGAGTGGCCGACGATCGCCCAGCGACGGATCTCGGGGTGCGCTGCGACGGCTCGGTCGGCAGAGTTCGGCGCCAGCACCGCAAGGTTCGCCGGCATCTTGACGATGACGGCTCGATAGCCCGCCTGTGCGAGCCCGCGCGCCAGAGGGGCGTACGACCGCGGATCGACGCGTCCTCCCGGGTACATGACGACGCCGGTCGCCGGTGTCGAGGCCGAGGGCCAGAGCTCCCAGCCCCAGTCAGTCCGCTCCACCGAGATGCCGTCTCCGGGTTCGAGCGCCTCGCGCGCTCGAGCGTCCGGTCCGAGGGGCGTGGCGAGCCAGAACGCTGCGGCGAGCACTGCCGCCGCGAGAAGAGCTGCGACTGCGACGCCGACACGCTTGATTCGTGGACGCACCCCGCCTCCCTCCGATGGCATCAGTATACCGTTCGTCGGACCTCACGCGACGACCGGCCCGCGAAGTGGTACCGTATAATGTGTCTGTGTGCGAGGGGATGTCGATGTCCAAAGTCTTGCTCGTCGAAGACAATCCACAGAACCGCTACCTTCTCACGTTCCTGCTTGAGAGGAGCGGATACGAGGTCGTCACCGCCGAAGATGGCGAAGCGGCCATCGAGGCGGTGCCTGCGTACCTCCCGGACGTCATCCTCATGGACGTGCAGCTGCCGAAGCTCGATGGGTACGAGGCGACGCGCCGCATCAAAGCCGACGAGCGCTTCGCTCGGATACCGATTCTGGCGCTCACCGCGCACTCGATGAAGGGCGATCGCGCGAAGGCGCTCGAGGCCGGCTGCGACGACTACATCACCAAGCCGGTGGACATCGACGTCTTGCTGCGTCGCATCCAAGAGGTCGTCGGAGCAGAGCCTGGCTCTGCGATGTCGTAGTCCGCGGTATACTGCGAAAGCAGCGCTCGCTCACGTCGCGTCCCGGGCGGCGGCACGTCGCGAACCTGGTCAGGTCCGGGAGGAAGCAGCCATAAGCGGCCTCTGCCGGGTGTCCGGGGCGCGTCGTGAGCAAGCGCTGCCGCATCGAGGATCGCGCCGGCGGACGATGCTCCGACGGCACGGACCGGAAGGGCTTGCCGCGTGGCACACCAATCCTGGTACCGCAAGTACCGGCCGCAGACGTTCGACGACGTCGTGGGCCAGGCGCACATCGAGCGCACGCTGCGCAACGCGGTCGACGAGGGGATCGTCGCGCACGCCTACCTGTTCACCGGCCCACGCGGCACCGGCAAGACGACGACCGCCCGGCTGCTTGCCAAAGCGCTGAACTGCCAGGCGGGCCCGACGGGCGAGCCGGACGATACGTGCGAGGATTGCCGCGAGATCGCCGAAGGCCGGCATCCGGACGTCTACGAGCTCGATGCCGCATCACGCACCGGCGTCGACGCCGTGCGCGAGGAGATCATCGGCCGCGTGAGCTACGCGCCCACGCGTGGCCGGTACAAGGTGTACATCATCGACGAGGCGCACATGCTCTCCGCGGCGGCGTTCAATGCGCTGCTCAAGACGCTGGAAGAGCCTCCCGCCCACGCGGTGTTCGTGTTGTGCACCACGCACCCCCAGAAGGTTCCTGAGACCATCCACTCGCGATGCCAAAGGTTCGAGTTTCGGCGCTTGTCGGTGGAGGAGATAGTCGAGCGGCTGAGGCGCATCGCAAGCGCTGAGGGCGTCGAGGTCGAGGAAGGGGCCCTCTCGCTCATCGCGCGGCACGCTTCAGGCGGCATGCGTGATGCGATCACGACGTTGGAGCAGCTCGCCTCGTTCGCTTCAGGCCCGATAACGCTCGAAGATGCTGAAGGGCTTCTCGGCGAGGTGGGCTCGGAGGAGCTGTTCGAGGTCGTCGAGCTGTTGGAGGCCGGTGACCTCGGGGGCCTATTCGGTTTCGTGGCAGGGTTGGCGGAGCGCGGCGCAGACTTGACGGAGTTCGCCGTCGCCCTGGCGCGGCATGCGAGAGACCTGCTCGTCGCGCTCGTCTTGGAGGATCCCGGTCCGGCGCTCGACGTGCGTGCAGACGACGCGCGGCGTCTGCGCAGGCAGGCGCAGGCGCTCGGGCCTGCGCGCGTCACGCGGATGCTTGACGTGCTCGACGACGTGACGAGCGCCATGAGAAACGCTGCTGACGTGCGGCTCGCGTTGGAAGTGGCGCTCACACGCCTCGCGCGTCCGGAGTCGGATCTGACGCTCGAAGCGCTCGCCCAGCGAATAGAGGCGCTCGAAGATGCCCTGCGAAGCGGCGCTGGCGCGAGGCCGACGAAACCGGCCCAGACGGCGAAGCCAGCTTCGCAGCCGCGCGAAGCGGCTCCCAAACCCGACGCCACCGCGCGGCCGGCGACGGAGGCGAAGCCCGAAGAACGCGGCGAGAAGGCCGAGCCCCAAGCGCACGCTGGCGCGCTCGATCCCCGGTCGCTCAAGCGCTCGTGGCCGGCGGTGATCGCTGAGATCCGCAAGAAGAAGGCCTCGCGCTCGCACTTGTTCGACTCGACAGAGCCGGAGGTCGTCGGCGATGCGCTCGTCGTCGAGTTCCCGCGCGACCGCGCCTTCTCGATGGAGCTCGCGCGCGAGCCCGAGACGCTCGCGCTTCTGCGAGGCGCGCTCGAGCGCGTGTTGGGGGCGTGTCCGCCGGTGGAGTTCCGGCTCGGGCGCGAAGGGGTGTCTTCGCCGGCGGAGGTCGTGAACGAGACCGTTGCCCCGACCTCGAGCGATGTCGAGCGATTGGGCGACGCCTCGCAAGGGGCGGGCCCCGCTGCGGGATCGGTCAGCGATGAAGCGGACGTGGAAGCCAGGCTGATGGCGGAGCTCGGAGCGACAGTCCTGGAAGAACGGGAGATTGGCGACGGCATCGACGGCCCGTCGCACTAGGAGGAGGCGCTGATGAGGCCGGACATGGGCAGTCTGATGAAGCAAGCGCAGCGCATGCAAGCAGAGCTCGCGCGTGCGCAAGAGGAGATTGCGAGCCAGCGCATCGAGGTCTCCGTCGGCGGCGGGGCCGTCAAGGCGGTGATGACCGGCTCGCTGGTGCTGGAGTCCTTGAGCATCGACCCGGGCGCAGTCGATCCCGACGACGTGGGGATGCTGGAGGACCTGGTGGTCGCCGCGGTGAACGAGGCGCTCAGGCAGGCGCAAGAAGCGGCCGCCAAGCGCATGGAGGCCGTCACTGGCGGTCTGAAGATCCCGGGACTGTAACCGCATGTCTTTGTACGCTCCTGCCATAGCTCGCCTCATCGAGGAGTTCCAGCGGCTTCCGGGCATCGGTCCGAAGTCGGCTCAGCGGCTCGCATTCTTCATCCTGCGCTCCGACGAAGAGAGCGCGCGCCGGCTCGCCGAGGCGATCGTCGAGGTCAAGCGCTCAGTGAAGCTGTGCTCCCAGTGCTACAATCTCGCAGAGGGGGAGCTCTGCGAGATCTGCGCGTCTGAGAAGCGCGATAGAAGCGTCCTGTGCGTGGTGGAGGAGCCACGCGACGTGGTAGCCATCGAACGCTCGGGCGGGTTCTCGGGCTTGTACCACGTCTTGCAGGGGGCCATCTCGCCGATGGACGGCATCGGGCCCGAGCAGCTGAAGATGCGCGAGCTCGTGGAGCGCGTCGCCTCAGGCGAGATCAGGGAGGTCATCGTCGCCACGAACCCCAACGTCGAGGGCGAGACGACCGCGCTGTACATCGCGCGTCTCTTGCGGCCGCTCGGCGTGCGCGTCACGCGGATCGCGTCGGGGCTGCCGGTCGGAGGCGACCTCGAGTACGCGGACGAAGTCACGCTCAGCCGCGCTCTCGAAGGACGGCGCGACATCGGGGAATGACAGATACTGTCTACCGTTCACCGAAAGAACACGCCGCCGAGCCACGTCTAGCGTCCGTTCGTGGGCTTAGCGCCCGTATCCTGGTCTGACCCGGTCGTCTCCCCGAGCCGTTCGTTGCGAAGACCGGGTGCGATCGTCGACGAGGAAGGGGATGCCATGCAGCAGCTGACGGAGATCCGTTGGCATGCGCGTGCCGGACAGGGAGCCGTGACGGCGGCGAAGCTCGTCGCGGAGACGGCGCTCGAGCTGGACCAATTCATGCAGGCCATGCCCGAGTACGGCCCTGAACGGATGGGCGCGCCGATCAAGGCGTTCACGCGCATATCGCCCGAGCCCATCGAGATCCACTGCAACATCGACCACCCGAACGTCGTCGTCGTGCTCGACGAGACGCTGCTCTCGATCGTCGACGTGACTGAAGGGCTGCAGGACGGCGGCGTCATCATCGTCAACACCTGCAAGACGCCGGACGCGCTCCGCAAGGAGCTCGGCCTCGAGGGGCGGGACGTGAGGGTCGCCTCCGTCGACGCGTCAGGCATCTCGCTCGAGACCCTCAAGCGCGACATCCCGAACACGCCGATGGTCGGCGCTCTGGCGAAAGTGACTGGCCTGTTCACACTCGATGAGATCCTCTCGCACCTCACCAAGACGTTCGGCAAGAAGTTCTCCCAAGACGTGATCGACGCGAACATCGCCTCGGTCAAGCGCGCATACGAGGAGGTGAGCGTCGGATGAAGTGGGACATCTCCCGCATGGGCGAGTGGACTTCTGACGAGTTCCCGCTCGGAGCAGTCATCCCGGAGGCGGGCAACTCGGACGACTACGTGACGGGCGGTTGGCGCAGCCAGCGCCCGGAGCGGGACGACGAGAAGTGCACGCAGTGCCTGCTGTGCTGGATCGTCTGCCCGGACTCCGCGATCCGTGTGCAAGACGAGAAGGTCACCACGTTCGACCTCAAGCACTGCAAGGGCTGCGGGGTATGCGCGAACGAGTGCCCGGTGGACGCAATCACGATGGTGCCCGAGGGCTGCGATCTCCCGGAGGTGAAGTGACGTGGTCGAGCAGAAGGTCGTAGCTGCCACCGGCAACACCGTGGTGGCTGAGGCGATGCGGCAGTGCAAGCCAGACGTCGTGGCGGCGTATCCGATCACACCGCAGACGACGATCGTCGAGGAGTTCGCAGCGTTCGTCGCAAAGGGCCGCGTGCACACCGAGTACGTGACCGTCGAGTCCGAGCACTCTGCCATGAGCGCTTGCATCGGCGCCTCCGCGGCCGGGGCGCGAGTGATGACTGCAACCTCCTCGCAGGGGCTTGCGCTCATGTGGGAGGAGCTGTACATCGCAAGCGGCATGCGCTTGCCGATCGTCATGGCCAACGCGAACCGCGCCCTCTCCGCGCCCATCAACATCCATTGCGATCACTCGGACGCCATGGGCGCTCGGGACGCCGGCTGGATCATGTTGTTCGCCGAGACCGCCCAGGAGGCGTACGACAACACGATCATGGCGGTGCGCATCGCCGAGGACTACGAGGTCCTGCTGCCCGTCATGAGCTGCCTCGACGGCTTCATCACGACGCACTCGATCGACAGGGTGTCGCTGCTCGACGACGAGTCGGTGGCCGGCTTCGTGGGCGAGCGCGAGGCCGAGCGTGCGCTGCTGGATCTCGAGCACCCGGTCACGCACGGCGCGTTCGCGGGGCTTGGCGGCCCATATCTGGAGTTCAAGAAGGCGCAGCGGCAGGCGATCGAGCGTTCTCGCGCAGTCGTAAAACGAGTGGGCGACGAGTATGCCGCGCTCTCCGGACGGCCGTTCGGTGTGCTCGAGACCTGGGGCATGGACGATGCAGAGGTCGCGGTCGTCGTGATCGGCTCGACGGCCGGCAACGTGCGCCACGTCGCTCGCGCGCTGCGCGCAGACGGCAAGAAGGTCGGCGTCGTGAAGATCCGCTGCTTCCGCCCGTTCCCGTACGCCGAGCTCGCCGAAGCGCTCTCGGGGGTGAAGGCGGTGGCGGTCATGGACAGGGCCGAGTCGTTCGGCGCCGAAGGCGGCCCGCTGTACCTGGAGACGCGCTCGGCGCTGTACGACGCAAGCAACCGTCCCGCGGTGGTCGGTTACGTGTACGGCCTGGGCGGCAGCGACGTGAAGCTCGAGCTCGTCGAGTCCGTGTACGGCGACCTGCTCGACATCGCGGGCGGCGCTGCCGCTCCAGCAGGCCCCGTCTACCTCGGCGCACGATAGGAGGCGCAGATGGCGACACTGAAAGAGCTCACCCACCGCGAAGACCGGCTCGCTGGCGGACATCGGCTCTGCGCAGGCTGCGGCGCTTCGATCGCCGTGAGGCAGGTGCTGCTTGGGGCCGGAGAGGATCCGGTCGTCGTCGGTTGTGCGACCGGCTGCCTCGAGGTCTCTACGACCATCTACCCGTATACGTCGTGGAAGACGCCGTTCATCCACAATGCATTCGAGAACTCGGCCGCGACCATCTCCGGTGTGGAAGCCGCGTTCAAAGGGCTGAAGCGCGCCGGCAAGATTCCCGCAGACAAGCGCGTGAAGTTCGTGGCGTTCGGCGGCGACGGCGGCACGTACGACATCGGCCTGCAATCGCTTTCGGGCGCGATGGAGCGGGGTCACGACATGGTGTACGTCTGCTACGACAACGGCGCGTACATGAACACGGGCATCCAGCGCTCGTCAGCGACGCCGAAAGGCGCGTGGGCGACGACGGCGCAAGTGGGTCCCGCCCAGGCGGGCAAGCAGCAGCGGCGCAAGGACCTCACGCAGATCATGGCCGCTCACGGCATCCCGTACGTTGCGCAGGCGTCGATCAGCCACTGGAAGGACCTCACCGAGAAGGCGGCGAAGGCGTTCGCGGTCGAGGGCCCCGCGTTCATCAACGTGTTCGCGCCGTGCCCGCGTGGCTGGCGCATCCCCTTTGACAAGACGGTGGAGATCGCCAAGCTCGCCGTACAGACCGGCTTCTGGCCGCTGTACGAAGTCGAGGACGGCGTCTGGCGCCAGACGGTCAAGGTCGTCAATCGCAAACCCGTAGAGGAGTTCCTGCGTCCGCAAGGCAGGTTCAAGCACCTCTTCGCGCCGGGCAACGAGGCGCTGCTGGCCGAGATCCAAGCCGACGTCGACCGAGCGTGGGAGCAGCTTCAGAGGCGATTCTCGGAGGCCTAGTCACGCGAGGAAGTCGTTGCTGTTCGATTGCGACTGCGAAGAAGGCCTGGCGTCTGGCGCGCCGGGCCTTCTTGGGTGCTAGAATCGGCATCGTCGGCTGCCCCATCGATTGGAGCTGGATGTCGCGTATCGGCAGGTCGACGGTCGTCGGTATCGCTATCGTTCTGCTCGTGCTGCTGGCTTCGTGCCAACAGAACGGGTCTTCCGCCACGCCGACGGCCACCGAGATCCGCATCTCGGGGGCAGGTCCCGGGGTAGCACTCCTGACGGTCCTTGCGGCCGAGTACCGCGACGACAGCGTCGAGTTCGTGTTCCTGCCCGGGCTGCACTCCGCCGGCGGCATCGAAGGCGTTGCGAACAGAGATCTGGAGATCGGCGCGGTGGCGCGCGACCTCACGGATGAAGAAGCCTCGCTGGGGCTGAGGTATGAGCGGCTCTCAGACGATGCGCTGGTCGTAGCAGTGCATCCGGGTTGCGGCGTCACGGGGCTCACCGTCGGGCAGGTGCGCGACATCTATGCGGGGCGGCACGCGAACTGGCGCGAACTCGGCGGAGCAGACCTGCCTGTCGTCGTGCTCGATCGCAACGAAGACGAATCCGCGAAGATTTACCTCAGGAAGCACGTCCTCGGTCCGTCCTTGCAAGTCACTGCGAGCGCAGGCGTGCTTGGGAGCGAGCCGGACATGGTCAAAGCTGTGGCATCGACCCCTGGAGCTATCGGGTACTTCTCTCTCGGCGCGGCGACTGCCGTGGGGAACCGCGTCCACGTCCTCGAGCTCGACGGCGTGCGGCCGACGGTGGCGAACGTGCACGCGGGCAAGTATGGTGTCGTCCGGCCGCTTGGGGCGGTGATCAGGCGCGACGCGCCTGAGCCAGTGACGCGGTTCGTCGAGTGGGCAGCGGGTCCCGAGGGGCGTGCAGTCATGGAACGGCACGGCTACGCTGCGGCGCAGTGAGGTTCGGCGATGTCGACGATGCGAACCGCCAAGCGCCGCCTGCACAACGAGATCGTCTACCCGCTTCTCGGCGCACTGTTGACGGTCGGCGTCGTGGCGGTGGTGCTCGGCGTGACCGTTGTGGGCAGCATCAGCGAATCGTGGGTCGATGAGCAAGCTGCGAGCACTGCTGGAGAAGCGAGCGGATTCCTGACGCAGCAAGCCGAGCATCTCAGCAGGGTGGCGAACCTCGCGTCAGCCGATCCAGTCTTGGAGTCGGCTGTCGCATCTGGTGATGCGGCGCGGATCGAGGCCCGTCTTGCAGTGCTGCGCAGCATTCTCGGTGTCGACGAGATGGTCGCGTTCGACGAACAAGGCCGCGTGCTTGCATCAGTCGCAGACACGAGCTTGCTTCCCGGCTCAGAACCGTTCCCCGAGGACATGGTGAAGTTCTCGCGCATCGGCATGGCGTACGTGACGTTCGTGGACATCGAGGGCGCCGAGCACCTCTGCGCTCTCTATCCGGTGCGAACGAAGGAGTATCACGCTGCGACGCTCCTCGTCGGCCGGAAGCTCGACGACAGTCTCCTGTCAGCTCTGCAGCCACTGAGGGGTGGCGGCGTGGCGGTGTTCGGCGCGAAGGGGACGACCCCAGCGGTTCGGGTCTCGCCGCAGAGCGAGGACGCAGCGGAGCTGAAACGGGCGCTAAGGTCTGCAATCGCGGTCGACGTGATGCGCGAAGGGAGCTCCTGGAGCATCGTGCTGCCCGCGAGCCGGTACCGCGCGAGCGCCGCTAGATTCCGCCTGCCTGGTGACCCGAGGCAGGGCTCGGTGTGGATCGTGGGAGCTGCTCCCACCACCATCGTCGAGCGGGTTCGTGCTTCGACGACGCTCCTCATCGTGTTGTGGACCGTCGTCGCCATCGGCTCGCTGTTCGGGCTGGGATGGTTCCTTGCAAACCGGGTGGGCGGACCCATCGCTGAGCTTGCGGAGTCGGTGGAGCGGGTCGCTTCCGGCGACTACGCTGTGGAGTTCCGTGCCGAGGACAACAACGAGATCGCGGTGTTGTCCGAGAACCTGGCGAAGATGACCGAGTCGCTGCGCGAGCGAACGGAGGGTCTCACGCGGAAGGTTCTCGAGCTGGCAACTCTGTACGAGATGAGCAGGGTGCTTGGTGCGACGCTGGAACTGGACGTCCTCTTGGACGCAGTCCTCGACTCGACGCTCAGAATCCTCGGCGCAGACGTCGGCTTCGTCGCGCTGCTCGACAAAGAGACCCAAGAGCTGGATGTGTTGACGTGGCGTGGCATCCGTGCCAAGGACGCTCGGCCGGTCGGGGGCGGTTCGATGGCCGAGTGGGTGGTCAAGGAGGGGAGGTCGCTCCTCTTCAACCCGCCGTCAGACGGCGCTGGCGATGTCCCGCGATCGGAGCCGGCCACGGGTGCGTTCGCTGCGGTGTGCGTGCCGCTTCACGCTGCCGACGGTGTCATCGGCGCGCTGTACGTGGGGAGCTCGGATCCGACTGCACGATTCACGAGCGAGGACGTACGCCTGCTCTCAACCATCGCCAACCACGCGACCATCGCGGTGGGCAACATCGATCTGTACGCCTCGCTGCAGGAGGCATACCTGTCGACGGTGCGCGCCTTGGCTGCAGCCATCGACGCGAAAGACCCGTACACCCGAGGCCACTCGGAGCGAGTGGCGACCTACGCCCTCATGATCGCTGAGCGCATCGACTTGCCTTCGGACCAGAGAGACGCGTTGGAGATGGCGTCGTATCTGCACGACATCGGCAAGATCGGCATCTCGGAGGACATCTTGCTCAAGCCGGGCAAGCTCTCGGATGAGGAGATGGGCCAGATGCGGCACCATCCGCTCATCGGCGCCAACATCCTCAGACCGGTGTCCTTCCCCTGGCCGATACTGCCGGTCGTCCGCCATCACCACGAGCACTACGACGGCAACGGCTACCCAGCGGGACTGCGAGGCGAGGAGATCCCGCTATTGGCGCGGATCTTGACGGTCGCCGACTCCTACGAGGCGATGACCTCAGACCGACCATATCGCCGCGGCCGCTCCACCCAAGAAGCTATCGCTGAGCTCAGGCGCTGCGCAGGCACGCAGTTCGACCCGACGCTGGTGGAGGCATTCGTTCAGGTGCTGGAGTCCTCACAACAGGAGACCTCCGCTCTCGACGAGGTCGTGCCAGGTGCGCACGCGGAAGACGGCTCGCCTGAGCAGGAGGAGGCCTCGCTCACCGCGTTGTGCGAGGGCGTCCTCGCCGCGCTTCGGAGACTGGGCGGACCGCGGCTCTCGGCCAACGTTGAGCGAGAGGCGAACGCCCGCATGGCGGAGCGTGGGCTCCCGTACGTGTTGCGCTCGGGCAGACTCGTGGCCGCCATCGAAGGTGAGCCGCAGAGCGGCTCGTTGTCGAGCGCCGCCGAAGTCGTTATCGCTGTGGTAAGGGACGCAACGGGAAGCGGCCTTGCCGCGCAGTTCGTGAGCGAAGCGCTCCAGCAGCTCCCGCCCAGGATGCGCTCGGTGGCGCAGGGCATCGTCGACGAGGTGCTCGGCGGCTCAAGCGCGTAGCTGGCCGTGCTGGTACACTATCCCGCAACCTCAGTTCAGCCCTGCGCTCGCGTCGGGGGGATGTGATGGCTCTCGTCGTCCAGAAGTACGGTGGAACGTCGGTCGGAACGCCGGAAAGGATCCGGGCGGTTGCACGCAGGATCATCGCGCGCAAGCGCTCCGGTGACGACGTGGTGGCCGTGGTGTCCGCTATGGGCCACGTGACCGACGAGCTCGTCGAACTCGCGCACAGCGTGTCTGCCGAGCCGCCCGAGAGGGAGATGGACATGCTGCTCGCTACCGGCGAGCAAGTCTCGATCGCGCTGCTTGCGATGGCGATCCACGCCGAAGGATACGACGCGGTCTCCTTCACAGGGCAGCAGGTGGGCATCGTCACGGACCCGGTGCACGGCAAGGCGAAGATCCAGAAAGTGCAGGCCGATCGCGTGCGCGAGGCTCTCGCGGAAGGCAAGATCGTGATCGTGGCCGGCTTTCAGGGCGTCACGGAAGACGGTCAGATCACGACGCTCGGCCGCGGAGGCTCCGACACCACCGCGGTCGCCGTCGCAGCCGGCATCGGTGCTGACGTGTGCGAGATCTACACCGACGTCGACGGCGTGTTCACTGCCGATCCACGTATCGTTCCGGAAGCACGCAAGATCGACGTCATATCGTACGAGGAGATGCTGGAGCTTGCGGCGAGCGGTGCGGGGGTGCTGCAGCTCCGCAGCGTGGAGTTCGCGCGCAATCACGGGGTCGTCATCCACTGCCGGTCGTCCTTCAACGACTCACCCGGCACCATCGTCAAGGAGGCCGATGAGACCATGGAGCAAGCGATCATCTCAGGGGTCGCACACGACACGTCTGAGGCCAAGGTCACGATCCGCGACGTGCCCGACCGCCCAGGCGTGGCCGCGACGGTGTTCACGAAGATGGCAGACGCGCACGTCAACGTGGACATGATCATCCAGAACGTCTCTGAGCAGGGGCTCACCGACATCTCCTTCACAGTCCCTAAGACCGATCTTGTGCGGGCGAAGCGAGCTGTCGAGGAGGTCGTCGAAGAGCTCGGCGCGCGCACGTGGGCGATCGACGAGTCCATCGCGAAGGTCTCGCTCGTGGGTGCGGGCATGAAGACGCACCCTGGAGTCGCCGCCAAGATGTTCAGCGTGCTGGCGGATGCCGGCGTGAACATCGACATGATCTCCACCTCCTCGATCCGGATCTCGTGCGTGATCGAGGCCGACAAGGTCGAGCAGGCGGTTCGCGCGCTCCACAGCGGGTTCGGGCTGGATGCTGAGATGATCACCAGGGAGGTCTCTCCTGGATGCGGCGAGGAGTCGTAGATGGCGTGGACGAAGCAGATGCCCGAGCGGCCGGTGGTCGCGGTTGCGGGCGCCACTGGGGCCGTCGGCGCCGAGATGCTCAAGGTCCTCGAGCAGCGCAGGTTCCCTGCCTCGGAGGTGCGGGCGCTCGCGTCTGAGCGCTCGGCGGGCAAGCGGCTGTCGTTCGCTGGCAGCGAAATGGTCGTCCAGGAGATGACCGAGAGCTCCTTCGAAGGCGTTGACATCGCGCTCTTCTCGGCCGGCGCATCCGTAAGCAAGCGGTTCCGCGATGCCGTCACGTCCGCTGGGGCGGTGATGATCGACAACTCGTCGGCGTTCAGGATGGAGCCGGACGTTCCGCTCGTGGTCCCAGAGGTGAATCCCGAGGACGCGCACACGCACGATGGCGTCATCGCCAACCCGAACTGCTCGACCATCCAGATGGTGGTCGCGCTGGCTCCTCTGGAGCGCCTGGCCCCCATCAGGCGGGTCGTCGTGGCGACGTATCAGGCCGCGAGCGGCGCAGGACAGGCTGCCATGGACGAGCTGTACGAGCAGACGGCGGACTTCTTGGCGGGGCGGCCGATCGAGCCGAAGCGGTTCGCCCACAGGATCGCGTTCAACTGCATCCCGCACATCGACGTGTTCATGGCAGACGGCTCCACCAAAGAAGAGTGGAAGATGGTGGTCGAGACCCAGAAGATCATGCACCGACCCGATCTTGCCGTCGCCGCCACCTGCGTGCGCGTTCCGGTGCTGCGCTGCCACTCGGAGGCGGTGACGGTCGAGTTCGCCGCGCCGGTCGATCTCGACGACGTGCGAGCAGCGCTCGCAGAAGCGCCGGGCGTGACTGTTCTCGACGACGTGGCGGCGAGTCTCTACCCGATGCCTGCGATGCTCGAGGGGACAGACGACGTGTACGTGGGTCGTATCAGGCGCGATTCGAGCGTCGAGAACGGCGTCCAGATGTGGGTCGTGGCCGATCAGCTGCGCAAGGGAGCTGCTCTCAACGCGGTGCAGATAGCCGAGATGCTGCTGCCGCGTTAATATTGACTCGCGGGCTGAGTCCACGAGCCGGTCGAACGCAGGGAGGGCGCCGTGTCAGAGGCCACGATTCTTATCGTCGAGGACGACCAGACCATCGCGCGATTCGTGCAGTTGGAGCTCGAACATGCCGGCTACCAGGTGCTGCGAGCGGGTGATGGTTCTGCGGCGATGGATCTGATGGCTGAGAGTGACGTCGACCTCGTGATACTCGACCTGATGCTGCCGGGCGTGGATGGGCTGGACGTCGCCAGGTTCATCCGCAAGAAGGGCATGGACGTCCCGATTCTCATGCTCACCGCTCGCGCGGAGACGCACGACGTGGTCGTCGGTTTCGAGGCAGGCGCAGACGACTACCTGCGCAAGCCGTTCGAGATCCCGGAGCTGCTCTCTCGCGTTCGGGCCCTCCTGAAGCGGACGAAGACCGCACAAGAGCCGCGTTACGAGGCCTCTGGCGTCGCAATCGACCTCGAAAAGCGTCAAGCCACGCTCCACGGGCGGCCGCTCAACCTGACCAGCAAGGAGTTCGATCTGCTCGCGTATCTCGTGGCGAACGCTGGGCGTGTCGTCTCCCGCGACGAGATCTTCGAGGCGGTGTGGGGCGGGCAGCCTGCTTCTGAGAGCAACGTGATCGAAGTCTTCATCTGCCACCTGCGCACGAAGATCGGCGACAAGGAAGCGAAGATCATCCAGACCATACGCGGGGTCGGCTACTTCTTCGCCCGGGGATAGATGCGTCTGAAGTCCATACGCGCTCGAGTCCTGTACCTCGCCACCGTCTTCGCGGCGCTCCTCGTTGGAAGCGTCACTTTGGTGACGTACTTCGTCGTGGCGCAAAGCACCGTCTCTTCCGCACAGGCGACGTGTGCGCGACTCGCGTCGTTCGCTGCGGATTCTTCGCGTCGAGCTGTCGAGAAGCTGGCAGAGCCGTCTTCCAGCGCGGTCGAGGTCGACACGATGGCGTGGGACGCGTTGTCGGAGTCTCTCCAGCCAGCCGGAGACCTCATCGATGGGGCAAGCGTCGCTCTGTGGGAAGCGAAGGGCGCCGCGGACCCTCTTCGGCGCGTGTGGTCTTCTCAAGCTGGAGCGCGTGTCCGCTCGCTTCAAGATGCTCGGGAGGCGCTCAGGCGAGGAGAGGCCGTCAGCACGACCGTGGGCAGCGGCGGATTCCTTGCGGGCTTCTTCACGAAGGCCGATCTCGGGCTGTGCATCTCCTACGTGCCACTGGAGCTGCCCAGTGGGCGGATGGCGCTGGTCGAGGTGTCGTACAAGCCGCAGCGTGAGGAGCGGATGCTTGACCAAGCTCGCGCACCGATGGTCGCCGTCGGCGTGCTCGCGACGGCGCTCGCCATCCTGATGATGCAGGTCGTGATGGGATGGGTGCTCTCGCTCGTCGACGAGATCCGCCGCGCGGCAGACTCGATCGACGCCGGCCAGCTCGACACTCGGCTCCCCGAGCAAGGCGAGCACGAGATATCCGAGCTTGCGAGGTCGCTCAATGCGCTCATCGACCGCCTCAAGAAGCGTGCGGACGCGCAGACGCGATTCGTCGCGGACGCCTCGCACGAGCTGGCCACGCCGGTCGCTGGCATCCGTGGGTACGTGAATATCCTCCGCGCATGGGGCGCCGAAGATCCCGATATGCGCGACGAGGCCATCGCCGCGATCGACCGCGAGTCCCGACGCATGGCCAAACTGTGCTCGGATCTTCTCGCGATGATCAGGAGCGAGGAGATCTTGGAGTTCAAGCACGTGAGGTACGACATCAACGCCGTCGCGCGGGAGGTGCTCGCGAACGCGGCGACCCGGTACATGGACAAGAACCTCGAGTTCCTGGGTCCAGACGAGGGGCCGCTTGCCCTATGGGGGGACCCCGATCGCATCGAGGAGGCCCTGGGCATCCTCGTCGACAACGCCTGCAAGTACACGCCTGCTGGAGGCCGCGTGCAGGTGAGCACGCGTCGCCACAAGGATCGCGTCGTCATCGAGGTGAGCGACACGGGGATCGGAATCCCGGAAGAGGACCTCCCGAACGTCTTCGAGCGCTTCTATCGCAGCGACGCCTCTCGCTCGAAGGAAACGGGGGGCTTCGGCCTCGGTCTGTCCATTGCGAAGCACATCGTGGATGCGAGCGGCGGCATGATCTGGGCCCGCAGCAAGCTCGGCTCTGGCACGACGTTCATCATCTCGCTTCCGAGGAACAAGCAGAAGGGCGCCAACGAATGACGGATAGCCGATGCGCTCGTCAGGAACGCCGCGATGGCGGCGTCGCCGTGGACGGTCGCAGCCGTAGGGCACGGTATGTCGCTCAGGCGGGGCTCATCGCAGCGCTGTATGCTGCATCGACGCTGCCGATGATCCAAAGCCCGCTCACGTACGGGCCTGTGCAAGTGCGTGTCTCCGAGGCGCTCACGGTGCTCGCGCTGTTCACGCCGGCGGCGGTTCCCGGGCTCACCATCGGGTGCGCAGTCGCGAACGGGGCGATGGTGGCCCAGTTCGGCCCGATGGCGCTGCTCGACGTCGTGTTCGGCTCGCTCGCCACGTTTCTCGGAGCCGCGTGGACGTATCGCCTCCGTCGGCGTCCCGCGATCGCGCTCCTGGGGCCCGTCGTCGCGAACGCCGTCATCGTGGCGGCGTACCTGCCCGTCGTGTTGGCCGCGACCGGGCTCTACGACACGACCGTGCTGGGGGTGCACATCAGCGATTCGTGGATGTGGATGTACCTTTTCGGTCTCGTCACCATCGCGGCTGGCGAGTTCGTCGCCGTGTACCTCGTGGGTGGACTCCTGGCTTTCGCGTTGCGGCTCTCGGGCGCCGCGCGTATCGTTCACGGATAGGCGCACGGCGAAGGGGGTCTCGTGAGCGACGAAGGCGTCATCAGCACCGGGCGACCAGCTGCGAGGGAGCGAGAGCCGCTCATCGTTCACGACAAGCCGTCCTGCACTGAGTGCTGGGGTTGCGTGAGGGTGTGCCCGGTGAGGGCCATCCGAGTCGTCGAGGGGCGTTCGGAAATCATCCAAGAGAAGTGTGTCGCATGCGGGCTGTGTGTCGGGGAGTGCGGCGCCCGGGCGCACAAGGTCCGGGACGACACCCCAGCCGTTCGAGAGCTCTTGCGCTCCAGACGGCCCGTGGTGGCGCTGCTGGCATCGGAGTTCACGGCTGCGCTGCATCCGTTGACGCCGCTCGCCGTCGAGCGAGCGCTCGCAGGTCTCGGCTTCTCGTCTGTGGAGACGACTGCGCTCGGCGAGGAGATCGTCGCCATCGAGTACGAGCGAATCGCCGCGCGGGAAGGCACGCCGTTCACCATACGGTCGACGTGCCCGGTGGTGGTCGACTTCGTCCGGAAGTACCACCCTGCGTTCGTCCCGGCTCTTGCTCCCGTGGTGCCACCTTACGTGGCACAGGCCCGCCTCATCAGGGCGATGTACAGCGACGACGTGGCGATCGTGTACGTGAGCCCGTGCTTCGCTCGCAAGGACGAGGTCTTCGACCCCCATCTCGAAGGACCTGTGGACGCGGCGATCGACTTCCTGGAGTTGAAGCAGATGATCGTCTCCCAGGAGCGCGGGGGCGGGCACCGGGCCATGCATGCGAACGTGACTGCGCGCCCCCGGATCCTGAAGCAACTCTCGCTCACTGACGGGTTCCCGAGAGAAGCGCTCGCCAAAGGATCCCCGACCGATGGCCAGGTCCACGTAGTGCGTGGGATCCCCGATCTCGATCGGCTGCTCAAGGCGATCGCGGCAGGAGAGACCGCTCCGGCAGTCATCGATGCGCTCAACTGCGAGGGCTGCATCGATGGCCCCGCCGTCAATCCCGGGATGTCGCTCTTCGCGAAGCGCAACGTGGACCGTGCCGCGCGCACGGCGCCTGGGGTCGCGGCCGTGAGCACTCGTACGCTCATGGAGGTGCTGCCGAAGGTCGAAGTCGTGCGGTCGTTCCGCCCCGATCCCGTGCACCTGCCGCGGCCGAGCGACGCTCTCATCGACGCGCTGCTCGCCGACGGAGGGTTCGCGTCGCGCGCGGAGGTGCTCGATTGCGGCGCGTGCGGGTATCCGACGTGCGTTGAGCACGCGGAGGCGATCTTCAGGGGCGACTCGTCTTGGGAGATGTGCTTCCCTCTCCAGCGGCGGCGCCTGCAGCAAGCCGAGACCGCGCTCGAAGCTCTGGTGACCATCGACGAGCTCACGGGGGTGTGGAACGACCGCGCATTCGATGAACGGCTCGGGCTCGAGATGGCGAGACATGCGCGATACGGCACGCCGCTGTCGCTCGTGCTGCTGGACATTGACGGCTTCGGGGCCGTGAACGACCTCCTCGGCGAATCCGGCGCGGACGAAGTCCTGAAGCGGATCGCGGAGACCCTCGCAGGGAGCGTTCGCTCCACCGACATGGTCGCTCGCCTACGCGGAGACCAGTTCGCGGTCCTGCTTCCTGGAGTCGGCAAGACGGCGGCGTTCGCGGTCGCCGAGAAGCTGCGTGCGCTCGTCCGAGAGCAGCGCATGCCAGCGGTGAGCGGGTATACAGGTGATGTGCGCGTCACGATGTCGGCTGGGGTCGCATCAGCTGACAAGGAGATGCTCGGCGGCGACGACCTGCTCGCAGCCGCAGAGAACGCGCTTCTCGAGGCGGTCCAGCAAGGATCGGATCGGGTCGGTATAGCGGCATCAGGATAGGAGGGCACGGTGCGAGAGGCCGACCTCTGGGAGACCTTAGAGGGCGGCGTCGTGCACTGTCTGCTGTGCCCTCACAGCTGCCGCATCGCAGACGGAGCGGCGGGTATCTGCGGCGCGAGACGCAACGTGGGCGGACGGCTCTTCGCGGCGACCTACGGCGAGGTCTCCTCGATTGCAGCCGATCCTATCGAGAAGAAGCCGGTCTTCCACTACCGTCCGGGAACGCGGGCGCTCTCGCTCGGCAGCGTCGGGTGCAGCATGCGCTGTCTGCACTGCCAGAACTGGAGCATCAGCCGGGCGCGGCTTGAGGACGGCGGCGTCAGGAGGATTGCACCGGAAGAAGTGGTCGCCATCGCGCGCCTCGAGTCGTGCGAGGGAGTCGCGTTCACGTACAACGAGCCGGTGATCTGGGCGGAGTTCGTGAAGGACACCGCAGCGCGCGCGAGAGACGCCGGGCTGTACACCGTGATGGTCACCAACGGCTACGTCACCGAGGCGGGGCTCGACTACCTCGGCTCGGTGATCGACGTGTGGCGTGTCGATGTCAAGGCGTTCGACGACGAGACCTATCGACGCCTGTGCAAGGTCCGCTCGATGCTGCCTATCTTGGAGGCCGCCGTCCGGGCCAAGGAGCGGTGGGGCATGCACGTGGAAGTCGTCACCAACGTCATCCCGTCCGTGAACGACTCCGCAGAGACTGCGCGGGGAATCGCTCGATGGATTCGCGATGCCCTCGGGGCGAAGACGCCGTGGCACGTCACACGCTTCTTCCCGTACCTCGAGCTCTCGCACCTGCCGCCGACGCCTGTCGAGACGCTCCGGCGCTTCCGCGACATCGGCAGGGAAGAAGGGCTCGCGTTCGTGTACCTCGGCAACGTCGCAGAGCCAGGAGGCGAGGACACAGTGTGCCCGCGGTGCGGCGCCCTCGCGATCGGTCGCGACGGCTATCGCATCGTCAGCCGCGCGACGCGAGGCGGTGCGTGTGCCGCATGCGGAGAGCCGCTCGGGCTGGTTGAATGAAGGAGAGAGCCGTGGCTGACGATCGGTCGCAAGCAGCAGTCTCGCGCGTGCTGGTGTTCTACGACTACGCTTGACCTTTCTGTTTCGTGGACCAGTTCCGGTTCCTTAAGCTCCGCGAAGAGATGGGCGTGTACCTCATGGGTGTGCCGTTCGAGCTTCGGCCGGACATGCCAGACGAAGGACTGTCGGCGTCACGCGACGGGCTCTCGCATTCCCCGCGTGTCGAAGAGCGGTTGATCCAGCTCGCTGCCAAGGAAGGCGAGCGCATGGTGCTGCCCGACCTCGTGCCGAAGACGCACAACGCCATGGTGCTTGCGGAAATCGGACGCGACAGAGGGGACGATGTGTTCTGGCCGCTTCACCTCGACATCTTCAGGGAGTACTTCGTCGCCGGCAGGGACATCGGCGATCGGAGCGTGCTCGTCCCCGTCGGTCTGAAGCACGGGATCCCGGAGTCCGAGATGACTGAAGCGTGGGACTCGGGGCGGTACGACGAGCGGCTCCACGAGTTCAGGCACCTCGCTCTTCACCTTGGGATTCAGGAGACACCTGCCGCGATCATCTGCGACGAGCTGATCGTCGGCTCGCGGCCCTACGAAGTCCTGCGCGCTGCCGTCCAACGGTGCCTGGTGCGGCCGGACAACGTCCAGAACGCTGAGTAGCAGGCGAGCGGACGGCCGTCGCGAGCGGTATCATTGTTGCTGCTCGAACAATGACGTGCTGCGAGATGGAAGGTGTTCCGTTGGAGCCCTGCGTCATCATCCCTACGTTCTGGACGCGCAAGCGAGGCCGACCGACCTCAGAGGGCCCGTTCCGCTACGACCACCCGACGCCGATCGACGAGGACGGCACGCTCCCCGACTGTCTGCGATCGCTGGAGACTGTCGAGGGGCTCGGGCGCGTCGTGCTTATCGTGGCTGCGACGCACGAGTCAGTGGAGCACGCCGCCGAGGACCGCGTGCGCGACATCCTCGCTGACTTTCCAGAGCTGGACGCACTTGTGGTCGGCCCCGCGGAGATGGGGTCTTTGCACCGGCGGATGGAGCAGCTGGAGTTCGCCGACATTCTGGACGCAGTCGCCCTCGGCAGTTATGGAGCGGTGCGCAACGTCGGCCTGCTGGTCGCCGCGACGCTGGGTTCTGACCTCGTCGTGTTCGTCGACGACGATCAGGTGGTGACCGACCCTGCGTTCCTCCTTCGCGCGCAAGAGGGGATCGGCGAGGAAACCGGCAAGGGCAAGCGCGTGCTTGCGAAGAGCGGCTACTACACCGACGAGCAGGGGCGCTACCAGTTTGCGAGCGATGCTCCCTGGTACGACATGTTCTGGCGACAGGACGACGCGTTCACTTTGGCGCTCGCGGCAGTCGCACGTCCTCCTCGGATCACGCCCAGCACTGTGGCCATGGGCGGCTGCCTGGCGATCCACAAAGACCTGTACAGCACGGTGCCCTTCGACCCGTGGGTCGGGCGCGGCGAGGACATCGACTACGTGATCAACGTCCGGATGCACGGCGGGGACATCTTCTTGGACGGCGAATGGTCGGTTATCCATCAGCCACCGAAGCTTCCCAGCGAGGC
This sequence comes from Coriobacteriaceae bacterium EMTCatB1, assembly GCA_001950395.1. GTDB lineage: Bacteria > Actinomycetota > Coriobacteriia > Anaerosomatales > Anaerosomataceae > Parvivirga. The sequence goes on from BDLO01000001.1 coordinate 1,638,361, forward strand.
TGCTGCGTTCAGGCAAGACGTCTTCCGGTTCGTGTACGAGCACCGGAAGCTGGAGTTCTCGAAGTCGCAGGTGGACCTGCGGCAGGTCACGCCGGACTCGCTCATGCCGTACCCGGGCCCGTTCGTGGAGGGCTCGGTCGTATGGCGGGCCCGTGTCACCGCGCTTCTCCGTGCCCTTTCCGGGAAGGAGCCGGGAGAGTACCTACGCATCGCGCGTCGCGGTGTGAAGCAGGCCAACGAGTACTCGCGCGAGAACTGCGAGCGGTACTTCGCATTGCAGCGCAGGTGGCCGATGCTCGTGGATCGCCTGTGGGAAGACATCGCGCTCAAGACGCTGTTCACTGGTGAGCGCCGCATCGATAGGAGCGCGATCACCGGTCGATTCCCGGTGGTGCCGCCGGAGCGATGAGCCTGGGGTCGGCGGCGCAGTCGTTCTTGATCGGGGCGGTCTCCGGGGTCCTGTCGGGCGCATTCGGCATCGGGGGCGGTATCGTGACGACCCCGGCCATCCGCCTCATCCTGAAGGCGCCTGCGCTCGTGGCCGTGGGCACGCCGCTGCCGGTCATCATCCCGGGAGCGCTCACGGGAGCGTGGACGTACCTTCGTCGAGACCTCGTCGACGTCCGCGCCGCCACGACAGTGGGCGTCGTGGGGTCGATCGCCTCCATCGTGGGTGCGTGGCTGAGCAAGCTAGCGGGGGGCTCGGCCGTCATGCTCGCGACGGCGGCGCTCATCGTGTACGTGGCTGCCGACACCGCCGTCTGGGCAGCCAAGAAGAGTCGTGGGCACCACGGGCAGCGGCCTGCCGCGCCGGCTGTCCCTCGTGTGGCGACGATCGGGCTCGCGGCGGGGCTGTATTCGGGCTTCCTCGGCCTTGGGGGCGGCTTCGTCATCGTGCCCTTGCTTACGCGCTGGCTCGGGTTCGACATGAAGAGGGCCGTGGGCACCAGTCTGCTCTCGGTCGCGATCCTCGCGATACCAGGAAGCGTCGCCCACTACCTTCTCGGTCACATCGACCCGAAGATTGCCCTCGGGTTGGCCGTGGGCGTCGTCCCGGGGGCAGCCGTCGGGTCGCGCCTCACGGTGCTCGCACGCGAGACGGCCGTGCGCTACGCGTTCGCGGTGATGCTGGTATGCGTTGCCGTCTGGCTCGTCCTCGGGGAGCTGGGGGCACTGTGATTGCGCGGTCTCACGCTCTCAGAACGGCCGGCGAGCACGACTTAGGGCGCGTCTGGGCGCTCGCGCGGCAGGAGGGCCTGTTCGGATCGCTGGACGAGCTGCGAAGCGCCTGGGCCCGGGTCCCGTGGACGATCCAGGTGAGCGACGCGGGCGACCTTGCGATCTTGGACAGGTGGCGCGAGCACCTGCCGTTGATGGCGGTGAGCGCGCTGTGGAGCCCCGAGCGCAGTGTGTCTTCGCACATGGCGGCGCTTCACGCAGTCGCGCGGGCCCACGGGTTCGAGGACGTCCTGAGCCCGTTCGTGCCCGAGGACGGCGTTGCCCCGTACCTCAAAGCGGGGATGCGGATCGTCCACACGGGGCTTGCCATGGCGCGTCGTACAGGTGCTCCACTCCCTGACGAGCGTCCGACCGGCACGGCGTTCGAGATTGCAGACGAAAGCGCGCTTGAGCAGCTCTTGGCACTCGACATCGCGTGCTTCAGCGATTTCTGGCGGTACGACGTGCGGCTCATGGCGCGGTACCTTGCAAGCGATCGGACGGTGGTCGCGAAGCGCGGCCTGGCGGTGGTGGGGTACGCTATGTGCCGGATCGACAGAGGGCACGGCGTCGTGGGCCGTCTCGCGGTAGCGCCCGCTCATCGCGGGAACGGCATCGGCAGCGCGCTCCTCGCCGATTGCTTGCGGTACCTGGAGAGGCAGGGGATCCATCGCACGGTGCTGTACACTCAGGCGGGCAACGACGCGGCGCAGCGGCTGTACGCGCGGTTCGGGTTCGAGAGCATCGGGCCCCGCAAGCACCTGCTCGCGTTCGGCGCCGTCGAAACCGAGAAAGGTGTGACCCCGTGCAGTCCAGGCGTGCGATCGTCATAGACGCCGCGTTGTTCCTGGCCACGTCTGCCATCGGCGTGGTCGCGGTGGCCTCTGTGCTCGGCGGGGTCTCGCGACCCGTGTCGATCGTCGCGGTGGGCGGCCTCATACTGATCGCCGTCGGGTCTGTCGTCGCTCGCGTGCTCACGAGACCCGACCACATACGAGCCATGCAGTCGCACCAGATCCTCGAGATCGCGTCGCGCAGCCTGGCGTACATGCGGCGCGGGCTCGATCCCGAGACGGCGCAAGCGGTGTGCCGTCTGGCGCTTGAGGAGAGCGATGCGGCCGCAGTCGCCATCACCGACAGAGACACGGTCCTCGGCTTCGCGGGGATCGGCGAAGACCATCACCACCCCGGCGGGCCCATCATGACGAAAGCGACGCGAGAGGCCATCGAGGCCGACGAGCACCGCATCCTTGCGACGCGCGAAGACATCGGCTGCCCCGTGAAGGGCTGCTACTTGCGGGCGGCGATCGTCGTGCCTCTGCACGTGCGGGGGGAAGTCGTGGGGACGCTGAAGTTCTACTACACGACCCCGCGGCTGCTGAACGAGACGCAAGTCACGATGGTAGAGGGTCTGGCGCGTTTGCTTTCGACGCAGCTCGAGCTCTCGGAGCTGGAGCGGCAGACCGAGCTGGCGTGCCGCATGGAGCTCAAAGCCCTTCAGGCGCAGATCAACCCGCACTTCCTGTTCAACACCATCAACACGATCGCTGCGCTCATCCGCACCGACCCCGCGCAGGCGCGCGAGCTGCTGCGCGAGTTCGCACGGTTCTACCGCCGCACGCTGGAGGAGAACGAGGACCTCGTCCCGCTGGAGCGCGAGCTCGAGTACGCGCGGAGCTACATGCGCTTCGAGAAGGCCCGGTTCGGAGACCGCATCCGCATCGTCGAAGAGGTCGAAGAGGGGCTCGACGAGGTCTTGGTTCCCGCGTTCATCGTCCAGCCGCTGGTTGAGAACTGCGTGCAACACGCCCTCATGCCTGACAGACCGCTCACCATCGTGCTGCGAGTGCGGCGGGACGATGGCGGGATCGCAATCTCGGTGCAGGATGACGGCGCTGGCATCCCTGCAAGCGAGCTGTCGCGCGTGCTCGAATCGGGCGTCGGGCGAGGTCTTGGCATCGCGCTCAAGAACGTGCACGATAGGGTGCGCGGCCATTTCGGGCCTGGCAGCGGGCTGACGATCGAGAGCCGCGAGGGCGTTGGCACCACCGTCACCGCCCGTCTCGTGCCGAGGAGCGGAGGGTAGGCATGGGTCTCATCAAGGCGCTCGTGGTCGACGATGAGGCGCCAGCGCGCTCTGAGCTCAGGTACTTGCTGGAAGAGGCCGGCGGCGTCGAGGTCATCGGCGAGGCGTCGAACGCCCAAGAGGCGCTCCAGCTCATCAAGGCCATCCCGTACGACGTGGTGTTCCTCGACATCGACATGCCTGGCATCTCGGGCATGCAGCTCGCCGAAGCGCTCAGCCAAGCCGAGCGGCAGCCCGCGGTGGTCTTCGTGACTGCACACAGCGAGCATGCGGTGAAGGCCTTCGAAGTCGCCGCGGTCGACTACCTGGTCAAGCCCGTCGAGCTCAAGCGGCTTCAGGCGGCGATAAGCCGATTGCGCCCGTCCGAGGAGGCGCCGGCACGCATCGAGCGGATCCCGGTCGAGAAGGCCGGTCGCAAGCTGCTCATCCAGGTGCAGGACATCTACTACGTCATGGCAAAGGACGACTACTCCTACATCTTCACCGCGAACGAGCGGTTCTTGTCGACGATGTCGCTTTCGCAGATCGAGTCCCGTCTCGAGCCACAGGGCTTCTTCCGTGTGCACCGGCGCTTCGTCGTGAACCTTGCGCAGGTGCGCGAGGTCGTGCCGATGTACGGCGGGACGATGCTGCTAACTCTCAAGGACGCGGCTGGCACACAGGTGCCGGCCTCGCGCAGGCGGGTGCCGGCGCTGAAGAAGGCGCTCGGGCTGTAGGTGCTCGTCGGTCTCGTCTCAGACACGCACGGCACGCTCCCGAGCGGGGTGGCGCGGGTCTTCTCGAGATGTCAGCGCATCCTGCACGCAGGAGACGTCGGTTCGCTCGAGGTGCTTCGAGAGCTCGAGTCCATCGCCCCGGCAGACGCGGTCGCCGGCAACATGGACGGCGCGCTCACGGGCGTCCTCGACGAGCTGCTACGCGTCACGCTTGCGGGAGCGAACGTCATCGTCGCGCATCGTCTCGAGGAGGCCCTGCGTGCGCATCGAGCGTCACCAGCCGACGTGCTCGTGGTGGGCCACACGCACGTGCCGATGGTCGAGCGCCGCGAGGGCGTGCTCGTGGTGAATCCTGGATCGGTCTCTCGTCCGAGGAGCGCAGCGGGCGCGACCGTCGGCGTTCTCGAAATCGCCGCTCGCGGTGCGATCGCCCGCATCGTCGCCGTGTAAAGCTCCTCGCCGCTGCAGTCCCGGCACCGGTCGGTGGCAGGTGGATGCGGGCGAGCGGCGCGCAGGCGTCCGATAGCCGCTTGGATTTCCGTTCACCTGCCGTTCTCGTCCTTCTGCCGACCCGGTCTCGCCGCATACCCCGGCTGCGCATGCCAGCCCGCGCGCACGCGCTACCGTTCGCCTCAGGACCGCGCATCGTGCGCGACCAGAAGGAGGAGGTGAACCGGATGAAGGTCTGCATCAAGGGGTCAGCCGATGACATCAAGCTCGGCGACATCCAGGAGGTCTGCCACGAGATCGACAAGATCTTGCTGCCGACCGACGGTTCGGAGCCTGCAGTCGCGGCCACCGAGTACGCCGTCATCCTCGCGAAGACCTTCGGCGCGAGGGTCAAGGCGATCTTCGTGGACACCGGCCTTGAAGCGCTCGAGTACCCCGAGGAGGTCATTGACGAGGAGGCGTTCGAAGGCGTCCATCCGTCAGTGAAGGGGCTCGTCGTCGCGAAGACGATGTGCGAGCGCAACGGGGTCGAGTGCGAGGTCGAGGTCGTCAAAGGCGGCGTGGCGAAGCGGATCGTGGCTGCTGCCATCGAGTGGGGCGCGGACATGATCGTCTGCGGCGACACAGGGCGCACAGGCTTGAAGCGGATCGCGCTCGGGAGCGTCGCCGAGACGGTCGTCAAGGGCTCGCCGATCCCCGTGCTGGTGGTCAAGGCCGAGTAGGCAGCAAGAGAGAAGGAGGTGCACACGATGGCGGACACAACGGCACGCGCTGCCGGGAAGGCCCCGACGGCTGCTCACGTCAGGCACGGCGAACACGTCGACACGATCGAGAGCGTGGATGCGGTCTTCCGCGAGCAGCGCAAGCTCTCGTTCACGTACGGCGCGATCTTCTTCGCCGTCACGCTTGCTATACCGGCTGCCTCGGTGTGGTGGGAGGACTGGTACGCCAAGCCGATCTGGGGAGGTTTCACGGCCAACTACTTGTTCGTCTCCCTCATCTACTACGTCTTCTTGTGGGTGATGGCGTGGACGTACTCGAAGCAAGCGGACAAGCTCGACGAGAAGCTCGCGCACATGGCAGAAGAGATCGCGGCGCAGTCGCAGGGCGGGGAGGAGGCGTAGGAGATGAACACGCTTGCAATCGTCCTGGTGATCGCGCTCATCCTGTTCACGATCGCCCTGTCGATCTTCTCTCGCCGGTTCACGCGCACCACCGCGGACTTCTACCTTGCCGGCCGCAAGGTAGGTTCCTTCTCGAACGCGTCGGCGATCTCAGGCGACTACCTGTCGGCGGCCTCGTTCCTGGGCGTCGCAGGCGCGGTCTATGCCTCCGGCCTTGACGGCGTGTGGTATGCGGCTGGCTTCGCCGGCGGCTTCATGGTGGTCGTGCTCTTCATCGCCTCGGCGCTCCGGCGCTTCGGCGAGTACACGGTGGCCGACTTCGCTTACGGCCGCTTCGGCAGCGACCGCATCCGCCTGGTGACGGTGCTTGCTGTGCTGCTGACGTCGCTGTTCTACATGGCGCCGCAGATGTTCGGCGCCGGCACGACGTGGCAAGTGCTCGTCGGCAAGGGCATCTTCGGGATGGAACCGTACACGTCTGGCGTCGTCGTCATCGCGGCCATCATGGCGTTCTACGTCGGCGTGGGCGGCATGAAGGGAACGACGCTCAACCAGATCTTCCAGTTCTGGTGGCTGTGGTTCGCGATGTTCCTGGTGGTGGCATTCGCCTTCGGCAACGGGTTCAGCTACCCGAAAGCGCTCGCTGACGCATCCAAGGAACCGATCGTCGACACGAAGGCGCTGACGGTGGCCGAGCTCACCACGCCGAACCCTGCGACTGGCAAGACGCCGCTCGAAGCGGCCAAGACGGTCATGACGCCGGAGGAGTACGCGAAAGTCGAGGAGTTCGTCGCGGCCAAGTCCGAGGGCAAGATCCCGGTTGCGCTTCCGGCCAAGAACAAGCTGCACGAGCTGAGGGCGATGCTGTTCCGCGAGCCAGGGCATCGCTACAACAAGTTCGATCAATTCTCGATGGTGCTGGCGCTCGTCCTTGGCACTGCGGGTCTGCCGCACATCCTCAACCGGTACTACACGAACCCCTCCGGTTCGGCTGCCCGTCGCTCGACGTTCTGGGTGCTCGTGTTCATCGGCACGTTCTACATCATGGCGCCGATCGCCGGCCTCGCGGGTCTCGGCTTCATCAAGGAGCACCTCGCGAACGGTGGCACGATCGCCGCGGCGAACGTCCACGGCCACCTCGTGAAGCCCGACCAGGTCATGCCGACGCTCGGCAACCTGCTCGGCGGGCAGGCGCTTCTGGGCGTCGTCTCAGCCGGCGCTTTCGCGGCCATGTTCTCCACCATCGGTGGTCTGCTGATCGCGTCTGCCTCTGCGGTCGGTCACGACGTGTACGAGAAGTACATCAACCCGAACGCGAGCGAGACCAAGCGAGTGCTCGTTGGGCGGGTCGCGGTGCTGCTGTTCGCCGGTCTGGCGCTGCTGATCGGCCTGGCGATTCCGAAGTTCGGGCTGGATCAGGCGTATCCGGCGCTGATCGCGATGATGGTGACCTGGGCGTTCTCGGTCGGCGCCTCGGCGTTCGTGCCGATGCTGCTCACGGGCATCTGGTGGAAGGGGACGACGGAGCGCGGAGCCACCGCCGGCATCTTCGTCGGGCTGGGGAGCTCGATACTGTTCATCTTCCTGAACATCTTGCAGACGCTCGGCAAGATCCCGAAGGAAGGCGTTGTCGGGTTCCTCGGCTCGCTGACGTTCCCAGTGCTGTTCACCTTCCCGCTTTCGCTCTTGACGATCATCGTCGTGAGCAAGCTGGATGGGCAGTTGCCGAAGAACGTCGACGAGATCTGGATGCGCATACACGGCACGGCGCACGAGCGGCACGAGCGCGACCTCGGGCTCGACAAGGTCGGCGGGCTGCTCGGCACCAAGAGCCACTAGCGCGGACCTGCGGGCTTCACCCCCAGGAGGCCCGCTTCAGTCCAGGCGCCGGCTCCTCGAAGAGCATCGAGGGGCCGGCGCTCTTACGTCCGGGTCGCCGTGACGAGGTCGTCCGCGAGCGCGGCGATGGTCTCAGCTCCGCCCGAGGGCAGGTCGAGCCGCATGGCCCGCCGGCCGTGGCGGGCGAGCGTGACGAGGTCGCCTTCCGCTTGCGCCCGATGAAGCGCAGCAAGGGTGAAGCGCTGGCCGGGAATCAGGAAATCGGTGCGGTCGCGGGCCGTCACCAGAAGGAAGACCCCCGTATCCGGGCCGCCCTTGTGCAGCTGGCCGGTCGAGTGGAGGTAGCGAGGGCCGATCTCCACGCAGACAGGCATGCCCGTGGCGTCGCGCAGCGCAGCCGCGGCGTGATCGAGCGGCTCACGATACGCGGCGTCGTCAGGCACGTAGGCGAGCAGCGCGAAGTAGTCGCCGGGACGCGCGCTCGCGAGCCAGCGCCGGCAAGCGTCGATGCTCGAGGCGGGCAGCGGCTCCGGCTGCGCAAGCGCTCCCGCGAATGTGATCCACGTCCCGTCCAAGTCGCAGCACGCTCGCGGCGCTGATGCGGAGCCGGAGAGGATGTCGTTGGTCGCAGCTTTGGCCTCCGCGACGTTCGGCTCGTCGAAGGGGTTGACGCCCAGCAAGAATCCAGCGAGCGCCGTCGCGAACTCCCAGCGGACGAACTCTGCGCCGAGGTCGAGGCCGTCTTCCAATACGAGCTCGAAGACGTCGTGCCCCGCTCTCGCGCTCGTCGCCCACTCTGCGAGCGAGCCGTCTGCCGCAAGCCGTACCACGGCTACGAGCCGGTCAGGGCCGTACGCTGCGGCATCTGGCAGGGCGGTCTCGACGACGGGGACGACGCCCTTCCCGTCTTTGCCGAGCGACTCGGCGATGAGCTGTTCCACCCACAGCCCGAATGGTCTCAGCGCAGGAGACGCCACGATGGTGAGCTTGTCGCGACCCTCCGCGTGGCCGTCTGCTATCCACGCGGCCAGCTGCGCTCCGGGGTTCTGCTCCGGGCTGCTCTTGCAGGCCGCTTCCATGACGGATGCGCGCGCGACGAGGGCTTCGACGTCGATGCCCGTGAGCGCTGCTGGCGCGAGGCCGAACAGGGTGAGGGCCGAGTACCGCCCGCCAACCGTGGGAGGTGCGGAGAGCGTGAGCCGCATGACCTCTTTCTGGCGGAGCTTCTCGAGGGGCGAGCCGGGATCGGTTATCACGATGCAGCGACGGCCGGCAGCGGGCCGTCCGAGCGCGTCATCCAGCCAGCCCCGCACGATCGCGTACAGCGACAACGGCTCGATCGTCGTGCCCGACTTGCTCGCCACGATTACGAAGACGCCTGCGGGATCAAGCGTCTGCAGCAGCTTGGAGACGGCGATCGGGGACGTGGTGTCGAGCACGTGCAGCCGCGGGTACCCGGCCGCGTTCCCGATGATGCGCGACATCACGAGCGGCGCGAGCGACGAACCGCCCATGCCGAGCAGCAGCAGGTCGGTGGCGCCTTCCTCCCGGAGAGCGGAGGCGAGGTTGGCGAGCAGAGGGAATCGGGCAGGCGCTTTGCTCGCGAGGTCGAGCCATCCGAGCCGCTGCCCGACGGCGATGCGCGTGTCGACGTCGTCCGTGAACAGGCTCGCGTCGCGCGCGAGCAGGCGCTCGACGGCATCGGCCTCCACGAGTCGCTCGATCGCTCCCATGACGCCTCCTTGCCCTACGTGCTCTCGACGATGGCCTCAGGTGCCTCGATAGCCGGCTGCGGCTCCATACGCGCTACGGCAAGCCCGCTCGCGATGACCAGAGCCGCGCCTGCTGCCGTCCATGCTGTTATCGGTTCGCCGAGGAACGCGGCTGAGAACGCAACCGCGCTCACCGGCTCAGCGTACGTCAACATGGCAGCGTGGTCCGCGCGAACGAGCCGCAGTCCCGACAAGAACAGCATTCCCGTAAGCCCCGTGTCCACCACGCCGAGGGCGGCGACTCCGAGCCAATCTGTGGGAGAGCTCGGGCCCTTGAGCAGCAGCACCGCGGGCAGAAGGACGACGACGGCGCCCACGTACTCCCCGAGCATGTAGACGCCCGTGGGGACGCCCGCGAGCAGCCGCTTCGCATTCAGCACGAGGGCCGCGTAGGTGAACGCAGATGCGAGCGCCATCGCCGCACCGAGGATCTCGCGGCCGCTGCGGATCCCGAGGTCGCGCGGCCCGACGATCGCGACCACTCCTGCGAGCGCAAGCGCCATCGGGAGCAGGAGCCGGCGGTCGAACCGCTCCGAGCCGAGAACGGGGGTGAGCACCGCGACGAGCACCGGGCCAAGGTAGGCGAGCAGCACCGCCACGGCGACGGTCGTGAGCTGCAAGGCACCGAGGTAGAGCGCCCAGTTGAGCGCGAGCAAGCACCCCATGGCGAACAGCGCCGCGTATCGTCTGGGCGCAAGGCTCCACAGCGCTTTGAGCTGGCCGCTGAGCGCGAGCGCGGCTGCCGCGACCAGCGCAGCGAACACGACACGCCAGAAGACGATGACCGCAGGATGTGCGTGAACCATGCGGACGAAGATCGGGATCGTCCCCCACGTCGTCGCCGCAAGCGCGACCCGTGCAAGCCCGCCTAGCGACTCCGTGCGCGCGCCGCTGCCGCGTGTGCCGAGGTTGCTACCCATCAGCAGATGCGTGGGAGCTGCTCTCCCACGAGCATGTCCATCACCCGCGTCGCGCCGAACGGCGTCTTGACGTGCACGCGGCCTGCCGGGCCCTCGGTGACCTCGCCGATGATCGCGGCGTCCTGCCCGTAGGGCGCGCTGCGCATCGCTTCCAGGGCGGCGTCGGCCTGGTCAGCCGGGACGACGGCCACCATCTTGCCTTCGTTCGCCACCTGGTACACGTCGTAGCCGAGCATCTCGCACGCGCCTCGGACCTGCTCGCGCACGGGCACTGCGGACTCGTCGACGACGATTCCGACGCCCGATGCGCTGGCGAGCTCGTTCAGCGTCGAGGCGAGTCCGCCTCGCGTCGGGTCGCGGAAGCAGCGAGTCCCGGGTGCGGCGTCGAGCACGGCGTGGACGAGCGCAGCGAGGGGCGCGGCGTCCGAGACGATCTCCGTCGAGAATGCGAGCCCCTCGCGCACGGAGACGACCGCGATGCCGTGGTCTCCGAGGGTGCCGGAAAGCAGCACGAGGTCGCCTGGCTTGCAGTGCGAGCCAGAGAGGTCGAAGCCGTCCCGCACGACGCCGACGCCGGCGGTGTTGACGTACATGCCGTCGCCGTGTCCCTTCTCGACCACCTTCGTGTCGCCAGTGACGATCCGGACGCCGGCTTCCTCTGCCGCCGCGCGCATGGATGCGAGCACGCGGCGCACGACCTCGACGTCGAGCCCCTCTTCGAGCACGAAGCCGACGGAGAGGTACAGAGGCACGGCGCCTGCGGTGGCGATGTCGTTCACGGTGCCGCACACGGCCAGACGGCCGATGTCGCCGCCGGGGAAGACGAGCGGCGAGACCACGTAGGTGTCAGTGGAGATGGCCAGGCGTCCGGGTGGGATCTCCACGACGCCGGCGTCGTCGAGGCGCCGGAGCGTCTCGTTTGCGAAGCTCGGGACGAAGACCTCCTCGATGAGGTCGCGCATCATCGTGCCACCGCTGCCGTGAGCGAGAAGTATGCGGTCGTGTTGCATGTCCGAAGTCCCTTCCAGCCGATGCGCGCTGCGTTCAGGCGCGACCGTGGTCGGTGTAGCGATAGTACGCCGCGCACGAGCCCTCCGAGGAGACCATGCACGGCCCGACGGGGTGCTCGGGGGTGCATGCGCGCCCGAAGAGGCGGCACTCGTATGGCAGCACCGCTCCACGCAGCACGTCTCCGCACTGGCAGCCCTTGTGCTCGCGCGGGTCGGGCGGGGCCACGGTGAAACGCCGCGCGGCGTCGAACTCGGCGTACCGATCGCGGATTGCAAGGCCGGTCCCCGGAATCACGCCCAGCCCGCGCCACTCGGCGTCGCACGGCTCGAACACGTCGTCGATGGCTGCGATGGCGTGCGGATTGCCCTCGGGGGCGACGACCCGTCTGTACGCCACCTCGATCTCCGCCCTGCCGTCACGCAGCTGCTCGGCGAGCATAAGGATGCCCTGGAGCACGTCGAGCGGCTCGAACCCTGTGACGACGCCGGGAACGCCGTAGCGCGACGCGAGGAACTCGTACGGCTTCGTGCCGATCACCACCGAGACGTGGCCCGGCAAGATGAACCCGTCGATCTCGACGAGAGGATCGTTCACGAGCGCCTCGAGGGCCAGCGGCACCGTCTTGTGAAGCGAAAGCACCGAGAAGTCCCGGAGGCCCCGAGCGGCTGCCTGCTGGATCGTGACGGCTATCGTCGGAGCGGTGGTCTCGAACCCGACTCCGAGGAACACGACCTCGCGGTCTGGTTCCCGCTCCGCCAGCTCGAGCGCGTCCAGCGGCGAGTACACGACGCGGACGTCACGCCCATCGCCTTTCTCGCGCGCGAGCGAGGAGTACGAGCCTGGGACCTTCATCATGTCGCCGAACGTCGCCAGCGTGACGCCGGGCTGTCGGGCGATCTCGATGGCGAGGTCGATATCCGCGTTGCCGGTGACGCATACCGGGCAGCCCGGACCGGAGAGCAAGGTGATCGCCTCAGGCATCAGCCCACGGATGCCGTTCTTGGCGATCGCCATGGTGTGCGTTCCGCACACCTCCATGAGCTTCATCGGCCGCACGGCCGCAGCCCGTATGCGCCGGACGAGCCCGTCGGCGAGCGCCGGGTCGCGGAAGGCGGCGGTCAGGTCAGCGCTCACGACGCGGGCTCCGCCTGAAGCTCGCCTGCCTCGTCCTCGATGAGCCCGCCTTCGCGCAAAAGGTCGAGCGTCTCTCTCGCGAACTCCTCGGAAATGACCTCGAGCGCGAAGCCGGCGTGCACGAGCACGTGGTCGCCGACTTTGGCGTTCGGCACCATGTGCAGGCTCACCCAGCGGGTGACGCCAAGGATGTCGACCTGCGCCATGTCGTTGTCGTTGCGCTCACTGATGATCCTTGCCGGAATGCCCAGGCACATGCGCTCCTCCTTGCTCCGCCGCCCGGCGCCGGGCCCAGGCGACGATCGCTTGTCCGAACGAGACCCCGCCGTCGTTGACGGGCAGGGACACGTGCGTCAAGACGCGGAACCCGCGCGCCTCGAGCTCTTCGAGCACCAGGCCCGTCAGGATCCGGTTCATGAACACGCCGCCGGAGACGGCCACGGTCGACAGACCGGTACGGCGACGGGCTCTCTCGCACGCGTCCACTATAGCCATGCTCAGGCCACGATGGAAGCGCATGGCGACCGTCGGCGCCGCGACGCCGGCTGACAGGTCGTCCAGCACAGCCCGCACGGCAGGTCGGGTTGTGATGACCGGGGCTTTCCAGCCGAAGGAATACGCGCCGCGCTCATCGCGATCCGCCACGGCTTCAAGCTCGATGGCGGCCTGCCCCTCATACTGCGCGTCGTCGCGGATCCCGGCGAGGGCGGCCACGGCGTCGAAGAGCCGGCCGGCCGACGACGTGCGCGGCGTGTTCAATCGACGCTCCACCATCCGAAGAACGACGTCTTCCTCGCCAGGGGCGAGGCGCTGCCGCAAGAAGGAGGCGCCAGGGTGGTCGAGCAGGTCGAACGCGGCGAGGATGCCGAGCGCCATCCGTGCCGGCCTCCGGATGGCGGCCTCGCCGCCTGGGAGCGGGACGTACTCGAGGTGCGCGAACCGTTCGAAGCCGGTCACGCTCGCGAGCAGGATCTCGCCGCCCCAGATCGCGCCGTCGGTGCCGTAGCCCGTCCCGTCGAACGCCACGCCGATCACGGGCCCTGGCTCCGCGTGCTCGCCCAACACGCTCGCGATGTGCGCGTGGTGGTGCTGGACGCCTTCGGTCGGGAGGCCGAGGGCGAGGGCGTGCTTCGTGGGGAGGTACTCCGGATGCAGGTCGTGAGCGACGAGCGCGGGCGATATGCGGAACAGCCGCTCGTAGTCGGCGATGACGCGTTCGAAGGCCGCGAACGTCTCGGCGTTCTCCATGTCGCCGACGTGCTGAGTGACGAACGCGTGGTCGCCCGAGAGGAGCGTCACGGCGTTCTTCTGCTCGGGGCCGCACGCGAGGACGTCGACGTGCGCGTGCTCGGGAGCGGGCAGCGGGAACGGCGCGTACCCGCGCGCGCGACGGATGAGCTCCACGCCGCGCGGCCCGACGCGCGCCACCGAGTCGTCGTACCGCGCCAAGATCTCGCGGTCGTGCAGCAAGAACGCGTCGGCGATGCCCGCGAGGCGTTCGAGCGCCTCGGCGTTGCCGGTGCAGATGGGCTCCTCGCTCACGTTGCCAGAGGTCATCACGAGCGGCACGCCGACCTCCGCGAGCAGCAGGTGATGCAGCGGCGTGTACGGCAGCATGACGCCGATCTCGCGCAGCCGTGGCGCGAGCGACGGGGCGGGCGGCGCCGTTCGCGGGTCGGGCTCGGCCCGCTTGGCGAGCAGGACGATGGGCGCCGCGGGTGAGGCGAGCAGCTCGGCCTCGGCGTCGGAGATCTCGCACCAGGCCCTGGCGTCTGCGATCGAGCGCGCCATCACCGCGAGCGGCTTGCCGTACCGTCGCTTGCGGTCGCGAAGCAGCGAAACCGCCTCCTCGTTCGTCGCGTCGCAGGCGAGCTGGAAGCCCCCGAGGCCCTTCACGGCGACGATCGCGCCTTCGCGCAAGAGCTCCGCCGCGCGCCGGAGGATCGCGTCGGAGCGGGCGCGCTCGGCGTCGCGGTCTTTATGCGGTCGCGGGTCGGTCTCCACACCCGGGCTCCACAGCCAGTCTGTCTCGACGGAGAGGTCGTCACGCCCGGGATTCAAGTAGAGGCGAGGTCCGCACACGAAACACGCATCGGGCTGGGCGTGGAACCGTCGGTCGGCCGGGTCGGCGTACTCGGCGGCGCACTCGGGGCACATCGGGAAGACCCGCATCGAAGTGAGCGGTCGGTCGTAGGGGATGTCGGCGATGACGGTGAACCGCGGTCCGCAGTTCGTGCAGTTGATGAACGGGTACCGGTAGCGCCGATCAGATGGATCGAACAGCTCGGCGACGCACGCGGAGCAGGTCGCGATGTCCGGCGAGACGAGCGTGCGTGCGCCTTCCTCGGCGTGGGACGGCACGATGGAGAAGGACTCGAAGCCCTCCAAGACCGTGCTTTTCGACGACGCTCCCGTGATGCGCGCCATCGGCGGCGCCTCGTCGACGAGCGCACGCTCGAAGGCTGCTAGGACAGCGTCGTCGGCCTCCGCGTGGATCCACACGCCGTCGGAGGCGTTGCGCACCCACCCGCGGACGCCGAGGCGCTCGGCGAGGTTGTAGACGAACGGACGGAAGCCGACGCCCTGGACGATGCCGGTCAGGTGGAACAGCCGTGCGTGCCGATCGCGCTCATTCACCGTGCATGCCATCGGCCACGAACCGGTTGTTCATCAAGACGAACAGGCGGTACGCCTGATCGAGGAGAGACATGGCCTCGTCGGCGGCCCGCTGATCGAGGTGCTCCTGCGGGCCGGTGAACGGCGAGTCGTGGATGAAGGCGTTGCGCGCCTCGCGCAGCCGCCGCCACCGCTTGGGGAAGTCGGCGTAGCCGAGCTCGGAGGCGGCGTCCTCGAACTCCTCTCCAGCGAGCGCTGGGAACAGCTTGCCGAGGCGGATGCCGATCGCGCGCTGCGTGTCCATCACCATCCGGCGCACCTTGAGGTCGGCCCCGTGGGCAGCGAGCATCCGGTCCAGCAGGTCCTCGAGGATGGTCTCGAGCAGCGTCATCGCGAGGATGACGACGACCTCGGACTCGCCGTCGGCCTGGTAGCGCCTGATGCGCGCGTCGAGCCTGCGTATCCTGTCCGCCGGCCAGATCCGTCGCTCGGTCTGCGCGGCGCCGCACAGCGGGCAAGGCGTGTCGGGGGAGGCGAACGCGGGGTCGCCAGACAAGAAGCCGCACGCCGGGCACTCGAAGTACTCCGGCGCCTTCCCGTCCACGGCGGCGAACACGGTCTTGTGCTTCTTTGGCGGGCGTGAGCGTCTCATCGCGCCGATTGTATCAGGAGCGTTCGACCGCGGCGTGCGGAACCTCAAGCCCGTGCTCCTGGAGCAGCTCGGCGTCGCGCAGGACCTCGCGTGCCGGACCGTCAGCGACCACGCGCCCAGCGTCGAGCACCACCGCTCGCTCGGCGAGCGTCCACGCGAGGTCCATGTCGTGCGTCGCGACGAGCAGCGTCGCGTCGAGCGACGACATGAGCTCGATCATCTGCCGGCGGGCGCGAGGATCCAAGTTCGACGTCGGCTCGTCGAGCACCAGGATGTCTGGCCGCATCGACAGGACGGTCGCGAGGGCGACCCGCTTCTTCTGCCCGAAGCTCAGCCGGTGGCTGCCCTTGCTCGCGAGGTCGGCGAGCCCCACGGCGTGCAGGGCCTCGTGGACCCGGTGCTCGACCTCGTGCTGGTCCAGCCCGCTCATCTGCGGCCCGAACGCGACGTCGTCGAAGACGCTCGTCATGAAGAGCTGGTCGTCGGGATCCTGGAACACCAGCCCGACCCGCCGGCGCGCCTCGCGCACCGTCGCGTCCGAGATCGGCACGCCCGCCACGCGCACCTCGCCTGAGCTGGCGCGCAGCACGCCGTTGGCGTGCAGCATGAGCGTGGACTTCCCGGCGCCGTTCGGGCCGAGCAGCGCAACCCGCTCGCCGCGAGAGACGGCGAGGTCGATGCCGTCGAGCGCCCGCGTCCCGTCGGGGTACGAGTAGGTCACGTCCACGAACGCGAGGATGGAGTCCAGGCCCATCGTCTCCCTTTCTGTCAGTACAGCGCGATGACCGCAGCGGACAACGTCGCGCAGAGCACGAGCAGCGCCTCTGAGAGCCCGAGCCGCGTCGTCCGTCGCACTGGCAGCGTGCCGTCGAACCCGCGGCAGAGCATCGCTGCGTGGATGCGCTCGCCACGCTCGAAGGCCCGCAGCACCATGGCGCCAGCGAGGTGCCCGTACAGCCGAGCGAGCTGCACGCGGCGGAGACGGGGCGCCCGGCTCGCCAAGGCGACCCGCATCGAGCGCACCTCGTCTGCGAGCGCAGAGGAGTACCGTGCGACGAACGCGAGGACGGTGGTCATCACGTCAGGCACCCCGAGCCGCCTGAGCGCCGCTAAGAGCTCGGCCGGCTCGGTGGTGGCCACCGCAAGCGTCACCGTCAGCGCTGACAGCCACGCTTTGCTCAGAAGGCCGTACGCCGCAGCCCAGCCGCTCGCCGCTTCGGGGCCGAAGATGCCACCAGCGTTCAGCGAGCCGCCTGAGGTCTGGAACAGCGCGACGAGCGCGAGCGGTAAGGCGAACGGCAGCACTCCCGCGGACCGCGCTAAGACACGCTTGAGCGGCAGCCGTGCAAGGAGCGCGTACGCGCCGAGAGAGCCCAGGACGAAGAGCAGTTCGGCGATGCGGAGCGGCGGAGTGACGACCACCGCCAAGACGAGCACGAGCGCCGCCACCAGCTTGGCGCGCGCATCCATGCGAGACGCAGGCGAGGAGATGTCCGCGAGCGTCTCGAACGCGTCAGGATGCGTGTGGTCGTGCAGGCGGAACGCGGGATCGAATCTCCGCGCGTGGTGATGCTCGTGCGCGTGGACGGTCCCATCCGCGTGCTCGTGCTCGTGCTCATGAAGCCCGAGGGTGTCGTGCATCCGCCGCTCCGCAGGATCCGTCAGGCGGCTTGCCGTCGGGCCGCGAGCGTCCTCGCTGCGCCGTAGAGGATCGCGCCGGTCACGATCACGCCGACGATTCCCGCGAGCACGCCTGCGAGCGTCTCGTTCGGAACGCCCGGAAGCACGTAGTCCGGCATCGGGCTTTTCAACAGCACGCGCTCGGCGAACTCCTTGCCGATCCCCTGCTCGAAGTAGACGTACTCCAGGCCGTCAGGATGCGACGATGCCAAGAACGACAGCCCGGCCGCTACGAACGCGACCACGCCTAGCGTCACTGCCACTGGACGCACCTGGGCCGGCGCCGTCGGTTTGTCAGCTTCGAGGATCTCTGGACGCGTGCGAGCAAGGTAGGCTACGAGCCCAGCGGTGATGAGTCCTTCGCCGACGCCGATGATGGCGTGCCAGAAGCCCATGGCCCCCACGACGGCCACGAGAGGCGCGCGACCGGAGATCCAAAGCTCCAGCGCTGCCGCGAGCGCAGCGGTGAAACACCCGGCCCATGCGGCGACGAACGCGGCGATGCTGCGGCGCGAGGCCGATGGCTCCCGTCCGGCGAGCGCCTTGTAGAGCGACCAGCCGACGAACACGGCGACGATGCCCATGTTCACGACGTTCGCGCCGAACGCAGTGATGCCGCCATCGGCGAAGAACAACGCCTGGACGCCGAGCACGCCCGCCATGACGAGCAGCGCTTGCCAGGGTCCCAAGAGGATCGCTGCCGCGGCGCCGCCAGCGAAGTGGCCGGAGGTCCCGCCGGCGACGGGGAAGTTCAGCATCTGCAAGGCGAAGATCAACGCGGCGAGCACCGCCATGAGCACGACCTTCGAGTCCGTCAGCGCGGCTCGAGCGCGCTTCGCCGCGTATCCGAGCGCTCCAGCAGAGCCGACCCAGGCCGTCACCCAGGTCTTGGTGTCGAGCATACCGTCAGGGATGTGCACGATGACCACTCCTTCTCACGTCAGTCAGTCGTCGTGCGACCCTTCGTGGCTCGCGTGCCCCCTTCGAGGGGGCGATACGAGTGGAGCCGCCTTCAGAGGCGCTCCACGGTGACGTCGTCGTCGACGACGCCGAGCTTGTCGACCGCATCTTCGAGCTTCTGTCGCGCCTCGCCAAGCGCTACTGACACCTGCGCCAGCTCCGCGCTGGTCGCGCGGCGGCGACCCTGGTCCGCCAGGTGGTGCAGCTGCTCCAGCCACTTCTGGGCCAAAGCGAGCGAGTCGTCGATCATCGCCACAGCCATCTTCACCTGTCCGGTGTTGATGCCACCTTCACACACGTCTTCCACCTCCTCTCTTCGCGTGGCGCGGTCTTACTCGGACGCCGTCAAGATCACGGTGTGATCGAGCAGACGCACTTCCTTGAGGGACGCGGACACCACACGGTGACCGCCGTAGAGGTCATACAGCTTGAGCCCGTCGCCCTCAGGGACGATCGTCGTCACGTCGTCGATCGCCTCCAGCTCCTCGCCCGAAACGCCCTGGATGACCACTCGTGCCTCACACATCGTCGACCTCCTTCCTGCGCATGGACGAGACGATATCGATCGCCTCGTCGAGCAAGTGGGGAAGCGGGGTCTTCGTGACCCCTACCAGGTCGATCCTGGGATTCGTCAATGGCAGCATGACTTTGCGTGCGCTCGAGGACGCGAGCGCCTGAGCCATGCCTGGCGTCACCTCGCCCATCATCGAGTCAGGGACCACGAGGGACAGGGGACCGATGACCACGTCGGCCTCGCGGACGGTGACGCGCATCGCGTTCTCGCCAGTGGCGCCTCGGTTCGCGCCGGCCTTGAGCATGGCGGTCGTCGCGGTCGAGTTCGTTCCCACGGCGAGGACCTCCACCTCTTCGCCGAAGGCTTGTCTCAGGCGCACGACGACCTCCTGGCCGATGCGCCCGCCCATGCCGTCGACCACGAGGATGCGCACGAGGGCTCCCGTGACTAAAGCCAGGCCGAAAGCTCGTCGACGAGCCGCTTCTTCGGCATCGCCCCGACGAGCTTCTTCACGACCTCGCCGTCTTTGAAGACGAGCAGCGTCGGGATCGAGAGGATGTCAAAGCGCTGCGCCGTCTTCGGGTTGTCGTCGACGTTGAGCTTCGCGACCTGGATCTTGCCTGAGGCCTCGGCCGCGAGCTCCTCGAGGACGGGCTCCATCATGCGGCACGGTCCGCACCACGGCGCCCAGAAGTCGAGGACCACGGGGACCGCGCTCGAGATGACGTCGGCCTCGAACGAGTCGTCAGTCACGTGCTTGATCAGGTCGCTCATCGCGCCTCTCCTCTCCCTACGAGACCCTGCACAGCCGCTCGTCAATCCACTTCACGGCCTCGAACGCCGCGGACGCGCCTTTGGCGGCAGCCGTGATCACCTGCTTGAGCTCTGAGTCCGTGACGTCCCCGGCTGCGTAGAGCCCAGGATACGATGTGAGCCCGTTGTGGTCTACCTTCACGTAGCCGCGCTCGTCCAAGTCGCACAGGTCCTTGACGAGCGCGCTTTGCGGCTCGACGCCCACGAACTCGAACACGCCGTCGACTGGCAGCACCTCTTCGGGCTCGCCCTTGGTGGAGGCGAGCTGGATGGCAGCAACCTTGCCGTTCTCACCGATGATCTCGGTCACGACGCGACTCCAGCGCATCTCAATCTTCTCGTTCGCGAAGCACTGCTCTTGGATGCACTTGGTCGCGCGGAGCTCATCGCGGCGGTGCACCAGGTAGACCTTCGAGGCGAACTTCGTGAGGAACATCGCCTCTTCCACCGCCGCGTCCCCCCCGCCGATCACCGCAACGACCTTGTCGCGGAAGAACGCGCCGTCGCAGGTGGCGCACCAGGAGACCCCGCGGCCGGTGTACTCCGCCTCGCCGGGCACGTTCAACCGCTTAGGGACGGCTCCCGTGGCGAGGATGACCGCGTGCGCAAGGATCTTCTCGCCCTCGCCGGTGGTGAGCACGAAGTCGAGGTCGGCAGGCTCGATGCGCTCGATGGGCGTGAAGGTCCGGAACTCCGCCCCGAACCGCTCCGCCTGCCGGTGCATGAGCTCGCCGATCTCTGGGCCCGTGATCCCCTCGGGGAAGCCCGGGTAGTTCTCGACGCGCTCCGTGGTGACGATCTGCCCGCCGGGCAGGCCGCTCTCGAACACGACGGTGCGCGTGCGGGCGCGCGCCGCGTACAGGGCTGCGGTCAACCCCGCTGGACCTCCGCCGATGATCGCGATGTCAATCGTCTCCATGTCGCTCACGATGTGGTGCCTCCGTTCGTGACATCGATGCCGAGCGCTTTCACGTCGAGCGGCTGCCCGGCGGCCTCGGCCTCTTTGATGATGCTCTGAAGGTTCGCCTCAGCCTGCTGCTTGATGAGCGCCGCGTGCGCGTCACCGCTTGTCGAGGTGAGGTCGATGACCTTCTTGAACTGCAGCGCGGCCGCCTTGTAGTCGCCCCTGCCGCGCCAGTAGAAGATACCCAGGTTGAAGTTCGCCTGTATGTGCTCGGGCTTGGTCTCAAGGACGAGGGTCGCCTCCTGGATGGCCTCGTCCGTCGAGCCAGAGTAGAACAGCATTGCCGCGAGGTCTGTTCGAGCGTCCACGTCGTCCGGCCTGAGCTTGAGGTAGCGCTGGTAGTAGTCGATCGCCTTACGAGCGAACTGCACGTTCCCGGTCTGGTCGCGCAGGTTGTAGTAGGCGTTGGCGACCGACTTCATCGCCTCGGCGTCGTTCGGGGACGATTCCAAGCGCGTGAGGCCGTCGAGGAGCGTGCGCTGGTCAGCGGTGAGCAGGTCGCGGAACTCGGTCGGCACGTCGGCGGAGCGGGAGCGCCCCGTGAGGCTCGTCGTGTAGAAGGCGAGCGCCAGCACTCCGGCGAAGACCCCCACGGCCACCGCGAGTATCGTGAGCGGGACCCGGTACCGCTGGAACGGCCGGATGATGTACTTGCGCGCGAACCCGCCCTCGAGCTCCGGCCGCCGTTCGACTTTGATCCCGAGGGTTTGTGCCTTGATGAGCATGTTCAGGTCGTTCGTGACGAGCGTCAGGTCCTCGCAGCCCTCAGAACACATCTGAAGCGCAACCGCGAGAATCCGATCGTCTGCGTTCTTCGCGCTCAAGCCCTCCGGCATCGGCGTGTCTGGGGCGAGTCCCACGACCCTGATGCGCCCGCCCTCTGGCGTCTCCACACCGTCGGTAAGACTGCCGCCCTCCGACATCTCGAAGAGCATGCGGCTTACCTCGCGGCCTTTGTACCGCAGGTCCGGATCCACGCGTTGCGTCTTGAGCTTGTCGATCTCACCGAGGACGACGTCAGGCACGACGACCTCGGCGTCTGGGAACGCGAGCAGAGTCTCCGGGTCGCTCAAGAGCACGTTCGTGTCGAGGATGACGGTGCGCATGCGCATCACGATCCATTCGTGGGTCGGGAACCCTCGGCGGCATCGCCAGAGGACATGGTACCACCCGCCTCAGCGCGGATAGCGCGTCTGCGGATGTATGCGAGCAGCACGAGCAGGAAGAGCAAGACACCTGCGATGGTGACAATCCGATCGAGGTATGACGCGCGCACGGAGATCTCGCTCGACGCGAGGGGATAGTCTCCCGCTGCAAGCGAGATCCGTATCCGATCGCCCAGCTCGCCCCTCACGTCGACGGCGATCGTCACCACGTTCTCGCCGGGTTGGATCGTGACGACTTTCGGCACCCCGCGCAGGGACGCGCGCTCGGCGCTCGCCTGCAAGGTCAACCGCATCGTCTTGTCCGTCTTGTTGACTATCGAGATCGGGATCTCTCCGGACACGTCCGGCAGCGTCACGTCTTTCGCGTCGATGCTCACTGCGCCGAAGATCCGCTGGGAACGCTCGCTTGCGGATCGAGCATAGGAGACGGCTCGTTCCGATAGCGCGTAGGTGCCGTCCGTCCCTGCCCACAGCGTGCTCTGCGCGATCAGCGCATCACGCAATGCGGCGTTCGCGCCGTCGTCCTCGGATTCGAGCGCAGCCGACAGCGCTCGGGCCGCGGAATGCGCCTGTGCGACCTCGGGCCAGTACGGGGGCAGCGGTGGTTGCGCCACGGCGGAGGAAGACGGGACCGCCTGTCGTCGTGGTTCGTCTCGGATCGCCTCATCGACGTGGACGCCGGCGACCCAGGGAGCCGCCTCGATCCAGCCAAGGGCGCGCTCCACGTCGATCGCGGCATGACGTGATCCCGGTCCCACCTCGAACAAAGCGACGACCGGTGACGTCGCATCCTCGGACGTCGCGTGGTCGAACAGGGCGTCGTAGAAGGCATCAGCATCGTCGTCATGCGCTGGGTCTGCGAGCCCAGGGTCGGGCACCAATGCAGCGAGTCCCTCGAGCACCCGATATGCGCCAGGTCCGGCGGTCGCATCGCCGGATGCGAGCGTGCCGGGTGCGAGGATGACCAAGCGGTCCTTGCGCTTCCGTGCCTGCTCCAGAGCAGAAGACGGCACCGGGCTTGCGAGAAGCGCAGTGGCGCTCGCTGGCGCAGATCCGGTGCGTGCGAACACGGCATCCGACAGCGCCCAGTGATGTTGCAGGTCCTCTTCGGCGCCGATGGCATCCAGAGCTCGCACGTCGGGCTCCGCGTATGGAACGTCCAAGAGCTCGACGCGGCGTGCCGCGACGGCCTCTCTCAGGCGGCGGAGGACGGCAGCGGCTGTCACGGCGGTTGGATCCTCGGGCGGAACGGAGCGCGTTCCTCCTGGCTCGATAACCTCGTACCCGTCCGCTGCGCGCAGCCATTCTTCGAGCAAGAGCGGCGCCGCACAGATCGTCAGGGGCGATGCGGGGTGGCGGCTGGAGGCATCCAGCAGCCGCTCTGCATCCGAGCGGGGACGCGGATAGAGCGCCGGATCGGTCGCGAAACGGCCCTGAGGATCCAGTGCGGGCGGGCTGACGAGGCGCGCGACCAAAACCACCGGCGTGATCGTGCGCGAAGGATCTTCGAGCACGAGCAGGCGGGTTCGCACGGTGTACGGGTCGCTCCCGGTCGCGAGCACGCGGACTTCGATGGGGTAGCGGCCCTGTCGGACGCCGAGCCCTTTGAGCGAGCGGGAGAATTCGACGCTCGCGCGACCGGCGCTCACGTTGTGGCGGACTTCGGTCTTCTGGTAGAGCAGGCGCCCGGATGGAGAGGTCATGCGCAGGCGGACCTCGAGGTAGTCGGTCCTTTGAGCGACGTCGACGGCCACGCCCACGGTGAACGTCGCTTCAGGGCTGTACGCAGGCTGCTCGTGGCGCACCATGACCGCGACCTGCTGCCGGGCAGGGGCCGCCTCCGCGTGCGGCTGCCCTTGCCCGATCGCCGGCAAGGGCGCCACGACGAGCGCCACGACGAGAGCGAGCAAAGCGGCCGAACGGGCGTATATGCGAAGAGCGGACATCCAAACCCCATCGGTGCAGGCGCCTGGTGTTTGACGCAGAAGTTCTGGGAAAGGATTATCTCACGACGCAGCAGGACCTACGAAAGGACGGACGGTATGTCGGAGAAAGACGAGCAGCGCGACATCCCAGAGGTGTTGCCGCTGATACCGTTGCGCGATCTCGTGCTCTTCCCGAACCTGGTCGTACCGCTGTTCGTGGGAAGAGAACGGTCCGTCAACGCGCTTGAGCAGGCGATGCGCGCCGATCACCTCGTGGCGCTCGCCACGCAGCGCGAGGCAGAGACCCAGGAGCCCGGTCCGGAGGACATCCATCGCGTCGGCTGCGTCGTCAACGTGCTTCAGGAGCTTAAACTGCCCGACGGCACGGCAAAGGCGCTCGTCGAAGGGCTGAAGCGCATCCGGATCGTCGAGTACCTGGAAATGGATCCGTACGTTCAGGTGCGCGTGGAGCCTATCGAGGAGGTCACGGAGGCCGACCTCGAGGCGCAGGCTCTCATGCGGACTCTCGTCGCCGACTTCGAGCAGGCCGCGCAGCTCGGCAAGCCCATCCCGCAAGAGGTGCTGATGGCTGCAGGCGCCATCGAAGAGCCAGGACGCCTCGCGGACTTCGTCGCGTTCCACCTCAGCCTGAAGACCGAAGAGAAGCAGCAGATCCTCGAAGCCATCGACCCGAAAGAGCGGCTTTCGATCGCGAGCGAGTTCCTGAGAAAGGAGCTCGAGATCCTCGAACTGGGCTCTCGCATCCAGAGCCGCGTGAAAGAGTCGATGACCAAGACCCAGCGAGAGTACTTCTTGCGCGAGCAGCTGAAGGCCATCCAGCAGGAGCTCGGCCAGTACGACGAGATGCAGGCCGAGGTCGAGGAGTACCGGCAGAAGATCGAGGCCGCCGGGATGCCTGAAGCGGTCAAGGAGAAGGCGCTCAAGGAGCTCGGACGGCTCGAGAAGATGCCGCAGGCCGCTGCGGAGACGGCCGTGATCCGCTCGTACCTCGACTGGCTGGTGGGGCTGCCGTGGCAGGTGGTCGACGAGGAGAAGCTCGACTTGAAGGAGGCCCAGAAGATCCTCGACGAGGACCACTACGGCCTCGAGAAGGTGAAAGAGCGGATCCTGGAATACCTCGCGGTGCACAAGCTCACAGACCACATGCGGGGCCCGATCCTGTGCTTCGTCGGTCCGCCGGGTGTCGGAAAGACATCGATCGGCAAGTCGATCGCCCGAGCGCTCAATCGCAAGTTCGTGCGGATGTCGTTGGGTGGCGTGCGCGATGAGGCCGAGATCCGCGGGCACCGTCGCACCTACGTGGGAGCGCTGCCGGGTCGGATCATCCAGTCCATCAGCCAAGTGGGGACGCGCAACCCGGTGTTCATGATGGACGAGATCGACAAAGTGGGCGTCGACTTCCGCGGCGATCCGACAGCGGCGCTGCTCGAGGTCTTGGACCCCGAGCAGAACAACGCGTTCCAGGACCACTACCTCGAGGCGCCGTTCGACCTGTCGGACGTCATGTTCATCACGACGGCGAACCTGCTCGACACCATCCCTCCTGCGCTGCGCGACCGCATGGAGGTCATCCACTTCCCTGGGTACACCGAGGACGAGAAGCTGCAGATCGCCAAGCGGTACCTGATTCCGAAGCAGGTCAAGGAGCACGGGCTCGACAAGAAGCTGATCGCGATCTCCGACTCTGCGGTGCGCGAGATCATCAGGCGCTACACGCGCGAGGCAGGCGTGCGCAACCTCGAACGCTCGATCGCGACGATCTGCAGGCAGGTGGCGCGGAAGGTCGTGGAGGGCCGCACGGAGAAGACCTCGGTCACTGCCAAGAACGTGCGCGAGTTCCTTGGGCCGGCGAAGTTCAGTTTCGGCCTCGCCGAGAAACGCGACGAGGTCGGCGTCGCGACGGGCCTCGTGTGGACGGAAGTCGGCGGCGACGTGATCTTCGTGGAAGCCACGACGATGAAAGGGAGCGGGAAGCTCATCCTCACGGGGCAGCTGGGCGACGTGATGCGAGAGTCCGCGCAGGCTGCGGTGAGCTACATCCGCAGCAAGGCGAGCGCGCTCGGCGTCGATCCAGAGTTCAACGAGAAGCTCGACATCCACATCCACGTGCCGGCGGCGGCGATCCCGAAGGACGGTCCTTCGGCAGGCATCACGATGGCGACCGCGCTCGTATCGGCGCTCACGGGGC
This sequence comes from Coriobacteriaceae bacterium EMTCatB1, assembly GCA_001950395.1. Lineage (GTDB taxonomy): Bacteria > Actinomycetota > Coriobacteriia > Anaerosomatales > Anaerosomataceae > Parvivirga. The sequence goes on from BDLO01000001.1 coordinate 1,664,130, forward strand.
GTCCGACGCGGCGTGAGGTGGCGATGACGGGCGAGATCACGCTCAGAGGCCGCGTGCTGCCGATCGGTGGACTCAAGGAGAAGCTGCTCGCGGCGCACCGCGCGGGCATCAAGAAGGTGATCATCCCCAAGGAGAACTTGCGCGATCTGGAGCTCGTTCCAGAGCACGTGCGCACCGAGATGGAGATCGTGCCTGTCGAACGGATGAGCGAGGTCCTAGAGCATGCGCTCCGGCAGAAGCCGAGAAATGCAACCAAGTCCTAACACTCCTCCGTTTGGCGAGAAGTGTGACGGGGAACACAGAATTGTTAGAGTTGGACCGTTGAGAGGCGCAGAGCAAAGTTCCGAGGGAGACGTCTGAGCGCATCGCCGACCACACGGTCACCATGTGGCGAGCGCGAGTCAATGGTGAGACCGGCCCTGATCAGGGGCCGGTCTTTGTTTTCTGCGACAACGTGCGGGTCGCTGCGGAGTAAGCGATACGGGAGGGAAGAGGTGGTCGCGATGATGCACTGGAGAAAGGACGGCGGAGGGGTCGGTCGGGCGTTCTCGGCCCTGCTTGCCGTCTTGCTGGCCGTCGCGATGGTGAGCCCAGCGATCGTCGTGTACGCCGACGACGTCGCAGGCGAGCCACCGTCTGTGGAATCGACGGGCCCGCCTGAAGCGGTCGCGGAACCCGCGCCTGCTGAGGCGGTCCCAGTCGTGGAGCCCGGCGCCCCAGACGAGGCGGTCGTCGAACCGAGCAGCCCCGACGTCGTGGAGGGGCCGGTCGTCTCGACCGACGTGCCACCTGCGAGCCCGAAAACGGCCCCAGTAGCGGCCGCTCCGGCGCCGCTCGCCGACGCCGCCCCTGTCGATATCGCATATGCGGATGTGGGCTCCGTCGAATTCGAAGGCTGGGACAGAACCCCCCACCCGAAGTGGAACAACGGACAAGTCAGCGGCTACGTCGAAGGCGAATGGATCGCCTTCCGCCTCACGATCGACAACAAGCAGGGCTCGGGACCGGTCCAAGTTCCTTCGATGGTCTACAAGGTCGACCACAAGTCTGGCAGCGCCGTGGCGATGGACGCCACCAAGGGCTGGCGCTGGGAGATAGAGGGCGGCGCGTCAGGGACATACCTACCGACCGTCCAGGATTCCGACTCGGATCCGATGTATCTGAGGACAGAGCTCCCTGAAGCGAGCGGATTCGTCATTCCGAAGGGCAAGAAGGGTTTCATCTACTTCGAAGGGCACCTGGCGATCAGCCAATACTGGGCTCCGCTGGCTGGAGCTTCCGGTTATCCGGGTGCTAGCGCACAGGCCCGGCTCGTCGAGTGGAACGGTTCCAACATCGGTGACAGGACCGTCCCGTTCGTGGTGGGGCCATCCGTTACGCCTACTGGGCAAGTGTGCGGTCTCAAGTTCGAGGACAAGAACGGAAACGGCAGCCAAGACGCAGGCGAAGGACCGCTGAGCGGCTTCGTGTTCCACCTGCGCTACCTCGAGCCAGGTTTTGAGTTCACGGTCGACGCCACGTCGGCTGTGGACGGCAAGTTCTGCTTCACCGGCTTGCCTGCGGGCTCCTACGAGCTCACAGAGGATGAGAGACCTGGATACGTCCAGACCACGGTTATCCCGAATCCAATCACGGTCGGTGCGGGTACGGGCTCTTCCTCTTCGGCGACGGCGTCTGGTGCTGACTGCACGCCCACGAGTCCCATCAAAGTCGGCAACAAGCGACCGGACGTCACCAAGACCTTCTCGCTCGCGGTGACCTCCGAGATGCCCGCGGCCGACGGCTACTTCGTCCGCTACACGATCGGCGAGACGACCGCCGACCTCGCGCTCGCGCCTTCTTCGGCGCCCGGCGTGTACGAGGCGAGCGTCGTCCTGCCCTACGGCACCACGATAACCTCGTGGCGGTTCTACGCGCGCGCAGGCTCCGAGGAGGTGCCGCTCTCTAGCGTCCTCGGCCCTGAGACGCTCACCGGGCCGCTCACCAACGCCTGGCAGCACGACCCCGGCTCGATCTCGGGCCACAAGTACATCGACACCGACGGCGACGGCCAAGGCGACGCGCCCGGCGCGGGCTGGCTCATCAAGATGTTCCGCGCAGGCGTCTTCTACGGCCAGACCACGACGGCCGAGGACGGCTCGTACAGCTTCACCGGCCTGCTCCCTGGCTCCTACACGGTGGAGGAGGCCGAGCAGGACGAGTACCTGAGGGTCTGGCCTGAAGGGCCGGCGCTCGGGCCGTATGTGATCGGCTCCGGCACCGCCATCGAAGGCGCCGACTTCGTCAACCAGCAGCGCCCGGGCGGCATCGAGGTCGTCAAGTCCGTCGTGCCGCAGGTCGCCCACGTCGGTGATACGCTCACCTACACCATCGACGTGCGCAACACGGGCGAGATCGCGGTCTTGCTCACCACGGTGACCGACCCGCTGTTCTACGACGGCGCGAACCTGCTCGCGCAGCCGGTGCTGCTCGCGCCTGATCAGGCGCTTTCCGACCTCGGCAAGCAGATCGTGCTTGCGATCCCGGCGCCTGACGCCGACGCCGTGCACAACACCGCCTACGCGGAGGGCCAGACCTCCTTCGGCACCGTCTCCGACACAGACGACGCCGACGTCGCCATCCTGCGGCCGGGCCTTGACGTGGCCAAGACGGCCGAGCCTGCATCCGTGACCGACTCGGGCGAGGTCACCTACCGCGTGACGGTCACCAACACCGGCAACGCCACACTCACCGTGGACGTGGTCGACTACGTGGAGGGCGAGGTCAGGCATACGCTCGACACCGGGCTCGTGCTCGGCCCCGGCGAGCACAAGGACTACGAGTGGACCGAGACGGTGAGCGAGCCCACGCGCGACGTGGCGGTCGCCACCGGCACCGACGCCCTGGGCGGCGAGGTGCAAGCCGAGGACGACGCCTCCGTGGCGGTCTCCCTCACCAAGACCTTCTCGCTCACGGTGACCTCAGAGATGCCCGCGGCCGACGGCTACTTCGTCCGCTACACGATCGGCGAGACGACCGCCGACCTCGCGCTCGCGCCCTCCGCGGCGCCAGGCGTGTACGAGGCGAGCGTCGTCCTGCCCTATGGCACCACGATAACCTCGTGGCGGTTCTACGCGCGCGCAGGCTCCGAGGAGGTGCCGCTCTCTAGCGTCCTCGGCCCTGAGACGCTCACCGGGCCGCTCACCAACGCCTGGCAGCACGACCCCGGCTCGATCTCGGGCCACAAGTACGAGGACGTCGACGGCGATGGCTCGTGGGGCGAGGGCGAGAACGGACTGGCTGGCTGGACGATTCGCCTGTACAGGCGCGCGATCCAGATGCCGGTCGATGCCATGACGCCGCTCGTGCTGCCGTACGCATGGGTGCTCGTAGGCGAGGCCACGACGGCCGAGGACGGCTCGTACAGCTTCACCGGCCTGCTTCCGGGCACGTATCGAGTCGAAGAGGTCGAGCAACCCGGCTGGACGATGACCGATGCGCCCGACGACGAGCTTCTCGTGGACAGCGGCACCGCGATAGACGATGCCGACTTCGGCAACCACAAGATTGTCTACACGAAGACCTTTGACCTCACGTTCGACGCAGCGCCGCCGGACGCCACGTTCTTTGTGCGCTTCACGCTCAACGGGGCGCCGATGGAGCTGGCGCTCGAAGGATCTGGCCCGTACAGCGGCTCCGTGGACGTCGAGTATCCGTACGAGATCGGCGAGGTGTCGTGGTGGGCGGTGAAGGACGGCGAGGAGATCCTGCTCGGCGTCACTGAGGGCGAGGTCCTCGAAGGCGACATCACGAACTCCTTCACCTACACCGCAAGCGTCTCCGGCCACAAGTTCTCCGACGACGACGGAAACGGCGCGTGGGACAAGCCGGACGAGGTCGGTCTGCCCGGCTGGACGATCGGTTTGTACCGCGAGTCGGCCGGCGGCGGCATGCAGCCGGCAGCGCTTCCTGAGGCAGCCCCTGGGTTCGTGCTCTACGACAGCACCGTGACTGGCGAAGGCGGCGCGTACGCCTTCGACGGACTGCTTCCCGGCACGTACTATGTGGCCGAGGAGCAGCAGGACGGCTGGATGCAGACCGCAGCTCCTGAGGGAACGTTCGTCGTGACGAACGGCTCTGCGATCTCGGATCTGGACTTCGGCAACCAGGAGGAGTTCCTGCCGTTCACTGACACGGAGATCGTCAAGCGTGCCGACAAGTCCGTGGCCGATCCGGGCGACCTGGTCACCTACACGCTCACGTACTCGAACATCGGCGGCGGCGTCATCGACTCCGTCCGAATCGTCGACGACTACGATGAGCGCTACATGACGCCGGTCGACACCGCTGGCGGCGCTGTGGTGGACGGCACGCTTGTCTGGATCGACACCGCGCCGCTCGGGCCTGGAGAGACGAGAACCATCACCTACACGATGCGCATCTCCTCCGAGATGCCCGAGGGCACCACGACCATCCGCAACGTCGCCGTCATCAACCCTGGCGACCACGAGTCTGCGTGGAGCGTCCGGGTCACGACCGAGGAGCCGTTCCTGCCCTTCACGGGTGGCGGCGTGACGCTGATCGTCCTGGCGGTGGCGCTCGCAACAGCTCTCGGCGTTGCGATCAGAAGGAAGGCCCGGGAGTAGGGGCAGGCGCAATCGCGCCTAAGGAAGCGGGGGCCGCGTGTGCGGCCCCCGCTCTCGTCTCTCTTCGCGCGGTTCCTACCGCGGCGGGACGTTCTCGCCCCAGTCGATCCGGCCGTTGTCGCGCCAGTCGATGATGTGCCAGACCTCGTGGTTGAGGATGCGGGAAAGGCTCGCGGTGTGGTTCGGGTTGATGACGATGCGACCGGACTTGTAGTAGCAGATCGCCTGGTAGCCCTTCGTGTCACCGAAGCTCACTGTCGTTCCTTTGAGGATCGGGTACTTGGCGATCAGCCCGGCGAGTATCCGGCGGGCCTCGGCGAGCTCGTCGCCGGAGGAGGTGGCGGGCCGCGTGCTCGCCGTCTTCGGCTTCGCCGTCGTCGGTGCGGAAGCCGTCCGCTTGGGTGTCGCCGTACCGCTCGGCTGCGGAGCCGCCACCGGCGTGAGCTGCTTCTGCGTGGCAGCGGGAACGAGCGTCGCATCCTCGAACGTCACCGCCGGGACTGCAGGCTGAACGGCCTCGATGACCGTTCCGACCGCGAGGCGGGCGGACGCGTCATCACCCGGAAGGACCGCTACCGCGGCTGCGACGAGAGTCACTGCGGCGACCGCCAGCAGCGTCGCGAGCCTGGTGCGGCTCGTCAGTGTCTTCTTCATCTCGAACGCCCCTTTTCGAGCCAGAGCGCGAAACCGGCCCGAACCCCCCGAGAAGGCCTCTTGAGGGTTCGGGCCGGCGTTCGTGCCAGCGCTCTGCCTCGGCAGCCCGGCTGTCGTGGGAGGTCGCCCTCCTGTAGACCCGTGGCTTTGCGTCGTCCGCCTTTCGGCGGAGGTGCCTTTTTCGGGGTTCGCCCGGTATTCGCTTCTCAATCGCCGTACACTTGCAGTATCGGCACCGGCGATGCCGCGCTTTAGCGAGGACAGGGATGAAACGAGGGCCAAGTGTGCGTTCAACGACGGAGCCGGAGGTGACCCGGCTCAGACCCTCACGAAGGGTCTTCGTGGCTCGTCTCGCAAGCAACTGTCTGTTCGGGATCGCCCTCGGCCTCGTGGCGTACTACGGAGTGACTGACGCGCTCGCAGCGCGCTCACAGCAGTTGCTTCGAGCCGAGGCGCCTCGCATGGCGGCAGCGACCGTGGCCGACGAGGGCGCAACCGCGTTCGATTTCAGCGCCTGGGACAAAGACAAGGTCTACTGGGCCTCGCTGGGATCCGGTGAGCCATTCGGCCGGATCGCGTGCGAGGCGATCGGGCTGGATGCCGTGGTGGTGAAAGGCGTCGCACCGCGCGACCTCGTGCGCGGGCCTGGCTGGGCGCCGTACACGGACGTGCCGGGGCCACAGGGCAACTGCGGCATCTCTGGCCATCGCACCACGTACGGCGCTCCGTTCCGTCGTCTCGACAAGCTCAAGGCAGGTGACGTTGTGACATTGGTGGGTCTGTACACGACGTTCAGGTACGAGGTCGAGCGCGTGTTCGTCGTCCGGCCCGAACAGGTCGAGGTCTTCGCGACAACGGAGGAGCCTTCGCTCACGCTCACAGCATGCCATCCTCCGTACAGCGCGCGGTACAGGATCGTCGTTCGTGCGAAGATGGTGGCGGCGGCACCCAATGAGCAAGACGAGTGAGGAGATGACGTGAAGGTCCTGGTCACGGGTGGGGCGGGGTTCATCGGGTCGAATCTGGTATGGGCGCTTCTGAACGGTGGGCACGAGGTGCACGTCGTAGACGACCTGTCCACCGGTCGTTTCGACAACCTGCATCCTGCGGCCATGATGCGGACGCTCGACATCACGAGCGAGCGTTTCCCGGATGCGGTCGCGGAGATCTGCCCGGAGGCGATAGTCCACCTCGCCGCGCAGACGAGCGTCCCAGCATCCGTTCAGGATCCTGAGCGAGACCGGCTCGTGAACGTCGAGGGGACACGCGCCGTCGCGCGCGCGGCCAAGGCGTGCGGCGTTTCGCGCGTCCTCTCGGCGTCTTCGGCGGCGGTATACGGGGAGCCGTCGGAGCTGCCGTTGCCCGAGACGGCCGCGAAACGTCCTGCGAACCCGTACGGCCGGTCGAAGCTGGAGGCCGAGGCCGTTCTCGCCGCAGAGCTTCGCGAAAGCGGCGTGGACTTCGCGTCGCTGCGGTTCTCGAACGTGTACGGGCCGAGGCAGGACTGGCATGGCGAGGGCGGCGTCGTCGCGATCTTCGCTGCCGCCATGTCGTCCGGACGGTCGCCCGTCTTGTTCGGCAGCGGTGCCCAGACGCGCGACTTCATCTACGTGGGCGACGTCGTGAGCGCGATCCTGGCGGCGCTGGAGCGGTCGTCGCCGCTCGCAGGTGAGGGCGAGGATGGTCCAGCGTACAACATCTCGACCGGGACAGAGACCTCGCTCGATCTGCTCGTCGCCCACCTGCGAGCCGCCACTCGTTACGGAGGCCCCGTCGAGCACGCGCCCGCTCGTGAGGGAGACATCGAGCGGAGCGCCCTCGACCCGAGCAAGGCGCGTTCTGTTCTCGGCTGGCATGCGCGCGTCCCGCTTGAGACGGGTCTGGGGATGACCGTCCAATGGTTCGCTCGGAGCCAGTGATGCCCGATCGAGACGGCGGAGTCGACGCCGCCATGTGGCGAGCGAAGGTAGAGGCCGAGGTGGAGCAGGCGGAGTCTCTGCTTTCGCGAGCTCCTCGCTTGTCTACGCCTCCCGCGTTCAGCGCCGTGCTCGCCGTGAAGGGACTGCCGTCCGACGCCGACGTGGCTGCCGGCCGCGTGTTGAGCGGTGATGACGGCGACGCGATACGCAAGGCGCTGGCGGCGCTCGGCATCGAGGGGGAGCCGTTCTGCGCGGCCAGCAGGCCCGCTTCCGAGGCAGACGCCAGCCCCGATGCGGTCGCCAGACGGCTGAGGCTGCTCGCCGAGGCGGTGGAGGCCGAGGCGGTGCTCGCGCTCGACGACGTCGCCGCGCAGGACGTGGCTCGGGCGTTCGGTCTTGAGGCGCTGCAACCAGGGGTGCCGGTCGAGGTTCTCGGGCGCACCTTGCTCGCAACCGACGACTTCTCGGCGGCGCTTGCCGACGAGGCGTCGAAGCGTGTGGTGTGGGGGCAGCTCAAGATGCTCGTGCGCGACTGAAAGGCCGCCAGAAAAGAACTGGGCGCCTCGAGGCGCCCAGTACGCTGGCCAGCCTGCGTGCGCGCTCAGTCCTCTTCGATCTCCACTATCGCGCCCATCGGGCACTCCTCCATGCAGGTGGCGCACCCGGTGCAGTCGTCCTCGTTGACCGGCTCGGCCACGTCGTCGACGAGCTCGAGGACGCCCTCGGGACACGCGTCCACGCAGATACCGCAGCCCGAGCACTCTTCAGGATCGATGATGGGTCGAGGCATGTGCTACTCCTTCGTGGTAGACGCCCCCCGAACGCCGATGACGCGGGCGGGCCGGACCGCGACGAACAGTAGCCGACGCGCGCGCGCGTGTAAAGAGGTCACATCGCTCAATCCACGGCTCTCGCGTCGTGTGCTCCGCCTCCTCTGCTCTTGCGGTGCTTAGACCAGCACGAAGCTGGGTATCATCAGTCATGCTCTAGCAGAAAACTTGACATGACGACGCTTAGATTGTAGTGTGACCGGAGCAGATTGCGGGTATCATGCCCGTTGCACAGCAGCGTTACGAAAGACCGCGCACGCGCGGATCTGAAGGGAGAGACGAGACATGGGAAAGATCATAGGCATCGACCTGGGTACGACCAACTCGGCGATGGCGGTGCTGGAAGGCGGCGAGCCGACCATCATCGTGAACGCCGAGGGCGATCGCACGACCCCGTCGGTGGTGGCGTTCCGACCGAACGGCGAGCGCATCGTCGGCAAGGCGGCCAAGAACCAGGCCATCACCAACCCCGAGAACACCATCAAGAGCATCAAGCGGTTCATCGGGCGGCGCTTCGAGGAGGTCGAGTCGGAGCGCAAGACGGTCGCCTACAAGGTCGTGAAGGGCAAGGACGGCCGGGCCGTCGTCGAGGTCGAGGGCAAGCAGTACACGCCCGAGGAGATCTCGGCGATGATCCTGCAGAAGCTGAAGGCTGACGCCGAAGCGTATCTGGGCGAGCCGGTCACCGAGGCGGTCATCACCGTGCCCGCCTATTTCAACGACATGCAGCGTCAGGCCACCAAGGACGCCGGCAAGATCGCTGGGCTCGAGGTCAAGCGCATCATCAACGAGCCGACGGCGGCTGCGTTGGCGTATGGCCTCGACAAGAAGGGCCAGGACCAGACGATCCTCGTGTTCGACCTCGGTGGAGGCACGTTCGACGTGTCGATCCTCGAGATCGGCGAGGGCGTGTTCGAGGTGAAGTCCACCTCTGGTGACAACCACCTGGGCGGCGATGACTGGGATCAGCGCATCATCGACTGGCTGGCCGACAAGTTCAAAGCCGACCACGGCATCGACCTGCGCCAGGACAAGATGGCGCTCCAGCGGCTCAAGGAGCACGCCGAGAAGGCGAAGATGGAGCTCTCGTCGATGCAGTCGACGCAGATCAACATCCCGTTCATCACGGCCGACCAGACCGGTCCGAAGCACCTGGACTACACGCTCACGCGCGCGGAGTTCCAGAAGATCACGTCTGACCTGTTGGACCGCTGCCGCAAGCCGGTCGAGCAGGCCATCAAGGACGCGGGGCTGTCGAAGTCGGACATCGACCACGTCATCCTCGTCGGCGGCTCGACGCGCATGCCGGCCGTGCAGGAGCTCGTCAAGCAGCTCACCGGCAAGGACCCGCACATGGGCGTCAACCCGGACGAGGTCGTCGCGCTCGGAGCGGCGATCCAGGGCGGCGTGCTCGCGGGCGACGTGAAGGACATCCTGCTGCTCGACGTCACGCCTCTGTCGCTCGGCGTCGAGACGCTCGGCGGCGTCATGACCAAGCTCATCGAGCGCAACACGACGATCCCGACCCGCAAGAGCGAGATCTTCACCACGGCCGCCGACGGTCAGACGAGCGTGGAGATCCACGTCCTGCAGGGCGAGCGCGAGATGGCGGCCGACAACAAGACGCTCGGCCGGTTCCACCTCACGAACATCCCGCCTGCGCCGCGTGGCGTGCCGCAGATCGAGGTCACGTTCGACATCGACGCCAACGGCATCGTGAACGTGAGCGCCAAGGATCTCGGCACGGGCCAGGAGCAAAAGATCACCATCACGGGTTCGACGGCTCTGTCCGACGAAGAGGTCGAGCGCATGGTGCGCGAGGCCGAGGCGCACGCCGAGGAGGACCGGCGCAAGCGCGAAGAGGTCGAGGTGCGCAACAACGCCGACACGCTCGTGTACGCGACAGAGAAGTCGCTCAAGGACCTGGGCGAGAAGGTGCCTGCCGAGACCAAGACCGCGTGCGAGGAGGCGATCGCCGAGGTCAAGAAGGCGCTGGAGGGCACCGACCTCGACGAGATCCGGCGGGCCACGGAGCGCCTCCAGCAGGCGTCGTTCAAGCTCGCTGAGATCGCGTATCAGCAGTCGTCCGCAAGCGGTGAGACTGCAAGCTCTGAGCAGGCGTCCGGCTCGGCCGAGGAAGAGGTCGCGGACTACGAGGTCGTGGACGAGGAGAAGTAGCCATGGCCGAGCGGAAGCACACGGCGAGCCGCGGGAGCAGCGCTCCTGAACGGGAACCGCGCGAAGATGCCGCTGCGGAGGACGTCCGCAAGGACTCCTCCGCGGCGACTGCTCCCGTCGACCCGGAGCTCGAGACGGACCTCGGAGCCGAGCTCGACCTGCGCGGCGATCAGCTGCTGGCCGAGCTCGAGGCAGCACGCCAGGAGGCAGCCGAGCACCTGGAGACCGCGCAGCGCGTCCGCGCGGAGTTCGAGAACTACCGCAAGCGCGTGGCGAGAGACCAGGCGGAGATGGCAGCGCGTGCAGGCGAGCGCATCATCGGTGAGCTGCTCCCGGTGCTGGACAACCTCGAGCGTGCCATCGACCACGTGACGGCAGGCGGCGACCTCAAGCAGCTCCTGCAAGGCGTCGAGATGGTGCACAAGCAGATGGTAGGCGTGCTCGAGAAGGAGGGAGTCGAGGTCATCGACCCCTTCGGCCAGCCGTTCGACCCTGCGCGGCACCAGGCCGTCGGGCAGCGCGAGGACGCCAGCGTGCCAGAGAGCACGGTCGTCGAGGTGTATCAGAAGGGCTACTCGCTCGCGGGCAGAGTCATTCGGCCTGCGATGGTCGTCGTGAGCACCGGAGGCAAAGCGGCGAAGGAGTAGGCGATGGCTGCCGCCAAGAACTACTACGACATACTCGGCGTCAGCAAGAACGCCACCCAAGAGGAGATAAAGAAGGCGTTCCGGAAGCAGGCGCGCAAGCACCACCCGGACGCCGGCGGCAGCGAGGAGCGCTTCAAGGAGATCAACGAGGCGTACGAGGTGCTGTCCGACCCGGAGAAGCGCAAGCAGTACGACCAGTTCGGGCAGTACTTCGGCGGCAACGTCCCGCCTGGGGCCGGCGCGTCAGCGGGCGGTGCGACAGGGTGGCCGGGCGGTTTCACCTACACGCACGTCGGCGACATAGGCGACCTGGGCGACATCTTCGGAGACCTGTTCTCCGGTTTCGGCATGGGGGCGCGCACTGCGGGCACCCGGACGAGCGCTCGGCGTGGAGCGGATCTCCAGTACGACGTGACGCTCTCCTTCGACGAAGCCCTGCGCGGCATCTCGACGAAGGTCGACGTCCGGCGCGACGAGACGTGTCCCACGTGTCACGGCACGGGTGCTAAGCCCGGGACGAGCCGGACGACGTGCCCGAGCTGCAAGGGCACAGGGCACGTCACGCAGGGGCAGGGCCTGTTCGCGTTCTCGCGCACGTGTCCCCGCTGCGGCGGCGAGGGCACGATCGTCGAGCACCCGTGCTCGACGTGCAAAGGCCGCGGCACCGTCACCCGCGTCAAACCGGTCACCGTCAACATACCGGCCGGCGTGACGGACGGGAGCAAGCTGCGGTTCAAAGGCAAGGGAGAGCCGGGCGTCGGCGGCGGCCCGCCGGGCGACCTGTACGTGGTGACGCACGTCAAGCCGCACCCGTACTTCACCCGGGAAGACGCTGACGTGGTCCTCGACCTGCCGGTGACGATAGCCGAGGCGGCGCTCGGGGCCGAGGTCACGGTCCCCACGCCGACGGGTGAGCGCGTGAAGCTCAAGGTCCCTGCGGGCACGCAGGACGGCAAGGTCCTGCGGATCCCGGGCAAGGGAGCGCCGCGTCTGAAAGGGAAGGGCACGGGCGACCTGAAGGTCCGCGTGCGGGTGAAGGTACCGCAGAAGCTCACAGCACGCCAGCGCGAGCTTCTCGAGGAGTTCGCACGCACGTCGACCGAAGACGTCCGTTCGCACATCAAGTGATTTACGAAGGAGGCGAGCGATGAGAAGCCAGCGGAGCCACAAGGATCGGCCGCTGTACATGATCAGCGTGGCCGCTCAGCTGGCGGGTATGCACCCGCAGACGCTTCGCATCTACGAGCGCAAGCGCCTCATCAAGCCGAAGCGCTCGGCCGGCAACACGCGCCTGTATTCAGACGCGGACATCGAGCGCCTCCGGTTGATCCAGCGCTTGACGCAAGAGGAAGGCATCAACCTGGCAGGCGTCGTGCGGATCCTCGAGCTGGAGGACCGCATCGAGTGTCTGCAGGCTGAGCTGGAGCAGGCCCGCCTCGAGCTCAGCCAGGCGGAGCGGCGGCTTGCGATGGAGATCCAGCGGATGCGTCAGAGCATGCGGGCCGACATCGTGCACATTCCGCGTGGCGGGATCGTGCGCAGGGGGGACTGAGAACGAAACGCACGGGCGGCCGCGCCAGGTGCTGTGTCGCCCAGAAGGAAGTGACGGAACATGAGATTGGACAGACTGACAGTCAAAGCGCAGGAGGCGCTGCAGGCGGCCCAGGGCATCGCCGATGACGCTTCCTCGCAGGTCATAGAGCCAGAGCACCTCTTGAAGGCGCTCCTGGACGCTGCTGAGGGCATCGTGCGGCCGATCGTCCAGAAGGTCGGCGCCGACCCGGACCTCATCGACGCGGAGGTTTCGGCAGCGATCGCCAAGATGCCGAAGGTGTCGGGTTCTGGCGTGGTCGGTCCGGCGGGCATCGGCCCCCGGCTGAGCACCGTGCTGAACAACGCGTTCAAGCACGCGGAGAAGCTCAAAGACTCCTTCGTGTCCACTGAGCACCTGCTCATCGGGATCGCTGAGGAGAATGGCGAGGCGAGCAAGATTCTGAGCGTGCACGGGGTCACCGCTCCCCGAGTCCTGGCTGCCATCGAGGAGCTTCGCGCAGGCGCGCGCGTGACCGATCAGAACCCCGAGGCGCAGTTCCAGGCGCTCGAGCGGTTCGGCCGCAACCTCACCGCCGCTGCGCGCGAGGGCAAGCTCGACCCCGTCATCGGCCGCGACGCGGAGATCCGCCGGGTGATCCAGGTGCTCTCGCGCCGCACGAAGAACAACCCGGTGCTGATCGGCGAGCCGGGCACCGGCAAGACCGCCATCGTCGAGGGTCTGGCGCAGCGCATCGTGGCCGGCGATGTGCCGGCGACGCTCAAGGACAAGGAGATCATCGCGCTCGACTTGGGCGCCATGGTCGCTGGCGCGAAGTACCGCGGCGAGTTCGAGGACCGGCTCAAGGCCGTTCTGCGCGAGGTGCAGAACGCCGAGGGTCGCATCATCCTGTTCATCGACGAGCTGCACACGCTCGTAGGGGCCGGCGCGGCCGAGGGCGCGATGGACGCGTCGAACATGCTCAAACCCGCACTCGCCCGCGGCGAGCTCCACGCGATCGGCGCGACGACGCTCGACGAGTATCGCGAGCACATCGAGAAGGACGCCGCGCTCGAGCGGCGGTTCCAGCCGGTGTTCGTGGGCGAGCCGACGGTCGAGGACACGATCGCCATCCTCCGTGGGCTGAAAGAGAAGTACGAGGTGCACCATGGCGTGCGCATCACCGACGGCGCGATCGTCGCTGCCGCGATGCTCTCGGACCGCTACATCACCGATCGCTTCTTGCCCGACAAAGCCATCGACCTCATCGACGAGGCGGCGAGCCGTCTGCGCATGGAGATCGACTCCATGCCCACGGAGATCGACGAGCTCGACCGCAAGCTTCGCCAGCTCCAGATCGAGGAGCAGGCGCTCATGAAGGAGAAGGACGAGGCGAGCAAGGAGCGGCTCGAGGCGCTGAGGGCTGAGATGGCCGAGCTCAACGAGAAGCTCTCTGCGCTCAAGGCGCGCTGGGAGAACGAGAAGTCCGTCATCGCCGAGGTGCAGCGCCTGAAGGCCGAGCTCGACGAGGCGAAGATCGAGTCGGAGCGGGCCGAGCGCGACGGCGACCTGCAGCGCGCGGCCGAGATCCGCTACGGCCGCATCCCGGAGCTCGAGCGCAAGCTCGCTGAGGCGGACGAGCGGCTGAAACAGCTGCAGTCCGGCGAGGCCATGCTCAAAGAGGAGGTCACCGAGGCCGAGATCGCCGAAGTCGTGAGCTCGTGGACGGGCATCCCTGTCTCGAAGCTGCTCGAAGGCGAGATGGAGAAGCTCGTGCACCTCGAGGAGCTGCTGCACAAGCGCGTCGTCGGCCAGGACGAAGCGATCGCGGCCGTCGCGAACGCCATCCGCCGGGCGCGAGCCGGGCTCTCGGATCCGAACCGGCCGCTGGGCTCGTTCCTGTTCCTCGGCCCGACTGGCGTGGGCAAGACGGAGCTCGCCCGCGCGCTCGCGGAGTTCCTCTTCGACGACGAGCGCAACATGGTGCGCATCGACATGAGCGAGTACATGGAGAAGTTCAGCGTCCAGCGGCTCATCGGCGCGCCGCCGGGCTACGTCGGCTACGAAGAGGGCGGGCAGCTCACCGAGGCCGTGCGTCGGCGTCCGTACAGCGTCGTGCTGCTCGACGAGATCGAAAAGGCGCACCCGGACGTCTTCAACGTGCTGCTCCAAGTGCTCGACGACGGCCGTCTCACTGACGGGCAGGGCCGCACGGTGAGCTTCCGCAACGCCATCATCATCATGACGAGCAACGTGGGAAGCCAGTTCGTCACGGAACTTGCGAAGAGCGGCGACTACGAGCAGATGAAGGCGGCAGTCGAAGAGGCGCTGCGCCAGACCTTCAGGCCGGAGTTCTTGAACCGGATCGACGACATCGTGGTGTTCCGTCCGCTCAGCATGGAGCAGGTCGCCGAGATCGCCGAGCTCCAGCTCGAACGCGTGCGGCAGCGGCTGGCGGAGCGGCGCATCACGCTCGAGATCGAGCCCGCCGCGCTCGAGCGCATCGCTCTCGACGGCTTCGACCCCGTGTACGGCGCTCGGCCGCTCAAGCGGGTCATCCAACGCGAAGTGGTCGACCGCATCGCCAAGGCGCTCGTCTCGGGCGAGGTGCGCGACGGCGACACGGTCGTGATCGACGTCATCGAGGACGAGATCGGGATCCGGGCCGTTCGGCACGAGAGCTGAGCGGCCCACCCAGGCCGGCGCGATTATCGCGCCGAGAGGTAGGAGGTGCTGACGACATGGCAGTGGTACGGTGGGACCCCTTCGGGGAGATGCTTCGGATGCAGCGGGAGATGGAACGGATGCTCTCACGGTTCGGCGAAGCGCCGCGGGAGAGGGAAGCGCGCGTCGATGCCGTGGCGTGGATGCCGAAGATCGACGTGAAGGCGAGCGGCGAGGACATCGTCGTGCTCGCTGAGCTTCCGGGCGTCGCTCCCGACGATGTCGAAGTCGAAGTGACGGACGACGTGCTTACGATCAAAGGCGAGCGCAAGGCGCAGCTCGAGGACAAGGACGAGGGCTGGCTGGTGTGCGAGACGTGCTACGGCGCATTCGAGCGCAGCATCGCCCTGCCTTCGGGTGTCGACGCGAGCGCCATCGAGGCCGAGTTCGACAACGGCGTGCTCAAGATCCGCGTGCCCAAGGCGCTCGAAGCGGCCAAGCCGAAGACGACGAAGATCGAGATCGGCACGAAGTAGCGCGCCGAAGCGGCGCGGCGCTTGGAAGCGGCTCCGGGCGGACCGGAGCCGCTTCTGTTCTTGACTGGCTGCGGCGAAATGATTAGCATGCCAACAGTTAGGCACCGAACGACTCGGAGCAAGCTGCTTGGTTTCAGACCTTCACGACGAACACTGCTGCAGCGATCTTGACGACGTCGGGCAGGACGCCGAGGCGCTGTCCGGCTCTGACGCGGGCGTCCTCGCGGTCTTCCGTGCGTTCCGCCGGGTGATGAACCTGTACCGGCAGAACGCGTTCCGCGCGTTCTCGGATCTCGGCATGCATCCCGGCCAGGCGGCCTGCCTCTTCGCGCTGCGCGGCCGGGACGGCGTCTCGCAGCGCGAGCTTGCAGCGCGCATGCACGTCTCGCCGCCGACGGTGACCGGCATGCTCCAGAAGATGGAGCACGCCGGCTTGATCGAGCGGCAGCCCGACCCGCTCGATCAGCGGCTCATGCGCATCCGGCTGACGCCGGAGGGCGCGGCGGCGGCGGAGCGGCTCACCGGGCTGTTCGCCAAGCAAGCGGAAGCCATGTTCGCCGGGCTATCCGAGCACGAGCTCGCGCAGATGAGGCGTGCTCTCGAACGAGTGGCGGACAACCTTGAACGAGTTATCGATGGACGGCCGCGCGCCGCACGCGACGGCGTCGACGGACAGGAGTGAGATGAGAAGGCTCGCGAGATTCCTCAAGCCGTACTGGAAGCAGATCGTGCTGGTGGTGGCACTGCTGGTGGTGCAGGCCATCGCCAACCTCTACCTGCCCGATTTGAACGCGAACATCATCAACGACGGCATCGCAAAAGGCGACGTCGACTACATCCTGAGGACCGGCGGCTTCATGCTCGGCGTCACGCTGCTGCTCGGGATCGTCTCGGTGATCGCGGTCTACTTCGGCTCGAAGACAGCGATGGCGTTCGGACGCGACGTGCGGAGCGCGGTGTTCCGTGCGGTGGAGGGTTTCTCTGCTGCCGAGCTCAACCGGTTCGGCACTGCATCGCTCATCACCCGCAACACCAACGACGTCCAGCAAGTGCAGATGCTCGTGGTTCTCGGGCTCAACATCATGATCCTCGCGCCCGTGATGGCCGTAGGCGGCGTCATCATGGCTCTTCGCCAGGACGTGAAGCTCTCGGGGCTGCTGCTCGTCGTCATCCCGCTCATGGGGGTCGTGATCGGCATAGCGCTTTCCAAAGCGCTGCCGCTCTTCCGTCAGGTGCAGGCGAAGACCGACCGCATCAACCAAGTGGTGCGCGAGTACCTCTCCGGCGTACGCGTCATCCGCGCGTTCGTGCGCACCTCGCACGAGCAGAAGCGATTCGAGCAGGCGAACGCGGACCTCACGCAGACCGCTCTCAAGGTGCAACGCCTGTTCGCGAGCGTGATGCCGGCCATGATGGTCATCTTCAACCTCACGACCGTCGCGATCCTCTTCTTCGGCGCTCGCCGCGTGGACGTCGGCTCCATGCAGATCGGCAACCTCACGGCGTTCCTCGCGTACATGATGCAGATCCTCATCTCGGTGATGATGGCGGTGCTCATGTTCGTCATGGTGCCGCGTGCGGCGGCCTCGGCTGAGCGCATCGTCGAAGTCTTGGAGACGGAGCCCTCGGTGCGGGACCCTGAGACCCCTGCGCCCGAATCAGGCGTGTGCGGCTACGTCGAGTTCCAGCAGGTGGGCTTCCGATACCCGGGCGCCGAGCATCCGGTGCTGTGCGACGTCACCTTCTCGGCGTCACCCGGCGAGGTGACGGCGATCGTCGGGAGCACCGGCAGCGGGAAGTCCACGCTCATCAACCTCATCCCGCGCTTCTACGACGTCACTGAGGGCCGCGTGCTCGTCGACTGCGTCGATGTGCGCGACGTGCCGCGCGAGAAGCTCTGGGCGAAGATCGGCTTCGTGCCGCAGAAGGCGTTCCTCTTCTCCGGGACCGTCGCGGACAACCTGCGGTTCGGCAAGCCGGACGCCACCGACGAAGAGCTGTGGCACGCCCTCGAGGTCGCCCAGGCGCGGGAGTTCGTCGAGGCGATGCCGCAGGGGCTCGACACGCCGATCGCCCAGGGCGGCGTGTCGGTCTCCGGGGGGCAGCGCCAGCGGCTCGCCATCGCCCGAGCGCTGGTGAAGCGGCCGGACGTGTACGTGTTCGACGACAGCTTCTCCGCGCTCGACTTCAAGACGGACGCCAAGCTCAGGCGTGCGCTTCGCCACGAGACGAAAGACGCGACGGTGATCATCGTCGCGCAGCGCGTGAGCACCATCATGGACGCCGACCGCATCGTCGTGCTCGATCGAGGCCGCGTCGTCGGGATCGGGACGCACGCTGAGCTTCTGGACACCTGCGAGACCTACCGCGAGATCGTGGAGTCGCAGCTTACGCTTGAGGAGATCGCATGAGCGACAAGACGGAACAGACGCCGATGCCGCGACCGGGGTTCGGGCCCAGGCCAGGAGGCTCTGGCCCAGGCAGAGGGTTCGGGCCAGGCGGCGGGCACTTCATGATGGGGTCCGGAGCCAAGGCGCGCGACTTCAAAGGCTCGCTCAAGCGCTTAGGCACGATGCTGAAGCCGCAAGCGCTCCGCATCGCGATCGTCATCGTGCTTGCAGCCGCGAGCGTCGCGCTGAGCGTCGCTGCACCGAAAGTGATCGGCAAAGCCACGAACGTCATCTTCGAGGGCGTGGTCGGGAAGCAGATGCCCGCTGGCGTGGACAAGGCGCAGGTCGTGCAGATGCTCCGCGCGAAAGGCCAGGACAGGCTCGCGGACATGCTCTCGGCCATGGACGTGAAGCCCGGCCAGGGGATCGACTTCGACCGCCTCGGTCGCGTGTTGGCGACCGTGGCGGCGCTGTACCTGCTCTCAGCGCTCTTCCAGTGGGGCCAGGGCTACCTCATGGCGGGCGTGTCGCAACGCGTCGTGTACGACATGCGCGCCCGTGTGGACGAGAAGCTCGCCCGTTTGCCGCTCAAGTACTTCGACGACCATCCGCGTGGCGACATCTTGAGCCGCGTCACGAACGACATCGACAACATCGCTCAGACGCTGCAGCAGGCGATGACGCAGCTCATCACCGCGATGCTCACCATCATCGGCGTGCTCGCGATGATGTTCTCCATCAGCTGGATCCTCGCGCTCATCTCGCTGCTCACGGTGCCGCTTTCGGTGATCGTCACCATCGCGATCGCCAAGCGCTCGCAGGTCCAGTTCTCGCGGCAGTGGGAGCGCATCGGCGCGCTCAACGGCCACGTCGAGGAGATGCACACCGGGCACGCGATCGTGAAGGTCTTCGGGAGGCAGAAAGAGGCCATCGAACGCTTCGACGAGCTCAACGAGCAGGTCTACGACGCGAGCTTCAAGGCGCAGTTCATCTCGGGCATCATCCAGCCCTCGATGAACTTCATCAACAAGCTCAACTACGTCGCGATATGCGTGATCGGCGGCGTGCGCGTGGCGAACGGCACGCTCACCCTGGGTGACGTCCAGGCATTCATCCAGTACTCGCAGCAGTTCACGCAGCCGATCGTGCAGACTGCGAGCATCGCCAACGTGCTGCAGTCGACGGTCGCGTCTGCTGAGCGCGTGTTCGAGCTGCTTGACGAGCCGGAAGAGACGCCGGACCCCGCTGAGCCCGTGAAACTTCGTGAGGTGCGCGGCCGCGTCGAGTTCGACCGCGTCTCCTTCCGCTACGTGCCGGACAAGCCGCTCATCGAGGACCTGAGCCTGACCGTGGAGCCAGGACACACCGTGGCCATCGTCGGGCCGACCGGCGCGGGCAAGACGACGCTCGTCAACCTGCTCATGCGGTTCTACGACGTGGATGCGGGTGCGATCCGGATCGACGGCGTCGACATCCGCGACATGGCTCGCGACGACCTGAGGCGTGTGTTCGGGATGGTGCTGCAAGACACGTGGCTCTTCGGCGGCACCATCCGCGAGAACATCGCATACGGCAAGGAAGGCGCCACTGAGGAGGAGATCATCGCGGCAGCGGAAGCCGCGCACGTCGATCACTTCGTGCGGACGCTGCCTGACGGATACGACACGCGCATCGACGACGACGCGGCGAACATCTCGCAAGGCGAGCGCCAGCTGCTCACCATCGCGCGTGCGTTCTTGGCGGACCCGGAGATCCTCATCCTGGACGAGGCCACGAGCTCGGTGGACACGCGGACCGAGGTGCTCATCCAGCGGGCGATGGCGAAGCTGATGAAGAACCGGACCAGCTTCGTCATCGCGCATCGCCTATCTACAGTGCGCAACGCCGAGACCATCATCGTCATGGACAACGGCCGCATCGTCGAGCAGGGCAACCACGAAGAGCTGATGGCTCGAGGAGGCTTCTACCACGACCTGTACGTGAGCCAGTTCGAGCGCGCGTACGAGGAAGCGATCTGAGGCGGCTCTGCGGATCCGGTTGCCGGCGGCTTCGGCCTGACGCGCTTACGGCGTCGCGCCGTTGCCTCCGTGCGGGTGCGCCTTGATGTAGGCGATGGCGTCGTCCACCACGTCGGTCAGGTAGATGTAGTCGAGGTCGCTCGGCTCGATCGTCCCGTTCGCGACGAGCGTGTCGCGGAAGAACAGCATGAGCGGTCGCCAGTAGTGGGAGCCCATGACCACGACGGGGAATGAGGCCATCTTGCCCGTCTGGATGAGCGTGATGGCTTCGAAGAGCTCGTCGAGCGTTCCGAATCCGCCCGGCATGATCACGAACGCGCGCGAGTACTTCACCATCATGACCTTGCGTACGAAGAAGTGCTCGAAAGTCATCACGCGATCCAAGTACGGATTCGGCTTCTGCTCGTGCGGCAGGTGGATGTTGGCGCCGATCGAGAGCCCTCCGCCTTCCTTGCACCCCCGGTTCGCCGCCTCCATGATGCCAGGGCCGCCGCCCGTCATGACGGCGTAACCGTTCTCCGCGAGCGCGCGGCCCATCGAGCGCGCCAGCTGGTAGTCCTCGTGGTCTTCCGTGAAGCGCGCTGAGCCGAAGACGGTGACCATCGGCTTGTCGATGGTGAAGAACTCGAACCCGCGCAAGAACTCGAGGAAGATGCGCACGGCCGAGACCGTGTTCTCCTCGTGTCCGTGCCCTCCAGCGAGGAACTCGGCTTCTGCTCCGATGACTTGCTCGAGCAGGCTCGGCGGGTATGCGTCGCGGTCGTCTCGATCCAGCACGGCGATCGGGGCCTCCTTCGAACGACAAGCAGGTGCGCCGATTGTACTACCGGCGCACCTGCGCGTGCGTGCATGCGTCGCTGGGCTACGGGACGAGCTTGATCGGTATCGTGACGACGTCGATGCGGGACCCGTCACGCGGAGACTCGGCGAACACGACGAGCGAGCCCATCTGCGTCCTCGTCACGGTGAACGGGACCGTGTCCGAGAACGTCCCGCGCGTGCCCGTGCCGGACGACGCGGTGATGGTCTTGGATCCGACGACCGCACCGGAGGCGTCGCGGATCTCCGCTTTGAAGACCGCCTCGAACACGTTCGCCGTGCCCTTCACCCGCAGCGGGCTTCGTGCAGTCTCCCCGGGCCTCGGAGACTCGACGAAGATCGCAGGGAGCATGTCCTCGAAGTCGGCCCGCTTCATCGGGTGGTCGAGCACGATGCCCTCGCCGCCGAACACCTCCACCGCCCGTCCATCCAGCTTGAGCGTCACAGCGTCCACGGTGTCGAACTGCGTCACCGTGAAGACGAGCTGCGCGAGCCGCATGAACATGGAGAGCGAGCCGCCTCCGTCGTCGAACTCGCCCGAGAGGTCCACGGTCGCGACGCGGTCGCGGATGGACACCGAGCGAAGACGGGTTCCCGCTGGGATCTCCGTGTGGAAGCCGTACGCGGCGTCCGTGGCCGACGGCCCCTTGAGGAGCTCGTTCACGGCGGCGGTGGCGACTGCCTTCGTGTACGGCACCTGGCGCACGACGACGCCCAGCTTCTCGCCGCGCGGATAGTAGACGGACAGAGCGAGCGGCTTGCTCTCCGTCGTGCTTCCGCCGGACGGCGGCTCAGTCGTCTGCTCTCCTGCGCTCTCTTCCGGCGGAGGCGGCTGCGCCGTGGCTTCCTCCGTGGTCGGTCGTGAGCCCGTCGCGTCCTGGGTGGACGTCGACGGTTTGCGTGCGCAGCCTGGCGCCGCGAAGGCGAGCGCGACGATCGCGAGCGCCGAAGCCACTGCGACGATCCTGCGTGACATGGCGACCATCTCCCTCGGCATGACCCAACCACATGTGTATCCCCTGTGCCGCTTGGCACGTTCATCTTCAGCAGATGCGTCATCGAGCCGATACATTCGGGGTAGGCTCTCCTGCGGAGGAGAAGGACACGGGCGATCGAGCCGACATAGCTGCGTACGCGCGCGCGAGCGAACGTCAGCGGGCGGCGCTTGCCGACATGCTCGAAGGCGCGTCGTTTCCAGCGGCCGTGTGGTCAGGAGCTGAGATGCGGTTCGTGTGGATGAACCGCGCGTTCCGCGACGTCCTCGACGACGTGCGTCCGCAGTGGGACCTTCTGGGCATGCCCGTTCGGGGATTCCTTTCGGACACGCGCTCCGCGGTGCGGTTCATCGATGCGGCGTACACGGGGCAAGCAGTCACAGTCCCTGAGTACGAGCACTCGCCGTCATGGGGCGAGACCACGTACTGGCAGCTCGAGTACCTGCCGATACCGGCCAGGATCGACGGGCCCTTCGACGTGCTGTTCACCGCCGTCGACGTGACGCAGACCGTGCTCGCACGCAAGCGGGCCGAGGCGGAGCTCGACGAGATCCGGCGGGCGATGGGGCTCATCAACGCCACCATCCTCTCCACGCTGGACGCTGAAGAGGCGATGCAGCGGGTGCTCATCGAGGCGACCGAGGTGTTCGGCGCGGATTGGAGCTGGATAGCCGAGCGCCAGCCAGGAGCGTGGGTCTTTCGCAACGTTCACGGCTGGCCCGAAGAGATGATCGGGCTTCGGTTCTCAGACGACGGCCCGTCGCCGCCGAGGCTCGCAGCGGATCGGATGCACGTCGTTGCCGTGGGATCGGTCGAGGACGCAGACGGCGTCGAGCGGCTGCTCATGGAGCGGCACGACATCGGGGCGATGCTCTTGGTGCCCGTGCTTCACCGAGGAGAAGCGGCCGCCGTCCTGGGGTTCTGTTGGGACGCCGAGGCAGGCTTCAGCGCGGCGATGCTCGATGCGGCAGAGAAGCTCTCCGTTTCCTTGTCGCTTGCCTTGGAGAATGCTCGGGCGTACGAGGCGGAGCGCGCCATGCGGCGCACCTTGCAGTCCGCATTCTTCACGGCGCCAGAGTCGGTTCCGGGGCTCGAGGTGGGTCACCTGTTCCACTCGGCTTCGGCAGGCGCGACGCTTGGGCGCGATTTCTACGACGTCGTGCAGCTCGCTGACTGCCGGGTCGGCGCTGCGGTCGGGAGCGTGACTGAGCGGCACGACGACGCGCCTGCCTTCGCTGCGCTCCTCAAGAGCGCGATGCGCTCAGAGGCGTACCGGCTCCCGGCGCCCGCCAACGTGCTCGAGCACGCGGACCAGATCGTCTCGAAGCACTCCGAGCGCGGTCCCGGAGCGACGGCATTCTTCGGCTCGATCGATCTGTCGACGGGCATGATGGCGTACGCGAGCGCGGGTCACCCAGGGCCTGTGCTGGTCCGTCCTGGCGAAGAGCCGGTGCTGCTCGATGGCGATGACGCCGGCTTGGGCGGGAGGCCATCACGGCGCTTCGAGGTCAGGCACGCGGAGGTGGGGGTCGGCGACCTGCTCGTCTTGTACACGAACGGGGCGATCGCCGCTCGCAGCCGTTCTGGCGAGCCGTTCGGAGCCACGCGGCTTGCGCGCGCGTGCGCGACGTACGCCGAGACGCCGACGGCCGAGGTGCCGCAGGAGATCTTCCTCGACTTGTTCTCGTACGCTGACGGGCGGCTGACCGAGGACGTCGCCATCCTCGCGTTGCGCAGGACTGCCGAAGCGGATTCCGGCCAGCAGCGGCTCGAGCTTGCTGCGGTCTGACGCGAGTATCGCGCTCATTGCGATACGATATGCGCGAACACCGTGTGGTGCGTGCCCGCGCGATGATTTCTCGAGGAGTGCTGTGCCCGAGATAAGCCCGTTCCAGAGTCCGTACAAGCACTGGCGGAGCGGCCTGCTGCTCGAAATCGTTGCGGCGGCCGCCTTCATCTGCCTACTCGCGTTGCTGGCGTTCGTGCTGGCCGCAATCTCGTAGGGAAGTGGCCGAGCATGTGGGTGCAGCGAACGCGTGACGACGTCAGGGCGATCGCCCGCTACCTCGGGATGCTCGTCATCGGCATCGGTATTCTCATGGCGGTGCCCCTGGTGACCGCGTTGCTGCTTCAAGAGCACGCGCCTGCCCTGGACTACTTCGCTGGCGCAGGACTTGCGATCGGCTTCGGTTCGGTGTTGATGCTCGCGGCGCCCAAGCGGGTTCCGCTCAACGCATCCAACGGGTTGATCGTCACGGCGCTCGGCTGGCTGTTCGCGGCGCTGTTCGCAGCTGTGCCGCTGGCCTTGTCAGGGCACTACGGCTCGTACCTCGACGCGCTGTTCGAGTCCATGTCGTCGCTCACGACTTCGGGACTCACGCTCGTGCAGGACCTCGACCATCTCGCGAACGCGCACAACATGTGGAGGCACCTCATGCACCTGGTCGGCGGCCAGGGGATCGTCGTGGCGGTGCTGTCCTTCGCGCTCGCCCACGGCGGCGGCGCGGTGTCGCTCTACCTCGCTGAGGGGCGCGACGAGCGCATCATGCCGAACGTCGTCAACACGGCACGGTTCATCTGGTTCGTGACGGCCGTGTACGTGCTGCTCGGGACGACAGCTCTCAGCGCGCTCAACCTCGTGCGTGGAATGGGGGCGGTCCGCGCCACGCTGCATGCGTTCTGGGCGACCGTCGCGACGTTCGACACCGGGGGTTTCGGGCCGCAGTCCCAAAACGCGCTCTACTACCACAGCGGGTGGTTCGAGTGGATCACGACGATGCTCATGCTCGCGGGCACCTTCAACTTCAGTCTGCATGCGGACATCTGGCGCGGTGACCGGAGGGAGCTCTTCAAGAACACCGAGGTGCGGACGCTCGCGCTCAACATCTTCGTGTTGAGCGTCCTGGTGTCTGCAGGGCTTGCGGCTACGCGCGCGTTCGGTTCAGGCCTCGAGGTCGCGCGCAAGGGCATCTACCACGTGCTGTCCGCGAATACGGGAACCGGCCATCAGACCCTGTATGCCGTGCAGTGGATGCGCGATTACGGAGGGCTGGGGTTTGTCGCCGTGGTGTTGGCGATGGCGTTCGGCGGCATGGCGTC
This sequence comes from Coriobacteriaceae bacterium EMTCatB1, assembly GCA_001950395.1. Taxonomy (GTDB): domain Bacteria; phylum Actinomycetota; class Coriobacteriia; order Anaerosomatales; family Anaerosomataceae; genus Parvivirga. The sequence goes on from BDLO01000001.1 coordinate 1,689,035, forward strand.
ATCGACCGCAGGCGGCATCAAGGCGCTCCGAGTCGGCTTGATCGGCAAGGGCGTCGTGCGTTGGGTGAAGGCGGCGCTCGCGCCTCCGAGCGCAGTCATCGTGGCGCGCTTCCATCACATGAAGTCCCGGATCTTGCAACCCGAGATGCTGGCGTCCGCCCTCATGATCGCGACGCTGTACATCGTCACCTACGTGACGGGCGCGCTGATCGGCGTGGCGTGCGGCTACGGGGTGCCGGAGTCGGTGTTCGAGTCGGTCTCGGCAGCCGCCAACGTCGGCTTGTCGACGGGCATCACCTCGCCGTCGATGCCAGCGGCGCTCAAGGTCACCTACATCGTGCAGATGTGGGCAGGACGCTTGGAGTTCATCGCGCTGTTCGCGCTCGTAGCGGCGTTGCTGCAGCCAGTCATCGGGAGGCGAGCGCGGTGAGTCGGGAGTGCACGGCTGCTGTTGTGGTCGCAGCCCTGCTGTGGGTTGTGTGCTCGGCCCCGGCCTACGCGGCGCAGCCGGTCGTCGTGCGGGTGGGAGACATCGTCCAGCGCGCGGTCGAGCTCGACGGGAGCGAAGTGACGTTCGAGGGCGAAGCGATCGGGGAGGCGCTGCGCGCGGACGGGGATTCCGTGTGGGTGAACGTCCTCGACGAAGGCACGGCCATCGGTGTGTGGATGCCTGACGACATGGCCGAGCAGATCGAGCGCTTCGGCGCGTACCGCCAGACGGGCGACACCGTGCGTGTCACGGGTGTCGTCAACCTTGCGTGCGACCGCCACGGCGGCGACCTCGACGTCCACGCGACGGCTCTGGAGGTGACCGGCTCCGGCGAGCCGCGAAGCGAGCGCTTGAGACCCCTGGAAGCGCTCGTGGGCGCCATCGGCTTCGCGTGCGCGGGCGCGGCAGCCCTCGTCGCGCGAACGCGGGAGCGAAAGAGGTTCGAGGAGACGTGATGGGCTCAGCGCGCAGGATGTTCGCGAGCGACAACGCGTCAGGCGCCCACCCAGCCGTCTTCGAGGCGCTTCTCAAGTCGAACGAGGGGCATGCGTACGCATACGGCGACGACCAGTGGACGCGCGAGGCGGAGGCGGTCATCAAGCGCCATCTCGGCGAGAACGCTCGACCGTTCTTCGTCTTCAACGGCACCGGGGCCAATGCGACGGCGCTCGCGGCCGTGATGCGTCCCTACGAGGCGGTCATCTGCCCCGCGACTGCCCACATCAACGTCGACGAGTGCGGAGCGCCAGAGCGATTCACGGGCGGCAAGCTCGTCCCGGTAGACACGCCAGACGGCAAGCTGACGCCAGAACTGCTCGAGAAGGCGATCTTCGGAGTGGGCGTCGAGCACCACTCTCAGCCGCGCGTGGTTTCCATCTCGCAGAGCACCGAGTACGGGACGGTGTACCGCACGCAGGAGATCGCCGCTCTTGCGGCTACCGCACACGCGCACGGCATGCTCCTGCACGTGGACGGGGCACGCATCTCCAACGCGGCGGCGTCGCTCGGCTGCACGCTCGCCGAGATGCTCACGGAGACCGGCGTCGACGTCGTCTCCTTGGGAGGCACGAAGAACGGGATGCTGTTCGGCGAAGCCGTCGTGTTCTTGCGTGACGGGCTCGGCCAGGACTTCCGCTTCGTTCGCAAGCAGAGCGCGCAGCTCGCTTCCAAGATGCGCTTCATCTCCGCGCAGTTCGTCGCGCTGTTCGGCAGCGAGCTGTGGTTGGTGAACGCCCGGCACGCCAACGAGATGGCGCATCTGCTCGCTGCGGGGATGGCGGCGATCGACGGGGTGCGGATCACCCAGCCGGTGGAGGCGAACGAGGTCTTCGCAGTCATCCCGCGCGAGGCCATCGAGCCGCTGCAGCGCGAGTTCGGCTTCTACGTGTGGGACGAGCGCACCGGTGAAGTCCGGTGGGTCACGTCGTGGGACACCGCCCCTGAGGACGTCGCTGCGTTCGTGCAGACGGCCAGGCGGGTGATCGAAGGACTGCGCTAGTCGGCCTCCGTGGCTGGGTAAGCACCTATCACAAGCTCTGGCCGAATGGAGGCATCCATGCGCCGTCTTCGGTTCGCCCTCGCGTTCGTCGTCGCGGCTGCCGCATTCGCGGCAATCGCGTGTTCGTCCTCGCGCTCGACGGCAGAAGGGAGCCGCGGGCTCGATCCGGCAGCGCAAGCGGCGGTCGACGTGCCCGCAGTTCGGCTGCTCGCCCGGTTCCGCGCGACCCAGCCGGTGGACATCGTGAGCCCGCGGGACGGCTCCGGCCGCCTGTTCATCGTCGAGAAGCCAGGGAGGATCCGGATCGGCCGGCTGGCAGACAACACGCTCGTGCCGACCCCGTCCCTCGACATCTCGGCGCTCGTGAGCACGGGCGGCGAGCAGGGGCTGCTCGGACTCGCGTTCCCACCCGGCTACGGCACGAGCACCCAGAACTTCTACGTGGACTACACCGACCGCAACGGCGACACGGTCATCGCGCGGTACCGGGCGTCCTCTGATCCTGATCGGGCGGATGCCGGCAGCGCGTCCCGGGTGCTGTTCGTCGATCAGCCGTACGCGAACCACAACGGCGGCCAAGTCGTGTTCGGACCCGACGGCTATCTCTACATCGGGATGGGCGACGGCGGAAGCTCAGGCGATCCGCTCGGCAACGGGCAGAAGAAGAACACGCTCTTGGGCAAGATGCTGCGTATCGATGTCGAGTCAGGCGTGACGCCGTATCGGGTGCCGAGCGACAACCCGTTCGTGGGCGATCCGGCGTACAAACCCGAGATCTGGGCGCTCGGCGTGAGGAATCCGTGGCGCTTCTCCTTCGATCGCGCGACCGGCGCCATCTACATCGCGGACGTCGGCCAGAACCGGATCGAGGAGATCGACGTGCAGCCGGCTGGCGTCGGTGGCCGCAATTACGGCTGGAACTACTACGAGGGCTCGCTGCCGTTCCCGGTCGGTTCGGCTCCGAAGCCGACTTCGGGGCTCACGTTCCCCGTCTACGAGTACTCGCACGACCAGGGCGACGACTGCATCACCGGCGGGTTCGTGTATCGCGGTTCGCAGCACCCGTCGTGGCAAGGCAGGTACTTCTTCGGGGACTTCGAGTCGGGACGCATCTGGAGCATGTCGACGACGTCGCACGCAGTGGCGCTCGCGCTGGACACCCCGTTCCTCATCACCACGTTCGGCGAGGGCGAGGACGGCGAGCTCTACCTCGCGGAGTTCATGGACGGGACCATCTACGAGCTCAAGGACGCGAAGCAGGCGCCGAGCGTCGCGATGGCGCGCGTCGGCGGATCGGACAGGTATGCGACTGCGGCGGCCATCGCGCAAGCGGCGTTCCCCTCAGGGTGCACGACCGCCGTCGTCACGACGGGAGAGGACTTCCCTGACGCGCTGGCGTCATCGGCGCTCGCAGGGGCGGTCTCTGGGCCGCTGCTGCTCACAAAGCGTGACTCAGTGCCCGCGGCGCTCGCCTCGGCGCTCACGTCGCTGGGCGTGCGGGACGTGATCGTGGTCGGCGGGCCGGGCGCGGTCTCGCCAGGCGTCGTTGCGGACCTCGAGACGGCGGGCTACAGCGTTCAGCGAGTCGCAGGCGACGACAGGTACGAAACCGCTGCCGAGGTCGCGCGGAAGGTGGCAAACCGTCTCGGGGTGTCGTACGGGGGCGAGGCGTTCGTCGTGCGCGGGGATCTGTTCCCTGATGCGCTCGCGGCAGCTCCGATCGCGTTTGCGAACGGCATGCCTATCTTGCTGACCAGGCCGAACGCGATGCCCGCCTCGACTGTAGCGGCCGCCGCCGACATCGGCGTCGCGCGTGCGTGGGTCATGGGCGGCACCGGAGCGGTGAGCGACGATGCCGCCTCCGCCCTCAGTGTGCCGTGGACGCGCATAGAGGGCCGGGACCGGTACGAGACCGCTGCTGGCGCGCGGTCGCGAGCACTGCAGGAAGGGTGGACCGACGGGCAGAGCCTCGGGGCGGTCTCCGGCACGGCGTTTCCCGACGGGCTCGCGGGCGCTGCTTTCCTCGGCGTCAAGCGAGGCTTCGTGCTGCTGACGCAGCAGGACCTGTTGCCCGCTGCCACTCGCCAGGCGCTCATCGACTCGCAAGCGACGGCAGCAAGTGCGACGGTATTCGGCGGCACAGGAGCAGTGGGGGCTCAGGTCGAGCAGCTCATCCGGTGGCACCTGCCGTAGCGTGTCCACCCGCGAGCTCCCGGATCTTCGCAAGCACGTCCTCGGCGTGCCCTTCGACCTTGACCTTCGGCCAGACGTGCGCGATGCGGCCGTCTGGGTCGATGAGGAAGGTCGACCGGGTCGCAGCCACGCCCAGCACGGCGCGGGCCCCGTAGGCGTCGATGATCGTCTTGCTCGTGTCGGAAATCATCGGGAAGGTGAGCGCGAACTTGTCGATGAAGCGCTGCTGGACCTCGGGCTTGTCAGCGCTGATGCCCACGACCAGGGCGTTCAAGGACTCCAACTCGGCAGCGTGCTCCTGGAAGTCCTTGGCTTCGTGCGTTCAACCAGGGGTGTTCGCACGCGGGTAGAAGTAGACGACGACCCACTTTCCGCGCTGAGCGGCCAGGTCGAACTCGCCGTCGCCGGTGACGGCTGCGCGGATCTCCGGTGCAGCATCTCCGACAGCAGGCATCGGTGTCTGAGGCATCGTGACCTCCTCGTTTCCGGGTGCTGCCAGGTTTGTACCCGCCATGACGTGCGGCAGACGAAGCGGTAGGATAGCCGCATGCGCGTCATCGTGGACGGATACAACGTCGCCAGGGACGATCCCGCAACGGAAGCTCTTCCTGAAGAGGAGCAGCGGGCCGCGCTCGTGCGCCGGCTGGCGGTGCGGGGGCAAACGCTGTTCGGCACGTGCGCGATCGTCGTCGTGTTCGACGGTCGGTCGGACGGCGCGGTCGAGTCGGTCGGAAGCGTCGAGGCGCGTTTCTCGGGCGATAGGATCGCGGACGACGTGATCGTAGGGCTCGCGCGTCCCGGCGACGTCGTGGTCACGTCGGATCGGGAGCTCACTGAGCGGTGCCAGAAGGTCGGCGCGCGTGTCCTGCCGGGAAAGAGCGCGTTCGAGGGGGCGAAACCGAGCCGGAAGAGCCGGCGCACCCGGTATCCCGCATCGACGGTCGGCATCCCTGACGGCGGCAACCTCATCACCGAGGAGCTCAAGCGCCTGTGGCTGGACGACGAGAGCTCAGAGCAAGAAAGCGAGACGTGACGTGCCAGGCAGAGGCGTGCTCGTCAACATGCTCACCGTGCTTGTCGGGACCGGCATCGGCCTTGCGTTCGGCAAGCTCATCGCCGACCGGTTCCGGCAGATCGCCTTCGCGGCCATCGGTCTTGCGACCATCGTCATCGGTATCTCGATGACCCTCGGCGGCTTGCGCGACTTGGGTGAGACCGCCGTCGGGCAGTACGCCGCGCTCGTGCTCGTGGGCTCGCTCGTGCTCGGCTCCATCACGGGAGAGGCGATGCGCATCGAGCACTACCTGGAGCGGTTCGGCCACCGCCTGCAAGAGCTCGCGGGCAAGCTGCCGTTCCTCGCGCCGGGGACGGCCACGGAGCCAGGCGAGAAGGGCCACACGCTCGTCGAGGGATTCGTGGCGGCATCGCTGCTGTTCTGCGTGGGCGCGATGACGATCCTCGGGTCGCTGCAAGACGGCCTGGGCGACCCCTCGCTTCTGTACCTGAAGGCCCTGCTCGACGGGATCGCCGCCACCGCGCTTGCGGCCGCGCTCGGAGCAGGCGTAGGGCTTTCGGTGATCCCTATCGCCGTCATCCAAGGCGGCATCGCCTTGGGGGCCGCTGGCCTGAAGCCGTACGTCACGGACCCCGTCGTCTTCGCCATCGAGCTCGCGGGCGGAGCGCTCATCTTCGCGATCGGCCTGGATCTTGCGGGCATCAAGCGGCTGCCCATCGGCAACATGCTGCCGTCGATCCTGTACGCGGCGGTCGCGGCCGCGCTGCTGACCTAAGCCGCGCGAGGCCTCTAGACGCTCTCGCGCCACCCTTTGACCGAGAACGCGCTCGGGCAGATGTCGGCGAGCACGCACGCGCCGCACGCAGGCCGCTTCGCGTCGCAGACGGCGCGGCCGTGGTCGATGAGCCGGTAGGTGATCGCTCCCCACTCCTCGCGCGGGAAGAGCGCCATCAAGTCGCGCTCGACCTTCTCGGGGTCCTTGTTGGAGCTCAGCCCGAGCCGCTGCGCGAGCCGGAGCACGTGCGTGTCCACGGCGATGCCGTCCAAGATGCCGAACGCGTTGTACAGCACGATGTTGGCGGTCTTGCGTGCGACGCCAGGCAGTCGCGTGAGCTCCTCCATCGTGCGCGGCACCTCGCCGCCGAACTCGCTTTGGATCATGCGGGCCGCCGCGATGATGTTCTTCGCCTTGTTGCGGAAGAAGCCCGTCCGGTAGATGATGCGCTCCACGTCGGCCTGGTCGGCGGAGGCGAGCGCCTCTGCGGTGGGATACGCCGCGAAGAGCTCGGGCGTGACCTTGTTGACGGTGACGTCCGTGGTCTGCGCGGAGAGCATGACCGCGACCAGCAGCTGGAACGGGTTCTCGTAGGCAAGCATGATGTGCGCGTCCGGGTACGCTTCTGCGAGCCGGCGCGAGATCTCTTCGGCGCGCTCAGCGGTGTCCATGCTGCTCCTCTCGCCTCGCTTCAGGGTACGATGGTACCCTGTAGCGCCCCGCACCGCGACGCGGATGCGGGTATTCGTGCTGTCCAGGAAAGGGCATCATGCGGCTGATCGACCTCATCGAAGAGCGCGTCTGGCGCGACCGCGGGCTTGCGCACGCGCGCGATGCGCTCGCGTCAGGGCGGGACGTGACGCTCGCTGCGGCGGCGTTCGTGCGGCCGGCGATCGTCGCTGCTCTCGCACGGGAGCTGGAGCGCCCGGCGCTCGTCGTCGTTGCTGGCGAGGACGCCGCTGAGCAGTTCGCGCTCCAGCTGCGCGCGTTCTTGGGCAACGACGCCGTGCTCAGGTTCCCGCTTCGGACCGATCTGCCCTGGGAGCGCGTCGCGCCACAGCTCGAAACGGTCGGCAAACGCGCGCGCGCCGTGCGAGCGCTCTCCTCCGGGAGCGGCGCGGTGGTCGTCGCGAGCGCCCGTGCGCTCGTCCGGGCGTTACCGCCGCAGGGCTCGCAGGTGTTCGAGCCGCTCGTCATCCGGCGCGGGGGAGAGCTCGACGTGGCGGCTGCTGCGGAGCGTCTCGCGCGCATGGGCTACGAGCGCGTGGACGTGGCCGAGGAGCGCGGGCAGTTCGCGGTGCGCGGCGGCGTGCTCGACGTGTTCGGATCCGATGCCGCGTGGCCGGTCCGCGTGGAGCTGTTCGGGGACGAGGTCGAGACGATGAAGCGCTACGTCTCGACCACCCAGCAGACGATCGGCGAGGTCGACTCCTACGAGGCGTACCCGTGCCGCGAGGTCGCGCTCGGAACACGCTCGGTGCAGGCTGCGCAGCGCGCGCTGGAGCGCCGCGCGCGATCCGACGCCCAGGTGGCCTACGACCTCGCTCGCATCTCGGACGGCGTGCTGTTCAACGGGATCGAGCAGTACCTGCCGTGCTTCTACAAGAAGCCAGGCCAACTGCTCGACTACGTTCCCGCCGATGGTTTCGTGGCGCTTGCGGAGCCGCGAGCGCTTTTCGACGACGTCGTCAGGTACCACGACGAGGTGACGGCGCGCGCCCAGGAGGCGGGCGTGCCGACAGAAGGACTGTTCTGGCAGCCAAAGGAGCTCGACTTGGGCTCTCGTCGGCGGCTGACGCTGGTCTCGGTGATGCGCACGCGCGCAGGCGTCGACGCGGAGGTCGCGGCGCGGCGCCCCGACGTGGCGGGCGGCGAGAAGGCGTTCGTTTCGGCGGTGAAGTCCTTGCTGTCCAGCGGCCATCGCGTGGTGGTGGCGGCGTACGACCACCGCTCTCGACGCTCGCTTGCGCGAACCCTGGTCGAGAGCGGCGTCTCTGTCGTGGATCTCGTCGCGAGCCCCGATTCGCCGCGGCCCGAGCGTGCGGCCCTCGTTGCGGAGGCGGACGTGCCGGCGGGCTTCGTGCTGCCGGACGCGAAGCTTGCAGTGGTGAGCGCCGACGACGTCAGGTCACGCTCGCAGGCGGCCGCCGCGCAGGCGTCGGAGGACGCCGCTCGGATCGCGGCCTCCTTCAAGCCGGGCGACTACGTGGTCCACGCCGTCCACGGCATCGCGCACTTCCGTGGCCGCGTGACGCAGGAGGTGGACGGCGTCGAGCGGGAGTACCTGCTGCTCGAGTACGCGAAGGGCGACAAGCTGTACGTGCCGGTGGAGCAGGCCGCGCGCATCACCAAGTACGTCGGGCCCGAGGGAGCGTCTCCGAAGGTGACGCGGCTCGGGTCGGCGGACTGGGAGCGTGCCACGGAACGCGCCCGGAAGGCGGCGCGCAAGCTCGCCTTCGACCTCGTGGAGCTGTATGCCCGCCGAGCGTCCGTCAAGGGCTTCGCGTTCAGCCCTGACACGCCGTGGCAGCGGGAGATGGAGGCGGCGTTCCCGTACGAGGAGACGCCCGACCAGCTCGCGGCCATCGCCGACGTGAAGGCCGACATGGAGTCTGACCGCCCGATGGACCGGCTTGTGTGCGGCGATGTCGGATACGGCAAGACGGAGGTCGCTATCCGTGCGGCCTTCAAGGCGGTGCAGGACGGCAAGCAGGTGATGGTGCTCTGCCCGACGACGATCCTCGCGCAGCAGCATTACGTCACCTTCTCCGAGCGGTACGCGCCGTATCCGGTGCGCGTGGAGGTGCTCTCCCGCTTCCGGACCCGCGAGCAGCAGAAGGCGGCGCTCACGGGGTTCGCGGACGGAAGCGTCGACGTCCTCATCGGGACGCATCGGCTGCTCTCGCGCGACGTGACGCCCAAAGACCTCGGGCTCGTCATCATCGACGAGGAGCAGCGGTTCGGCGTGGAGCATAAGGAGCACCTCAAGCACCTGCGCGAGCAAGTGGACGTGCTCACGCTGACGGCCACGCCGATTCCGCGCACCCTCCAGATGTCGCTCTCTGGCATCCGCGACTTCTCGATCATCGACACGCCGCCACCGAACCGCTTCCCCGTGAAGGTGCACGTCGGCGAGTACGACCCTGCGCTCGTCGCGCGCGCGATACGCGCGGAGCTCGACCGCGGCGGGCAGGTCTACTACGTCTCGAACCGCGTGCGCACGATCGACGAGGCGGTCGAGCGCGTGCGCCAGGCGGTGCCGGAGGCGCGCGTCGCAGCAGCGCACGGCAAGATGTCCGAGCGCGAGCTGGAGCGCGTGATGGAGCGGTTCGCCGCAGGCGAGATTGACGTGCTGGTCTCGACGACCATCGTAGAGAGCGGCATCGACAACCCGCACACGAACACGCTGATCATCGAAGATTCGCAGCGCCTGGGGCTCGCGCAGCTCTACCAGCTCAAAGGCCGGGTCGGGCGGAGCCACGTGCGGGCCTTCGCGTACTTCCTGTTCCCGCCAGGCGCGAACCTCACCGGCCAGGCATACGACCGGCTTGCCGCGGTGGGCGAGCACACCGAGCTCGGCGCCGGCATCAAGATTGCGATGCGCGATCTTGAGATCCGCGGAGCGGGCTCGCTCCTTGGCGCCGAGCAGAGCGGGCACGTGAGCGAGGTCGGCTTCTACCTGTACGCGGAGATGCTGCGCGAGGCGGTTGCGGAGCTGCGAGGCGAGGGGGCAGGCTCCTCTGCCGCCTGAGACCGGTCTTGGCGTACCAGGCCCCGCCCGGTGCTATACTCACGGGAGTCCCAGCGGCGCGCCGCTTGGCGGCGTCTGTCATCGATGCCGGAGGATCCGTCCGGCGCAAGGAGGAAACATCGTGAAGGTCCGCATGCGTGTCGCAGCCGTTCTCGCCGCGCTCGCGCTTGCCGTCTCGGCGGTGGGATGCAGCTCAGGCGACGTCGTCGCGAAGGTCAACGGCACGAAGATCACCCGCGCTGAGTTCGACAGCATCGTCGAAGTCGCGAAGAAGCAAGACACCACGCTCGCCTCGCTCAAGGAGGGCGACCCGCAGCTGCTTCAGTACAAGCGCATGATCCTCGACAGCATGATCGAGGCGGAGATGGTGCGGCAGGAGGCCAAGCGCCTCGGCATCAAGGTCACTGACAAGGACGTGGATGCCAAGCTCGCAGAGATCAAGGCGAGCTATCCGGACGAGGCGTCGTTCAACGAGGTCGTCAAGCAATCCGGGATGACGATGGAGCAGATCCGTCAGAGCATCTCCGACCAGCTGACCTACCAGGCGCTCTACGACAAGGTGGCGCCGGCTCCGAAGATCTCCGAGGACGAGATCAAGGCGTACTACGAGAAGAACAAGACCACGCAGTTCACCAAAGAGCCGGAAGCGCACCTCCAGCACATCCTGTTCGCCGAGAACGACAAGGCGACTGCCGAGAAGGTGCTCAAAGAGATCCAGGGCGGAGCGGACTTCGGCGCGCTTGCGTCGAAGTACTCGACTGACCCCGGGTCGAAGAGCGCAGGCGGCGACCTCGGCAGCGCGCCGACTTCCCGCTACGTCAAGGAGTTCCAGGAGGCGGCCGACAAGCTCAAGGTGGGCGAAGTCAGCGGCTTGGTGAAGACGCAGTTCGGCTGGCACATCATCAAGAAGCTCGGCGAGACGCCCGGCGGCATCCAGCGGTACGAGGAAGTCAAGGACCTCATCAAGGCGACGCTCGAGCAGGAGGCCCGCACCAAGGCGTGGAACGACTACATCGCTAAACTCAAGGCGAAGACCAAGATCGAGATCCTCGACAAGGAGCTCGCGAAGGTCGACACGACGGGAAGCGCGGAGACGACAGCCAAGTAACGCGCACAGCTTCGGGGGCGTCGTGGGCTCGATAGCGATCGTTGGTCTGGAACGTGACGCGAGCGGCGCGCTCGACGAGCGCGCCGCTGCCCGCATCCGACGTGCGGACGCCGTCGTCGTGCCGATCGCGGACGGCGCTGCTGCGGGAGCGGTTCGCGAGGCAGGCGTCGTGCCGCTCACCTATGCGGATCTCGGGATCGTGCCCGATGCGCCGGCGGGAGCGGTCGTCGAGGCGCTCGCAGGACTCGCTGAAGATCGCGACGTCGTGCTCGTGGCGACGGGCTTCCCCTTCGTGCGTGACGGCGTCGTCTCGGGCCTGCTCGCGAAGCGCGGGGCGTCCATCGACGTCTATCCGTTGGCCTCGCCGCTCCAGGTCCTGCTTCTTGCGCTGGAGCTGGACGTGACGGCGGATGCGGCCATCGTAGACGCGGAGTCGCTTCCCAACACCGAGTTCCGGCGAGACACCCACTTGGTGGTGACCGGCATCGACAACGCCACAATCGCCCGAGCCGTCGGCAAGACGCTCGTGAAGCGCTACGCGCCGGAGCACGACGTGGTGCTGGCGACGCCGCTCGACGACGGCGGCTTCGACCTCGCGTCTGCCGACGTCGGCACGCTCGCGCGCCTGGAGCGCTGCGAACGCGGCACGGTGGCGTTCGTCGCTCCCTCGCGCATCGAGCCGCCGGACGGCTTCGACGAGCTGGTGCGGATCGTCGACGTGCTGCGCAGTCCGGGCGGCTGCCCGTGGGACCGCGAACAGACGCACGAGACGCTCGCTAAGCACATGCTCGAGGAGGCGTACGAAGCCGTCCACGCGATCGAGCGCGGCGAACTCGACGCCCTTCGGGACGAGCTCGGCGACGTGCTTCTCCAGGTCGTGCTGCACGCACGCATCGGCTCCGAAGAAGGGGCCTTCGACATCGACGAGGTCGTTTCCGGCATCATCGCGAAGATCCGCAGACGGCACCCGCACATATTCGGAAGCGTCGAGGCGCGCACGCCAGAAGAGGTCATGCGCAACTGGGACGCGATCAAGCGCGGGGAGCGCGAGGAGCGTGGCGAGGCCGGAGGCGTGCTCGCGGGAGTCACGCCCTCGCTTCCTGCGCTCATGTACGCGCAGAAGCTCTCGAAACGCGCCGCCGCTGCCGGGTTCGAGTGGCCGGACATCGAAGGCGTGTGGGCGAAGGTGCACGAGGAGATCGACGAGCTCAAGGCCGCACGGGCCGGCTCTGACGAAGCGGCCGACGAGGTCGGGGACCTCTTGTTCACGGTCGTGAACGTCGCCCGGCACCTCGGCGTGGACGCTGAAGACGCGCTGCGGCGCACGTGCGCCAAGTTCGTGCGTCGCTTCGAGGACGTGGAGCGCGCCGCGAGCGCGCGGGGCAAGGACGTACGCGAGCTTACTATCGACGAGTACGACGAGCTTTGGGAGCACGCGAAGTCCAAGGAGCGGCCCGTATCGGGGCCAGCGGAGGAGGAGGCGAGATGAGCTACATCACCGACATCGTCGCGCGGGAGATCCTGGATTCGCGCGGCAACCCCACCGTCGAGGTCGAGGTGGCGCTCGACGACGGGAGCTGGGGGCGTGCGGCGGTGCCGAGCGGCGCATCTACGGGAGAGTTCGAGGCCGTCGAGCTGCGCGACGGCGACAAAGGTCGCTACCTCGGCAAGGGCGTGCTCAAAGCGGTCGAGAACGTGAACGAGGTCATCGCGCCTGAGCTGCTCGGCGCCGAAGCGACCGACCAGCGCGCCATCGACGCCGCGCTCATCGAGCTCGACGGCACGCCGAACAAGGGTCGCCTGGGCGCGAACGCGATCCTCGGCGTCTCGCTTGCGGTGGCGAAGGCGGCGGCGGAATCGTGCGAGCTCACGCTGTACTCGTACGTCGGCGGCGCCAACGCGCACGTGCTGCCGGTGCCGATGATGAACATCCTCAACGGCGGCGTGCACGCGGACAACAACGTCGACCTTCAGGAGTTCATGGTGATGCCGGTCGGCGCGCAGAGCTTCGCTGAGGGTCTGCGGATGTGCGCTGAGACCTACCACTCGCTCAAGTCCGTGCTCAAGGCGCGTGGCCTCTCGACGGCCGTGGGCGACGAGGGCGGTTTCGCGCCGAACCTGGGCAGCAACGAGGAAGCGATCCAGGTGATCTTGGAGGCTGTCGAGAAGGCCGGCTACACGCCGGGCGAGCAGATGGCGATCGCTCTTGACCCGGCCTCGAGCGAGTTCTTCGACGCCGACCGCGGTGTGTACGTCCTGTCCGGCGAAGGCCGGGAGCTCGACCGCGAGGCCATGGCGGCGTACTACGCGTCGCTCGTGGACAAGTACCCAATCGTCAGCATCGAAGACGGCATGGCGGAAGACGACTGGGACGGGTGGAAGGCGCTCACCGCGGCGCTCGGCGATCGCATCCAGCTTGTTGGGGACGACCTGTTCGTGACGAACACGCAGCGTCTCGCGCGCGGCATCGAGGCCGGCGTGGCGAACTCCATTCTCATCAAGCTCAACCAGATCGGCACGCTCACCGAGACGCTCGACTGCATACAGATGGCGCACCGCGCCGGGTACACCACGGTGATCTCGCACCGGTCTGGCGAGACCGAGGACACCACGATCGCCGACGTCGCGGTGGCGGTGAACGCGGGCCAGATCAAGACCGGCGCACCGGCGCGCTCGGATCGCGTTGCAAAGTACAACCAGCTCCTCCGCATCGAGGAGGAGCTGGGCGCGAGCGCGACGTACCTGGGAGCGAAGGCGCTCAAGCGCGGATAGCGAGAATCGCAAGAGTTCAAGCAGCGCCCTGCCTCGTGCGGGGCGCTGCTGCGTCTGCGGGAGAGGTCGCGCACCGCTTGGGCGAGTGGGTGCAAATCGCTCACCAGGTGAGCGATTTGTGCTATTATCGGTGAGCAATTTGCACCAATTGGAGGTGGAACATGCTTCGCGACCGCGCGGCCACCGCTCTCGTGCTCGAGGCGCTCAAGTATTCGCCTGTCGTCCTGGTGGAGGGTCCGCGTCAATCTGGCAAAACGGTGCTCGCGCGTGACCTCGTCGGTGCGAGGGTGCCAAGCCGATACGTGACGCTCGACGATGCGCTTGTTCTGGCGAGCGCCAAGGCGGACCCACAGGGATTCGTCGAGAGTCTCGAGGGACCCGTCATACTCGACGAAGTGCAGCGTGCGCCAGAGATCTTCTTGCCGATCAAACTTGCAGTGGACGCGGATCGCACTCCAGGGCGCTTCCTCATGACCGGCTCTGCGGACGTCATGCTGCTTCCGAAGCTGTCCGAGTCTCTCGTCGGCAGGATGCGCATCATCACGCTCTGGCCGTTCACGCAAGCGGAGATCGAGGGGACGCCTTCACGCTTCGTCGAGGCCGTGTTCGCGGACGACAATCCGCCGCCGTTGCAGGCGACGGCCACACGAGAAGACCTCGTCGCCCGAGCGTGTCGAGGAGGGTTTCCCGAGGCCGTCGCGCTGCCGGAAGGACGGCCGCGCGACGGATGGTTCCGTGCCTATGCGACGACGCTTCTCGAGCGAAACGTCCTCGAGATCGCCGCAATCGCCGACAGGGTTGCGATGCCGCGTCTGCTCAGCGTTCTTGCTGGGCGCAGCGGTACGCTCGCCAACGTAAGCGAGCTTGCGAGACTGCTCGGCATGGCGCGAGCCACCGCAGAGCGGTACGTGGGTCTGCTCGAGAAGGTGTTCGTGCTCCGTCTGGTGCCGCCGTGGTCGACTGACACCAGCAGACGTCTCGTGCGTGCGCCCAAAGTCCTTCTCACGGATCCGGGACTGATGGCGAGCCTGGCGGGAATCGACGCTCGCCGCGCGTCGACGGACCAAGAGGCCTTCGGACGCCTGCTGGAGACATTCGTCGGGTGCGAGCTGTTGCGGCTCGTCGCGTCCCATGGACTCGACGTGCAGCTGCTGCACTTCCGCGACGGGAAGGGCAACGAGGTGGACTGGGTGCTCGAAGATCGTGCCGGGCGCTTGGTCGGGATCGAGGTCAAGGCGGCGGCCTCCGTCGGGCGCGGCGACGTGCGGGGCCTTCGGGCCCTCGCGCTGACAGCGGGGAAGCGGTTCCACCGAGGCATCGTCCTTCACCAGGGTTCGAGCATCGTCCCGATGGGGGACAGGATGTGGGCGATGCCGATCGAGGCCCTGTGGCGCGTGACGGACATGTGACTGGAAGACGCGCGTGCTGAACGCAGTCCGCTGGAGGACAGCAGAAGACCCCGCTGCGCGGCGGGGTCTTCTCGCGTGGAGAGAGGGTGTCGGCTACTTCTTCTTGCCTTCGCCCAGCGCGATCTTGTGGGTCTTGGGCTTGAGCGCCGCCATCGCCTTCGGGATGTGGACCTCGAGCACGCCGTCCTTATAGTCGGCCGTGATCTTCTCGGGCTCCACGCCTTCCGGCAGCGCGAGCGAGCGCTCGAACGCACCGTAGCTGCGCTCCCGGATGAGCCAGCCCTCTTCGCTCTTCTCGGTCTCGGCCTTGCGCTCGCCCTTGATGGTGAGCACGCCGTCCGTGACCTCGACGGAGATGTCGTCCTTGCTCATGCCGGGCAGCTCAGCGTAGACGACCATGTCGTCGCCGGTCGACTTGACGTCGATCCGCGGCATCCACGCGATCTCGGAGGCGCTCTCAGCAAGCCGCCCGAAGCCCAACCGGCCGAAGAGCCGGTCCATTTCGCGCTGGATGCTCATCAGCTCGCCGAAGGGATCCCACCGAACGATTGCCATAGCCATCACCTCCCAAATCTAAGCGTTGCCGTATCAGATAGTCTGAGCGTTATGTTATATACCACGTTTTGCGCAGTCTAAACATCGGTGCGGCTAAAACGGGTACGAGCATCACAAAGCCGTTCATTTCAGGGAGGTCGCAGCAGATGCCGAGGACGAAGATCGTCGCGACCATAGGACCGGCCAGCGAGGACCCGTCCGTGCTGCGGAGGCTGATCGCCGGCGGCATGAGCGTAGCGCGTCTGAATGCCTCGCACGGCACGCGCGTGGACCTCGAGCGGCGTTTGGCGGCTGTGCGCGAGGCCGCCGAGGACGCGGGCCGACACGTCGCGGTGATGCTCGACTTAGGCGGGCCGAAGCTTCGCATCGGCGAGGCGGAGCCGGGTGTCGTGCTCGAGCGCGGGGCCAGGTTCGAGCTCGTGGCCGAGGCGTGCGTCGGCGACCGGCAGCGCGCGTGCCTCACGCATCCCGAGGTCATCGCCGACGTTCCGCCAGGGGCGCGCGTGCTCGTGGACGACGGGCGGATCGAGCTGCACGTGGAAGGCCGCGACGAGTCGCGTCTCGTGACGGTGGTCGTCACCGGCGGCCCGCTGTCGTCGCACAAGGGCGTGAACGTACCGGACGTCCGGCTCTCCCTCGAAGCGATCACCGACAAGGACCGCGAGGACCTGGCTTGGGGGCTTTCGGCGGGAGTCGACTTCGTGGCGCAGTCGTTCGTGCGCAGCGAGGCCGACGTCGAGGCCCTGCGGGCGCTCATGGGGGAGCGCGCCGTCCCGATTGTCGCCAAGATCGAGAAGCACGAGGCGGTGGAGCGTCTGGACGCCATCGTCGAGGCCGCCGACGCTCTCATGGTTGCGCGCGGAGACCTCGGGGTGGAAACCGCGACGGAGCAGGTGCCGCTCATCCAGCGGCGCATCGTCGCTCTCGCGCGCGAGCACGGGAAGCCGGTGATCGTCGCGACCCAGATGCTCGAGTCGATGGTGTCCTCGCCGCGACCCACGCGGGCCGAAGCTTCGGACGTCGCGAACGCGATCTTCGAGCAGGCCGACGCGGTGATGCTTTCGGCCGAGACGGCGGTGGGGGCGTATCCGGTCGAGGCGGTGGAGATGATGACGCGGATCGCCGAGGCGGCGGAGCGCGAGGTGGACGCGTGCGGCGCCGCTGCGCTGCCGCGTGCGGCCCGCACCGACGTGGCGCGCGCGGTCAGCGCCGCGGCGTGCGAGATCGCGCGTGTGCTCGACCTCGCAGCGATCGTCACCGCCACGCAGTCGGGTGCGACGGCGCGTGCGGTTGCGGCGCACCGGCCGAAGACGCCGATCGTTGCAGCGACGCCCGACGAGCGGGTGGCGCGTCGGGTGGCGCTGGTCTGGGGCGTGCAGCCGCTCGTCGTCCCGCAGCACGGCACCATCGACGAGATGCTTTCGCACGCGGTCGAGGCGGTGCGCGCAGCCGGGCTTGCCCGACCAGGCGAGCTGGTCGCCTTGACTGCGGGGGTCGCGGTGGGGGTGCCTGGGACGACGAACTTGGTGCAGGTCACACAGGTGTGAGCGGAGCGCCAACACCTTCGCCTCCACTTGAGGTTCACTCTTTGGCCACGCTTCGTGCTATGATGCTGGCCAGCGCAGCCAGCTGCGCGTCATCCGCCGGCCTTGACGTAGCACGAAGACGAGACCATGGCCACACCACGCGCGACGAAGACACGGGCTCGAGCGGACGCGGCGAAACGGTCCTCGAGGACGAGGGCTTCGTCAGCGTCTGCCCGTCGCGCACCTTCTCGGAAGCCGATCCGCCGCACCCGACGCGCTTCTGCTGCCGAGCGGAAGGCGGCAACGGCGATCATCATCGTCGCTTTCGTGCTCGCCGGATGGATCCTCTATCCCGTCATGAAGATCGAGTACCAGCAGCAGCGGCAGAAGCAGACCCTGGAGCAGCGGCTTGCAGCGCTCAAGGAGCGCAACGAGCAGCTGCTCGAGAAGGCCCAGCGCCTGCAGACCCCCGAGGGCGTCGAGGAAGCGGCCCGCGAGAGCCTGGGGCTGGCTCGACCTGGCGAGCAGGTCTACATCGTCACGGAAGGCGAGCCGACCGCTGCTCCAGCTCCGGACGTGTCGGACCAGACGCGAAGCATCCAAGCCACCGACACGTCTGCCCTCACTGCGATCCTGGACCTCATCTTCGGCGTGAAGCGATGAACGGGTGGAGCGACGGGGCGGCGCTGTCGGCGGACGCCGAGGTGGTCGCTTGGCAACTTGGGAGAACGCCGCGAGGCGCGTGGCGTGTGGCGGCGCGGTGCGGCTACGGATTTCCGCAGGCGATCGAGACGGCTCCAGATCTTCCCGAAGGCGGGCTGTTCCCCACCCTGTACTACCTCACCTGCCCGTATCTGACCGAGGCGGCCAGCGCGGCGGAGTCAGCAGGCGAGCTTGCGGCTTTCGACGAGCGGGCGCGTCGTGACGCGGGCTTCGCCGCTCGCATGGTGGCTGTGCACCGAGAGGTCGTGGCTCGCCGGAGGGCTGTTGCGGGTGGGAGCGACCCGTGCGGGGAGGTCGGTGTGGCGGGCCAGCGCGATCCGTGTGCGACGAAGTGCTTGCATGCCCGGATTGCGGCAGCGCTCGCAGGTCTGGACGATCCAGTGGGGACGGAGTTGATCGAGCGCATCGGCGCTGTCTGCGATGACGCGCGGTGCGACAGGAGGGTCGAGGATGGACGCTGAGGGCGGGCTGAGGCTCGGCGTGATCGACATGGGCACCGTCACCACCCGGCTTCTGGTCGCGGACGTCGGACCGGCGGGCGTGCGCGAGGTGGTTCGCCGCTCGAAGATCACGCACTTGGGCGACGGGTGGACAGGCACCGGACGTCTGTCGCGCGAGGCGATCGCGCGCGTGGCCGAGACGGCCGCCGAGTACGCCGGCGAGGCGCACGCTCTTGGAGCCGTAGATGTCGTCGCTCTCGCGACCAGCGCAGCACGAGACGCCGAGAACGCAGACGAGCTTGGAGACGCGCTCGCCCGGTCTGGCGTCGAGCTGCGGATCATCTCGGGCGACGAGGAAGCGGCGCTGACCTTCGCTGGCGCGACGTACGAGCTAGGAGGCCCGGGGACTCTCGTGGTCGACGTGGGCGGCGGCTCCACCGAGCTAGTGCTCGGCTCAGGCACGGTCGTCGATGGCACGCTCAAAGTAGAGGCGGCGCGTTCGGTGGACGTCGGCTCGAAGCGCGTCACGGAGCTCTTCTTGCAAAGCGATCCCCCCGCGCCTCGCGAGATCGAGCAGGCGCACGCGCACGTCGCCGAGGAGCTTCGGCCCTTCTTCGTGGCTCTCAAAGAGCGCCCGCAGCGGATGGTGTCCGTGGCGGGCACGGCCACGTCGCTTGCCGCCATCGACATGGCGCTCGACCCCTACGATCCCGAGCGGGTGCACGGCTACGCGCTTTCTGGCGCGGCCATCTCGGACGCGCTCGAGCGGCTGGCGTCGGTGACGCTCGCCGAGCGCAAGCAAGTGGTGGGGCTCGAGCCCGACCGCGCGAGCGTGATCGTGGCCGGCGCGCTCATACTCCAGACGGCCCTTGCGCTCTCCGGGCTGGATTCGACGCTGGTGAGCGAGCACGATATCCTCTATGGGGCAGCGCTCGACCGGTACGCGTCGCTCGCCGGCTCGCCGGCACGCGACGAGGCGGGCGAGCGAGGGTGACGGCGGCGTATCCGAATTGGCACAGGAGGGGGCCTTAAAAGCCTCTGGCCGAAAGGCCGTGTGGGTTCGACTCCCACCGCCGCTACCAGGGACGACCGCGGCGCCGCGTGAGGCGGCCCGCGTTGGCGTGCAGGACAGGCCGAGACGACGCGAAGGAGGTCGAGCAGGTGCCAGACGGCGAGGTCGAGCGCCTCTACCGAGCGTTCGTCGAGGCCGACCCTGCGACGGCCATCCGCGTCGTGGAGCAGGTGCGCTCCTCCGGCGTGGCTCAGGCCGAGCTGTTCGATGCGCTGTACGTGCCTGCCCTCGCGATGCTCGGTGACGCCTGGGCGAGGCGCGCGATCGACGAGCTCGCGTTCACCCAGGCTGCGGTGGTCGCCGAGCAGGTCTCGTCGTTCGTGATGCCGCCGCTCGTGCGGCCCGACACTGGCGTCGGCGTCGTGCTCGGTGTGATGCACCGCGACCACCACAGCGTCATGAAGAACGTCGTCGCTGGGGCGCTCAAGGAAGCGGGCTACCGCGTGTTCGACCTCGGTGTCGACGTGCGCGCGTCCGACTTCCTGGAGCGCGTCGAGGAGACTGGCGCTCGCGTCGTCGTGGCGTTCGCGGAGATGCTCGCCACCGCGCGCGCGGTGGCAGGCGTGCGAGACCTCCTGGACGCCGAAGGCAGGGCCGACGTCGTGCTGCTCGTGTGCGGTGGGCCGTTCGCTGCTGACGCGTCCCTCGCGCGCAGCGTGGGCGCCAACGGCGTCGTCTCGAGCGCGCAGGGCGCTCTCGACGTGCTCGATCGCGTGCGTCGGGACCTGCTGCAGAGGGAGGCGAGCTGATGTCTCGCTCGCAGCAGGCGATGATCGCGGAGGGGCTCGCGCGCCAGGGCAGGGCGGCCGAGGCGGTCGCGGCGTGCTACGAGGCGCTCGCGATCGACGACCGCGACCCCGCGACCCACGCGCTGCTCGCTGAGCTGATGCTCGGGGAGGACTTCTACGACGAGGCGATCGCAGCGGCGACGCAGGCCATCGAGCTCGATCCTGACTGCAGCCCGGCGTATCTGGCCCTCGGGCTGGCGTACGACCGGCGCGGGGGCATGTGGGACCAGTCGGTGCTGGTGTGGCACGAGCTCGCCGAGGTCGTGCCCGATCTCGTCATCGCGCACGTGCAGCTCGGCGAAGCGTTTGCAGCCGCCGCGTTCGACGAGGAGGCGCGCGACAGCTGGAAGCGCGCGCTCGAGCTCGACCCGCGGCAGGCCAGGGCGCACTACAACCTGGCGATCGACGCGCTCAAGCGCGAAGGCATGTCGACGGCCCTGCCGCTCATACGCACCGCAGGCGCGCTCGACCCGAGCCAAGATGCGCTCTTCTTCGCCTTGGTGGGGCTCCCGGAGCGTGAGCCGCAGGGCGACGTGGGGCCCGACGCTCCGCGCGAGGTGCGGTACGCCGAGGCGGCGGCGATGGCGCGCGCAGAGGACTTCTTCGGCGCGGTCGACGCGGTGCGCAGCCTGCTCGACGACGACCCCGATGACGCGAGGGCGCTCGCTCTCGCGGGATTCTGCTACCTGAAGCAGGAGGCGACGAACGAGGCCATGGCCTGCGCGGTGCGCGCCCTGGGTCTCGCGCCTGATCTGGTCGAGGCGATGTACGTCCTCGGAACCACCTACGCTCAGCGGCCAGGGCTTGCGAAGCACGCCGCACGGGTGTTCCTCGCGCTCGCCAAAGCACGGCCGCTGGAGCCGCTGGCGCACGTCCTGCTTGCCGAGGCGCTGCTCGGGCTTCAGCGCTACCGGCAGGCGCACAAGGCGTACGCGGCTGCGGTCGCGCTCGACCCTGCGTGCGTGCGAGCCCGTTTCGGGCTGGCAGCAGTGCTGTTCTCCGAGGGTTCGTACGCCGAGGCGCAGTGGCACATCCGACGCGCTGCCTACTACGACACCAAGCGGCTCGGCGTCTTCTGGGACCTCTTCGACCGCTACGTCGAAGGAGGCGGGGAGTGAACGGAGTGCCGCGCAACCCGGCGTTCCCCGTCGGCGTCGACCTCTACCCGCTTTCTGCTGAGCGGCTGTCGCCCGAGGACTGGTACGCAGAAGGCGTCGAGCAGGACCTCGACGCGATCGCGGCAGCCGGCTTGCGGCTCGTGCGGCTGTTCCTGTCGTGGCGGTGCCTTGAGCCGCAGGTGGGGCAGTACGACGAGGAGATGTTCGACCGCCTCGACGCGGTGATCGGCCAGGCGAAGGCGCGCGGGCTGAAGGTCGTGCTGTGCTTGTTCGCGGACGACCGGCTCGCAGAGCTCACCGACGTCCCGTGGGGCAAGAAGCGCGACGCTCGCACGGACGACTACCTCATCCAGCGCGAGGTCGCGCTCGTCCAGCGGGTCGTGAACCGATACCGCACGGAGACGGCCATCCATGCGTGGGACCTGGCGAACGAAGTCTTCTGCACGGGCTTCACGTCCGAGGAAGCGCTGGAAGCGTGGGTGCGGACGCTGCGCGAGGCAATCCGGGAGGTGGACCCCGACCGTCCCATTTGGCTCGGCATCGACGCCGAGACGTTCTTGCGGCAGACCGGCGTGGACGCCAGGCCGGCAATCGACTTCGCGGAGACGGCGATCAGCCACCTGACCGGGCCGTACCGCGCGTACATCGCCGAAGGCCCGCTCACCTCGGGCCCCTCCACGTACGTGGATGGGTTCCTCGCGCGGGCGTCGCTCAGGGACCTGCCGGTGATCGTCGACGGCGTCGGCGTGCACTCGCTGGACTTCTCAGCGGCAGAAGAAGCCGCGTACGTCCGGACCGCGCTCTACTCCGCGTTGATGAACCGCGCGAGCGGCGTCTTGCTGCGGCGCTGGCGCGACGTCGAGACCGAGCGACGGGAGCCATACTTCCGCGACCCGTTCGAGGTCCTCGTCGGGCTCACGGATGCCTCAGGAGCGGCAAAGCCAGCGGTCCGCGAGGTTCGGACGTTCGTGCGTACGGTGGCGGCGATCGACTTCGGTGAGTTCATGCTGGCGCCGGAGCGAGCCGCCGTGCTCGTGCCCGCCGAGCGGCACGAGCCGCTGCCGTCGCTCGCGGGTCTGTACGCGCCGCGTGCCTGCCTGCAGTCGTACATCGCCGCGAAGGAGGCGCACCTCCCCGTCGCGGTGGCGCGCGAAGGCGACGAGATCGGGGGCTTCCAGACGCTCATCGTCCCCTCGGCGTTCAAGCTGGCGGCCGAGACCTGGCGTCGCCTGGCTGCGTTCGTCCAGGCGGGAGGCTCTCTCGTGCTCTCGTACGGCGGCGGAGACGCAGACCCAGCGGTGCGGGAGATCTTCGGCGTCGAGTTCCTTGGCGACCACGGGCCCAGACGCCGCTTCTCGTGCCGGGTGGCGCAGCCGGGTATCCTCGGGAGCATCGAGTCGTTCGACGCCGAGCAGCCGCTGCCGAGCTTCGCGCTGCTCGCTCCCAAAGACGCGCTCGTAGTCGCAACGGACGAGAACGGGAGCCCGCTTGCGACCGTGCGTCAGCACGGCCAAGGGCGCGCCGTGTTCCTCGCGACGCCCATCGAGCGGGCGATCGCGCAGGCCGACCCATGGGCGACGCCTGCTCCCGTGCGCTCGTTCGTACGGGAGGTGTACGGCTCGGTGGCACGTGCGGCGGGAGCCGGCCCGGTCGTCGAGTGCAACGCCCCGGAGGTCGAGATCGCGCATTTCTTGGGCGACGGGCGCGACATCGTCGTGCTGTTGGTGCACAATGCTTCTAAGACGCAAGCCACGCTCTCCTTCGGGCGGGTCGTGGCGGCAGTCGCTGACGTCCGCGGAGGCGACGAGGTGGAGGTGGGCGCGACGACATTCGACGTGCCTCTTTCGCCGAACGGCGCCGCCGCGTTGCAAGTCATCTACGCGAAGCAGGGGTGAGCGAGCGCATGTACGACCGCCACGATTTCCACGACTTCCTGCTCGAGTCATGGCTCGAGCTGCACGAGCTTCTCGCGGAGCATCCGGAAGTCAAGCGGCTGCTGTTCGACCCTGTGACGGGCTTGCCGACCACGCCGCTTCTGTTCCCGCGCATCGAGTCGCTCCTCGAGGAGCGCGGGGAGATCTCGCTTCTGTGCCTGAACGTCGTCAAGTACTCGAAGATCGAGGAGATCTACGGCTGGAAGGTCTTCGACGAGGTGATGCGCGAGGTCGCAGGCGCGCTCGAGCGCATCACCGGCACCGAGCTGCGCGACTCCGACATCGTTGCAGAGCTCATGGTGTCCGGGAACGCATTCGTTGTCCTGCTCTCACCGCCGCGGACGACCCCGCACATGGACCGTGAGGCGCTGATGAAGCTGGCCCGACGCGTCGAGGAGAGAGTGAGGCGCGAGCTCAAGGCCGTGCTCGATCCTGCGCTCTACGTGAAGTTCGGCTGCTACGTGGGAGCTGCCAGCGTGCGTCGCGACCCGAAGCTTCGCATGGAGCGGTTGGTCCACGACGCGCTCGACCGCGCTTTGGCGCAAGCAGACGCGCGCGAAGCGCAGGACGCCGAGGAGCGCGGACGGCGGCTGAAGGAGATCATCGACACGGGAGCCGTCCGAACGCTCGTGCATCCGCTCGTGCGGCTCGATGACCTCTCGGTGAAGGGCTACGAGGCCCTGTCTCGAGGCCCGGAAGCGACGGAGTTCGAGCGGCCCGACAAGCTGTTCAAGGCAGCATACGATTCGGACATGGTCGTGCGGCTGGAGCGGCTGTGCCGCAAGCGGGCGCTCGAAGCGGCGAAGGGGCTGCCGCAGGGTCGGCTGATGTTCATCAACGTGGAGCCGGAGGCCGTGGCCGACCCGGAGCTTCGCGAGGTGGTGTTCGCATCCCTTCTCGCTGAGGCGGGACTGAAACCCGAGCACATCGTCCTCGAGATCACCGAGCGTACGGCCATCAGCGACTTTTGCGCGTTCCGCTCCACCATCGAGTACCTGCGGATGCTGGGGTTCTCCATCGCGATCGACGACGCCGGCGCCGGGTACGGCTCGCTCCAGTGCCTTGCGGAAGTGCGGCCCGAGTGGGTGAAGATCGACATGTCGCTGGTGCGCGGCGTGGATTCGGACGACGTCCGCCGCCAGCTCATCGAGAGCATGCATTCCTTTGCGGAGAAGGTGGGAGTGAATCTCGTCGCCGAGGGCATCGAGACGGAAGAGGAGCTCGCAGTGCTCCGGGACATCGGCGTCGAGTACGGCCAGGGCTTCCTGTTCGGGCGGCCTGCGGACCCATTCCCGGCAGACGACGAGATCGCGTCGAGCCTCCGGTAGCTCCTGGCGTTCTAGCGCGGCTCGCTTCCGAGAATCAGGGTGCGTTATGCTATGCATGAGCGCATCATGATTGCGAATGGAGCGAGCCGTGGAACCGATCCGTCTGACCCAGCTGTCCACCAAGTCCGGTTGAGCCGCCAAGTGGGGTCCGGGAGACCTCGCGGCGGTGCTCGAGAAGATGGCGCCGGGCAGCTCTGGCGACCTGATGGTCGGATTCGAGACCTCGGACGACGCGGCCGTCTACCGGCTCGGCGACACGGCAGTGCTGCTCACCGTCGACTTCTTCACCCCGATGGTGGACGACCCGTACGACTTCGGCCGCATCACCGCCGCCAACGCGCTTTCCGACATCTACGCCATGGGTGGCAGGCCGCTCACGGCGATGAACCTGCTCGCCATGCCGTGCTCGACCCCGGCGGAGATCACCGCTCGGGTCCTGCAGGGCGGGGCTGACAAGGTTCGGGAGGCAGGCGCAGTCATCGTCGGGGGGCACACCATCGACGACAAAGAGCCGAAGTACGGGCTCTCGGTGATGGGCGTCGTCGAGCCCGACAGGGTCGTCCGCAACGTCGGAGCGAAGCCCGGCGACGTGCTGGTGCTCACCAAGCGGCTGGGCGTCGGCATCCTCAACACCGCGCTCAAGCAGGGCTTCGAGACCGAGGAGACGCTCTCGGAGGTCATCGAGAGCATGGCGCACCTCAACGCTGCTGCCGCCGAGGCGATGCAGGAGGTCGGCGTGCACGCCGGAACCGACATCACGGGCTTCGGGCTCGCCGGCCACGCGCGCGAGATGGCGTTCGGCAGCGGCGTGGCAGTGGAGATCGAGCTGGCGAGCGTGCCCGTGTGGCCCGGGGTCGTCGAATACGCGGGCCGAGGGGTGCGGCCGGGGCGCACTGCCGACGTGCTGTCGTTCCTCGAAGAGTGGGTGGACTGGGGGCCTGCTGGGTTCGACTGGAAGGGCGTGCTCGCTGACCCGCAGACGTCGGGCGGGCTGCTCATGGCGCTGGAGGAGGCGAAGGCGGACGCATTGCTTGGGGCGCTCGCTGCTCGCGGAGAGCAAGGCGTCGTGGTCGGCCGGTGCGTGGAAGGCCGGCCGGGCGCGGTCCGGATCGTGTAAGGGTTCTCAGAGGCAGGAGGTCAGGACATGGGCAAGGTCGTCTTCATCTGCACGGACAAGATCGGGCAGGGCGACGAGGAGCTCGGACGGAAGCTCATCGGCTCGTTCCTGTACTCGCTCGCGCGAACCGAGCCGAAGCCAGAGGCCGTGCTGTTCATGAACGCTGGCGTCCGGTTGGCGTGCGAGGGTTCTCCAGCTCTCGACGATCTGCGGCTGCTCGCCGAGGACGGCGTGGCGATCAAGTCGTGCGGCACCTGCCTCGACTACCACGCACTCAAGGACAAGCTCGCGATCGGCGAGGTCGGGAACATGAACGACACCGCCGCCACCTTCATGGCCGCGAGCGACGTCGTGACCATAGCGTAGGCCGCCGACGCGCGACGGCCTACGCTCGCTTCCGTCGTGCCGGTCTCAGTGGGCTTCGATCTCGCCTGAGCCGGGGACGTAGCTGGCCGCTGCAGCTGGATTGCGCAGGTACAGGTCCACGAACGCGCGGACATCTCCCGGGTAGCAGCCGTACATGTCTTTGAGGACTTTGAGCTGCTGGCTCTGCTCGGAGGAGGGGACGCCGTACACGGCGGTGAACGCCTCAGCGGGGATGCCGGTCGCCTCCACGATCTCGGAGATGGTCGTGGATCCTTTGATGAGCGAGACGTCGAACTGGCCGGGTGTCGCGCTGGCGCCCGTCGACTCCATCTGCTGCTTGAGCGTCGGCATCGTCCAGTCGAACGCTCCGGCTGCGGTGGCGCCCGCTACCAGGGCGGCGAACAGCCCGACCGAGAGCACGCTCGCCGCGACGGGGCTCAGCGAACGCTTCTGGGTGCCGATGGCGAGGGTGTCGGCCACGGGGCACGCGGCGACGCACTCGCCGCAGTCGATGCACTCGGGGCTCGTGACGACGGTCGTCGTCGAGACCGAGACGTTCGTCGGGCAGGCTCGATCGCACGCCTTGCAGTCGATGCAGGTGCTGGCATTCCGACGGACTTTGAAGAGGCTGAAGCGGGAGATCAGTCCGAGGAACGCGCCCATCGGGCACGCGTACTTGCAGAAGAACCGATCGAAGAAGAACGAACCGACGAGCGATATGACGAGCACGGCAAGCCCGATGCCGAACTCGGCCACGACCTCAGGCGACGTCAGGTGCTGGTAGGCGACCCACGGGTCGTACGGCCGGATCGCCAGAGACGCAGTCGTCCAGGCAAGCCCGACGAACACCACGAGCACGACGTACTTCAAGAGCCGCGCTGGTTTGTCGATCGCAGCGGGCACGGTCGGCCGGCGTCTGAAGACCCGCCGACCGATTCCCCCGAAAATCTCCTGGAGGAACCCGAGCGGACAGATGCGTCCGCAGAACGCTCGCCGGAACACGAGCGCGACGACGACGGTCGCGACGAGCAAGAGCACGCTCGAGAGCGCTGCTCTGCGCACGAGGGCGCCCTGGGAGACCAGCGACCACAGCGTCTCGAGCCCGCCGAACGGGCAGAGCGCATCGACGCCAACCGGTCTGACGACGCCAGCACGCTGGTGGAGGATGCCGAGCGTGGTCACGAAAGCGAGCACTGCGGCGAGCACGCTCCACCGCACGAGACGCGCGGTGCGGCGCGGCGCCTTTGGGGAGGGAGCGGGGCGGGGCTTCGCGGCACTGGAGTCGTGAAGCAGGGCAGGCATGGCATCTCCTGTCGTCGCGGCGTCTCGCTTCGTGAGCAGGATAACGGGTAAATCGCGGAGGCAGTGTGTGCTCGGTGTGCAGAGGTTGTGAAGCGTGTCCTAGGTTTTCGGATGCGTGAAGGACGTAGCGTTCGTTGTCTTCCGTGCTCAACGCAGAGCGTGAGGGCTGTCAGCCGATGCAGGACGATTGCGGTTTGAATTCGGAAAGGCCGCACGGGTAGTATGGAGATGTGGAGCGGAGGTGTTACATGTCAGTCCTCCTAAGCATCGAGCTTGAGCGTGAAGTCGACGGCCGCTGGATTGCCGAAGTGCCTGAGCTACCCGGCGTTCTTGCGTACGGGAAGACTCGGGATGAGGCGATAGCGCATGTCCAGGCCCTCGCGCTCCGTGTTGTAGCTGACCGCCTTGAGCGTGGGGAGGCTGGTCGCGAGTTCCTGAGCATCTCATTCAATGCAGCATGAGCGAGTGGCGAAGCACTCGTGCAGGCCATGTGCTCGCCGCGTTGCGGAAGATCGGCTGGTCTGTGAAAAGACAAGCGGGCTCGCACCGTGTCCTTTGCAGGCAGGGTTGGCAAGACGTCGTGTTTGCGTTCCATGATGGCGACGAGATCGGACCGCGGATGCTGGCCCGCATTGCGAAACACACCGGTCTTCGCCCAGAAGACCTGCGAGACAGATAGACGCACAAGTCGCGAAGAACTCCCGTAGGCGTCCGTTTGCCCCGCCCTCCTGCTCCGCTAGAATGGCCGCATGGACATGCAGACGCTCTTGCGCTCGCTGCCGAAAGTCAACCGGCTCTTGGAGCGCGATGACCTCAAGGCCCTCGCCGAGGTGTACCCTCGCGTGCTCGTCGCCGATGCGGTCCGCGAGACGCTTGACGCGCTTCGCGAGGAGATCCGCGCAGGCGGCGAGCCGGACGTCTCGGAGCACGCGGTCGCGGCGCGGGCAGCAGCGCTCGCCGAGCGGAAGGCCCGCAGGTCGCTTCGGCGGGTTGTCAACGCCACCGGCATCGTCGTCCACACGAACCTCGGCAGGTCGTGTCTCGCGAAGGCTGCCGTCGACGCGGTCGCGGAGGTCTCCGGCGCGTACTCCACGCTCGAGTACGACGTGGAGGCGGGAGAGCGCGGGAGCCGCCACGTGCACGTCGAGGAGCTCATCTGCCGTCTGACTGGCGCAGAAGCGGCGATGGCGGTCAACAACAACGCCGCGGCGGTGCTCTTGTCGCTCGCAGGGCTCGCACGCGGCAAGCGAGCGATCGTGAGCCGCGGGCAGCTGGTGGAGATCGGCGGCTCGTTCCGCGTTCCCGACGTGATGCGCGAAAGCGGCGCGGTGATGGTGGAGGTCGGGACCACCAACAAGACGCACCTGCGCGACTACGAGAACGCGATCACGCCCGACACGGGGCTCTTGCTCAAGGTGCACACGAGCAACTACCGCGTGGTGGGCTTCACGCAGGAGGTCTCGCTCGAGGAGCTGGTCGAGCTCGGCGCGCGTCACGGCGTCCCGGTGATGGAGGACCAGGGCTCCGGCGTGCTCGTCGACCTGCGCGAGTGGGGGCTCCCGTACGAGCCGACGATCGGCGAGTCGGTGGCGGCCGGAGCAGACGTCGTGACCTGCTCGGGCGACAAGCTGCTCGGCGGGCCGCAGGCCGGCATCATCGCCGGCAAGTGGCACGTCGTGCAGGCGCTCAAGAAGCACCCGATGGCGCGCGCCGTGCGGCTCGACAAGATGACGCTCGCAGCGCTCGAGGTGACGCTTCGGCTCTATCTCGACCCTGACCGCGCGCGGCGCGAGATCCCCACGCTGAGGATGCTCTCTGCGAGCGTCGAGGAGATGCGCGAGCGGGCAGAGCGGTTCGCGGCGCGCATCACTGAGGCGTGCGGCGATGCGTACGCCGCTGGCACGGCTCCCGACGTTTCCCGCGCTGGCGGCGGCGCGCTGCCGATGGCCGACATCCCGACGGTGGTGACGACGGTGGTGCCGTCGCGGATGAGCGTGGCCGAACTCGAGGCGCGGCTGCGCTGCGGAGAGCCGCCGATCGTCGCTCGCATCAGCGACGAGCGGCTGCTGCTCGATCCGCGGACGCTGCTCGACGGCGACGAGGAAGCGATCGTCTCCGCGCTCGCAGCGCTCGCCAGATAGCCGCCGGCGCGCCGCATGGCACCGACAGGAGGCACGATGTCCGCACCATCTCTCGTGCTCGGCACCGCAGGCCACATCGACCACGGCAAGTCCTCGCTCATCAAGGCGCTCACGGGCACGGATCCCGACCGGCTGCCCGAGGAAAAAGAGCGCGGCGTCACCATCGAGCTCGGGTTCGCCCAGCTCAAGCTGCCGAGCGGACGGTCAATGGGGGTCGTCGACGTGCCGGGGCACGAGCGCTTCGTGCGCCAGATGGTGGCAGGCGCGACCGGCATCGACGTCGTGCTGTTCGTGGTCGCGGCCGACGACGGCATCATGCCGCAGACACGCGAGCACCTCGCGATCGTCGACCTGCTCGGCATCCCAGCGGGCGTGGTCGCGCTCACGAAGGCCGACCTCGTGGACGAGGAGTGGCTCGAGCTCGTCGCAGAGGACGTGCGCGAGCTCATCGCCGGCACGAGCATCGCGGGAGCGCCCATCGTGCCGGTGTCGTCCAAGACCGGGCGGGGGCTCGACGACCTGCTCGCGGCGATCGACGCGGTGGCCTCCGAGACCGCCGCGCGCCACGCCGACCTGCCGATGCGCCTTCCCGTCGACCGCGTGTTCACGATCGCGGGCGCCGGCACGGTGGTGACCGGCACCCTGTGGAGCGGCGTGGCGGAGCGCGATGCGCAGGTGACTGTGTACCCGAGCGGGCGGCGCGGCCGCATCCGCTCCGTGCAGGTGCACGGGCAGGGCGTCGAGAAGGCGCGCGCAGGCAACCGGGTGGCACTCAATCTCGCCGGGCTCGAGCGCGACGAGGTCGAGCGCGGCGACGTGGTCGCGGAGCCAGGGTCGCTCGCCGTCACCGACCGGTTCGACGCATACGTGACCTATCTCGCGTCCGAAGACAAGCCCTTCGAGACCGGCACGCGCGTGCACGTCCACCACGGCACGCGCGAGGTGCTCGGGCGCGTGCTGCTGATGGACGTGGAGATGCTGCAGCCAGGCGAGAGCGGGTACGCCCAGCTTCGGCTCGAAGAGCCGCTCATGCCCCGATACGGCGACCGCTTCATCATCCGCCGCTACTCGCCGATGTGGACGATCGGCGGCGGCGTCGTCCTCGACGTGCTGCCGCCGCGCCGCACGCGGCTCAAGGAGCACGAGCGGGAGCTCCTCGAGGCCTTGCGACTGGGCGACTTGGGCAGCGCAGCGGTGGGGCTGCTCCGCTCGCGAGCAGTGCCGATGACCTCGACGCAAGTCGCGATGGCGCTCGGGTTGCCGCGCCCGCAGGTGGCCGACCAGCTCAACAAGGCCGCGCTCGAGCGCATCAAGATCGGCAACGAGACGTACTTCGTGACCGCCGAGGCGTTGACGGGGCTCGTCGACGCCATCGAATCCGAGCTCGCGTCGTTCCACGAGGAGAACCCCACCGCCACGGGCATCTCGGCGCTCGCGTTGCGCGACCACGTGGACCGACGGCTCGAGCCGAAGGTCTTCGACGCGCTCGTCGAGCGTGCGGCGGCAGCAGGCAAGGCGACGGTCGCAGGCGGCGAGATCCGGCATCCGCAGGCGGCGTCGGCCGCGCTCGCAGAAGAGGAGGCCGTGCGGGAGCGCCTGCTCGCACTGCTCGCGCAGCAAGGGCTCCAGCCCGACGGCATGGCGGAGCTCGCGGCGGCGGCGAACGCTCCGCTCGACGTGGTGCGCCGCGCGCTCACGAAGCTCGTGGCGAGCGGCGAAGTCGTGCGCGTGGCTCCCGACCTGCACTTCCATGCGGCTGCGGTGGAGCAGGCGAAGCGCCGCATCGTCGCGTACCTGCACGAGCACGGCACGATGCTCGCGAAGGACGCGCGCGACATCACCGGGAGCAGCCGCAAGTACGTGGTGCCGCTGCTCGAGTACTTCGACGCGCAGGGCGTGACGAAGCGCGAGGGCGACGTGCGGACGCTTGGCAAGCGAGCGGAGTGAGCGCGGGGGCTCGACGCGGCGCTCGTTGACACGCGGACGAATCCCCAGGACAATGCGCCCCTGGAGGCGGATGGGTCCTGGTGGGCTCCGCGGTCTTCAAAACCGTCGTGGGGCGTGAAGAGCGTCCCGGGTGCGTTCGATTCGCACACGCCTCCGCCAGCGCTCACATCGAGCTTCTCAGCGCGCGGAACGCCTCGATCGCGCGAGCCCGCGCAACCGCGTGATCCACGAGCGGCAGCGGGTAGGTCTCGCCGAGGCGCACGCCTGCTGCCTCGAGCTCGTGTGGTGGCGCCACCCACGGCGCGTGGATCCAGCGGCTCGGCACGCGCGCGAGCTCCGGAACCCAGCGGCGCACGTACGCGCCGTCGGGATCGAATCGCCGGGACTGCGTGACCGGGTTGAAGACGCGGAAGAAGGGCTGCGCGTCGGCGCCGCACCCGGCGACCCACTGCCAGCCGAGCGTGTTGTTCGCCAAGTCGGCGTCGACCAGCCGCTCCCAGAACCACACCGCGCCGTCCGCCCACGGCTGCATGAGGTCTTTCGTGAGCAGCGACGCCACCACCATGCGGACGCGGTTGTGCATCCAGCCGGTAGCGGCGAGCTCTCGTAGCCCCGCGTCTACGAGCGGATAGCCGGTGAGACCCTGCCGCCACGCGCGGAGGACATGCTCGTCGCGCTCCCACCAGAAGCGCTCGAACTCTGGCTTGAGCGGTCGTGACGGCGTGTGGGGGACGTGGTGGAGCAGGTGGTAGGCGAACTCTCGCCACGCGAGCTGGCGCAAGAACGCCTGGGCGCCGAAGACCGCACGCGGGTCGGCGCTCTCGCGCGCCACGCGCTCAGCGCGACGGGCGAGCTCGCGCACGGAGATCTCGCCGTGAGCGAGGTGCGGCGAGAGGCGCGAGGTCCCCTCGACGCTCGGGACGTCGCGGAGGTCCTCGTAGGTGGCGACGAGCTCGGAGAAGAAGCGATCGGCAGCCGCAAGCGCCCCGGCCTCGCCCTGCGCGAAGGCATCGAGCAGGGCGGGTGGAGCGCCAGCGGGCTCGGGCAGCGGCATGCTCGCTGGTCGCTTGGCGGGGACGGCGATGCGCGCCGGCGCTGGCAGCGGCGCCGCGAAAGCGACGCGTGAGACGAGGGCGCGGAAGAAGGGCGTGAAGACCGTGTGGGGCCTGCCCGCTTGGGTGAGCAACGCCTCTGGCTCGTGCAGCAGGTTCGGCGCGTGCGCGACGAGCGCGACACCCTCGCGCGCAAGCGCCTCTCGTAGCCGACGCTGCCACGCCGCGCGGTCGGGCTCGATGGCGGCCGCCGCGTGCACTGCGCGTGCGTCGGTCTCGCGCGCGATGGCGGCTGCGTGCTCGGCGGCGTCTCCTGCGCGGTACGCGAGCCACGCCCCGCGCTCCTCGAGCGAGCGTGCGAGCGACGCGAGCGACAGCGCGCGCCACGCCCGAGCGGCCGACCCGAGCGGCCAGGCGCCGTGCTCGCGCGGGTCGTCGACCGCGAGCGGCACCACCGGCCCGGCGGCGATAGCGGCCGCAAGCGCCGGGTTGTCGGCGAGGCGCAGGTCGTTCGTGAACAGGACGATCGAGGTCATGGCGCCGACGCTCACAGCGCGTCGCGGGCGCGCTCCAAGCCGCGCTCGTAGTCGGATGGACCGCGCAGCGCCTCGACGTGACCCAAGAAAAGCTTCATCGACAGGCGGGTCTCGTCGACGGACAGCGCCGCGCCGCGTTCCAGCAACCGCACGGTGCCGCTCACGTCCCCTCCCGAACTTGCTGCTCCTGTGAGGTTGCAGTATCGCACACAACGGCAGCTCGGATGCTGCACCATCGTGAATCCGGCGACCGTGAAGGGGAAACACCTTGTCGAGCCTCGAAAGGAGAGTCGCTGTGCCCGAGATCCTCACAGAGCGTCCCGTCATCGGCGTGAGTGCCTGCCTCTACGACTGCCCGGTGCGCTACAACGGGAAGCGCTTCGACGCCGTGTCGCACCTCGGACGCGAGCGGGGCGACTTCCGCTTCATGCCGGTGTGCCCCGAGTGCATGGCTGGCTTTGGCGTGCCGAGAGAGCCCATCCACCTCACCGGGCCCGGCCCCGACGTGCTCGACGGCACGGCCCGCGTCGTCACGCGACGGGGACGAGACGTGACCGCGGAGCTCGTCGCGGGCGCGCAGGCGTGCGTCGACGCGCTCGAGCGCGCCGGCGTGCGCGTCGTCATCCTGAAGGAGGAGTCGCCCTCGTGCGGGCTTCTCAAGACGAAGGTCGGGAACCACCGCGAGAAGGACGTGAAGGCGTCGGGCGTGTTCGGCGCGCTGCTTCAGCGCAAGCGTTGGTTCCTCGTGCCAGACGCCGCCTTCGACTCGCCGCTCAAGTGGTGGGACTGGCGGCGCCGGATGCACGCCTGGCTGTGGCTCTCCGATCGCTCGACTGCCACCAATGGCGAGCTCGCCGACGCGTGGCACGTCGTGAAGTTCATCGTGCAGGAGACCCAGCGCACAGAGGCAGACGCCATCGGGCGCGCCGTCGCGGCGTTGCCGCGCCACGCTGCGGCAGAGGAGCTCGAGGCGCTCCGATCGCGGATGCTCGATGCGCTCCGCGTCCCGACGACGCACGAGCGGGCGCTGTCAGCGATGTGGAAGTCGTACACCTACCACCGCAAGCGCGGTACTCTAGAAGGCGTCGACGTGCACGAGCTTACCGTGCGCTCGCCCGAGGTCAGGCGCAACGCGACCATGCTCGCAGAAGAGCTGCTCACGCTCGAGCGGGTCTCGTTCGAGAACGACTTGCTGTTCGCGTCGAGCCCGGTGCTGTACCGGGAGCGCCGCCGCGTGCGAGCGCGCGACGAGGCGCTCGGGAAGGCCGCTGACGAGGAGGAGTGACGATGGACGCCATCGAAGCGATCATGACGCGCAGGAGCATCCGGAAGTACACCGACGAGCCGGTGTCGGCCGAGCAGATCGAGACGCTGCTCCGAGCGGGCATGGCCGCGCCGTCTGCGGGCAACCAACAGCCGTGGCGTTTCGTGGTGCTCACCGAGCGCGAGCGCCTGGACGCCGCAGCCGAGACCACGCCGTACGGCGCGATGCTGCGCGAGGCGCCGCTCGGCATCGTCGTGTGCGCCGACACGCGCGAGCTGAAGCACCCGCAGATGTGGGAGCAGGACTGCTCGGCTGCCGTTCAGAACATCCTGCTTGCGGCGCATGCGCTCGGGCTCGGCGCCGTGTGGCTCGGGTTCTGGCCGAAGATGGAGCGCGTGGAGCCGCTGAAAGAAGTGCTCGGGCTGCCCGAGGGCATCGAGCCGCTCGCGGTGCTCTCGATCGGGCATCCCGCAGAGACGAAGCCGCCCGCGGACCGGTACGACCCTGCGAAGGTCCGCTACGAGCGCTGGTCGTGAGGCGGCGTGGCTGCGCGCGGCGCCTACGGGCGCATCGTCAACAACTTCTTGCACGACATGGCGACCGGCACCTGGGCCGCGTGCATGCTCGTGATCGCGGTGCTCGACCCGCGAGCAGCTGCGGCGCCTGCCGAGGCGGCAGCGGCGCTCCGCGACGCGATGCTCGCGGTGTTCTGGCTGCTCGTGGGTGCGCTCGCGGTCATCGGTGCGACGGGCGGCATCCGGCTCGCGTACTGGCGCACGCAGGCGGCTCCAGACGAAGTCGCCGCGAAGCGCAACGCGCTCATCGTCAAGCACGTCGGCTTCCTGCTCGTCTACGGTGCGGGAACCGTGTGGGCGTGGCTTCAGGTTCGGTGAAAGGTGCTGCGGCAGGCAGGTTGTGAACCGGGGGCGTGGCGAATACTATACGTGGGACTGATGCCCGCCTGGCGAGGCCGCCGAGGAGCCGCATGACCGGATTCGAGCGCTATCTGGACCGAACCGCGAAGAAGTTCGACGAGTACCTGCTCAGCTTCTTCGAGGACGGCTCGCATCCGGACATGACCCGCTACCTGTACGGGCCGTTGCGCCGCTTCTCCGACAACGCCGGCAAGCGGCACCGGCCGCTCATCTGCCTGCTCGCGTGCGAGGCGGTCGGCGGCGATCCCGAGCGTGCGTGGCCGGCGGCCGCGGCCATCGAGCACTTCCACACCGCCGCGCTCATCCACGACGACATCGAGGACTCCTCGCTCACCCGGCGCGACGTGCCGTGCATGCACATCACGGAGGGCGAGGGGCTGGCGATCAACGCGGGCGACCTCGCGCTCGCGCTGGTGTGCGGCACGGTCGTGCACGACGAAGGGCTCGACGACGTCACGAAGCTCCGCGTGCTCGACGAGCTCGTGAACATGACGACGCGCACGATCGAGGGCCAGGCGCTCGACATCGGCTGGGCGCGCGACGGACGGTTCGACCTGACGATCGAGGACTACCTCGTGATGGCGAACCACAAGACCGCGTTCTACTCGGGCGGCGTGCCGCTCGCGGTGGGCGCGATCATCGGCGGGGGGACCGACGAGCAGATCGAGGCGCTGCGATCGTTCGGGATGGCAGCAGGGCTCGCGTTCCAGATCCAAGACGACGTGCTCAACCTGGTGGGCACGAAGGAGGCCACGAAGAAGGACTTCCGCAGCGACGTCACGGAGGGCAAGCGCACGCTCGTGGCGATCCACGCGCTTGCGAACTCGCTGGAGCGCGAGCGGCTCGTGGAGCTGCTGAGCGCGCGCACCACCGACCCGGGCGAGCTTGCCGAAGCGGTCGCGATCATGGAGCGCGCGGGGTCGATCGAGTACGCGAAGCGCTACGCGCGCGAGCTCGTTCAGTCCGCGAAGGCCGGCTTGAAGGCCGCGCTCCCGCCGTCGCGGGCGCGCACGCTGCTGCTGTCGATGGCGGACTTCTTCGTGAAGCGCGCGGCGTAGGGACGACGCGCGTTCGG
The DNA here is from genome assembly GCA_001950395.1 of Coriobacteriaceae bacterium EMTCatB1. Lineage (GTDB taxonomy): Bacteria > Actinomycetota > Coriobacteriia > Anaerosomatales > Anaerosomataceae > Parvivirga. Next base: position 1,725,265 of record BDLO01000001.1, read on the forward strand.
GTACCTACTTCGGAGCGGAACGGCCGACGCCGCGTCCGCTTCTGTTCCTGCGAAAGCTCACGAGGAGGACGGCATGCGCGCGTATCCGATCGCTGAGGGCATCCACTGGGTCGGCGCCATCGACTGGAACTTGCGGGACTTCCACGGCTACGAGACGCCGTTCGGCAGCACCTACAACGCGTACCTCGTGCGTGGGTCTGAGAAGACGGCGCTCATCGACACCGTGAAGGCGCCGTTCGTGCCGGAGCTCTTGGCGCGCGTATCGAGCGTGATGGATCCCGCGGACGTCGACCTCATCGTCGTCAACCACGTCGAGCCCGACCACAACGGGGGGCTTCGCGACGTGATGGCCGCTATGCCGGACGCCCGCGTGGTGGCGTCGCCATCTGGCGTCAAAGGCGTGGCCGAGTACCACGACGGGCTTGCGGTGGACGCGGTGACTGCCGACGACGTCATCGACCTCGGCGGCCGAACGCTCCGATTCCTGCCGATGCCGATGGTGCACTGGCCGGATTCGATGTTCACGTACTGCGCGGAGTCCAAAACGCTCATGCCCAACGACGCTTTCGGGCAGCACTACGCGTGCGAGGAGCGGTTCGCTGACGAGCTGGGGCTGGATACGGCGCTCGAGCAGCTCGGGATCTACTACGCGAACATCCTGCTGCCGCTCGGCACGCAGGTCGCAAAGGCGGTCGACAAGGTGCTTCAGACCGGCTGGGAGATCGACGTGATCGCGCCGTCCCACGGCGTGGCGTGGCGCGGGGCCGACATCGCGGTCGCAATCGAGCGCTACCGGCGCTGGACCGCGGGCGAGAAGCGCGACAAGGCCGTGGTGGTGTACGGGACGATGTGGGGCTCGACGGCCGAGCTCGCGGTGCACGTGGTTGACGGCCTCGCGCAGGCCGGCGTCGAGGCGGCGATGTACGACGTGGCGGTGACGCCGATCGCGCACATCGCCTACGAGCTTCTGGAGGCCAAGGCGCTCGTGCTCGGCTCGCCGACGCTCCACCACGGCATGCTGTACCGCGTAAGCGGGCTGCTGACCTACCTCGAGGGCTTGCACCCGGCGGGTCGGCTCGCTGCGGCTTTCGGCTCCTTCGGCTGGGGCGGCGGCGCAATCAAGCAGATGCGCGAGCGGCTCGAGAAGGCCGGCTTCGAGCTTCTTGCTGACGACTTTGGCGTGAAGTTCCGACCGACGGCGGATGACCTGGCGGCCGCGGAGCGCTGGGCCCGCGAGATCGGCGAGGCCGTGCGGGCGCGGTAGGGGCGGGCGCGGTGGGAAGCGCGGCGGTAAGGTCTAGGCGAGCTTCCGTTCGACGTCGGGTGGCATGCTCCTCTAATGCAAGGACCACTGAGCTAGGGAGGACTCGTGCCCGAGCCTCGGCTGCTCGACCGGCTCCGGACCGCGCTTCGGGCGCGACACTACAGCCCGCGCACCGAGGCGGCGTACTGTCTGTGGGCCGAGCGCTTCATCAGGTACCACGGCATGCGCCACCCGGCGGAGATGGCCGAAGCGGAGATCAACGCGTTCCTCACGCATCTGGCGATCGACCTGCACGTGAGCGCCTCGACGCAGAATCAGGCGCTCGCCGCCCTGCTGTTCTTGTACCGCCACGTCCTCGGTCGCGAGATCGGAACGCTCGACGTGGTGAGGGCCCGGCGGCCGGCGCGTCTGCCCGTCGTGATGACCCGGGCAGAGGTACGTGCGGTGCTCGACCGCATGCACGGTCGGGAGCAACTGATGGCGTCGCTGCTCTACGGGTCGGGTCTGCGGCTCGCCGAGTGCGTGCGGCTGCGCGTGCTCGACCTCGATTTCGAACGTGGGGAGATCGCCGTTCGCAGCGGCAAGGGAGCGAAGGACCGCGTGACGATGCTCCCGGCTGCCGTGCGCGACCCGCTTCGTGCGCACCTTCTGAGCGTGAGGGCGACGCACCAGGCCGACCTCGCGGCGGGCTGGGGCCGGGTTCCGCTGCCCGGAGCGCTCGACCGCAAGTACCCGAACGCGTCGGCGGAGTGGCGCTGGCAGTGGGTCTTCCCGCAGGCGCGGCGGTGGCGCGACCCGGTGACAGGCGAGCAGGGACGGCACCACGTCGATCCGACGATCCTGCAGCGGGCGGTCAGACGCGCCGTGCTCGAAGCGGGCATCACCAAGCACGTCGGCTGCCACACCTTCCGGCATTCGTTCGCCACGCACCTGCTTGAGAGCGGCTACGACATCCGCACGATCCAGGAGCTGCTCGGCCACAAGGACGTGAAGACGACGATGGTCTACACACACGTGCTCAACACGGGCGCCTGCGGCGTGCGCAGTCCGATGGACGCTCTGTGAGCGGCAGACCGACGGCGGTGCCGAGCGCAGGGCGCGAACACCACACGGAACCGCATAACAGCCCTGCCTCCAATGCAGCGCCTGCTTGCAGGGCATGCGGCTGCTACTTATACTGAAGTGGCAAGCCGCGCAAAGGGATTACGCGGTTCCGCAGAAGCAGTGTTAGGCGTGGCCGCAGTGACGCTGCGAATGACCGCGACAAGGGTTTACAATGTCAGATGCGCGTGGTATCAACTAACCAACATCCCCCGGGCTGCGGCTCGGGGCGCGAAGCCGCCGCAAGGCGGCTTCTGCACATCTTGGGGGAAGAGCATGACGCAGGCCCAGCCACCGACGCGAGTCAACGTCTACTTCGACGGCTTCAACTTCTACTACGCGGCTTTCGTAGGCGTTGGGGGCGGTCCGGGACCTTACGATGGCTACAAGTGGCTTGACCTCAGGGCATACGTCTCCGCCGTACTCGGCGACTCCTTCGATGTCCGCACCATCAGGTACTTCTCGACGAAAGTGAAGCCGACCCCGAACGATCCGGACAAGCATCTCAGACAAGATGCGTACTTCCGTGCGCTGGCGGCACACTCGCATGTCGACATCCATTCTGATGGTCAGTTCCGCAAGCGGCAGAAGCGAGGCAGGCTCATCCAGCCGGGCGCGCAGCCCGGCATCGTTCGGGTTGAGGTGTGGGAGGAGAAGGGCGCAGACGTCAACCTCGCTAGTTGGCTGATTTACGAGGCCTGCCAGGGCGCCTTCGAGGCTGCGGTCGTCGTTTCGGACGACTCAGACTTGATCGGTCCCGTGAAGATGGTCCAGGAGCGGCTCGGGAAGGATGTCTTCGTCATCCACCTGCGGAATCGCCGGAGCTCTTTCGCGCACACCGCCAAGCACGTCTATCGCGGAGATAAGACTCACTTCTTCGCCAAGAACCAGCTCCCGCAAACGGTCGTTCTACCCACTGGGAAGACGGTATCCAAGCCCGCTCCCTGGTAGCGCGACGCAACGACGAGCGGCACGCCTAACCCCGGCATCCACACAGACGCTGCGCCGCGTGTGCTAGACTCAACTGGAGCGGCATCGCGGCGCAGCGCTGGTGATGCCGAAACACGTTAGGCAGCCATAGGCTCGACCGGCATCGTGGGGAGGGATTCGGATGCAGGCACTTGCCAGTCTGAATCTCGCACTAGCGTTCGCGCTGGAGCTCGCGATGCTCGCCGCGTTCGCCTTCTTCGGCTTCCGGATCACCGATCATTTGATTGTGCGCTGGGTGCTGGCGATCGGGCTCCCGGTACTGGTTGCAGGGTTGTGGGGCATTCTGCTCGCGCCCAAGGCGACGCACCGGCTTCCCATGGTGCCGGGGATCCTGCTCTCGCTAGGCCTGTTCCTTCTCGCCGCGGTGGCGCTGTACGTCTCAGACCGGCCGGGTCTGGCCATCGCGATGGGGGCCGCTGCGATACTGCACGCTGCGCTCGCGTTCGCATGGGATCAGCGGTAGTGGTGCGGTGAGGTCGGCTCTAGCCCGGGCCTGCTGCCTAACAAGCGCATCCAGCTAACGGCCAGGAGCGCTAGACTTGTTGAAGGCGCGTTGGCCGCAGCCGATGCGCTAATACGTTAGGCAGAGCAGGGAGAACACGGTGATTCGCTATATCTCGTATCCGCGAACTCAACCACCACCGGACTTCGCTACCCAGGTGGTGTCGGTCTTCGAAAGCACGAGCATGAGATTGGGACCGTTGCCCTGAATAAGGGGCTAACTAGTGATGAGGTCCTGGCAGTTCTGGCTCAGGACCTGATTCAACTTGGCTTCGAGGTCGAGCAGGGCAAGACGGCGGTTGACAAGATTGAGCGGCCGGTGTTCTTCGGCGAGAACGGTCAGCCGACCCTTCGCTACCAGGTTGATGGATATCATCCTAAGTGGCGCTGCGGTATCGAAGTTGAGGCTGGACGTGCCTGGATGGGTAATGCAGTCTACCGGGACCTCATCCAGGCACTTGTCATGGTTGATCTTGATTGTCTGTGTCTTGCAGTCCCGCAACAGTACAAGTACAAGTCTGGTGGTCGTTTGATGCACAGCTGCGACTTTGATAACACGCGGGATGTACTCGACGCACTCTACGGACACTCGCGCGTGCAGCTGCCCTACGGCTTGCTGCTAGTCGGCTACTAGCTCCTGCCTGCCGAACCCGCGCTTCCTCAGTGTCACTCTGCCCCCGTGGGCTACCCGATGGGAGTCGGGTAGGCTCGAATCCGGCGGCGGCTGACCCACCGCGCTTCTGTCACCTCTTGAGGGGTTGACCGTCAGCTGTCACGTCCCCCGCCGCCGGGTACCGAGGGGTCGCCGTCGTGACCTGATAGGTGCCTGGCCAAGAGGCCGCAGCTAAGGCGTGTCCGCCGCCGACCCCCACCGCGCAAGACTCGGCGGAAGGGACAGCGATGATCGTGATCGGCATCGACCCGCACATGAAGACCCACACGGCGGTCGCGCTCGAAGCAGCGACCGGGGGTGCGCGCAGGTGAGCGGACCGTGACGTGCGACGAGGAAGGACAGGGCGAGCTGCCCGCCTGGGCCCGTGGTCTTGGCGATGGGCACGTCTTCGCCATCGAGGACTGCCGGTACGTATCCGGACGTCTCGAGCGCTGCTTTTCCCCAGGGGCGAGGTCGTCGTGCGTGTCCCGCCCAAGCTGATGGCAGGAGCGCGCGCCAGTGCCCGCACCTACGGCAAGCCCGACCCGATCGATGCGGAGCGCGTCGCCCGCACCGCGCTTCGTGAGCCGAGCCTCCCCTGGGCATCGCTGTCAGGAGCCGAGCACGAGGTCCGGCTGCTCGTCGACTGCTGCGACGATCTCGTTGGAGAGTGCGCACGCACCCAGAAGCGCCCGCGCTGGAACTGCCACGACCTCGAGCTCGCTCTCGAGATCCCGCCACGCGTGGTAGACCGCTACGTGTGGCTCGACCGTCTTGAGGGTTTGCTGGCGGCGCTTCCGGACACCACCAGGAAGCGCAGCGCGCTCCAACAGGTCAGACGCTGTCGCGACCTCGCCACCGAGATCCGTGCTCTCGGGCGCGAGATCCGCGACCGCAAGCGGGCCCTGGCGCCTGAGCTCATGGAGATCCCGGGCTGCTCGGCTGTCTCAGCTGCTAACCTCTTCGGTCAGACCGCGGGTGCCTCGCGCTTCCGCAGCGAGGCGGCTTTCGCGATGCACGCGGGCACCGCTCCGCTGCCGGTCTCCTCGGGCAAGAGCGAGCGTTATCGGCTGAACCGTACCGGCAACCGCAAGCTCGACTCGATCATCCACGTGATCGCGGTGACCCAGGCGCGTATGCATCCGTCGGCAATCGCCTTCATCGAGCGCAAGCGCGCCGAGGGGGTGAGCAGCCGAGAGGCGCTCCGGTGCTTGAAGCGTCACATCGGACGAGTGCTCTACAAGACGATGGCGTGGGCCGAGAAGAAGAGATCCACACCCGTTGTCCACGTCGATTTCTGGCCGAGTCTGATAGCTGTCGCGGTGTGGGATTGACACAGGAGCAACAGCTGACTCATGCACGCGCTGTGCTAAGCTCAAGCTGCTCGTTCGCGGCTGAAGCACAGAGACGTCATGCACGCTGCTGTCAGAGGCAGGCGGCAGGATTCGCAACAGCTACTTCGGCGGAAGGCGACGCATGGGTTCTAGCGCCACAGCAGTCATTGATCGAATTGTGGCAATGCGGACAGCGGCCACCACAATCGAGAACGCGGATGGGGCATCAGGAGATGTCCGTGAGGTAATCGATTCGATTCGGGCCGCGTACCATCGGGACTGGACAAGACAGAAGCTGACCTTTGCCCGGGAGTTCCTCTCGCGGACGTGGGCAGGTATTCCCTTGCCGGTCTTGTCGGTTTGCGGCCACGGCACTCAGGAAATTCGCTATAGCGCTTATCTCGCCTACTTCCTCGACGGCTCAAAGCCACATGGCCTCGGCACTCGCTACCTTGATGCCCTCCTGGCGTTCTTGAGGATCACCGGCATCGATACCTATCAGGCAATCGTTGAGACCGAGAAGTGGCTCGGCCAGATTCCCGGGAAGTCGAAGCCGGTGAGCTGCTACTGCGACGTCGTCATCACCTGCGGGGACCTCGTCTTGTTCATCGAGAACAAGATTAAGAGCGGCGAAAGCGCAAGTCCGAACAGCGAGGCGAGCCAGCTACGGCGATACGACGAAGCTATTCGCGGGAATCCGCTCTTCGCCAACAAGGAGCTGGTGCGCATCTTCCTCACCCCTGGCGGTCGGGAATCCTCCCGGTCACCCAACTGGCGTGGTGTCTCCTATGGCGACCTCATTGGAGTTGGAATCGGCGTGCTGCGAGACGGCGGTCTCTCAACTACCGCTCGAGAGAATCTGAAGCGATTCCTGATCGATCTCTCACTTGGGCCACTGGATAGGGCAGAGGACGAGATCCAAACGATGGTTGAGCTCGCACAAGCGGCGACAGGCTCGGGGGCGCACTTCACGGACCGATTGCGCTTCGATCAGGCAGTCGGACGCAATTCGTTGCTCGTGAACTTACTGATGGAGGGATGATCGTGGACCTGAGCGAGAGCGGCAGCCACTACTTGGCCAACTACTACCTCTTGGAGCAGACGCGAGAAGAGGTTCATCGCTTTCTGGAGGGCATCGCGAAGGACTTCTCTGCACTGGTGGAGGAGCATCTCAAGCTCAAGTCGGATGGTCTCCTAGAGTTCAGTCTGTACGTACAGAAGGGCGGCGGCTATGTCGAGTTCGGGATCAAGATGAGGCCGGACGTCGTAGCGCCTCCTGAGATGAAGGACTGGAAGTACTCGATCATCTATCGGGATGCCATGCGAACCCAGAACTTGTCGAGTTCGACGGAGGCCAGAGTCTACGGCTGGACACCGAAGGCGCTGTCCCGGCAGAAGGATCAAGTTGAAAGGGTGGCAAAGGTACTCGAACTGCAACGTATGCCCTACGATGAGGTTACAGTCGATCTCGTGGACTCGCCCGTTGACGAAGTCGTCGACGCCATAGCGCGGCTGTTCGTTGGCTACTACGATGACTACGTGAGAATCATTCAAGAGCTGCTGAAGGAAGCACCGTAGCAGGTGCCCAACCCTGGCTTCCAGCGGACGCCGCTTCGCGGCGCAGCTGAGGCCAAGACACGTTAGCTGGACGGGGTGTTCAGTTGGGCTTCCTCTGGTCTGACGCATGGATTCTGTCCGCCATTGCCTGCGCGCAGGCCAACGGCGGGTCTACTTTGGCGGAGGTCCTTCTCTTCGCAGACGGGTTGAACCACACGCTGCCGCTAGATGGCGAGCTGCACGGGGCGCTCTCTCGACTGACGGAAGCAGGCTACGTGTCAGAGGACGCGGGGGAGTTCCGGGTAACGGACCGGGTTCCGGTTGATGTGAGGGATCCGGCTGATGCGGCGGAGTTCCTCAGATCGGAGCCTTGGACTCAGGAGGTCAACGTGCGCGATTCCCGCAATGATCGAGTCTATCCGGGTCTGACGGACGAGCGGATTCGCGCTGCTTATGTACAGTACGAACGTGCCTGGCGCGCGCTGATGCGCGGGCAGCGAGACACCAGCTAACAAGCGCTTCCAGCCGACGCGCAGGAGTCGTCGGCTAGACTGAGAAGTAGTTGGCGCGCAGCCGAAGCGCAAAGACGTTAGAGCCACCGTCGCGAGGAGAAGCATGAAGCGCATCGTCGCCCCCACGAAGGGTGCGAAGGACTGGAGGCGACTTCTCGCCAGGCCGGGTCTGCACTGGCGCGAGGGCCGCTCTGCGATGACCCTGGCTCAGTCGTGGGAGGCGGCGCATCCGTCCGCGCCGCCGGAGGTCGAGCGAGCCCTGCAATCCTCCGGCGACCCGCTTCTGATGGACCTGTCCCTGCTGCTCGCTATCCCGGAGTACCAAGTCGACCTGCCCGGCGGACAGCGCCCCAGCCAGACAGACGTCCTCGCGCTGATGCGCGGACGGCAAGGCGTGGTCGCCGTCGCCGTCGAGGGCAAGGTCGATGAGCCGTTCGGGCCGACCGTCGGCGAGAAGCGATCAGAGCGCTCCGCGGGGGTCGATGAACGACTCGAGTGGCTGATCGGCTTCCTCGGCCTCGGGGAGTGCCCGGATGCGATCAGGTACCAGCTGCTGCACCGCACCGCATCAGCGCTGCTGATCGCCCAGCAGTTCGACGCCAAGGCGGCCGTGATGCTGGTCCACTCCTTCAGCCCGAGTGGTCTGTGGTTCGATGACTTCAGCGCCTTCGCCGCTCTCCTCGGCGCTGACGCGGCGGTGGGCACCGTGTCGCGCGTGGAGCGGGAGGACGGAGTCCCGTTGTTCATCGGGTGGTGCAGGGGCGACGAGCGCTTCCGGACGAGGCTCTGACAACGGCCAGCGGTAGCGCGTCTCGGTGCTAGAATCGGGCAAGGCGACGGAGCGCGGGCGCTCCGCTTAAACCGAAGAACGTTAGATGGAGCCGCAGACTTGGCGATTGGAGCAGGAGTGACCCCGGCTGACTGGGAGTGTCCGAGCTGCGGCGAAACCAACTCTACCAAGCGCACCGGCCGCGCGCGCTTCTGCGACGACTGCAAGACGGCGCGGTCGCTCTATCGGACTACAGCCGCCAATCTCAGGAGCGGCTTCAATCGCACAAACAAGGGCTCGTGTGAACTCGAAATGGACATCGACGAATTCTGCAAGTGGCGCAAGGAGCAGATACTCAAGTGCCACTACTGCGGAATCACGGAGGCGCAGATTCCACAGGTCCGCATGAAGAGTCAGATTCAGCGCGACGTTCGTGTGATGGGCGTTGATCGGCTGGACAGCTCGAAGGGTTACACGGCAGACAACCTAGCTCCGTGCTGTTTCGTCTGCAACCAGATCAAGGGGGATCGCTTCTCTGAGGAGGAGATGAAGCAGATTGGGGCCGGCATCACCGCTGTCTGGGAGAAGCGACTCGAGGAGCTCGGCTAGACCGGCATCGGCCCATCTAACCCCGGCTTCGAGCAGAAAGCGCGCCCCGCGAAGCGGTAGACTGAACTGCACAGAAGCGCGCGGGGGCGCGCTTCAGCTCAAGCCGAAACACGTTAGAACCACCGCTACAACGTTTAGGGAGGTTGCATGGGGACGGACGCGAATGAGAACCCCGGATGTCTGGGGTTGGTCTTGCGACTCTTTGGAATCGGGGCTGAGGTACCTCCCTCGGACAAGTCGCTCCCATATCGCAGGCGCGATGACTTCCTGTCTCCGGCGGAGCTGTCCTTCTATCGGGCATTGAGCGCTGCCGTGGGAGCGCAGGTTCATATCTGCCCCAAAGTGAATCTCGCCGATATCTTCTTCGTGGTGAAGCCCAACGAGAACAAGGGCGCCCGGGGGCGCATCGCTCAGAAGCATGTCGACTTCCTCTTGTGCGACTCGCAGTCGATGAAGCCGCTGGCCGGCATCGAGTTGGACGATTCCAGCCACGCACGAGCGGCCCGCCAGGAGCGGGACGCATTTGTCGATGGGGTCTTTGCCGCAGCGGCGCTTCCGCTGGTGCGTATTCCTGCCGCTGCGAGTTACAGTCCGGCAGATCTGGCTCAGAAACTTGCGGCACATCTGCCAGGAACGACTTCGGCGGTCTCATCGGCGACCGGGGCGCCCGCGGCCGAAGCCGCTGTCCCGGCTGGTAGCGATCCGATGTGTCCGAAATGCGGAGTGCCCATGGTGCTTCGGACCGCGGGCAAAGGCGAGCAGGCCGGTCGACAGTTCTATGGCTGTCCGAATTATCCGAAGTGTCGGGAGACCCGACCAGTCGGATAGACTACGAGCGCGGTTCTAACCCGGGCTTCGACTCGACTCGCTTCGCTCGCGGCCCATCTCGCACGCGTTAGAACGAACGCCAAGACCCATCACAGCAACCGAGGCCTGCAAGTCGCTGTACCGCCTCGTCGACGAAGTCCAGGAATCGCACGAGCCCGTCCAGATCAAGGGCAAGCGCGGCACAGCCGTTCTCGTGAGCGAGGACGACCGGTCCGCCATTCAGGAGACGCTCTATCTGGTCTCCATCCCCGGCATGCGCGACTCGATCCTCGAGGGCATGGCCGTGCCGGTCTAAAGCCCAAAGCCGCCCAGCTGCTCTCGTTGCTCGAGAAGGACGCGTTCGCCACGCCCCCGCGCTATGAGAAGCTCGTGGGCGACTTGAGCGGCGCGTACTCGAGACGCGTCAACATCCAGCACCGGCTGGTCTACCAGGTGATAGAGGACAAGAAGGTCGTCAAGGTGCTGCGGATGTGGAGCCACTACGAGTGAGGGAGTCGTTCTAACAGCCGCATCCAGCGGACGGCGCTTCGCGGCGTAGCTGAAGCCAAAGATGCCGACCGCTTCCCACATCGCCCTGGCTCCGCCGACGTCGCGCTTGTCATACGCCTCGTGCATCGATACAGTAATCGTATGTCGACGGAAGGCTTCGCTATGGAGACAGTAACCATCTCTCCCAAGTATCAGGTCGTCATCCCTAAGTCGGTGCGCAGACAGCTGCGCCTCGTCCCGGGGCAGAAGGTGCAGGTCATCGCATACGGCGACCGGATCGAGTTCATCCCCCTCAAACCGGCGCGGGAGCTTCGCGGCATGCTGCGCGGGCTTGACACCACCTTCGAGCGCGACCGGGAGGACCGGGTGTGAACGTCGTCGACTCTTCGGCGTGGCTCGAGTACTTCGGAGACGGCCCCAACGCTGCGGAGTTCGCGCCAGCGATCGAGGATCCGGAAAGCCTGGTCGTGCCCACGCTGACCCTGTTCGAGGTGTTCAAGCGAACGTCCCAGATTGCAGACGAGAGTGCGGCGCTTCATGCCGTCGGCGTGATGATGCAAGGCACGGTCGTCGAGCTCTCTGCCTCGCTCGCATTGGATGCAGCACGGCTGTCGCTGGCGTCGGGGCTTCCGATGGCGGACGCGATCATCCTTGCCACAGCGCGCTCACACGAGGCCGTGCTGTGGACGCAGGACGCTCACTTCGATGGAATGGACGGGGTGGAGTTCCGACCCGCGCGGTAGGGACGGCCTGACCCGTGAGCGCATGCGGGCTGCGCAGAGCCTCGCATGGTCGGAGTGCCCGCCGTCTCGCAAAGGACGTCGTTGGGTGCTTCCGCGCCGCATGCCCGCACGCAACGCTCTGCACAGACTGTTGTCGGTTTGCTCCGCCGCCGCACGCCGTCGCAAGGTGAGCGAGAAAGAGGTACCGCATGCGGCCTGAGGAGCTCAGGCGCTTCGTCAAGGTGACCGAGCCACGGCTGTGCGCGATCGTGAGCGCCTTCAACGTGCGGACGAACGTGTTCTGGGGCAGCCGCGTGGAGTTCTGCCTCATCGCCGAGAACCAGCAGACAGGCCTGCTCTCGTGGGTGATTAGGGAGTGCGAGAGCAACGCCCTGAGCTACGATCCCAAACGCGGCTTCACGATGCCGAGCTCGCGTGCCTCGATCAGCGCCTGTGGGTGGAAGGCAACCTCTCTGTCGACTACAGGGGCGAGCTGCAGGAGGCGACGAGGCCGTTCAGTCTCATCTTCAATCCGGGCGAGATGGCGCAGGCGCTCAAGCTCCCGCCCGACGCGATCTCTCTGTGCACGAGCACCTTCGGGTGCGGTATGCTCGACCCGCGGCCGTTCGAGGTCGCGGTGTTCCCGTACGCGCAGCACTTCATCACCACGAGCTTTCCGACGGGCACGTCGCTCCGGACGCCCGAGGACCTCGAGAAGCCGTCCGAGTCCTCAGCGACAAGCTCGGGATGTAGAGGAGAGGAGGGCGATGTGCTCGGCTTCGTTCGCGTCAAACCACTCGCTGTAGCTCTGGCTGCGCTGGTGTTGCTCGCCGCCTTCGGCTGCAGCGCGGGCGTGACCGAGCGCGCGGATCCGCCTCGTCCGGCCACGGAGGAGCAGGCCGATACCGTCGTCGTGCCGGACTTCGTGCAAGAAGGCGGCGAGAGCGAGTTCTCCAAGATGAACGCGGAAGCTTCGGAATACGCCCCGCGCTATGGGAGCCCGAAGTACGTGGCCGCCTACGAGGCCATCGCGCGGCGTTCTGGCCTGCGCTTGGAGTACGCGCGGATGTCGCAGGAGGACGAGGTGTTCGCGCACGGCATGGCGGGGTTTCCCGCAGGCCAACGGCCGGAGCCCGGAACCCGCGTGAAGCGTGGCAGCGTGGTTCGGCTGGTGCTGATCGTCGACGACGCGAAGCGCTAGCGTGGCGAGAGCGGAGACGGCGCTCCGGCACTGCGGGGCGTCTCCGCGCAGAGATGGGAGATGGCATGAGCAACGTGTTGGTAGTGTACGCGACGGGGAGCGGCTGCACGGCGGGCGTGGCCGAGCAGATCGCGCGGTCGCTTGCCGAGGCCGGAGCGACCGTCGAGCTCGCTCCTGTCGAAGACGATCCCGTGGCGGCCGATATCGATGCAGTCGTGGTGGGCAGCGGCATCCGAGCGGGGCAGTGGCACGGGAACGCCAAGCGGTGGGTGCTCGCGAACAGAGAGGCTCTGAAGGGCCGGCCCACGGCGTTCTTCACCTGCTGTCTGACGATGGCGACGGACGCTGAAGACCCGCAGAAGGTGGCGCAGGTGCGCGCCTACACCGATCCGATCATCGCGGAATCCGGCGTGGAGCCCGTCGACGTGGGTCTGTTCGCGGGCTGGAACGAGCTAAAGAGCTTCAGCTTGCCAGAGCGCCTCATCCTCAAGGCGATGAAAGCTCCCGTGGGCGACTTCCGCGACTTCAGCGCGGTCGCCGCGTGGTCAGAAGCCGTCGCGCGCAAGCTGGGGCTGTCGTGACATTCGAGCGGGTCGGGGGTGTCCGTGCGATCGTCTGCGTGGCGCTGAGTCATGGGTGGCTACGTGCCGCTTTCGGGGCGTGCGGACGTACCAGATCCCAGTCAGTGCTCGGACACGTGGGGAAGGTGTGAAGGGGGGAGTGATGGACGGAATGAGACGCGAGGACGAACCGGTCCTCGAACGCAGTAGCGCTCAACGGCCGGCTGCTCGTTCGCGGGCAGCGCGGAATCTCACGCTAGCGGGTCTTGCCCTCGCAGTCGCGGGTCCTGCGCTCGCACTCGGGACTCTGTTAGTGAGCGTCGATGTGGAGAAAGCGTCTTCGTTCTGGAACACCGTGCTCGCCACAGCGCACATGGGGGGCCTGTTTGCGGGCGTGCTCGGCGGCGTTCTCGTGGTCGCCGGGGTCGTGTGGTGGGCGTGCAGCGCGATGACCGCGGCGTGGTCGAGGCGACGCCAGCCGCCTGCGATCGTGCGCTGAGGCGGCCCGATCCGTGCTCTACGAAACGCGCTAGACTGAGCGGCGCGGGTGTCGCCGCACAACCGGCACCACCGAAGTCGACAGGCAAGGCCGCGCCGCTCCTGACAGGGGGTCGCTGTGGAAGACGAGCATCTCGCGCGCACGAGTCCGTCGGCCGTCAGAATCGAGGCCGTCACGCCACGGAATCGGGACGCCTTCGTTGAGTGGGCGATCGCGCACGGGGCGGAGCACGACGACTCGTACACCCAAGAGCTCGACCTCGACATGTTCCCGACCCCGGGCGAGATCGCGGCGCTTGCAGTCAGCGACAATCGCACGGTCGGCGTAGCGTCCCTGATGGTCGACGGCTTCGGAGAGTCGGGTCTCGGAAGGTTCCGCATCCTGCACGCTGCGCGATTCGAGGCGTACGCCGCGCTCCTTGAATGGGTGCTCGCCCGTGTTCCAGCAGCGGTGCGCCATGTGTACCTGTTCCTGCCTGACGGGTCTGCGCTCGGCGAGACCTTAGAGCAGCTCGGATTCGTGCCGACTCGCTACGCGGTAATCCTCGAGCGCGCGCCGGCGCCGGTTCCGAGCGTGGTGGCGCCGCCGACCGGCGAGATCAGGCGGGCTGAGGCCGAGGACGCGCAGGCATGGGCGAAAGTCGTGAACAGCGCCTTCGCGCACGAACCTGGGCACTACCCTATGACTGCGGAGCGAGCGGCCGAAGTGCTGGGCGATCCGCGCGCGATTGCCTCGTTCGTGGCGTGGTGCGGCAGTGAGCCGGTCGGGGTGTCGACGGTGTGGAGGGACGACGAGGAGCAGGGGTCAGCCGAGGTGGTCACCCTCGGGGTCGTTCCGAGCGCGCAGGGTCAGGGATTCGGCCGCGCCCTGCTCAGGCGCGCACTTGCCGCAGCGGCCGAAGCGGGTTGGCCGACCGCGAGTCTCTCGACGGGCTCTGCGAACAAGCCGGCGCTCACGCTCTACACATCCGAGAGCTTTCGTGTGGTCGACAAGAGGGTGTGCTGGGGGCTCGACGTGGCACCGCGCGCGGAGGCGGGATAGCGCGGGTTCGGCGCGAATGGGGGAGGAGCTGTGGACGTCTCGGCATTCTGGTCGCCGTGGGAGGTCGTCGTAGACAGCTTCGAGGCTGTCGAGGCGCAGGTCTACGGCGTGTTCGAGAAGTGGTCGAAGCGCGGTTCGGTCTTCGCGTGGCGCGGACAGATGGACGCCTCGTGGCCGCTGCACAGCTCGCTCTATCGGCGGCTGCTGTGGTCGTCGAGCGCGGCAGAGGCCCCCAAGGAGTCCGACGTGGCGAACGCGGAGCGCGAGATTCTCGCCAGCGTGCAGCGGTGGGGCCTGCACATGGGCGAGTACGGGCGTCTGTCGGTGATGAACCAGATGGCCATGCTCCAGCACTACGGAGCGCCGACCCGCCTCATCGACATCACCTTCAACCCGTGGATCGGTCTGTGGTTCGCGGTCCAGGAGCGCAGGGCGGACGAAGACGGCGCGCCTCGCGACGCGAGGTTGTTCGCCTTCGACGTCACGCAC
The DNA here is from genome assembly GCA_001950395.1 of Coriobacteriaceae bacterium EMTCatB1. Lineage (GTDB taxonomy): Bacteria > Actinomycetota > Coriobacteriia > Anaerosomatales > Anaerosomataceae > Parvivirga. The sequence goes on from BDLO01000001.1 coordinate 1,740,383, forward strand.
CGGCTCATCAACGGGCGCGAATCGCAGCTCCGAGACTGGGAGGACAGCCTCACCATCCCGTGGCCGAGACCTGTGGCCCCGACGGCCTCTCCGGAGGAACGCGAGGCGTATCGCCAGTGGATCACGAACACGTACGCGTGGCGTCCGCCAAGGTTCCACCCTCGGTTGGCGGCGCAAAACGGCGGCTTCCTCCTGGGCGGCGTCCCCTCCACAGGGGCCATGACCTGGCCTAAGACGAGCGACCCTGCAGACGGCGTCTGGACCATCGATGAGGTGCGGCGCGCCACCTCGGTGGCGATGCGGGTGCAGAAGGTCGGTGCCGATCCTGACGATTCGGGATCCGACGTCATGTACACGCTGCGCATCTCCGCCTCGGCCGTGCCGGCGATTCGCCGAAGGCTCCAGGAGCTGTTCGGGTACGAGCCGCTGACGATGTACCCCGACTATCCTGGCTTCGCCGACTATGGCACGCCTCGGCTGCGCCGGACGCCGCCGGCTTGACGGACGAGCACTCAGCGTGCCGCCGCCGCCAGCCTCACCGCTCGTCAGGGAGCACGACGTGCCGGAAGGTGACGATTGTGCCAGGAGCTTGGGCGAAGTCGCTCGTAAGGGGATAGACGGTCACGGCTTTCGGCTGCCCCGGGCTGCCGGTGCCGATCACCCAGCCGTCACCGATGTACATCGTGACGTGCCCCACGCCTTTGCTGCCGGGCCACCGGTAGAACAGCAGGTCGCCCGGTGTGAGGTCCGCGAGCGAGGAAAGCGGCCGCTCGCCTTCTGCCTGGTTGAAGGAGCCGTCGGGTATCTTCACGCCGATCGAAGCGTAGGCGGCCTTCGTGAACCCGCTGCAGTCGAACGCCTCGGGGCCCTTCGCGCCCCATTCGTACGGTATGCCGAGCAGCCGGTGAGCGTTCGCTGCCAGGCGCTCGCGGTCGGTGCGAGGGGATGCGGCTGGACGAGGCGGGGTGGAAGCGGTGCCCGTAAGATCCACGTGCGCTGATGCGGCGCGCATGGCGTCTGTGGGCGGGCGCGTGGCACGAAGGAGCGCTTGGACGGTGGGGGCTGCGGCCCACGCGACGGCGATGACGGCCGCGAGCGCGATCGCGCCGACGACGGCTGCCGCACGTATCGTATCGCGTGAGGAGCGCATGGCCCGATTGTGACGTACGTACGAACGCGGCGCCGGCACGGTTTCCGAAGCGTTTCTGACTCGGCGAGCGCGCGCTCGGGATTCCCTCAGTGCCGCAGACTCGGGGCGGTCATCGTGTCAGACGCCCGCGGTAGGATGAGCGCGAAGAGGGGAGGACGCATGGAGACGCTGCAGAGGTTCCATGGGTGCCTGCTCGGCCTGGCGACCGGAGACGCGCTCGGCGCGAGCGTCGAGTTCTCGCCGCGCGGGACGTTCGAGCCCGTCAGGGACATGATCGGCGGCGGGGCGTTTCGCCTGCAGCCCGGGCAGTGGACGGACGACACGTCGATGGCGTTGTGCCTCGGGATGAGCCTCATCAGGTGCCGCGGGTTCGACGCGCGCGACCAGATGCGCCGGTACCTGCGGTGGATGGACACCGGCTACCTGAGCAGCACAGGCTACTGCTTCGACCTGGGCCACACGGTCGCAACAGCGCTCGAGCGCTTCCGCGCCACGAACCGCCCCATCGCCGGCTCCGACGACCCCCATACGGCCGGCAACGGCTGCATCATGCGCCTCGCGCCCGTGCCGATGTTCTACTTCCCGGACATCGATCAGGCCGAGCTGCTCGCGGCGGAGAGCTCTCGGACCACGCACGGCGCAGAGGAATGCGTAGACGCCAGCCGGCTTCTCGCGCGCATCATCTGCCGGGCGCTCGCTGGGCGGCCGAAGGAGGAGATGCTGCTGGGCGACCGAGGCTGGTTCGATGGCGCCGAGCGTATCGTGGCGATCGCGGATGGCGCCTATCTCGAGAAGGAGCGAGACGAGATCCGCGGCTCCGGATACGTGGTCGAGAGCTTGGAAGCGGCGCTCTGGTGCTTCGCGCGCACCGAGAGCTTCGAGGACGCGGTCCTCGCGGCGGTTGACCTGGGCGACGATGCGGATACGACCGCTGCGGTGTGCGGCCAAGTCGCTGGGGCCTTCTACGGAGAATCGGCCATCCCGGAACGGTGGCGCGAGCGCCTGGCGAAGCGGGACCTCATCGAGTGGATGGTCGAGAAGCTGTTCTTGATGGGCAACGCGGGAAGAGCGAAGCGGCGGGCCGCCTCGACCCTGCCAAGGGGGCATCCCGGGCGCGCAAACGAGTTCTGGTGCGAGGAGATCGAGAACGACGAGATTACGCTGGAGGACATACCTGATCCGGACACGAGCATCATGCACGACGTGCTGCTGTTCGGGTTGTCCCACGACGGCTACCCTCGGTACGGATTCGAAGTGTGCGGCCAGATCGCGAACCGTGCGAAGGACCGCTATATGGCGACGGGAGAGCTGCCGAAGATGTTGGAGGAGCTCCGGGTGTGCCTGTTCTTCGAGCATCGTCGGCACCACCACTTCGGGCGCGCGCCGGAGGGGGAGTACGCAGTCTACGTGAGGAACCTCTTGCGGGCGATCCGTGAGCACGTGAAGCGGCGCGAGGAGAGGCGTCGAGAAGCAGGCGCGTCACCGTGACGGTTGCCGCCCGTCATCGAGCGCGCTCGGGCCGTGTCTGGGGGTATGATGGGTCCGTCGGTGCTTCGTGAGACAGGGGGGCGAAGATGCTCAAGGAGTTCAAGGCGTTCGCAATGCGGGGCAATGTCGTCGATCTGGCCGTAGGCATCGTCATCGGCGGAGCGTTCGGGAAGATCGTCTCCTCCTTCGTCGCCGACGTGCTCATGCCGCCGATCGGCCTTCTAATGGGTGGCGTGAACTTCTCAAGCCTCGCGATCACGCTGAAGGAGGCAGCAGGAGACACGCCGGCGGTCACGATCAACTACGGGGTGTTCATCCAATCGATCGTCGACTTCGTGATCATCGCGTTCGCGATCTTCCTCGTGGTGAAGGCCGTCAACGCGATGCGCAAGCAGGAGGAGGAAGCGCCGCCTGCGCCCTCGCCCGAAGAGGTGCTGCTCACCGAAATCCGCGACGCGTTGCTGCAGAAGCAAGCGTGACGCGACCCGCGACCACGGCGGGGTCGCTCCGAGCGCAGCTACTCTCCTCCGATGCCTTCGATGCGGTACATGATGGTGAGACGGCCTGTCGCGCCGTCGGGAAGCCCGAGGAAGCTCGTGTAGCCGTCTGCGGCTCGCTTCATCGCGTCCGTGAGCGCCTCGCCCCGGTCGATGTCCTTCACGCCGCCGCGCAGCCCGTCTGAGAGCGCCTTGAGCCCGCTGGCGGAAGTGTCGAGCCCGGGCAGTTCGTGCCCCTGCACCGTCCCGCCCGAAGCGAGCGCAGAGAGCGCGGCCTTGAGCTCGTCGAGCATGGCCGCCGCGCCAGCAAGCTCGCTCAAGGTGCCCGCGCTGCTCTCAAGCCCGCTCGACATCTGGCCCAGCCCGTCGGCGAGCTGCAGCGCGGAGTCGCGCGTCGTGACCAGCCCCGGCATCTGCTGGCCTTGCACGACCCCGCCGTCGCGCAGCACGAGAAGCGCCGCTTTCAGCTGCGCGAACGCCGCCGGCACCTGCGCGAGCGCCCCGGCTTGCTGAGCGACGGCCGCAAGCCCGTCTTCTGTCTGCTGCAGCCCTGCTGCCAGTTGCGCAACAGCTGCCCGCGTGTCCGAAAGCCCGGGGATGGGCTGGCCGCCCACGACGCCGCCCGAGCGGAGCGCGTCCAGGAGCGCCTGCTGCTGCGCGAGCCCTTGCGCGAGAGCGGCGAGCTGCGGGTCCGTCGGGTACGCGGCCGCGCGGTCTTGCGCGAGCGCGAGCAGCGAGGCGTTCGATGTCCTGATCTGGTCGAGCACCGCGATCTGCCCGTCGAGGAGCGACACCACCTGCTCGGCGCCGTCGTGCGCTTGAGCGACCCCTTGCGCGAGCTGCTGGAGCGCTGCTTGCAGCTGCGTGAGGTCGTCGAACGCACCGGTGTCGATGCCCGCGATGACGCCGTCGAGGTACTGCACCTGCGCGGCCGCCAGCGCTCCGACGCCGTTCGCGCCTTCGGCGAGCTTCTGAAGCCCGGAACGCATCGCGTCCAGACCGCTCGCGGCGCCGCTGATCGCTGAGGTGTCGAAGCCCTCCATGCCGTCGAGGATGCCCGTCACCACCTGGCGCTGGCCGTCAGAGAGCTGCGCAAGGCCGTCGAGCGCGTCGACCACCTTTGCAAGCTCGCTCGCGACGGAGAAGTCGGGGGACGCCGGCAGCTTCGGGAACACGGAGATGATGAGCGGCTGAAGCTCGATGTCGCGGGCATCGAGCACGATCGTCATCGACGCATCCGGGGAGGGCATCACCGGCACCGCGTAGGTGGAGGTCGAGCCCGTCACGGCGACCTGCGCCGCCTCGGGCGCCTCCACGACCGTCATGCGCGTCCCGTCGATCTTGAACTGCGGGATGCACAGGAGCGGCACGCTGTAGGTGACCTCTTCGGAGCGGGCAGCGCCGAAGCTGTCGGTGTACGAGATCGTCTCGCGTCGCTCGAGCCGGTTGTGGAACGAGAGCGTGATCGCCAGCCGCCCGCTCTTGCCGGCAAGGTCAGCGGGAGCCATCTCGACGCCGTCGAGCTCGTAACGCGCAGAAATGTCGAGCGGGAGCTCCCTCTTCGTCTCGACGCGGTAGAAGACATCCGTCACACCGGTCGACTCGACGCTGCCGCGCACGCGCCCGCCTTCGAGACGCGGCGCGAAGCCGTTGCTGAGCGACTGGAGCGCGCTCGCATCCGGTGCCGGGTCTGAGAACTCCAGCTGACCCTCGCCGGTCAGGTGCAGCCAGTCGACGACCACGGTCTTCTTCACCGCACCGCTCGCGTCGCAGATCGCGTAGACGGTCTCGGAGTCAGCGATCGAGCCCGGCTTCTTCGGGCTGGGCGCGGACGCCGCGGTGCCGGTGCCGAGCACGGCTGCGACGAGCGCGACTGTGGTAGCAAGCGCGAGGAAGCGGCGTGAGCGGACGTGTGTGAAACGCATCGTCATCGACCTCTCTTCACGTGCTTCGGCCAGCCGATGCTCAGGCGTTCGTAGAGCGGCTGGCCGACGACGAGAACGGCTGGCAACACAAGGAGGATCACCGCGAAGCTCGTGACGGCGCCGCGCGCGAGCAGCTCAGCAAGCTTGCTCACGATGCCGACACGCGACAGAAACGCAAGCGAGACGGTGGCTGCGAACATGACCGACGCGCTCACGAGGATCGACTGGCTGGACTCGGCGACAGACGTGTGGATCGAGCGGATGCGGTCGCCGGTCTTCGCGAGCTCCTCCTCGTAGCGGGTCGTAAGCAGGATGGCGTAGTCCACGGTGGCCCCGAGCTGGATCGCCCCGATGGCGAGCGCCGCGACGAAGATCATCGTGCCGCCCGAAAGCGCCTCGAAGGCCTGGTTCGCGACGATTGCGAGCTCGATGCACCCCACGAGCGCGATCGGCACTGCAAGCGACCGGAACGTGAGCGCCACGATCAGGAAGATCGCCGCGATCGACAGCAGGTTGATGCGGTCGGCATCGCCTTGCGACACGCGCTCCATGTCGCGCATGAGCACCACTTGCCCCGTCAGGTAGGTCGGGCGAGGCCACGTCTCTGCCGCGGTCGAACGGATGGCGGCAAGCGTCTCGTCCAGCCGAGCGGTGTCGTCGAGTCCGTAGGCAAGGTCGAGAGCCAGGTAGGTGCGGCCTTGCGAGAAGAACGCCTCCCGTGCCGATGCAGGCACGAACTCACCGGGCAGCCGCGGGTCGACGAGGGAGGTGTACGCGAACACGCGCTTGACGCCGGGAACCGCTCCCAGGCGTTTGGCAAGCCCGTCGAGTGCGGCGAGGTCTTCGGCGTCCTCGACGATGAGGTACGCGCTCGACTCCCGTCCGAACGTCTTTGCGATGCGATCGTTGGCGACCACCGACGGCAGGTCTTTCGGAAGTCCCTGGTCGAGGTCGTACGAGAGCTTCACGTGGGCGTACCCGTTCCACGCCACCACGCCCGCGATGGCGGCGACGACGAGAATCGTCCACGCGTGTCGCGCCACCGCTTCACCCAACGGCGAGAAGTCGAAGCGGGGAGCGCGGTGCTGCACGCGCTCGATGAGCGGGCGGAAGTCGATGAGCAAGCCGGGCAGCAAGGTGACCACGGCGATCATCGCCAGCGGCACGCCACGGGCGAGCGCGAGCCCCATGTCCTTCCCGAACCCGAGGTGCATGACGGTCAGGGCGAGGAAGCCCGCGATCGTGGTCGCGGCGGCCGAGACGATCGACTTGAACGTGGCCGCCGTCGCGACCGCCATCGCCTCGTCCTCGGGAAGCCGCCTGCGTTCCTCCTCGAACCGGTGGTACAAGAACAGCGCGTAGTCCATCGTCACGGCGAACTGCACGGCGAAGACGATGACGCCGGTAAGGTACGAGATCTCCTGGCCCAGGTAGAAGGACAGCCCGAGGTTCACGAAGACCGATGCCGCGATGGTGGCTACGAACAGCACCGGTATGACGATCGAGGGCACGGTCAGCAGAAGCACGATGGTGACAAGGACGAGCACCGCGATGGCGATCCTGATCCGGTCGCGTGCCATCACCTCGGAAAGCTCGACCTGTTGCGTTCCGGTCATCGCGGCGTCGTGACCCGCCAGCACGCTCCTGAGCTCGCGGACCGCCCGCTCGGTGCGCGGATCGTTCTGAGCGTGTGCGAAGCTCACTTGGAGCAGCGTCGCGTCGCCTGCGTAGTAGTTGCGAGCGAGGTTCGGGTCCAGGAACTCCCGTGGCTGCTCGATAGGGGCGAGGTCGGTGACCCAGTGCACCGCCTTCACGCCGTCGATCGCCTCGATCTCCTTGGCGATCGCCTCGACCTGCGCGTCGTCGGCGCCCGCGATCATCACCTGCGCGGTGTTGCCGAGCGAGAAGTCCTCAGTGAGGATCCGGTATCCCTCGACTGACGGCAGGTCTTTGGGCAGGTAGGAAAGCAGGTCGTAGTTGACCTTGACGTTCATAGTCCCGAAAGCGCCGAGCACCAGCAGCAGCCCCGCCACCGCCTGGATGTGCCGGCGTCGGCGCACCACGAAGCGGCCGAACCGGAGCAAGACGCCTTCGCTCGCTCGCGCCGCGCTCATGCTCGTATCCCCCGCAAGAACAGGTCGGCCATCCGCTCTCCGAGGTCTGCGTGCGAGGTCTCGGCAAGACCGTCGGCCACCGCGAGGGCGCGCGCGGTCACCGGCGCGTTCGTCATCGCGAAGAGCGCGGCCGCGGCCGGCTTGGGATCCACCGCGCGGAAGACGCCCGAGGCGATGCCCTCGGCGATGGTCTCGGCGATGGCGTCGACGATCGCGGATGCGCGCTCCAACACCTGTTGCGGCAGTCGTCCCTCGAGGCTCGCGACGCTTAAGATGAGCACCCGCATCGTGTCCGGGTGGCTGCCCAGAAGCTCGCTGTAGGCACGGGCGAAGGCGACGAGCCGCTCGGCGGGCTCGCCCGGTTGCGCAAGGGCGGCGCTCGCAACCGACTCCATGAGGTCGGCGGCTTCCAGCACGGCAGTCTCGAACAGCGCCTGCTTGTCGGCGAAGTGGTAGTAGATGAGGCTCGTGGAGGTGCCGCTCGCCTGCGCGATGTCTGCCACGGAGACCGCGTCGAACCCGCGGCGCGCGAACAGCGCGCTCGCAGAGGCGAGTATGCGGTCGCGCGCGGTGTCTTGGTTTCCGTGCGCTTCGGTCGGAGCCATGCGGAACCTCCTGACTGAACGTTCAGTCAGGATGATGCCCGCAGCAGATTGCCGCGTCAAGGCCGTTCGCCTACACTTGTGACGAGATTCACACGAGAATCGACTGCACGAGGGGAGGCGGGCAGATGGGGAGCTGGAGCCGACGCACCGTCGTGACGGGCCTCGTCCTAGCGCTTGTAGCCGCGACGGCGTTCTTCGCGATGCGGCTTGCGAGCGGAAACGAGGACGCGGCGGGAGCCATCTCCACGGCAGGCGCGGTGGCGTTCGCGCTGTTCGCAGCAGGCTCAGCGTTCGATGTGGCGCGGCGCCTCAAGCCGGGCGAACCGCTTCGAGCGCAGGTGGTGTTGATCGGCCTGGGGATGGCAGCGCTCGTGATGGGTGACTTCCTGTACTGGCTGCTGGAATCCGTCCTCGGGCTGTCGCCGTACCCATCGGTCGCCGACGTGTTCTACGTCGCGTCGTTCCCGCTCCTCGGCGGCGGTCTGATGCTGGCTCTGCGGGCGTTCAGCCGCGGGAACAAGCAGCCGATGCCGCTCGCCGCCGCCGCCGCCGCCTCGCTTCTCGCCACGCTCGCCGTCTGGGGCACGGTGCTGGCGCCGGTCTTCGGCGACAGCGAGATCTCGATCGTCGAGAAGGTTCTCGGCACGCTGTACCCCGTCGGCGACCTGTGGCTGCTGCTGTTGCCGGCGCTCGCGCTCGCGATCGCGCTCGGGCGGTTCGCGGGCGGGCGGCTCGCCGTCCCGTGGGTGATCGTAGCTGTCGGCGCGGTGTTGATGGCAGCCACCGACACCGCCTACACCTGGATGGACTACGCAGGCACGTACGTGAGCGGCTCGTTCATCGACGCCGGATGGTGGCTCGCGTACGCTGCGATCGGCGTGGGGATGATCGCCCTCGCAGACGCGCAGGGATTGAGGGGAGGACGCCGATGAGCGCTGAAGTCGCGCACGCCGCGATCGGCGTGCTCCGTTCGCTGGTGGGGCCGGCCATGGCAGTCGTATACGTGTCGCAGGCGGCTCACGCGCTCGGCAAGGACCTCGAGTCCCTGGAGCCCTCGGACGCGGACCTGCTGTGCGTCGAGCTCCGCAAGATCATGGGCGGGCACTGCTCGATCGCCATGCTCGAGACGCTGTGCGACGACGTGCGTCGTGAGATGACGGCGGCTGCCTCACGCTGACGTGCCGCCACGCCAGCGCGCGAGCGCCTTGGCGGCGTCTTCGACGGTGAGCACCGGCTCGGGCGCGTCTGACGCTTCCGAGCGCAGTCGCTCGAACAGCTCAGCGAGGATCGGCGGCCGGATGTTGCTTGCCCGAAGCGCGCTCGCGTTCTCGAAGACCTCCGCGGGCGTGCCACGCACCGCGATCGTGCCGCCCGGAGCCAGCACGTACGCATAGTCGGCGAACTCAGGGACCGCGTCGATGTCGTGCGTGGTCAGCACGATCGTCATGCCGCGCTCTTTGGAGAGCTGCTCGAGCAGGTCGAGCACGTGCGCGCGGGACTCAGGGTCGAGACCCTCGAACGGCTCGTCGAGCACGAGGAGCTCCGGCTCCATGACGATAGCGCCTGCGAGGGCGACTTTGCGCTTCTCGCCGCCAGACAGGTTGTGCGGCACGCGGTCAGCGAGGTGCGCGATGCCGAGCTCGGAAAGCGCGCGCTCGACGCGCGTGCGCACGTCGCTTTCGGCAAGCCCGTACTGCCGGGGCGCGAACGCGACGTCGTCGAAGACGGTCGGCATCAACAGCTGCTCGTCCACGTTCTGCAGGACGACCCCGATGCGCGACCGGATCTCCGTCCACCTGTCAGCGGGCGGGACGCCGAAGACGGTGACGACGCCGTCGCTCGGCTTGAGCAGACCAAGGACGTGGTAGAGCATCGTGGTCTTGCCTGCGCCGTTCGGTCCGAGCACCGCCACGCGACGGCCGCGGTGCGCCACGAAGTCCAAGCCGCACAGGTGCACCGACGCTCCGCCCTCGTAGGTGTGGCGGGCGCACGAGATGTGCACGACCGCTTCCGCGTCTGGGTCTTCCGGGTGCGTGTGGTCGAGCGGGTGAGCATGCGCGTCCATCAGGATGCTCCTTCCTTGGCTGCGGCACTCCAGGCGATCGCTGCGGCGAGCACCGCGAGCGTGAACGCGGGCGGCAGCCAGCTGTACGGCAGAAGCTCGCGCCACGCGACGCGCCATGCGACTGCCGCGACGAGACAGGCGATCCCGCCTGCGACAAGCGCTGCGTCGGCGAGCGGCGCTGCGCTCCGCCGCACCGGGACGCTCAAGCGGCCTGAGTAGCCGCGCAGCGCGAGGACGTCGTACTCGCGTTCGGCGAGGTCGAACGCGTACAGGACGAGGTTGCCGAGCGCCCGCACGGTCGCCAGCGCGCTTCGGAGGGGATGACGTCCGGCGCCCGAGCGCAGCCGTGCGGCGACGACCAGGTCGTCGAGCTTGTCGCCGAGGATGAAGATCGCGCGGTAGGTCATGAACAGCGCGTCGCCCACGAGGCCAGGAAGCACCCGCTGGATCGTCGCGAAGACCTGCGGGTACGGGGTGGTGAACAGCACCAGCACCACCGCAAGCGCTGCGGTCACCGCCTTGGCGACGACGAGCGCACCGGCGAGCAGATCGGGAGCCGAGGCCCACGCGAAGAGCGCCGCGAAGATTGCAGGATAGCCGGCGAGCGCGAGATAGGGTCGCATCGGCACACGGGCGGCCACGGCAGCTGCGATCGCCGTCAGGGCGACGGCGGCACACACGAGCACGTTCGTGGTCACGGCCGCCGCGGCGATGGCGAGCGCTGCCACGGCGAGCTTCGTCCTTGGTGATGCGGCGTGCACCGGTGAGCGTCCGCTGACGGCTATCGTGTCGACCAGCCGTACGTTCATCACGCGCCTCCGTGATGCTCCGCTGGCGCGGGCCGGACTGGGGCGAGGGCTCGCGGCTGCACGAGCAGCGAGGGGCGTACGCGCGCGAGGTACGAGACGATCGCAGCCGTGACGAGCGCTTCGAGCACCCAGCCGATCGAGCCGAGCGTGTACACGACGGTCGCGAACCGCTTGAGCCCGAGCCCGCCGCCGGTTTCAGGAGGCTCTTCGTGGCTCTCGCCTCCTGAGAAGAGTCCGACGTGCACGACGCCTTCCGAGAACGGGGAAGCGAACGTCAGGTTCTGCGGGTCGAGGGCGCCCGTCTCTCGCTCCGTCGCTTGCGTCACGCCGGAGAGCGCGACGAGCCCGACGAGCAGCGTAGTCGTCACGAACAGGGTGAGCACTGTCGCCGCCGCTGCGACTCGTCCCGCCCGAGGCAACCCGAACAGGCGGATGCCACCTTGCAAGAGCGCCCATCCGAGGCACATCTCCGCGGCGGTCAGGAGGGTGTTCAAGCCGACGATGGTCACGCCGCCATGCCCGAGCGCCGCCAACACCACCTGCACGACGAACGCCGAGACCACCGCGAGCGCAGGACCGAGCAGCGCACCGGCCAGCACCGTGAGGTTCATGTGGTAGGCGATGGGCACGACCTCGCTCGACATCGCCACGATCACGAGGGCCGAGACGATGCCGACGAGCGGCAGGCGCCGCCGGGTCTCGTAGCGGCGAGACGCCCGGTCGGCGACGAGAAGCGCAAGGATCGCCAACATCCAGCCGCCTCCCCAGAGCCACACCGGCAGCACGCCGTCCGGGATGTGGATGTGGGTCACGCGCCCACCTCCCCGGATCTGCGCGCGCAATCGGCGCACATCCCGTATATCGCGAGCTCGTGATGCGTGACGGCGAAGCCAGGCGGCAGTGCGGCGCGCACGAGCGTGCACGCGACCGGCGCCACGGCGCCGCACGACTCGCACACCGCGTGGTGGTGATGCTCCTCCGAAGCGCACACCGCGTACAGCGCCGCTCCGTCGCGCGCTCCGACCCGCGCGAGGTATCCGGCCTCGGTCATGGCCGCGACGGCGCGGTAGACGGTGGCGAGCCCGATGCCGGGGTGCTCGCGAGCCACGCGCTCGTGCAGCCGCTCCGCGGTGAACGCACCGCGCATCTCAGACGCGGCCTCGGCGATCGCCGCTCGCGCACGGCTGACCCTCCGCGTTCCGTACGGCAGGCGGGCGGCTGCGCTGAAGTCAGGGGGGTGCGCACTCACGATACGCTCCAAGTGAGAGTCATTCTCAGTTACGCGGAGACTATATACCCGCTGAGCGTGGGGTACAATCGCTGCAGTCACCTCGTGCGAAAGGCGATGGCATGAACCTTCAGCAGCTGCGGACGTTCGTCGCAGTCGTCGAGCACGGCTCATTCTCTGAAGCCGCGCGGGTGCTCGGCATAACCCAGCCAGCGGTCACCATGCAGATCCAGTCCCTGGAGTCCGAGCTCGGCGTGACGCTCCTCGACCGTCGCTACCGCCGGGTCGACCTCACGGAGGCCGGCGCAGCGCTCTTGCCGTACGCGCGACGGGTGCTGGAAGAGCTCGAAGAAGCCCGGTCGGAGATCGAGACGATGTCGGGGCGCGTCACCGGCCACCTGGAGATCGCCGCGAGCACGACGCCAGGCCAGTACGTCCTGCCGCTGCAGCTTGGCAGCTTCCTCAAGCAGTATCCCGAGGTGAGCGTGTCGCTTCGCGTGTACGACACTGCGGAGGTCGTCGAGCGCGTGGAGCAAGGCGACGCGCACATCGGCATGACGGGCGCGGAGGTCGCGGGGGCGCGCGTGCTCCAAGAGCGGCTCGGCCGGGACGACCTCGTCATGGTGTGTCCGCCTGAGCACCCGCTGGCGGACAAGCACGGCATCATCATGGAGGACCTCGTGGAGGAGCCGTTCGTCATGCGCGAGGCCGGCTCCGGAACCAGGATGGTCGCCGAAGAGGAGATGCGGCGCCACGGGGTCGACCCTCAGGAGCTCGACGTGGTTCTCGAGCTCGGCACCAACGAGGCCGTGCTGTCGGCTGTGGAAGGCGGGCTGGGCATCGGCGTGGTGAGCACGTGGGTCGCAGACAAGGCGTTGAAGCTGGGGACGGTCGCGCAGATCGACGTCGGCGGCTTCCCGCTCCGTCGCCCGCTCTACCTGGTGATGCCGCGCACGACGCCGACTCGCGCAGCCCACGCGCTCGCGGACTTCTTGCGCGAGCGGCTGTGATGCGCCTCGGCGCCTCTTGAGCGCTCGGCGGCGCCGGTGTATGCTCGAACGCGTCCGCGGATGCGGACGGCCTCCGAGTCCCGGAGTCCTACGGCGGCTGGTCACCGCTAGGGAGTCGGGACCGATAGGGTCGAGGCAGGAAACTCCTCGGCCTCCCGTGTTCGGAAAGGAGTCGACATGACAGACCGCCGCATTTGGCTTGCCAAAAGGCAAGCCCCCGTTCTCGTCGCCGTGCTGCTGGCCGTGCTGCTTGCCGTTCTGCTTGCCGTTCTTGGGGGCTGCTCGTCCACGCGAACAGAGAGCAAGCCGCCGCAGCAGCCCAAGCCGCCGCAACGGATCGTTCTCGCCACCACCACCTCGACGCAAGACTCCGGCCTGCTCGACGTGCTGGTGCCGGCCTTCGAGAAGGCCTACCCGGCGTACACGGTGGACGTCGTCGCCGTGGGGACGGGCGAGGCGCTGCGCCTAGGCGAGCAGAAGGACGCGGACGTGCTGCTCGTGCACGCGCGCGCAGACGAAGAGGCGTTCGTCGCCAAGGGTTTCGGGATCGAGCGCCGGGACGTCTGCTACAACCGCTTCGTGCTGGTGGGGCCGGCGGCCGATCCTGCGGACGTGGCGCACGCGTCTGGCGCCGCCGACGCGCTCGCTCGTATCGCGAAGAAAGGATCGCCGTTCGTGTCTCGCGGCGACGATTCGGGGACGCACAAGAAGGAGAAGTCGCTGTGGGCTGCCTCAGGCGTGAAGCCGGGCGGCGCGTGGTACATCGTCACCGGGCAGGGCATGGGTGAGACGCTGAAGGTAGCCTCGGAAAAGCAGGCGTACACGCTCACTGATGAGGCCACGTACCTCACGATGAAAGACTCGCTCGACCTCTCGCTGCTCCTTGGAGACGACCCGTCGCTCTACAACCAATACGGCGTCATCCCGGTGACTGGCGCACGCAATGAGGAAGGTGCGCGCGCGTTCGCGGACTGGATCTGCGGACCAGAAGGACAGCGACTCATCGGTTCGTTCGGTGTCGATCGTTTCGGGCGCCCGCTGTTCACGCCGAATGCGCCAGGAGGCGAGAAGTCCTGAGCCTGTTCGTCGAGGCGTTCGCTGAAGGCTTTGCCGCGCTCCTTTCTGGGAGCGTGGACGTGTGGGCGGTGGTCGCCACGTCGCTTCGCGTCTCGGTCGTCGCGGTGGCGATCGCCGTCCTCGCGGGCGTCCCTGCCGGGCTCTACCTCGGGATGCGCCGGTCGGTCGTGCGCAACGCGCTGCTCGTGCTCGCCAACGCCGGCATGGGTCTGCCTCCGGTCGTCGTCGGTCTCGTCACCGCCATGGCGCTCTCCCGGCGCGGCCCGCTCGGTTCGCTCGATCTGCTCTACACGCGCCCGGCGATGGTGATCGCGCAGGTTATCATCGCAGTTCCGGTCGTCGCAGCAGTGACTGCTGCCGCGGCCGCCTCGGTGCCGTTCGAGCTTCGCTTGCAGGCCCGCTCGCTCGGCGCGTCGCAGCTGCACGAGGCGATGCTCGTGCTCAAAGAGGCGCGCATGGGGCTAGTCGCTGCGGTGGCGGCCGGATTCGGCGCGGTGATTTCGGAGGTCGGCGCCGTGATGATGGTCGGCGGCAACCTGGAGGGCTCCACGCGGGTGATGACGACGGCGATCGTGCAGTACACCCGCATGGGGCGGTACGGGCCAGCACTCGCGCTGTCGGCCGTGCTGCTGGCGCTGATCGTCGTGGTGAACACGGTGCTGGCGCAGGTCCAGCGCTCGGCTGAGAGGTTCGAGCGGTCATGAGCGCGGTGCTGGAAGCCACCCAGATCCGCAAGTCCTACCGCCGCCGCGAGGTGCTCGACGTCGAGCGCGTCGCCCTCGCGCCCGAGCGGACGCTCGCGCTGCTCGGACCCTCGGGAGCGGGCAAGTCGACGCTGCTCGCGATCCTCGGGCTGCTCGAGCGGCCGGACGCCGGACGCATCGTGCTGGACGGTCGCGAGGTCACGGCTGCGGACCGCTCGGCGCGTATGCAGGTCGCGGCGGCGTTCCAGCGGCCATGGCTGTTCAAAGGAACGGTCGGCGCGAACGTCGCGTACGGGCTTGCGCTTCGCGGCGTCCCGGCTTCCGAGCGGCGCGAGCGGGTTGCAGAGGCGCTCGCGCGGGTCGGGCTGGCCGGCTGGGAGGAGCGCTCTGCGCTCACGCTGTCGGGCGGCGAGGCGCAGCGCGTGGCGCTCGCTCGCGCGCTTGCGGTGCGGCCGCGCGTGCTTCTGCTCGACGAGCCGCTCGCCTCGCTCGACCCCGTCGTGAAGTGGCGTCTCGCGCGCGAGTTCGCAGAGCTGCTGCACGAGGACGGCATGGCGGTACTGTGGGTGACGCACGACCAGGACGAGGCAGCGGTCGTGGCAGACGAAGTCGCGGTGATGCGCGACGGTCGCATCGTGGCAAGCGGACCTGCCGACGAGGTGTTTCTCGTGCCCGGCGACCCGTGGGCCGCCGGGTTCCTCGGGCTGGAGGAGCCTGCGGCAGGCGTGGTCGCTGAGGTCACGGACGGTGTGGCCCGGGTCGCGTGCGAGGGAGCGGACGTCTTCGCGGTTGCGGACGTGCGCCCAGGCGAGCGCGTGCGGATCGGTGTGCGACCCGAAGACGTCGTGCTGTTCGAAGCGACCGCGGACGTCCCAGCGAGCTCTGCTCGCAACAGGCTTCGCTGCTCGGTGACTGCGCTCGAGCACACCGGGACGACCTTCCGAGTCGTGCTCGCGTGCGGCGGCGTGCGGCTTGCTGCGCGCGTCTCCAAAGCGGCGGTCCGCGAGCTTTCTCTTGCGCCCGGCGCGCAGGTGCTGGCAGTCTTCAAAGCCACGGCGGTGCGGCTGGCCCGCGAGCGAAGCGAGAGCGAAGGAGCGTCCAGATGAGCGCAAGCGACCGTGAGAGGATCCCAGTGACCGCGGCGGTGCTCGCGGGCGGGCGCTCGATGCGCATGGGCGTCGACAAGACGCTCCTGCTCGTCGACGGGGAGCCGCTCATCGCTCGCGTGGCCGAAGCCGCGCTTCAGGTGTGCGAACGCGCGGCGGTGGTGACCAACCGTCCGGAGGCGATGGCCGACGCGGGGCTGCCTGAGGGCGTCGCCGTGTGGGTCGACGAGGTGGCCTACCAAGGTCCGCTCGGCGGCCTGGCGACGGCGCTCAAGAACGCTGCCGACGAGTGGGTGCTCGCGCTCGCGGCGGACATGCCGTGGCTGAACCCCGACGTCATCCGTGCGCTGTGGGAGGCCCGCGAAGGCGCGCAGGTGGTCGTCCCGCGCACAGAGAAGGGCGTCGAGCCGCTGCTCGCGCTCTACCACCGCGACTGCCTGCCGGAGGCGAGGCGCGTGCTGGAGAGCGGACGGCGGCGGCTCGTGGCCATGTTCCCGGCGCTTGCGGTGCGCGAGGTCGACGCCGAGACGCTGCGCGTCGTCGACCCAGAGCTGCGCAGCTTCGTGAACGTGAACACCCCAGAAGACCTCGCCGAAGTCCGTGAGGCCACGACAGAGGAGCCCCCTTCTGCGCTCGCCCAGGCCGCGGTCATCGAGGTCGGGGCGCGTCGCGGCCGTCGGATGCCTGCCGAGCGAGCGGTGACGATCCACATGAACGACACCGAAATCGCGACGGTGCAAGCCACGCCGGAGGACCTGGAGGAGCTGGCTGCGGGATTCCTGGTCTCTGAGGGTCTGCTGTCCGATCGCGACGCCCTCGAGGCCATCGACGTCGACCACAAGCGCGGGCTCGTGTACGTGCGCAGCGCCGAGCCGGTCCCCGAGGACCTCGTGTACCGGCGTCGATACATCACGGCGGGTTGCGGCAAGGGCATCACCTTCGCATCGCTCGGCCACACGCTCGGTTTGGATGCCGTGACCGACGACAGCGCCGTGAGCGCGGACGCGCTCTACGACATGGTGGGGCAGATGGCTCGCGCCGCCGCCAAGTACCGCGACACCGGCGGCGTGCACGCGTGCGCGCTCGCGCGGCACGGCCGGGTAGAGATCGTGCGCGAGGACGTGGGGCGCCACAACGCCGTCGACAAGGTGCTGGGCCGTGCGTGGCTCGACCGCGTCAGCACCGAGGGCGCCGTGCTGCTCACCACTGGGCGCATCTCTTACGAGATGGCCGTGAAGGCCGCCAAGGCGCGCGTGCCGGTGGTGGTGTCTCGCACGGCGGTGACCGAGCTCGCCGCGGAGGTCGCCGAGGCCGTCGGGCTCACGCTCGTCGGCTACGCCCGCGCAGGCAAGCTCGTCGTGTACACGAATCCGCAGCGCGTCGTCGAAGGGAAGGGAGCGCGATGATCACGGTCGAGGAAGCGCGCGAGCGCGTGCTTTCGCAGATCCAGCGGCTCGATACGGAGCGCGTCGGCATCATCGAGGCGCTCGGCAGGGTGCTTGCCGAAGACGTGGTCTCCGACATCGACGTGGCGCCGTTCGACAACTCCGCCATGGACGGCTATGCGGTGCGTGCCGAAGACGTCGCGTCTGCGAGCGAGGACGCGCCGGTGCGCCTGGCAGTCGTCGAGCACGTGCCCGCGGGCGCGTTCCCGACCCGGGCGGTTGGCCCCGGCCAGGCGACCCGCATCATGACGGGCGCTCCGATGCCGGAGGGCGCAGACGCGGTGGTGATGGTGGAGCGCACGCGCGAGGAGGACGGCGGGGCGATCGCGGCGATCCTCGCGCCGGTGCGACCCGGCGAGAACGTCCGGCGCAAGGGCGAAGACGTGCGCGCGGGCGAGGTCGTGCTGAGCGCAGGCGAGGTGGTCGGGCCGGCCGCCGTCGGGCTTCTGGCGTCTGTGGGCTGCGATCGGCCGCTCGTGTACCGGAGGCCGCGCGTCGCGATCGTCGCGACCGGCGACGAGCTCGTCGACGTCACCGAGAAGCCCGGGCCCGGCAAGATCCGCAACTCCAACTCGTACTCGCTCTCGGCCCAGGTCCTCGCCGCCGGCGGCGAGCCGCACGTGCTCGGCGTGGCGCGTGACGACGTGGCATCCACCGAAGCGCTGCTCTCGCGCGCTCCCGAGTTCGACGTCATGGTGACCACGGGCGGCGTGAGCATGGGCGACTACGACGTCGTGAAAGGCGTGCTCGAACGGTTGGGAGAGATGGACTTCTGGAAGGTCGCGATGCGCCCTGGCGCTCCCCAGACGCACGGGCGGATCGGCGGCACGCCGTTCTTCGGGCTGCCCGGCAACCCCACGTCGACGATGGTCGGGTTCGAGCTGTTCGTGCGGCCCGTGCTCCGGAAGATGGCGGGCCACAGCGCGCTCGACAGGCCGCGTCATCCGGTGACGCTCGCGCACGACGTCAAGAAGAAGCCAGACCGCCGGTACTTCTTGCGCGCCCGCGTCGAGCGTGACGGCGACGGCGGGTACGTGGCGCGGCTTTCGGGCGGCCAGTCCTCGGCGATGCTCACCTCGATGCACCGCGCGAACGCGCTTCTGGTCTTGAAGGAAGGGGAGTCGCACTTCGCGGCGGGGAGCGTCGTGGAGTGCATACGTCTGGACATGGAAGAAGGGACGCCATGAGCACGAGCGGACAGCCCAAGCAGGTCGATCCCCGGTGGGCGAGCCAGGTGACGCCTGAGCTCGAGCAGGCGGTGAGAGCGAAAGGCGCTGACGGCAGCATCACATGCCCCGTGCTGCGCAAGCTCGCCGAAGACTTCGGCGTGCCGTACAAGGTGGCCGGCGCGGCGGCCGACATCGTGGGCGTGAAGGTCAAGAACTGCGACCTCGGGTGCTTCTAGCGTGCACGCGAGCGGCCGCATACCGATCGTCTCGATCGTCGGGAAGAGCGACGCAGGCAAGACGACCCTGCTCGAGGGCGTCGTGAGCGAGCTTGCGGCGCGCGGCTACGTCGTCGCGACCTGCAAGCATCACGCGCACGAGGTGGACATCGACGTGCCCGGCAAGGACTCGTGGCGTCACGCGCGCGCGGGCGCTCGCGTCGTGATGGTCGCGTTGCCTGCCCAGCTCGTCACGATCCGGCGATTGGAGCGCGAGCTCACGCTCGACGAGATCGCTGACGAGGCGGCACGGGAGGGTTGCGACGTGCTCGTGACCGAAGGCTTCAAGCGCACTGCGAAGGCGCGCATCGAGGTCGTCCGGCGGGCGCGCTCGCGCGAGCTCATCAGCGAGCCCGACGAGCTCGTGGCGCTCGTCACGGACGACGACGGCATCGAAGCGCCGGGCGTGCCGCGATTCGCGCTCGACGACCACCGCGGCGTGGCGGACTTCGTCGAGCGCACGTTCCTTGGAGGAGCACGAGATGGCGACTGACGGGTTCGGCAGGCGGATCGACTACCTGCGCATCAGCGTGACGGACCGCTGCAACCTCAGGTGCGTGTACTGCATGCCGCCCGAGGGCGTCGCGTGGAAGCCGCACGAGGAGCTGCTCACCTACGAGGAGATCGAGCGGTTCGCCACGGTCGCGGCCTCGCAGGGCATCTCGAAGATCCGCCTGACGGGAGGCGAGCCGCTCGTGCGACGCGGCCTGGTCGATCACGTGCGGCGTCTGCTCGCGGTCACCGGCATCGAGGCCATCGCGCTCACCACGAACGGGACCTTGCTCGCGCGCTACGCCCACGACCTCGCTGCGGCGGGGCTCAAGCGCGTCAACATCTCGCTCGACACGCTCGACGCGGAGACCTTCGCGCGCATCACGCGCGGCGGGCGGCTCTCAGACGTGCTCGCGGGGCTGGATGCCGCCTTCGACGCGGGCATGGACCCGGTGAAGATCAACGTCGTCGTGGTTCGGCGGCTCAACCAGGACCTTCTCGGTTTCGCGCAGATGACCTTCGAGCGGCCTGTGCACGTGCGCTTCATCGAGTACATGCCGGTCGGCGGCGCCGACGACGGGACCGTGTGCGGCGGAGCTGAGGCGGAAGGCTGGACAGCAGACGACGAGGTCCCCTCCGACGAGATCCTCGCGCGCCTGGCCGCGGAAGGCGCGGCCGCCGGATTCGGCGAGCTCGCGCCGGTGGCTCGGGACAGCGCACCCGGCGGGTGGGGTCCTGCGCGCTACTACCGTTTCCCGGGTGCGAAAGGCACGCTCGGCGTGATCTCGCCGCTGTCGCACCACTTCTGCGGCGAGTGCAACCGCCTGCGGCTGACGGCCGACGGCCGGCTCCGCACGTGCCTGTTCAGCGACGAGGAGCTCGACGCGCGCGCGGTGCTCAGAAGCGGGACGGACGACGACGTGCGCGAGCTCATCGAGCGCGCGCTCGCGGCGAAGCCAGCCAGCCACAACATGCGCGTGGGCACGGTGCGCCGCATGTCTCAGATCGGAGGGTGACCAGGTGGCAGAGAAGAAGTTGACGCACATCGACGAGCGCGGAGCGGCGCGCATGGTGGACGTCTCGGGCAAGCCGGTGACGCACCGGCGTGCGGTCGCTCGCGCGCGAGTCCTCATGGAGCCCTCGACGCTCGAGATGATCGTCGGAGGAACGGCGCCGAAGGGCGACGTGCTTGCCACCGCCCGCATCGCGGGCATCATGGCGGCCAAGCAGACCGCCTCGCTCATCCCGATGTGCCATCCGCTCCCGCTCACGCACGTCGCGATCGACCTCGAGCCCGAGTACTCGGCGATCGTCATCACAGCGACGGCTGAGACTGACGGGAAGACGGGCGTCGAGATGGAGGCGCTCACCGCGGCGGCCGTCGCGGGTCTCACGATCTACGACATGTGCAAGGCGGTGGACCGCAGCATGGTCATCACTGACGTGATGCTGCTGGAGAAGGAGGGCGGCGCGTCAGGGCGCTTCGTCCGAGAGGAGTCGAAGTGAGCGAGCACGACAGCGCGCTTCCGCAGGGCAGAGTCGTGTCGGTGAACCTCTCGGAGCGCAAGACCGTGCGCAAGACGCGCGGCTCGGAAGGCGTGCTCGTCGAAGGGCACGGCTTCGAGGGAGATGCGCACGCCGGGGATTGGCACCGGCAGGTGAGCCTGCTTGCGCGCGAGTCGATAGACATGATGGTCGCCAAGGGGCTTGCGGTCGACGCGGGCGACTTCGCCGAGAACATCACGACCGAAGGCATCGCGCTGGTGTCGCTGCCCGTGGGCACGGTGCTGCGGGTGGGCGACGAAGCGGTGCTCGAGGTGAGCCAGATCGGCAAGGTGTGCCACACCAAGTGCGCCATTTACTACCAGGCCGGGGATTGCGTGATGCCTCGCGAGGGCATCTTCGCAGTCGTGCGGCGGGGTGGTAGGGTACGGGCAGGCGACCCCATCGTGGTCGAATCGCTTGGGGAGGCGTAGGTGCTGAGGATCGGCGTGCTCACATGCTCTGACACGCGTTCACGCGGCGAGACCGAGGACACGGCGGGCAAGGCGCTCATCGCGCTGTGCGAGGAGCGAGGCTGGATGGTGGCCGCGTACCACGTGGTGCCGGACGACGCGGAAGCGATCGCGCTCGCGATCACCGAGATGTGCGACGTCGACCAGGTGGACGTGCTGCTGTCCACCGGTGGGACGGGCCTGGGCCCACGCGACGTGTGCCCCGAGGTGACGCTCTCGCTCGCGGAGCGCGAGGTCCCCGGCATCGCTGAGGCGATACGCGCCGAGAGTCTCGCGAAGACCCGCCGCGCGATGCTCTCACGGGGGGTCGCCGTCCAGCGGGGAAAGACGCTCGTCGTCAACTTCCCGGGCAGCGAGAAGGGCGCCCGCGAGGCGTTCGAGATCATCGCCGACCAGCTGGAGCACGCCGCCGAGATGATGGCGGGCGGAGGGCACGGCTAGCCGATGCCTCACGACGGCATCATCTACCTCGACCACGCCGCGACCTCCTGGCCCAAGCCGCCTGAGGTGCTCGAGGCGATCGCGTACGCGCTCGGCCCTGCGGGCGGGAACCCGAATCGCAGCGCGCACCGTCTGGCGCTCGCTGCCGCGCGGCTCATGCTCGAGTCGCGCTCCACGGTCGCGTCGTTCTTCGGCGTGCCCGACGCGCGCGACTTGCTGTTCGTGCCGGGGTGCACCTTCGGGCTGAACATGGCGCTCAAGGGGCTGCTCGAACCGGGTGACCGAGCGGTGGTCTCCAGCGTCGAGCACAACGCCGTCGTTCGCCCGCTCGCCGTGCTGGAGAAGGCGGGCGTCGAGGTCGTCCGGATACCGACAGACCGTTCGGGGCGCATAGATCTCGACGCTGCGGAGGCGCTGGTCGCCGCTCGGCCCACGAAGGCGGTCGTCTGTCAGCACGCCTCGAACGTCACGGGCGCCATCCAGCCGATAGGCGACCTCGCGGACATCGCACACGACCACGGAGCGATCCTCGTCGTCGACGGCGCGCAGGCCGCGGGGCACCTGAAAGTCGACGTCACAGCGCTGGGAGCCGACGTGTACGTCGCATCAGGCCACAAGGGGCTTCTCGGGCCGCAAGGCATCGGCGTCGTCTACCTTGCGCCCGTGATCGAGGTGCGCGAGCTCGTGCAGGGTGGGAGCGGAGGAGACTCCGGCTCGCTCACCATGCCGGCTGCGCGCCCGGACCGCTACGAGGCCGGCACGCCGCCGGTCCCGGCGATCGCGGGCCTCGGGGCGGCGGTAGAGGTGCTTTCGCGAGAGATCGACGCGCTCGTCGTGCAGGAGCAGCGGCTCGTGCAGCGGCTGGTCGCGGGGCTGGCCGCCATCGACGGCGTCAGGGTCCTCGGTCCTGCGCCAGGCGAAGAGCGCGCGCCGGTCGCGAGCATCGTGCACGCCTCTGTCGAGCCGGATCGGTTGGCATACGAGCTCGACTCACGGTACGGCATCGCCGTGCGGGCGGGGCTCCACTGCGCTCCCGCTGCGCACGCTGCTGCCGGCACGCTTGAGACGGGCGCCGTGCGGTTCAGCATCGGCCGCGGGGTGACGGAGGCCGACGTCGACCTCGCGCTCGAGGCCGTGCGGGAGGTGTGCTCGAAGTGATCGAGCGCTACGCCGTCTACGGCTTCGAAACGACACACGATGCGCTCTCGGCGGAGCGCGCCCTTGCCAAAGCGGGCGTCCCGTTCACCACGATCCCGACGCCGAAGTCGCTCGGGGAGCTGTGCGGCATCGCGCTGCGCGTGCCGATCGCCGTGGCTCCAGACGCCGAGGGAGCGCTCGAGGCAGCCGGTCTTGCGTGGAAGGCCCGAGCCGAGATCGACGATCGGACGCCGAGCGGTCTCAGTCGATGATGAAGACCGGCGTGCCGACGCTCACGCGCTCGTAGAGGTCCTCGATGTCCCATCGGTGCATGCGCATGCACCCGTGGGACGCGGCCGTGCCGATGGAGTAGTCCTTGTTCGTTCCGTGGATGCGGATCCCTGGCGCGTCCAGGTCGAGGGCTCGGGTCCCGAGCGGGTTGTTCGGGCCAGGCGGGATCATCTTCGGCATGTCAGCCGCCCACGCGGAGCCGGGATTGCCCCACGTCGGCATGTAGCGCTTGCGAACGATCTTGAAACGGCCACGAGGCGTCGGGAAGCTCGGGGCGCCGACGGCCACGCGGTAGGTCTTCACCAGGCGCCCGTCCTCGTATAGGAACAGTCTCCGGTCGGCTCTCCTCACGAGGATCGCCGTGCCGAGGTCGTCGCGCGTCACACGCGGCTCGATGCGCACCACGGGAAGCTCCACGCGCTTCTGGCCGTCGGCGAGAGCGATCGCGAGCGCATCGGCCGCACGCCGCGGATCGACGGTGAAGCCCGGCCGCTCAGGCACTGCGACCAACTGCCGTGACTGCACCACGAGCGTCGCATCGACGGCAGGCGTGCCGACGCGCGACGCGAGCTCTGCCGCCCAGGAGTCGAGGGCGCTGCGGTCGACGCTCATCTGCGGAGGCACCGCTGCACCGTACGGTTCTCGGGAGATACGAGCAGCGAGCCTGCGAGCGAGTCCGGCCTCCGCCTTCGTCCGGGCAAGATGCTGCAGCGCCCTGTCGAGGTCGACCCGCACGAACTGCGAGGGGCGGATCTCGACGCTCGTCTCGCCGCACACCACCGTCACGGGTTCATCGAGAGGCGCGAGCAGGTCTCGCTGCAACGTCTGACGAGCCGCGCCGATGGGGGCGCCTCCGAGGCGGACGTCGGCTACGGCGGAACCGGGCGGCAGGGCGTCGCGTTCGACGAAATCTTGGGCCACCGCTACGGCAGCGCCGGCGCTCAGCAGGAACGCGACGCACGCTATCGCGCACGCGATGACGCGGACGTGCTTGGGCGCCTTGTGCACGAAGCCTCCTCGTGAACCGGTGTCGTGAGCGTATTCTACAATGGAGCGCGCACGCCGTTCGACCTGGAGACAGATGGACTCGCACTCGACCGAGGCAGTCTACCGCGGCAACCTGGATCGCATCGTCGCGAAAATCCGCGACGAGCGTGGGCTCGACCTCGCTCAGTACCGGCGGCGCTACGTGGAGCGGCGGCTCGCGAGCCGTCTCAACGCGTTGGGTCTCCACAGCTACCGGCAGTACTCCGCATACCTCGACGAGCATCCGGAGGAGTACGCGAAGCTCATCGACACGCTGACCATCAATGTCACCCAGTTCTTCCGCGACCCGACAGTGTTCGACGTGTTCCGGAAACAGATCATCCCGGAACTGCTTGAAGAGAAGCGCCGGAGGCATCAGCGGATGGTGCGAGTGTGGTCCGCAGGGTGCTCCACCGGTCAAGAGGCGTACTCGATCGCCATGTCGTTCCTCGCGGGGATGGGCGCCGCCAAGAGCGACTTTTTGCTGTCGATACTCGGCACAGACATCGATCCGAAGGCGCTGGAGATCGCTCGGCGGGCTCGCTACCCCATCGACCAGCTCGCGCACATCCCTCCGGCAGACAGACGGATGTTCGTCGACGAGATGGGCGACACGTTCCAGATCAAGCCAGAGGTCACGCGGCTCTGCAGGTTCCAGCGGCTCAACTTGTTCACGGATCCGCCGATACACGTAGTCGATGTGGTCTTCTGCCGCAACGTGTTCATCTACTTCAACAGGGAGGAGCAAGATCGGCTGCTCGGCGTGTTCTGGTCGGCCCTCACACGAGGCGGGTACCTCGTGCTGGGCAGGAGCGAGCGGATACCGCCGGGCAGCGAGCCGAGGTTCGAGCTCGTCAACGGCCGGGAGCGGATTTACCGGAAGCCGCACGCACGACCGTAAAGTCTGTGTGAAGAGGGGCTGTAGTATCCTAGAGGCGTGAGGGCGAGACGCCATTCCGAGGAGGGGTTGCAGATGGCACGAGACGGCGCGTTCCAGCCGGGTCGCGATGCTCGCAAAGGTCTGTTGTTCACGTTCACGCTCTGGACTTGGGCCACGATCGGCCCGGCCGTGGCGATAGGGCTGACGATCACCGGCATCTTCGCAGTCGTCGTCTTGGGCATCCACGGCGAGAAGCTGTTCTATACCGCCATTTTCGGTGCGATAGCCATGCTCCTGTGCGCAGTGCCCGGACAGATCGCGTGGTGGCGTGCGTTCAGACGCCGCGTGCTCGATCCGCTGCGTGACCTGGGGGGAGTCATGGCGCTGGCATCCGAAGGCGACCTGACAGTGCGTGCTGCAGCGCCGCACGACGACGAGATCGGCGTGCTTGCGGAAGACTGCAACCACCTCATCGAGTCTCTCGGCGAGATCGCGGGAGAAGTGCGGCGCTCCTCTGAGCAGGTGACGAACGCTGCGACGCAGCTGTCAGCTTCCTCAGAAGAGATCAACTCCTCGTCTATGGAGATTTCCTCCTCTGTCCAGCAGATCGCGCACGGCGCCGAGCTGCAGTCGCGCAAGGTCGAGGAGACGACGTCGGCCATGGAGTCCATCACCGACACGGTGAATGCCGTCGCTCGTCGTGCAGAGGAAGCGAGCAAGACGAGCGAGGAGGCGGCGAAGGCCGCGATCCAGGGCGAACAGGCCACTGCGGAGGCCATCCAGAAGATCAACGATGTGCGGGAGGCTATCGAGACGCTCGCGGAGTCGGTCGAGATGCTTGGAAAGCGTTCAGAGCAGATCGGCCAGATCGTCGACGTGATCACCTCCATTGCGGACCAGACCAACCTGCTGTCGCTCAATGCCGCCATCGAAGCGGCTCGTGCCGGCGAGTCAGGACGCGGCTTCTCCGTGGTCGCCGAGGAGGTGCGGAAGCTTGCTGAAGGGTCCGGCAAGGCGGCCGAGCAGATCGGAGAGCTCATCAAGGAGGTCCAGGCCGAGACGGCTAAGGCCCTCAAGTACATGGAGCGCGGCGCGAGCGAGGTCGTCGTCGGCAGCGAGGTCGTCGGCAGGACGGGCGAGGCGCTTCGAAGCATCACCGAGGCCGTGACGCGCACGGCGACCTTGGCGGAGGAGATCGCCTCGGCGATGGCCGATCAGGCCCAGCGCACCGTAGAGGTAGACAAGGCCATGCACGACATCGCGGCAGTCGTCGAGGAGAATGCCGCCTCTGCCGAGGAGACCGCCGCGGCAGCGCAACAGCAGACTGCCTGCATGCAGGAGATCTCGTCTTCGGCGCAAGAGCTCGCCGAGATGGCTCGCCGGCTCGAGGAGTCCGTCCGTCGCTTCAAGGTGGAGCAGTGATTGGAGATGGAAGGCCTCTCCAGCGACGCCGTGCGGCAGTTCGTGCTCTTCACGCTCGGTGAGGAGGAATACGGGCTGCCCGTCGAGCGTGTCACCAGCATCATCCGCTACGAAGACCCGACGCCGGTTCCGCACGCGCCGGAGTACATCGAGGGTGTCATCAACCTGCGCGGAAGGATCGTCCCCGTGATCGATCTGAGACGTCGGCTCTATGGGGTTCAGGTGGACCGTTCTCACGGCGCGCGGGTCATCGTGACCGAGACCTCGGCCGGCCTCGTAGGATTCGCAGTGGAGTCCGCGCACGAAGTCGCTCGGATACCGTCTCAAGCGGTGATGGAGCCGCCGCAGTCGGTTTCGGCAAGCGACCTTGCCGAAGCGTTCGAAGGGGTTGCGGATCACGAGGGTCGGCTCGTCATACTGCTGATACCAGACAATCTGGTTCCGAGCACGTCGTTCGTCGCCACGGACGAGCTGGAAGGGGCGAGCGTCGATGTCTAGGTCCGTGCTGGTCGTGGACGACGCGGCCTTCATGCGCATGATGATCAGGGACATCCTGGCCAAAGAGGGCTACGTCATCCACGAGGCGGTCAACGGAAGGGACGCTGTCGAGAAGTACCTCGAGGTGCGGCCTGACCTCACCACGATGGACATCACCATGCCGGAGATGGACGGCATCGAGGCGCTCAAGAAGATCCGGGAGCACGACCCCCACGCCAGAGTGCTCATGGTGAGCGCGATGGGTCAGCAAAAGCTCATCGTGGAGGCGCTTGAGGCAGGCGCGATGGACTTCCTCGTGAAGCCTTTCCAACCCACGAAGGTGCTTGAGACCGTCAAGAAGTGTCTCCAAGCGTCGCCACGGTGATGATCGCCGATGCTGCCGACGATCAAGGTCCTCATCGTCGACGACTCAGCGCTCATCCGGCAGATGTTGTCGCGGGCGCTGTCGGTCGATCCACGCATCGAGATCGTCGGCACGGCCAAGACGGGCGTCGAAGCCATCGAGCGCGCTATGGAGCTAAGCCCCGACGTCATCACGCTCGACATAGAGATGCCCGAGCTTACGGGACTCGAGGCGCTGCCGGTCTTGATGCGGTCGACGCCGGCACGCGTAGTGATGCTGTCGAGCGTCGATGATCCGGACACGACGTATCAAGCGCTCTCTTCGGGAGCGTCAGACTTCGTCGTGAAGCCCAGGCAAGGCGTCGCAACCTCGCTCACGGAGCTTTCCGAGCTCATGCTCAAGAAGATCAAGACTGCGTATCGCATCGATCCCGCTCGGCGCCTGCCGTCGAATGCAGCACGGGAAGGTGGACCATCGACCGCTAAGCCAGCGATCAAGCCCTCCGGTTCTGGCCGGATGCGCAACCTCGTGGCAATCGCCGCCTCGACGGGAGGACCTCCAGCGCTTGAGCGGCTGTTCTGCGACATCGACGCGGGGCTGCCGTGCGCATACGTCGTCGTCCAGCACCTGCCCGCCGGCTTCTCTGCCTCTCTCGCCGCCCGGCTCACGAAAGCGTCGGGCCTGGAGTTCGCCGAAGCCGAGGATGGGATGCCCATCACGGCAGGGAGAGGCTACCTGGCGCCGTACGGATCTCACATGGTGGTCGAGGGTGGCGCTCTGCCACGGCTTCGCCTCGTCGACGGGCCTCCCCTGCACGGTGTCCGTCCGGCCGCCGACCCGCTGTTCGAGAGCGTCGCGAGGACATTCGGAGAGAACGCCGTGGGGGTCGTGTTGACCGGGATGGGCTCTGATGGAGCGCTGGGCTTGAAAGCGATCAAGCAGCACGGCGGCGTGACGATCGCCCAGGACGAGGCGACGAGCGTGGTGTGGGGCATGCCGAAAGCCGCGCTCAAGGCCGGCGCAGTGAGCAAGGTGGCGCCGCTCGACAAGATTCCCGCGGAGATACGCCGTTCAGTGCGACAGGGGGTGAGCGCATGAGCGACGACATGTCCGCTTATCGCGACGTGTTCCTGTCGGAAAGCGCGGAGTACCTGCAGGCGATCACTGAGGGCCTGCTCTCTTTGGAGGCGGACCCGCACGATCTCGAGCCGGTCGAGACGATCTTCCGTGGGGCGCACAGCCTCAAGGGCATGGCGGCCGCCATGGGATACGAGCGGACTGCGGACCTCACGCACAAGATGGAAAGTCTGATGGACACGGTGCGGAAGCGCGAGCAGCCCGTGGATTCGGAGCTCATCGACCTCATGCTCCGCGCAGTGGATGCCGTCCGCGAGCTCATTGCAGACGAGAGCGAAGGGCGTACGGCCTACGACTCGACTCAAATCGTCGCGGACCTCATTGCGCGCACCGATCGCCGCTCGAACGTGGCCGCAGAGGCCGTTCCCGAGTCGCCTGCAGCCGAGGCGCGGGCCGACGTGGGAGCCGCTGGGAACGCGTACCGAGTGTCCGTGACCATCGACCGAACGAGCGTGCTGAAGTCGGTGCGTGCGTACATGGCGCTGAAGCGGCTCGGTCACATGGGCACCGTCTTGGACACCGAGCCGAGCGCTCGAGACATCGAAGACGAGCGGTTCGACCGGACCTTCGTCGCGATCGTGCAGACAGTCGAACCCCCTGAAGCCGTCGAACGCGCGTTGCTCGGCATCAGCGAGATCGAGTCGGTCGAGGTGGCGCTCGACGAATCACGCAAACCCGTCCAAAGCGAGCGCTCTCGCGACGCGAACGAGGGGCGAAAACGCGTCGTGCCGAAGCTCGCCGAGACCCAGACGGTGAGGATCTCCATCGGGCATCTCGACGCGATGGTCAACCTGGTCGGAGAGCTCGTCATACTGCGGGCGCGGCTGGAGCGCATCGCTCGGGAACGAGACGACCACGAGCTCTCTGAGGCCGTTTCGGGGCTCCAGCAGATAAGCGCCGAGCTGCAGCACGAGGTCATGCAGACGAGGATGGTGCCCGTGGGCAACATCTTCAACCGTTTTCCACGGATGGTGCGCGACCTTGCGAGGGATCTCGGCAAGCAGGTCGACTTCGAGATGACTGGGCTCGACATCGAGCTCGACAGGACGGTGCTCGACGAGATCGGCGACCCGATAGTCCATCTGCTCAGGAATGCGATCGACCACGGCATCGAGAGCCCGGAGGAGCGGCAGGTGCTCGGGAAACCGCCGCACGGCCTCGTACGTCTGTGCGCAGAGCGCGACCGTGATCAAGTGCGGATCTCGGTGTCTGACGACGGCCGCGGCATGGACGTCGACCGTATATGGCAGAAAGCGGTCGAGCGTGGTCTCGTCGCGCCTGAAGACAGAGACAGCTACTCAGAAGAAGACATACTGATGCTCACCTGTTCCCCCGGATTCTCGACTGCAGAGAAGGCCACGGCGGTCTCTGGTCGCGGTGTCGGGATGGACGTCGTCAAAGGCAAGATCGAGTACCTCGGCGGGACGGTCTCGATCAGGTCCGAGCTCGGCAAGGGGCTTGAGATCGCACTCAGTCTGCCGCTCACCCTCGCGATCGTGCCAGCGCTGCTTGTTGGCACGGGTCGACAGATCTACGCGCTGCCGCTGTCCGCAGTCTCAGAGGTGCTCTCGACCGACGAAGTCCGCTCGACGACAGTCGATTCGGTCCCGTGCGTGGTGCTGCGGGACGGCGCTGTCGTACCCGTCTGGAGGCTCGATCAGCTGCTGTCCGGGAGCGGAGAGCCACGAAAGCGTCCCGGGAAGAAGGATCACATCGTTCTCGTGGACATCGCCGGAGCCCGTAATGCGCTCGCGGTGGAGCGGCTCGTGGCTCGACAAGAGATCGTCATCAAACCGCTGTCCCCTCTTTTCAAGCGCATCAGCGGGCTTGGCGGCGCGACCGTGCTCGGGGACGGCAGCGTCGCACTGATACTCGACCCACGAACGCTGTTCGCCGCAGGAGGTGTCCGGACATGAGGCCGGATTCGCTGTCAGACCTTCAGCTGGACGCCATCCGCGAGATGGGGAGCATCGGGGCCGGTCACGCAGCCACTGCGCTCGCTCAAATCACGGGAAGGCCAGTGGCGATCGACGTACCGGAGATCCGGCTCGTTCCAGTGACTGAAGTCCCAGGAGCGCTTGGCGGCCCCGAGACGCTGGTAGGGGCGGTCTTCTCTCGTCTCCTCGGCGACGTCGCAGGGAGCGTCCTGTTCATGGGGGTGCGTGACGCTCTGCTCGGCCTGATCGACATTCTGCACAACCGTCCGGTCGGCTCCACCAAGTCGCTTGGTCCTGCCGAGGAGAGCATCGTCACGCAGACGGGGTTCGTGCTGATCACCGCCTATCTCACGGCCATCGGCAGGCTTGCGGATCTGACCATCCTGCCGTCGAGGCCAGCGTTCGCGTTCGACATGTCCGGAGCGGTGCTCGACACGGTCGCCGCCGACGTCGGGATGAAGGCCGACACGGCGATCCTCGTGCAGACCGCCTTCTCGACGGAGGAAGATCGCATCGACGCGGTGGTGCTGTACATGCCCGACCCCGACAGCCTCGAGGTCATGCTCGGCAAGCTCGGCGTCGTGTGACTGGGGGGACGCGTGCTTCAGAACGAGACAGCGAGAGGTATCGGGGGCGAAGACCCCCCGGTGGTCCTGGTGAGCACGGGGGAGTTCGCGATCGCGGATCACCCGTCGGTGCTCCTGACGCCCGCACTCGGCTCATGCGTCGGAGTGGCGATCTGGGACGCGGTGCGGATGCGTGGAGCCCTCGCCCACGTGATGCTGCCGTCGCCAGGCGTGGCGCTGAAGGATGGCAACCCAGACCGTTTCGCCACGGTGGTGCTGCCGAAGATGGTCGCCTTGCTCGGCGAGGGCCTCGTCTTGAAGCGGTTCGTCGCGAAGATCGCCGGCGGAGCAGCGATGTTCAAGGGCGACACGCAGATGGCGTCTATCGGCGACCGTAACGTCGAGGAAGTCAAGAAGCAGCTCGCACTCTTGAGAGTGCCCGTGATTGCCGAAGATACAGGCGGGAGCCATGCTCGTACAATGGAGTTCCACCTCGACACGGGGCTCGTCGTCGTGAGGAGCTATCTGTACGGGATACGAGAGCTGTGAGGTCGGCAGGCGGATGATGGTCGACGGCATAGACGCAGTAGGCGCACAGAGCCGGCGTCGCTCTGGGCCGGTCGGCGTCGCCATCGCGGGAGGCGGTCTCCGGGCGACGTCCGTTCTGCGGCTGCTCTCCGAGGTCGCGGATCTTCGGGTCGTCGGCGTATACGACTCCAGCTCCAGCGCTCCGGCTGTGCGCCTGGCCGAAGACCTGGGCATCTTCGTGACCACTGAGGTCGACGACCTCGCCCAGATCGACGGGCTCGACCTCATCCTCGATCTCTCCGAGGACCCGAACGTCTCGCGGAACCTCGCCGAGCGGCGGCTTCCCGGCGTCGACATCATCACGGGCGCTGGCGCCGAGCTCGTGTGGGACCTCCTCGTCGCCAAGAAGCGCAGCGAGGAGCAGGAGAAGATCTTCGTCGAGCTCCAGGTGGCGTACGACAAGATCCGGAGCCACGAGAGGAAGCTTCAGGCGAGCAAAGAGGCGCTGGAGCGAGCAAATGTCGAGCTCGAGAACCGGCTCGCCGAGATCTTCTTCACGCACGAGTTCTTCAAGGCCCTCACCGTGTTCTCGACCGTCGACGACGTCGCCTCGCTCGTCGTCGACGGAGCAAACGGCATCCTCGGTGCGGAGATCTCGTGCGTCTACCTTTTCGACCAGGAGACGTGGACCCTGCACCTGCGGGCATGCCAGGGTCGTCCGGAGGAGTGGTTCCGACCGGTGGTGCCCGTCTCGCAGACGATCCTCGGCGCCGCTTTCCGAGACGGCTTCACACAGCAGGCGGACGTGCCGCAGGGCAGCGAGCTCGCCGAGTGGGTGATGGATCCTGACGAGATCCGGTCGCAGACGGCGGTTCCTCTCAGAACGGGCGACTCGATCCTCGGCGTGCTCGCGGTCGCGTGGGCGACGCCGCGGGAGCTGGACGTTGCAGAGCGTGATCGGCTGCAGGTCATCGCCAACCAGTCCTCCCTGACGTTGCAAAACGCGCTGCTGCACGAGGAGCTCGAGCGGTTGTCCGTGACCGACCGGTTGACCGAGCTGTACAACCACGGGTACCTGCTCCAGCGCTTGGATGAGGAGCTTGGCCGTGCCGCGCGTTTCGGCCATCGGCTATCTGTCATCATGATGGACATCGACGACTTCAAGCAGTTCAACGACACCTACGGGCATCCCCGTGGCGACCAGGTCTTGAAAGTCGTGAGCGGCATCATACGGCAGAACCTGCGCGAGATCGACGTGGCCGCTCGCTACGGCGGCGAGGAATTCGTGCTGGTGCTGCCCGAGACAGATGCAGAGGGCGCCGTGCGCGTCGCAGAACGCATACGGCAGTCGATGGAGTCGTACGAGATCGAGGTCGATCATACGGGTGCACGCGACCGTAGGACTGTCTCGCTCGGCGTCGCGACGTACCCGCTCCACGGCCAGACGGTCGCTCGGCTCATCGACGCGGCGGACCGAGCGATGTACGAGGCCAAGCGTCAGGGGAAGAACAAGGTGGTCGTGGCGCGGTGACGTGGTCGAAGACGAGGTCGGGGACGCACTCGTGACGCTGGCACGAGCGTTGGCCGGTCTTATGGGCCCGTACGGTGAGCAGGACGTCGTCGCCGTCATGTCGGTGTTCTCGAGCCGCGCCGGCACGGCGCTGGGTCTGGAAGAGCTCAGCCGTCTGTCAGGGGTCCCGGTCGAGCGCGTGCGCCGGGTCGCTGACGCGCTCGTAGAAGCCCTCGTGCTAGACTTCGAGGGCGGGGATGCGTATTGCTACGAGCGCGATGTCGCCGTGGAGCTGGAGTTGCGGATGCTCCTCGAGAGGACGTACGCGCACAGAGAGCACTTGCAAGACAACGTTGCGCGTTTCCGCTCCCGAAGGGAACAGTGGTAAGGAGCCCCGCCGAGGCGTGGGCCTGGAGAGTGCGATGACCCTCAGGATCGAGCGGGGCGCGCGCGGCCCCGCAGTCGAAGACGTCCAGAAGCGCCTGGCGAAGCTGGGGTACGACCTCGGACCATCGGGTGTCGACGGGGTGTTCCTTGGTGCGACGCTCGAGGCCCTGCGTGCGTTCCAACGCGAGCACGGCCTCGTGGACGACGGCGTGGTCGGGCCGAAGACGTGGGCCGCGCTGGTGGATGCCACGTTCTCGCTGGGAGACAGGATCCTCTACCTTCGCTACCCATTCCTGCACGGAGCCGACGTCGCGGCGCTGCAGACCGCCCTGAACGTGCTCGGCTTCCCGTGCGGCGAGATCGACGGGATCTTCGGTCCGAGCACGGAACAAGCGGTGCGTGAGTTCCAATTCAACGTCGGGCTGCCGGCAGACGGCGTCGCCGGCGACGAGACCCTCCGCGCGATCCAGCGGCTGCGCCACGCTTGGCAGGGCAGAGACCCCGCCGTGCCGACCGAGCTCAGGCGCGCCTCTGTGGCTGCAGCGTCTGCGATGACGGGGCGTGCCGTGCGGTTCGAGTGGCGCGACCGCTCGCTTCGAGCGGTGTGCGAGCGCGCGGCCAACCTCGTGCAGGCCATCACTGAGGGAGCGCGGGCGACCGCGGCGGAGCCGGAGGACCCGGACGAGGGCTTCGATGCGATCGTGGCGCTGGCGGCCGCTGCGGGGGACGACAAAGGGCTGCCCGTGGCGCGGCTCGACCTGAGCGATGCGGCACGGTCTGCATCCAGGCTGACGATGGCGCTTGCGTCGGCGAGCCATCGCCCCGCGCGCGTGATCGCTCTCGCCGACGAGCCTCGAAACGAAGAAGAGATGCAGCGCCTCGCCGTACTCGTGGTAGACGCGCTGGCCGCCGCGTTTGGGAGAGCCGACCGCCCGGTGGTATAATCTGCAGGTTGTTGCCGCATACCCGATGGTGGAGTCACGCAGTGTTGTCTTGCTCATACCGCTCTCGCTCGCTCGTCGCGCTGCTCATAGTGCTCGTGGCTGCTTCCCGACCGATCGCGGCCACGGCTGCCCCTGCTGACTCGAAGCGTGCTCAGGCAGAGGCCGTTCGCGCGCAGATCGCCGAGCTCGACGAGAAGATCGAGATCGCGTCTGAAGACTACAACGACGCTCAGATCGCGTACGCGTCGGTCACGGCGAAGCTCACCAAGACCGAGCGGCGCCTGAAGGACCTTTCGTCGAAGCAGGAGTCACTCGAGAAGAGGCTGAGCGTGCGTGCGCAAGAGATGTACCGGAAGGGACCGCTCGGCACCCTCGACCTCCTGTTCGGCGCGACCACGTTCGAGGAGTTCGTCACGGCGTGGGACCTGCTCAAGTCGATGAACCAGCAGGACGCCGACGCCGTTGCAGCAATCAAAGCGACGAGAGCGGAGGTTTCAAAGGCCCGTGCGGAGCTGAAGCGCCAGCAGGCGGAGGCCAAGAAGCAGCGCGACCTCATGCTCGCTCGCAAACGCACCATCGAGCATCAGCTTGCGGAGCGCAAACGTCGGCTTGCGGGCCTGGAAGACGAGATCGCGCGGCTCGAGGCGGAGGAGCGCGAGCGGGAGCGACGGGCGTGGACGCCCCCGCCCGACCTCGGCGACCCCGTCCGTGCACCGCGAGGGTCGGTCGTGCAGATCGCGCTCAGCAAGCTCGGGACGCCGTACCGGTGGGGCGCATCAGGTCCTGA
Source organism: Coriobacteriaceae bacterium EMTCatB1 (assembly GCA_001950395.1). Classification (GTDB taxonomy): domain Bacteria; phylum Actinomycetota; class Coriobacteriia; order Anaerosomatales; family Anaerosomataceae; genus Parvivirga. The sequence continues at coordinate 1,775,391 of BDLO01000001.1, forward strand.
CGCGTTCGACTGCAGCGGCTTCACGATGTGGGTGTACGCGCAAGTCGGCGTGAGCCTGCCGCACAGTTCGCGGGCGCAGTACGACTGCGGGGAGCGGGTGTCGCGTGCGAACCTGAGGCCCGGCGACTTGGTCTTCTTCGGGCGTAGCAGGATCCACCACGTCGGCATCTACATCGGTGGCAACCGCTACGTCCACGCACCGCACACAGGCGACGTCGTGCGCATCTCCAGTCTCGACCGGGCCGACTACGTGGGCGCGTGTCGTCCATGATCTGCGCGCGGAGCTGGTGTATCTGAAGATGTGACGGGCCGGGGGGCTTGGAGGGGGCTGGAATGGGCGTTCTTGGTCCGCTGAGGAACCGCGAGTACCGCAAGCTTTGGTTCGCTCAGCTCGTGTCGGTTCTCGGCGACAAGATCCATCAGATCGCCGCGAGCATCCTGGTCTACAAGATAACGGGCTCGCTCGTGCACGTCGGCGCGATGCTTGCGGTTACGACGCTGCCCGCGGTCCTGTTCGGCATCCCGGCAGGGGCGGCCGTCGACCGTGCGGAGCGGAAGCGCGTCATGGTCACGGCCGACGTAGTGAGGGCAGCGCTTGTCCTCGCCATCCCGATCCTCGCCGAGCACGGTATAGGGTTCTTCTATGCGGCGGCGTTTCTCGTCGCCACCGCCTCGCTGTTCTTCGAACCGGCGCGCTTCTCGCTCATCCCAGACCTGGTTCCAGAAGAGGAGCTCACTGCCGCGAACTCGCTCGACCAAGCCAGCATCGCCGTGTCTGAGATCGCAGGGCTCGCCATAGGAGCCGGTCTCGTGGCTGGCCTTGGCACCTTCGACGCCTTCGTCGTTGACGCCGCGAGCTTCGTCGTGTCGGCTCTCGTGATCGCGCGGATGGCCGTCCCGGCTCGCAGCGAGGTCGCCGGCGGAGCAGAGGAAGCGCCCCCGTTCGCGGCTCAGATCGCAGAAGGCGTCCGTACGATCCGCGAGCACTCGATCATCAGCGCCCTCACGGCCACGTACGCTGCCGCAGCGCTGCCGATGGCGGCGGCCAATGCCGCCATGCAGGGACTGGCGCTCGTCCGGTTCGGGCGCGGGCCCATCGACGGTCGAGCGGTGGGACTCGCTGCTATCGATGCAGCTGTCACCGTCGGGCTGCTCGCGGGGAGCGTCACCGTCGGCCAGAGCGGCAACAGCCGCTCCGGTCGCAAGTACGTGATCGCATTGGCGGCAGCGGGTGTGTTCCTGGTCGGCACGGCCAGCGCGAGCAGCATCGTCATGGCCTTGCCGTTCGTCTTCCTGGTAGGGGTCGCGAACATGTGGTTCTACGTCCCAGCCAGGTCCATCCTGCAGATCCACGCCCCGAGCACTCATCTCGGCAGGATATACGCGGTGTGGCGTACGCTCACGCACGCGATGCTGGCTGCGGGGTACGCGGTAGCAGGCTTCCTCGCGCAGCGGTTCGGCCCATCGACGACGCTCGTCTGCCTCGGCTGCGGGATGCTGGGCATCTCCGCGTATGGCTGGAGTCGCGCATCTCTGCGGGAAGCATGACCCTGCACTCGGCGTCTCGAACGCGGTATGCTTCGTAGGTACGCAGTCGACGGCGCTTGCGTGGTGAGGGCTCATGGCGGAGATCGACGCACTCCTGAAACTCATGGCCGACCGAGGGAGCTCGGACCTGCATATCAAGGTCGGCAGTCCTCCAGCGATTCGCCTGAACGGAAAGCTCGTCGTCCTGCGCGAGCTCCCGGTGCTCACGCCAGAGGCGACTAAGGCGCTCGCGCTCGGCATGATGGACGAACGGCAGCGGCAGTCGTTCGAGAACCACAGAGAGGCCGACTTCGCGTACTCGGTGCGCGGGGTCGGGCGCTTCCGCGTCAACGTCTTCTATCAGCGTGGCAGCGTCGGCATGACGCTTCGCCGTGTGACGACCGAGCGCGCCTCGATCGAGGAGCTGGGCCTGCCTCCGGTGGTGCGGCGTCTTGCCGATGAGCCGCGCGGCCTCGTGCTGGTGACCGGCACTGCCGGCTCCGGCAAGACGACGACGCTCGCGGCGATGATCGACCACATCAACCACACACGCGAGGGGCACATCATCACGATCGAGGATCCGATCGAGGTCTTGCACGAGGACGACAAGTGCATCATCAACCAGCGCGAGATCGGGATCGACACCGAGAGCTACGCGGATGCGCTGAGGCACGTGGTCAGGCAAGACCCTGACGTGATCCTGATCGGCGAGATGCGCGACCACGAGACCGTCTCCGCGGCGCTCACGGCCGCCGAGATCGGCAACCTCGTGCTTTCGACGCTCCACACCATCGACGCGACCGAGACCATCAACCGCATCATCGACTTCTTCCCGCCGTATCAGCAGAAGCAGATCCGCCTCATGCTCGCGTCGACGCTCAAGGGCATCATCTCGCTGCGGCTCATCCCATCGATCAACGGCGGTCTCGTGCCCGCCGTCGAGGTGCTGGTGATGACGGGCACCATCCGTGAGTACATCATCGACCCGGACAAGACCTACCTCATCCGGGATGCTATGGAAGACGGCGAATACTACGGCATGCAGACCTTCGACAAGAGCCTGCTCACGCTCTACCAGCAGGGAAAGATAACGCTCGACGACGCGACGGCCATGGCGGCCAACGCCCACGACTTCAAGATCAAGGTCCGGCAGCTCGGCATCACGCCGCAGCAAGCCGCCGAGACCGGCATCTACTGACGGCGCGCTTCGCGGGAACGCAGATGATGTCGCGTCCTTCTACGGTTGCAGGTCCAACGCCACGCCTGCACGCTGCCACAACGGGCCCCACTACGCGCAGCAGTATCTTGTGCGCGACTGCCGGCGTTTTCCCTGTGGAAGGCAACGTGGCGGCCTGCGGGAGCCACGGTGCAGCAGATGGACGTTGAGAGACTCATCCGCAGGGCGCAGCAGGGCGACTCCCGAGCGTTCGCGCGGCTGTACGATCTGTTCTTCGACCGTGTCTTCGGATTCGTGCGTGCGCGTGTGAGCGATGTCGAGGACGCGAAGGACCTGACGGCGACCGTCTTCATGCGGGCATGGGAGGCGCTTCCCGCGTACGACGTGCGCGGCGTGCCGTTCGCCGCGTGGCTCTTCCGGATCGCGCGCAACGCCATCATCGACGAGTACCGGCGTGCGTCTCGCGAGCCGCAGAGGGTGCACGAAGAGGACGCCGAGGCCGTTGCGGATCCGCAGAGCCTGGATGAGACGGTCATCGCGCTCAGCGATGCGCAGCGGGTGCGCGAAGCGCTGCGAGGACTGACAGAGGAGCAGGCGGCGGTGATCGTGCTGCGCTTCTTGTGGGACCTGCCGATCGCGGAGGTGGCCGACGCGCTCGGCAAGACGGAGGGCGCAGTCAAGGCTATGCAGCACAGGGCCGTGCGCATGCTGGCGAAGCGGCTGGCGGAGATGGCAGATGACGCATCGTGATCATATAGAGAGCGGGGATTCCGTCGTCAGGCGGGCGGTATCGGTCGCACTGACTGAAGGCGCAGACGAGGCGCGCCGCTCGATCAGGTCTGCGGTGCTCGATGCTGCGCGTTCTGATGCGCGCTGGATGCCTTTCGGGAGGCTCTCGCGACGCGCGGCGGCAGCGCTCGTGGCTGTGACGCTCGTCGGCAGCGGCGCAAGCGCCGCGGTTGCAGCGGCGCGACCCGGAAGCGCCGCCTACGTGCTCAAGCGCGCTGCGGAGCGTCTCGCTCTCGAAGTCGTTCCGAGCGGCGCGTTCGAGGATGCCTTGCAGGCCCATTTCGCGGAGCGTCGCGCTGCAGAGATGCGCGAGCTGCTTCGAAGCGGCCTTGACGAGCAGGCGCTGCAGCGGGCGCTCGACAGCATGGGCGTCTCGGCCGGGCAATCCGAGGGCGGTCAAGGAAGCGCCGAAGACGCGCTCAAACGCGAGCTTGAGCAGCTCGAGGGCGGTTCTGGCGCTCAGCCTAGCCAAGACATGTCGGGTGGCGGACGAGCGGGCATCGGAGCCCCAAGCCCTGGCCCCGTCGACTCGTCGGCGTCGGGCGGCGGCTCGTCGGGCGGCGGCTCGTCGGGCGGTGGCTCTCGCGATGGTGCTGCTCCTCAGTCCCCGTCTGGCGGGAGCTCGCAGCGGGAGCGATCCCCAGACTCGTCAGCCGGTCCCGGAACGAGCGGTTCGACCGACGCTACCGGCGGCGCTCCCCAGCAACAGGGGCCGAGCGGAGCCGGAGGCTCACGGCGGCAGCCCTGAGACCTGGTTTCAACACACGCTCAACATCAAGTCCGTCACCCTGAGGGCTTCCTCGCCGTTTTCCGTGATGAACGCCGGATACGACGAGGAGGTGAGCGCAGATGCGACGGACGAAGATCTTCGCAGCACTGGTGGCGGCAGTCGCTCTGGCATTGCTCGCATCGGCGCCCGCGTGGGCAGGGCAAGGCGGCTCTGTCGGCGGTGGCGCCGGTTCTCAGCAGCATGAAGCCCGCTCGGGTTGGGACGTGGCTCCGCCCGCCGAGGATGCCCAGCTCGACCGAGACCGCGACTGCGTGCAGGACCGGACCCGGGACGGCTCGTGCCTTGAGTGCCCCGGCACGCCTCTGCAGACGCAGACGCGGGAAGGCGCTCAGGCTGGGAGCGGTGCTGACGACGCTGTCGAAGCGGCAGACGTGAGCGCATCGGTCGAAACCCCCATCCGTGCGCAAGTCCGCGAGCGGGTGAGGATCGAGAACCTCACCCGGGTCGAAAACCGGCTTCGCGTCCTCGACGGAGTGCGCGGAGGCGATGGTGACACGGTCGGTCTGGTGAGGGCCGCGCTCAAGCTCATGGAGCGGCTGAGGGCCTGGCTAGGAACGCTGTGAAGCGTTGTGATGGTGGGTTTGGCGGCGAGAAGCGCCCTTCTTACGGGGCGCTTCTCCGTTTTCTGGAGACCCACCAGGCCAGGACCGCTGCGCCGACGATCGCACCTGCAGTGTCGATCGCCCAGTCCAGCGGATCGGGAGTCCTGCCCGGAACGAATGCCTGATGGAACTCGTCGGTTACTCCGTACAACGACGCGAGCGCCACGGCAGGCAGCACCCGGGTCGGATCGGGCAGCGCATACAGGACGAGCGCGCCCAGGACGGCGTAGGCGCCGAAGTGCGCGTACGGCGCTATGCCGCTTGGGACGTCCGAGCCCGGCCGGGAGGAGAGCCAGAAGATCACCGCCATCCACGCGGCTGCCGGAGCCCATCTGAAGACCACGCCTCGGATCCGCATGCAGCTCTCCTGAGTCGTTTCGAAGACACGGGTGGTGAGTGTACCACGGGCGATGCGCCTCTTGACGCGACGGAGCGACGGTGCGAGGGTGATGCGCGTCCGTCGACCGTGAGGAGGCCCCGTGAGCCGGCGCTTGGCGCTCGCCGCCGTGGTGGTGTCTGCCGCCTGTTTCGGGACGCTTGGCGTCCTCGCGTCGCTCGCGTATCGCGAAGGCATGCAGCCGCTTCCGCTGCTGGCGTGGCGCTTCGTGCTGGTCGCGCTGCTCATGGGCGGGATCCAGGCGCTGAAGGACCCCAGCGCGCTGCGCGCAGGCGTCAAGGACTGGTGGCGGTACGCCGCTCTGTCGATCACCGGATACGGTGCGGCCTCGGTGTGCTACTTCTTCGCGCTCAAGCACGCGAGCGCTTCCATCGTCGCCGTCCTGCTGTACAGCTACCCAGCGATCGTCGCTGGTTTGAGCGCCGCGTTCTTGCACGAGCGGATGACTGCGGCTCGCGTCGTGGCCATCGCACTCACAGCCGCCGGTTGCGCCTTCGTCGTTCAGGCATTCTCCCCGGGTGCGCGAGCGAGCGCAGTCGGCATCGCTCTCGGCCTGGGTGCAGGATTGGGCTACGCGGTCTTCAACGTGCTCTCGCATCGGTGGTTGCCGGGCCGGTCGCGGCTCGTTCTGATGACCTACACCTTCGCGATCTCCGGCGTAGCGATCGCCGCCTTGTGCCTGCTCACGGGCCAAGACCTCTCCCCGGCTGGCTGGAGCGCCGTGGCGTGGTGGCTGCTGTTGGCGATAGTGGCAGTGCCGACGGTCATGGCGGTGCTGCTCTACCTCGGCGGGATCCGTCGGCTTGGCGCAGCGCAAGCAGCGATCGTCTCGACGACGGAGCCGCTGTTCACCATCGCCTTCGCGGCTGCGGTGCTGGGCGAGAGGCTGGCGTCGTCGCAAGCGCTCGGAGCCGCTCTCGTGCTCGCGGGTGTGGTCTTGGCCGAGATGCGAGGGAGCGGCGGCGCTGCACCAGACGAGCTGGCGTCGGTGTGAGCGCGCTCAGCGCGCAAGAAGGGTGCTTGCGAGCGTCGAGGCAGCTGCCCCGAGAGCGTGGCCGCCGTACGCCCAGGCGACGAGCCTGAGCGCGTCGCTCTTCGAGGCGCCTACGGACGAGAGCGCGAAGTAGGCGGCGACAGCCGAGAGGGCGAACCCCGCGAGCCCGAATCCCGGGAAAGCGCTGAGCGCGAGCGGCGGAAGCGCCACGGCCCAGGCGAGCACGACGCGGTCGGCGGCGACGGCTGCAGCGGCAGCGAGCATCAGGAGCACCGCGAGCCGCGCGACCGACCACACGACGAGTCCCGCAATGTACGCCCAGAGAGCCTCCTCGCCTCGCAGCCCGAGCAGACTGCTTGCGATCGACGCCCCGAGCGGCGCAACGACCGACGCCGCGATCACCAACGGGGCTTCACGTTCGCCGATGCTCGCAGTGGTCTGTGGGCGTATCCAAGATCGTAGGGTGAGCGTCGCGGCTCGTCCCAGCGATGCCCACGGCGCGGCGGACCGCAGCCACCGCAGCGCCGCGGCGAGCGTCGCCCGCCACCACGCGAAGGCACGTGTCGTGCAGGCGACGACGCGATCTTGGGAGGTGTGGAGCCTCTCGCGGGTCGAACGCGCGAGCTTCGGCAGCGATCGGCTCCGGCCGTAGCCGGACACGCGCGCGAGCGTTCTGCGCCACCAGTAGAAGACGCCCCGTGCCACCTCTCGTGCCCGCGCCATTCCATCTCCCCGGCGTGCTACCATGCTCCCGACCGTCCCGGCCGCATCCTTTCGACAGGATACCGGACTCCGTGACCAGGCAGCGGCCGGGATGCTTGGAGGTCGTGTGCGAGCATCGTCGCTAGAGCGCCTGCTCAAGATCGTCGCGGCGATCCTGGGTGTGCTCGTCGTCACGTTCACGGCGACGGGCGCCTACCTGTACGCCCTCTCGAAGACGCTGCCCGACCTGAGCGCCGAGAACGCCGCCTTTCGGCCCGCCCAGACCACGGTCGTGTACGCCTCGGACGGCACCGTCCTGGCTGAGTGGCACGCGGAGCAGGATCGCACTGTGGTGTCGCTCGACGAAGTCCCCAAGCACCTCCAAGACGCAGTCGTCGCGATCGAGGACGAGCGCTTCTACGAGCACGACGGCGTCGACTTCAAGGGCATCGCTCGGGCGCTTCGAGCCAACGCGAGCTCGGGCGGGATCGAACAAGGCGGCAGCACGATCACGCAGCAGGTCGTCAAGCTGCTGTTCACTGAAGGCGAGCGCACGATCACCCGCAAGATCAAAGAGGCGTTGCTGGCGTACCAGCTCGAGGCGCGCACCGACAAGCGCAAGGTGCTGGAGACGTACCTCAACCTCGTCTACTTCGGCGAGGGCGCGTACGGCGTCGAGAGCGCCTCGAAGCGCTACTTCGGTAAGCACGTCGGCGACGTCGACCTGCAGGAGGCGGCTCTCCTCGCCGGGATCATCGCCTCGCCAGGCCGATACGACCCCGTCGCTCATCCAGAGGCAGCGCGTGAGCGGCGCGACCGCGTGCTTGCGCGCATGCAGGAGCTCGGCTACATCTCGGAGCAGCAGCGCGCCGAAGCCGCCGCCGCAGAGGTCGCGATAAAGCCGCGGAAAGACGATCGCGAACAGCTCGCCCCGTACTTCGTCGAGCACGTGAAGCAGCAGCTTATCGAGCGGCTGGGGTCGCAGACCGTGTTCGAGGGCGGATTGCGCGTGTACACGACGCTCGACCCCGCCGTTCAGCGCTGTGCTGAGGAGGCAGCCCGTGCGCTGCTTCCGGAGGAGCGTGACCCCGAAGCGGCCCTCGTGTGCATCGACCACACCACGGGCGATGTGCTCGCGATGGTCGGCGGTCGTGACTTCGCGAAGGAACAGTTCAACCTCGCCGTGCAAGGCAAGCGGCAGCCGGGGTCGGCCTTCAAGCCGTTCGTGCTCGTCACAGCGCTTTCGCAAGGCGTGAAGCCCAGCGACGTGTTCGACGCCCGACCGTACGTCACGCGTGTCAAGGACGGCATCTGGAGAGTCCAGAACTACGAGAACGAGAAGACGGCCCCGGCGATGACGCTTGCCGCTGCGACCACGTGGTCAGTGAACGCCGTGTACGCGCGCCTCGTGATGAAGGTGGGCGCCGAGAACGTCGTGAAGACCGCGCACGACATGGGCATCACGACCAAGCTCGATCCCAATCCGGCGATCGCGCTCGGCGGGCTTTCGACGGGCGTCTCGCCGTACGAGATGGCGAGCGCGTACGGGACCCTGGCCGCCGGCGGGATCAGACGCGAACCGGCAAGCATCGTCAAGGTGACCGACAGCTCTGGGAGCGTCGTGTTCGCGCCCGTCCGGGAGTCGCGGCGGGTGATCCCGGCCTCAACCGCGAAGACTGCTGCAGCGATGCTGCACGACGTGGTCGAGCAGGGCACCGGGCAGGCCGCGAAGCTGGCTGTGTGGGCGGCGGGGAAGACCGGCACGACGCAGGCGTACCGGGACGCCTGGTTCGTCGGCTGGGCCGACGGTTTGAGCACGGCGGTGTGGGTGGGATACCGTGAGGGGCAGGTCTCGATGACCGACGTCCACGGGATCAAGGTCACGGGAGGCAGCTACCCAGCACGCATCTGGCAGCGTTTCATGAGCCGCGCGCTCGCGATCCGACGTCAGCCGACAGCATCTGTCGAGACCACCGGTGCCGCCGAAGGGCAGGTCTCTGGGGGCTTGGTCCGCGTTCGAGTCTGCACGCAGTCGATGTTGCTCGCAAACGACAGATGTCCCGAGGTCGTCGAGATGTACCTCGACCCTGCGATCGCACCGACCGCCGTCTGCAAGGAGCACTAGGTGCGCGACTGCTACGAGGTCCTGCAGGTATCGCCCGACGCCGATCCAGAGGTCATCGAGAAGGCCTACCGCGTTCTCGCGCGCAAGCGCCATCCGGATGCCCGGCCAGGCGACCGGCGGGCTCACGAGATGATGATCGAGCTGAACGAGGCCTATGCGATCTTGAGCGACCCGCAACGGCGTGCTGCGTACGACAGAGAGAGGGCGCAGAGGCGCCGAGTCCCAGAAGCGCTCTACGTCTTCTGGGACTCGGGTCTGATCGGTCTGTACCGGCGTTACGGGCGGTGACTCTGCGGCGCGCCGCTTAGCGGGTCAGGTTGTCTGCTCGATCTTGGACTGGATGGCGCGCAGTATGCCGGGATACGACACCGCGCCCTCGTACATGGGTTCGCCGTCGATGACCGTGACTGGGTAGATCCAGCCGTTCTCCTTGATCGTGGCGATCATCTCGCCGTGCTGCTCTTGGACCTCAGGGCGTGTGGTGTCGAGGTAGACGACGCGCGCCAGGTCCCCGAAGCGCGTCCGCACCTCGGAGCTTACTATCTCGGTGATCTCCGCCGGAGTCCACGAGGGACCTCAACCGCCAGAGAAGCACTCCGTCTCCACTGGGAAGTCGTAGACTTCCACGGTCACGATCGGGTTCGCCATGATGTCTCTCCTCACGCTGGCGCGACGGCGCCGGTCGGGCACACACGGGCGCAGATGCCGCAGCCGGAGCAGCGGCTCGCGTCGACCTCGTAGCCATTGTAACCCGGGTATGGCCCTCCTGGCCGCGGCACGATCGCTCCCTTCGGGCACACCCTCCGAGCCGGGCACGCAGGCGAACGGTCGCACACGTTCGCGTCGACTGAGTACGTCAGCATCCATTCCTCCTCGAACGGGGTTTCGCTGCGAATAGTATACCCACCCGGGTATACCACGCAACCCCGTGCGCGACGTGCTGCTACTTGGTACCATGTGAACGAGCGGAACGAGGGGCGGACCGCGTGTTGCCGTGAGTTTCACCTGGAACGGAGCGTCCCATGAGCAAGTCTGCGGAGAAGCAAGAACTCATCGTATTCCTGGTCGCAGGACTCGTGGTCGGATTGGTGTTCCCTCCATTCGCCTTGCTGTTCGTGACAGCCAAGAGCTCGATCGCTCTTGCGCTGTTCGTGCTCGCGTGCGTGGGCGCGGGGCTGCTGCTCGGCGTCGTCTGCTTCTACGCGTCCCGGCGTCTGTCTGAGCGTCCATTTCGCGAAGTGCTTTCGCGGGCGGGCAAGACGCTCGGCATCTCCGTCCATGACGCGAAGGGTCTCGAAGGGCTTGCTGCCGAGACGGACCGCGTGTTCTCGAACATCTCCGCGCTGCTCGACCAGATCCGGGGCATGACGACCAACGTGCGCGCGCTGACTGCGCAGATCCTTGCAGCCACCGAGGAGCAGGCAAGCGGTGCGGCGGAGCAGGCCGCGGCGGTCACGGAGACGTCGGCGACTGTCGAAGAGCTCGCGCAGACGTCGAGCCAGATCGCCGAGAACTCAGCGGCTGTGGTGCGCATCGCAGAAAGGACGCTCGCGAGCGCAGAAGAAGGGCTGCAGGCGGTGCACGACACCGCTGAGGGCATCGAGGAGATCCGTCTGACCACGCAGCAATCGTCGGACCGCATCCTCGCGCTCGGCGAGCGCAGCCAGGAGATCGGCCGCGTGCTGACGATCATCGACGAAATCGCCGAGCAGACGAAGATACTCGCGCTCAATGCCGCCATCGAGGCCGCACGCGCTGGCGAGGCAGGCAAGGGCTTCTCTGTCGTAGCTGAAGAGATCCGCAAGCTGGCGGAGTCGGTGACGGAGTCGACGCAGGAAATCGGGCGCGTCGTGCGTGAGATCCAGGCGTCTACCTCGGCCCTGATCATGCAGACGGAGAAGGCCGCGAACAAGGTCAACGAGGGCAAACGGCTCGCGGAGAGCACTCAAGACGCGCTCGAGCGCATCGTATCGCAGGTCGAGGAGACCACAGACGCCGCCAAGCAGATATCGATCGCCACACAGCAGCAGCGCAGCGCGTCAGACCAAGTGGTGCTGTCGATGAAAGAGGTTGCTACGGTCTCTCAGCAGGCCGCTGAGGCCTCACGCCAGGTCGCGGCTGCGATCCACGAACTCAATCGGCTCGTCGACGCGATGGCCGTGAAGTGAACACGGGTTCCAGTCGTGCTCTGGTGGCAGGAACCGGTGCTCCGCAGGGCGAAATGCACCACTGCTTGTATTGTCGTGTCACAAGGCATCGGATACAGTAGAGCGCATGCAGCGGCGTGAGGGGCCGCTTAGCGTGCGTGGACGCTGAAATCCGGGACGAGCGAGGAGAGATGCGTATGGCGAAGATCTCTTTGGCCGGGTTCAAAGATCCGGTCAGACGACCACGGTACGTGATTTGGACGGGGGTCGTCGTCCTGGCGCTTGCGGCGTTCATCATCATCGCGTTCGGCGCGACGTCGACTTACTGGTTCTGCGCGAGCGTGTGCCACAAGGTGCAGGACGATTCCATCGCTGCGTACAACCGCTCGTCCCACAGCATGGTTTCGTGCATGTCGTGTCACGAGCCAGTCAACTCGGATCCCATCACCTTCACGCTGAAGAAGGCCAAGGCGCTCGGCGAACTCGTCCTGACCGTGACGAATAAGTTCGAGCTTCCGCTGAACGCTGAGAGCCATCTCGCGATGAACACGGAGGAGATGGGCTCGCGTCAGTGCACGCAGTGCCACAACCTGAAGACGCGGAAGATCACCCCCGGCCCGGGCATCAAGATCGACCACGATGCGCACGAGAAGAAGGATATCCACTGCACCGCATGCCACAACCGCGTCGCGCACAACGAGAGCGGCGACTGGGAGCCGACGCTCGTCGATCCGCAGACCAAGAAGAAGAGCGTCAAGCACCAGAACTTCATGTCGATGACCGCGTGCTTCCGCTGCCACACGCTCACCTCTGAGCCCCCGGCGGGCGGCATCAAGGCCCCCGGCAAGTGCTCGGCGTGCCATCCCGCGGACTTCGACTTGAAACCGCCTTCGCACAAGGAGAAGGACTTCTATCCGAAGGGCCACGCGAAGCTCGCGGTCGCGAAGGTGGATCGCTCCACCGGCAAGCCGGTGGTGAGCGAGGGCGCGTCCGAGGGCGAAGAAGCGGCTGAGGGCACTGAGGCTGAGAAGGAGGGCGAGGCCGCCGAGGGCGAAGGCCTGCACCTCGTCGCGGTCGACAAGGTGGACTACTGCGCCACGTGTCACGTGAAGGCGACCTTCTGCATGGGCTGCCACGGCATGGAGATGCCGCACCCGGCTGAGTTCAAGGAGAAGACGCACCCCGAGGTCGCCAAGACCAAGATGGACAAGTGCGACATGTGCCACCAGGTCAAGAAGACGAACTACCAGTTCTGCAACGAGTGCCACCACGGCACCAAGGTCAACTGGAAGTTCGATCCGAAGGTGGCCTGGCAGACGCAGCACGCGAAGGCCGTCACCACGAACGGCGTCAGCGCGTGCCTCGGCGCGTGCCACGAGCAGAAGTTCTGCGTGGAGTGCCACACCAAGCTCAAGCCGCTGCCGACGTCTCACAAGGACGCGAAGTGGCTGCGTGACAAGCTGACCGTGACGAAGTACGGCTCTGCCGCCGCTCAGCCTTCCGGCAAGCACGCGCTCGCCGCTCTCAAGGCGATTGACAGCTGCGACGTGTGCCATGGCCCGGGCGGCACGAACGCCACGTTCTGCAAGGGCTGCCATGGCATGGAGATGCCGCACCCAGACACGTTCAAGAAGAACCACGTGTCTGGTCGCAAGACGCCGCAGCTGTGCGCGAACTGCCACACCTTCAAGGAGGTCTGCTCCGACTGCCACCACGTAGATGCCGTCAACGGCGTGCCGTGGCAGAAGCAGCACCCGAAGGCCGTGGCGGCGAAGGGCACTGCTCCGTGCTTCGAGAAGTGTCACGAGAACAAGCAGTTCTGCGTGGACTGCCACACGAAGCTGAAGGCGTTGCCGGCGTCGCACAAGGCGTCTGACTGGACGCGCAACCTGGCGCTCGGCAAGTCAGCGAAGCACTCGGCGGCATACAAGGCCCAGCCGGACAGCTGCGATTATTGCCACGGCACCGGCGGCACCGACGCGAAGTTCTGCAAGGGCTGCCACAAGCTGCCGATGCCGCACCCGGCGAACTTCAAGGACACCCACAAGGCCGATTTCCAGGCCAAGAAGCTCACCAAGCCGGTGTGCGAGAACTGCCACAACCAGTACTTCTGCGACAACTGCCATCACAAGGGTGCGGTCGCGAACCAGGCGTGGCGGACGTACCACCCGAACATCGTCAAGAAGAACGGCGCCGAGCCGTGCTTCGAGTGCCACAAGCCCACATACTGCTCGTACTGCCACGTGCGGCTGATCCACTAGCCGTTTGACGAGCGGACCGGCGCCCGGGGCTCGCAGAAGCTCCGGGCGCCTCTCTTTACCGGCCGTCTGGCTCACGCTATGATGTCATCCCGCCGGGATGTGGCTCAGCTTGGTAGAGCGCTGCGTTCGGGACGCAGAGGTCGTGGGTTCAAATCCCGCCATCCCGACCATCGGATCAGGAGGCGGCAGGCCCGTGCCAGGGTCTGCCGCCTGTTCGTAAGGCGGTGCGATGCTGGAGCAGCTGTTCCGCGTGCTCGGGTACGGACTGTGCCACCAGCTGCCCGAGCGGTCGTTCTTCGCGGGGGGCTTCCAGCTTCCCGTGTGCGCTCGGGACACGGGCATCTACGCGGGTTTCGCGCTTTCCCTCCTCGCGATCACCGCCCTTGAGCGTGGCCGACGCCCCACGGAGCTGCCACGAGCGTGGATTCTTGTTGTCGGCGCGGCGGGCGTCGCTGCCATGATCGCCGATGGCGTCTCGTCCTACGCGGGATTGCGCGAGACCACGAACGCGCTCAGGCTCGCCACGGGGCTCGCCGCGGGGTGGGCGTTGCCCCTGGTGGTGGTGCCCATGCTGAACGGGCAGATGTGGTCGTCAGCGTCTCGTGCGAGGCTCTTGGACGGCTGGCGCGGTGTAGTCTGGGTCGTTGCCGGCTTCGCGTCGTATCCGCTGCTGCTGCTCTTCGCGCCCGCGCTTGGCGTGGCGTACCCCTTTGCAGTCAGCGCGGCGATCATCGTGACGCTGGTTGCCGTGAACCTCGTGTTCGTGACGCTGCTCCCTCGCTTCGAGCGCGCCGCCGGGAGCATGCGGCAGGCCGTTTTCCAGGTCGGACTGGCGCTGGTGCTTGCGTTCGTGGAGATCGCTCTCGCTGGGGCGCTGAGAGCAGTCCTGGAAAGTCTACGATAGCGGGGCTGTTGTGAGGAGAGCGGCGCGGGCGTATGATTCGGTCGTGTGGGCGGCTCGGACAGGGGAGCGAGAATGGTCTACACCAAGAAGGACACCATCCGGGTGATGATCATCACCAAGGACCATCGCATCGAAGGCGACATGCACGTGCTGGAGGGAAGCCGGCTCACGGACTCGCTGAATGCGAAGGGCAAGGACTTCTACGCCATCACCAACGCGCGCATCTTCAACCTCGCCGACGGGGCGCTTCTTGCGGCTCCTGAGTTCGTGGCCGTCGCTCGCGAGGGCATCACAGCCATCTTCCCCGTCGATTCGGACCCCTCGGCCTGATCGGGCGAAGCGCGCTCAGTTCAAGGTCGCCGATTCAACGACCTGGTTCGTTCTCCGATCCAGCAGCCAGTACCTGCGGCCCGTGAGCTTCGAGGCGTCGCTCGCAGCGGGCTTCGCTTCCACGACGATCCAGCAGTCTTCTCCGTCTACCCGCGCCGCTTCCACGTACACGGGGACGCCGGTGTAGTCTGCCGGCAAAGACGCGGTGAGCGCATCGGCGAGCGACTGGGCGTCTTGGCCGTGCGACCTGAGCTCGGTGAGCGCTGCAGTCCTGAGGTCAGGGGCGTCCGCAGCGTCGGCGTCGGCCACGCGTCCCAGGTCTGCTGCGCGTGCGACTTCGATGGCCTCTGCCCGAGTCATCGAGCGCCCCGAGTCTTTGAACCTCACGATGCCTCGGCTGCAGGCTGTCGACAGGAGCCCAGCGACGAGCACGAGCGTCACCAGGGGTATCATCGTCTTGAGCACGGTGCGTTGCATAGAACACCTCCTCGGCGCTGGAGCCATGGTACGACATGCGTGGATGGTTGGCGAAGCGGCGTGGAACAGGGAGGCACGATGCAATCCATCATCTGCTTCACCTCGGACTTCGGGATGGGTGACACCTGGGTCGGCATCTGCCATGCGGTCATCTACAAGGCATGCCCTCAGGCTCGTGTCGTCGACCTTGCCCACGACGTACCGCCGTACGACATCAGGAAGGCGGCCGCGGTGGCTGCGGCGGGCGTCTGGCAGCTTCCTGACGCGATCCATCTCGTCGTGGTCGACCCCGGAGTCGGCGGCCCCAGGAAAGACCTGTGCCTCGTGACGAGCACAGGCACGATGCTCGTCGGTCCGGACAACGGGGTGCTCTTGCCTGCGTCGTGGCGTGCGGGCGGCATCGCGGAAGCGTACGCCATCCAACCCGAGGTGCTGAAGTTCGAGGGCCCCCTGGCCACCTTCCACGCCCGGGACGTGCTCGCTCCGGCAGCGGCGGCTCTTGCGTGCGGTGTGGAGCCCCTCGCGCTCGGCATGCGCATCGATCCCGAGACGCTCGCGCCGCCGCCGTTCCTGCCCGCCCAGCGCGAAGGAGACGCGTTCGTCGCTGAGGCCGTGGACGCCGACCGCTTCGGCTCAGTGCGCATATCCGTTTCGTCGGCGGACCTGCAGTTCGTCGACGTCCCCGAAGAGGTCGAGATGTCCTTCGGGCACACGGTGATGACCGTTCCGTTCCGCAGGACGTTCTCAGACGTGGGCGAGGGAGAGCCGGTGGCGCTCGTCGATTCGTCCGGATGGCTGACCCTGGCCGTGTTCAAGGGCAGCGCGGCAGAGCGTTATGGGATAGAGCCCGGCACAGCGTTCCGTATCCGATTCCGCTAGATGTCAGTCCCCTCTGGCATCCTCTCTGGTGAGACGACGATGCGGAGGGGACGATGAAGACGGATCTGGCAGCAACGCTCACGGAGGGTCGCCGTGTGGACTCGGTCTTCTCCTTGCGCGCGCGCGAGCTGCGCTCGACTCGGCACGGCGAGGCGTATCTGGCGCTCGAGCTCGCCGACCGGTCGGGGACGATCGCCGGCGTGATGTTCAAACCCGATGCTTTGGCCGCCTCGATCCCGGCCGGAACCGTGGTGCATGTCCTGGGGATCGTGACGACGTATCGCGGAGTGAAGCGCATCTCCATCGACGACATGCGCCCGGCGGAGCGCTACGACGTGTCGGACCTCCTGCCGCGCTCGGCGCGGGAACGCAAGGAGTCGGTCAAGGAGCTCCGACGGCTGGTCGAGATGGTCGAAGACCCGGGGTTGTCCCGTCTCCTCCGTACCGTATTCGGGGACGTGACGTTCTTCCGGTCGTTCGCTGCACTGCCGGCGAGCATCGTCGAGCACCACGCAGGCATCGGAGGGCTTCTCGAGCACACCGTGGCAGTGGCCACCGCGTGCGTCGGCTACCAGCCGGTCTGCCCGGGCCTCGACCGCGACCTCTTGCTTGCGGGCGCTCTCCTGCACGACGTCGGAGTGGTGGACGCCATCCGGCTCGGCACGGGCTTCGAGCCCACGGTGGAAGGACGGATGCTTGGGCATGCAGTCCTGGGCGAGCGTCGGGTGAATGCGGCGTGTGCAGCACTGCGAGACGTCCTGAGCGTAGAAAAAGCCGCGCATCTCTCGCACCTCGTGTTGAGCCACCACCGTTCAGACTTCGGCTATGCCGTGGCTCCGAGCTCCCTGGAGGCGTTGGTGCTGAGCCATATCGACGCGCTCGACAGAGAGGCGTCGGCGTTCGCCGGGGCGCTCAAAGGGGCCCTTCGAGCCGAAGAGGAGTGGACCGACGCGTCGAACCAGTTCGGCCGCCCGCTGTACGCGGGTGGAGCGTCGGGGCTCAGGACGGCCTGAGAATCGTGCCGTGATGCTCTACAATCAGAGCCGAAGCGGTTCGACGATCCGGAGGTGCGCGCATGCAGTATCCACAGGCCGAGATCGGCGTGTTCGGCGGAAGCGGCTTCTACTCGTTGCTCGAGAACGCGGATGAGGTTCGGGTCGACACTCCCTACGGTGCGCCGTCAGCGCCCGTCACGATAGGCGAGATCGCGGGCAGGAAAGTGGCATTCCTGCCCCGCCATGGGACCGCCCACCAGTACCCGCCGCACATGATCAACTACCGGGCCAACGTGTACGCGATGAAGCTGCTCGGCGTCTCGCGCATCATCGGTCCGAACGCGTGCGGCTCGCTGCAGCCGCACGTCAAGCCGGGCGACTTCGTCATCTGCGACCAGTTCGTCGACCGGACCTGGGGACGCAAGGACACGTTCTACGACGGACCCACCACGACTCACGTGTCATCTGCTGACCCCTACTGCCCGACCATGCGGCAGATCGCAGTGGCAAAAGCGCGGGAGCTCGGCATCACCGTTCACGAGCGGGGCACGGTGGTGGTCATCCAGGGTCCGCGCTTCTCGACCCGCGCAGAGTCGCGCTGGTTCGCCTCTCAGGGCTGGGAGGTCATCAACATGACCCAGTATCCAGAGGCGTACCTGGCGCGCGAGCTGGAGATCTGCTACTGCAACATCTCGCTCATCACCGACCACGATGCCGGCGCAGAGGGCGTCGAGCCGGTCACGAACGAAGAGGTCATCCGCGTGTTCAATCAGAACAACGAGAAGCTCAAGGCGCTGTTGCACGCGATGATCCCAGCGCTGCCAGTGGAGCGCGACTGCATCTGCGCCCATGCACTGGACGGCGCGGCATTCTAGAGCCGGCGTAGGACGCGACGGCGGTCGAACGGAAGGAGGCACGCCTTGCCCGGTACGTCGTCGCGCACCATAGCGACGCTCTTCGGGATACCGATCGAGGTGAACGCGAGCTGGCTCCTCGTGTTCTTCCTGGTGTCCGTCGGTCTGGCGACCAGCTATTTCCCGCAGGCGTTGCCAGGTCTCCCAGCGACTGCATACGCAGCGCTGGCGTTCGGTACCGCGCTGGCGTTCTTCGCGTCCATCGTCTTGCACGAGCTGGCCCATTCGCTCGTGGCGCGTGCGGGCGGGCTGAGGATCAAGCGGGTCACGCTGTTCGTCTTCGGCGGCGTGTCGCAGATGGAGGAGGAACCGAGAAGCCCGCTGCGCGAGCTGGCCATGGCGATTGCTGGACCCGCGACGAGCTTCCTCTTGGGCTTGCTCGGGCTCGTCGCTGTCGCGTCGCTCGGTGAGCGGATGCCCGAGCTCGCACGGGTGCCCCTCGAGTACCTCACGTTCATCAACTTCTCCGTCGCGGCGTTCAACCTGCTTCCAGGGTTCCCTCTCGATGGAGGCCGCGTCCTTCGGGCGCTGCTGTGGGCGCTCACGAAAGACGTGTTGAGGGCCACCCGTTGGGCGACGCGGACGGGTCAGGCCATCGGCTACGGGCTTGTCGCCGTCGCCGTCTACCTCGTGCTGCAGGGCCAGCTCGACGCGATCTGGCTCGCTATCATGGGGTGGTTCATCACGACGCTGGCGGCGAACGCGTACGCGCAGCAGGTAATCCGCGCGCAACTCGCGGCCGTTCCGCTCGAGAGCATCATGAGCTCGCCCGTCGTCACGGTTCCCGCCGAGACGCCGATCTCCGAGGTGGCTGAAGCGTACGTGCTCGGCGGCCGGCACTCGCGCTATCCGGTCGTCGAAGACGGCAGGGTCGTGGGCCTGCTCGACTTGCACGCCGTCCGCAGCGTTCCGCGACAGGCGTGGAGCTCGAAGACCGTCGGGGAGCTCGCCGTTCACGACCTCTCTCGCGCGGTGGCGGCACCTTCCGCGAGCGTGGAGAGCATCCTGCCGTCGCTGGAGCCTGACGGGCCGGGGGCGGTTCTCGTCGTCGAGGACGGGCGGCTCGCGGGAATCGTCACGCGTGGTGACGTGATCAGGCTGCTCAGGCAGAGCCGGGGCGTCTGAAGGCCAGACCATCTTGCGCAAGATTGTGACTGCGGGTAACAATGTCCCAAGGCCCGCGACGATAGGATCACACATGCAGTCCACGCCAGCAGACATCCCAGCAGGCGTGATCGAGCGATTGCCGGTGTACCTGGGAACGCTCATCCAGCTCAGGCACGAAGGGCGCACGACCGTCTCGTCGTCACGGCTCGGCGAGCTCACCGGGATAAACCCCGCGCAGATACGGCGCGATCTCACGCACTTCGGCTCCTTCGGCAAGCGCGGTGTGGGCTACGACATCGCCCTGCTGGTGGACAGCATCCAGCGGATACTCGGAGCGGACCACGTGCATCGGCTTGCGCTCATAGGGGCCGGCAACCTCGGCTCCGCGATCGCCGGCTACGATGGTCTGAAGCAGCACGGCTTCTACGTCACCGCCGTGTTCGACAACGATCCGAAGAAGGTCGGCACGAGGATCGGGGACGTGGTCGTGCAGCACGTCGACGAGCTGCCTCGCGTGGTCGCCGACCAGAACATCCGCATCGCTGTCCTTGCGGTCCCTCCCGAGGCGGCTCAGGCCGCAGCGGACCTGGTGTGCCGAGCCGGCATCAAGATCATCCTCAACTACACGCCGGCCCTCGTGAGCGTGCCGGACGGCGTGAGGCTGCACAACACCGACCCGGTCCTCGAGCTGCTGCACACCCTGTACTACCTCTCGCGCGCAGAAGGCACGGACAAGGTGTAGGAATCCGGTCGCCGCAGTTCCTGGCACCCGCAGGCCAAGGGTGGTACTGTATGGAGGCGTTCCGGGACCGCCGTGCGGATTCCGACGAAGATGGACGTTAGAAGGAGGGCACATGGCCGCGTTTGGTCTGCCGATGGGCGGAGAGCTCTGGATCATCCTCATCATCGTGCTCATACTGTTCGGACCGTCGCAGCTCCCCAAGCTCGCTAAGATGGTCGGGAAGTCTGCGAAGGCCCTGAAGGAAGGCATGGAGCAGGGGCTTGACGAGAGCGAGTCGAAGCCCGAGTCCGCGAACTCGGAGGAGAAGAGCTCGGAGAAGACCGAGTAGGCTCCCCTTAGCCCAGAAGCGCTCGCTGGCGTCGCTTGGCGCGGGCGAGCGCTTGTGCGCTCTTGTCCATGATGTATACTCTCACGAGCGTTTTTCAGGAGCCGGGCGACATGCCCGCCGCCATCAGTACCGATCAGGAGCAGCCATGCACAAAGAAGTCGTGCTGACCCCAGAAGGCCAGGCACGTCTGGAGGCCGAGCTTCATCACCTTGAGACCGTGCGCCGACGCGAAGTCGGCGAGCGCATCAAAGAAGCCAAGGAGTTCGGGGACATCTCAGAGAACTCCGAGTACGACGACGCGAAGAACGAGCAAGCGTGGGTCGAGAGCCGCATCGCGGAGATCAACGCCATCCTCGCGCACGCCACGGTTATCGAGGCGCCCAAGAAGAGCAGCAAGGTCGTGCTCGGCTCGCGCGTGGAGCTCAAGGACCTTGCCACGGGCGAGACGCAGACCTTCACGGTGGTCGGCTCTGCGGAGGCCGACCCCGCCCACGCGAAGATCTCGAACGAGTCGCCGGTCGGTCAAGCCATCATGGGCAAGAAGAAGGGCGAAGTCGTCACCGTGACGACGCCCCGCGGCGCGGTCATCGAGTACGAGATCCTCTCAATCAAGAACTGACGCATGCCGGACGGAAGCGACATCTCTGGCACGCAGGCTGACGACCCCGTGGCCGTCCGGCGCTCGAAGATGGCGGCCATGCGAGCTGCCGGGGACGAGCCGTATAAGGACCGCTACGACCGCACCCACACGGCTGCCGACCTGAAGGAAGCTCACGCAGAGCTTGCGCCTGGCAAGAGCGCGGGAGCCGAGGCATCGGTCGCCGGACGCGTCATGGCGAAGCGCGACCAGGGCAAGATCGCGTTCTTGGTGATCCGGGACGGGACAGGCGAGCTCCAGCTCTTCTGCAAGTCCGACGTCCTGGGCGCCGAGCGCTTCCGTGAAGCGCTCGAAGCGATCGACGTCGGCGACTGGGTAGGCGCCTCCGGAGAGGTCGTGCGCACGCGACGCGGCGAGCTCTCGGTGGTGCCCGTCGAGCTCACGATCCTCTCCAAATCGTTGCGGCCGCTGCCCGAGAAGTTCCACGGGCTCACGGACGTGGAGACCCGCTATCGCCAGCGCTACGTCGATCTCATCGCCAATCCGGAGGTCAGGCAGACCTTCGAGAAGCGGTTCGTCGCGATCGCCGCGATAAGGAAGTACATGGAGTCGCAGGGTTTCCTCGAGGTCGAGACGCCGATGCTGCACCCGATACCGGGGGGAGCTACGGCGCGACCGTTCGTCACCCACCACAACGCCCTCGACATGGATCTCTACCTGCGCATCGCTCCCGAGCTCTACCTCAAGCGGCTGCTCGTCGGCGGATTCGAGCGCGTGTTCGAGATAAACCGGTCCTTCCGCAACGAGGGCATCTCGGTGCGCCACAACCCCGAATTCACCATGCTCGAGGCGTACCAAGCGTTCACGAACCTCGAAGGCATGATGCGGCTCGCGGAAGGCATCGTGACGGCAGCGGTCGAAGCTGCGTGCGGGTCCCTAGTGGTCGACTACCAGGGCACGCGCATCGACTTCACGCCTCCGTGGCCGCGCCGGACGCTCATCGAGCTCACCAGCGAAGCTGCGGGCGAAGAAGTCTCCTTCGCGCGGTCGCTCGAAGAGCTGCGCGGGCTGTGCGACGCGCACGACGTGCCGTGGGAGCCCGGTTGGGGCAAGGGCAAGCTCATCACCGAGCTGTTCGAGAAGCTGGCCGAGCACGCCATCGTGGGACCGACCTTCGTGACCGAGTACCCGTTGGAGACCTCGCCGCTCGCCCGCAAGAAGCCGACCGAGCCCGATCTCACCGAGCGCTTCGAGGTGATCGTGGCGGGGCGCGAGATCGCGAACGCGTTCTCTGAGCTCATCGACCCGATCGACCAGCGCGAGCGCTTCGAGGCGCAGGCGCGGGCGAAGGCAGGCGGCGACGAGGAAGCGATGGGGTACGACGAGGACTACCTGCGAGCGATGGAGTACGGCATGCCGCCCGCCGGCGGGCTCGGCGTAGGCATCGACCGGCTCGTCATGCTGCTCACGGACAGTCCCTCGATCCGGGACGTCATCCTCTTCCCGCACATGCGCCCCGAGTCCTAGATCTTCGGCGTAGCTGCCCACCCTCCCCGGTGTCGGCCAGCCGGGGTAGAATATCCACAGGAGCATTCCGCCGCATCGTCGGCGTTACCGTCAGTGAGGCGATGATCATGTTCGAGAGGTTCACCGAGAAGGCCCGGCGCGTCGTGGTGTACGCGCAAGAAGAGGCCCGCATGCTCAACCAGAACTACATCGGCACCGAGCACCTGCTGCTCGGGCTGATGCGCGAGCCGGACGGCGTCGCCGTCAAGGCCCTCGAGTCGCTGCGGATCTCGCCGGACGACGTCCGGCAGCAGGTCGAGGAGCTCATCGGGCGGGGCACGTACGTCCCGACGGGGCACATCCCCTTCACGCCCCGTGCGAAGAAGGTCCTCGAGCTCTCGCTTCGCGAGGCGCTCCAGCTGGGCCACAACTACATCGGCACCGAGCACATACTGCTCGGGCTCATCCGCGAAGGCGAAGGCGTGGCAGCCCAGGTCCTCATCAACCTCGGCGCCGACCTCGAGAAGGTGCGCTCGGCCGTCATCCAGCTGCTGTCCGGCTACTACGGTCGGCAGGGGGAGGGGACGGAGGAGCGGCGAGCCCGCAGCGGCGAGGGCGGGTCGTTGCTCGACGAGTTCGGCCGCAACCTCACCCGCGCGGCCCTGGAAGGCAAGCTGGATCCGGTCGTCGGCCGCCAGCAGGAGATCGAGCGCGTGATGCAGATCCTTTCGCGGCGCACCAAGAACAACCCGGTCCTGATCGGCGAGCCCGGCGTCGGCAAGACCGCCGTCGTCGAGGGTCTCGCGCAGAAGATCGCTCGCGACGAGGTGCCCGAGACGCTCAGGGACAAGCAGCTGTACACGCTGGATCTGGCTGCGCTCGTTGCCGGCAGCAAGTATCGGGGCGAGTTCGAAGAGCGCTTGAAGAAGGTCATGAAGGAGATCCGGGAGCGCGGCGACGTCATCCTGTTCGTGGACGAGATGCACACGCTGGTCGGCGCTGGCGCCGCCGAAGGCGCGATCGACGCCGCGAGCATCATCAAGCCCGCTCTCGCGCGCGGCGAGCTCCAGACCATCGGGGCCACGACGCTCGACGAGTACCGCAAGTACGTCGAGAAGGACCCAGCGCTTGAACGGCGCTTCCAGCCCATCATGGTGGGCGAGCCGAGCGTGGAGGAGACCAAGGCGATCCTCTACGGGCTTCGCGACCGGTATGAGGCGCACCACCGGGTCTCCATCACCGACGCTGCCATCGACGCGGCCGCCACGCTCGCCGACCGCTACATCTCCGACCGGTTCTTGCCGGACAAGGCCATCGACCTCATCGACGAGGCGGGGTCGAAGATGCGGATCAAGACGATGACCGCGCCGCCGGGCATCCGGGAAGTCGAGGAGCGGCTCAAGCAGGTGCGGCAGGAGAAGGAAGCGGCTATCGAAGCGCAGGAGTTCGAGAAGGCCGCTGCGTTGCGCGACAAGGAGAAGCAGATCATCGCCGAGAAGCGGCGCATGGAAGAGGAGTGGCGCCGCCCAGACAACAACCGGGTCGTCGAGGTCACCGAGAAGGAGATCGCCGAGGTGGTCTCGATGTGGACGGGCATCCCGGTCGCGTCGCTTACCGAGGAGGAGACGCAGAAGCTGCTCCGGATGGAGGCGTCGCTGCACGAGCGCATCGTGGGCCAAGACGAAGCCGTCACCGCGGTAAGCAAAGCCATCCGCCGCACGCGAGCTGGTCTCAAGGACCCGTCGCGGCCTGCGGGCTCGTTCATCTTCCTGGGGCCCTCAGGAGTCGGCAAGACCGAGCTCGCGAAGGCGCTCGCAGAGTTCCTGTTCGGCAGCGAGGACGCTCTCATCCAGCTCGACATGTCGGAGTACATGGAGAAGCACACCGTGTCGCGGCTGATCGGCTCGCCGCCCGGCTACGTGGGATTCGACGAAGGAGGGCAGCTCACCGAGGCCGTGCGCCGGAAGCCGTACTCGGTGGTGCTCTTCGACGAGATCGAGAAGGCGCACCCGGACGTGTTCAACGTCTTGCTCCAGATCCTGGAGGAAGGCCGGCTGACGGACGCCCAAGGCAGGCGCGTCGACTTCAAGAACACGATCATCATCATGACGAGCAACGTGGGTGCGCGCGACATCGCCAAGGGCAAGACCATCGGGTTCACGATGCAGTCGACGGATGCGATGCCATACGAGACGCTCAAGGAGCGCGTCACGGGCGAGCTCAAGAAGATCTTCCGACCGGAGTTCTTGAATCGTGTGGACGAGGTCATCGTGTTCCACGACCTCACACCCGAGGAGATCGAGGCGATCGTCGACCTCATGGTGGCGCGGCTCAGGGAGCGTCTGGCAGAGCAGGGCATCGGGCTCGTGCTCACCCCGGAGGCGCGGACGCTGCTGGCGAAGGAGGGCTTCGATCCTGCGCTTGGCGCGCGTCCGCTTCGGCGCGCGATCCAGCGCCTCGTCGAAGACCCTCTGTCGGAGCGGATCCTCGCAGGCGAGTGGGGCGCGGGCGACGTCGTCGAGCTGCGGGTCGAGGACGGTGCCATCTCGTTCGCGCACGGCCAGCTCACGCCCGAGGCGATCGCGCAGCCGTCCAAGCCGAAGCGCACGAAGGCCTCGATGCCTCCGCGGAGCGGGTCGCGCGGTCGCGGAGCTCCGCAGTCCGACGGTCTTACGGGCGACTGACGCATGGCGCGGGCACGCTCGGAGTGGCGCTGCTCCCAGTGCGGCCACGTCACGCCGAAGTGGCTCGGACGCTGTCCAGCGTGCGGCGAATACGGGACGTTCGCTGAAGCGGATCCCGTCGAGGAGGAGCGAAGCCGAGGCGCCGCTCCACGCACCCCGATCGCGCTGAGCGACGTGCGCGTCGATCCCGCGACCCGCATCACGACCGGCATCGGCGAGCTCGACTGCGTGCTTGGTGGCGGGATCGTCCGGGGCTCGGTCATCCTGTTGGCGGGCGAGCCAGGGATCGGCAAGTCGACGCTGCTGCTTCAGGCCGCGAGCCGACTGGCCTCCTCGGGCCGTCGCGTTCTCTACGTGTGCGGAGAGGAGTCTGCCGAGCAGGTCCGACTGAGGGCGGAGCGGCTCGGCGCCGACGGGCGAGTGCTGCTGCTCCCAGACTCCGATGTCCGCGTCGTCATCGCCACAGCCGAGTCAGAGGGCGTCGACGTCCTCGTGGTCGACTCGGTCCAGACGCTGTCAGACCCGGAGACTCCCGGTTTGGCTGGCAGCGTGGGTCAGGTCAGAGCGTGCGCGCAGGCGCTCGTCGGTCTCGCGAAGAGCGTCGGCGTCGCTGTCGTCATGGTGGGCCACGTCACCAAAGAAGGAACCGTGGCAGGGCCGCGTGTGTTGGAGCACGTGGTCGACACGGTGCTGTCGTTCGAGGGCGACCGTGACCACGCACATCGAGTCGTCCGTGCGACGAAGAACCGCTTCGGCTCGGTGAGCGAGGTCGGGGTGTTCGAGATGACTAGCACGGGACTTGAACCCATCTCCGACCCCTCAGGGCTGACGCTGTGCCAACGGGCGCACGATGCGCCCGGCACGTGCGTGTTCCCGACGGTCGAAGGCACGCGGCCGATGCTGGTCGAGGTGCAGGCGCTAGTGACGCGCACGTG
This sequence comes from Coriobacteriaceae bacterium EMTCatB1, assembly GCA_001950395.1. Lineage (GTDB taxonomy): Bacteria > Actinomycetota > Coriobacteriia > Anaerosomatales > Anaerosomataceae > Parvivirga. The sequence continues at coordinate 1,801,301 of BDLO01000001.1, forward strand.
GCTGCCTGCTCCGCGCAGGCACGCGGTCGGGGTCGACATCGGCCGAGTCCACCAGATGCTCGCGGTCCTCGAGGGTCGGGCAGGCGTGCGGTTCGGCGAGCACGACGTGTACGTGTCGGTCGTGGGTGGCGTGCGCGTGTCAGACCCTGCTGTGGACTTGCCGCTCGCTCTGGCGCTCGTATCTGCCCGAGAGGATACGGCTCTGCCGGCGTGGTCAGCGGCGTTCGGCGAGGTCGGGCTCACGGGCGAGATCCGCGGCGTTCCGCACGGCGGGGTCCGTGCGGCGGAGTGCGCCCGTGTCGGCGTGAAGGTGCTGCTCGCGCCGGATGGCAAGGGTCCGCTCGCCGCTGAAGGCATCGAGGTAGCGCGCGTCTCGTCCGTCAGGTCAGCTCTGGTGTCGGCAGGGCTGTTCCGCGACAGGTGAGCAGCTGCCACTAGCAGCCCGCTCCCATGGCGTGGCACAATCTGGGCAGCCCATGGCAGGAGGTCGGATGGACATCGCCCAGAACGACGTCATGCTCCAGGCGCTTGCAGCCGTAGCGCCTGGGACGCCCCTGCGCGAGGGGCTGGATCACGTGATCTCTGCTCGCACGGGCGCACTCATCGTCATCGGCGACGAGCGAGGAGTGGAGAGCATCAGCAACGGCGGCTTCGTCGTCGGCGTGCCGTACACGCCGCAGCGGCTGTTCGAGCTCGCGAAGATGGACGGCGCGATCACGCTCGACGCTGATATGAAGCACATCTTGAAGGCGAACGTCCACCTCGTGCCAGATCCCTCTATCCCGACATCTGAGACCGGCATGCGCCACCGCACGGCTGAACGAGTCAGCTTGCAAACCGATGCGCTCGTCATATCGATCTCCCAGCGCAGGGACGTCGTGAGCCTCTATCGGCGCGGTCAGAAGGTGGTGTTGGAGGACATCGAAGTCGTGCTCGCGAAGGCGAACCAGGCGCTGCAGACCCTCGAGCGGTACCGTACCCGGCTCGACGAGGTGACGGCGCATCTCACGGTGCTCGAATTCGAGAACGTTTCGACGTTCCGCGAGGTTGCGCTCGTGATCCAGCGGGCCGAGATGGTTCTCAGGGTGGCGAAAGAGGTCAACCGCTACATAATCGAACTTGGCGAAGACGGGCGCCTCGTCAGGATGCAGTCCGATGAGCTCACGGCGGGTGTGGACGACGACTACACCATGCTCGTCAGAGACTACGCGGCCGACCCGTCGCCGCGAACAGCTGCGCGCGTGAAGCAGAGGATCGCCGCGATGAAGCCCGACCAGCTTCTCGATCCGCTTGCCGTGATACACGCGCTGGGACACGCGGGCGGCGCAGATCTTGTCGAACAGCAAGTGCGTCCTCGTGGGTACCGCGTTCTGAGACACATACCGGCGCTGCCTGGTTCGGTGGCCAATCGAGTGGTCGACAAGTTCCAAACGCTCGCGGCGCTTCTCGGTGCCTCTGAGCAGCAGCTCGATGACGTCGAGGGTGTCGGCTCGAGACGGGCTGCGGCCATTCTCGACGGCTTGCGGCGCATGCGCGAGCACCCAGGAGGCTGAAGCCGGGAAGCGCCTCGACGGTGATGGCTGCCGCTCGTCCCTCGTCGAAGCCCGCTTGTCGGGATGTGTGGTAGACTGACTTCGGGTTGAGGGACTCTCTGTACTAGGCCATGAGGAGGTGAGGGCGCACCGGCAGATGCGTCTCCGGTCGTCGCAGGCATGATCGTGCAGCTGATGCGCTTCGTGCTGCTGACGGCGGGTGCGTTCGGTGGATACTCGGTCGCACGGCTCGCTGACTGGCCGTCCCAGACAGGCTTCTCTCAGGAATCCGTCATCATCCTCTTCATCATTCTGGGAAGCTCGATGGGATACCTGCTCGGCGGCATCCTTGGCCGAGAGATGACCGTGCAGTTCCGTCGCATCGAGCAGCAAGTCTCCGAGTATCGGCCAGCCGAGCTCTTGTTCGGCGCTGTCGGGCTGATCATCGGGCTCGTCATCGCGTTCTTCATCTCAGACCCGCTGGGTCTGCTCAAACCGGCGTGGCTTGCCTTCCTGGCGAAGGTCGGCGTGTACGGGCTGTTCGCCTACGGCACAGCGAGGCTCTTCTTGCTGCGACGGCACGAGGTTGCCGACGAGCTGTTCACACAGGGAAGCCCATCCACTCACGAGCGACCGAAGTTCCTCGACACGAGCGCGGTCATCGACGGCCGGTTCGAGGCGATCGTCAAGTCTGGGTTCCTGGAAGGCCCTCTTCGCGTTCCACGCTTCGTCCTGGTGGAGCTGCAGACGCTCGCGGACTCCGCGGATGACTTGAAACGCGCGCGAGGGCGCAGAGGCCTCGATACGCTGACGGCCCTCTCCGCGCTCGAAGACGTCGTGACGGTCATCGATGCCGACTACCCGGACGTGCCGACGGTCGACGCGAAGATGATACGGCTTGCCCAGTCCTCAGGCGGCGCGATCGTCACGGCCGACCACAACCTGACCCAAGTCGCGCGGGTCGAGGGTGTGGATGTGCTGAACCTCAACGAGCTCGCCGAGGCCGTTCGTCCCGTCTACTTGCCTGGCGACAAGCTCGTTCTAGGCGTTGCGAAGCCGGGCAAGGAGCCCGATCAGGGGGTCGGTTACCTCTCGGACGGCACCATGGTGGTCGTCAGCGACGGGCGCGGTTCGATCGGGAAGGAGATCGAGGTGGAAGTGACCTCGGTCTTGCAGACGTCCGCCGGGCGCATGATCTTCGCCAAGGCGGTGTGACGTGCGCGTGGGAGCCATCGTCGCGGCAGCGGGCTCCGGAGAGCGCTTCGGCCGGCCGGGTGGGAAGCAGCTTGCGCCGCTCGCAGGGGCGACCGTTCTCGAGCACACGGTGCGGGCGGTCGCGGCAAGCGAGCGGGTCGAGGGCGTCGTGGTCGTGGCCAACCTCGACCACGTGGACGCGATCGCAGGGCTCCTCGCGGGCGAACCCAAAGTCGTGAGCGTGGTCGCAGGCGGCGCGACGCGACAGGAATCCGTCGCGCGCGCCCTCGATGCGCTCCCGCCCGAGGTGGAGGTCGTCGTCGTTCACGACGGCGCACGCCCGCTCGTTACCCCGGAGCTGCTGGAGGCGGTGCTGGTCGAGCTCGACGAGAGCGTGGATGCGGTCATCGTCGGCTACCCGTGCTTCGACACCGTGAAATCGGTCGGCCCAGACGGGCTCGTCGTGCGCACCGAGGATCGCGGGCGCCTCTGGCTGGTGCAGACCCCGCAAGCGTTCTGGGCTCGTGCGTTGCGAGCGGCGTTCGAGCGTGCGCAGTGCTCAGGCGTGACTGCCACTGACGACGCTGCGGTCGTGGAGGCCGACGGCGGACGGGTTCGCGTAGTGAGGGGCCCCCGTGACAACATCAAGATCACGGTCCCGGAAGACTTGGCCATAGCGGAGGCGGTCTTGCAGGTCCGCGGCCTGGCACGCGGAGGAGGTGCGAGATGAGCGGCGCGTCGTACCGCGTAGGGATCGGGTTCGATGCTCACGCGTTCGAGCCCGGAAGACCGCTCATTCTCGGCGGGGTCGAGCTGCCGAGCGAGCGCGGGCTTGCCGGCCACTCCGATGCCGACGTGCTCGTGCATGCGCTCATGGACGCGATACTCGGCGCGCTGCGGGAAGGCGACATCGGCCGCCTGTTCCCCGACGACGACCCGGCATACGCGGGCGCTTCGAGTGTGGGGCTGCTGGAGCAAGTGGCATCGCTCATGCACGACCGCGGCTTCGAGCTCGCGGATGCGGACTGCGTGCTTGCGCTCGAGCGTCCGAAGATCGCGCCGTACCGTGACGCGATGCGGGAGCGAATCGCGCGAGCGTTGGGTGTCGAGCCGGAGCGCATCGGCGTGAAAGCGACCACCACGGAAGGGCTCGGGTTCGTCGGGCGTCAAGAGGGGGCCGCGGCCTACGCCGTCGTGCTTCTGGAGCGTACGCAGCCATGAGCGAGCGTACGCGCTTCGCGCCCGCGCCGACCGGCTCCCTACACGTGGGAGGTGCGCGCACGGCCCTGTTCAGCTGGCTGGTCGCGCGGGCCACAGGCGGACAGTTCGTGGTCCGCCTCGAGGACACGGACGCCGCGAGGGTGGTTCCGGGAGCCGACGCGGCGCTGCTCGAGGACCTGCGATGGCTTGGGCTCGATTGGGACGAGGGCCCTGACGTAGGCGGACCGCATGCGCCCTACCGGCAGTCGGAGCGCGTCGAGGTCTATCGCGCGGTTTGGAATCGGCTCGCGGACGCAGGCGCCCTGTACCCGTGCTACTGCACCCCGGAGGAGCTCGAAGCGGCGCGCGAGGCGGACCGCGCTCGTGGTCGCGCTCCTCGCTATCCCGGCACGTGCCGGAACCTCTCGTCGGCCCAGCGCGCTCGTCTCGAAGCGGAGGGGCGGCGCCCGGCGTGGCGCTTCGCCGTGCCCGAAGGACGGCGCGTCGCATTCGAAGACGCCGTGCACGGCTCGATGGAGTTCTCCACTGAGGAGATCGGCGACTTCGTGGTGCTGCGGTCCGACGGCCGCGCGACGTACGATCTCGCGTGCGTAGCCGACGACGTCGCGATGGGGATCACGTTCGTCGTGCGGGGTGACGACCACCTCGCGAACACCGCTCGTCAGATCCTGCTGCTCGAGGCGATGGGGGCCGCTCTTCCGCGATACGCGCACCTGCCGCTCGTCACCGCCCCCGGCGGCCAGCCGCTCTCCAAGTCGCAGGGCGGTTCGGCGCTCGCGGAGCTGCGAGCCGAGGGCTTCCTGCCGTCTGCCGTCGTGGAGTACGTGGCCTCGCTCGGGTGGAGGGTTCCCGAGGGGCTCGAGGTGCGAGGTCCCCGCGATTTGGTTCCGGCATTCGACATCAGGGCCGTCTCGCCGTCGCCCTCTGTGCACGACCTCGCCAGGCTTCGAGCGGTGAACGCAAGGCACCTGCGGCATCTCACAGACGCCGCATTCGCCGAGTTCGCGGAGTGGTTCCTGCCGCCGCTGCCAGACGGCATCGACCGCGAGGCGCTTCTCGCCATCGCGCGCGAGGAGGCGGAGACCGGGGCCGACATCTCGCGTATCGCGGCTCGGATCGCGTCGCCGCCAGATCCGGCGTCGGTCGTCGATACCCGCGTCGTCGAAGCCGTGCGCTCAGCGCTCGACGCGGCGTCCGTCTGGGACCCGGAGGCGATCTCGCAGCGTGTGAAGGACGAGTTCAAGAGCCGCGGCCTCACAGTCAAAGAGGGAATGCACGCGCTGAGGCAGGCCCTGATCGGAGTCGCGGACGGGCCGCCGATCGCGTCGTTGCTTCGGGCGCTCGGGCCCGCCGAGACCGAGTCTCGCATCGGTCGCGTATCGTTGACGGAGCCCGGCTCCTCCGGCGATAGTGATGTGTCCCAGCACTCCGCGGGCGGCCAGGAAGCGTGAGCATGTTCGAGCGCATGAGAAGAGACATCGAGGCAATCAAGGAGCGCGATCCAGCGTGCACCTCGACGCTCTCTGCGCTCACCAACTACCCGGGCCTGTGGGCGGTGTGGTGGCACCGCGTCGCACACCGGCTTCACAGAGCGGGCCTCGTGTGGCTGGCCAGGCGCATCAGCCAAGTGGTCCGTCATTACACAGGCATCGAGATCCACCCTGGCGCGACGATCGGTGAGGGGTTCTTCATCGATCACGGCATGGGCGTCGTGATCGGCGAGACCACCATCATCGGGAACAACGTCACCATGTACCAGGGCGTCACGCTGGGCGGCACCGGCAAGGAGCACGGGAAGCGGCACCCCACGATCCAGGACAACGTGGTGATCGGCGTCGGCGCGACGGTGCTGGGCAACATCACGGTGGGAAGCCATTCGAAGATCGGTGCAGGCGCTGTCGTCATCCAAGACGTCCCCTCGAACTGCACGGTGGTCGGCGTTCCTGGAAGGATCGTGGTCAGGGAGGGCGAGCGCGTTGATGCGATCGACCTCCATCACGAGGACCTGCCCGACCCCGTGGTCGAGATGTTCCGGACCCTCCAGCGGCGCATCGAGCGGCTGGAGGCACGGCTGGAGCGCGACGAAGGGATCGCGTCTGAGGCCGGCGAGCCGGTATTCGAGCGGAAGTCCGACGACGAAAGGCGTTCGTGATGGCCATACGCGTCTACAACACGATGTCGCGCACCAAGGAGGACTTCGTGCCTCGTGAGCCGGGCAAGGTCGCGATGTACGTGTGCGGCCCCACCGTCTACAACCACATCCACGTCGGGAACGCGCGTACCTTCCTCTCGTTCGACGTCATACGCCGCTACCTGATGTGGCGGGGGTACGAAGTGACCTTCGTGCAGAACATCACCGACGTCGACGACAAGATCATCAAGCGCGCCCAGGAGGAGGGAAGGTCGCCCGCGGAGATCGCCGAGACCTATACGCTCGCGTTCCGCTCCGCGATGGATGCTCTCGGCGTCCTGCCGCCGACGAGGCAGCCGCTTGCCACGCAGACGATACCGGACATGATCGCGATGGTGGAGCGGCTCATCGAGCGCGGGCACGCGTACGTGGTGGACGGCGACGTGTACTTCTCGGTGCGCTCGTACCCAGGGTACGGCGAGCTTTCGGGGCGCGACATCGACGAGCTCGAGGCGGGTGCGCGCGTCGAGGTGGACGAGCGAAAGCAGGATCCGCTGGACTTCGCGCTCTGGAAAGCGGCCAAGCCAGGCGAGCCGCACTGGCCGAGCCCGTGGGGGGAAGGCCGTCCCGGCTGGCACCTGGAGTGCTCTGTGATGTCCGAGCGCGAGCTGGGCGTGCCGTTCGACATCCACGGCGGAGGATCGGACCTGGTCTTCCCTCATCACGAGAACGAACGCGCGCAGTCCGAGGCGGCTACTGGCAAGCAGTTCGTCCGCTACTGGATGCATGGCGGGATGCTGCAGATCGACTCCGAGAAGATGAGCAAGTCGCTCGGCAACTTCCTGTTGCTCAAAGACGTCCTTGCGAAGCACCCGGCCGCAGTCATTCGGATGCTGATGTTGCAGACGCACTACCGAAGCCCGCTCGACTTCTCAGACGCGCGGCTCGACGAAGCCGCAGCTGCGCTCGAGCGCATCACGAACGCCGTCCGCAACCTGCAGTGGGCTGTCGAGACGGCGGGCGGCGGACCGGGGGCTTCGTCGGACGCTCGGTCTGCGCTTGCTGACGCCGTTCGCGAGGCGCGGCAGCGGTTCGAGGAGGCCATGGACGACGACTTCAACACCGCCGGGGCCCTCGCCGCAGTCTTCGAGCTCGGACGGAAGTGCAATGCCTTCCTTGCTGAGAACGCCTCGGTGCTGGCCGCGGACGACCGAGCGGTGCTGGTCGATGCGGCCGCTGCCATCCGGGAGCTCCTGGGTGTGCTCGGCATCGAGTTGCAGCCGGCAGAACGAGAGGCCGAGCCTTCAGCAGACGTGATCGGCATGGCCCGCGACCTTGCCGGCTACTCCGGCTCCGACCCGGATGAGGCGCTGCGCGCTCTCCTCGCGGCTCGTGAGGCCGCGCGTGCCGAGCGCAACTGGGAGGCGGCTGACGCTGTCCGGGACGCGCTGGGCGTCCTTGGCTACGCGATCGAGGATACACCGCAGGGGCCGCGCGTGGTGCGTCGCGGCGGAGACTGGGGATGAGCCACAGGATCGAGGGGCGTCGGGCCGTTCTCGAAGCGCTGCGCGGGGGGCTCGACGTCGAGCGCATCGAGATGGCGCGCGGGCTGAAGCGCGATGCGGTCCTGGAGGAGATCGCCCGTGAAGCGGCAGCCAGAGGCATCTCGGTAGCTGAAGTGCCACGCGAGGCCCTCGATGCTGCGAGCGAGCGCGGACGCCACCAAGGAGTGGCGGCGGTGCTGAGATCGTTCCAATGCGCGACGCTCGCCGAGGTGCTGCGTGCGACCGCAGGAAAGCCCGAAAGCCTCGTAGTCGTCCTCGACCACGTGACCGACCCCGGCAACTTCGGCGCCGTCGTGCGCTCAGCGGAGTGCGCCGGAGCTGATGCGGTGGTCGTCGCGGAGCGCAGGTCGGCGCCGGTGACCCCTGTCGTTCACAAGGCGGCAGCAGGCGCCTTGGCATACCTTCCGGTCGTGCAGGTCACGAATCTCGTGCGTGCCATCGAGGAGCTCAAGCAGGCCGGGTACTGGGTGCTCGGCGCCTCCGAGAGTGCGGAGATGGATCTTTGGCACGCGCCCCTCGAAGGCAGGGTCGCGCTCGCGCTTGGTTCCGAGGGGCGCGGGTTGTCGCGGCTGGTCGAGGCGTCGTGCGACGTGCTCGTCTCGATACCGATGCGCGGCAGCGTAGCGTCTTTGAACGTCGCCCAAGCCGCGACGGTGCTCCTCTTCGAGTACGTTCGACGGAGCGCGAGCCGAGGATGAGGCACCTGATCGTCGACGGCTACAACGTGCTGCGCACCTCGCGGCGCTACAAAGAAGCCGCCCGCCGAGACCTCGATTCCGCAAGGGCGCGTCTCGTCGCAGACGCGGCCGCGATCGTGGATGCCGAAACTCGTGTGACTGTCGTGTTCGATGCGGGAGGCAATCGAGCTTCGACCGGGGCTATCGAGATGGTGGCTGGCGTGGAGGTGGTGTTCTCACCGTCCGGCAGGACAGCCGACGACGTCATAGAGTCTCTTGCCGCGAGCGCGAAGTCGTCCGGCGAGGACGTCGTCGTCGTGACGTCGGACGCGGCCACTCAGCACGCCGTCATGGGCGGAGGCGTCGTCCGGATGTCTGCGAGGGAGTTCGGCGAACAGGTCGATCGCGATGAGGGCGAGCGTGCAGAATCTCTCAAAGGGGGAAGCGCTGCTGTTCCGATCGAGAAGCGAATCGACGCCGAGGTGAGGCGCGTCCTCGAGCGCTGGATAGGGCGGGAGCGTTAAGCGCGCTTAATTCTACGTCAACAAGATTCGGGTCTCCTGCACGCGCCAAGAACATATTCGTTCATGTTGCTCGAAACCTGTTGACGCGAATCTCTTGAGTGCTAGATTCGACTCGCGCCTCGTGTCGGTTTTCACAAGCGCATCGATAGAAGCCCTGCCCTGCTGGGGGAGTCGTCAAGGGAGGGACGTCACCTTGCAAAGCGCGCAGAAGCACCCACGAAGAAGGCTCGGACAGGCGGCAGACGAAGAGATCCAGCTGATCCAGGCAGCACAGGCGGGAGACGACAGAGCGAGCACCGAGATCCTCCGGCGATATCGAGGATTCGTGCGATGCAAAGCTCGATCATATTTCCTTGCTGGAGCGGACCGCGAGGACGTCATCCAAGAAGGCATGATCGGTCTCTACAAAGCGATCAGAGACTTCGATCCTTCCAAGCAGTCGAGCTTCCGATCCTTCGCAGAGCTGTGCGTCACCAGGCAGCTCATCACGGCGATCAAGTCAGCGACGCGCCAGAAGCATGCTCCGCTGAACTCGTACGTGTCCCTTTCCCGCACCGCGGGGCCCGAGGAGGAGGGCGAGCGGGTGCTCGCCGACATCCTGGCGGTTCGCGAGGTGTGCGACCCGGCCGAGCTGGTCATCTCGGCGTGGGAGGCGACCAACATCCGCGAAGGCTTCTTGAGCGCGCTGTCGCCCTTCGAGTCTGAAGTGCTCCGGTTGTACGTGAACGGCAAGTCGTACCAGGAAGTAGCCGACACGCTCGGGCGACACACCAAGGCGGTCGACAACGCCATCCAGCGCATCAAGCGCAAGGTCGAGATCCAGGTGGAACGCTGCCGCGCATGCTGAACCGAACGATGACCGGCTAGCGCGGGTTCTTCCGGCCGGGTACAATTCTCGGCGCTCGCCGGCGTGGCTCAATGGCAGAGCAATCGCCTTGTAAGCGATAGGTTGTGGGTTCGATTCCCTCCGCCGGCTCCAGCGCTCACGCGTCCGGGCCAGAGACCGGTTCTGGTCCGGACGTTCGTTCCTCTTCGCCGTGCGATTCTATCGCCTGCGGCTCCATGCCTGGTTTCCAAAGGACTTCGAAGACCTCGACCGGGCGTGCGATGTTCTTGAGATCGCGCTCGCCGTGCGAGTGCAGCAGCTCGTCGCTCTGAAGCGCGTGCGCCACATCGCCCGACACGAAGATCCTTCCGCCGTCGGCGAGCCCCATCACGCGCGCCGCAAGGTTGAGCGCTGCGCCGAGGAACGGTCGGCCTCCCGCGTCCACCACCACTTCACCCAAAGCGATGCCGATTCGTACCGCGAGCGCCTCGGGCACGGAGATCTCGCCGCCGAGCCGCTCGATCGCCTCTTGCATCTCGATCGCCGCCCGAACGGCCGAATCGGCGGAATCGAACGCAGCCACCAAGCCGTCTCCGCCCGTCGGCTTCCCCTTGCCGCCGTGGCGCTCGATGATGGGCAGCAGCACGTCCCTGTGGCGCTGCACGATCTTCGCGCACTCCACGCTGCCAAGCCGCTCGGTCATCCGGGAGAACGCCTTCAGATCGGTCAACATGACGGCTGCGATGCGCGTGTGCCGGCTCGCCAGCTCCTCCTCGGCCGTTGCAATCAAGCGCAGCAACTCGTCGACGTCCGCTTCCTTTGCGCGCAGGGAAGATGCAGCACGCTCCGGAGCGGCTGCTTCCGTCTTCACGGTGACGCGCGGGAACAGCCACTCGGAGGCGGCCCCCGCGACTGCGACGACGACCAGGGAAGCGCCGGTCGTGCGGGCGAGGTCGGCGAACGAGACGCCTGCGTCTGCTGCCCGCCAGACTGCGCCGACCGGACCCGCGAGCGCAAGCGTCAGGAGCAGGAGCCCAGCGAGTGCGCGGAGCTTCTCGCTCCCGTTCCTGTCCGCGCCTCTCAGCCAGCTCGCCGCAGCAGCGGCGATGGCCCAGACGACGACTTGCGCGACGAGAACCCACGTCGGCCCAGCGGACGTGAGCGCGTGAAGCATCCGTGCGGGTTCCGCGTGCGCGATCGACTCGGAAAGCCACGTGAAGGCGAGAGGGTCCTTCGGCGGGGAACCGAACGAGATGACTGGGTCGGTCGCCGCTCCAGTCAGGAGCGCTCCCACCCGGGAAACGCCGAGGAGCGCCCCGCCCACGATGGCGGTCGCAGCGCCCAGTCCGGCGCCAAGCGGCCCGTCCTTAAGACCGAACAGATAGCCGGCCAGCACCGGGCCAGCGAATCCTGCTCCGAAAGGAAGGCTTGCCAGCGTGACGAGCAGCGCCATCGACCCCGCGGCTTCACGAGAGGCGAGGGCCTGCGCAAGCGCGAAGCCGATCACGCACAAGGCGGCCCCCGCGACAAAGTCGGCAGCCGCGACGGGTATAGCGAGGGCAGCAACAGCGATGAGCAGTGCGACCGCTGGCGTCCAAAGCGCGAGAGCGAACACTGCGATCGCGAGGACCGCGGCGATCCAGTCAGGGTAGAACGGCAGCGTGTGCAGCGCGGCGGCAAGCGCAGATGCTACGAATGCGGCCCGGATCCAGCGCAAGGCAGCTGGATTCGTGCGAATCGTGCGGGAGGCCATCCGATCTCCTCTCAGTACCGTGACGCCAGAGCTGCGAGCAGAAGCCACGTGCCAGTGCATAGCAACGTCCCCACCAGCGCCTCGCTCACGTGCCGCGCCCTCACGGCGGGAGGATGCGCGAGTGCGAATGCCAACCGCGGGACGAAAGCCGCGTAGCCCACGATCGGCACGGGAGTCGCAGCAGCGGCATACAGCGCAGCTGCGCGCTCGATCATCCCGTAGACCCTCGCGCCATCGAATGCAAGCAGGCTGTTCTCGGGCTGCTCTCCGTTTCCTAGTGCTGACGCGCGCACTTCGAAGGCGAGGATCGCCCCCATCAGGGAAACGATCGCGATGCCGTCCACGAGGCCAAGCTGCACCACAGACATCCGCATCCAGGCGATGGCGGGCGCGACGGGGGCAGACAACCCAAGCGAGATGAGAACGAGCGACAAGATGTGCAGGGCCTGGTCGAGCACGAAGACGACCAGCCCAGAGCGCCCTCCGTTCTTGCGAGCGGGCACCGAGAGGTATTCGATCGCCAGGTGGGCGGCCCCGGCGAGCGCGACTGCCGGCCATGCGACGGGCAGCGCATCTGCCAGCACGGCAGCGGTGCAGGCAGTCACGATCGAAGCGTGCAGGACCTGGCCCGCGAGCCCTGACCGCTTCGCACGGACGAGCCGACCGGGCTGGAAGGCGAAATCGCCCAGGACGTGGCCCAACAGCAGCCGAAGGAACAACGCCATCGATACCCTCCCAGGACGGTCCGCGACGCCTCGATTGTGCACCAACCAGCACCTTTGCGCTACGCGTGCTTCACTATGTCGGCGGGTTGTCCTAGGATGAGAGCACGCTGTTCGTCGGAGGCGAGGTGGGGCGATGGCTCACGAGGAGTTCCTGGCGAGGGTTCCGATCTTCGAGAAGTGCACGCCGGACGAGATACACGCGATCAGCAGCGTCGCCCAAGAGCACTTCTACGAGCCCGGGCAGATCATCGTCACACAAGGCACGCCTGGTCAGGCGTTCTACCTCATCCTTGCGGGAAGGGTCGCCATCGAGCGGGACGGCAGAGCGCTCGGTGCATTCGGTCCAGGCGATTTCTTCGGAGAGATGTCGCTCCTCGACAGCGCACCGCGTTCTGTCACGATCCGGGCGATCGAGCAAACGCGCTGCTTGATGCTCTCGAGCTGGGACTTCAAGGCTCTGATCGAGCGCAATCCGTCCATCGCGATCAAGCTGCTGGAGGTTCTCAGCCGCCGTCTTCGGGTCGCGGACGAGAGACTGACGAGCTGATAGAGCGCGACGTACGGGAAGCGGGGGAGGGGACATGACGACTGCGCGCGGAAGCCGCCTGCTGCACGACGTGGCTCTTCGGATACTGTCGCGGCACCTTCGTGAGTCAGGCTGCACCGACGTGGTTGTGATGAAGGACGTCATGAGCGACGCCCAAGGCATCGACATCTCGTTCGTCAGGAACGGCCAGCGCGTCAAAGCGAAGGTGAAGGCCGACTCGTACGCCGGAACAGACCCTGAGAAGATCGCTGACAGGCAGCTGCTCTATTACAGGCAGAGCACGAGCTCGTACGGTCTGGAGGCGCTCGCTGACACGTTCTCCCGGCAACCGGGCTGGGTTCAGCGCTCCCTGGCGGACGAGCTCATGTACTATCGCCTGGCGATCGCCCAGACCGAAGACGAAGTCGCTGCTCTCATGGACGAACCCGACGAGGTCTTCTTCAGCGAGCTCGCCGTGGAAAGCGACGATCTGAGGGTCATCCCCATGCGTGCTCTGCAGGCGTGGTTCTCCACAGCAGGCGAACGGTTCGCTCCGCGGCCTGTGCTCACAGACGGCCGGTCCGCTTGGTATCGCATCGTTCCGGAGTCCGAGCTCGAGGCGGACGTGCCCGGCATCGTACGGGTCGGCAGCGTCTTCGCGCGGCTGCGCGCGTAGCGCCGGCGGCACGCTGTTCGGGATGTTCTTCAGGGCGTGGCGAATAGACACGCCCGGCGCCGTTGTCGTCGTTGACACGCCAAGAATGCTTGCAGTAGTATTCCTTCTGCCTTTCTGGCGGACGAGCAACTTGAAAAGCGATCGAGAACGGCTTTTTTGTTGTCGGGGGTGTGCCCGAGTGGCTAAAGGGGACGGGCTGTAAACCCGTTGGCTCTGCCTACCTAGGTTCGAATCCTAGCGCCCCCACCAGCGACGATCCCGCCATGGCGGGTTGCTTCGGTGCCCACATAGCTCAGTCGGCAGAGCACTTCCTTGGTAAGGAAGAGGTCACCGGTTCAAGTCCGGTTGTGGGCTCCATCGACTTGTTCCGGCCGAGCCGGCCGGATCGTGGCGGCGTAGCTCAGTTGGTCAGAGCGCACGGTTCATACCCGTGTTGTCACTGGTTCGAATCCAGTCGCCGCTACCAGGCAATTCTCGCGGCGTAAGCCGCGTATCGTTTGTTGAGAGAAGTTCGTGGAGGAATCAAGGCGGCGCCCTCTCGCGGGCAGCGTCGACCGATTTCAAGAGGAGGAGACTCATGGCGAAGAAGAAGTTCGAGCGCACCAAGCCGCACATGAACGTCGGCACCATCGGCCACGTCGACCACGGCAAGACGACGCTCACCGCGGCGATCACCAAGACCCTGTCCGAGAAGGGCTACGCCGACTTCACGCCGTTCGACCAGATCGACAAGGCGCCCGAGGAGCGCGAGCGCGGCATCACCATCGCCATCGCGCACGTCGAGTACGAGACCGACAAGCGCCACTACGCGCACGTCGACTGCCCGGGCCACGCCGACTACGTCAAGAACATGATCACCGGCGCGGCGCAGATGGACGGCGCCATCCTGGTCGTCTCGGCCGCCGACGGCCCGATGCCGCAGACCCGCGAGCACATCCTGCTCGCCCGCCAGGTGGGCGTGCCCTACATCGTCGTGTTCCTGAACAAGGTCGACATGGTCGACGACCCCGAGCTGCTCGAGCTCGTCGAGATGGAGGTCCGCGAGCTGCTCTCCGAGTACGAGTTCCCCGGCGACGAGACCCCCATCATCAAGGGCTCGGCCCTCAAGGCCCTCGAGGGCGACGAGGAGGCCAAGAAGGCGATCTGGGAGCTCATGGACGCGCTCGACAACTACTTCCCGGACCCGGTCCGCGACGTCGACAAGCCGTTCCTGATGGCCGTCGAGGACGTCTTCACCATCACCGGCCGCGGCACCGTCGCCACCGGCCGCGTCGAGCGCGGCGTGGTCAAGGTCGGCGACGAGGTCGAGATCGTGGGCCTGCACCCCGAGACCCGCAAGACCGTCGTCACCGGCGTGGAGATGTTCCGCAAGCTCCTCGACCAGGCCCAGGCCGGCGACAACATCGGCGTGCTGCTGCGCGGCATCGCCCGCACCGAGATCGAGCGCGGCCAGGTGCTGTGCAAGCCCGGCTCCGTGACCCCGCACACCGAGTTCATGGGCCAGGTCTACGTGCTCACCAAGGAAGAAGGCGGCCGCCACACCCCGTTCTTCGACGGCTACCGCCCGCAGTTCTACTTCCGCACGACCGACGTCACCGGCGTGGTGCACCTGCCCGAGGGCACCGAGATGGTCATGCCGGGCGACAACGTCGAGATCCGCGGCGAGCTCATCGCCCCGATCGCGATGGAGGAGGGCCTGCGCTTCGCCATCCGCGAGGGCGGCCGTACCGTCGGCTCGGGCCGTGTGACGAAGATCCTGAAGTAACGAAGCTTGCCGCGAACTGACGGGGCCTGGGGTGAGCCCAGGCCCCGTTTTCGCCGCTCAGAGCGTGTGTCGCCGGTTTGACACTGCTCATCGGCGGGTGTTAGATTACGCTACCGTGCGGCCGGGGCAGACGGCGGTGGAGCTTGCTGCCGAGGTCGCGAGGAGGACGAATGAGGACGTTGGTCACGCTCGCATGCACTGAGTGCAAGCGACGCAACTACACGACGAAGAAGAACAAGCAGAATAACCCCGAGCGCATCGAGTTCAAGAAGTACTGCCGGTGGTGCGGCACGCACACCCTGCACAAGGAGACTCGATAACGCTCGGCGCTTGATGCTGCGTAGGGCAGTAGCTCCAACGGTAGAGCGCCGGTCTCCAAAACCGGATGTTGGGGGTTCGAATCCCTCCTGCCCTGCCAGACGTTGCCTCGTCGGGTGGATCCGGCGTGAACGATAGCGAGGCCGCCCCGCGGCTCTGAGGAACAGGTGGACGATGGCTCAGCAGGGTACCAAAGACAAGCCGAACATCTTCGCGCGCATCGGCGGATACTTCCGAGACGTGCGGCAGGAGATGAAGCGCGTGGTGTGGCCTTCTCGTGAGGAGGTCGTCAACTCGAGCGTCGTGGTCGTGGTGACCCTGCTGTTCTTCGTCGCGTTCACGTTCGTCATCGACAGCATCTCGTCGTGGCTGTTCATCGACGTGCTGGCAAAGATCGGCAGGTAGGCCATGGCGAAGAAGTGGTACGTCATCCACACCTACAGCGGGTTCGAGAACAAGGTGAAGACGAACCTGCTGCACCGCATCGAGACCATGGGGATGCAGGACAAGATCTTCGAAGTGCTCATCCCCAAGGAGACCGTCACTGACGTGAAGGCGGGAGGCCGCCGGGTCACGCAAGACCGGAAGGTCTTCCCTGGCTACGTCCTCGTGCAGATGGAGCTCGACGACGACTCGTGGTACGTGGTGCGCAACACGCCCGGCGTCACTGGCTTCGTCGGCAGCCAGGGCAAGCCTGTTCCGCTGTCCCGTAAGGAGTTCGAGCGCATCCAGGGCCGTGCAGCGACGACGGCGAAGCCCAAGACCATGACTGAGTTCGTCGAGGGCATGCCCGTGAAAGTCACCTCCGGTCCGCTCGCAGACTTTGACGGCACCATCGCCGAGGTCAACGCTGATCAGGGCAAGCTCAAGGTCATGGTGTCCATCTTCGGCCGGGAGACTCCGGTCGAGCTGGGATTCGATCAGGTGGCGAAGCTATAGCTGAGAACGTGGGGCTGCGCCAAACCGCGGGGAGTGATGCACCCCGGTGCTTCTCGGTTCGGCACGGACCCTTGCGATAGAAGAAGGTAGACCGCGCGCCATTCGAAGGAACGGAAGAGACATGGCGAAGAAGCAAGTCGGATTCATAAAGCTCCAGATACCTGGCGGCCAGGCGAACCCTGCTCCCCCCGTGGGCCCTGCGCTCGGTCAGCACCAGGTCAACATCATGCAGTTCTGCCAGGCGTTCAACGCAGCGACGCAGGACAAGATGGGCACGATCATCCCCGTCGAGATCACGGTCTACGAGGACCGGTCTTTCGACTTCGTGCTCAAGACCCCTCCTGCAGCGGTGCTGCTGAAGCAAGCCGCCGGCATCGAGAAGGGCTCTGCCGTGCCCAACCGCACGAAGGTGGCGCGCGTCACTCGCGAGCAGGTGCGGCAGATCGCTGAGACGAAGATGCCGGACCTGAACGCGAATGACGTGGAAGCTGCGATGAAGATCATCGAGGGCACCGCTCGCTCGATGGGGATCGTCGTCGAGGACTAGGTGAAAAGAGCTGCCAGGCGTGTTGCGCGGGCAGCGTGGGAGGGCCGGAAGGTCCGTTGACCACGAGGAGGACATCGTGAAACGAGGCAAGAAGATCGTCGCCGCTCAGGCGAAGATCGAGCCAGGCAAGCTGTACACGCCGCTCGAGGCGATCCGTCTGGCCAAGGAGGTCGCGCCAGCTTCCTTCGACGAGACCGTCGAGGCGCACTTCCGTCTTGGGATCGACACCCGACAGGCCGACCAACAGGTCAGAGGCTCCGTCGTGTTGCCGCACGGCACCGGCAAGAAGGTGCGGGTCGCCGTGTTCGCTCAAGGCGAGAAGGCCAAGGAAGCAGAAGAGGCGGGCGCGGACATCGTCGGCGCGGACGACCTGATCGAGCGCATCCAGGGCGGCTTCCTCGACTTCGACGCCACCGTCGCCACGCCGGACATGATGGCCAAGGTCGGCAAGCTGGGCAAGATCCTCGGCACGCGCGGCCTGATGCCGAACCCGAAGCTCGGGACGGTCACGATGGACGTGGCGCGAGTCGTGAAGGAGCTGAAGGCGGGAAAGGTCGAGTATCGCGCCGACAAGTACGGCATCGTGCACATCGGCATCGGCAAGAAGTCGTTCTCGGACGAAGCGCTCGTCGAGAACTACGCGACTGTGCTCGACGAGATCATCCGAGCGAAGCCGGCTGCAGCCAAGGGACGGTACCTGAAGTCCATCACCATCGCAACCACGATGGGACCCGGAATCCCTGTCGACACGCTGAAGACTCGGGGACTCCTGGAGGAGTAGGAGCCGGTCCGGCTTGCGCCGGGCCGTTCCGGGTGCGATAATCGCGCCCGCGTTTGACAACACTGGACACGACCGCTGCCGAAGACAGCCGGTGCCTGGCACAACCAGGCTGAAAGGGACGTGCGCCGTCCCGCCCGCCGAGGCGGAGCCGATGACATACGTGGGAACGCCACGCGGCCTCCGTCTGCAATTCGGGCGGAGGCCGCTTCGTTTCCAACGAAGGGTGCGAGCGGCCACCAGCGCGAGGAGCCAGACTCCCTTGCTGGCGTGTTCGTACGGAAGGAGGGATGAGCATGCCGACAGCTGAAAAGGCCGCATTGGTCGCTGAGATCAAAGACCGGTTCGTCGCCGCGTCGGGCGTGATCATGGCCGACTATCGCGGACTGACCGTGAAGCAGATGCAGGGCCTGCGCGCGAAGCTGC
The DNA here is from genome assembly GCA_001950395.1 of Coriobacteriaceae bacterium EMTCatB1. GTDB lineage: Bacteria > Actinomycetota > Coriobacteriia > Anaerosomatales > Anaerosomataceae > Parvivirga. The sequence continues at coordinate 1,819,424 of BDLO01000001.1, forward strand.
GCGAGGCCGGAGCGGACCTCAAGGTGTACAAGAACACTCTCGCTCAGATTGCGCTTCGGGAGCTCGCGCTGCCGTCGATGGACAGTCTGCTCGAAGGCCCGACGGTCTTCGTTTTCGCGACCGGCGACCCGGTTCCCGCAGCGAAGGCCCTCGCGGACTTCGCCAAGGAAGCGAAGATCCTCGAGGTCAAGGGCGGCTACGTGGACGGGGCGGTCATCGGTCCTGAGCAGGTCAAGGCGCTCGCGTCGCTGCCAAGCCGAGAGGTGCTGGTTGCGCAGGTCATGGGCCTGCTGGTGTCGCCCGTGCGTGGATTCATGTCGATGTGCAACGCGCCTGCAAGCGCGTTCGCGCGCGCGGTCAAAGCCGTTGCGGACCAGAAAGCGGCTGCATAGCCGAGTGGAGTATGGACGTCGTCGCGCGGATGCTCCGCGCGGCATGATCAGAAGAAGGAGAACGAACGATGGCGAACATCACCCGTGCAGAGGTGCTTGAGTGGATCAAGAGCGCTCCGGCTCTCGAGCTCGCCGAGCTCGTCAAGGAGATGGAAGAGGTCTTCGGCGTGTCCGCTGCTGCGCCGGTCGCAGTCGCTGCCGCTCCGGCTGCTGGTGGCGGCGAAGCCGCTCCGGCCGAGGAGAAGGACACGTTCGACGTCGTCCTGGCGTCGGCTGGCGACAAGAAGATCCAGGTGATCAAGGTCGTGCGCGAGCTCACCTCCCTGGGTCTCAAGGAGGCCAAGGACCTGGTCGACGGCGCGCCGAAGCCGGTCCTCGAGGGCGTCAACAAGGAGAAGGCCGAGGAAGCGAAGGCCAAGCTCGAGGAGGCTGGAGCCGTCGTCGAGCTGAAGTAGCCGGCTCTTGAGGAAGTGCGACGATGGCCGGCGGCTGTGCCGCCGGCCATCGTTCGCGTCCGTGAACACAAGAAGTATTGACTCAGCGGGAGAGTGCGGCTAGACTGATAGTTTGCGACTCTCGTACGCCTTTCCCGTCTCTAAGGAGGAATCGCCTGGTGCGCCGTCAAGCAGGTTTCCCCGCCGTAGCTGGCCAGCGTCAGCGCCGATCGTTCGCGAAGCTCCCAGAGATTCTCGACGTACCTAACCTTATCGCAGTTCAGACCGATTCGTTCAAGTGGTTCTTGGAAGAAGGTCTCCGCGAGACCTTCGATGAGATCTCGCCCATCGAGGACTTCAACGGCGTGCTCGCCGTTGAGTTCGGTGAGTACGAATTCGGCGACCCAAAGTACTCCGTCGAGGAGTGCAAGGAGAAGGACATGTCCTTCCAGGCGCCGCTGTTCGTGCTCGTCAAGCTCATCAATCGCGAAACGGGCGAGATCAAGGAGAACCAGGTCTTCATGGGCGACTTCCCGCTCATGACCGATCGCGGCACCTTCATCATCAATGGGACCGAACGTGTCGTGGTGTCTCAGCTGGTCCGTTCGCCTGGGGTCTACTACGCCGAAGAGCGGGACAAGACGACTGACAAGGTCATCTACACCGCGAAGGTCATCCCGGCGCGGGGAGCGTGGCTCGAGCTCGAGACGGATCGCAGGGACGTCGTTTACGTGCGCGTCGATCGGAAGCGCAAGCAGCCCGTGACCGTTCTGCTCAAGGCGCTCGGCATCGCTGAGACGCGTGAGGAGATCTTGGAGCTGTTCGATGGCGCCGAGTGCATCAAGAACACGCTGGATCGAGATCTGACCGAGACGCGCGAAGAGGCACTGATCGAGATATACAAGCGGCAGCGCCCCGGGGAGCCGCCCACCGTCGATTCTGCGCGCACCCTTCTGGAAGGGCTGTACTTCAACTCCCAGCGCTACGACCTCGCGAAGGTCGGCCGCTATAAGCTCAACCGGAAGCTGGGGCTCGACCTGCCCGACAGCCAGTCGACGCTCACCGACCAGGACATGGTGGAGGCCATCAGGTACCTCGTGAAGCTCTGGGAAGGTGCGAGCGGCTACGAGACGGACGACATCGACCACTTCGGCAACCGTCGGGTGCGTACCGTCGGCGAGCTCATCCAGAACCAGTTCCGGCTCGGGCTCACGCGCATGGAGCGCGTCATCCGTGAACGGATGACGACGCAAGACGTAGACGAGATCACTCCGCAGTCGCTCATCAACATCCGTCCGATCATGGCGGTCATCAAGGAGTTCTTCGGCTCCTCGCAGCTGTCGCAGTTCATGGATCAGACCAATCCGCTGGGCGGGCTCACGCACAAGCGGCGCATCTCGGCGCTCGGTCCTGGCGGCCTCTCGCGTGAGCGTGCGGGGTTCGAGGTCCGCGACGTGCACCCGTCGCACTACGGCCGCATGTGCCCGATCGAGACGCCTGAAGGTCCGAACATCGGCCTGATGGGCTCGCTCGCCACCTACGCTCGCGTGAACGCATACGGCTTCATCGAGACGCCGTACCGGCGCGTCGTGGACGGCAAGGTGACCGACGAGGTCGTGTACCTGACGGCCGACGAGGAGGAGAAGTACGTCATCGCCCAGGCGGCTGAGCCGTACGATCTGAAGACCGGGAAGTTCCTGAACGAGCGGGTGCTCTGCCTCAAGAAGGGCGGAGAGCCCGTGGACGTCAGGCCCGAAGAAGTCGACCTCATGGACGTGTCGCCGCGGCAGATCGTGTCAGTGGCGACGGCGCTCATCCCGTTCCTGGAGCACGACGACGCCAACCGTGCGCTCATGGGCTCCAACATGCAGCGGCAGGCCGTGCCGCTCATCCGTCCGTCGGCGCCGCTCGTGGGTACGGGCATGGAGTATCGCGCGGCGGTCGACACAGGCGAGATCATCGTGGCGGCTCGGTCCGGGACGGTCGAGTACGTGGACGCGCGCAGGATCGTGGTCAGAGCCGACGACGGGTCGACGGACGAGTACGTGCTGCCGAAGTTCCAGCGCTCGAACCAGGGCACGTGCATCAACCACAAGCCTATCGTCTCCATGGGAGAGCGCGTCGAGGAGGGGCAGGTCTTGGCAGACGGCCCGTCCACGGAAGGCGGCGAGCTTGCGCTCGGGCAGAACCTGCTCGTGGCGTTCATGCCATGGGAGGGCTACAACTACGAGGACGCGATCATCCTCTCGGAGCGCGTCGTGAAAGAAGACCTCCTCACCTCGATCCACATCGAGGAGTACGAGGTCGAGGCGCGAGATACCAAGCTCGGTCCTGAGGAGATCACCCGCGAGATCCCGAACGTCGGCGAAGACGTGCTTGCAAACCTCGACGAGCACGGCATCATCCGCATCGGCGCCGAGGTCTTCCCGGGCGACATACTGGTGGGCAAGGTCACGCCGAAGGGCGAGACGGAGCTCACCGCAGAGGAGCGCCTGCTCCGCGCGATCTTCGGCGAGAAGGCGCGCGAGGTGCGCGACACCTCGCTCAAGGTGCCTCACGGCGAGACCGGTCGCGTTATCGCGGTCCAGAAGTTCTCTCGAGAGGCGGGAGACGACCTCTCGCCCGGCGTGAACGAGCTGGTGCGCGTCTACGTGGCGCAGAAGCGCAAGATCTCGGAAGGCGACAAGCTTGCCGGCCGTCACGGCAACAAGGGCGTCATCGCAAAGATCCTGCCTGTCGAGGACATGCCGTTCCTCTCTGACGGCACGCCCGTCGACATCATCCTGAATCCGCTCGGCGTGCCGAGCCGTATGAACATCGGCCAGCTGTTCGAGACCCACCTGGGCTGGGCGGCGTTCGTCGGCTGGTCGGACGAGAAGGATCAGAAGGAGCCCGTCGAAGGTCCGCTGCACGTGGCGTCCCCGGTGTTCGACGGTGCGCGGGAGCCGGAGATCGTCGAGACGCTGAAGAAGGCAGACCGCAACCTCAAGATCAAGGCCAAGGAGCGGTACGGCGACAAGGTGCTGGACGCTTTCGTGCCGCACATCGACGAGCACGGCAAGACCATGCTCTACGACGGACGCACCGGCGAGCCGTTCCGGGAGCCGGTCACGGTCGGACAGATCTACATCCTCAAGCTGCTGCACCTCGTGGACGACAAGATCCACGCGCGTTCGACCGGGCCATACTCGCTCATCACGCAGCAGCCGCTGGGCGGCAAGGCGCAGTTCGGCGGCCAGCGCTTCGGCGAGATGGAAGTGTGGGCGCTGTACGCGTATGGAGCGGCCTACGTGCTTCAGGAGATCCTTACCATCAAGTCCGACGACGTCGTCGGGCGCGTGAAGGCGTACGAGGCGATCGTGAAGGGCGAGAACATCCCCGAGCCCGGCATCCCAGAGAGCTTCAAGGTGCTCGTCAAGGAGATGCAATCGCTGTGCCTCGACGTCGAGATCATTTCCGAGACCGGCGAGGAGGTCGAGATCAAGGAGGACGATCAAGACATCTTCGCAGCAGCCAAGGAGTTCGGTCTCGACCTCGGCACTGCGGAAGAGGGCAGCGGGTCGGAAGACGTGTCGCTCGACGATCTCGACACCGGCGGGTTCGACCTGGGGTTCGAGGATTCTGAGGACGCGCCGGCAAGTCCGGAAGGGACGGAGGAGTAACGTTGCTCGACGTCGATGTGAACAGCTTCGATCGGCTTCGGATCGGTCTCGCCTCGTCTGATCAGATCCGTCAGTGGTCGCGAGGCGAGGTCAAGAAGCCCGAGACCATCAACTACAGGACGCTCAAGCCCGAGCGCGACGGCTTGTTCTGCGAGAAGATCTTCGGTCCCGTGAAGGACTGGGAGTGCTCGTGCGGCAAGTACAAGCGCATCCGGTTCAAGGGCATCATCTGCGAGCGCTGCGGCGTCGAGGTGACGCGGGCCAAGGTGCGGCGTGAGCGCATGGGCCACATCGAGCTCGCTGCGCCCGTGAGCCACATCTGGTACTTCAAAGGCGTGCCCTCTCGGATGGGCTACCTGCTCGACATCCCGCCGAAGGACCTCGAGAAGGTGCTGTACTTCGCCGCGTCGATCATCACCTCCGTGAACGAGGAGGCGCGCGAGGCGGACTTGCCGATGCTCAAGGACGAGCTCGAAGGCGACCTGCAGGCGCTCGACGCGGAGTTCGCCGAGGAGCGTCAGGCGATCGAGCAGGAGCGCGACCGCCTGATCGCTGTCATCAAAGGCGAACAGGCGCCAGAAGAGGGCGACGAGATCGACGAATCGACTCCTGTCGAGGAGCAGATCAAGCGTGTGACGGCCGAGGCCGAACGCGACATCCGCGACCTCGAGGAAGAGTACGAGGAGCGCAAGGAGCTCCTGCGCGAGGCCTTCGACAGGTTCTCGAAGATCGCCCCGAAGGACCTCATCAACGACGAGACGCTGTACCGCGAGATGAAGCTGCGGTACGGCACCTACTTCCGTGGCGGCATGGGCGCCGAGGCCATCAAGGACCTGCTCGAGCAGATCGACCTCGAAGCTCTGGACGCCGAGCTGCGTGAGCAGATCCGGGACGGCAAGGGCCAGAAGAAGCAGAAGGCCATCAAGCGCCTGAAGGTGGTCTCGGCGTTCCGCCAGTCGAAGAACCGGCCCGAGTGGATGATCCTCGAGGCCATCCCCGTCATCCCGCCGGACCTGCGCCCGATGGTGCAGCTCGACGGCGGCCGGTTCGCGACGTCGGACCTCAACGACCTGTACCGGCGCGTCATCAACCGCAACAATCGGCTGAAGCGTCTGCTCGACCTCGGAGCTCCGGAGATCATCGTCAACAACGAGAAGCGCATGCTGCAGGAGGCCGTCGACGCGCTGTTCGACAACGGCCGCCGGGGACGTCCGGTCACCGGTCCTGGCAACAGGCCTCTCAAGTCGCTCTCGGACATGCTCAAAGGCAAGCAGGGCCGCTTCCGCCAGAACCTGCTCGGCAAGCGCGTCGACTACTCCGGCCGTTCGGTCATCGTGGTCGGCCCTGAGCTCAAGCTGCACCAGTGCGGTCTGCCGAAGGTCATGGCGCTCGAGCTGTTCAAGCCCTTCGTGATGAAGCGGCTGGTGGATCTCGAGTACGCGCAGAACATCAAGAGCGCGAAGCGCATGGTCGAGCGCGGCAGGGACGTGGTGTGGGACGTGCTCGAGGAGGTCATCAAGGACCATCCGGTGCTGCTCAACCGCGCTCCCACCCTGCACCGTCTCGGCATCCAGGCGTTCGAGCCGGTGCTCGTGGAAGGCAAGGCCATCCGTCTGCACCCGCTCGTGTGCACGGCCTTCAACGCGGACTTCGACGGCGACCAGATGGCCGTCCACGTTCCGCTGTCTGCTGAGGCGCAGGCAGAGGCACGGATCCTGATGCTGTCGACCAACAACATCAAGAGCCCTGCGCACGGCCGTCCGCTGACGGTGCCGAGCCAGGACATGGTCATCGGCCTGTACTACCTCACGACGATCCGTGAGAGTGCAGCGGGTGAGGGTCGTGTCTTCATGAGCCCGGACGAGGCGCTGCGTGCCTACGACAGCCGGGCCGATCTCGACTTGCAGGCCAAGATCAAGGTTCGCATCGCGAACGACATCGTCGAGGAGTACCTCGACGAGTCCGGCAAGATCGCCTACCGCGAACGGAAAGCTGGCGAGCGGATCGAGACCACTGTCGGACGCGTAACCTTCAACCGGTCGTTGCCCGCCGACTACCCGTTCGTGAATCACTCTGTGGACAAGAAGCAGATCGCTCGCATCATCGAGGAGTGCTCCAACACGTACTCGACCGTTCAGATGGCGACGACTCTGGATGAGGTCAAGCGTCTGGGCTTCCACTACGCGACGCGTGCCGGCGTGACCGTTGCTGTCTCTGACGCCGAGATCCCGCCGTCCAAGCAGGACATCATCGATGAAGCCGATCGCAGAGTCGCTGAAGTGGAGCAGCAGTTCGACCGTGGGCTCATCACGCACGACGAGCGTCACCGCCAGATCATCGATATCTGGACCGAGGCCACTGAGCGCGTGGGCGAAGCGATGGCGGAGAACTTCGACAAGTTCAACCCCATCTACATGATGGCTCACTCCGGCGCTCGCGGTAACATCAAGCAGGTCCGTCAGCTCGCAGGCATGCGCGGTCTCATGGCCAACCCGAAGGGCGAGATCCTGGATCGCCCGATCAAGTCGAACTTCCGCGAAGGGCTGTCGGTGCTCGAGTACTTCATCTCGACGCACGGCGCTCGCAAGGGTCTTGCCGACACGGCGCTTCGGACTGCCGACTCCGGCTACCTCACGCGCCGTCTGGTCGATGTCGCGCAAGACGTCATCGTGCGTGAAGAAGACTGCCATACGGACGAAGGCGTGGCGCTGCCGCTCAGGGAGAAGGGTGGTTCTGTCGACCACGACCTGGTGGGGCGGTGCTTGCTGTCGGCGGTCGTCCACCCCGAGACCGGCGAGGTCCTGAAGGAAGCCGGCGAATACCTGGCTTCCGACGAGGAGCTCAAGCGGCTTGCGGAGGCGGGCATCGAGAGCGTCGAGGTGCGCACGGTCATGACGTGCCACGCGCGCCACGGCGTGTGCCAGAAGTGCTACGGGTGGGATCTCGCGGTCGGCCGTCCGGTCGACATCGGCACGGCGGTCGGCATCATCGCGGCGCAGTCGATCGGCGAGCCTGGCACGCAGCTCACTATGCGCACGTTCCACACGGGTGGCGTCGCTGGCGAGGACATCACGCACGGCCTCCCGCGTGTCACCGAGCTGTTCGAGGCCCGCAAGCCGAAGGGCCAGGCGCTGCTTGCCGAGATCTCGGGCACGCTGTCGATCGAGGACGCCGACAAGCATCGCGTGCTCACCATCCGGGACGCGCACGGTCACGAGAAGCGCCACCAGGTGTCCCGGCGCGCTCGCCTGCGCCCTGGCATAGTCGACGGCGCGACGGTCGAAGCGGGCGAGCAGCTGACCGAGGGCTCGGTGAACCCGCACGACCTCTTGGCGCTGCGTGGCCCGAAGGCGGTGCTGTCGTACATCGTCCGTGAGGTGCAGGAGGTGTACGCAAGCCAGGGCGTCGACATCAATGACAAGCACATCGAGGTCATCGCTCGCCAGATGATGCGCAAGGTGACCGTGCTCGACCCTGGTGACACAGACCTGCTTCCCGGTCAGCTCGTCGACCGGTTCGTGTTCGAAGACGCCAACGAGCGCGCCGTGCAGGACGGCGGCGAGCCGGCGACCGGACACGCGGTGCTGCTCGGCATCACCAAGGCGTCGCTGGCTACGGACAGCTTCCTGTCGGCCGCCTCGTTCCAAGAGACGACGCGCGTGCTCACCGACGCTGCGATCGCCGGCAAGGAAGACGAGCTGCTCGGCCTGAAGGAGAACGTGATCATCGGCAAGCTCATCCCGGCCGCTACGGGCATGAAGCGCTACAGGGGCGTCAAGCTCACGTATCGTGGCCAGGCGGCGGAGTGGAGCGCGGAAGAGTCGCAAGGCCCGCTCCCCGAGTTCGCTCCCGAGGAGCTGCGCGAGATCGAAGCGATGCTCCCGCCAATCCCGTCCACGGCTGGTCTCAGCGATGAAGAGGCCGCGGCGATGTTCGCGGACTTCGACGAGGCCGAGGACGAGGACATCGACGTGAGCGGGTACACGGGTCGCGTCTTCGAGCCGACCGAGACGGCCGTGGGCGACGCCTTCGACGAGGTCGAGCAGGAGATCGACGCCGATCAGTGCCAGGCGATCCGTGGCGACGGCACGCGGTGCACGAACAAGGCGAAGGACGGCAGCCGCTACTGCGGCGTCCACGCGAAGCTCGCCGAGACGGACGGCATGTGCAAGGCGCTGTACGCCGATGGCCGTCCCTGCAAGAACAAGGCGAAGGACGGCAGCGACTACTGCGGCGTCCACGCCAAGCTGGCAGAGCAGGAGTGACAGGTGCCAGGCCCGCGCCTCCGTATCGGGGGCTCGGGCCTGGTCTTGTGTGGGTAGGGGTGGCTACGCCCGGCCGCGTGGTTTGACACACGGGCGGCGGCTTTGTTACAGTGCCACCTTGTGGCTTCATGCCGGATGCGTGCGTCCGGTTCTTGATACGAACGTGCGAGAGCAGAATCGAGCAAGGAGGGTCGATGCCCACTATCAACCAGCTGGTCCGAAAGGGCCGCAAGCGGGCAGCTGACAAGTCGAAGACGCCAGCGCTGAAGGGCAATCCCCAGAAGCGCGGCGTGTGCACGCGTGTGTACACCACCACGCCCAAGAAGCCGAACTCGGCGCTTCGCAAGGTGGCGCGTGTCCGGCTGACCAACCAGATGGAGGTCACCGCATACATCCCCGGCATCGGCCACAACCTGCAGGAGCACTCGATCGTGCTAGTGCGTGGCGGCCGTGTGAAGGACCTGCCGGGCGTTCGCTACAAGATCATCCGTGCCGCGCTCGACTGCGCTGCTGTGAACAACCGCAAGCAGGCGCGTTCGCGCTACGGAGCCAAGAAGCCGAAGTAGGACTGGCAAGCGTGCGGGCCGTTCCGTTCGAGACGGGCGGCGTCGCCGTGTAGCAGAGGAGTGACGGAATGCCAAGACGTGCAGCAGCCCAGCGCCGGGAGGTCATGCCCGACCCGGTGTACAACAACCGGCTGGTCACGCAGCTGATCAACAAGGTCTTGCTCGACGGCAAGAAGTCCGTCGCCGAGAGGATCGTCTACGGCGCGTTCGATCTCATCGAGGCGAAGACCGGCAACGACCCGCTCGCGACGTTCAAGAAGGCGCTCGACAACGTGCGGCCGACGCTTGAGGTCCGCCCGAAGCGCGTCGGCGGCGCCACGTACCAGGTCCCGGTGGAGGTCAACTCTCGCCGGGCCACGACGCTCGCGATCCGTTGGATCGTCGGGTTCGCACGCAAGCGCCGCGAGAAGACGATGATCGAGCGGCTCGCCGCTGAGATCATGGACGCCGCGAATGGCACGGGAGCGTCCGTGAAGAAGCGCGAGGACCTGTTCAAGATGGCGGAGTCAAACCGCGCGTTCAGCCACTACCGCTGGTAACGACCGGAATCGACGAGAGAGAACCGACTCGATGGCTCGTAAGCAGTATCCGCTCGCCAAGACCCGCAACATCGGGATCATGGCCCATATCGACGCCGGCAAGACGACCACGACCGAGCGCATCCTCTACTACACGGGGAAGACGCACAAGATCGGCGAGGTCCACGAAGGTGCGGCGACGATGGACTGGATGGTCCAGGAGCAGGAGCGCGGCATCACCATCACCTCTGCCGCGACCACCTGCTACTGGAAGGACCATCGCATCCAGATCATAGACACGCCCGGCCACGTGGACTTCACCGTGGAAGTGGAGCGGTCGCTTCGCGTCCTCGACGGCGCGGTGGCCGTCTTCTGCGCGGTGGGCGGCGTCGAGCCGCAGTCCGAGACGGTCTGGCGCCAGGCCGACCGCTACGGCGTGCCGCGCATCGCGTACATCAACAAGATGGACCGCACGGGCGCCGACTACCTCAACGTCGTGCAGATGATGCGTGACCGCCTCGACACGCGTCCCGTGCTGCTTCAGATCCCGATCGGGTCTGAGGACAAGTTCACTGGCATCGTCGACCTCGTCGAAATGAACGCGATCTTCTTCAATGAGGACGACAAGGGCATCAATCCGACGATCGGCGAGATTCCCGCCGAGCTGCGCGACGAGGCCGAGCTGCACCGCCATGAGCTGGTCGAGGCGGCGGCCGAGCAGGACGACGAGCTGCTCTCGAAGTTCCTCGAGGACGAGGAGATCTCGACTGACGAGCTCAAGGCCGCGATCCGGAAGGCAACCATCGCGTGCGCCATCACGCCGGTCACGTGCGGGGCGTCGTTCAAGAACAAGGGCGTCCAGCCCCTGCTCGACGCCATCATCGACTACCTGCCCTCGCCGCTGGACATACCCCCGGTCAAGGGCCACGATCTGAAGACGGGAGAGGAGGTCGTGCGTCTCGCCGACGCGAGCGAGCCCTTCGCAGCTCTCGCGTTCAAGGTCATGACCGACCCCTACGTCGGCAAGCTCACCTACTTCCGCGTGTACTCTGGGACGATGGTCTCTGGTTCGTACGTCCTCAACTCGACGAAGGGCCACAAGGAGCGCATCGGTCGACTGCTCGAGATGCACGCGAACCATCGCGAAGACGTCGACGCCGTGTACGCGGGTGACATCGTCGCGGCCGTCGGGCTCAAGAACACCACGACTGGCGACACGCTGTGCGCTGAGGACGCGCCGCTGCTGCTGGAATCGATGGTGTTCCCGGACCCCGTCATCGACATCGCCATCGAACCGAAGACGAAGGCGGAGCAGGACAAGCTCACGCAGGCGCTCGCCAAGCTTGCTGAGGAGGACCCGACCTTCCGGGTGCGCACCGACGAGGAGACCGGTCAGACGATCATCGCCGGCATGGGCGAGCTGCACCTGGAGATCATCGTCGACCGCCTGATGCGCGAGTTCAAGGTCGAGGCGAACGTCGGCAAGCCGCAGGTCGCGTACCGTGAGACGGCCGGCAAGCCGGTCACGAACGTCGAAGGCAAGTTCGTGCGGCAGACCGGCGGTCGCGGCCAGTACGGCCACGTGGTCATCAACGTCACGCCCCAGGCGCCCGGCGAGGGCTACGTGTTCGAGAACAAGATTGTGGGCGGCGTGATCCCCAAAGAGTACATCCCGGCCGTGGACAAGGGCATCCAGGAGGCCATGACCTCCGGCGTGCTCGCTGGCTACCCGGTGGTCGACATCAAAGTCGAGCTGGTGGACGGCTCGTACCACGAGGTCGACTCGTCGGAGATGGCCTTCAAAGTGGCCGGTTCGATGGCGATCAAAGAGGCGCTGAAGAAGGCGAGCCCGGTCCTTCTCGAGCCGATCATGGCCGTGGAGGTCAACACGCCCGAGGAGTTCATGGGCGACGTCATGGGCGACCTGTCGAGCCGCCGCGGTCACATCGAGGGCATGGAGCGCCGCGGCAACGCGCAAGTCGTGCGCGCGCGCGTCCCGCTCGCCAACATGTTCGGTTACGCGACCGACCTGAGGTCGCGCACCCAAGGCCGTGCGTCCTACATGATGCAGTTCAAGGCGTACGAGCCGGTTCCGAAGTCCATCGCTGACGAGATCGTCAGCAAGATGCAAGCGTAAGGGAGCCAAAGATGGCGAAGAAGAAGTTCGAGCGCACCAAGCCGCACATGAACGTCGGCACCATCGGCCACGTCGACCACGGCAAGACGACGCTCACCGCGGCGATCACCAAGACCCTGTCCGAGAAGGGCTACGCCGACTTCACGCCGTTCGACCAGATCGACAAGGCGCCCGAGGAGCGCGAGCGCGGCATCACCATCGCCATCGCGCACGTCGAGTACGAGACCGACAAGCGCCACTACGCGCACGTCGACTGCCCGGGCCACGCCGACTACGTCAAGAACATGATCACCGGCGCGGCGCAGATGGACGGCGCCATCCTGGTCGTCTCGGCCGCCGACGGCCCGATGCCGCAGACCCGCGAGCACATCCTGCTCGCCCGCCAGGTGGGCGTGCCCTACATCGTCGTGTTCCTGAACAAGGTCGACATGGTCGACGACCCCGAGCTGCTCGAGCTCGTCGAGATGGAGGTCCGCGAGCTGCTCTCCGAGTACGAGTTCCCCGGCGACGAGACCCCCATCATCAAGGGCTCGGCCCTCAAGGCCCTCGAGGGCGACGAGGAGGCCAAGAAGGCGATCTGGGAGCTCATGGACGCGCTCGACAACTACTTCCCGGACCCGGTCCGCGACGTCGACAAGCCGTTCCTGATGGCCGTCGAGGACGTCTTCACCATCACCGGCCGCGGCACCGTCGCCACCGGCCGCGTCGAGCGCGGCGTGGTCAAGGTCGGCGACGAGGTCGAGATCGTGGGCCTGCACCCCGAGACCCGCAAGACCGTCGTCACCGGCGTGGAGATGTTCCGCAAGCTCCTCGACCAGGCCCAGGCCGGCGACAACATCGGCGTGCTGCTGCGCGGCATCGCCCGCACCGAGATCGAGCGCGGCCAGGTGCTGTGCAAGCCCGGCTCCGTGACCCCGCACACCGAGTTCATGGGCCAGGTCTACGTGCTCACCAAGGAAGAAGGCGGCCGCCACACCCCGTTCTTCGACGGCTACCGCCCGCAGTTCTACTTCCGCACGACCGACGTCACCGGCGTGGTGCACCTGCCCGAGGGCACCGAGATGGTCATGCCGGGCGACAACGTCGAGATCCGCGGCGAGCTCATCGCCCCGATCGCGATGGAGGAGGGCCTGCGCTTCGCCATCCGCGAGGGCGGCCGTACCGTCGGCTCGGGCCGTGTGACGAAGATCCTGAAGTAACGAGCGTCGACGGAGGGTTGAGAGTTGGCCAACCAGAAGATCCGCATCCGGCTGAAGGCGTACGACCACGAGCTCGTGGACCAGTCCACGAAGCTCATCGTCGAGACCGCGCAGAAGACCGGCGCCAAGGTGGCGGGCCCCATCCCGTTGCCGACCGAGCGCAGCCTCTACTGCGTGATCCGTTCGCCGCACGTGAACAAGGACAGCCGCGAGCAGTTCGAGATGAAGACGCACAAGCGCCTCATCGACATCCTCGAGCCGACGCCGAAGACGGTCGACTCGCTGATGCGGCTGGATCTGCCGGCCGGTGTCCACATCGAGATCAAGCTGTAGGTAAGAGCCCTCTCGCATCGCGAGGGGGCATGAGGCCGGTCCTCTGGGAAGGCGCGTGGCGTCAAGGGTCCCATGACCGAAGAGACGAGAAGGTGAGTCAAGGATGGCACGAGCGATACTAGGCAGGAAGCTGGGGATGACCCAGGTCTGGGGTGAGGGCGACCGGTTGATCCCGGTCACCGTCATCGAGGCCGGGCCGTGCGTCGTCACCCAGGTGCGCACGAAGGACCGCGACGGGTACTCCGCGATTCAGATCGGCTTCGGCGATATCAAGGAGTCGCGGGTGAACAAGCCGATGGCCGGTCACTTCAAGAAGGCCGGTGTCGCGCCGAAGCGCCACCTGGCCGAGGTCCGGCTTGACGAGGCGGAGGCGGCCCAAGCGAAGGTCGGCGACACCATCACGGTGGAGGCCTTCGAGCCCGGTTCGCGCGTGCACATCACGGGCACCAGCAAGGGCAAGGGCTTCCAGGGCGTCATGAAGCGGCACAACTTCGCTGGCGGTCCTGGCGGCCACGGCTCGCACTTCCACCGCGAGCCGGGTTCGATCGGTCAGTGCGCGAGCCCCTCGCGCGTCCTGAAGGGGCTGGGTCTTCCTGGCCACATGGGGTCCGAGACGGTGACCGTCCGGAACCTGGAAGTGGTGAAGGTGGACGCCGAGCAGAACCTGCTGCTCGTCAAGGGCGCGGTGCCCGGCGGCAAGAACGGCCTGCTGATGATCCGGCTCGCCTAGCGCTGTGCGCTGAGGCTTGTGCGAGGAGTTGATGATGGCAACGATCGAAGTCAAGGATGCGAACGGCAAGAAGGTAGGGACGGCGGACGTCTCGGACGCCGTGTTCGCCATCGAGCCGAACACCTTCGCGATGCACCAGGTCGTGCGCAGCCAGCTGGCCGCGCGCAGGCAGGGCACGCATGACACCAAGGGTCGCAGCGAGGTGAGCGGCGGGGGCCGCAAGCCCTGGCGTCAGAAGGGCACCGGGCGGGCCCGTCAGGGCACCATCCGTGCGCCCCAGTGGAAGGGCGGCGGCGTCGTGTTCGGCCCGACCCCGCGAAGCTACGCGTTCAAGGTGCCGAACAAGGTCGTCAAGCTCGCGATGCGCAGCGCGTTGTCGGCCAAGAACGCAGAAGGTGTGCTGCACGTGATCGACGAGTTCGGATTCGCTGAGCCGTCGACCAAGCAGGCGGCTGCAGTGCTCGAGAATCTGGGCATCACCGGGCGGTGCACCGTAGTGGTCGCGAACGACGACGTGAACGCCATCCTCTCGCTGCGCAACCTGCCGAAGGTCCGGGTCATCACGGCGAGCGAGGCGAACACCTACGACCTGATCGACAACACCGCGCTGCTGTTCACCAAGCCGGCGCTCGAGTGGCTCGAAGGAGTGCTGACGCGATGAAGGACGCTCGAAGCCTGATAATCCGGCCCATCGTCTCGGAGAAGTCGTACGGGATGATGGAGCAGAACCGCTACACCTTCGAGGTCGACAAGCGAGCGACGAAGCCCGAGATCGCTCGTGCAGTCGAGGAGATCTTCGGCGTCACCGTCACGGACGTGAACACGATGAACGTCCCTGGCAAGCCGAGGCGCGTGCGCTACAACAAGGGCTACACGCGCTCGTGGAAGAAGGCCGTCGTCACGCTGAAGGCGGGCGACACGATCGACCTGTTCGGGAACCAATAGGGTTTCCGCGAGGCACAGTCCGGTGCGAGCTCCGGTGATGGAGCCGCCCGGCACCGTGGGAGAGTCCGGCGTCGAGCCGCAGGCGCAGTCGCGCCGAGTCCCGGCGGCCCGGCAATCGGACGGAAGGAGAGGACATGGGACTGAAGAAGTACAAGCCGACGTCGCCTGGGCGGCGCTTCCAGACGGTCTCGGACTTCGCTGACATCACGAAGACCGAGCCGGAGAAGTCGCTGCTCGAGCCGCTGCACAAGAAGGGCGGCCGCAACAACAACGGCCGCATCACCACGCGTCACCAGGGCGGCGGCCACAAGCGGCGTTACCGCAAGATCGACTTCAAGCGCGATAAGGACGGCGTGCCCGCCAAGGTCGCGTCGATCGAGTACGACCCCAACCGCTCTGCACGCATCGCGCTGCTGCACTATGCAGATGGCGAGAAGCGTTACATCCTGGCGCCGCAGAAGCTCAACGTCGGCGACACCGTGATGTCAGGCCCCGAGGCCGACATCCGGCCTGGGAATGCTCTGCCGCTCGAGAACATCCCCACCGGCACGGTGGTGCACGCGATCGAGCTGCAGCCCGGTCGTGGGGCAGCCATCGCTCGCTCGGCGGGCACGAGCGCGCAGCTCATGGCGAAAGAAGGTCCCTTCGCCATCCTAAGGATGCCGTCTTCGGAGATGCGCATGGTGCCTCTCAAGTGCCGTGCGACCGTCGGCGTGGTCGGGAACGCCGAGCACGAAGGCATCTCGATCGGGAAGGCAGGCCGCGCTCGGTGGATGGGCATCCGCCCCTCTGTCCGTGGTACGGCGATGAACCCGGTCGACCACCCGCACGGCGGCGGCGAAGGCAAGAACAAGTCGGCCGGCCGGCACCCGGTCTCGCCGTGGGGTGTGCCGACCAAGGGCCACCGGACGCGCAAGAAGCACAAAGCGTCTGACAAGATGATCATCCGTCGCCGGAAGAAGTAGCGCGTAAAGGAGCTTGAAGTGAGCAGAAGCCTGAAGAAGGGTCCCTACGTCGAGCCTCGACTCCTCCAGCGCATCCACGCCATGAACGAGGCCGGCGAGAAGAAGGTCGTCAAGACCTGGTCCCGCGCATCGACCATCTTCCCCGAGATGGTCGGTCACACCATCGCGGTGCACGACGGGCGCAAGCACGTCCCCGTGTACATCACGGAGTCGATGGTCGGCCACAAGCTGGGTGAGTTCGCTCCGACCCGCACGTTCCGTGGACACGCTGAGGATCGGAAGAAGGGCCGGCGGTAGCCGGGCGTCGTGAAAAGCCCGGCTCGGCACGGAGGGCGTGCCGGCCGGTCGTCGTCGGAGGTTCAAGCAGATGGAATCGAAAGCAGTAGCGAGATACGTGAGGGTGAGTCCCCGCAAGGCACGGCTGGTCGTCGACCTCGTGCGCGGCAAGAGCGTGCCCGAGGCGGAGGCCATCCTGAAGTTCAGCGACAGGGCGGTCGCCGAGGTCGTCGGCAAGGTCGTGCACAGCGCGGCCTCGAACGCCGTGCAACAGCACAAAGTGCGGCCTGAGACCCTGTACGTTGCAGAGGCCTACGTCGACGAGGGTCCGACCCTGAAGCGCATCCGGCCTCGCGCACGCGGCATGGCGTACCGGATCAACAAGCGGACCAGCCACATCACGGTGGTCGTGAAGCAGCGAGAGGAGGCCTAGCGCCATGGGGCAGAAGGTCTATCCCATCGGGCTCAGGCTCGGCATCACTGAGGACTGGCGCTCGCGCTGGTTCGAGAGCAAGGGCTACGACAAGGCCCTGGCAGAGGACCTCGCCATCAGGAAGTACCTGAACAAGCGTCTTGAGCGTGCCGCGTTGTCGCGGATCGACATCGAGCGCAAGGGCGACAAGGTCATCGTCAAGCTCTGGACGGCGCGACCCGGCATCGTCATCGGCAAGAAGGGCGCCGAGGTCGACGTGCTGCGCAAGCAGCTCGAGCAGCTCATCGGGCGCCCCGTCGCGGTCGAGATCGTGGAGATCAAGCGGCCGGAACTCGATGCCACGCTCGTCGCGCAGAGCATCGCCGAGCAGCTCGTCGCTCGCGTGTCGTTCCGCCGCGCGATGAAGAAGGCAGTGACGGCCGCGATGAAGAGCGGCGCTAAGGGCGTGCGCATCCAGTGCTCGGGTCGGCTTGGTGGCGCTGAGATGGGGCGCCGTGAATGGTACCGCGAGGGCCGCGTGCCGCTGCACACGCTGCGCGCGAAGATCGACTACGGCCAGGCCGACGCGGTCACGACGTTCGGCGTCATCGGTGTGAAGGTGTGGATCTACCGCGGTGACTTCATCCGCGACGCGGACGACCCGATCCTGGCGGAGCCTACGGGCGGCCGTCCACGCTCGGAGCGTCCGCGCGGCCGTCGTCGCGAGGGCGAAGGGAGAGGCTAAGGATGCTGCTTCCCAAGAGAGTCAAGCATAGGAAGGTCCAGCGCGGCAGCATGAAGGGTGCAGCCAAGGGCGGGACCCAGGTGCACTTCGGCGACTACGGCCTGAAGGCGCTCGAGGCCGCGTGGATCACGAACCGGCAGATCGAGGCCGCTCGTATCGCGATGACGCGTTACATGAAGCGTGGCGGGAAGGTCTGGATCAACATCTTCCCGGACAAGCCCGTGACGCAGAAGCCGGCTGAGACTCGTATGGGCTCCGGCAAGGGCAACCCCGAGAAGTGGGTGGCCGTGGTCAAGCCCGGCAGGGTCATGTTCGAGGTGGCTGGCGTGAGCGAGGAGGTCGCCCGTGAGGCGTTGCGGCTCGCTGCGCAAAAGCTGCCGATCAAGTGCAAGTTCGTCACACGAGCCGAGTCTGGCGGTGAGGCATAGATGAAGGCGTCCGAGATCAAGGCGTTGGCCGACCAGGAGCTCCTGGAGAAGCTGAAGCAGGCCCGCACGGAGCTGTTCAACCTCCGGTTCCGCCTCGCAACGGGCAACCTCGACAACCCCAACGCCATCCGTGCTGTCAAGAAGGACATCGCACGCCTCCACACCGAGCTGCGCGCCCGCGAGATCGAGGCGTCGCGCAGCCAGGCGTCGTAGCGTGCAGGAAGGGATGACGGATGACTACCGAGCGTAACCGTCGCAAGGAGCGGCAAGGCGTCGTGGTGTCGATCTCTGGCGACAAGACCTGCGTCGTCATGGTCGAGGACCGGAAGAAGCACCCGCTCTACGGCAAGATGATCACCCGCAGCAAGAAGCTCCACGTCCACGACGAGGCGAACGAGGCGCAGGTCGGCGACACCGTCCGCGTGATGGAGACCCGGCCGCTGTCGAAGCTGAAGAGGTGGCGGCTCGTCGAGATCGTGGAGAAGGCCAAGTAGCACTGGTCCTCTCAGGCGACACGTCTGACGACCAGGTAGGCTCAACGGAGGATAGAGATGATCCAGCAAGAGACACGGCTCAAGGTCGCCGACAACTCTGGCGCTCGCAAGGTCGCGTGCATCAAGGTTCTCGGCGGCACGCGTCGGCGTTATGCCAGCGTCGGCGACGTGATCGTGTGCGCGGTCAAAGAGGCCATTCCGAACGGCACCGTCAAGAAGGGCGATGTCGTCAAGGCCGTGGTCGTTCGCACGAAGAAGGAGATCCGCAGGCCGGACGGCAGCTACATCAAGTTCGATGAGAACGCTGCCGTCATCATCGACAACCAGGGCAACCCGCGTGGGACGCGCATCTTCGGCCCGGTTGCGCGTGAGCTGCGCGATCGCAAGTTCATGAAGATCGTCTCGCTCGCGCCGGAAGTCCTCTAGGAGGTGACGTACGTGGCTAGCTCAATGACTGTCCGCAAGGGCGACAAGGTCCGCGTCATCGCCGGCAAGGACAAGGGCAAGGAAGGCAAGGTGCTGCGCGCGTATCCCGAGAAGCAGCGCGTGGTCGTCGAGAACGTCCACATGATCAAGAAGGCGACTCGGCCATCGCAGCGCAACCCGCAGGGCGGCATCGTCGAGATGGAAGGCACCATCCACGTCTCGAACGTGATGCTGGTGTGCCCGAACTGCCATAACATAACATAA